>NZ_BCXD01000021.1 GCF_001894925.1 Rhodococcus rhodnii NBRC 100604 | reverse complement strand
ACGATACCCCCGCCGGCCGTTTCGCCCGCGCGAGAATACAGTGCGTACAGCCTCTCGGCGAAATCGGGTGAAGTGATTGTGGTGAAGGACCTGTTTTCGTTGCCGACCACCTACAGCTTCTGCGGGCGATCGGCGAAAACTGCCGCGCTGCTGGTTGATGCGTGAAACACATTGCGGAGTGGTCACGGCACTTTCGATTTCAGGGTAGTGTTGCGGTCGCGTGCGGCGAACGTACGTGTCGTTTTCGCTCTATACCGAAAGGAATGCCGACACATGGCGAAGAAAGTCACCGTCACCCTGATCGACGACCTCGATCAGGAGGCCACTGCCGACGAAACCGTTGAATTCGGACTCGACGGGGTGCAGTACGAAATCGATCTTTCTTCGGACAACGCGGCGAAGCTTCGTGACGAATTGGCCGAGTGGGTCTCGCACGCACGTCGCGTGACCGGTCGCAAGCGTACGAGGGCGGCCGGGGCGCCGTCGGCTTCGCGCGGCAAGGCGACGTCGGCGGCCGACCGCGAGACCACTGCCGCCATTCGGGAGTGGGCGCGGGAGAACAACCTCGCCGTGTCGGCACGTGGCCGCATCTCGGCCGAGGTCATCGAGGCGTACAACGCCGCGCACTGACTTTTCCTGCTCTCTCCGGTGGCGCAATGTTGCATCGTGTGCGCACGATGTGACATTGCGCCACAGGTGTTTTCGGGTGATCAGGCGTTGTCGGCCTTGAAGTAGACCAGCTGGTGGGTGGTGGCGAGCAGGGTGCCGTCGTGGCTCCACAGTTCGCCGGTCTGATCGAAATAGCCCTTGCCGAAACGCTGCGCGCGCGCCGTCGCGAGGAGATAGTCGTCACCGTGCGCGGCGAGTTCGTCGCTCGTCGCGTGGAAGTACACCGTGAACGTCACCGTGCCGGCGGGCAGATACGTGCCGCGGCGCAGAAATGCTCGCGGGTAGAACGCATCGCACATCGCGGTGAGCGACGTGAAATCGAGCGGCCGCACCGGTTCGTCGCGAATCCACATCGTGCTGATCGAGTCCGGGTGCGGGCTCTGCCGCTCGGAGAGTCCGCCCGCGACGAAACGCAGATCGTAGTTGCGGGCCCAGGCGATGAACTCGGGGAATCCCGCACGGTCGATTGTCGTGGGCTCGGGCGCCTCCGGCGGCGTCACCTCGGTGTCGGTCCACGTTTCGCGGCGCAACCCGAAGACCGCCGTCGCGGTGGTGGTGATCTCGCCGTTCTGCGAGATCTCGAGGTTCCAGTGCTGATTCGTTCGGTTCGTCCGCGCCGGCGTGACGGCGATGTCGAGTTCGCCCTCGGCGATGGCACCCGCGTAGTTCACGGTGAGCGAGAGCGGGTCGCCGAGCACATCCGGGTGGCTCTGCACGGCGCCGACGAGCGTCGCGGCCGTCATGCCGCCGAACGGCCCGACCATGTTGTTGTACGCGGGGGAGGTGTGCGCGCGGTACGCGCCCGGCGCCGCGGTGGGTTCGAGCTGCAGGGCGGCGTCGAACGGATGTGCCGTGGGGGCGTCGGACATCGAAACTCCTCGTGGGTCGGTTCTATGTATGACAACATACATAGAGGCCGGCGCGAGACGAGAGGAATCCCGTGGCACGCAAACAGAACCCCGACGCGGGAACCCGCGCGGCGATGATCACCGGCGCGATCGCCTCGATTCGTGAGAACGGCGTCGCCGCGACGTCCTTCGCCGACGTCCTCGCCAGGAGCGGCGCGTCGCGAGGATCGATCTATCACCACTTTCCGGGCGGTCGTGCGCAGCTCGTCGAGGACGCCACGCGATCCGCGGCGCGGTGGCTCGATCGCGAGATCGACCGCATCCTCGAGACGCGCGACGTCGCCGGCGCGCTCCGCGCGATCGTGGACCTGTGGCGCACCACGCTCGAACAGACCGACTATCGGTCCGGTTGCCCGATCGTCGCCGCCGCGCTCGGCCCCGACGCCGGAACGCGGGACATCGCCGCGGCCTCGTTCACGGCCTGGCGGGCCGTGATCGCATCGACGTTGATCGACGACGGAGCGACGCCGGAACGGGCCGGCTCGCTCGCGACGCTCGTGGTCGCCGCGCTCGAAGGAGCGCTGGTTCTGGCGCAGGCGGAACGCACCTCGAGGCCGCTCGACGTCGTCGTCGACGAGCTCGTGGCTCTGTGCGACTGTTCGCCCTCGGCGTAGCGCACCGGGAACGAATCCGCTCACCTGCGACGTTGGAGAATGGCAGGTGACGAAAGCCCTGCTCGCGTGTGCGTGGCAGCGACATCACCGGTATCGGCCAACTACGATGTTCAGTGGGGACGTGGAACCGCACTCGGCAGTACGGTGCATTCGCGAATTCCCCGCCGGTAGTGCCGGAGCGAACCGCGGCAGGGCAGCAACGGGACGTCCGGTCTCGTACTGCAAGCCGGAAAGTGTGAGGGAGAGCAATGTTCGAAAGGTTCACCGACCGCGCTCGGCGCGTTGTCGTCCTGGCTCAAGAAGAGGCCAGGATGCTCAACCACAACTACATCGGCACGGAGCACATCCTGCTGGGCCTCATCCACGAGGGCGAGGGTGTCGCTGCCAAGTCGCTGGAGTCGTTGGGCATCTCCCTCGAAGGAGTGCGCAGCCAAGTCGAAGAGATCATCGGTCAGGGACAGCAGTCCCCGTCCGGTCACATCCCCTTCACTCCGCGCGCCAAGAAGGTCCTCGAGCTGAGCCTGCGCGAAGCGCTGCAGCTCGGCCACAACTACATCGGCACCGAGCACATCCTGCTGGGCCTCATCCGCGAGGGTGAAGGCGTCGCTGCGCAGGTCCTCGTCAAGCTCGGCGCCGACCTCAATCGCGTCCGCCAGCAGGTCATCCAGCTGCTGTCGGGCTACCAGGGCAAGGAGCCGCAGGAAGCCGGCACCTCCCGCAGCGAGGCGGGCACTCCCTCGACGTCGCTCGTGCTCGATCAGTTCGGCCGCAACCTCACGCAGGCCGCGCTCGAAGGCAAGCTCGACCCGGTCATCGGCCGGGCCAAGGAGATCGAGCGTGTCATGCAGGTGCTCTCCCGCCGCACCAAGAACAACCCGGTGCTCATCGGCGAGCCCGGCGTCGGCAAGACGGCCGTCGTCGAGGGGCTCGCGCAGGCCATCGTCAACGGCGAGGTCCCCGAGACACTCAAAGACAAGCAGCTCTACACGCTCGACCTGGGCTCGCTCGTGGCCGGCAGCCGGTACCGCGGCGACTTCGAGGAACGCCTCAAGAAGGTCCTCAAGGAGATCAACACCCGCGGCGACATCATCCTGTTCATCGACGAGCTGCACACCCTCGTCGGCGCGGGTGCGGCCGAAGGTGCGATAGACGCCGCGTCGATCCTCAAGCCGAAGCTCGCCCGTGGCGAACTCCAGACGATCGGTGCGACGACGCTCGACGAGTACCGCAAGTACATCGAGAAGGACGCCGCGCTCGAGCGCCGCTTCCAGCCGGTGCAGGTCGGCGAGCCGACCGTCGAGCACACCATCGAGATCCTCAAGGGTCTGCGCGATCGCTACGAGGCGCACCACCGTGTGTCGATCACCGACAGCGCGCTCGCCGCGGCTGCGACGCTCGCCGACCGCTACATCAACGACCGGTTCCTGCCGGACAAGGCGATCGACCTCATCGACGAAGCGGGCGCGCGCATGCGCATCCGCCGGATGACGGCGCCGCCGGACCTGCGCGAGTTCGACGACAAGATCGCGGATGCACGCCGCGAGAAGGAGTCGGCGATCGACGCCCAGGACTTCGAGAAGGCCGCGAGCCTGCGCGACACCGAGAAGCAGCTCGTCGCCCAGCGCGGTGAGCGTGAGAAGCAGTGGCGCAGCGGCGACCTCGACGTCATCGCCGAGGTCGACGACGAGCAGATCGCCGAGGTCCTCGGCAACTGGACCGGTATCCCGGTGTTCAAGCTCACCGAGGAGGAGACCACGCGTCTGCTCCGTATGGAGGAGGAGCTGCACAAGCGGATCATCGGCCAGGAGGACGCCGTCAAGGCCGTCGCGAAGGCGATCCGCCGCACCCGCGCCGGACTCAAGGATCCGAAGCGCCCGTCGGGCTCGTTCATCTTCGCCGGCCCGTCCGGCGTCGGAAAGACCGAGCTGTCCAAGGCACTCGCGAACTTCCTGTTCGGTGAGGACGACGCGCTCATCCAGATCGACATGGGCGAGTTCCACGACCGCTTCACGGCGTCGAGGCTCTTCGGTGCGCCTCCCGGCTACGTCGGCTACGAAGAGGGCGGCCAGCTCACCGAGAAGGTGCGCCGCAAGCCGTTCAGCGTCGTGCTCTTCGACGAGATCGAGAAGGCACACCAGGAGATCTACAACACGCTCCTGCAGGTTCTCGAAGACGGCCGCCTCACCGACGGTCAGGGCCGCACGGTCGACTTCAAGAACACGGTGCTCATCTTCACGTCGAACCTCGGTACGTCCGACATCTCGAAGGCCGTCGGGCTCGGGTTCACGCAGGGCACCGGCAGCGAGTCGAACTACGAGCGGATGAAGCTCAAGGTCCACGACGAGCTGAAGAAGCACTTCCGTCCCGAGTTCCTGAACCGTATCGACGACATCGTCGTGTTCCACCAGCTCACGACGGAGCAGATCGTCGAGATGGTCGATCTCATGATCGGCCGTGTCGAGAAGGCACTGCGCAACAAGGACATGGACATCGAGGTCAGCGGTCTCGCCAAGTCGCTGCTCGCCAAGCGCGGCTTCGATCCTGTGCTCGGTGCGCGGCCGCTGCGTCGCACGATCCAGCGTGAGATCGAGGATCAGCTGTCGGAGAAGATCCTGTTCGGTGAGGTCGGTGCGGGCCAGACGGTCTACGTCGACGTCGAGAACTGGAACGGCGAGGGCGCCGGCGAGGACGCGAAGTTCACGTTCCGCGGCGAGGACAGGCCCGTCACCGTGCCCGACGAGATCCCCGAGGATCTGGCGAAGTCGGCAGCCGGCGACGAGTAGCTCGCTCCTACAACTGCATACGCACAGAACGGCCGGTGGACGCTCAGTCCACCGGCCGTTCTGCGTCGGTGGGGTGTGCGCTGCCGGTGTCGTCCGGCTCGACGACGAGTGGAGGAGCGGGCTCGGTTCGTCCCCATTGCGACCCGAACCCCTGCGGATCGGTGGCCTGGGCGAGCCGCAGGTCGAGCGGGTCGTGCCACTCGCGGCGTGCCTGGTCGTCGAGCGCCGCGAGCCGCGCCTCGAGCGGGGGGTGCTGCTCCGCCGGGGTCGCGGCGATCAGCGTGTGCAACAGTGCCCGCAGCCGCCGCTGGACCTGCGCCGACCCGCCGCTGAAGTGGCGGATCTCGTCGGTGGCGATCGAGACGTAGTCGCCCCACGTCCGTTCGTACCCCGCGATGCGGGTGAGGACGACGTGCGAGTCGTCGCGACGCACGACCGGAGCGATCTCGAGCAGCAGATCCTCGAGGTGGTCGATCGCCTGGACGGCGCGGCCCGGGTCGTTGATGCTCGGCGACAGCGCCTTGAGGGCGATGTCGGAGATCGCCTGGAGTGCAGCGGTCGGTGACGCCGCGGGGCTTCCCGCGTCGCCGAAGATCAGGCACGACGTCAACTGGTGCGGCCGAACGCGAACCGAACGGCCGTACACGTCGAAGAGCGTCGCACCCTGGGCGACGAAGTCGCCGATCGAGACGCGCACGATCACGGTGACGCCCCACCGGCGCGCGAGCCACTGGATGCGGCGCAGGTCGATCGCCAGCAGTACTCGCCCTTCCGCCGCGGGACGGCGCAGCACGATCGGGGTGCTCTCGCCGTCGGCGATCGCGGGGACGTCGTGGGTGCGGGCGACGGCGGGTCGTTCCGCACGGGAGGCCGAGACAGGGAACGTCCGGCGCAGCGACGATGCCCCCTGCCCCGCGATCCACAGCAGCAGTTTGCTCGAGTCGAGGATCATCCCGACCCGGCTGACGAGCGCGACGAACAGCACCGAACTCACGAGGGTGAGTCCGAGGGCGAGTCCGGTCGAGACGACGGGTTCGGCCTCCGCGCCGTCGACGGCGAGATCGAGCGCGATGATCGACGCGAAGACGAACGTCGCGAGGAACATCCCGATCGACCAGCGCATGATCGGTTCCTGTTGCAGCATCGGGACGACGCGCACCGAGATCTGCGACGCGCCGAACTGCATCGCGAGGGTGATGGCGGTGAAGACGAGACCCGTCAACGTCACCATCGCGCCTGCGATGACGCTGAGCAGGGTCGCCGTCGTTCCCGAGTCGAATCCGGTGACGGCCGCGGTCGCGGGATCGTCGTCGCCGAGCGAGTCGTCGAGGGCGACGAAGAGCAGTCCCAGCACGACGGCGAGCGCGACGAGGACGAGGGGGAGCCGCCACAGCGGAACGAATTCGAGGCGGCGCTTCAGCCTGCGCCAGCGGATCGCGTTCGCGGCCCGTGTCGCGAGGCCGGGCGCGCGCTCGCCCTCGGTGGGCACGAAGGGTAGCGGTGCGGGTTCGGCCGGCACCCCGAAGCGTCCCGACACGAACTCCTGCACGACGATCTTCCAGCGCACGATCGGACGCCGGTACCGCTCCTCGCGCCGCACGGCACGATCGAGTTTCGCCGGGCGAGTGGTGTAGCGACGCCGCGCCCACGGCGATCGCGGTCGGGCGAGCCGCCATGCGCCGACGACGAGCAGCGGCGGAAAGAACAGTCCGAGCAGGCCCGTCCACAGTTTTCCCTTGAGCAGGGTGAGCGCGGCGAGGGCGAACTGCAGCGCGAGAACGACGCCCACCGCGATCGCCGTCTCCGTGTCGTCGCCGCGAGCGATGTCGTCGAACTCGCCGACGAACCCGATCGGATGGATGCCGAGGAGGAACAGCACCGTGATCGCGAACGCGACGAACACCGCGTCGATCGAGGTGCGTCCCTCTTCCGCCCAGTACACGTCGCGCAGATGCAGGACGAGCGCGAACTCGTCGAGCACGAGCGCGCTGCCGATCCCGAACAGCGCTGCGAGAGCGCAGTTCGCGACGGGGGTGTCGAAGTCCGCGAGCGCGATGAAACAGAACCCGGACAGCAGCATCGCGAGCAGCCCGAACACGACGTGATGCACGTGGAGGCCGCCGGGCGTGATGTTGCCGGGCCACCACGAGACCTGGGCGCGGATCATGCGGGTGCTCACGCGGATGAACAGGAACGTCGCGACGAACGCCACGAGCAGAAAGAACAGTGGGAGGCGTCCGGTGGCGACGACGGTGTGCTCGAACCAGTGACTCATCGCGATCGTTCCCCCGCCGCAGCGTTCGTGTCGACTCCCGTGCCTGGTCGGGACGTGTGCAGGCACAACGTATCGCCGGAGTGTCGTGCGCGGGAGAAAATCCGCGGGCGGGTGGTCTGCTGCCGAACACCCCAGCGGTGCTCGCGCCGCGGGTACGTTCGAGTCGGGGCACGACAACCCAGGACCCGACGACGTGAGGAGATCGCATGCCCACCAGGACCGCGAGGACGGCGTGGAACGGCGGACTGCAGGACGGAAGCGGCCAGGTCGAGTTGAGCAGTTCACAACTCGCGACGTTCGAGGTGTCGTTCCCGACGCGATCGGCGGACTCCGCCGACGGTCACACCAGCCCCGAGGAGCTGATCGCGGCCGCGCATTCGTCGTGCTACGCGATGCAGTTGTCGGCGCTCATCGGTGAGGCCGGTGGCACGCCGCAGGCCGTCGAGGTGAAGGCGGACGTCTCGCTCGGGCCCGACGACGTAGGCTTCAAGCTGACGGGTATCGCGCTGACGGTGCGTGCCGAGGTCGACGGCGTGGACGCCGAGACGTTCGCGCGGATCGCCGCCGACGCCAAGCGGACGTGCCCCGTGAGCAAGGCGCTCACCGGCGTCGAGATCACGCTGGACGCCGCACTCGAGGGCTGACTCACGCCGAGCGCAGGAACAGCGGCGGCCGTCTGCGCGTTGGTGCGGTCGTGAGCAATGAGAACGACACGTCCCGTATCCACGTCGAGATCTGGTCGGACATCGCGTGCCCGTGGTGCTACATCGGCAAGGCGCGATTCCAATCGGCACTCGAGCAGTTCGAGGGCCGCGACCGCGTCGACGTCACCTGGCGCGCGTATCAGCTGATGGCCGACACCCCCGTGGGGGAGGGCCGCCGTGAGGTCGACGCCCTCGTCGAGTCGAAGGGGATGTCGCGCGAGCAGGTGCTCTCGATGTTCGATCACGTCGCGAAGACCGGCGCCGATGTCGGCCTCACGCTCGATTTCGAGAAGGCGATCGCTGCGAACACCTTCGACGCGCACCGTGTCGTCCAGCTCGCAGGAGATCGCGCGGGGGAGGTCGTCGACGGATTGTTCCGGGCGCACTTCGCGCAGGGCCTCGCGGTCGACGACCGCGACGTCCTCCTCGATGTCGCAACAGAGGCGGGACTCGAGCGCGATGTCGTCGCGAAGCAGCTGGCGAGCGAGGACGGCGCCGACGCGGTGCGTTCCGACCTCGCCGCCGCACGGGAACTGCAGATCGGTGGCGTGCCGTTCTTCGTCGGCAATCGCCGCGTCGCCGTGTCCGGGGCGCAGCCGGAGGACGTCTTCCTGCAGTTGCTCGCACAGGCCTGACGCCGCGCGGTTTCGGCCCACCCGAGCGGCCGGGTGCGACAGACTGGCAGGCACCGATCATCGAGCGGACGGGAGACGGCGTGAGCGAGCAGACGTGGCCTGCGTTGAAGGTCGACGAGTGGACCGCGACGAGAGACACGCTCCATATGTGGACGCAGATCGTCGGCAAGATCCGGCTGGCGCACGCGCCGTTGGTGAACCACTGGTGGCAGGTGACGCTGTACGTGTCGCCGCGAGGGCTGACGACGTCGAACGTGCCCTACGGGTCCGAGTCGTTCGACATCGAGTTCGACTTCGTCGATCACGTCCTGCGGATCCGGACGAGCCTCGGCGGCACCGCGACCGTGAAGCTCGAACCGCGCACCGTCGCCTCGTTCCACGACGAGACCATGACGGCACTGCGCGATCTCGGTTTCGAAACGACGATCTCGGCCACGCCGAACGAAGTGGATCCCGCGATCCCGTTCGCCTCCGACACCGAGCACGCCTCGTACGATCCCGAGGCCGCGCACCTGTTCTGGCGACAGCTCCTGCAGGCCGACCGGCTGTTCCATCAGTTCCGATCGCGATTCCTCGGCAAGGTCAGCCCCGTCCACTTCTTCTGGGGCTCATTCGATCTCGCGTGTACGAGGTTCTCAGGCCGAGAAGCTCCGACGCATCCGGGCGGCGCACCGAACTGCGGCGACTGGGTGATGGTCGAAGGCTATTCGCGCGAGCTGTCGTCGTGCGGCTTCTGGCCCGGCGGCGGTGAGGAGGGCGCGTTCTACGCGTACGCCTACCCGCAGCCCGAGGGCTTCGAGAAGTGGGACGTCCACCCGGCGGGGGCGGGCTGGAGCAACGACTTCGTGCAGTATCTCCTGCCGTACGAGAAGGTGCGTACCGCAGCCGATCCCGATGCGGCCGTCCTCGAGTTCCTGCAGAGCACCTACGAGGCCGAGGCCGTGCTCGCCGACTGGGACCGCAAGGCGCTCGAAACCGATCCCGACCGGCTCGACATGCATCGCGTGCGCGGGGAGCGATTCGGGCGCTGAGTCGCCCCCCGGCGCGCGGGGAGGTACGGTCAGTCGCCCGATCCGGCGGGGCGGGCGTCGAGCACGACCTCGAACTCGAGCAGCGAGGCACCGCTCGCGACGGGGTTGCGTGCTTCGCCGGCGTGCGCTGCCTTCGCGCCACCGTCGCGCCACGCGGCGAACGACTCCTCGTCCTTCCACTGCGTCACGACGAAGTACCGGGTCTCGCCGGCCGTCGGGCGCAGCAACTGGAAGCCCAGGAAGCCTGGCGAATCGTCCACGGTGTGTGCGCGGTTCGCGAAGCGCTTCTCGAGCTCGGGACCGGCGCCCTCGGGCACCTCGATTGCGTTGATCTTCACCACTGCCATGCCCGCGACCCTACTCCGATAGCCTGACCGCGATGATTGCCGACGGTGTGCACGACGAGGGGGGAAGCGGGACTCCGATCGTGCTGCTGCACGGGCTCATGGGCCGCTCGCGGACATGGCGTCGGCAGGTCCCGTGGCTGCGCGAACTCGGGCACGTCCACACGGTCGACGCGGCCGGACACGGTCGCCCGGCCCCGCATCCGCTCTCGACGGAAGCGTTCGTGGACGACCTGACCGAGCAGCTTCGAGGCGTCACCGAGCCGATGGTCCTCGTCGGGCATTCGATGGGCGGTCTGCACGCGTGGATGTTCGCTGCGCGGCACCCGGCCCGCGTGCGGGCGATCGTCGTCGAGGACATGGCCCCGGATTTCCGTGGCCGCAGCGCACACGACTGGGCCGAGACGATCCGCAGCTGGCCTGCATTCGCCGACGATCGCGCCGTCCTCGCTCACTTCGGCGACGTCGCCGGACAGTATTTTCTCGATGCGCTCGACCGCACGCCCGAGGGATTCCGCCTCCACGGCGACGTCGAGACCTTCCGCGACATCTCGCAGGAATGGGGGACGCGTGACTTCTGGCAGCAGTGGGCCGCGACGACCGCGCCCGCCCTCGTCATCGAGGGGGAGTACTCGATCACGCCGCAGGGGCAGATGCGCCGCATGGCGACGGCGCGGCCCGGCGTCCGCTACGAACGGGTCGAGGGGGCCGCGCATCTCGTCCACGACGAGCAGCCGGAGCGCTATCGCGAGTTGGTCGAGCCGTTCGTGCGCGCCCACGTCGACGCGCCGTGACCGTCGCCGGCGAGCACGAACAGCCCGGCGGCAGTCTGCTCGACGAGGCCGTCGACGAGCAGTGAATCGAGCGCGCGGTCGCGCTGACCGGGGTCGGTGAGCCACACCCGGTCGATCGTGTCGCGGCGGACGGGGACGTCGCTCTCGCGCAGGACGGCCATGATCTTCCCGCGCACCTGACGATCGGTACCCGCGAACTTCTGGGCGGCGCGCCGCGGGCCGTCGTGCGCCGGACGGCCGGCCTCCACCCACGCGCACCGGGGCAGCGGGCAGCGCGCGCAGTCCGGGGTCCGGGCCGTGCACACCGTCGCGCCGAGTTCCATCAACGCGGCCGAGTACGTCGCGGCGCGGGGCCGCGGGCGCGGCAGCAGCACCTCGACGTCGGCGAGATCGCGGTTGGTCGACGGCGGGCCGGGCTCGGCAGAGCCGTGAACCGCACGCGCGACGACGCGGCGCACGTTGGTGTCGACGACCGGCACCCGCGCCCCGTAGGCGAAGCACGCGACGGCCCTGGCGGTGTAGGCGCCGACGCCCGGCAACGACAGCAGCGTCTCGACGTCCTCGGGCACGACGTCGTCGTGATCACGTGCGAGCACGCCCGCGCACTCGTGCAGCCGCAACGCCCGACGCGGATAACCGAGCTTTCCCCAGGCCCGAAGCACGTCGGCGGGGCTCGACGTGGCCATCGCCGACGGGACGGGCCACCGCACGATCCACTCCTCCCAGATCGGCGCCACACGGGCGACGGGAGTCTGCTGCAGCATGACCTCGCTCATCAGCACCTGCCACGCCGAGATCCCGTCGCGTCGCCACGGCAGATCGCGGCGGTGTCGCTCGTACCACGCGAGCAGGGCGCGTGCGTCGATCGCACGCGCGCCCTCGGGACGTCGTTCGGTGGGACGTCGTTCGGCGGGGCGGCCGTCGGCAGGGGCAGCAGTCATCGCGGGTGCGGAACTCCTCCGTCGTCGCGTCGGCCGGGTACGCGGATGCGTCCGGCGGCGTGCATCATGGACTCATGCCGAATTCGAACCCGATCTCAGCGTGGAAGTCCCTGCGTCAGGGTAACGAGCGTTTCGTGTCGGGCACCGCCCTGCATCCGAGCCAGGGAATCTCCGATCGCGCGAAGCTCGTGGCGTCGCAGCATCCGACGTCCGTGCTGTTCGGCTGCGGTGACTCGCGCGTCGCCGCCGAGATCATCTTCGATCAGGGGCTCGGCGACATGTTCGTCGTCCGCACCGCCGGCCACACGATCGACAGCGCCGTCCTCGGGTCGATCGAGTACGCCGTCGCTGTGCTGGGCGTCCCGCTCATCACGGTCCTCGGTCACGACCGTTGCGGCGCCGTCAAGGCGACGCTCGACGCCCTCGATCACGGCAGCGTGCCGGGCGGTTTCATCCGCGACGTCGTCGAGCGCGTGTCGCCGTCGATCCTCATGGGCCGCCGCGAGGGCCTGACCTCGGTGGACGATCTCGAGGCGCGGCACGTCGCCGAGACCGGCGATCTGCTGATGCAGCGTTCGCGGATCATCGCCGAGCGCGTCGAGGCGGGCACCCTCGCGATCGTCGGTGTCACCTACAAGCTCGAGGACGGTCGCTGCGAGTTGCGCGACGTCGTGGGCGATGTCGGCGAGCAGCCCGACCGCCCGATTCTCGCGAAGTAGCCCGTCCTATACGGCACACGCCCCGCATCCTGCGGGGCGACACGCCGAATCGGGTGAACTACGCAGGCACCCGCCCGCATTACCGTTGACCACGTGCTGGAACCCCGTGGCCCGCTTCCACCCGAGATCTACTGGCGACGACGCGTCGTCGCGATCGCGGCCGCGGTCGTGACGCTGCTGCTGGTCGTGTGGGGAATCGCAGCACTCGGCGGCGGCAGCGACAGCGAGGCAACGGCGGAGACCGCCGAGACCACGGCGCTGCCCACCGCGACGTCGACGACCGCCACTCCGTCCGGATCGCAGACCTCCGGGTCGGGCGGCTCGGGGACGGGCGGTGGAGGCGGTTCGGGAGCGTCGGGTTCGGCCTCCGGGACGTCGTCCGATCGCGAGTCCGACGAGGACTCCGACGACGAGACCTCGTCCGAGCCGGTGCCGCCCGGGCAGTGCCCGGATCAGTCGCTCGCGATCAAGGCGACGCCCGACAAGCCGATCTACGGTCCCGGCGAGGAACCGTCGTTCACGACGGCCGTCACGAACATCGGCACGTCGGTGTGCGAGCGCGACCTCGGCAGCGGGCTGCAGCAGGTGCTGGTCTACACCCTCGACGGCAAGCAGCGGCTGTGGTCGAACATCGACTGCTTCCCGCAGAGCGACGCCGACATCCGCGAACTCAAGCCCGGTGAGCAGGCCGTGTTCACCGTCAAGTGGTCGGCGAAGACGTCCACGCCCGAGTGCGCGGAGGAACCGCAGCCGCAGCGCGACCCCGTCGGCGCAGGCGACTTCACAGTCGTCGGTCAGCTCGGCGAACTGCGTTCGGCACCCGAGCCGTTCCGGATGAACGCCTAGCCGATCGTGTGATCGGCTCACGCGGTGCGGCCGTGCGCGCGGAGCTGGATCTCGAACAGCAGCCGGTCCGATGCGTCCTGCAGGTCGATACCGACGATCTCCTGCACTCGCCGAATCCGGTAGCGCAGCGTGTTGGGATGCACGCGAAGGGCCGTCGCGGCGGCGCGGACGTCGCCGTACGCCGACAGGTATGCGGCGGCACTCGCGCACAGGCTCGACGCATGCTGCTCGTCGTAGCCGATCAGCGCGTCCAGCCGCGGATCGCGCAGCTGCGGATCGGCCGCGACGAGGTCGACGATCTCGCCCAGCAGCACCGGCGTCCGCGATTCCGCGAGCGTCGTCACGCGACCGTCGGGGAAGGTCGCGGCGGTGCCGTCGAGTACGCGGTCCACTTCGAGCCGTGCACTCGCGACGTGCCCGAGATCCGGCACGGGCACGGCGATCGCGGCGCGCAGCACGATCGCGCGCTTCGTCTCGAACTGCTCGACGAGGGCGCGTGTCCACGCCGCGATGCTCGTCGCCGACTGGTACTCCGGCAGCAGGACGTAGGCGCGGTCGCCGATGACGGTCGACACCGAGTCGCGGCGAAACGAGCTCGCGTGCAGCCGCAGCACGCTGCCCAGCTCAGCGAATCCGCCGGCATCCGGAGCTGGACCGGTCGGGGCGAAGCCGATGACGGCAGCCGGTCCCGTCGCCGCGATGCCGAGCGCCGCCGATACGGACGGCACGTCGACGCCGGAGCCGCGAGCACCGAACAGTCGCTGGATCAGGACGCCCTCGGCGGACGGTGCGTTGCGGGTGCGCGTGACGATGCGCGCCGCGATCGCTGCCGCGCCTCGGAGCACCGCCTCGGCGTCGGGCGCGAACGGCGCGTGCCCCTGCTGCAGCCAGATGCTGCCGAGCACGTGCGGCGCCGGCCCGCCCCCCTCGGCCGGGCGGCGGATGCCGACGACGAGCCTGCGCTCGGTGCCGAGCGCCGCGTGCGCCGGGACGTCGATCACGTCGTCGCTCTCGCGCATCCGGTCGTAGACGCCCCACGTTCGTAGCGCCCGGAGGTAGTCGCGCGGGCCTTCGCGACCGAGGATCGACAGGCGGCGTAGTTCGTCGGCGGAGTCGTCGGACGGCGAGTACGCGAGGACGTTCGCCTGTGCATCCTCGATCGAGACCATGCCACCGGCGTTCTGGGCGACGATCTGGGCGAGCCCGAAGAGGTCGGTGTCGGTGGCGGCGAGGTCCGGGTCCATCGCCGCCTCGACGCGCGAGCGGTCGAGCATACGGCCGAGGAGTCCGAACACGTGCTCCCACCGGGCCTTCGGGTGCACAGCGACGAGGGCGATGCCGGCCCGGTGCGCGGCGTCGGCGAGCGCGCCGTCGTGCGCGGGATGCTTGGACATCACCGCGCGCGGCCGCAGCTCGGACGGCCGCTCAGCGAGTGCGCCGAACCACGACGTCGTCTCGGCTTCGCCGGTCCCGACCAGCAGATACAGGTCGGGTAGCGGGGTGTGAGATTCGAGTTCGGTTGCGAGGTCGCCGGTCTCGACGAGTGCCAGGGTCGCGATCGGAGTCTCGCCGTGGCCCGCGGGCGCGAAGACGACCGCGGTGTCGAGGGCGCCGAGCAACTCGCGCAGCGAGACGGCGTTCGCCGTGTGGGGGACGTTCGTCGATGTCACCGGCATCCGCCTCCTCCCCATGTGCTCTTTGGCCGACTGTACAACGCAGCAGCTCGATATTCGTTCGGGAGGCCGATTGTCCGATCGTCGCGCTCGTGTTGACTACGGCGAGTTCGTTCGCGGCGGTCGTCACCGCCCCGTTCCCCTGGAGGTTCGTCCCATGGACGCCATCACGACAATCCCGCAGCCGGTCAACGAGCCGGTCGGCTCGTTCGCACCGGGCAGCCCGGAGCGGGCCCGGCTCCAGTCGAAGCTGGCCGAACTCGCCACCACGCCGACCGACGTGCACAACGTCGTCGGTGGCGAGCACCGCCGCGGCACCGGTCCCGTGCTCGACGTCGTGCAGCCGCACCGTCACGCTGCGGTGCTCGGTACCTACACGGACGCGACCCGCGAGGACGCCGCTGCGGCCGTCACCGCCGCGGTGACTGCCGCGCACGACTGGCGCGCGCTGTCCTTCGACGATCGCGCCGCGGTGTTCCTGCGCGCCGCGGATCTGCTCTCGGGCCCGTGGCGCGAAACCCTTGCCGCCGCAACGATGCTCGGCCAGTCCAAGACCGCCTACCAGGCGGAGATCGACACGCCGTGCGAGCTCGCCGACTTCTGGCGGTTCAACGTCCACTTCGCGCGGCAGATCCTCGCCGACCAGCCGATCTCGACGCCGGGGGTGTGGAACAGGTCCGAATACCGCCCGCTCGAAGGCTTCGTCTACGCCGTCACGCCGTTCAACTTCACCGCCATCGCGGGCAACCTGCCCACGGCTCCGGCGCTCATGGGCAACACGGTCGTGTGGAAGCCGTCGCCGACGCAGGCCGTCGCCGCCTACTGGACGATGAAATTGTTGGAAGCAGCCGGACTGCCCCCCGGGGTGATCAACCTCGTCAACGGTCCCGGCCCCGAGATCTCCGACGTCGTACTCGCGGACCGGCGCCTCGCCGGCATCCACTTCACCGGCTCGACCGCGACGTTCCAGCACCTGTGGCGGCAGGTCGGCACGAACATCGCGCACTACGACACCTACCCGCGCCTCGTCGGTGAGACGGGCGGCAAGGACTTCGTCGTCGCGCACAGCTCGGCCGATCCGGACGTGCTCACGACGGCGCTGCTGCGTGGCGCGTTCGACTACCAGGGTCAGAAGTGCTCCGCCGCGTCGCGCGCCTTCGTCCCGGCCTCGGTGTGGGCCGTCATGGGCGACGACCTCGTGGACAAGGCCGCGTCACTGCGGTACGGCGACGTCACGGATTTCGCGAACTTCGGTGGCGCCGTGATCGATCGACGCGCGTTCGACCGCAATGCCGCCGCGATCGAGCGAGCGAAGGCGACCCCGGGTCTCACCGTCGCGGCCGGTGGGCGTGTCGACGACAGCGTCGGCTACTTCGTCGATCCCACCGTTCTGCTGGGCGACGATCCTACCGACGAGGCGTTCTCGACCGAGTACTTCGGGCCGATCCTCGCGGTCCACGTGTACGACGACTCGGCGCCGGGCGCGTTCGACGGGATCCTCGAGACGGTCGACACCGGCAGCCGCTACGCCCTCACGGGATCGATCGTCGCCGACGACCGCGCGGCGGTCGCGAAGGCCACCGAGCGGCTGCGCTTCGCGGCGGGCAACTTCTACGTCAACGACAAGCCCACCGGCGCCGTCGTGGGGCAGCAGCCGTTCGGTGGTGCCCGCGGCTCGGGCACGAACGACAAGGCCGGTTCGCCGCTGAACCTGCTGCGCTGGACGTCGGCCCGGACGCTCAAGGAGACGTTCGTGCCGCCGACCGACCACCGCTACCCGCACCAGGGAACCGACGCGGAAGGGACCGTCCGATGACCGTCACCGCATGGCTGCGGCCCGCACTGCTCGCGAGCGCACGCTCCTCGCGCATGGAGCGCGTCGTCACGAAGGTTCCCGTGACCCGGGCCCTCGTCGATCGTTTCGTCGCGGGGGAGACCGAGGCCGAGGCGATGGCGGCGACCGACCGGATCCTCGGCTCGGGCCGCTACATCACGATCGACCACCTGGGGGAGGACGCGACCGACGCCACTCGCGCCGATACGACCGTGTCGCACTATCTGGACCTGTTGGCGCAGTTGGACTCTCGCGTCGACCGGTCGGCGGCCGCGGGCCGCCCGCGGGAGATCGAGGTGTCGCTCAAGCTCTCGGCACTCGGTCAGTTCCTGCCACACGACGGCGACCGGATCGCGCTCGAGAACGCGCAGCGGATCTGTTCGGCGGCAGAAGCTGCGGGCGTGTGGGTGACCGTGGACGCCGAAGACCACACGACCACCGACTCGACGCTGTCGATCGTTCGCGAACTGCACGAGGACTTCCCGTCACTCGGCACCGTCCTGCAGGCGTATCTGCGCCGTACCGAGGGCGACTGCCGCGATCTCGCCGGCCCCGGCTCGCGAATCCGGCTGTGCAAGGGTGCGTACGACGAGCCCGAGTCGGTCGCGTACCGCGACAAGGCGCAGGTCGACGAGTCGTATCTGCGCTGCCTGCGAATCCTCATGAGCGGCAAGGGATATCCGATGGTCGCCTCGCACGACCCGGCGATGGTGTCCGCAGCACGGCGCATCGCGGTCGAGAACGGCCGCACGAGCGGCGACTACGAGATGCAGATGCTGTACGGCATCCGGGACGCAGAACAGGTGCGTCTCACCGACGAGGCCGTGCATCTGCGGGTCTACCTGCCCTACGGGCAGGAGTGGTACGGCTACTTCATGCGACGTCTCGCCGAGCGGCCCGCGAACGTCGGGTTCTTTCTTCGCTCGCTGACGTCGAAGAAGTAGAGGGGGAGCCGTGACCGGCCCGTACGTTCAGTCGTACGGGTTGGTCACGGCCGATTCGGCGAGCCGCGACAGTCCTTCGCGGATGTGCCGGGCGTAGCTCGTCCCGATCCCTTCGACGGCCTCGATGTCGGCCGCCGTCGCCGCCAGCAGCCCCTGCAGCGTCCCGAAAGCCCCGACGACGCGGTCGATCTGACGGAACTGCAGTCGCGGCACACGATGCAGGACGCGGTAGCCGCGCGGGCTCATCGACGCGTCGAGCGTCTCGATCGTCGCGGGATAGCCGAGCGTGCGAGCGAGTGCGGTGAGATCGAGCAGTTCGGTGTCGCTGAGCCGGCCGAGCCAGGCGAGTACCGCGTCGACGTCCTCGCGACGGGCAGGACCCGACCCCGCGACGTAGTCGCGCACCATGAGTTCGCGTGCCTCGTGATTGTCGCCGACGAGATCTTCGAGCTGCATCGCGAGCTGGCGTCCGTCCGTCCCCAGTTCGAGGACGTACAGCTCGATCTCGCCCGATACGCGCCGCACCATCTCGAGGCGCTGGATCACGACGAGGGCGTCGCGCAGCGTCACGAAGTCCTCGATCTCGACGACCGACAGCTGCCGGGTCACCTCGTCGGCTCGGGACTTGTAGCGCTCGAGCGTCGCGACGGCCTGATTCGCGCGTGAGAGCAGCGTGTCGGAGCCCTCGAGGACGTAGCGGTGACCCGCGATGTAGACGCTGACGATGCGCGTCGACTGGCTCACCGAGATCACCGGATAACCCGTGTGGATCGCGGTGCGTTCCGCAGCGCGATGCCGCGTCCCCGATTCGACGGTCGGAATCCGGTGATCGGGAACCAGCTGCACGTTCGCGCGGACGATCCGCGAGCCGTCCGTCGAGAGCACGACGGCGCCGTCCATCTTCGAGAGTTCCCGCAGCCGCGTCGCGGCGAACTCGACGTCGAGCTCGAATCCGCCGTCGCAGAGCTTCTCCATCTCGGCGTCGTAGCCGAGAACGATGAGCGCGCCCGTCCGGCCGCGCAGGATGCGCTCGAGGCCGTCGCGTAGCGCGGTTCCCGGCGCCAGCCGCGCGATCGTCTCGCGCGCCTCGGCGGATCGTCCCACCGCGTTCATCGCCGCTTCTCCACGTGGTCGACATCACTTTCTGCAGGTCCGAGGACCGTCGTCTCGATCGGACGGGATTACATTACCGATCCATGAGTAGTACCTGGACGTTGCCCGACGACCTGCAGGCTCCCACGATCGTGCCGGAGTTCCCTGCCTCGGGCGAACCGCTGCCCCGGCACTGGTCGTTGTGCTTCGGGTGCGGCGACGATCAGCCGTCGGGCATCCAGATGACGTTCGTCGTCGGCGACGGCGCGAGCGTCGTCGGCCGATTCGAGGTCGCGCGCCGCTACCAGGGTGGCCCGGGCGTCATCCACGGCGGCATCCTCGGAACGGCGTTCGACGAAGCGCAGGGCATGGCGTGCCGCTCGGTCGCTCTCGCGGTGGTGACCGCTCATCTCGAGATCGACTTCGCGCGGCCCATTCCGCTCGATTCGACGCTCGAGATCACGGCGAAGGTGGACGGGACCGTGCGCCGCAAGGTCTACACGAGCGCCGAGGCGCGGATCGTGGCAGGCCCGGGCGCCGATCCCGACGTCGTGGTGGGAACCTCGCGCGGACTGTTCCTCGTCATCGACCAGACGCACTTCGAGAAGGTCAAGTCGATGGTGGACGCGGTTCCCGCCGCCGCCGGAACGGCAGCGGAGGCCTCGTCGTTCTGAGCGCACCGCGCGCCTGCTCGTCGCACAGCAGTTCGTCGCCCAGCAGTTCGTCGCACAGCAGGTCATCGCACGACGGTGGGAACGGCGCGGACGGGGAGCAGTTCCATCGCCGCCACTGCTGCTCCCAGATCGGCGACCTCGGTGACGCGCATCCCGGGCGGCGGTGAGCCCGAGCCGACGGGAACGAGCGCGCTGTCGAAACCGAGGCGTGCGGCCTCGGCGAGCCGGCGCCCGACGCCGGGCACCCGCCGCACCTCGCCCGCGAGGCCGACCTCGCCGATCACGACGAGGCGGGGCCGGAGCGGCCGATCGCGTACGGCCGACACGACGGCCATCGCGACCGCGAGATCCGACGACGGCTCCGTCATGCGCATCCCGCCCACGGTGGCGGTGTAGACGTCGTTGTTACCCAACGACACTCGGCCCCGGCGTTCGACGACGGCGAGGATCATCGCGACGCGAGCGCTGTCGAGGCCGCTCACCGCGCGACGCGGCGACGGATTCTGGGTCTTCGCGACGAGTGCCTGGACCTCGCCGAGCAGCGGCCGTTTGCCGTCCATCGTGACGGTGACGGCGGTGCCGGGCACGGGCGTGGTGCGCTCGTGGAGGAAGAGACCCGACGGGTCCGAGATCGCCTCGATGCCGTCCTCGCGCAACTCGAAGCACCCGACCTCGTCTGCGGCGCCGAAACGGTTCTTGATGCCGCGGACCATGCGCAGCGTCGAGTGCTTGTCGCCCTCGAAGTGGAGCACGACGTCGACGAGGTGCTCGAGCGAACGCGGCCCGGCGACGGCGCCGTCCTTCGTGACGTGGCCGATCAGCAGCACGGGGATGCCACTCGCCTTCGCGAGCGAGGTCAGTGCACTCGTGACGGCCTTGACCTGGGTGACACCGCCCGTGACGCCGTCGACGTCGGCGGCGAGCATCGTCTGCACCGAGTCCACGACGAGGAGCGTCGGGGCGACCTGCTCGACGTGGCCGAGGATCGTCGCGAGATCGGACTCGGCGGCGAGGTAGACGCGGTCGTGGACGGCGCCCGTGCGGTCCGCGCGCAGCCGCACCTGCCCCGCGGACTCCTCGCCGGTGACGTACAGCGAGCGGTCGGCGGGACCGCGCCGCGCCCATTGATGGACGACCTCGAGGAGCAGCGTCGACTTGCCGACGCCCGGCTCGCCCGCGAGGAGGACGACCGATCCCGGAACGACCCCGCCACCGAGGACGCGGTCGAGTTCGCCGATGCCGGTCGGGACGGCGCGCGTCGCGCGGCCGTCGACGGCGGAGAGGGGAGTGGCGGGCGTCGTGGGCAGCACGGCGGCGGCGCCGGCCTTCGCGAGGGAGGTGCCCGGACGGCTCGCGACGGCGGTGGGCGCGGTGCGTTCCTGCATCGACCCCCACGCGCCGCACTCGGGGCACCGCCCGACCCACTTGGGGACGGAGGCCGAGCACTCCGAACACGTGAAGCTGGACTTCGCTTTCGCCACGCGCTCACTCTATCGGTGGGTGGTGACACCTCCGGGGACGCCGCGAGGCGGGCACTCGGTTCGAGTGCCCGCCTCGCGGGGGAGTCGCAGGAGCGGCGGTCAGTGTCCGCTGACGGCGCCTTCGGCGTGCTCGCCGGAGAAGTCCGAGTCGTACCGTTCGAGGACCGGCCCGGCGTCGACGGGAACCTCGATCGTGACGCTGCCCGCACGCTCGAACTCGAACGTCACCGGGAACGTCAGGCCGGGGCGGACGTCCTCGCTCAGGCCGGTGAGGGTGACCTCGATGATGCCGGACGGCACGGGCTCACCGGTGACGTCGTTGTTCGTGGTGTCCGACTCGGCCTCGCTCTGCGCGACGACGTCGGCGGCGGGAGCGTCCTCGGGCGACGGGTACGCCGCGAGCGAGCCCTTGCCGGAGAGCTCGAGCGAGCCGGTGCCCTCGTCGATCTCGACCGCGTCGGCGTAGTCGGTGTCGATCGAGACGAGCCGGTCGGTGAGCGAGGGATGGGTGTTGGTGACCCAGAAGGCGAGGTTCGCACTGCCACCGGGCTCGGTCGGCGCGTCCGGCTCGGTCTGCACGAGGTGGACGTTGCGCAGTGCGAGCGCTCCGACCTCCGTCTCGTTGCCGTTCACGGCGGCGACCTGAGTCGCGGTCTGGCTGATCTGACCCGAACCGCACGCGGACAGCGCGATCGCGGCACCGGCGGCGAGGGCGACGGCGGTGGCGACCCGGCGGGCCGGCTTGACGTGAGCTGTCACGAGTTGTCCTCCATGGGTCAGGTTCTCACTCCAACTAGGCAGCGTAGTAGGCGGACGCCGGGCGGTGTGCGCTGGGTCGACACGCGCCGCTCGGGAGCTCGCCGGGTGCGAGACGGACCACTGTGTCGAGGGTGCCTCATCGGGGTGCCGCGGTGTGGTCCAATGCACGTCTTGTTGCGTCTGTCAACCCCGCTGCGACCTCGGAAAGCCGCTGACCTGCAGCGTTGATGAGACCCTGTCGGGCCCCCGTGTTAAACTCGGTGAATCGAAAGGGGCACGGGACAGATGATTTTCAAGGTCGGAGATACCGTCGTATACCCCCATCACGGTGCGGCGCTCATCGAAGCTATCGAGACGCGCGCCATCAAGGGTGAACAGAAGGAGTACCTGGTACTCAAGGTCGCGCAGGGCGACCTCACGGTGCGGGTTCCCGCCGAGAACGCAGAGTACGTCGGTGTTCGCGACGTCGTCGGCCAGGAGGGCCTCGACAAGGTGTTCGAGGTTCTCCGTGCACCGCACACCGAAGAGCCCACGAACTGGTCACGCCGGTACAAGGCCAATCTCGAGAAGCTGGCCTCCGGAGATGTGAACAAGGTTGCCGAGGTCGTTCGCGACTTGTGGCGACGTGAACAGGACCGCGGACTCTCTGCCGGCGAGAAGCGCATGCTCGCGAAGGCACGCCAGATCCTGGTGGGCGAGCTCGCGCTCGCGGAGGGAACCGACAGCGACAAGGCCGAGACCATTCTCGACGAGGTCCTCGCCGCCGCATCCTGACAGCAGTGACCACCGAGACCGGAGTGAACACAGCTCGCTCGGGCCGCGTCGTCGCGCTCGTACCGGCGGCCGGCCGGGGCGAGCGTCTCGGCATGAACATGCCCAAGGCGTTCGTGGACGTCGCCGGCCAGACGATGATCGCGCGCGCCGTTCGTGGGCTGCTCGCGTCGGGCGTGGTCGACCACGTCGTCGTCGTGGTCCCGTCCGAGATGCTCGAATCCGTCGCCGATCGGCTTCCCGATCGCGTCACGGTGGCAGCGGGCGGTGCCGAGCGCACCGACTCCGTGTGTGCCGGGCTCGATCAGGCCCGTGACGCGGATTTCGTCCTCGTCCACGACGCCGCGCGCGCGTTGACCCCTCCCGAACTGATTCGTCGCGTCGTCGACGCCCTGCGGGCGGGACGGCGCGCGGTGGTTCCGGTGCTACCGGTGTCCGACACCGTGAAAGAGGTGGAGGACGTCACGGTCGCCGCCGAAGGACATCCCGCAGGAGACGCCGAGGGTCACGTGTGCGTCGTCCACACACCCGACCGCACGCGGTTGCGGGCGGTGCAGACGCCACAGGGTTTCGACGCCAGCGTCCTGCACGCCGCCTACGACGCCGCCGCGGACGTCGCGACCGACGACGCCGGGCTCGTCGAGCGCATCGGCGAGACGGTGACCTGCGTCGACGGCGATCCGCTCGCATTCAAGATCACGACTCCGCTCGACCTTCTCCTGGCGAGCACTCTCGCCGCACAGGACAGCGATGCGCACGAGCGGGGCGCCGCACGATGACGCTCGTCGACGCACTCCGTATCGGTTCGGGCACCGACGTACATCCCGTCGAGGCGGGGCGGCCGTGCTGGATGGCCGGACTGCTGTTCGAGGGCGAGGACGGCTGCGCGGGACACTCCGACGGCGACGTCGCCGTCCATGCGCTGTGCGATGCGCTGCTCTCGGCGACGCGCTCGGGGGACCTGGGCACGGTGTTCGGAACCGGGCGACCGGAGTGGGACGGCGTGACCGGTGCGCGGATGCTCGCGCACGTCCGTTCGCTGATCGCGGAGCAGGGATGGACGGTCGTCAACGCGACCGTGCAGGTGATCGGCAATCGGCCCCGCATCGGCCCGCGCCGCGACGAGGCCGAGCGCGTGCTGAGCGAGTTGGCCGGTGCGCCGGTCTCGGTGTCCGCGACCACGACCGACGGCCTCGGGCTGACGGGCCGCGGTGAGGGGATCGCGGCGACGGCGACGGCGCTCGTCGTGCGCTCCGACCTCGTATGAGCCGTACCGGACGCCTGTCCGGTGACCCGATCCCGGCAGGTAGGATCGTATGTCGTGACTCTGCGCCTGTTCGACACCGCCACCCGGTCCGTGCGTGACTTCGTCCCGCGCGACCTCGGCCACGCGTCGATCTATCTGTGTGGCGCGACGGTGCAGGGCGAACCGCACATCGGCCACGTCCGCAGCGGTGTCGCGTTCGACGTTCTGCGACGCTGGCTGCTCGCGCGCGACGTCGACGTGGCCTTCGTCCGCAATGTGACCGACATCGACGACAAGATCCTGCGCAAGGCGGGCGAACACGGCCGTCCGTGGTGGGAATGGGCCGCGACCTACGAGCGGGCCTTCGACGACGCGTACCGTCGGCTCGGCGTGCTGCCGCCGTCGGTCGAACCGCGTGCGACCGGGCACGTGACACAGATGGTCGAGATGATGGAACGGCTGATCGAGCGCGGTCACGCGTACGCCTCGAACGGCAACGTCTACTTCGACGTGCTCAGCGATCCGCAGTACGGCTTCCTCTCGGGGCACCGGATCGACGACGTCCATCAGGGCGAGAGTGCGGGCGAGGGCAAGCGCGATCCCCGCGACTTCACGCTGTGGAAGGCCGCGAAGCCCGGTGAGCCGTCGTGGCCGACGCCGTGGGGGCCGGGCCGTCCCGGCTGGCACATCGAGTGCTCGGCGATGGCGGTCTACTATCTCGGTTCGACCTTCGACATCCATTGCGGCGGTATGGATCTCGTGTTCCCGCACCACGAGAACGAGGTCGCGCAGGCGCGGTGCGCCGGAGACGACTTCGCGCGGTACTGGCTGCACAACGGCTGGGTCACGCTGGGCGGCGAGAAGATGTCGAAGTCGCTCGGCAACGTCCTGTCGATTCCCAATGTCCTGCAACGGGTCCGGGCGCAGGAGCTGCGGTACTACCTCGGTTCGGCGCACTACCGGTCGATGCTCGAGTACTCGCCCGAGGCGCTCGACGAAGGAGCCGCCGCGTACCGGCGGATCGAATCGTTCGTCACGCGGGTGTCCACTCGCGCGGGTGCCGTCGAGATCGGCGTCCGGCCCGAGGCGTTCGAACGAGCCCTGGACGACGACCTCGCCGTCCCGGCGGCGCTCGCCGAGATCCACGGCGCCGTCCGGGAGGGGAACACGGCTCTCGAAGCCGGAAAGCTCGACACCGCACGCGACATCGCGGGAGCGGTGCGCGCCATGACCTCGGTGCTGGGGGTCGATCCGCTCGATCCGCACTGGGCGGCGGGCGCGACGAGTTCCGCTCCTGCACTGGGCGCGCTCGACGTGCTGGTGCGCGCGGATCTGGAGCGTCGCCAGCAGGCGAGGGCGGAGAAGAACTGGGCGGTCGCGGACGAGGTCCGTGATCGGCTGGCCGCGGCGGGCGTGGCCGTCACCGATACACCCGACGGACCCGAGTGGTCACTGGAGGCTGACAAGTAGATGGCCGGCAATTCGAGCCGACGCGGTGCGATCCGCAAGTCGGGAACCAAGAAGGGGCAGGTCGTCGGGTCCGGCGGCAAGCGTCGCCGCGGCCTCGAGGGGCGCGGCGCGACCCCGCCTGCCGAGGCGCGCACGAAGCATCCCGCGGCCAAGCGGGCGGCGAAGGCGGCCAAGGCCGCTCAGTCGCCGCAGCGCGGCGGCGGCCGTGGCCCGGCGGGGCGCGGACCGGGCGGAAAGGGTGAGGGCCCCGAGATGGTGCTCGGCCGCAATCCCGTCGTCGAGTGCCTGCGCGCGGGTGTCCCCGCGACGGCGCTCTACGTCGCGGTGGGCACCGACAGCGACGATCGGCTGAAGGAGTCGGTGCAGATCGCCGCCGACACCGGGATCTCGATCCTTGAGGTGCCGCGCACCGATCTCGATCGGATGAGCTCGAACGGGCTGCATCAGGGCATCGCGCTGCAGGTGCCGCCGTACCGGTACGCGCATCCCGACGACCTCCTCGCCGCCGCACGCGACAACCACGAGCAGCCGCTCCTCGTCGCGCTCGATCACATCACCGATCCGCGCAATCTCGGCGCGGTCGTGCGATCCGTCGCCGCGTTCGGCGGCCACGGCGTGCTCATCCCGGAGCGTCGCAGTGCGGCGGTCACGGCTGTCGCGTGGCGGACGAGTGCGGGGGCCGCGGCGCGGCTGCCCGTCGCGCGCGCCACGAATCTCACGCGCACGCTCAAGGACTGGGCGTCGAAGGGCGTGATGGTCGTGGGTCTCGACGCCGACGGCGACATGTCGCTCGACGAACTCGACGGCACCACTCCCATCGTCGTGGTGGTCGGGTCGGAGGGCAAGGGACTCGCTCGGCTCGTCCGCGAGACGTGCGATGCGATCGTCTCGATCCCGATGGCGGGCCCCGTCGAGTCGCTCAACGCCTCGGTGGCCGCGGGCGTCGTCCTGTCGGACATCGCCCGCGGCCGCCGGCAGGCCTGACGGGAGCCGTTCCGGCTCGGGGGTCAGCTGTCGTCGCGGCCGTTCCCCGTGCTGCGGTCGTGGCCGTTCTCGTCGGGAATGTGGTACGTCGGCGCGATCGGCTCGGGTGACGGGGCGGCCTCCTGGCGCTCGAGCTCCTCCGGGCTGTGCGTCTCCTCCCACTGCCGGGTGACGGGTTCGGCCTTCGCGCCGAGGTCGTTCTTGATGCCCTTGAGGAGGCTGAACATCATCACCCAGCCCATCACGAAGAAGGGCAGGCCGACCACGATGATGACCATCTGGAGCGCTTCGAGCCCGTCCTCACCGGTCGCGACGAGCAGCGTCGCAGCGACGAGCCCCATGAGTACGCACCAGTAGAGCCGCTGGTGCAGCGGGCCTCGATCGTCGGCGCCCGACGCCATCGAGTCGAGCACCAGCGACGCGGAGTCGACCGATGTGATGAAGAAGACGACCACGATCAGGATCGCGATCGCCGAGATCAGCGTGGCGGCGGGGTAATTCGAGAGGAACTCGAAGAGGGCACCGGGGATGTCGCCGTCGTCGACGACCCGCTCGACGAGACCGCCGTCGCCTTCGAGTTCGATATGGAACGATCCCATTCCGAAGATGCCGAACCAGGCGACCGAGAACGTGACGGGGAGCGCGAGCACGCCGAACACGAATTCCCGGATGGTGCGGCCGCGCGAGATGCGGGCGATGAAGATTCCCACGAACGGTGACCACGTGATCGTCCACGCCCAGTAGAAGACCGTCCAGGTGTTCTGCCAGCCGGTGTCCGCGAAGGTGTCGTTCCAGAACGACAGCGTCGGAAGGTAGCTCAGGTAGGTGCCGGTGGCCTCGACCGTTCCCTTGAGCAGGAACAGCGTCGGTCCCGTCACGAGGACGAAGATCAGCAGCATCACGGCGAGGCCGATGTTGATGTTCGACAGTCGCTTGATGCCCTTTTCGAGGCCGAGTGCGACGGAGATGCCGGCCACGACCGTCACGGCGAAGATGATGAGCAGTTGGACCGCGCCGCTCTCGCCCCAGCCGAACAGCTGAGCGACACCGGCGTTGATCTGCAGCACACCGAGTCCGACCGAGACGGCGACACCGAAGATCGTGCCCACGACGGCGACGACGTCGATGGTCTTGCCGATCGGACCGTAGATCCGGCTGCCGAGGATCGGGCCGAAGATCGAACTCACGCGCGGGGGCATCTTGCGCTTGTAGATGAAGTAGCCGAACCCGAGTGCGGGCAGCGCGAAGATCGTCCACGTATGCAGGCCGAAGTGGTAGAGCGTGAAGCCGATCGCCTCGTTCGCGGCCGCCGCGGTGCCGGGTTCGACATCGCCCATCGGCGGTTCGGCGAAGTGTGAGATCGGCTCGGCGACACCCCAGAACATCAGGATCGTGCCGATGCCGGCCGCGAACAGCATCGTGAACCACGTGAGATTCGAGTGTTCGGGTCGCTCGTCGTCGCTGCCGAGCCGGACCGATCCGTATCGGCTCATCGCGATGTAGATCAGGAAGATCAGGAACGAGGAGACGCCGAGGATGTAGAACCAGCCGAGGTTCGTCATGATCCACGACGATGCGCTCTCGAAGGCGGAGTCGACGGCGGAGGTCGCGACGATCGTCGCGACGACGAAGACGAGCGCCACCGCCGACGCGGAGAAGAAGATTCCGGGTGATGTTCGGAGGCGAAGTGCGTCGTGCAGCTTCGTGAGCATGGTCGCTCCTGAATATCGGACGGTCGGGGATCGGGGTGTGCCGGGATTCGACCGTATCGCGCATACGCGAGGATTTCCGGATTCCGTTCGGCGTGCGAAGGTCCGCGCCTGTGGGTACCTTGCTCGCATTCCGATACCACCACCTATCGGACCGCCGCAGCGGCGACCCCGCGAGGCACTTCCGTGCCCACGGACGTCGTGTGATGAACGCTGCGAACGGCCCGGGGAACGAGTACTCACATGTCTGTTTCGGGACACCCTTCGGCGGGCGGACAGCCGCCCGCCTCGCTCCGTCGTCGTAGCAGCTCTCGCCGCATCCTTCCTTCTCTCGCACTGCTCGGTGCGGGCGTTCTCGTGCTCGCCGCGTGCGGGTCGGGCCGCACCGACGACGGAGCCGCCGCCGCCGACGGCGGCTCGCTCGTCGTCGGCACCACCGACCGCGTGACGTCGATCGATCCCGCGGGCTCGTACGACAACGGATCGTTCATGGTGATGAACCAGGTCTATCCGTTCCTCCTGAACTACGCGCCGGGCAGCGACGAACTCGAACCGGACGCCGCCGAGCGTTGCGAGTTCACGTCGGATGTCGTGTACCGCTGCACACTCCGCGACGGCGTCACCTTCGAGAACGGCAACCCGCTCGACGCCGAGACCGTCAAGTACTCGTTCGATCGGGTCGTCGCGATCGACGACCCCAACGGCCCGGCGTCGCTGCTCGCCAATCTCGCCTCCGTGGCGGCCCCGGACGCCACGACCGTCGAGTTCACGCTGAAGGCGCCGAACGATCAGACCTTCCCGCAGGTGCTGGCGAGCCCGGCAGGCCCGATCGTCGACAAGGAGGTGTTCCCCGCCGACGCGGTGCTCGACGACAACGCGGTCGTGGACGGGGCGCCGTTCGCGGGTCCGTACACGATCGGAAGCCACGAGAAGAACCAGCTGATCTCGTTCTCCGGGCGCGACGGCTACGACGGCATTCTCGGTGAACCGCAGTCGAACTCGGTCTCGCTCCGGTACTACGCGAGCTCGGACAATCTCAAGCTCGACATCCAGAACAAGGCGATCGACGTCGCGTGGCGCGCGCTCACACCGACGGACGTGGAGTCGCTCGAACAGGTCGACGGCATCGAGGTCCATCACGGTCCCGGCGGCGAACTGCGCTACATGGTGTTCAACCTGAACACGATGCCGGGTGACACACCCGAGCAGAAGCTCGCCGTGCGCAAGGCGATCGCGTCGCTCGTGGACCGAAACGCGCTCTCGGAGGGGGTCTACAAGGGCACCTACAGCCCCGCGTACTCGAACATCCCGAGCGGCGTCGACGGTTCCGTCCCGGCGTTCGAGGAGGTCTACGGCGGCGCCCCGAATCCCGAAGCCGCAGCACAGTTCCTGCAGGAGGCCGGCGTCGCGACACCGGTTCCTCTCAACCTTCAGTACAGCCCGGACCACTACGGGCCGAGTTCGTCGGAGGAGTACGCCGCTGTCGAGGCGCAGCTCGAGGCGACCGGGCTCTTCGCCGTCGACCTGCAGTCGACGGAGTGGACGACCTACAGCGACGAGCGCACGTCCGACGTCTATCCGGCCTACCAGCTCGGGTGGTACCCGGACTTCCCGGACGCCGACAACTACCTGACGCCGTTCTTCATGCCGGACAACTTCCTGGGCAACCACTTCGAGAATCCCGAGATCACCGAACTGATCGACCGTCAGCGCAGTGAGACCGATCCCGCGACTCGTGACGAGATCATCGCGGAGATCCAGCAGAAGATGGCGTCCGGCCACATCTCGACGCTGCCGCTGCTCGAAGGGCAGCAGGTCGCGATCGCGACGTCGGAGGTGAGCGGCGTGGAGACGACGCTCGACGCGTCGTTCAAGTTCCGGTTCACCCCGATCTCGAAGGGCTGAGGATGAGCACCGCCACGGACGTGCTCGTCGACTCCGATGGGGGTGGCGGCGGGCGGGGTGCGCAGAGCAGATACAGTGCCCTCGCCCGCTACCTCGGTGTGCGCCTGCTGCTCATCGTGCCCACCGCCTGGATTCTCGTCACCGTCGTGTTCTTCCTCATGCGGGTGGTCGGTGATCCGATCACCGCGGCACTCGGCGGCAGGCTCCCGCCCGACCAGCTCGCCGAGCGCAGAGCCCAGGCGGGCTACGACCGGCCGTTGCTCGTGCAGTACTGGGAGTACCTGACCGGGCTGCTGCGCGGTGATTTCGGTCGCGGCGCCACCGACAACCGGGATATCGCGGACGTCGTCCTCACGAGCGGTGCTGCGACACTGGAACTCTCGTTCTGGGCGTTGCTCGTCGCGTTCGTGGTGGGCGTACCACTCGGCATCTACGCTGCGACCCACCGCGACCGTGCGTCCGACGTCGGGCTGCGGCTCCTCGCGATCCTGTTCTACGCCGCGCCGGTGTTCTTCGTCGGCATGCTGCTCAAGCTCGTCTTCGCAGTGCAGCTGGGCTGGCTGCCCGTCGCGGGCCGGGCGTCGATCGACACCCAGCTCGCGTTGCAGAACGTCTCGCCGAAGACGAACATCCTGGTGATCGACGCGATCCTCTACGGCGACACCGGATATCTTCTCGACGTCCTGTCACACGCCGTGCTTCCCGCGCTCGCACTCGGCCTGCTCACCGCGGGCGTGTTCCTGCGGCTCGTGCGGGTCAACCTGCTCCAGTCGTTGCAGGCCGGCTACGTCGACGCAGCGAAGGCGCGAGGTGTTCCGGACCGCGTCGTCACGTGGCGGCATGCGTTGCGCAACTCCATGATTCCCGTCGTCACCGTCGTCGGGCTGCAGATTGCGATGCTGCTCGGCGGGGCGATCCTCACGGAGACGACCTTCGAGTGGCAGGGACTCGGCTTCGAGCTCTCCCGCTATCTGCAGGCCCGTGACTTCGTCGCGGTCCAGGGCATCGTGACGGCGATCGCGCTCGTCGTCGCCGTCGTCAGTTTCGTGACCGACGCGATCGTCGCGATCGTCGATCCCCGAGTGAGGTTCTGATGGCAGTCGAAACCGCTCTTCCCGACGCGGGCGCACTCTCGTCGGGGCCGTCGCGGCGGCCGGCGCCGCTGCGCGCCCTCGCGGCGACGTCCGGTCTGCAGCGCTGGACCCTCGTCGCCGGACTGATCCTCATCGGTGGGTTCGTCCTCGTCGCGCTGCTCGCTCCGGTGCTCGCGCCCTACGGTTTCTCGCAGACGTCGGCCGGTGGAGTCGAGTTCGCGCGGCAGGCGGCGCCCAGCGCGGATCACCTGCTGGGCACCTCGGTACGCGGCGAGGACGTGCTCTCCCGCGTGCTCTACGGAGCCAGGACGGCGCTGCTCGTCATCACGATCTCGCTCGTGGTGTCGCTCGCGATCGGGCTTCCGCTGGGCCTGATCTCGGGATACGTCGGCCGCTGGCCCGACCGGGTTCTCGTGCTCGTGATGGACGCGCTGTACGGGTTCCCGACGCTGCTGCTCGCGATCGTCGTGTCGATCGTCGTCGCGGGTGGGCAGTCGTCGAGCTTCGGTGGTGTGCTGTCGGCGGCGATCGCGATCACCGCGATCTTCGTGCCGCAGTACTTCCGCGTCGTCCGCAATGCGACGCTCGCGGTGAAGACGGAACCGTACGTCGACGCCGCGCGGGTGTCGGGCGCGTCGACGGGCCGGATTCTGCGGCGGCACATCTTCTCCAACGTGACGTCGTCGCTTCCGGTGATCGTGACGCTCAACGGGGCCGAGGCGATCCTCACCCTCGCGGGGCTGGGGTTCCTCGGCTTCGGCATCGAACCGACGTCGGCGGCCGAGTGGGGCTACGACCTCAACAAGGCGCTGCCCGACATCTCCAACGGCATCTGGTGGACGTCGGTGTTCCCGGGGCTCGCGATCGTGCTCGTCGTGCTCGGGATGACGCTCGTCGGAGAGTCGTTGAGCGAGAGCATGAATCCGTTGTTGCGCACGCGCCGTCGAACGAAGAGGGAATCATGACGACGACAACTCCCGAGACCGATGCGGCAGCGGCGAACGCGCTCGACGTCGAATCGCTGACCGTCTCGTTCGACACCGACGCCGGGCCGCTCGACGCCGTACGGGGAGTGACGATCCGGGTGCGACCCGGCGAGGTGCTCGCCGTCGTCGGCGAATCCGGGTCCGGCAAATCGGTGACGGCGCGCACCGCGATCGGCCTGCTCCCGCCGACGGCCCACGTGAGCGGGCGCGTCGTACTCGGTGGAACCGACGTCTCGCACCTGTCGGACAAGCAGTGGACGGCGCTGCGCGGCAAGGACGTCGCGATGGTGTTCCAGGAGCCCGGCGCGGCGCTCGATCCGCTGTGCACCGTCGGCTCGCAGCTCGTCGAGGCGCTCCGCGCGCACCCGGCCGCGGGCGGGCGCCGCCGCACCAGGGCGGAGGCGCGCGAGCGTGCCGTCGAACTCCTCGACGCCGTGGGGATCCCGGAACCCGAGCGCAGGTGGAAGTTCTATCCGCACGAGCTGTCGGGCGGGCAGAAGCAGCGGGTGATGATCGCGATCGCGATCGCGAACGATCCCGAGGTGATCCTCGCCGACGAGCCGACGACGGCCCTCGACGTGACGGTGCAGGCCGAGATCCTGCGGCTGCTGCTCGATCTCCGCGACCGCCTGGGCTGCGCGATCGTGCTCGTCACGCACAACATGGGTGTCGTCCGGGACGTCGCCGATCGGGTCGTGGTGATGCGCGACGGCGTCGTCGTGGAGGAGGCACCCGTCGACGAGCTGTTCCGTTCCCCGGCAGCGGAGTACACGCGGGCGCTGCTCGACGCGGTGCCGGCGCTCGCGCCCGCCGAGTCGTTGCGGCCCGTCGACAGAACGGGGCCGCCGGTGCTCGACGTCGATCGTCTCGTCGTCGAGTTCCCGGGTGCCGGGCGTCACCGGTTCCGGGCGGTCGACGACGTCTCGTTCCGGGTGCATCGCGGCGAGACGATCGGGCTCGTCGGCGAGTCGGGTTCGGGGAAGTCGACGATCGGGCGCTGCGTCGCAGCGCTGCAGCGGCCGACGTCGGGCACGGTGACGATCGACGGCGAGGACCTGTTCGCACTGTCGCGGCGGCAGTTGCGGGACGTGCGGCGCCGGATCGGCTTCGTCTTCCAGGATCCGGCGACGGCGCTGAACCCGAGGCTCACCGTCGGGGACTGCGTCGCCGAGCCGCTCGTCGTCCACGGCAGTACCCGCGGCGCAGCGGTGCGCCGGTCGGTCGAGGACGTCCTCGACTCGGTGCACCTGCCGAAGGGCGTCGTGGACCGATATCCGCACGAGTTGTCCGGAGGTCAGCGCCAGCGTGCGAATCTCGCGCGGGCGCTCGTCCTCGGGCCCGAACTGCTCGTCGCCGACGAGCCGACGAGTGCGCTCGACGTGTCGGTGCAGGCTGCCGTCCTCGATCTGTTCGAGGAACTGCAGCGGCGCCATGCGTTCGCGTGCCTGTTCATCAGTCACGATCTCGCCGTGATCGACCGGCTGTCGCACCGCGTCGTGGTGCTCGGGTCGGGCGGTGTGGTCGAGGAGGGGACGCCGTGGCAGATCCTCCGCGAACCCGAGCAGGAGTACACGCGGACGCTCGTCGCGTCGATCCCGGGACAGCGCGAACTGTGAGCCGGTGCGAGCCGTGGGTCAGTGCGCGTGTGCGTGGCCGTGGCCGGTGGTCACGCGCCCCGCACTGCGTCGGCGGCTGCGGCCGAAGATGCGGCACAGCACGTAGATCGCGAACGAGATCGCCGTGACGAAGCTCGAGACCGGGACGCCGGGGGCGAGCGAGAGCAGGATGCCGCCGACCGCGGCGATCTCCGCGAACACGACCGCGAGGATCGTCGTGGTGAGCGGATTGGCCGTCACGTAGCTCGCCGCCGCCGCGGGCGTGATGAGCAGCGCCATCACGAGCAGTGCGCCGACGACCTGGACGCCGAGCGCGGCGGTGACGCCGAGGACGACCGCGAACACGATCGACAGCGCGCGCACCGGGACGCCGCGTGCGCGGGCCACCTCGGCGTCGGTGCTCGCGAAGAGCAGCGGCCGGTAGATGACGGCGAGGACGAGCACGACGAACACCGCGCACACGGTGAGCAGCGCGAGGCCCTGCCCGCCCGGCGCGACGATCTGCCCGATGAGCAGCGAGAAACTCGTGCCGGTGCGGCCGTCGTAGGACCAGATGAACAGCACCGACAGGCCGAGACCGAACGACATGATCACGCCGATCACCGAGTCGCGGTCGCGTGCTTTCGCGCCGAGCAGGCCGAAGAGCACGGCAGCGACGACCGAGCCGATGATCGCGCCCGTCCCGACCCCGATTCCCACGAGCAGCGCGGCGGACGCGCCCGTGAGCGAGAGTTCGCTCGTGCCGTGCACGGCGAACGACATCTGCCGGCTGATGATGAGCGGGCCGATGATGCCCGCGAGCAATCCCAGGATCGCACCCGCGACGAGCGCCTGCTGCACGAAGTCGTACCGCAGCAGATCTCCGGTGATGGAGAACTCGAACATGCGCGACATCGCGTCGGTGAAGCGGTCGCTCATCAGTGATCTCCGTCGTGGTGGTGGACTCCTTCGCCGGGACGCAGCCCGCCCGCGCTTCCGAGCGCGTCGATCGCGTCGCCGGTGCCGACGACGACGAGGCGGCCGCGCACGTGCAGCACCTCGACGTCCGTCCCGTACAGCTCCGAGAGCACCTCGGACGTCATGACCTCCGTCGGTGTGCCGATGCGGAACTGCCCGTCCACGAGATAGAGGACGCGATCGACGAGCGGGAGGATCGGGTTGATCTCGTGCGTCACGAACAGCACGGCGGTGTCGTGTTCGTGACGCCTGCGGTCGATGAGCGAGGAGACGAGATCCTGGTTCGCGAGGTCGAGGCTCAGCAGCGGTTCGTCGCACAGCAGCACCGACGGATCGCCGACGAGTGCCTGCGCGATGCGCAGCCGTTGCTGCTCACCGCCCGACATCAGGCCGACGGGGGCGTCGGCGAACGCCTCGGCGCCGACCTTGCGGATCGCGTCGTCGACGATCTGCATCCGGCGGCGACGGCGCAGCAGTCCGGTACCCCACATGTGGCCGTCGACACCGAGGCCGACGAGATCGCGCCCGCGCAGCGGCAGGCCCTCGTCCATCGACTTCTGCTGCGGGACGTAGCCGACGTTCCGATTCGCCCGCTGGGCAGGGATTCCCGCGATCTCGGCGCTTCCCGACACGAGATCGAGCTCGCCGAGGAGCACCCGCAGCAGCGACGTCTTGCCCGAGCCGTTCGGCCCGAGGATCGCGACGAACTCGCCGGGCGCGATCGACAGGTCGAGGCCCTGCCACAGCACGCGATCACCGAACGAGAGTTCGGCTCCCCTCAGCTCCACTGCGGCGGAGCGACTCTCGGGGTCGGGTGCGGACGGATTCGGTGGCATGGGTGGTGCGGACTCCAGGAGAGCGGGGACTGATCGGGGGCGGCCGATCAGCGGGTGGCGGCGACTCAGCGATCGAGCGCGGTGGCGAGCGACTGGGCCGCCTCGGTCTGCCACCGAATGTAGTCCACGCCCTCGGGCAGGGTCTCCGTAACCTCGACGACCGGAACGCCCGCCTGCTCGGCGACGGCACGGAGGTCCTGCGTCACGCGGTCCTCGGTCTGGATGTTGTAGACCAGCGCTTCGACGGAGCCGTCGCCGATGAGCCCGCGTGCCGCGGCGATCGACGTCGGCGACGGGTCGGTGCCGTTCTCGATGGCGTTCTGGAACTCCTCGGGTGTCGCGTCGGTGAGCTGCGCGCCCTCGATGAGGTACTGCGCGATCGGCTCGGTCTGTGCGACGCGGGCACCGGGGTGGTTCTGTGCGATCTCGCCGGTGATGTCGGTGACGGCGGCCATCCCGCTCTCGAACGACATCGCGTTCCGCTCGTAGGCTTCCGCGTTGGCGGGGTCGAGGGCCGCGAGGTTGTCGGCGACGGCGTGCGCGACGGCGATCGCGGTCGCGGGGTCGTACCAGACGTGCTCGTTGACGGCGCCGTGGCTGTGACCGTGATCGTGATCGTGATCGTCGGTGCCGTGATCGTGATCGTCGGTGCCGTGATCGTGCGATTCGCCGGCGTGCGCGCCGTCCTCGAAGAGGTCGAATGCGGCGACGCTGCGCTGATCGGTGTCGCCCGCGACGACGTCGTCGACGAAGTGGTCGTAGCCGCCGCCGTTGTAGACGACGAGCGACGCGTCGATCAGTGCCGCGGCGTCGGCCGGGCTCGCCTCGTACGAGTGCGGGTCGGCGCTCGGGTCCTCGATGATGGACTCGACCTGGACGAAGTCTCCCGCGACGGCCTGTGCGACGCTGCCCCACACGTTCGTCGAGGCCACGACGGTCAGCTCGTCGTCACCGGTCGGCGACGAGCCGCAGGCCGTGAGGGCTGCGGCACCGAGCACGAGGCCGGTCGCGGCGGCAGCGGTTCGGAGAATCGGCGTCACGCGCACGGGGTACGTCCTGTCTTATCGCAATTGGGAACCATTACCATAAGACTGTAGCGGATATCGGTGGAACGAGACCAATCGCCGACGCTCCCCGATTCGCGCTCACGCTGACCCTGGTGAGGGAGCGCGACCACGAATCGGGGAGCGTCGGGGTTCGGACGGCGTCGTTCAGGCGAGGAGCTGTGCGCACCGCAGCAGGCCGATGTGGCTGTACGCCTGCGGGTGATTGCCCAGCGACCGCTCGGCGACGGGGTCGTACTCCTCGCTGAGCAGGCCGGTCGGGCCCGCTGCCGAGACGAGTTGCGCGAACAGTGCTTCCGCCTGCGAGCGCGCGCCGACGAGCAGGTACGCCTCGACGAGCCATGCAGCACACAGGTGGAAGCCGCCCTCCGTGCCGGGGAGGCCGTCGTCGTGGTGATAGCGGTAGACCGTCGAACCGCTGCGCAGTTCCGCTTCGGTCGCGAGGACGGTGAGCCGGAACCGTTCGTCCTGCGGATCGATCAGGCCCGACAGCCCGATGTGCAGGGTCGCGGCGTCGAGGTCGGTGCCGTCGTACGCGGCGGTGTACGAACGGACGTCGTCGTTCCAGCCCTTCTCCAGCACCTCCGCGGCGATCTCGTCGCGCAGCGCCTTCCAGTTCGTGCCTGCGGGCCGTCCGAAGTGCTGGGCGAGCGTGAGCGCCCGATCGACCGTCACCCAGCCCATGACCTTCGAGTACACGTGGTGACGCGGGTTGTCGCGGATCTCCCAGATACCGTGGTCGGGCTCGAACCACCGGCGCTCGACGGCCTCGACCATCGCCTGCACGAGTTCCCAGTCGCGATCGGCGAGCGCGACGCCGGGCCGGAGCCCCTTCTTCTCGCGCGCGTGTGCGAGGTGCGAGACGAGTTCGACGATCGGGCCGAAGACGTCGAGCTGCACCTGCTGGTTGGCGGCGTTGCCCACGCGCACCGGCCGCGACCCGGCGTACCCGGGCAGCGAGTCGATCACGGCCTCGGGCGGCAGCGCCGTGCCCCACAGCGTGTAGAGCGGATGGAGGCGTTCGGGGCCGGGCAGGCTCTCGAGCACCGTGTGCACCCAGTCGAGGTAGTCCTCGGCCTCGCCGAGCGAGCCGAGCGAGACCAGCGCCGACGCCGTGAGCGCGGCGTCGCGAAGCCAGCAGTAGCGGTAGTCCCAGTTTCGGACACCGCCGATCTCCTCGGGCAGCGACGTCGTGGCCGCCGCCATGATCGACCCGGAATCCGCGTGCACGAGGCCGCGCAGCGTGAGTGCCGAGCGCTTCATGAGATCGGGCTTCACGCCGGGCAGTTCGAGGTCGCCGACCCAGTCGCGCCAGTACGACTCGGCGAGCGCGCGGCGCTCGTTCTCCGTCATCACCGACGGCCCGATGTCCTCTGTGCCGCATCGTAGTTCGAGCACCACGTCGCCTGCCGACGGATCGATCGTCGCGTGTGCCGTCTCCTGATTGCCGTCCGTCGTGACGTGCCACTCGACGCCGGGGGAGCGCAGCACGTACGGATCGTTCGTGCCGTGCACGCGCAGGCCGTCGGGCACGATCTCGAACGAGACCTGCGACTGGCCGAACTCGGGGCGCGGCGCGAACGTCACGACGGCGGGCACGCGGCCGCTGACGACGCGCGTGAAGTCGGTGCGTCCCGGTCCCACGTCGTGCGGCAGGTAGTCGGTGACGGACAGGCTCGCCCAGCGCGTCTGCACCGTCATCGTGCCGTCGACGTAGCGCTGGCTGAGCGGCAGGCCGTGCCGTTGCGGGCCGACCGTGAAGTGACCGGCCGCCGTGCCGCCGAGCAGGTGCGCGAACACCGCGGCCGAATCGGGTTCCGGGTGACACAGCCACGTGAGCGTGGCGTCGGGCGTCACGAGCGCCACGGTGCGGGGGTTCGCGAGCATCGAGAGCCGCTCGATCGGCGACGCGTCGGCACCCGAGAGCCACGTGCGGCGTTCGTCGAGCAGGAACGCGAGCGTCGTCGCGACCTGCTCGGGGCTCTCGATCCGGTACTCGGCGAGGGTGTCGCCGTCGCCGACCTTGATGCCGACGTCGGGGCCCTGCAACCGGCGGAACGCCTTCTCGTCGGTCACGTCGTCGCCGATGAACACGGCCGCCGATGCACCCTCCTGATGACGGAGGATGTCGAGTGCCTGTCCCTTGTCGGTCGCGATGACCGCGAACTCGATGACGGCCTTGCCCTCGGTGACCTGGACACCGGGCCACGACGGCAGTTCGGCGCGGGCCTCGTTCAGCGCGTACTGGGCGGCGGCGGGTTCGGCGTTGCGGACGTGCAGGGCGACGCTCGCGGGCTTGGCCTCGACGGCGGTGCCGGCGTGACGCGCCGCGATCTCCTCGAGCGTGCGCGTGATCTGTTCGAGCCGGTCGCGGGCCTCGGCGTCGATCGCGTGGATGAACCCGGCGTCGAACTCCGACCCGTGGCTGCCGACGAGTTGCACCTCGGCCGGCAGGCGCGAGAGCACCGCGAGGTCCTTGAGCGCGCGGCCCGACACGACGGCGGCCGCCGTGCCGGGGAGATTCGCGATCGAGCGCAGCGCCCGTACGGCCTCCGGCAGCGGAAACGCCTTCTCGGGATCGGAGACGATGGGCGCCATCGTGCCGTCGTAGTCCGACGCCACGAGCAGGCGTGGCGTGCGGGCGACGGTGACGAGTGCTCGCCGGAGCGGGGCGGGGAGGTCTTGTGCGCTCACATGTCGAATCTAGGCGATCACAGGTGCCGGAGTGAACGGCAGCGGCGGACTGCGCACCTGCAACTCCTGGTCACCGGGAGGAGTGGGTCCCGTCACATCCGCGGCGCGACAGGGTGTGAGTCGACAGCGCCTCGCCGAAGTGCGCACATGCGCGGCGTCGGTCGGCGACGATCGAGTGGAGGGCAAGGAGAGCCGATGGAGCACGCTTTCGACGGGCAGGTGGCACTCGTGACGGGCGGTGCACGAGGGCAGGGGCGCGCGCATGCGCTCGCATTCGCGGAGCGGGGGGCCGACGTCGTGCTGTGCGACCGGCTCGACGGCTCACCCCACGTCGACTATCCGCTCGCGACCGAGGAGGACCTCGCCGAGACGGTGCGGATGGTCGAGGCGACCGGGCGCCGCGTCCTGGCCCTGCGCGCCGACACGGCAGACCGAGGGGCGATGGAGCACGTCGTCACGAGCGCGGAGGCGGAGTTCGGCCGCATCGACATCGCCGTCGCCAACGCGGGCGTCTCGATCCCGTCGCCCGTCCAGTCGATGTCGAGCGGACGGTGGGACGAGGCGATCGGCACGAACCTGACGGGCGTGTTCAACACGATCGCGACCGTCGCCCCCGGGATGATCGCGCGCGGGTACGGGCGCATCGTCACGGTGTCGTCGATGCTGGGCCGCAGCGGTGGTCCCAACATGGCCGCGTACGCGGCGTCGAAATGGGGCGTCATCGGGCTCACCAAGAGTTCGGCGCTCGACCTCGCCGATCACGGCATCACCGTCAACGCCGTCGCGCCCGGCAACATCTCGACGCCGATGATCCACAACCACGCGCTGTACTCGCACCTGCGTCCCGACCTCGACAATCCGACTCCCGAGGACGTCGCCCCCGTCTTCGAGTCGTTGCACGCACAGCCCGTCCCGTGGCTCGAACCGTTCGAGGTCAGCCGCGTCGTGCTCTTCCTCGCGAGCCGAGACAGCGCCCACATCTCGGGCATCGTCGTTCCGATCGACGCCGGAACGGCGGCACGCGTGACCGGCTGAGGGTCACCGCGGGCGCGGGCGGGGCGGCTCGGGGGAGTTGGCGAGTACGGCGAGAGCGACGCGATCGCGGCACCCGAGTTTCGCCAGAAGGCTGCTGACGTGGGACTTCACGGTGGTCTCCGCGATGAAGAGTCGATGCGCGATCTCAGGGTTCGTCAGGCCCTCGCCCACGAGCACCAGGACGTCGCGTTCGCGCGGCGTCACGTCGGTGCGGATCGTGCTCGGGGCTCGTGGGGCGGACCGCAGTGCCTCGGCCACGTGTCCTGCGGCTTCGGCTGCCAGGACGGTTCGGCCCGCATGCACCGTGCGTACCGCGTCGAGGAACTCGGCGGTATCGGCGTCCTTGAGGAGGAATCCGTGTGCACCGTTGCGGAGCGCCTCGATCACGTAGTCGGCGACATCGAACGTCGTCAGCATGAGGATGCGCGGGGCGTCGGGCATACCGGCGACGATGCGGGCGGCGTCGAGCCCGCTCGTACCGGGCATCTTCACGTCCAGCAGGAGTACGTCGAGCTGTCGCGTGGTGGCCAGGTCGATCGCGTCGTCGCCGTCGTGTCCGGTGGCAACCGCTCTCATGTCCGGGGCGGTGTCGACGAGTGCCGCGAATGCCGAGACGAGGAGCGGCTGGTCGTCGACGATTCCGACTCTGATCACCGAACTCTCCCCGCCCGGTTCACGTCGAGGGGCAGCTGGACCTGCAGCCGGAAGACGTGGGCGTCGAGGCCCGCACCGAGGTGCCCGCCCACGGCCTCGACGCGTCGTCGGAGGGTCGAGAGCCCCGTGCCGGGCGGTCGGAGCCGCTCGGCCTCGACGTCCGAGGGCTTGTTTCGGATCACCAACTCCAGGTTGCCGGAGTGGCGCGACAGTTCCACGTCGACGTGGCCGGAGGCGTCGCCGTGGCGTAGCGCATTGGTGAGACCTTCTCGAAGACACCGAACGATCACGTGTCTCGTATCGGCGTTCACTTCGGCGTCCCAGGTCGACAGCGCTGCGGGATCGGGCACCGATGTTCGCAGATCGACACCGGCTGTCCGTGATGCCGCCAGCAGACCGGGAATCTCGCGAAGTCCCTCGTGTGTCGCATCGGACGGGGCACTCGTCGCTCCCACCAGGAATCGCAGGTCGCGTATCGATGCTTTCGCGATCGACCTGATCGTGCGGAGTGAATCGGTGGTCTCGGTGCTCGCATCGGCATCGGCATCGGCATCGGCATGGGCCAGCCGGGCGTTCGCGTGGGCATGGATGACGGTGAGGCCGTGGCCGAGGATGTCGTGCAGCTCCGACGCGAGCCGGTCGCGCTCGTCCGCTCGCGCGAGGGCGGCCCTTGATTCGATCTCCTTCCGGCGGAAGGCTCGCTCCTTCCGTCGCCACCGCGCCCGGAGATGGACGATCAGGAGAACGGCGAGGTGAGCGCTGTACGCCCACAGCGGTGCAGCGGAGTTCTGCACGATCGGGCTGGCAGCGCTTCCGATCGCCGCTGCGATCAGCGCGACGAGCCCGGCGGTCGTAGCCGGAGCTCGGTAGGTGATCGCGCTCAGCGCCAACGGCGCGGCGACGAGCAGCGGCGACACGCTCACCGGGGTGGGGCCGACCAGACCGACCGCGGCCATCGCACCGCACAGCAGCGCCGTGACGGAAGCGGCAGAAATCGGAAAGGCCGAGCGGAACAGGAGACAGCAGACCAGGCCGGTATTCGACAGTGCCAGAGCAAGATCCGAGGCACCGGCGCCGGGAGACGAGGCCGCGACCCAGTAGAGCGCGGCAACGGCGGATCCCGCTGCTGCGAGCACTCGATCGACGCCGTGCGTCCGTGCGAACACGGACGTCGCCGTCCGGCCGACCGTCGGCCCGGGCCCGGTGGGTTGCCGAGGGTGTTTCGTCGTCGAGTCGCTCGACAGCATTCGCGACAGTCCCCCGGGCACGGACGGATTCTTGCCGGGAGCGCCACGACCGCACCAGGTCGGTTGTGCCCTGGATCTTCCGCCATGGGGCCCGGCGGAAGGTCATCTCCTACGACAGGAGGAGACGACCGGTTCGTTCCGTCGGCGGATGTGCCGCCGCGGCGTCGAATGCGAGCGTGTTCGCATGATCGTCGAGATGACGCAGGTGTGGCGACGGCGAGGCCGTCGGCAGGTGTTGCGCGGAGTGGATCTGCAGGTGAAGCCCGGGTCGGTGACCGGACTGCTCGGCCCGAACGGAGCCGGGAAGTCCACGACCCTGCGAGTGCTCCTGGGACTGTTGCCGCCGCAGTCCGGGAGCGTACGGCTCTTCGGCGAGCCGTGGACGCGGTCGTCGCTCGCGAGGGTCGGTGCGTCGGTCGACGGCCCGAGCTTCTACGGCCACCTCAGCGCGCGAAGGAATCTCGCCGTTCATGCATCGCTGATCGGAGTGGACGGCGGTGCCGTCGACCGTGCTCTGACGATCGCAGGACTGACCGACGTCCAGCATCGTCGCGCTCGCACGTTCTCGACGGGCATGCGTAGCCGCCTGGCGACCGCGATCGCGTTGCTCGGCGATCCCGAACTCGTCATCCTCGACGAACCGCAGAACGGGCTCGATCCCGAAGGTGTCAGGGAGATCCGCGAACTCGTACGCAGGCTGAGAAGCTCGGGGAAGGCCGTGCTCTTCTCCTCCCACGTTCTCGGCGAGGTCGCCGCCGTCGCCGACGACGTCACGTGCATCGTTGCGGGACGGACGGCGTATTCGGGGTCCCTGTCCGGTTTCGCACCCGACGGTGATCTCGAAGCGGCGTACTTCGCGGTGACGACGGCGGCGCAGGGATGATCGTGCGAAGCGATGCGGTGCCGTCGGCTGCTCGGGGCAGCGGTCGTGTGCGTGGATCCGCCGTCCTCGCCGGGCTCCGGGTCTGGGTGCCGTCACCGATCCTGCTGGCCGTGCCGGTCGTATGCCTCGTGTCGCTGGCGTCCGTGGTTCTGCTGGTGGCGTCGGGTCCGGCGACCTGGGAACGTGTTCTCGCACATCAGAACATGTGGATCGTCGCCGTCGGTCCGGGATTCGTCGGAGCCGTGGCGGCATACATCGCGGTCACGGAACGACGTGCCGGTCCTGCCGTGAACGTGCGATCCGTCGCTCCTTGGCGCAGAACCCTCGCCGGTTCGTGCGTTCTGGGTTGGTGGATGCTCGTCTTCTGTTCGACGCATGTCGGGACCGCCTTTCTCGCCTACGCGGTGATCGGTGAACGGACGGCGGGTCTCGGCGAGGCGTTCCGGGACACGGCGACGCTGGCGTGGGTCTGTGTGCTCGGGGGAACGGCCTTCGTCGTTCTCGTGCGACTGGTCGGCGAGGCAACGGGATTCGGTGGCGCGCTCGTCGCCACCCTGCTCCTCGTCGTCGCAGGGGCGACGACGGCCGAGACCCGTCTCTGGCCGTTCGTCCCGTCGGCGTGGCAGATCCGGCCCACCCTGAGTCTGATCGGAACACATGCGAACGGTGAAGCGCTGAACGGGGTCGTGATCTCCGGTTCGGTTGTAGCCGTGGCACTCTCGCTGATCAGCGGTACCGCGCTCGTCCTCGCGCGAGCCGGAGTGTCGGCCCGGTCGGACAGCAGAATGCGGCGGATGCCGAGCGGCGGGCGAGTAGTCGAGACCTCACTCGGCGCTGCCGCTTCCGGGGGGCCGACCGCGCGGCCGCGACGCGGATCCCTCGGGATTCTCGATCGCATGCCGGCTGCTGCGCTCCGCGGATCCGGGCTCCTCGTCCTGACGGCGCTGGCGATCGTGACGGTCGGCTGGCTGCGCCGGTACCTGGAGCCCGGCGAGACCGCGACGGTCTTCGCGCTTCTCGTTCTTCCGCTCGGGTGCTCCGTTCTGCCCCTGATCGCGGTGTCGCGGTGGCGACGCGGTGCTCGCGGGATCGCGATCCGTCCTGTCTCCGTTCGGAAACATGCTCGTCGGCTGATCGCGGCGGAGAGTCTCGTTCTCACGTCTGCTGTGGCCGGTTCGGTGTTCGTCATCGGGCCCGGGTTCGTCGTGGGGCTTCGGATCGGTGTGGTGTTCGTGGTCTTCGGGATGATGCTGCTGGCGTTCGGTACGTTCCTGACCTCGTCCGTCGGACTTCTCCCGACCTTGCTGGTCGCGGTCGCCGGCACGATCGCCGGTGTGCTCGTCGGCGGCAACGACGGGCTTCGGTCGGCGTTCGGGATGTACGTCCCGTGGGCCTGGGCGGGAAACCTGGACACGGGTGCCCTGATCGTCACGATCCCGGTCGCCCTGACTGCTGCCGCAGTCTTCACCGCGCTGTCCGTGCGGTCTCTCGCATCGAGCACCTCGGCGATGAAGTAGTGCTGCGATGAAGTAGTGCTGCGTTCCGATGACTTCTGTCGGTGCCCGGGGTCACACTTGACGAGTTGTGGTCGAGGGAATGGGTACACCGGCAGGAGATCGGTATGGACGGCACGATCACAGGCGACACGATCACAGACGGCACGAGCACGGACGACGCGATCGTCATCGAAGGTCTGGTCAAACGGTACGGCGACCTCGATGCGCTTGCCGGCATCGATCTGCGGGTTCCGAGCGGCACCGTCATGGCGCTGCTCGGCCCCAACGGTGCGGGCAAGACGACGGCCGTCCGGGTCCTGACGACGCTGATCACTCCCACCGAGGGCAGTGCGCGCGTTCTCGGGCTCGACGTCGTCGCGGAGGCCGACGACCTGCGCGCACGCATCGGTGCGTCCGGCCAGTACGCGGCGGTCGACGAGTACCTGACGGGCTTCGAGAACCTCGAGATGGTCGGACGGCTCTATCACCTGGGTACGCGCGCCGCACGCAGTCGAGCGCGCGAACTGCTCGATCGGTTCGACCTCGCGGAGGCCGGCGACCGGCCCGTCAAGGGCTATTCGGGCGGGATGCGGCGCCGGCTCGATCTCGCGGGCGCACTCGTCGCCGAGCCCGAGGTGCTCTTCCTCGACGAACCGACGACGGGCCTCGATCCCCGCGCACGCCTCTCGCTGTGGGACGTCATCGACGACCTCGTCTCGCGCGGGACGACGCTCCTGCTCACGACGCAGTACATGGACGAGGCGGAACGGCTCGCCGACGACGTCGCCGTGATCGACCGCGGCCGCGTCATCGCGCGCGGAACCGCCGACGCACTCAAGGAGCGCATCGGCGGCGAACGGATCGAGCTCAGCGTCGAGAACGGCACCGACCTGGACCGGATCCGCTCCGTCCTCGGCGACGTGTCGGCCGGCGACATCGACGTCAACGTCAAGGCACGCAGAGTGACGTTTCCGGTGGACGCAGGCGCCGACTCGCTCGTCGACGCACTGACCAGGCTCTCGCGGGCCGACATCGAGGTGTTCGACGTCGGGCTGCGCCGTCCGACGATGGACGAGGTCTTCCTGACCCTCACCGGACGCGAGGTCGACGGCGACGACGGCGCAGCGAAGGAGAAGGACCGATGAGCACGATCGGGTACGCGCTCGGCGACGGCATCACGATCGCGAAGCGCAACGTCATCAAGATCAAGCGCGTTCCGGATCTGCTCGTGTTCACGATCCTGTCGCCGATCATGTTCGTCCTGCTGTTCGCGTACGTGTTCGGGAACGCGATCGACATCCCCGGACTGTCCTACCGCGAGTTCCTCATCGCCGGAATCTTCGCGCAGACCGTCATCTTCGGCTCGACCTGGACGGGCCTCGGCATGGCCGAGGATCTGCAGAAGGGCATCATCGACCGCTTCCGGTCGCTGCCGATGTCGTCGTCCGCGGTGCTCGTGGGCCGCACGACGTCCGACGTCCTCATCAACGTCGTGAGCCTCGCGGTGATGTCGCTGACGGGACTCGTCGTCGGCTGGCGCATCCACACCGACCCACTGCGGGCGCTCGCCGCCTACCTGCTCCTGCTGCTGTTCGCGTACTCGCTGTCGTGGGTGATGGCCGTCGTCGGCATGTGGATCAGGACGCCGGAAGTGTTCAACAATGCAAGTTTCATCGTCATCTTTCCGCTGTCGTTCATCGCGAACACCTTCGTCGATCCGTCGTCGCTACCCGGCCCGCTGCGCGTGATCGCCGAATGGAATCCGGTCTCGGCCGTGACGCAGGCGGCGCGCGATCTCTTCGGCAACACGAATCCGGCCGTCCCGCCGCCCGACGTGTGGCCGCTGCGTCACGCCGAACTCGCGTCGGTGCTGTGGTCGGTCGCGATCCTCGTCGTATTCGTGCCGTTCGCGATCCACCGCTACAAGAAGGCGGTCAGCCGCTAGCGCCTCACGCCCCGACGTACTGGGCGAGATGGCGTCCTGTGAGGGTCGACCGATCCGCGACGAGGTCGGCGGGGGTTCCCTCGAACACGATCTGCCCACCGTCGTGGCCCGCGCCGGGCCCGAGGTCGACGATCCAGTCGGCGTGCGCCATGACGGCCTGATGATGCTCGATGACGATCACCGACTTGCCCGAGTCGACGAGCCGGTCCAGCAGCGCCAGGAGCTGCTCGACGTCCGCGAGGTGCAGGCCCGTCGTCGGCTCGTCGAGCACGTACACCTCGCCCTTCTCACCCATGTGAGACGCGAGCTTGAGGCGCTGCCGTTCGCCGCCCGACAGTGTCGTGAGCGGCTGGCCGAGCTTCACGTATCCGAGCCCGACGTCGACGAGTCGACGCAGGATCTTGTGCGCAGCAGGGAGTTTCGCGTCGCCGCCGGCGAAGAACTCCTCGGCCTGCGCGCTCGACATTCCCAGGACCTCGCTGATGTCCTTGCCGCCGAAGGTGTACTCGAGGACCTCGGCCATGAAGCGCTTGCCCTCGCACACCTCGCACGTCGTCGCGACGCCGGCCATCATCGCCAGGTCGGAGTACACCACTCCGGCGCCGTTGCAGTTCGGGCACGCGCCCTCGGAGTTCGCGCTGAACAGGGCGGGCTTGACGCCGTTGGCCTTCGCGAACGCCTTGCGGATCGGGTCGAGCAGGCCCGTGTAGGTTGCGGGATTGCTGCGCCGCGAGCCCTTGATCGCGGCCTGATCGATCGTCACGACGCCGTCGCGGCGCGCGACCGAGCCCGTGATCAGCGAACTCTTGCCCGATCCGGCGACACCCGTGACGACGGTGAGTACGCCGAGCGGAAGGTCGACGTCGACGTCGCGGAGGTTGTGGCTGTTCGCCCCCCGGATCTCGAGGGCACCCGACCGCTCGCGGACGGCGTCCTTGAGCGTCGTGCGATCGTCGAGGTGGCGGCCCGTGAGTGTGTCCGCCTCGCGCAGTTCGGCGACCGTCCCCTCGAACACGATCCGCCCGCCGTCGGTACCGGCACCGGGACCGATGTCGACGACGTGATCGGCGATCGCGATCGCCTCCGGCTTGTGTTCGACGACGAGCACCGTGTTGCCCTTGTCGCGCAGTTGCAGGAGCAGCGTGTTCATCCGGTCGATGTCGTGCGGGTGCAACCCGATCGTCGGCTCGTCGAACACGTACGTGACGTCGGTCAACGACGACCCGAGATGACGAATCAGCTTGGTGCGCTGCGCCTCACCACCCGACAGCGTGCCCGCGGGGCGGTCGAGCGACAGGTAGCCGAGCCCGATCTCGACGAACGAGTCGAGCGTGTCGCGCAGGGCGTCGAGCAGCGGCGCGACCGACGGCTCGTCGAGCCCGCGGACCCACTCCGCGAGGTCGCTGATCTGCATCGCACACACGTCGGCGATGCTCTTGCCCTCGATCGTCGACGACCGCGCCTCGGGGCTCAGGCGTGTGCCGCCGCACTCGGGACACGTCTGGAAGGTGATCGCGCGGTCGACGAACGCCCGGATGTGCGGCTGCATCGCCTCACGATCCTTCGACAGCATCGACTTCTGGATCTTCGGGATCAGTCCCTCGTACGTGACGTTGATGCCGTCGACCTTGATCTTCGTGGGCTCCTTGTAGAGCAGATCGTCGAGCTGCCGCTTCGTGAAGGTCGCGATCGGCTTGTCGGGATCGAAGAACCCGGCACCCCGGAAGATGCGGCCGTACCAGCCGTCCATCGAGTAACCGGGGATCGTGAGGGCGCCCTCGTTCAGCGACTTCGTGTCGTCGTAGAGCGCGGTGAGATCGAAGTCGGAGACCGTGCCCATGCCCTCGCACCGGGGACACATGCCGCCGGTGACGCTGAAGGCGCGCCGCTCCTTGACGGTGCGGCCCGCCTTCTCGACGGTGACGGCGCCGGCCCCGCTGATCGACGCCACGTTGAAGGAGAACGCCTGCGGCGAGCCGATGTGCGGCTGCCCGAGCCGGCTGAACAGGATGCGCAGCATCGCGTTGGCGTCCGTCGCGGTGCCGACGGTCGAGCGCGGGTTGGCGCCCATGCGTTCCTGGTCGACGATGATCGCGGTCGTCAGGCCCTCGAGGACGTCGACGTCGGGACGCGCGAGCGACGGCATGAACCCCTGCACGAACGCGCTGTACGTCTCGTTGATGAGCCGCTGCGACTCGGCCGCGACCGTCCCGAACACGAGCGAACTCTTGCCCGACCCGGACACGCCGGTGAAGACGGTGAGGCGACGTTTCGGCAAGTCGAGGCTCACGTCCTGGAGGTTGTTCACCCGTGCGCCGTGTACCCGGATGCGGTCGTGGGCGTCGGCGGCGTGAGACGAGGTCATGGCGAGAAGACTAGGCGGTGAACCCGCATCGAGTCTTCTCGTTTCGTCGGCCCGGCGCGGTCACCCGTCCTGCGTGTCGCGCATCGCCGCCCAGATCCGGGCCGGCGTCATCGGTAGTGTCCGGAGCCGGACGCCGACGGCGTCCGCGATCGCGTTGGACAGTGCCGGTGCGACCGGGTTGTACGGCGACTCGCTCATCGACTTCGCCCCGTGCGGGCCGACCTCGTCGTACGTGTCGGCGAAGTACACCTCGGTCTCGGGAACGTCCGAGAGCTGCGGGATGTGATAGCCGCGCAGCGTGGGATTCGTGACGCGGCCGTTCTCGAGCAGCATCTCCTCGAACAGAGCGGAGCCGATCGCCTGCGCGACGCCGCCCTCGACCTGGCCCCGGCACTGGTTGGGGTTGAGGATCGTCCCGGCGTCGCCCGCCTGCACCGATTGCAGGATCTTCACCTGACCGGTCGTCTCGTTCACCGCGACGCGGAAGCCCTGCACGTTGAACACGAGCGAGCGCGGGCTGCCGCCGTTGTTGCCGTCGGCGGTGATCGGACCGCCCCGCACGAGGTCGCCGTACGGGACGAGGGCGTCGTCGATCGCGACGCCGTCGTTCGTGAGCCAGGCGTCGCCGGTGCCGCCGCTCACGGCGCGTGCCGTCGCGATCAGGGTGTCGGCGAGGCGGCGCGCGGCGTCGCGCACGGCGGTGCCCGCGACGACGCTGCCCGCGGAACCGTATGCGCCTGTGTCGTGTTCGGTGATGTCGGTGTCCGACTGGAACAGGGTGATCCGGTCGGCGGTCGTGCCGAGCGCCGACGCCGCGATCTGGGTGTGGACGGTGGACGTGCCGTTGCCGAATTCGGCTGTGCCGGCACGCACCTCGAAGCGGCCGTCCACGGTGAGCGTGCACGACGCCGTCGCGAAGTGGCCGCGCGGCGGTACCGTCGCGATCATCGACGCCGCCATCCCCTCACCGGTCCTCCAGCCGTCGGGTGCACTCGCGCCATTGCCGCGGCGCATCGCGTCCTCGACGAGGTCGAGACACTGATCGAGTCCGTAGCTGCCGAACGTCAGATCGTCGCGCTGCACCTCGGCGTCGACCAGATCGTCGCCGGGCACGACGACGTTGCGGCGGCGGAGTTCGAAGGGGTCGATGCCGAGTTCGGCCGCGAGTTCGTCGAGCGCGCACTCGATCGCATGGATCACCTGGCCCAGGCCGTATCCACGGAAGGCGCCCGACGGGAGATTGTTGGTGTAGACGGCGTGCGCGTCGACCTTCTTGTTCGGGCTGCGGTACAGCGCCGTCGACTCGCTGCAGGCATGGAACATGACGCCGACCGAATGATTGCCGTACGCACCGCATCCGACAGGACGTCGATCGCGAGCGCGGTGAGCACGCCGTCGCCACCCGCGCCGACCCGGACCTTCACGCGCATCGGATGACGGCACGGTGCGACGGTGAACTGATCCTCGCGCGTGAACTCGAACTGCACCGGCCTGCCCGTCTTCAGGACGGCGAGCGCGACGAGATCCTCGAGCAGCATCTCCTGCTTCGCGCCGAAGCCGCCGCCGACGCGGGCCGCGAGCACGCGCACCCGGCTGCGGTCCAGGCCGAAGATGTGGGCGATCTCGTCGCGGACGAGGAACGGGACCTGCGTGCTCGACCGGATCGTCAACCGGCCGTCGTCGTCGAGCCAGCCGATCGCGCCGTGCGTCTCGAGATGGACGTGCTGGACGCGCGCCGTCTGCCACGTGTTCTCGACGACGGCGCCGGTGCTGCGCGCCTCGGCGAGCCCGGCTTCGACGTCCCCGACGTGACCGTGCAACTCGGCGACGAGATTGCGTGCGGGATCGGCGATCCGGGACTCGTGCGACTTGTCGCCGTGCAGGCGCGGGGCGTCCGGGGCGCTCGCGGCGTCCGGGTCGTGGACGGCCGGCAACTCGTCGTACTCGACCGTGATCAGCGCGGCGGCGCGGCGTGCGGCGTCCACCGACTCGGCGACCACGGCGGCGACGCGCTGGCCGACGAACCGCACGACGGTGTCGAACACGAGGGTGTCGTCGGGATCGTCGGCACGGTTCTCGTGGCGCGCCGTCGAGAAGTACACGTCGGGCGAATCACGGTGCGTCAGAACGGCATGCACGCCGTCCAGGCTCTCGGCGGCGCTCGTGTCGATGGATACGATGCGGGCGTGCGCGACGGGGCTGCCGAGCACGGCGATGTGTGCGACCCCGGGCATCGTGGTGTCGAGCGTGAAGGGCTCGCGACCCGACACGACGCGCTCGGCGGCGGGTGGACGCACCGACCGCCCGAACGAGTCGCCCGGTTCGTCGTTCTCGACGGCCTTCACGCCGGCGACGGCGTCGCAGATCGAGCGATATCCCGTGCAGCGGCACAGATTTCCCTTCAGTGCGCTCGGCAGGTCCGCGCGCTGAGCGTCGTCGAGGGCCGACGCTGTCACGACCATGCCGGCGGTGCAGAAACCGCACTGGAAGCCGGTCGCATCGGCGAAGTTCTGTTGCGTCGTGTGCAGATCGCCCGGCTCGCCGAGTCCCGCGGCCGTCGTCACCTCGGCGCCGTCGGCGCGATGCGCGGGGACGACGCACGAGTGCACGGGCGCGCCGTCGAGAAGCACACTGCACGCACCGCAGTCGCCGGCGTCGCAGCCCTTCTTGACGGCGAACGTCGCGTTCTCGCGGAGCAGCGTGCGCAGGCACTGGCCGGGGCGTGGGGCCGTGTCGATGTCGCGTCCGTCGACGGTGATTCTCATCGGGCGTCTCCCGCCAGTTCGGTACGGATCTCCTCGGCGAGCACGGCCGTGACGTGAGCCCGCCACGCCGGTTCGCCGTGCGGATCGTCGAGCCAATCGGTCTCGGGGATCGCGTCGATCGCGGCGGCGACCTCGGCCGCGGTCGGGACGCCCTGCCAGTGCACGACGGACGGCCGCACCGTCGCCGCCGTCACGGTGAGCGTGACGCCGTCGTCGCCGCGCCTGCCGACGAGCAGCGCGCCCGACCGTCCGAGCGCCGTGTACGCGACCTTGCGCACCGCGACGTTCCCGCGCAGTGCTGTCTCGCCGATCCGGATCGAGCGGACGATCTCACCCGGCGCGAGCGTGTTGCGTCCTTCACCGACGACGAACGTCGAGGCCGCTTCGGTCCGTGCCCCGCCGTCCGGCGTCCACACGGTGAGTTCGCCGCCGAGCGCGCACATCGCCGTCGTCATGGCGCCGGCGGGCAGGCTCAGTGCGAGGTTGCCGCCGATCGTCGCGGTCCGCCAGATCTTCCACGACGCGACGAGCGACTCGGCACACCGCCGGAAGAGTGGTACGGCCGTCCAGTGTTCGGGGAACTCCGCATGCGCGAGCGAGTCGATCGTGCACGTCGCGGCGATCTCGAGTGCGTCGTCGTGGACCGTGAGTGCGGGCCAGCCGAGCGTCGTGAGGTCGACGACGCGCGTGACGTCGGGCTGCTGCTGGGAGTAGAGCCACGTCCCGCCGGCGAGAAAGGCCGTGCCGGGGGAGGGCGGAGGGAGGTCGTCGCGACTGCGGGGAAGGACGACCTCGTCGACGAACGAGAGATCCATGACGTGTCCTGCGAGATCGAGCTGCGCGATCGGGCGCGCAGCAGGGGCGGGCGAGGCTCGGGTCCTCGCCTATCGTCCGTGTGCGATGCACCCCTGGGGCCACGCGTGGTGCGCGGCGTGCTCCCGATCGTCCATGGCCGCCAGTCTCCCACGGCCACTCACTCAGCGCCCACTCCGCACGTTCCGGCCCCGCCGTTCTGCACCCCGAATCGCATTCTGCACCCCGTTCGGGCAGCTGAACGGGGTGCAGAATGCGAAAAGGGGTGCAGAACCGCCGGACGGAGGGGGCGGGGTCAGCCGGCTCCGGCGACGAGGGCGTCGTGGGCCCGCGCCACCTCCCGCGCCACCGACTCCTCGTCGACGGTCACGGTCCGGCCGGACTCCACCACGACACGGCCGTCGACGAACAGGCGCTCGAGGGGCGGCGTCGCACCCAGCACCAGCGCCGCGACCGGGTCGGTGATCCCGGCATGCCCGAGGGCGTCGACGCGCCACAACGCGAGGTCGGCGAGCTTGCCCGGCTCGATCGAGCCGAGGTCGCCGTCACGCCCGAGCACGCGCGCCCCGCCGATCGTCGCGAGCTCGAGCGCCGTTCGCACCGACATGGCATCGGGGCCGCCGCGCGCCCGCGCGAACAGCGTCGCGTGCCGCGCCTCCTCGATCATCGAGCACGCCTCGTTGCTCGCGGCGCCGTCGACGCCGAGCCCCAGCCGGACACCCGCCGCGTGCAGGTCCGCGGCCCGCGCGATGCCCGCACCGAGACGCGCGTTCGACGTCGGGCAGTGCGCCGCCCCGGTGCCGGTGCTCGCCATCGTCTCGACGGCGGCGTCGTCGAGATGGACGGCGTGCGCGAACCACACGTCGTCGCCGAGCCACCCCACCTCGCGCATGTACTCGACGGGCGTGCAACCGAACCGGTCGAGGCAGAACTGCTCCTCGTCCAGCGTCTCCGCGAGATGGGTGTGCAGCAGCACGCCCGATTCGCGCGCCAGCGCGGCGGATTCGCGGAGCAGTTCCGTCGTCACCGAGAACGGCGAGCACGGTGCGACGCCGATCCGCAGCATCGAGTCGGGCGAGTCGTCGTGCCACCGCGCGATGGCGTCCGCCGTTCCCGTGAGCGCGCCGTCCAAGGTCTCGACGACCGAATCCGGTGGCAGCCCGCCACTGCTGCGCCCGAGGTCCATCGAGCCGCGCGTCGGATGGAACCGCAGCCCGACGACGCGCGCGGCGTCGATCTCCGCCGCGAACACGTCGCCACCGTCGCGTGGCACGACGTAGTGGTGATCGGTCGTCAGCGTGCAGCCGTGCTTCGCGAGCCACGCGAGCCCGCCCGTCGCCGCCGTCCGCACCGAGTCCTCGTCGATGCCCGCCCACACGGGGTAGAGCGTCTGCAGCCACTCGAACAGCGTCGAGTCGGCCGCGAGCCCTCGCGTGATCCATTGGTAGAGATGGTGATGCGTGTTGACGAGGCCCGGCGTGAGCAGACACCCGCGGCCGTCGATCACCTCGGCACCCTCGACGTCCGGGGCAGGGCCCGCGCCCACGGCGGTGATGCGATTGCCGTGCACCACGACGTGCCCGGTGGTGTGCTCGGTGCGCGCCGCATCGACCGTCGCGACGTAGGCGCCCTCGATCACGATCGGACCGGACCCGATCACGATCGGGCGGGACTCGCTCACGCGAGCCAGCCTGCGTAGCCGTCCCACGCGGGTCCCGCGGCAGGAGCGCCCTCACGCGAGACGGCGGCCTGGATCAGCCCGTACGGCCGGTCGTCGGCATGGAAGACCTCGTTCGCGTTCGCGACGCCGAACCGGCCGAGGTCGTACTCGAAGTGATGCTTGTTCGGCGCCGACAGTCGCACCTCCGCGACGAACGGGTAGCGCTCCAGGATGTTCTTGCCGATCTGGTAGAGCGTCTGCTGCAGCGCGAGCGAGTGCACCGTCGCGAACGTCGACGTCACGACGTCGCGAATGCCGAGATAGGTCTCGTTCCAGTCGATGTCGGTCCGCGTGAACCGCCACTGTGCGACGAGCGAGGTCGCCATGACGCGGTCGTTCGTCGGCGCGAGCGTCGTGTACTCGTCCTCGAGGAAGCCGTGGAACTCGCTGCCCGTGGACTTGAGCAGGACCAGATCCTTCAGCCCGCCGACGACCCACGTGCCGTCCGCGTCCACGGTGATCGCGGCCGTCCGTGTCTCCTGGCCCGACCGCACCCACGTGTGATCGTGCTCGGCGCCGTCCACGTACACGCGCGACCACGCGTACTCCTCGACCTCGATGCGCGCGCCCGAGACGGGAGCGACCGAGTCGACGAAATGCCGTGCGAGCGCGAGTCCGTACTGCTCGATCGACTCGGTGCCCACCTCCTTCGCGTACGAGAACGCGGTGTTCTTCTGCGTGTCGGTCGGCAGCACCTTGCTCTGATCGCCGCTGAGATACGCCTCGGCGAAATCGCCACGCAGGCAGGTCGACACGTTCATGTCGCGAATCTCGTGCCGCGGGGAGTCGCGCACGATGCGCACCACCCGATTCTCGGCCTTGCCGTACTGATGGCCGCTCAGCACGATCTTTCCACTCGGCTCGGTCATGTCGTACTCCGTTCGTGAGTCGGCTCAGCTGCCGCGATAGGTGGAATAGGCGAAGGGCGACAACAGGATCGGGACGTGGTACCCGCGTCCACTGCCGTCGGAACGGAACGTCACGATCACCTCGGGATAGAAGTGGTCGGTCCCGCTCCGCTCGAAGTACTCGCCCGAATCGAACACGATCCGGTACGTCCCGGCGGGGAGCGGGGCGTCGGCGAGCGTGGCGATTCGCCCGTCGTCGTCGGTCCGCCCCGATGCCACGACGGCGCCGCCGGACTCGACGCGCACCGCGACGTCCACCGCGGGATCGCCACTCACTGCGTCGAGTACGTGCGTGCTCAGGGTCTTGCTCATCAGCGCTCCTCGGTGGTGTCGGCGTCGTCGGTGAAGGCGCGTGCGATCCGCAGCCGGTTGATCGCGGCCAGCTCGTCGCGCAGGATCGCGCGCTCGGATTCGGGGTCGTTGCCGAGGCGCGCCTCGAGGATCGCGAGCAACTCCTCGGCCGAACGGCCTGACGCGCACACGAGGTACACGTGGCCGAAGCGGCGCTCGTACTCGGCGTTGCCCTCGCGCAGCCGCGCGCGCACGTCGTCGCCGGCCGTCGTCACGGCGGCCTGCTCGCGCGCCGACGACGCGTTGTCGGCGCGGTCGCCGATCCTCGGATGGCCGGCGAGTGCGTCGTCGATCTCGCTCTCGCTCAGCTCGCGCAGCGTCCGTTCCGCGACGGCCTGGAGCGTCTCCAGCGTCCGGAACGGCCGCCGCTGGGTGATGCGCTCGGCCCAGGCGGGCGAACTGCAGATTGCCTCGAGCTCCGAGCGCGCCTGCGCGGCGAGCTCGGCGTCGAATGCAGCGACGCTCCGTCCGCTGTCCTCGTGCGGGGTGTTCACGCGTGTCCTCCGATCGCGGGGTCGGTCAGCCGTGCGACGAGTTCGGCGTCGTCGATCCGGGTCGAGTGCCCGTCCTCGACGACGATCTCGCCGCCCACCAGAACCGTATCGACAGTCCGGCTGCTGCCGGTGGTGAGCATCGTCGCGCCGGGGTCGTGCACGGGAAGCGCACCGAAGTCGCGATCGAACCGCACGAGGGTGAGATCGGCGGGCGCGCCCACCGTGACGCCGCCGACGTGCGGCACGTGCCCGAGTGCGCCGGCCGCGCCGCCCGTCGCGAGATCGAGCATCTCCGCGAACGGGAACAGGTCGGCGCGCGCGTGCACCGCACGCTGGACGTAGGCCCCGATCCGCATCGTCTCGAGCATGTCCTGGGTGTCGTTGCTCGCGGCGCCGTCGACACCGAGCCCGACGTCGATCCCGGCGCGCAGCCACTCGCCCAGCGGTGCGACGCCCGACCCGAGCCGCATGTTGCTCAGCGGGTTGTACGAGACGGCGACGCCGTGCTCGGCGAGGGCGCTGCGACCGTCGCCGTCGAGCCGGACGCAGTGCGCCGCGATCAGCCGGTCCCACAGGAAGTCGTTGTCGCCCAGGTACTCGACGGCGGAGCGGCCGGTGTGCTCCCGGCAGCGGTCGTCGTCGGTCGTCGTCTCGAGGAGGTGGATCGACACCGTCGCGCCGCGGGTGTCGGAGTACTCGCGGATCGCGGCCATCCCGTCCGGCGTCACGCACCGGGGATTCGGCACGGCGAGCCCGATCCGGATACGACTGCCCGCGGTCCGCGCCGCGAGCCGATCCGCGTGATCGAACACCTCACCCAGCGGTTGCAGCACGCGCGGATCCATTCCCCACACGCGCGTCGCGTCGGCGCGATCGGCGCAGCCGCGGCCGAGCAGCGCGCGTACCCCGGTGTCCTCCAGCGCGCGGACGACGGCGTCGTGGACCTCGTCGGACGGATGCGGCCACATGTGCTCGACGAGCGTCGTGGTGCCGCTGCGCAGTCCGTCGAGGCACGCGGCGACGGCCGCGAGGTACGCCCGCTCGGGAGTGATCGCCGCGGTGTGATCACCGATCTCGATCAGCCAGTCGAGCAGCGGACGGCCCTCGCCGAGCCCGCGCATGAGGGACTGCTGCAGGTGGGTGTGGGTGTTGACGAATCCCGGGACGACATGGGCACCGGCGGCATCGAGTGTTGCAGTGGCGTCGAGTGTTCCGGTGGCGTCGAGAGCGCCGGGCGCGGAACGGGAATCGTGTTCGGTGATCGCCGTGACGACGCCGTCGGCGATGTGGACGTCGGTGTGGGTGAGCCACCGGCCGCCGGTGTACACGGTGGCGTCGGACACGAGCGAGACGGCGGGACGGGCGTCGGCGACGGCGAGCGGATCCATCTGCATCCTCCAGGGGAGTCACGGGTGCAGCTGGTTCGCGAGCGTGCGATGCCGGTCTCGCCCGCTGCCCGTTACAGCCATGAGCAGCGTGCCGAGAACTCTAGACGACGGCGTGTCCCGCTGCGGCCCGGGCGGGCGGCTGTGGCACGCTGCGTCGGTGACGCCGACCCTCGCGCGCCGCCGGTTTTTCGCGCTCGCCCCGCTCGCTCTCGTCGCGGCGTGCTCGCCGCGTCCGCCCGCAGATCCCGCACCCGGAGCTCCGGCGGCGCCCGCGACTCCCGCCCCGACCCCGCCTGTCACGACCGTGCCCGTCGCCGCCGATCTCGCGGCACCCGGACGCACGCCCGTCGCGTGGGGGACGCACCTGCCCGGAATCCGCGACGTCGTCGACGGCGGGGTCGCGCTCACCTTCGACGCGTGCGGCGGTCCGTCCGGGAGCGGTGTCGACCACGCTCTGCTCGACCTGCTGCGCGCCGAGGCGATACCGGCGACGCTGTTCCTCAACGAGCGCTGGGTCCGCGCGCACGAACAGCTCACGGCGGAGCTCGCGGCCGACCCGCTGTTCCAGATCGAGAACCACGGGTCGCGGCACCTCCCGCTGTCGGTCGACGGCCGCGCCGCGTACGGCATCGCCGGGACCACGTCGTACGCCGACGCGCGCGCGGAGATCGAGTCGAACCAACGCACCCTCACCGACGTCGCGGGACGAACCCCGCGATGGTTCCGTGCGGGAACGGCGCACTACGACGACGTCGCCGTCGATCTCCTCACCGACCTCGGTCTCGGCGTCGCGGGGTTCGCCGTCAACGGCGACGCCGGCGCGACCGCGAATCCCGCGGCGGTCGAGCACGCGCTCGCCGGTGCGCGGGACGGTGCGATCGTGCTCGCGCACATGAATCAGCCGCACGGCGGGACCGCGTCGGGCCTTGCCCGAGCGCTCCCCGCGCTGCGTGCGGCGGGGACGACGTTCCGGCTGCTCGGCGAGCCGTGACGGCTCAGTTCGTCGTCGCGTGGTGGACGGGGCACCCGCCACCGGCGCCGTCGCGGCGCACGTAGTTGGGGCGCACGTCCATGTCGGGGGCGTCGTAGTAACGGTGGAACGTCGGCGTGACGCCCGACGACATCGGCGGATTGATCCACGTCCAATCGGTCGGGCACTCCCGTCCGGCGCGCTCCTCGCGTTCGACGAAGTCGACGAACTGCTTCGCGACGGTGTGGTGGTCGACCATGTACGCCCCCGCCGCGCGGTAGCTGTGGATGACGGCACGGTTGAGTTCGACGAGCGCGCGGTCCTTCCAGAGCGTGCGATCGGTGCTGCGGTCCAGGCCCAGCCGGTCGGCGACGGGCGCGAGCATGTCGTACCGGTCGGTGTCCGCGAAGTTGCGCGCACCGACCTCGGTGCTGACGTACCACCCGTTGAACGGTGCGCACGGATACACGAGCCCGCCGACCTCGAGGTTCATGTCCGCGACGACGGGGACCGCGTGCCACTTGAGCCCGAGTTCGGCGAACCACTCGTGCTCGGGATGCTCGATGTCGACCTCGAGCACGAGATCGGAGGGGACGTCGAACAGGCGCAGCCCCTCGGTCGGCGTCGACACCATGAGCGGCAGGACGTCGAACGCCGTGTGCGCGCCCTTCCAGCCGCGCTCCTGCGCGATGCGGGTGAGCTCGAGATGGGCCGGATCGCCGGTCACTGTGCCGTCCGGCTCGCGGTAGCCCGCGTACCGGATGAGCTGCGGGCTGACGATGCTGTAGTCCTCGCGCCCAGCGACGCGGGGCGGCCCGACGCTGATCACCGACCGCAGCGCGCCGCCGTTCGTCGCGCGGCGAAGGTGATCCCAGCACATCTGCGCGAGGTCCTCGGCGGTCTCGGCATCGCGCCGGTCGATGAGTTCGAGCGTCCGCCAGTGCTTGCGCCCGACGCAGCGCGCATGATTGCGCCACGCGATCTTCGCGCCGACGAGAAGCTCCTCCGCCGTGTGGGTGTAGGTCCCCGTCGTCGCGAACTCCTCGAGGGCCTCGCGTGCACGTGAGGCGGGGAGGTGTGCCAGCTCTGGCAGCGCGAAGAACTCCGAACACTCACGGAGACGTTGCGCGGGCACCCCGGCCCGATGCGGAGACAAGCCGTTCTTCTCGTCGTCGTTCGTGCCCTCGACCACGGTGATCACTGGTCACCCTTCCTCTGCTGTAGTTCTCGCCCCGCCGCGAACTCCCGGCGGGCGGTGCCGCCGGTGCGTCGACTACAGTGCCATGCATCCGGCGGGGGCGCGCTACGTGGCCGAATGCGGAGCCCACCGGTCCGGGAACGACAGGGAGGATCCGAAGTGGATCAACGGGCCATTTCTCTGGTACGCAGCCACTTCAAAGCGGTGGCTGCGGAAGAAGGCGGCGCCGGTCGCCTCTCCGCGTCGTTCTACTCGATCCTGTTCGCAGAGAACCCGACCGTACGCGAGCTGTTCCCCGCCGCGATGGATGTTCAGCGAGATCGGCTCGTCGCGGCGATCGGATACGTCGTCGACCACCTCGACACGGTCGACGACGTCCTGCCCTTCGTCACCCAGCTCGGGCGCGATCACCGCAAGTACGGGATCGACGAGTCGCACTATCGGGCCGTCGGGTCCGCACTGCTGACGGCGCTCGGCCGCTTCGAGTGCACTGAACCGTGGACCGACGACACCGAGGCCGCGTGGAGCGACGCGATCGCTCTCCTCGCGGGCACGATGATCGACGCCGCCGACGCCGAAGCGGGTCCGGCCACGACCGGCGCGACCGTGATCGAACGCCGTGAGGTGCTCGCCGATCTCGTCGTCGTCCGGCTGCGCACCGACGCCGCGTTCGACTACACGCCGGGCCAGTACGTGAGCGTGCAGATCCCGTCGCGTCCCCGGATGTGGCGCTACCTGTCGATGGCGACGCCGCCGAACGACGAGAACATCGTCGAGTTCCACGTCCGGCGCGTGTCGGGCGGCTGGGTCTCGCCGGCGATCGTCGGCCGCACCGAGGTCGGGGAGCGGTGGCAGCTGTCGTCGCCGATCGGCGATCTCGGCGTCCCGGCCGCCGGTGGCGACGACATGCTCATGGTCGGTGCCGGGACAGGTGTCGCTCCCCTCCGGGCGCAGATCCTCGACATGGCGCAGCGGCGCGACAACCCCCGCGTGCACCTCTTCGTGACGGGCGTCCATCCGAGCGACCTGTACTGCTACGACGAACTCGCACAGATCGAACTCGCGAACCCGTGGCTCACCGTCACGCCCGTGTCGGAGCGCGACGACGATCCGTGGTGGGTCACCGAGCCGATGCTCTCGCCGCAGGGCATGCGCCGCAGGATCACGGGTCAGGCGGGCAAGATCATCGCCGACTATCGCTCGTGGACCGGGCACGACATCCAGGTCAGCGGTTCACCGGGCATGGTGAACTCGACGTTGTTCCGGCTGCGCGCGGCGGGAATCGACAACCGCATCAGGCACGATCCGCTGTTGTGACGCCCGCGTAGCGCTTCGGTGGCGGCGCCGCGAACTCGCCCCGCGCACCCGTGCGCAGTCCCTGCACGAGCAGCGACTGCACCGTGAGCGTCGCGGCGGCGACGCCGTCGACGACCGGAACTCCCGTCTCCTCCTCGACCCGAGCGCGTAGGCCCGCCATGCCCGCGCACCCCAGGACGAGAGCGTCGGGTTCGTCCTCGGCCACCACCTGCGCGCACAGGCGCGCCACCGCGTCGTGTGCCGCCGGATCGTCGAGTGCGAGCACCGGAACGTCGCACGCGTGCACACCGAGACAGAACCGCGTCATGCCGTACTGCTCCGCCAGATCTCACGCACGCCCGCGCGTGCGGGCGAGGGTCGTCACGACGCTGAAGCCGCGCCCGAGCATCGACGCCGTGTGCATCGCGGCCTCGGCGATCCCGACGACCGGGCCCGACGCGAGTTCGCGCGCGGCCTGCAGACCCGGATCGCCGAAACACGCGACGACGTAGCCGCCGACCCCCGCTGCCTCGCCGCGCGCGATCTCGGCGAGCAGACCGGGAACGGCGAGCGCTTCGTCGTAGTGACTCTCGATCGACTCGGGACCGGTCGCCGGGCACACCGCGTCGACCCGGAATCCCGGGGCCGCGACGGCCGCGGCGATCTCTCCGATCGCCGCGGTCATCGCGACCGACGTGTTGGGATTGACCACCAGGATCCGGGTCGGATCGGGAGCGGGACCGTGAGGAAGCTCAGGACGCATCTGTGCTCGGGACCTCGTGTGCGCGCCGGAGCCGGCCCGACGCGGCGGTGTAGACGACGCCCGCGACCGCGACGCCGATGAACCACGAGTACTGCGCAGCACCCGCCATTCCCCACATGTCGATGCCGAACGGCTTGCCCTGCAACACGACCGGGACGACGGCGAAGAAGGCGCCGGCGATCGTCGCGGCCACCGCGATCGGATTCGTGCCGCGCCGGTACCAGTACGAGCCGGACGGCGACATCGTGAACAGTTCGTCGACGATCACCCGCTGCTTGCGGACGAGGTAGTAGTCGGCGATGAGAACACCGAACAGCGGCCCGATGAACGCGCCGAGCGTTTCGAGCGTGTAGTGGATGACCTCGGGATTGTTGTAGAGATTCCACGGCGTGATGAGGACCGAGCCGATCGCCGCGATCATGCCGCCCATCCGCCAGCTGATCTTCTGCGGTGAGACGTGCGAGAAGTCGAAGGCGGGCGAGACGAAGTTGGCGACGATGTTGATGCCGATCGTCGCGACGATGAACGTGAGTAGACCCAGCGCGACGGCGAACACCGAATCCATCTGCGCGACGGTCTCGACGGGGTCGGTGATGAGCTCGCCGTACACGGGCAGCGTCGCCGACGCCGTCACGACGGTGAGGATCGAGAAGAACAGGAAGTTGAGCGGCAGACCCAGGAAGTTGCCGCGCTTGACGGCCGCGTAACTGCGTCCGTAGCGGGAGAAGTCGCCGAAGTTGAGCATCGGGCCCGAGAAGTACGAGACGACGAGGGCGATAGCACCGAGGATCACGGGAACCGCTGCCAGACCGGTGTGTTCGACACCGCCGAGGCTCAACCCGATATTCGACCAGCCGGCTTCGCTCACGAGGTAGATCGCGAGCATGAGCATCACGACGTAGACCGCGGGACCGCAGAAGTCGATGAACTTGCGGATCGATTCCATGCCACGCCAGAACACGAGTGCCTGCAGCACCCACATTGCCAGGAACCCGGCCCAGCCGAGATACGACAGCCCCAGCAGCCCGTGCTGATCGACGTCGGCGTAGGGCGCGAGCGACGGCCAGAGCTTCAGTCCCAGAACGACGAACGCGTGGGACGCGAGATACGTCTGGATGCCGTACCACGCGACGGCGATCAGGCCGCGGATCACCGCCGGAACGTTCGCGCCGAGCACGCCGAACGACGCGCGGCAGATCACCGGGTACGGAACGCCCGTGATCTGGCTGGGTTTCGCGACGAGGTTCGCGAACACGTTGACGATCACGATGCCGACGACGAGGGCGACGAGCACCTGCCAGCTCGTGAGCCCCAGTGCGAACAGGCTCCCCGCGGTCACGTAGCCGCCGACGCTGTGCACGTCGGACATCCAGAACGCGAAGATGTTGTACCAGGACCACTTCTGGTTCTTCAGCGGTGCGAGGTCCTCGTTCGTGAGGCGCGGGTGGTAGTCGTCCTTGACGATCGCCGCGCCGGCGAGAGCGGCGCCGCCCGTGGTGGCGGGGCCGGGCGGTGGAGGCTCGATCCGCGTCATGTTCTCGCTCCTGTTCGTTCCGCTGACGGTGATGTCACGGGGAATCGGTGTCGTCACGGGAATCGGTGACGTCAGGGAATCTAGGGATCGAGTGTTGCGGGTGTGTGAGTGAGCATTTCCGCGCGATGACGGGAAGGATATATCTTGCGGCGCACCGGCATCGGTGTCCGAAACGTCCGTTTCAATCCTGCGGTTCGTCGCGGAAGATCCCCGTGTCGGTCGGCAGCGCCGCGATGACGACGTCGAGCCGGCCGTGATGGCGCTGCGTCGCGGCGCGCAGCGCGGCGCCGTCGCGAGCGACGAACGCGTCGAGCATCGCGCGATGATCCCGATGCAGTTGCAGTCGTTCGGGAGTCGCGACCTGCGACATCGTCTGCACCGGTTCGGTGACGTTCCACGCCGACTCGAACATGTGGAGCAGCCGTGGCATCCCGCACGGCGCCACCAGGGCGACGTGGAAGTTGCGGCTCTCGCGGTGGTAGGCGACGGGATCGTCCTCGGCGAGCGAACGATCCAGGGCCGCGTAGGCCGCGCGGGCCGCGTCGTCGTCCGCCTCGCTCGCCGCGGTGACGGCGATCGCGTGAGCGGCCGACTCCAGCACTCCCCGAACGAGATACAGCTCCTCGAGCTCGCCGATCGTCAGCTGCGCGACGCAGTACCCGAAGTTCGCGCGGTGATCGACGAGCCCTTCGCCGATGAGGGTCTTCAGTGCCTCGCGCACGGGGATGCGGCTGATGCCGAAGTGCTCGGCGACCTCGTCGACGGGGATCGCCGAACCGGGGCGGGCCGCCCCGCCGAGGATCACGCGCCGCAACTCCTCCAGCACGACGTCCTGCCTGCTGCCGGGCCGCCCCGCGCCGAGATGATCGACGAGATCGGTTCGGCGGCGAGGCGGCACGGAGCAGAGTCTGTCAGGACGCGGGGTGAACCGCACGCCAGTGGCGCGCGATGTCGATTCGCCGGGTGATCCACACGTCCTCGTGCGACTGCACGTGATCGAGGAACCGTTCGAGCGACGCAGTCCGTGACGGCCGCCCCACGATCCGGCAGTGCAGCCCGACCGACAGCATCTTGGGCGCACCCGCGGTGCCCTCGGCGTAGAGCGTGTCGAAGGCGTCGCGAAGGAACGCGAAGAACTGATCGCCGCTCGGGAACCCCGCGGGCGACGCGAACCGCATGTCGTTGGTGTCGAGCGTGTACGGCACCACGAGATGATCGACGCTCTCCTCGCCGCCGTCCGCGCCGATGCGCGGCACCGTCAGCCAGTAGGGGAGATCGTCGGCGTAGCTGTCGGAGTCGTACTCGAATCCGCCCTGCTGCACGAGCAGCGACCGGGTCTGCGGCGAGTCGCGTCCGGTGTACCACCCGAGCGGAGCGGCGCCCGTGAGATCGGTGAGGATCTCCACCGCGCGGCTCATGTGCTCGCGTTCGACGTCCGGATCGACGAGTTGATAGTTGTGCCAACGGTATCCGTGGCATGCGATCTCGTGACCGAACTCGGTGAACGCGGCGACCGCCTCGGGATTGCGCTGCATCGCCTGCGCGACGGCGAAGATCGTGAGCGGAAGCCCACGGCGCTCGAACACCCGGAGCACCCGCCACAGCCCTGCACGCGAGCCGTACTCGTACAGCGACTCCATGCTCATGTGCCGGTTGGGAAACGCCGTCGCGGGCGTCATCTCGGACAGGAACACCTCGGACGCCGGATCGCCGTCGAGGACGTTGTCCTCCGCACCCTCCTCGTAGTTGAGGACGAACTGCACCGCGATCTTCGCGCCGCCCGGCCACTGCGGGTCGGGCGGGGTGCGGCCGTAGCCGACCATGTCGCGCGGGTAGTCGAGGTCGAACCCGAGCCGCGGCGCGCGGTGGACCCCGGCCTGCTCGGTCACTCCGTCTCGTCCAGCGCAGCGAGGGCGTCGCCGGTCAGCGAACCCCACAGCCGGAAGCGGGCCATGCCGCCGTCGGGATGGATGTCGAGCCGCGCCTCGGTGACGGGAGCGGTCTCGTCCAGGACGAAGCGGTGACGCGTGTCGGGCTGCAGCCGCGTCCGGGGGAGCAGTTCGAACCAGTCGCCGTCGCCGTCGCGGCCGAGGACACTCGCGGAGCCGGGGGCGTTGCCGAGGAAGTACGACGTGTCGAGTTCCGCGATCGCCACCGTGCCGCGGCCCGCGAGCGAGACCTCGACCCAGTCGTTGCCGTCGTCGCGGCGCCGCGAGGTCTCCCAGCCGTCGCCCATGACCCGCGCCGTTCCCGGCAGCAGCATGTTCGCGGGCGAGCCGTAGAACATGTTGGAGCAGCCCGTGACGTGCGCGCCGTTCTCGATCGCGGCCAGATCCACCGGGCCCGCCGCCAGCAGGCGCGGATCGGGCCTGCCGAGGCCGTGCACGCGAAGCCGCGCGACACCGCCGTCGGGATACATCGTGAGCTTGACGTGCGTGAACCGCTCGCGGGAGTCGACGGTGAAGGGGTTCTCGGTGTCGCCCTGCACCGCGGCGCGCGGCACGATCGTCGTCCAGTCCGCGGACTTCGCGAGCTCGTCGGGCGACGGGTAGCCGTCGACCGAGGTCGCTTCGATCGAGATCTCGGGCGGGTAGTTGCCCTTGAACCACGCCGTGTCGACGACGACGCCGTGGATCACTCCGGGAACACCCAGGCGCACGATCGCCTCGTCGACACCGGCTTCGCGTCGTCGCCGCGTCTCCCAGCCGTCGTAGATCTGACCCTTGTGCCCGAACGTCGCGGCCTGATAGCCGGGGGCGGTCGGCCGGATGAGATTCTCGCGCTCGGCGAAGAGCTCGTCGTTGGCCCAGACGACCGCGCCGCCGAGCGTGCGCAGTGCGAGATCGGGAAGATGACGGAAGCCGCGCGTGGGCGCGGTGTTCTGCGGATCGGACACGGGTGGATCTACCTCCTTGCAGCTGCCGGAAAGTCTAGAGCGCGCGTGTTACGCGGAGATGTTCGGCGCGATCGACCTGGTCAGGAGGTCGGTGAGGGTGTCCTCCGTGCACGCGGGGGCGAGCGCGAGGACGTCGTCGGCGGTGAAGGCGCCGGCCGCGAGTCCCCGGAGCACGACCGCCGCGAGGGCCTGTGCTGTCGCGGGTTCGTCCATCACGGCGCCACCCTGCCGGTCGAGATAGGCCTGCAGACGCGGCGCCGCGGCGGAGAGGGCGTCGCGGAAGAACACGAAGTTGGCGAGATACCGGGTCGCGAGGTGGCCGGGATGCATGTCCCAGCCCTGGTAGTAGCCGCGTTCGAGCGAGCGGGTCACGAGGCGGAAGTGCCGGTCGATCGCACGGCGGATCTCGTCGTCGGTGCCCTGCGGGGTGACCTGGGTCGATCCGTCGGACACCCACACGCCGGTCTGCGCGGCGGCGACCAGCATGACCGCCTTCGCGTGATCGGCGACGGGGTGATCGAGCGATTGGAACTTCGACGCGATGCCGCACGCGGCGCTGTAGTCGTACGTTCCGTAGTGCAGCCCGGTGGCGCGGCCGTCGGCGAGGTGGATCGCCTTCGCGACGGTGACGGTGCCGTCGGCGGCGATCACCGCCTGCGGGCTCTCGATCTGCAACTCGAAACGCAGCGACCGCTCGGGGAGTCCGTGGGCCTGCTCCAGCGCCTCGCACAGCGCGACGACCGCGGGAACCTGTTCGGGTGCACGGAGTTTCGGGACGGTGAACACGAAGCCCGCGGGCACACCGCCCGCGCCGTCGAGGACCAGTTCGAGCGTCCGGATGCCGCGCGCTCGCTCGTGTGGCGCGAGTCCCTTGGCGCGGATGCCGAGCGAACGGGGGCCCGCCGGGTCCGCGGCCAGCGTCGCGAGGGTGGCGCCGGCTGCGCGTGCCGCGTCGTCTTCGACGGCGTTGCCGCGCCACCCGTAGCCGTCCTCGAAGTCGATGCGCAGATCGGCGACGGGACGGCGCGTCAGCGTCTCCCGTACGAGGTCCACGACGGCGTCGTCGCTCAGGGCGGTGAGTGCCGAGGTCGTGCGTTCGACGAGGTCGAGCGCCTGCGTGCCCCACTCGCGGGGTGTGTCGGGCGACGCGTCGGCGGCGCTCACGTAGACGGTGTGCAGCGGCTGGCCCTGCGGATCGTCGCCGGGATAGTCGCGTGCGAGTGCCGTGTCGACGGGCTCCAACAGCGCGTCGATCCGGCTGAGCGCGTCGTCGGACAGGTGTGTGCGCGGCGGCTGGGAAGTCACCGCCCGATCTTGTCACCGATCGCCCGTCACGCGACGATCGGTGGTGGCGGACCCGGTGGTCGGGAGCTGGATGGTTCGCCAGGTGGTTCGAAGCGGGGTCGCCCTCGCGGTGTCGGGACGATCCGCCAGGTGCTGTGGTGAACATGCCGGTGGTGCTTGCCGCACAACAGAACTGTGTTGTCGAGGTCGGTTGCTCCGCCGTCGGCCCAGTGTTCGATGTGGTGTGCTTCGCACCAACTCGCGGGTGCTGTGCAGTTCGGGAACGCGCAGCCACGGTCGCGGACGGTGAGTGCGCGGCGTTGCGCCGGGGTGACGAGGCGGGTGGTCCGGCCCATCGAGAGCGGAACACCGTGATCGTCGATGATCACCGGGGTCACGTGCGCATCGCACGCCACGGCCCGTGCGGTCTCGGGTGTGAGGGTGCCGCCCCACGGCATCCACGGCAGACCGATGCCGTCGAGTAGTGCCGTCACCGAAACGCTGACGCGGTCACCCTTGTCTGCGGGCGGTTTTTCGAGGTCTCGCTGGTGGATGAGGACGGTGACGTGCGGCTTCTCGGCGGCTTCGAACCCACTGTCGCCGGTGTCGAGGTGACGTCGGCAGATCTCGATCAGCCCGTCCGCGCGGCGTTGCCCGGCCGAGCGCGGATCACGGGTCCCGTCCGCTGATGGGCGCGGTGCCGACGACTTCGACAGGGCAGTCGACAGGATCTCACCCGAGAGGGCGTCGAAGTCGCCGTGCAGCACCACTCGCCCGTTGAGGGTGTTCGAAACGGTCAGCGTGTTGAGGTCTTCGCGTTCGCGGGTCGTCGGCCCCTCGGTGTCGATGTCGAGGCGTGCCCGCAGCGTTTCGATCGCGGTGCGCACCGACTTCGTCGCGGTCTCCGGGCCCGGCACTGCGGCCGCCAACAGCGCATCGCGGCATGCGGCGATCACTGCCGCGTGCTCGTCCGGATCGTTCTCCGCCAGCGCTGCGAGCAGCGACGGCGGCGTGTCGAAGAATCCACACAGCATCGCCGCGTGCCGCGGCGAGATGCGCTGTTCGGCGACAGCGGCAGCGATCTCCGGCTCGGTCCGCAGGCTCGTTCCCAGCGCTGCGACGTCGCGTGCCTCACCGATCTCGAGCATCGTGTGTGCGGCGAGCCAGGCTCCGGCATCCCGGTAGCCCGCTGCGGTCGCGAGACCACGGTCGGCGAGCTCACCCATCAGCGTGATCCGCCGGGCCTGCAACACCTCGATCTGCCGCGACACGTCCAGCACCGCCGTGGACAACTCGGGATCGCCGAGCTGCCACGGCTCGACGCATGCGGCGTCTACGCCGTGTGCTGTGTGTGAATCCCCCGACCCCATGCGACGAATCTATCTCGCACACCCGTTCGACACAAGACCCATTTTCCCAGTTGGGGACAACCGCGGAGCTGTGGACAACCTGCGTTGCAGCGTGATTCAGAATCCCGGCGGTGAACTGGTGATGAGGAAGCGTGCGGGCTGGTCGGTGTCGTTGAACCATGCGTGCGGGACGGTCGCGGGGTAGTAGAGCGTGTCGCCGGCGTGCAGGACGTGATCGGGTTCGCCCTCGAGTGTCATCCGAACGGTGCCGGCGACGACGTAGACGAACTCTTCGCCGGCGTGGCTCGTCGTGCCGTCGGTGTGGGAGTGAGGGCCTGCGGTGACCTCGTTGGGTTCCATGATGCGGTGCCCGTCGACGAGGAAGCGCACCGTGGCGTCGCTCGTGTACTCGACGGTGCGCCCTTCTCCGGCGCGGACGAGGGAGGTGCTGCTGCGGGTGCCGCGTTCGAGCAGTGCGTGCGCGGTGGTGCCGAGGGCCTGGGCGATGCGGTGGAGGTTGACGACGCTCGGCATCGCGTTGCCGTTCTCGGTCTGGCTGAGGAACGGCTGGGAGAGTCCCGACCGCTGTGCGAGTGTCGCCAGGGTCAGGCCCGCTTCTTTCCGAATGGCGCGGATCGTGGCGCCCAGTGACCGCGCGAGGGCCTGGGATTCGTCGCTGCTCACGCGGGTGACGCTAGCAACCACAGGCATGTGACCTGGCATCCGTCCGACGCCGTCGCCGCGTGTAACACCCCGTAACACGATTGACTCAGATTAGAAAAGTTTGATCAGAAGAATATTCGGTGCAGGTTTCCCCAGTATCGGAGGTTCGTATGAGCTCGAGAGTCGAGGTCCCCGGCTTCGAAGTCCCGATCGTCGACATCGCACCCTACGTCGCCGGTGGCGGTGCCGAGGCGCGTGCCGAGGTCGCACGGCAGATGGACGAGGCGTGCCGCACCGTCGGCTTCGTCCAGATCCTCGGCCACGGCGTTCCCGAGAACGTGACCGACGGCCTCGCGAGCGCCGTCGACGACTTCTTCGGCCTCCCGCTCGACACCAAGAAGGACTACCGCGTCGACGGCGCGAACCGCGGGTACAGCCCGCCCAAGAGCGAATCGCTGAGCCTGAGTCTCGGTGTCGAGTCGGCCAGCCGGATGAACGACTTCTTCGAGGCCTACAACGTCGGCGTCGAGGCGCGATCGTTCACGGCCCTGGACCTCGACGAACGCGACTACGGGATCAACCTGTGGCCGGACGTCGACGGCTTCCGCGAGCGCGTCGAGGCCTACTTCGGGCACGCGTCCCGGGTCGCGCGGACGCTCACGACGGTCTTCGCCGACGCGCTCGGCCGGGACGCAGACTTCTTCGACGCTCTCACCGATCACTCGATCGACGTCCTGCGGATGAACAACTACGCGCTCCCCGAAGGCACCGTGAGCCTCGACGGCGATCTCACGGGCATGGGCGAGCACACGGATTTCGGCCTCGTCACGGTGCTGTGGGCGGACCGCGTCGCGGGCCTGCAGGTCCTCGGCGGCGACGGGATCTGGCACGACGTCGCGCCCGCCGAGGGTGCACTGCTCGTCAACCTCGGCGACCTCACGGCGAGGCTCACCAACGACCGCTGGCTCTCGACGCTGCATCGCGTCAAGCCGCCGATCGTCGACGGCAGCATCGTGCGCCGCCGCTCGGTCGCGTTCTTCCACGACGGCAACGTCGACGCCGTCGTCGAGACGCTGCCGAGCCATCTCGATGCCGACGACGGACTCGCGTACGAGCCGATCACGGTGCGCGATCACATCGCCGCGAAGCTCGCGGGATCGCGGCAGGGCAAGGCGAACACCGCAGCGGTGCGCGAGGCGGCGCGCGTTCTCGCGGCGGCGGAGCGGGCCGGATCGTGACGGAGGCACCCGCGGTCGTTCTCGTTCACGGCGCCTGGGCCGGACCGTGGGTGTGGGACACGATCACCGGCCCGCTCGCGGACGCGGGGCTGCGCCCGATACCGGTGACGCTTCCGGGCGTCGGCTCCGATCTGCCCGAGGACGACGTGACGCTCGACGACGTCGTCGAGGCTGTGCTCGACCGGATCGCGGACGTCGACGGGCCGCTCGTGATCGTCGGGCACTCCGGCGGAGGTGTCGTCGCGACGGACGTCGCCGAGCGCATCGCCGAGCGTGTCGTGGGTGTCGCCTACGTCGCGGGGATGATGCTGCCGCCGGGCTGGTCGTACGGCACGCTGTGCGAGGACGTCGGACTCGCTCCGCCGGTCGGTATCTCGGCGTTCCTCGAACCCGCCGCGGGTGGCCGTGCGACGGTGGTCCCGCCCGAGGCCGGGGCTTCCGTCTTCTTCCACGACGCGCCACCCGCGGACGCCGTGGCGGCGGCACGCCGGCTCGTTCCCCAGCTCGAATCGGCGCGGCTCGTCGCACCGACCTGGACGCCCGACCGGTTCGGGTCGCTGCCGCGGCTCTACGTCGAGGCGACGCGCGACCGCTCGCTGCCGGTCGCGACGCAGCGCCGCATGCGTGAGCTGGTGCCCGGCGCCGAGGTGTGCTCGCTCGACTGCGATCACGCACCCCAGCTGTCGGCGCCCGGCGAACTCGCCGCGGCCCTGTCACGTTTCGTCCACTCGCTCGTTCCCGCATACTCGTCGGAGATCCGTCCGGTTCACTGACGCGGGCGGCGGAAGGGGCGAGAGGTGACGAGTGCTGCAGTTCGCCGCGACGCAGAGCGCGGCGCCACCGGGGACGACGCCGCCCCCGGCCGACTCGAGGACTCGGCTCCGTTCGACGTGTTCGCACACGATCGTGGCTGCACCGTCGCGGCCGACGACGGCGTCGCGCTCGCCGTCCGCGAGGTCGGGCCCCACGACGCGCCGCTGACGGTCGTGTTCGTGCACGGCTTCTGCAATCGGATGGACGGCTGGGCGCTGCAGCGGCTGCATCTCGAACGCGAGTGGGGCGCCCGGATCCGGATGGTCTTCTACGGCCACCGCGGTCACGGGCGCTCCGACGTCGCCCCGAGGGAGACGTGCACGATCGGCCATCTCGCCCACGATCTCGATTCCGTTCTGCGCGCGATGGTCCCGTCGGGACCGATCGTTCTCGTCGGGCATTCGATGGGCGGGATGACGGTGCTCGCGTACGCGGGCATGTTCCCGGAGGTCGTCGCGGAGCGCGTAGTGGGCGTGGGGCTCGTCTCGACGTCGGCGGGCGCGTTGTCACGCTCGGGCGTCGCCCGCACTCTCAACACGCCGATCGTGTCGGCGTTCCGGATGGCGGCGGCGCGGGCACCGCGTGTCGTGCAGGGCGGTCGCGACGCGGCGAAGCGGGTCATCGCCCCGATCGTGAAGTCGGCGTCGTTCGGTGATCGCCGGGTCGATCCCGTCGTCGCGCGATTCTCGGACCGGATGATCAACGAGACGTCGCTGCGCACGCTCACCGATTTCCTGCCGACGTTCGAGCTGCACGACGAGACGGCGTCGGTCGGCGTTCTCGCGCTCGTGCCGACGGTCGTCGCGTGCGGGACGAAGGACATGCTGACCCCGCTCGGCAACTCGAAGTTCATCGCTCGCGCGCTGCCGGACGCCGAGTTCGTGCAGGTGCCCGGTGCCGGTCACATGCTGCAACTCGAATGCCCGGATCTCGTCGGCGGTCTGCTCGACGATCTCGTGACCCGCGCCGTCGAGCAGGTTCCGGTCGAGCCGGCGTGGCCCGACGTCGCCGGTGCGCTCCGGGGCCTGGTCCGCGCGGGACGCGAGTGGACGGTGCGGGTGGGTCAGAAGCGGCGAATGTCGTAGACGTGGAAGTTCGACAGCGGCGTCAGGCCGACGGGGACACCGAGGCCGTACGCGTTGAACACCTGCCCGAAGCCCGCGTAGATCCCGATGTGCGACGCGTCGCGGTGGAGGACGACGATGTCGCCCGGCGCGATCGCCCACAGCGGGATGCTCGTACCGACTTCGGCCTGCTCCCACGTGGTGCGCGGCAGGTCGACGCCGACCTGCCGAAACGCCCATTGGACGAGTCCGGAGCAGTCCCAGGCGTGGGGTCCGACACCGCCCCAGAGGTAGGGCTTCCCGGTCTGGGTCGCGGCGGCGGCGAGGGCCGCGAGCCCGGTCGGGGTGGGGATCGGCATCGGCACGAACGCCGAACCCGAGGAACTGCCGGATGTGCTGCCCGATCCCGCGGCGGGAGTCGGTTCGGCGTGCGCGACGGACGGCGCGACCAGGGCCGCGGCGCAGGCTGCTGTGGCGGCCCACAGGGCGACGCGGTGGTGTCGGTGCACGGCGTGACCTCGCTTCGCTACGGAACGACGGCGGGAGACGATGCTGTGATCCGGTGACGGGTGTCACGTCGCGATCACGAATCGAGGGTAGCGAGCCGACATCTTCACCGGACCGAAATCGCACGCCGGGTCAGGCGCTGTAACTCGCGGCCGTCCAGACGTGGAATATCCCGTACGCGCGCAGCGGCGACCACGGCGCGACGACGGCGCGAGCCCTGGCCTCGGTCACGCCGCCGAGCGCTCGGCGCAGCACGAGGTCGCCGGTCGGGGCGGCGTCGCGATCGCCGAGCCGGAGCGCGAGGTACTCCGTCGTCCACGGCCCGATTCCGGCGATGCGGGCTGCGCGCATCGAGTCGCGCAGGCCCGACGCCGTGAGGTCGACGTCGCCGTCGCACACCGCCGCCGCGAGGTCGTGCAGGGTCTGCGCCCTGCCGCGCGGCATGCGGACGACGTCGCGCACCTCGGCCACACCGAGATCGCGCACCTGCCGGGCGGTCGGGAACGGTGCGAGACCGGGCTCGTCGCGCAGCCGGGTGACGAGCCTGCCCACGAGCGTGCGCGCACCGGCGAGCGAGACCTGTTGTCCCAGAACGACCGACGCCGCGGTCTCCCACGGATCGGCGCTGCCGAGGATGCGCAGCCCCGGGCGTTCGCGAACGAGGGGAGCGAGGTCGTCGAACCGCGCCAGCGCACTGCCGACGGCGTCGGGATCGACGTCGAGATCGAGCCAGCCGCGCACACACGTCTCGACGGCGGGGTCGCCGGCGCCCGGCCCCGCGGCGGTGAGCGTGAGGGTGTCGGCACCGGGCTCCGGCCATGCGACGTCGACGTGCGCGGGCCCGGACGGGGTGCGCAGTGTGCGCCGGACGCCGGTGTCGTCGGCCTCCTCGACGCCGGGCACCGCGTGCACCGCCGTCACCCGCCGGAGCGGATCGGCCGCGAACGGCGGGTGCAGCGGCAGGGCGAGGGCGCGGGTGCCGTCGGTCAGGCGTTCTCCCACAGGCCGATCACATTGCCTTCGGTGTCCCGGAACCGCGATGCGAACCCCATGTCGCCCACGGGGGTTCGGTCGTCGAGCTTCGTTCCGCCGAGCCGTTCGATCGTCGCGAGGGCGTCGTCGATGCTGTCCACCTCGACGACGACGGAGGGCCCGGAGCTCTCGCCGCTGCGCGGGAACATCCCGCCGCCGATGTAGCCGGGCTCGGTGGGCATTCCGTTCTCGTCGACGGGGCCCGTCCCGACGAAGGTGTAGTCGAGCCCGGGTGGGGACTCGGTCGTCCACCCGAACGCCTCGCCGTAGAAGGCGCGGGCGCGATCGCCGTCGTCGTAGGGAATCTCGAAATGGGTGATCCTGCCCGACATCGCCGTCTCCTCGCTCGCTGACCCGGTCCTCTCGACGATAGGACGGGAAGCGGCAGGTCTGCGGGCTGTCGAGACAACTGGACTCACTCGGGAATCGGCGTCACGACGGTGTGCGCTCGAACCGCCTGCCGGTGATCTCGCGAGGCGTGATCTCGACGTAGTTGTACTTCTCGGTCGGCTCCCACGCCTGCAACCCGAGGCTGTCGACCTCGTTGATCTCGCCGAACGCGGTGAGGGTGCGGGCCGTGCCGTGCACGACGACGCTCCACGCCACCGAGTCGTCGGCGTGGTCGGTCTCGAAGGCGACCTCGGGGCTCAGTGTGAGCCCGGCGAGCTTGCTGCCTTCGGCGGTGCGGAAGAACAGCTTTCCGCCGCGCGCGGCGTAGTTGATCGGGAAGATCTCGGGCTTGCCGTCCGCGACGATCACGATGCGGCCCAGCCCGGTGTCGCCCATCGCCTCCCAGCACTGGGGTTCGGTCAGGTGCTCGCCGCCGTGTTCCGTGACGTTCTCGTAGTCGCTCATCGGTGTTCCTTCCCGGCGGCCGTTCCGCTGTGCTGCGGCAGATCTTCTCCATTCTCCCGCGCGGGGATCGGGCGTGGCGGAGATTCCGGCGTGATCCGCACTGCGCGCCACAGCTGGTGTTCTGTCCCGACGCCCGATCGGGTACAACCAGTGCACGCAGTGACGAATCGGACATCCGGTTCGTGATCGACCCACCCGTGCCGAGCAGGAGGCGTCATGACGACAACGGACCGTCCCATCACGAGGAGGGTCCCCGAGCTGGGCATCGCGGCCCGCGTCCAGCGCTCGGTGCTGCAGGGCTTCGCCAAGCTGCCGCAGCGCGTCCTTGACACGCTCGACGTCCGGCCGACGACGAACGCCGACGGCGAGCGGCTGGCCTCGGAGATCCGGATCGCGCTGCTGGCACTGGATGCCCTTCCGGGTGAGGACTTCGTCGATCTCCCCGTCGACCAGGGACGGGATCACCTCGACCTCGAGGCCGCGCTCTTCGCCGAGGACTTCGCGCCGTTCGCGTTCGAGGAGGACCTCGCGATCGCGGGCCCGGGCGGGACGATCCCCGCGACCAGGTACCGCGCGACGGCGGGGACGCCGCGCGGCCTCGTCGTGTACTTCCACGGCGGCGGCTGGGTCCTCGGCAACAGGTTCAGTACGCAGTCGCCGGTCCGCTTCCTCGCGCTGCATGCGGGAGTGGACGTGCTGAGCATCGACTACCGCCTCGCGCCCGAGAATCCGTTCCCGGCGGCGATCGAGGACGCCCACGCCGCATGGGAGTTCGCGGTGGCGAACGCGCGCGGGTGGGGGATCGACCCGTCGCGGATCGTGGTGGCCGGAGACAGCGCCGGCGGCAACATCAGCGCCGTGCTGTCGAACGGGCTGCGCGGCGCGGCGGTCACGCCCGCGTTGCAGGCGCTGATCTTCCCGGCGACCGACCTCGCGGGCGAATCGGCCTCGTACCACGAGTTCGGTGAGGGTTTCTTCCTCACGCGCACGCACATGGAGTGGTACAAGGATCGCTACGTCCCCGACCGCGCCCAGCGGACCGACCCCCGGGTCTCGCCGCTGCACACCCCCGACCTGTCGGGGACGGCGCCCGCGTTCGTCGCTGTCGCAGGCTTCGATCCGTTGCGCGACGAGGGCATCGCGTACGCCCGCCGGCTCGAGGAGGCGGGCGTGCCCGTGACGCTCGATCGCGCACCCGGGCTGATCCACGCGTACATCAACGTCACGGGCGTGAGCCGGACGGCACGCACCGCGACGCTGCGCATCGCCGACGCGATCGTGCGCGCCCTGGGCTGACGCGCGCCGCACCGGCGATCCGGGCCGGGCCGCCGGTAGTATCCGGGCCGTCGGAAAGTGGGGCGGTCGAGGTGTTCGGGCCGTCGGGAAGGGGCGGGATGCTGCGGCTGCACCGGGCACTGCGTGCGGACGCACTCGCCACCGGTCTCGCGGAGGTTCTCGCCGCACCGTTGCCGGATCCGTTCGCGCCCGAGGTCGTCGCGGTGCCCGCGAAGGGCGTCGAGCGGTGGCTCTCGCAGGTCCTCGCCACCGAGTCGGGTGGCGCATCGCGTGACGGCGTCGCCGCGAACATCGCGTTCCCGCACCCGTCGCGGCTCGTACGCGACGTACTCGCGCAGGCCACCGGGCGCGATCCCGAGCGCGATCCGTGGTCGCAGGAGCGGCTGGTCTGGACGGTGCTGAGCGTCGTCGACGACGCCGAGGGCCTGCCGTGGGCGCGGGTGCTCGATCGCCATCTCGGGCGCGGAGACACCGGTCCGTCCGGCTCCGACCGCTCGGGCCGCAGACTCGCGACGGCCGCCCACCTCGCCGATCTGCTGCGAAGCTACGGCGCCTCGCGCCCCGCGATGCTCGCGGACTGGGGGCGCGGCGGCGTCTCGGACGGCGCCGGTGGAACCGTTCCGGACGACCTCCGCTGGCAGATCGAGGTGTACCGCGGTGTCCGGGACCGGGTGGGCGGCGCACCCGCCGAGACGCTCGACGAGGACTGCCGCCGGATTCGCGACGATCCCGACGCGATCGACCTGCCCGCCCGGCTCTCGCTGTTCGGCCCGACCAGGCTCACGACCGAGGAACTCACCGTCCTCGCGGCGCTCGCGGACCGGCGCGACGTCCACGTCTGGCTGCCGCACCCGAGCCCCGCGATGTGGGAACGCCTGCGGGAGTATTCGATTCCCGAGAATCGAGCTGCCGACCGGTCCGCGCTCGCCGTCGCGCACCCGCTGCTCGCCGACCTCGCCCGCGACGTCCGTGAGCTCGAGTTCCGCGCCCGCACGACGGGAGGGGAGAGCGACACCGTCGGTCCCGGGGAGCCCGCCGGGACATCGCTGCTCGCCCGCCTGCAGGCCGACATCGCGAACGACCGCGAGCCGGAGCGGAGCGCGTCCGCAGCCGACGGCTCGTTCGAGGTGCATGCGTGCCACGGCGCGCCGCGGCAGGTCGAGGTGCTGCGCGAGGTACTGCTCCACGCGTTCGAGGACGACCCGGATCTCGAGCCGCGCGACGTCGTCGTGATGTGCCCCGACGTCGAGACCTACGCCCCGCTCGTGCGTGCGGCGTTCGGGCAGCTCGATCCCGGCGGCGCGGGAGATGCGCACCCCGGGCACAGGTTGCGGGTCCGGATGGCCGATCGTTCACTGCGGCAGACGAATCCGATTCTCGCCGTCGTCGCACGCGTACTGGACCTCGCGAGCGGCCGCGTCACGGCGACCGAACTGCTCGATCTCGCCGCCGCCGGCCCCGTGCGCACCCGCTTCGGCTGGGACGACGACGAACTCGAGCGCCTCCGCGACTGGGTCACGGCCTCGGGCGCGCGCTGGGGTATCGACGCAGCGCAGCGCAGCGACTACGGGCTCGGCTCGTTCGCGCAGAACACGATCGGCGTCGGGCTCGACCGCATCCTGCTCGGGGTGTGCGCCGACGCGTCCGACGGCTGGCTCGATCTCGTCGCACCGCTCGACGACGTCGATTCGTCGGACATCGATCTCGCGGGGCGCTTCGCCGAGTTCGTCGATCGGCTCTCGCGCGTCCTCGGCTCGCTGCGGGGCGACGCGCCCGTGGCGGCGTGGGTCCAGGCGCTGACGTCCGCGATCGACCTGCTCACCGCCACCGTTCCCGCCGATGCGTGGCAGATCGCGCTCGCCCGCCGGGAACTCGCCGCCGCCACCGAGCACGGCGAAGCGGCGACCGTGGGGCTCGCCGACGTGCGTTCGCTGCTCGCACGCACGCTCGCGGGCCGTCCGACCCGCGCCAACTTCCGGACCGGGGAGCTCACGGTGTGCACGATGGTGCCGATGCGCTCGGTGCCGCACCGCGTCGTCATCCTGCTCGGGCTCGACGACGACGTCTTTCCCCGCACGCTCGACGTCGACGGCGACGACGTGCTCGCCCGCAATCCGCTCGCGGGGGAACGTGATCCGCGCAGCGAGGACAGGCAGTTGCTGCTCGACGCCGTGATGTCGGCGACGGAGCGACTCGTCGTGCTGTACACCGGATTCGACCCCGTCACCGGTACGCGCAAGCCGCCCGCGGTGCCCGTCGGCGGGCTGATCGACGTCGCCGTCGCGATGACGGGTGAGGACGACCGCACACGGGTCGTGCGCGAACATCCGTTGCAGCCCTTCGACGCCCGCAACTTCCGCCGGATCGAGGGCGTGCGCGAGCGCCCGTTCTCGTTCGACACCGTCGCACTCGCGGGGGCACGTGCAGCCGCGGCGCCGCAGCGGGCGCGGCGCGAACTCGCCCACGTCGATCTCGGTCCCGCCGAACCGGGCGACGTGGACCTCGCCGATCTGGTCGCGTTCGCGCAGCACCCGGTCCAAGGGTTCGTGCGGCAGCGACTGGGGGTACGTGTCCCCGAGGACGACGACGAGATCGTCGACTCGCTCGACACCACCCTCGATCCGCTCGCGAAATGGGATCTGGGAGAACGGATGCTGGCGTCGCGCATCGCAGGGCACGACGCCGCCGAGTTCCGTGCCTCGGAGTGGCGGAGGGGGACGCTGCCGCCGTTCGCACTGGGTGCGCACGGGCTCGCGGAGGTCGAGTACACCGTCGATCGGCTGGCGGACGCGTGCCGGCCGCTGTACGCCGCACCGGCGACGGTCGTCGACGTCGCGATCGATCTCGGTGGCGGCCGCACCCTCACCGGTACCGTCACGGGTCTCCACGACGGCGTACTCGTCCGGTCGTCCTTCTCCCGCCTCGCCCCGAAACATCGCATTGCGGCGTGGATCCAGCTGCTCGCGGCGGCGTGTGTGTCGTCGACGACGCGCGCGGTGTGCACGGGACGCGGCAGGGGATCGCGCCCGACGTGGCGATCGACGTTCACGGCACCGGACGATCCGCATGCGATCCTGCGGTCGCTCGTCGCTCTGCGCGACTCGGGTCTGGCGCGGCCGTTGCCGGCCGGTCCGACGGCGAGCGCCGCGTACGCGGAGCGGCGCGCGCGCGGCGAGGGCGAGGACGAGGCGCTCGCCGCGGCGTCGGCCAGATGGGCCGATCGATTCGGTGACGCGACGGACCGCACGATCGAGTACGTGTACGGCCCGCAGTCGCCGTTCGAGGAGATCGCGTCCGCGCGTACCGATCACGCGACCGAGTCGACGCTGTTCGGGGCGACCGCGTGCATCCTGTGGGGCGGGCTCTTCGCGCACGAGACGGAGGGGCAGCCGTGACGTTCGATCTGTTCGGGCCGCTGCCTACCGGCACGACGGTCCTCGAGGCCAGTGCGGGAACCGGAAAGACCTACACCATCGTGGGACTCGCGACGCGCTACGTCGCCGAGGGTGTCGCGAGCATCTCGGATCTGCTGCTGGTGACCTTCAGTCGCGCGGCGACACTGGAACTGCGCGAACGCACGCGCGAGCGGTTCACCGCGACGGCGACCGCGCTCGCCGATCCCGCCGGCGCGCGGGAGCATCCGGACGGCGTGGTGCGTCATCTCGCGACGGGAACCGACGAGGACGTCCGTGAACGCCGCGAACGTCTCGTGTCGGCGCTCGCGGACTTCGACGCCGGCACGATCGTGACGACGCACAGCTTCTGTCAGCGCATGCTCGACGGGCTCGGCGTCGCGGGCGATCGTGCTCCGGACGTCCAGTTCGTCGAGACCGTCGACGATCTGGTCGCGGAGGTCGTCGGCGACATCTACCTGCGGGCCTACGCGAAGTCCGACGTCGTGCCGTTCTCGGAGAAGGATGCACTCGCGCTCGCCCGCGACGCCGTCGGCGACGCCGAGTCGATCCTCGAACCGGAGCCCGACCGGGAGACCGAGTGGGGCCAGCGGGTGCTGTTCGCCGACGCGGTGCGACGCGAGGTCTCGGCGCGCAAGCAGCGGGGCGGGATCCGGGACTTCGACGACCTGCTGGTGCTGCTGCACGCCGTCGTGTCGGACCCCGAGTCCGGTGAGTCCGCATGCCGCCGGATCCGGGAGCGCTACCGCGTCGTGCTCATCGACGAGTTCCAGGACACCGACCCGCTGCAGTGGGACATCCTTCGCCGTGCGTTCCACGAGCACACGACGCTCGTTCTCGTCGGCGACCCGAAGCAGGCGATCTACGCCTTCCGGGGCGCGGAGGTGCTCAGCTATCTCGACGCCGTCCGCCATGCCGGGACGCACGCCGAGCTGACCGCGAACTGGCGTACCGACGCACCGCTCGTCGGCGCGCTCGAGCACGTGTACGGCGGCGCCGCGCTCGGGCATCCCGAGATCGTGGTGCGTCCGGTGTTGGCGGTGCGCACCGAGTCTGCGTGCCCCGGGGGCGCGCCGTTGCAGATCCGCGTACTGCCTCGTTCGGCTGCCCGGGCGCGTCCGGCGCCGAACGGATTTCCGCCCGTCGCGGCGATGCGCTCGGCGGTGGCGTCCGACGTCGCGTCGGCGATGCTCGCGTTCCTGCGCAGCGGTGCAACGATCGAGCGGAACGGGGTGGCGAGGTCCGTGGAGCCGGGCGACATCGCCGTCCTCGTGCGGACACGCAACCAGATCGACCTGGTGCGCGATGCGCTCGACGAGGTCGGCATCCCCTCGGTCCTCGCCGGGGGCACGAGCGTCTTCGCGACCCGCAGCGCGCGCGAGTGGTCGTGGGTGCTGCGGGCGCTCGAGCAGCCGTACCGCGCCGACCGCGTTCGCCTCGCCGCGCTCACCCCGCTGTTCGGGTGGAGTGCAGCGGATCTCGACGAGCATCGCGACGACGCGCTCGCGCTGATCGGGTCGGAACTGCGCGAGCTCGCGGCACTCTTCGAATCCACCGGATTCGCCGCGGTCTTCGAGACGCTGTCCGCGCGCTCGAGGCTGGACGAGCGGATGCTGGCCGAGGTCGCGGGGGAGCGTGCTCTCACCGACCTACGGCACATCGCGCAGGTGCTGGGCCGCGTCGCGCTCGAGAACGACTACGGCGTCGCGGAGCTCGCGCGATGGCTCGGCGAACGGATCGACGAACCGACGATGGGGACGACGGGCGACCGCAGCCGGCGGCTCGACAGCGACGCGGCGGCCGTCCAGATCGCGACCGTCCACGCGAGCAAGGGGCTCGAGTTCCCCATCGTGTACGTCCCGTTCGCGTGGGACGCCGCGCGCCATCCCAAACCCGCGACGTTGCTGTTGCATTCGGAGGACGGGCGTCGCGTGCTCGACGTCGGCGGACCCACGGCACCCGGCTATCGCGAGCGGCGCTCCCGCGCGGAGGCCGAGGAGTCCGGTGAGGAACTGCGGCTCCTGTACGTCGCGCTGACCCGCGCGAAGAGCAGGGTCGTCGCGTGGTGGGCGCCGGTGTCGGCGACGTCGCGGTCGGCGCTGCAGCGTGTGCTGTTCGGCCGCGCCGCCGGAGCTCCGGACGTCGAAGCGAGTGCGCCCGTCCCCGACGATCGTGCCGTCGCACAGCTTTTCGCGGCGCGGGTCGCCGATGCCCACGGCGCGATCGAGGTCGTGGCCGGTGGTGCGCCGCGCGACGACGACGCGCGATGGTCGAGCGGAGGCACGGGCGACGACGCGCTGACGGCGGCCGTGTTCACGCGGACGCTCGACACCGCATGGCGGCGGACGTCCTATTCGGCGCTCACGGCGGCCGCGCACGACGCACCGGTGAGCGAGCCGGAGGTTCCGCAGAAGACGGACGAGCCGGAGGAGGCCGACGAGCTCGCGCCCCGTGTGGACGCGGACGACGTGGTGGACGCGATTCCCTCGCCCCTGAACGACTTCCCGGGCGGCACCGCCTTCGGCACGCTGGTCCACGAGATCCTCGAATACGTCGACACGTCGGCGGCGGATCTCGCGACCGAACTGACGACGCACTGCCGCGAGGCGGTGGCCGCGCACCTCGCGCCGGTCGACCCGGACGCGCTGGCGACGGGGCTGCTGCCCGTGCTCCACACTCCGCTCGGTCTGTCGTGGGCGCCCGGGATCGCGCTCGCCGACGTGGCGCCCCGGGATCGGCTCGCCGAGCTCGACTTCGAGCTTCCGCTCGCGGGCGGCCTGGTGCCGACCCACGGCGTCGTCGATCTGGGCGCTGTCGCGGCGACGCTGCGGCGCCGCCTGCCGGGCACCGATGTACTGGCGCACTACGCGGACGCGCTCGACGCGCTGGACACCGCTCCGATCCGCGGTTTCCTCACGGGCAGCATCGACGCCGTCCTGCGCGTCGGTGGACGGTTCGTCGTCGTCGACTACAAGACGAATCGTCTCGCGCCCGACGAGCTCACCACGGCGCACTACACGCGCGACCGGATGACCGAGGCGATGGTGCACTCGCACTATCCGCTGCAGGCGCTGATATATTCGGTTGCGCTGCACCGGTATCTGCGGCAGCGGCTCCCGGGGTACCTCCCGGAGGAGCATCTCGGGGGCTGCGCGTATCTCTTCGTTCGCGGCATGGCGGGGCCGCAGACGCCGCCCGAGTGCGGTGTGTACGGCTGGACGCCGCCGGCCGCCCTGGTCACCGAGCTGTCCGACGTTCTCGCGGGGAAGGTGCACTGATGGAGGCCCTCGTTCCGGTGGCCGCGAGCGGACTCGTCGGTGCCTTCGCGGAGGCGGGTGTGCTCACCGCAGCCGACGTGCACGTCGCGCACCGTCTCGGCCGCCTCGGCGGCGAGGCCTCGGAGCGGGTGCTGCTCGCCGCGGCACTCGCCGTGCGCGCCGTCCGATCCGGCTCGGTGTGCCTCGACGTCCGGCGGCTGAGCGAGGTCACGGTCGACGAACTCTCCGACGACGACATCGCGGCGCTCCCGTGGCCCGATCCCGTCGAGGTCGTCGCGGAGTTGCGGAAGAGCCCGCTCGTGATCGGCGGTGCGGGCGGGCCACTCGTCCCGTTGCGGCTCGTCGATTCCGACGAGGGCGAACTGCTCTATCTCGCACGCTACTTCGCGCAGGAACAGCAGATCCGCACGCTGCTCGACGTGCGCGCCGAGGACGTTCCCCGGGTGCGGCCGAGCGAGGTCCGCGCCGCGCTCGACGCGCTGTTCGTCGCCGCCGACGGCAGCCCTGCCCGCGCACCCGATCGGCAGCGCATCGCGGCGGCGCTCGCGGCGTGCCGGTGGACGACGGTGATCGCCGGCGGCCCCGGTACCGGCAAGACCCATACGGTCGCACGTATTCTCGCGTTGCTCGTCCGCGCCTCGCCGCGGCCATTGCGTATCGGGCTCGCCGCTCCGACGGGCAAAGCCGCTGCGCGCCTGCAGGAATCGATCGACGAACAGAGTGGGGTGCTCGGTCTCCCGCCGGGACCGAAGGCGATGACGCTGCACCGGCTGCTCGGCTGGCGCCGCGGCGGCGGGTCACGGTTCCGGTGGAACGCCGACAACCGGCTCCCGTACGACGTCGTCGTCGTGGACGAGACGTCGATGGTGTCGCTGACGCTCATGTGCCGGGTGCTCGAAGCGATGCGTCCCGATGCGCGGCTGATCCTCGTCGGCGACCCCGATCAGCTGACGTCGGTCGACGCGGGTGCCGTGCTCGCCGACCTCGTGGCGCGTCCCGTCCACGGCGAGATCGATGTCGCCGTACGTGAACTCGTCTCGTCCGATCTCGACGCGGCGTCGGACCCCGACGAGGCCGCGCTCTCGGCGGGCGAGCACCGCCGGCTCGCGTCCGGAATCGTCCGGCTGAGCCGAGGCCGCCGGTTCGGCGGCGACATCGCCGCGCTCGCCGTCGCGATCCGGGACGGCGACGACGACCGCGTCGTCGAGGTCCTCTCGTCGGGCTCGGACGCCGTCTCGTGGCGGGGGAGCGACGACATCGCGGAACTGCGCGACGACGTCGTGCGGTCCTCGGCGAACGTCACGCGCGCGGCACTCGCCGGTGACGCCGACGGCGCCCTCGCGCGGCTCGAAGAGCATCGGCTGCTGTGTGCGCATCGCGAAGGGCCGTACGGGGTTCGGCAGTGGGCGCGGCACGCGATGGAGTGGGTCGCCGCCGATACGGGACGGGCGCTCGATCCCGGCGGGTGGTGTCCGGGCCAGCCGCTGCTCGTGGCGGCGAACGATCACGAACTGCAGATCTACAACGGCGACACGGGCGTCGTCGTCCAGCTTCCGGACGGCTCGCTCGGCGCGGCCTTCGCGCGGGGACACGAGGCGATGGTGATCCCGCCGAGCAGGCTCGCGGACACGCACACGGTGTACGCGATGACGATCCACCGCAGCCAGGGCAGTCAGTACGACGTCGTCAGCGTCGTCCTGCCGGAGGAGTCGTCGTCGCTGCTGACGCGAGAGTTGTTGTACACGGCCGTGACGCGCGCACGCCGGCACGTCCGGATCCTCGGGAGCGAGGAGGCCGTCCGTGCCGGCGTGCGGCGCCGGGTGCTGCGCGCGAGCGGGCTCAGGCGCGAGATCCGTCCGTATCCGCGCTGACGTCGAGCGCGGTGTCGTCGACGAACCGGACGGCGGCCGCAGGGGCCGTGTCGACGTGCAGCGAGAACAGGTCAGGCCTGGCGTAGTGGCCCGTGACGTCGAAATCGAGGCTCTGCCGAACGATCTCGGACAGATCGACGTCGGCGTACAGGATGGCTTCCTCGTCGAACAGCGGGCCCGCGAGCACCTCGCCGCGGGGTGAGACGATCGCGCTGCCGCCGCGCATCACGACGTCGTCGGGCTCGGTCGCGAAGGTCGCGGCGTAGTCGTCCGGGTAGTCGCTGCGGCGCATCACCTGACACGCGGTGAGCACGTAGCAGCGGCCCTCGAGCGCGATGTGCTGCATCGACGGAAGCCACGTGTCGCGGTCGTCGGCGGTGGGCGCGCAGTAGATCTCGACGCCCTGCGCGTACATGGCGGTACGCAGCAGCGGCATGTAGTTCTCCCAGCACACCACCGACCCCAGCTTGCCCGCGGGCGAGTCGACCACCGGCAGTGTCGATCCGTCGCCGAACCCCCAGATGAGCCGCTCCGATCCGGTGGGCATCACCTTGCGGTGCGCGCCGACGACCGCGCCGGACTCGTCGATCATGACGATGGTGCAGTACATCGTTCGGCCCGCACGCTCGATGATGCCGGTGACGACGAAGACGTCGTGGGCGCGGGCGGCGTCGGCGAGGCGGCCGATCTCGGGGCCGTCGATCTCCACTGCCGCGCGCCAGGAACGGAGGAACTCGTCACGGCCCTCCTCGGTGCGGCGTCCCACCGGGCTGCCGAACGACAGCGCTTTGGGGTAGGTCCCGACGAACGCCTCGGGGAAGACGACGACCCGCGCGCCCGCGGCCGCCGCCTCCGCGATGTGGGCGACGGCCTTGTCCACCGTGGCGTCGGCATCGAACGTGACCGAACCGACCTGGGCGACTGCGACGACCGTCATGACGAGGTACCTCCTGAGGTGATGTCCGCCGGGGACAGTTCTGCCGGCGCGAGTGCTGCGGGGAGTTCTGTGGGGGAGTGCGAACGCCCGCGCGCGGTGACGGTGCGGGCGAGTTCGCCGAGGGTGCGCACCATCCACACGGTGCGCGGATCGCTGCCGCTGGTGCGATGCCAGAGTGCGGCGAGCGAGAAGGTCGGCATGGCGATCGGGGGATCGCACACCTCGAGGTCAGCGTGACCGGCGAACACCTCGGCGGCGTGACGCGGCATCGTCGCGACGCCCGCGACCTGGCGCAGCAGCAGCGGCACCATCGCGAAGTGCGCGGTGGACGCGACACGGCGACGGGAGAGCCCGTCGGCCTCGAGGACGTCGTCGACGATGCCGCGGGTCCCGTCCGCCGAGATCATGACGTGCGGCAGTGCGAGGTATTCGTCGAGCGTGAGCGCTCCCGTGTGCCCGATCGACGCCGGGTCGTAGAGGCACGCGTATCTCGACTCGAACAGCACTGTGCTGCGGATGTCCGGCCCCCACGGAGCCGAGGCGGCGACGCCGATCGTCGCCTTGCCCGACTCGAGCAGCGACGACATCGAGGCCCGATTGGCCTGAC
>NZ_BCXD01000020.1 GCF_001894925.1 Rhodococcus rhodnii NBRC 100604 | reverse complement strand
TACTCTGAATCGGGAAGAGCCCTCAAAATCTTAGCGAAGATCTCAGAATACTGCCGGACCCAAGGAGTCAATCCGGACGTTTCCACGCTCTGCGATGCACTGACTTTTCGCTTCGATGAAGATACAAACAATCGGACAATCAAAGCGTATCGGGATTACCTCGCCCACGGCGGGATTGAGCCATCCGGGACTGAACTGCAGGAAGCACTGATTCACGCCAAGCAGGAAAATGCAGAGGCGATCTGCCTCTACGTTGAACAACGTGGAGGCGTTCACTGGTCAGATGGCCATCTCCAGCTTGGACTCGGACCATCGCTGCATCCCTTTATCATCGATAGTTCCGGTGATCTCGCGATATTTCAAAGTATCGCCGATCAACGTTGCACCTTTCACACATTAAATCCGGAGCGCCCCACCATCGAGTTCGACTCCCCGAGCGACGCCATTGTAGGCGAGATCTCGAGATACACGTCACCTCCCCTTGCTTCAGAGGATCGCCAGGCCATCAGCCTCTTTCGCGAATCAATCCGCAAGGATCTCAAAGGGTTCCGCGAGTCTCACCTGGAATTTTCCTTCCGAGGGTCCTACTCGCCATTCGATCTAGCGTGGGCACGCAAGACCAGTGGGGGCCATGAGTACCGAACCGACCAATTCCGGATCGACAACAACAATAAACGCGAATGGAGATCGCCCGACGGATGGGCGAGCTACACCGAATTCCTGAAGTCAATAGCAAACTGGAACGTCGTCGTCCCGAGATCACTCGACCGGCTCGCCGAAATCAATGACAAACTCCGACAGGTTGAGGCCGAACAGTTCGCCAACCTTTCCACTCTCAAGATACCCGACTCGATATCTACGAAATTTGCAGTCCGGGAATTCCTAGGAACGAGCTTCGAACCTTCGAAGGGTGGGCAGGCCGTCGACATCTATGACATTATCGACGAATCCTCACACAACTCGGCCGGGGTGCCACAAGTGTATTTCGTTCGAGGCGAGGCTGGCATAGGCAAGACTTTCAACCTATTCAAGGCACCAAAGGACCGCGCCACCGCACTGTGCGACACCGATTTGAACAAGCCGCTCTATCTATATATTAGCTGTAGCGGAATGGGCCTAAAGAGGGTCGAAGACATCATTGATGCCGCCGTCGTGGGAACGCAGAACCTTGATTTCAGTTCAGTTCTCGCACTCAGTAGAAATGGCCTACTTGTCCTCGTCATCGACGGATTCGATGAGCTAGTTGGCGGCACGGGCTACGGTGATGCATTTCAGCTCCTTCGACCGGTCCTCAAAGACCTTGGAGGAAGCGGCACCATTCTCCTTTCGGCTCGATCGTCCTACTTTGCGAACCAGTACCAGACGAGTCTGCAGAATGCAGCGCGACTCGATGGCCTCCCAGCACACCACATGATCCTAGAACTGCAGCGCTGGTCACGCTCCGATGTCGAGCGGCTTTTCGCGGAAAACTCTCACTGGTCCAAGTATCGACAGTCGCTCAGCGACTCTGACCTGTCCCTACTTGGGGTTCCGTTCTTCGCACAGGCCTTCAATGACGCAACGTCGCCACCTGGAACGTCCCTCGAATTCCAGGGCCTACGCTCGACATTAATCGATTCATATCTTGCTCGAGAAACTAAAAAGCTGGAGAGTCGAGGCGGCCAATCACCTGTGTCGTCACGCCAGCTTCGATCAATATTTCAGGAGATTGCCGGACTCCTCTACGAGAGCAGCGAATCAAGCCTCGACGTCGACGATTTCAAACTAGCTTGCGAATCCGCACTTGAGCTCGACGGGTTTTATGGCCCAAACCAGGCCCTCGGCGATCGACTGACAGTCCTCTGTGGAATGTCAGCTTCATCAGACAGCAACGGTTCTCCGCTATTCAGCTTCCAGCACGACATATTTTTCGAGGTCATGTTGGCAGATTATCTGGGAGAGCAATACCTCAGCAGCTCTCACGGTTACACGTCCATGACCGCGGCGCTCGCGCGATCCCCACTTGGGGATGCAACAGTCGCATCGATCGTCGAACGATACGAGGAAGGCCTCACGGCTTTCTTGCCGGAACCATCTGTGACAAAAAAGGATTCCACCAGCGTGGGCTCCCTCAATCTTGCGGCGTTGATTTCAGCCTTCATTTCGTCGAAACATTCGGCGCCTTCAGCTTGGTATCGTGACATAAATTTTGGATCACTTGACCTAACGCCCCTAGCTCAACTTGGTATAACCCTGGAGAATTGCCGTATCGATCGCCTAAGTTTCGCGTCGGAAGCCACGGGATCAATTACATCGACAAATTGCACAGTCAATCATTTGGAATCTTGCGGCGACAGCACCACCCCGATGTCCCAATTGCTTTTCGAGGGAATGGTCTCCGTTCAAGAGATTAGCGTAGTTCGTCGAGACGGAAAGACAGACACTTTTGAAGCGGGAGTGCATCGCGTCCTAGAAGGACTGGACCGACTCGGCGCTCAAGGAGTTCAACGTCAGCTGCACGAGGCTCGCGATGCTGAGCCATCCACTCTTGAGCTGTTCGCGTACGACGTACTCAACGGGATGTCCGCCCGCGGAGAAAATTCTTATATTGTGATGACAAAGAGCCTAATTCCTGGAGATAGCGCCGGACGAGGGATGTACCGACCGAACGATCCTTTGTGGGCTGATCTGACTCGAAAGCTTGAAAGCGCCGGAGCGGCGTCGATTAAGCAGATCACCGCATCAGGCTCGGCTAAATCAGTTGTGACGTTCCGGTTTACTTCAACCGCACTCTGCGCGCGCCAATCCTCTGAGGAGAAAATTCGCAGCTTCTGGGGCGAGCTTCGGTCATCATGAACTCATCAATCCGCGCGCTGATACCTACCCTGCAAGCTAACCATCTGCGCGAAGGTCTCACCGACTACCTCGCGACCACCTTCGCCCTGACCGATCCCGATGCCCAGGGCGCCCTGTCGGACTTCGTCGGTCACCCCGACACCGGCATGTTCAAAGGCCCCTACGCTCGCCTTCGGCTACCGTTTGCGCCGGCCAGCGGGAACTGGGGCTTACACCTGGACTGGTGGCCAACGGGATTCACCCCCTACGGCCACCAGGCCGCAGCATTCGAGGGACTGTCCACCAAGTTCTACACCCGCCCCCGGCCGACGCTCGTCACCACGGGCACCGGCTCCGGCAAGACCGAGGCATTCCTCTACCCGATCGTCGACCACGTCCTGCGCGCCAAGGCTGCCGGCGTCACCGGGATGAAGGCACTCGTCCTCTACCCGATGAACGCCCTCGCCAACGATCAAGCCGAGCGTCTCGCGCGGCTCATCGACGAGCATCCCGAGCTCTCCGGCGTCTCCGCCGGTCTCTACACCGGCGAGCAATCAACGGCCGGCCGCACCAAGGTCAGCGCCGAGGGTCTCATCACCGATCGCTCGCTGATGCACTCGGCCCCGCCGGACATCCTGCTCACCAATTACAAGATGCTCGACCACCTGCTGCTCCACCCCGACCGCGCCGACATCTGGCGGCTGTCTGCCGACTCGCTGCAGTACGTCGTCCTCGACGAGTTCCACACCTACGACGGCGCGCAGGGCACCGACGTCGCCATGCTGCTCCGGCGCCTCGGTCTCACCGTCAAATCGCACTGGACCGATACCTCCCCCGTTACGGACGACGACCGCGCCCGCCCGCTCGGGCGCATCACACCCGTCGCCACGTCCGCCACACTCGGCTCCAAGGCAGAGCCGACCGCGATGCTCGACTTCGCACACACCGTCTTCGGTGAGACCTTTCCCCCCGACGCCGTCATCGGCGAGACCCGACTCACGGCCGCCGAGTGGCTCGCCGATCGCGACCGCGCACTCGATCGGCTGTACCGCCCCATCGCGCCGGCCATCGCCGATGCTGCCGAACGCCTCGACGAGTTCGCCGACGGCTCGCCCAGCAACGCAGCCCTCACCACCGCCGTACTGGCCGAACTGTTCGAGCGAGCCGACGTCTTCGAGCGCAATGAGCTCTTCGGCGCCGAGAACGAGCTCGATGGCGACCGGCACCTCACTCCCGCCGACCTCCGCAACCTGACCCCGATCGAGCAGTTGCAGCTGGTCAAGGGCCACCCACTGATCGCCAGGCTGCTCGCGCAGGCCGTCGACGCGATCGCACTCGCGGACCTCGCGCGCGCACTCTTCGACGCCCCGGTCGGCGAGCGCAACACTCGTCGCCTGCTGGTCTCGCAGGAGCGCTTCCTCGACTATCTGTTCGCCGCTCTCTCCCACCTTCGCGCTGAGGTGGGTCGCAGTGCTCTGAACGTCGATGTGCACCTGTGGATTCGGGAACTCTCCCGCATCGACCGAGCCGTGTCACCCACGACGTCGTACCGCTGGTCGGACGACGGCGTCCACGAAGACACCGAGACGATGCACCTGCCGGCGCTCTACTGCCGGCACTGCGGCCGCTCGGGTTGGGGTGCCCGGCTCGCGCCCACCGGTCACGCCCTCGACGTGACCGACGAGTCCATTCGCGCCGATCACGCTGCCGGCGCCTCACGGTTCCGCGCGCTGCTGTCTGCCCCCGCCGAGGCCCAGATCACCGCCGCGCAGCCCGGCACACAGGTCGACGGTCTACGGTGGTTCCGCATCGACGACCGCGAGATCGTCGACACTCCGCCCGACCCGGACAGCACCGAGGTGCTCGAGGGCAAGGTGCTCCCCGTCCTCGTGCTCACCGGCGAAGACGTGGAGGAGGACTCCAAGAACGACATGTGCCCCGCGTGCGGTGTCGCAGACGGCATTCGCTTCCTCGGCAGCGCCGTCGCCACCCAACTCTCGGTGACGCTCTCGAATCTCTTCGGCGACGCCCGCCTCGACGCCGACGAGAAGAAGGCGTTGATGTTCACCGACAGCGTGCAGGACGCCGCGCATCGCGCCGGGTTCGTACAGGCCCGCTCGCACACCCTGAGTCTGCGCTCCACGCTGCGCAGCGCGATCGGCGCCACCCCGCTGCCGCTGTCCGAGCTGTGCGAGGCCGTGATCGCGCGCGCCGGCAACGATCCCGCTCGCCGCTACCACCTGCTCGGGCCCGACATCGTCGAGCACGACGAGTTCACGGCGTTCTGGCGTCCCGACGCGACGACCGCAGCACGCAAGCGCGCGACGGCGAAGGTCCAGCGTCGACTCGAGTTCGACATCGATCTCGAGTTCGGCCTGCAGTCGCGGCTCGGCCGCACCCTCGAACTCACAGGCAGCGCCGTCGCCGAGGTCGATCTCGGCGACCCTGAACGCGCCGTCCGCTTCGGCCGAGCCGCCCTCAACGTCACCGAGCACCAGCTCACCACCACGCCGCCGGATGCCGAAGCCATCACCCGCTGGGTCCGTGGCACCGTCGAGCGCATCCGGACCCGCGGTGCGATCCGGCATCCGTGGCTACGCAAGTACATCGAGAAGGACGCCAACCGCCGGGGGGTGTGGGGTGCGCGCCCCAAAGGCGAAGGCATGCCGGCATTCCCGAAGGGCCGGCCCGCGCCGGCCTTCCCTGCCGTCGGCTCTCGTACCGCTCCGGAAGGTTTCGACGCGATCACCGCGCCGTCGTCGTGGTACGCGCGCTGGGCCTCCCAGTGCCTGAACGTCTCACCCGTCGACGGCGGCTTCCTCGCGAAGTCGCTGTTCGGGGTGCTGGCCGAGCAGCGCGTGCTCACCGCCGACCTCACCGAGGCTGGACTCACCGCGTATTCGCTTCCGCCCTCGGCCGTCACCGTCTCCGCGCCGTCGGAGGACGACCTCGCCGACGGGCGTCATCTGCTCGTGTGCAGCGTGTGCCAGACACCCACGCCCGGCACGGCTACGGCCATCGATCAGCTCGACGGCGCTCCATGTCTGCTGGTCCGCTGCCCCGGAACACTCGCCCGCGCCCCGAAGGCGCAGAACTTCTACCGTCGCCTCTACGACACCGCGGAGATGAAGCGGGTCGTCGCCCGCGAGCACACGTCACTGCTGCCGACCGCCACGAGGCTCGGCTACGAGACCGCGTTCAAGCGTGGCGGCGCCGACCCCCAGGCCCCGAACGTCCTCGTCGCGACACCGACTCTGGAGATGGGCATCGACATCGGTGACCTCTCCACCGTCATGCTCGGCTCGCTGCCGCGCACCGTGTCGTCGTATCTGCAGCTCGTCGGCCGAGCCGGGCGCCTCACCGGCAACTCGCTGGTCCTGGCTTTCGTCCGCGGCCGCGGCGAGCATCTGCCCAAGCTGTACGACCCGAAGTCGGTGATCCAGGGCGACGTCCGCCCGCCCGCGACCTTCCTCACCGCCGAGGAGATCCTGCAACGCCAGTACGTGGCGCACGTGATCGATCGCCTCGCCCGCGAACCGAGCACCATCGCACCCCGCGGTGCGCGCGCAGTACTCGGCAGTTTCGACCCGGGCAGCTGGATGTCCGAGCTGCTCACTGCCGTGAACACGGACTCCGACGCGCTGGTCGACGGCTTCCTTTCGCAGTTCGGCGACGTGCTGAGCGACGATGCGTGCGACTCCCTTCGCCGCTGGGCCGTATCGACTGCCGAGGGGACGCCGAGCGGACTCGCCACCGAGCTGCAGGAGGCCGTGCATCGGTGGAATCGGGATCTCGCCGAGCTGACAACCCGCCGCGCCGCCGTCGAAGCGGAGATGCCCGAGTTCGAGCGACGAGCCGACGCCCCGGCCGCCACGGACGACGACCGCCGCGACCTCCGCACCGCCAAGGGCTCGCTGCGCCTGCTCAGCGGACAGATCCACGATCTGACCGACGACTATTGGATCAGCGTCCTCGAGCGATACGGCGTCCTCCCCAACTACACGCTCCTCGACGACTCCGTCACCCTCGACGTCGGCGTCACCTGGATCGACCCCGACACCAACCAGTACATGGGCGAGGCCACCAGCTACCAGCGAGGCTCCCGCGTCGCGCTCACCGAACTCGCGCCCGGCGCCACCTTCTACGCCCAGGGCCTCGCCGCGCGCATCGACGCCGTCGACCTCGGCGCCGGCGAGTCGAACATCCACACGTGGCGACTCTGCCCCCAATGTGGTTGGGCCGGAATCACCCTCGCCGGCGAGATTCCGCCGACCATCAGCGCGTGCCCTCGGTGCGGGACGGGCGCGATCGCCGACGTGAGCCAGCAGCTGCAGGTCGTCGAGATGGCGCGGGTGTCCGCCGAGGTGCGGCGGGACGAGGCCTCCATCAACGACGCTCGCGACGAACGCCACAAGGAGGCGTTCACCATCGTCACCGCCGCCGACATCGACCCCGTCAACGTCGACCGATCGTGGTCCGTCGAGGAATTCGAGTTCGGCGCACAGTATCTCCGCCGTCTCGACGTCCGGTGGCTCAACATGGGCCGGCGTACGTCTCAAGGTGGCACGCGGACGATCGCCGGACACGACACCACCACCGGCCTGTTTCGCGTGTGCTCGTCGTGCGGGCAGCTCGACAAGTCCGCCGGCCGCAACACTCGCTACGAGCACCGCAGTTGGTGTCGGCACCGCAACTCGCCGGTCGAGCACGTCCGCGAGATCGCACTCGCCCGGACCTTGCGCACCCAGGGCGTGCTGCTGCATCTGCCCCGCTCCCTCGAGTACGACCTCTTCGCTCACCCGAGCCTGAGTGCCGCGATCCTGCTCGGCCTGCGACAGGTGATCGGCGGCTCGCCCGAGCACCTGGACGTCGCCACCATCACCGACGCCCTCTACGCCCCCGACCAGCGGGCGCTGCTCATCCACGACACGGTGCCGGGCGGCACCGGGTATCTCGCCGAGTTCGCCGACCCCGCGAAGGTGTGGGCGGTACTCGCCGCCGCGCGTGCCGTGGTGCACGACTGCGACTGCGCCGAACACGACCGGCTCGCGTGCCACAAGTGCCTGCTGCCGTTCGCGCCGTCCCACGAGCTCGATCGCGTCTCCCGCAAGGCGGCACTGCGCGTGCTCGACCAGATCCTCGGCGTGGTCGACGACGCCGAGCCCGACGACACCGCGTGGCTGGACGCCGTCACCGACGGCGTATCCGTACCGCCGGTCGGCAGCGAGGAATCCCCGCTCGAGAAGGAGTTCTACGTCGCGTTCGTCGATCGCCTCCGCGCGAGGGGCGCCAGCATCAAAGAGAAACCGGGCACGTACGGGCCTTCAGCGACGATCGTGATGCCCGGCAAGACGATTCGCACCTGGGTACTGACCCCACAGGTGCTCATGGGGGGATCGCGGCCCGACTTCGAACTGAGCACGGCCGACACGTCGATCCCCCGCATCGCGATCTTCGCGGACGGCCGTCGCTTCCACGCCATGCCCGGCTACAACCGGATCGCCGACGACGCCCGCAAACGCGCCGCGCTGCGCGAGGCCGGGACCCTCGTCTGGTCGTTCGGACACGAGGATCTGCGGCGATTCGAGAAGGGCGAATCGGCCGAGCCCGCGTGGTACTCCGCCAGCGCCGCGAAACAGACCATGGCGATGGGCAAGCTCAAACCCGCACTGCTGAAGCTGCTGACGGCAGACCCCGTGTCGCAGCTCCTGGCCTTCATCGCCGACCCCGACCTCGAGGCATGGGAAACGGTCAGCCGCCACCTGCCGCTCATGTTCGTCCGATCGGGCAACCGTGTGAAGGCGCCCCAGGAGTCCGTGGCCGAACGTGCACTCGCCACGCTCCTCGGCGACACTCCCCCGGCCGTCGGCGGCACCGACATGTGCTGGTCACTCAGCGACGGCACCGTCACGGTGTCCTCCGCAATGTCGGCCTCCGACAGATCGATTCGCGCCGTCCTCGCCGTGGACGACCGAGACGAGAAGCTCGAGATCCACGACGGTTACGGGTGGAAGGAATGGAACCGGCTGTCGAACTGGCTCGGCATCAGCGGCACGCACCGCGTCACCACCGTGACTCTGCTGCAGGACGACACCTCCGCGCCGTCGACGACGACCACCGACGAGGCGGCACTGCCGCCCGAGTGGAAGACCATCTGGGATCAGGCAGTCGGCAGCAGAGCCGAACGAGAGCTGGTGGTGGCGCTCGCCCACGCCGATACGCCCATCCCCGAACTGGGATACGAAACCGAAAGCGGCGACGTTCTCGACTTCGCGTGGCCCGAGCTCCGGGTCGGCGTTGCGGATCCGGACAGCGACGTCGCGAATACGATGTCGGCGGCGGGCTGGACGATCTGTGCACCCGACGCCGAGGCGATCTCGGTCGCACTGAACACGAACGGGGTGGCGTAATGGCGAATCTGGTTCTCGCGACCAACATGAAGGCGATGCCCAAGCTCGACGGGTCGATCAAGAACAAGGTCTACGACTTCTTCGAGAAGGTACGCCTCGACGACACCTCACCCGGACTGCACATCGAACCGATCAAGGGCGCCGTCGACCGACGCGTCCGCACCGGACGAGTCGACCTCCACTACCGGGCGATCCTGTTCCGCGTCGAGGGCAAACACGGCGACACGACCTACATCTACATGGGAACGTGGCCGCACGACGAAGCGAATACCCTCGCGGAGCGATCCACGCTGCGCGTCAACCCGATCAACGGCGCCCTCGAAGGCATCATCGGTGAGCTCGACGGAAAGAACGATCGCGCCAAGCGCACCGTCGTCCACGACTCCGCCGGTCGGATCGGCAACATCGAGCCCGCCGACGAGGCCGTTCCCTTCCTCGTCGACGCCGGGTACACGATGGCCGATCTCACCGAACGCCTCGGCCTCGACGAAGCCCTGGCCGAACGCGCCATGACCGCAGGCGACGATCACGACATCACTGCGATCGCCGCGGAGGTCGCGGGCTGGCAGGGAAGCGCACTGCTCGAGCTCGCCGTCGGCACCAGCATCGACGACATCCGCGACAAGCACGGATTCACCGACGAAGCACTCGACGACGAGACCCTCGACGAGGACGATCGCATCCTTGCCGCCCTGGAACGACCCGCCTCCAAGATGCAGTTCGCCTACATCGAGGACAACGAGGAACTCCGCCGCGTGATCGAAGGCGGCGACTTCACGGCATGGCGGACCTTCCTGCACCCCGAGCAGCGCAAGTACGCGGAGAAGACCCAGAGCGGGCCGTTCCGGCTCTCCGGTGGAGCCGGCACCGGCAAGACCGTCGTCGCGATCCACCGCGCGCGACACCTCGCCCAGCAGAACCCCGACGCGCGGATCGTCCTGACGACGTTCAATCGAACGCTCGCCGCCGGACTCGAGCACGACCTGCGGGTGCTGGACCCGAACCTGCGGATCGCGAAGAAGCCGGGCGAACCCGGAATCTACGTTCGCGGCATCGATGCACTCGGCAACGCGGTGCTCGTCGCGGCGCAGAACACCGCCGCCGCAACCGAATCCCTCTTCGGCGGAAGCTTCGAAGTCACCTCCACACGAGCCAACGCCGACAAGGCGTGGCGCGACACCGTCGCGACCACGACCACCGATCTCGATGCCAAGCTGGCGACGCCCGCCTTCCTCGAGCCCGAGTACGTCGGTGTCGTCCTGGGCAACCGCATCGCGTCGCTCGAGCAGTACGTCAAGGTCGCACGGCCGGGCCGCGGCGTCCGGTTGAGCAGGCCACAGCGGATCGCCGTGTGGAAGCTCATCGAGTCGTTCCGCCGACACAACCGGCTCGAGGGTGTGCTCACCTTCCCCGAAGCCGTGGCTCTGGCAGCCGAATCGCTGCGACTGAAGGCCGAGGCAGACGGCTCCCACATCGCTGATCACGTCATCGTCGACGAAGCCCAGGACCTGCACGCCGCGCACTGGACGCTGTTGCGCAGCCTCGTCGCCGAAGGCCCGAACGACCTCTTCATCGCCGAGGACTCGCACCAGCGCATCTACGGTCAGCCCGTCGTTCTGGCTCGGTTCGGCATCAAGATCGTCGGGCGTTCACGACGCCTCACGCTGAACTACCGCACGACTGCCGAGAACCTGCACTTCGCGGTCAGCGTCCTGTCGGGCGCCGAGTACAAGGATCTGGAACAGGGTGTCGAGGACACCACCGAGTACCGCTCTGCCCGTAGCGGCCCGCACCCGACGCTGCGGGAATGTGCCTCAACCGAGGAGGAACGCACCGTCGTCGCCGATCAGGTGCGCACCTGGCTCGACGAAGGCATCGAGCCATCGACCATCGCCATGTTGACGCGAGGCGTCGACGACCGCGGCAGGTTCGTCCGCACGCTCGGTGATCGGGGAATCGATGCGCGAGCGCTGGACAACGAGCCGGCATCGGGAGGCCACGTCCTCGTCCTCACGATGCACCGCTCGAAGGGCATGGAGTTCTCGCGGGTGATCCTCGCCGGCATCGACGACTCCCACGTCCCGTCGGCCGCCACACTGCGCGCCGTCGCCGAGGAGGAGAAGGCCGAGGCGCTGCTCCGCGAACGCTCACTGCTCTACGTCGCCGCCAGTCGCGCCAGGGACGAACTCGTCGTGACCTGGAGTGGCAAGCAATCGGAGTTGCTGAAGTCCTGAAGGGCTGGTCACCCGGTACAGTCACCACTGTGACCACCGACACATCAGCTGTCCAGCACGCAACGCCTGCGTCGGGTGCGGTGTCGTTGCGTGTCCTCGTCTACAGCAGCAATGCGGCGACGCGGGCTGCCGTGACGGCCGCACTGGGTGAGCGGCTGTCCCCCGAGCTGCCGCTGCTCGAGCATGTCGAGATCGCGACACCCGCCGCCGCGCTCGCGGAGTTGGACACGGGAACGGTCGATCTCGCGATTCTCGACGGCGAAGCCACGCCGATGGGCGGGCTCGGCCTCGCGAAGCAGATGGAGGACGAGCTCGACTCCGTCCCACCCACCATCGTCCTCACCGCCCGCCGCGACGACGCGTGGCTCGCGAAGTGGTCGGGAGCCGACGCCGTCGCCGCCCTGCCGGTCGATCCGTTCGAGCTCGGCGCCACCGCGATCGACCTGCTCAGCCGGCCCAGCGGTTCACCGGCACCGGGTGCGTGAGCGACTCCCGATACATCCGCGCGAACGGCTCGTGCAGCACCCCGTTCAGCTCGTCGAGCTTGTTCTGCCACTCCGCGATCCGCGGCATCGCCTCGCGCAGCTCCCGCAGAATGCCGTCGCGATCGACCGTCGTAATCCGCCCGTGGTCCACGACGCAGCGCCCGTCGACGTAGACGTATTCGAGCGACCCACCGTTCTCCGAGTACACCCACTGATGATCGAGCCGTGAGCGCGGCGTGAACGCGAGCGTCGTCAGGTCGTAGACCAGGAAGTCGGCGCGCTTGCCCACCTCCAACGATCCGACGGTCTCCCCCAGCCGCGCACTGCGCGCACCGCCTGTCGTCGCGGCGGCGAGCACCTCCCCGACCTTCGGCCACGTCTCCGGATCGGGGTCGGTGATCTTGTGGACCAACGCCGCCGACTTCGCCACCTCGAGCAACCGCGGCGTGTCACTGCTGGAGCACCCGTCGGTACCGAGCCCGAGAGTCACGCCCTTGTCGTGATACGTCCGCCACGGCGCGAGCCCCGACCCGAGCTTGAGGTTCGACAACGGATTGTGCGACACGCACACCCCGTGCTCGGCGACGATGTCGATATCCGAGTCCGTCAGCCAGATCCCGTGCGCGAAGGTCGTATTGGGCGAGAGCGCATCGATGTCGCGCAGATACTCGACGAACGTCCGCCCGTAATCCACCTGAGCCGTAACGGCCTGCGTCCGGGTCTCCAGCACGTGCACATGGCATTCCGCGTCGTACTCGACGGCGAGCGCCGTAGCACCCGCGAGCAGATCGGGGGTGCAACGCTGCGGCGCCGACGGCGCGAGCATGTACCTCAGCCGGCCGCCAGCCGAACGGTCGTGCGCCGCAAACGCCGTGCGGCTGTAGTCGAGGTACTCCTCCGCCGTGACGGTCGCCTGCCCACGCACGTCGCGGACGATGTCGTCGGGCAGCCACTGCGTCACGAACGGCAGCGTGTCGATGAACGGCCGATTGATGACGTGCCCCGACACGTTCGCGCGAATCCCCGTCTGCTCGTACGCATCGAACACCGCCGCGAGCTGCGACGCGCTCTGCCCCGGCGTCTCGAGGACGTCGTCGACGATCGTCGTCACCCCCGATTCGAGACTCTCGATCGCGAACAGCAGGCTCCGCAGCCGCACGACGTCCTCGGGTAGCGGGTCGACCCCGAGAATCGGATACGAGTACAGCATCCACAGTTCGAGCGGCAGATTGTCGTACCGCCCCTTGTACAGCGCCTCCCAGCTGTGGGTGTGCGCGTTGACCAGCCCTGGCGTGACGAGGCGATCGCGCCCGTCGAGAACGGTGTCGCCGTCGTTCACGGTGACGGTGGCACCGATCTCGGTGATCACGCCGTCCTCGATGCGGATGCTCCGGGTGACGGGCTCGCTGCCCGTCACCGCGTCCATCGTGATGACGTCGGCATTGTCGACGACGAGGGCCATCAGTTCACTCCTGTCTTCGTGGTGGAGATCCGTCCGAGGACCAGTGCCGCGACGAGCGCGACGACGAGACCTTGAACAGCGGGTGCCCCGGTGTCGGTCAGAGCACACACGAGGGCGACGGCGACGCCGAGCCCGTAGGCGACGAGGCCGGGCACCGAGACGGTGGGCGCCGTGCGCACGGCCTGCGCCGGATCGAGCTTCTTGGCACTCGCGAAGTACGTACCGATCATCGCGCCGCCGAGCGGCGGGATCATGACACCGATGAGGATGAGGTAGTCGAGGATCGAGTCGGCGATCCCGCTGATCGCGAGCACGATGCCGATGATCACGCCGCCGACGACGAAGGGCCGCTTGTCGTTTCGCTCGAACATCTCGGCGCCGGCGACGCCGAACGCGTAGGCGGTGTTGTCGTTGGTCGTCCAGAGATTCGCGACGAGCAGGACCAGCGCGGCGACGACGAGTCCCATCGACAGCAGCAGTTCCGCGAAATCGCCGACGCCGTAGGCGATGGCCCCGACGCCGCCGAAGAACAGCATCGCGAACTGCACGACGACGACGGCGCCCGCGACGAGGACGGCCGTCGACGCGGCGCGCCGTCCGAAGCGCGTCCAGTTGCCCATCTGCGTTCCGCCGGAGATGAACGTGCCGATCATCATGCTGATCGCGGCGCCCATCGACAGCGGCTCGCCGGACGCACCGGTCGCGGTGAGATCGCCCCACCCGCCGGCCTCGCCGATCGCGCGAGCGAGGACCCAGATGCAGAGAATCGTCATGAGCGGCACCGAAATCCACGACAGGATCTCGATCCCCTTGAAGCCGTAGTACGCGGTGATCGCCATGACGATGCCGCCGACCACGACGACGGGCCACGTCGTGCTCCATCCGAACGCGGCGCCGACGAGGTTGCCGAGCACGCCGATCGTGATGGCGTACCAGACGATCTGGGTGCCGCCGAGCAGCAGCGACGCCCACTTGCCGCCGATCCGCCCGAGCGTGATCCGCGCGAGCAGCACCGTCGACAGGCCCGAGCGCGTCGCGATGTAGCCGAGGGTCGTGATGTAGACGGCGAGGAACACCGTCGCGGCGGCCGCGGCGAGGACGAACGGGCCGAAACCGAGCGGGCCCGCGACCTGACCGGCCGTGACCATCGTCGGCGTGAAGAACAGGAAGCCCGCGACGACGATCGCGACCTGCCACTTGCCCTGCCGATACGCCGGAGGGACGGGTTCGAGCGGGAAGTCCGGGTCGATCGGCTCGGGCGTGGGCTGCTGCCGCTGCGGCGAGCTGGTGGTGATGTCCATGGGGCGCTCCGTGGTGCGAGAGGGAGTCCCGGCGGGCGACGACGGCTGCCGGTGGCGACGTCGGTGACGCTAGGCCCGGCGGAGGCCGCGACGAAAGCCGAATGGAGCAGTCCACAATGGCCTGCCCGGCAATTGTGATCCGCCCACAACCTGGGTTCACATGCCGACAACATGGCGCTCGTACGTTACGAGCGTGTCAATCGTGACGGTCCGTGACCTGCTGCGCGACGCGGCGCTGCCCGACATGCGTCTCGTCGGCGGCGACGCGGGCCTGGGTCACGAGATCCTCGCGACGTACGCCACCGAACTGCCCCGGCCGGGCGGCTACGTCCCCCACGGCGCACTCGTCTTCACGACGGGTCTCGTGCTCACCGACGACGCCTCGGTGCGGGCGTTCACGAGCGACTGCATCGACGCGCGCGCCGCCGCGATCGGCTTCGGCATCGAGATCGCGTGGGAGCACATCCCGCCCGCCCTGCTCGACGCCGCCGACGCGGCGGGGATCCCCGTCCTCGAGATCCCGCCGACGCTCGCATTCGCACGGATCGCCGAGCTCTACGACGGCCTGCGCATGGCGCGCCAGCTCACGACGGAACGCCGGCACGCCGTCGGACGGCTGCTCGACGCCGTGCGCAAGGGCTGGGCGTCGACGTCCGTCCTCGCGCCCGAGCTACATCGCGTGATCCGGCCGGGCCAGGACGTCGAGGTCGTCTGCACCGGGCCGGGTACGCGGCCCGAGGAGGCGCTGGGCGGCGAGTTCCCGGTGGGTGCGCTCGACGGCACGCTCGTCTCGATCGTTCCGGCACCACTGGGCGCCGCGCAGCGACGCGCCCTGCCCGAACCGCACGGGACGGGCGGGCCGGTATCCATCGGCTACGTCGCGAGCGCGATCGACGAGGCCCTCGCGGCGTTTCGGCTCGCGGAGACGCGCGGTGCGACGTCGTCGGGCCGCGACACGGCGACGCTCGAATCGCTGATCGGGCGGTTGCGCGCCGACCAGTCTGCGCCGTTCCACCACCACATCTATCTGCCGCTCGCGCGCTACGACCGCCGCCACGGCACCGACGTCGTCGCGACGCTGCGCGCGTTCGACGCCGTCGACGGCTCGCTCACGCGCGCGGCAGCGCAGCTGAACGTGCACCCGAACACCGTCCGCAACCGTCTCGACAAGGCAGAAGCGCTCACCGGCAGGTCGTTCCGCGACACGGCAGGACGAGTCGCGCTCGCCGTCGCCCTCTCCACCGCCGACGGAACCCTCTGATCGGCCCGATGACAAGATGACGCCATGAGCAGAATTCGGGGGGCAGTCGGCGTGGCTGCAGTTCTGGCGATCATGGCGGTCGGCACGGCGTGTGGTGGCAGTACATCCGAAACAGCGGAGACGAGTGCGGCGCCCGAGCCGTGGGACCCGTGCACGATCTCCGACGAGGCGTTGATCCGCGCATCCCTCGATCCCGCGAGTGAAGGGCCGGGCTCTCTCGCCCAGGGCCAGCCGGGATGGGAGAGCTGCCGGTGGACCGGTGAGGATGTCAACGCGATCCTGAACGCGTCCGCGACGACCGGTGAGGATCACTTCCGGAACTTCCCCGGCAACATCGACTTCCACGAACTCACTGTCGCCGGGCGCCCGGGATTCACCTATCGCCAGACCGGATTGAACCCGGATAACTTTTGCTGGCTCACGGTTCCGCTGGAAGGCGGCGGTTCGCTGAATCTTCAGGTCACGAGGTCTCCGTTCTCGCACGGCACCACTCCGATGTGCAACTGGGCCGTGCGCGTCGGCGAGGCGCTGGTCTCTGCGGCTCCGCGCTGACGGCGTATCCTCGACGCAATTCGCTATCTGGGGGGTCGACATGACTGGTGCGGTTTCCGGGCTGGACTATCTACTTGCGCTCGGGGCGCAGGCCAAGGCCGGTGAGCTCGTGCTCGATCCCGACATTGCGGTGGACTGTGCCAAGGCAACCGCGGGCGCGATTGCATCACTGCAGTCGGTGCACGACCGCATGTTGAGCCAGGTCCGCCTGCTTCCTCTCGGGAACTTCGAGTGCGGGCACCAACTGGCCGTGATGCTGTCCGAGACGACCAAAGAGTTCGTTTCTCGCCTCGAGGAACACATCGCATGCCTCGAGGCAATCCACGACATGGTGGGCGCTCAGGTAGCAGAATTGCTCACCACCGACGACGAAACTTCACAGGCAGTGGCTCGAATCAACGCCGCGACGACTGATAGGTGAACACGGTTCCCTGTGCACATGATTCGGCGATCAGTGGTTGCAGCAGCGTTGGTGACAATCGGGTTGGTCGGCACGGCCTGCGGTGACAGTACGTCCGAGACAGCGGACCCGACTGCGGCACCCGGGCCGTGGGACCCGTGCACGATCTCCGACGAGGCCTTGATCCGCGCCTCTCTCGATCCCGCGAGTGAAGGCCCGGGTTCGCTCGCCCAGGGCCAACCGGGATGGAAGAGCTGTGAGTGGGAAGGCCCCGACGTAGCGGTGATCGTGAGTGCATCTTCAACCACCGGACCCGACCACTTCCGGAACTTCCCCGGCAACACCGACTTCCAGGACGTGACCGTCGCGGGCCGCGAAGGGTTCACCTACCGCCAGGAAGCCGATGAATCCGGCACCTTCTGCTGGCTCACCGTGCCGATGGACAACGGCGGCGTAGTGGATATGCAGTTCGACCGATCACCGTTCAGCAAGGACACCACCCCGATGTGCGACTGGGCCGTGCGCGTCGGCGAGGTACTGGTCGCCGAAGTTCCGCGCTGACGCTCGACCAGGCACGCCGCCGCTGCTCCGGGGTGCCGGAGCGCGCCGGTTACCGATGAGTAGACCTCACAGGCAGTACCCGCCGAAGCGGGCGTGATCGCTCGTCCACAGCAGGTAGAAACCCGATCACCAGCAGGTCCGACGTATGGACGGCCACCGATGCGCCGCCGACTCACGCGCACCGGAGCCACCGGCTATTTATCGCACATCGCGATAGATGAATTGTGATTCTCGACACAACGCATGCTGAGAATGCCGCCCGCTGTGACTCGTGATAAGTGTGGTGCATCACATATCCGTATCACTGAGTCACAGCTCACGTATCGGGAGGTGGCGGCGATGTACACACCGATTCTGGTGCTGGGTGCGATCGCTGTCGTCTTCGGCATCGTGTCGGTCGCGATCGCCTCCGTCGTGGGCCCGAGCCGCTTCAACCGCGCGAAGCTCGAAGCGTACGAGTGCGGCATCGACCCCACCCCCGCACCCCGTGGCCTGCGGTTTCCGGTGAAGTACTACCTCACCGCGATGCTGTTCATCGTCTTCGACATCGAGATCGTCTTCCTCTACCCGTGGGCCGTGCACTTCGACGCACTGGGCACGTTCGGGCTCGTCGCGATGGCGCTGTTCGTCTTCAACGTCTCGGTGGCCTACGCGTACGAATGGCGACGAGGAGGGCTCGCATGGGACTGACCACTCCCGGCGGCGGGATCGAGGAGAAGGTCCCCAGCGGCTTCCTGCTCAGCACCGTCGAAGGACTCGCCGGATACCTGCGCAAGGGATCGCTGTGGCCGGCGACCTTCGGCCTCGCGTGCTGCGCGATCGAGATGATGGCGACGAGCGGGCCCCGCTACGACATCGCCCGGTTCGGCATGGAGGCCTTCCGCGCCTCCCCCCGCCAAGCCGATCTCATGATCGTCGCGGGCCGCGTCAGCCAGAAGATGGCGCCCGTCCTGCGGCAGATCTACGACCAGATGGTCGAACCGAAATGGGTTGTGGCGATGGGTGTCTGCGCCTCGACGGGCGGGATGTTCAACAACTACGCGATCGTGCAGGGCGTCGATCACGTCGTCCCCGTCGACATCTATCTCCCCGGCTGCCCGCCGCGCCCGGAGATGCTGCTCAATGCGATCCTCACGTTGCACGACCAGATCCAGCGCATGCCGCTCGGCGTCGACCGCGACCTCGCCATCCGGAAGGTCGAGGCCGCGGCGATCGACCAGGCGCCGCTGCTGCAGATCCAGCCGTTCTCGGGAACCCGGCCGTGACGGGCGAGCGGCCCCCGGCCCGCACCACCGACCCGGTCGCGGTGCGTCGTGGCATGTTCGGCGCGACGGGCTCCGGCGACACCTCCGGCTACGGCGGCCTGCGGCGCTCCTCGACGCTTCCCACGTCCACCCCGCGCCCGTACGGCGAGTGGTTCGACGACGCGATCGACACCCTCACCGCCGTACTCGCCGACAGCGGGCTCGCGCCGAGCGAGGTGATCGAGGACGTCGTCGTCGATCGCGGCGGCCTGACCCTCCACGTGCAGCGCGCGCACCTGCCCCTGCTCGCACGGGTGCTACGCGACGTCGAGCGCCTGCGATTCGAGATGTGCCTCGGCGTCAGCGGCGTCCACTACCCGGACGACGCCGGCCGCGAACTGCACGCCGTCTACCCGCTGCTCTCGATCACCCACAACCGGCGCCTGCTGCTCGACGTCGCGGCCCCCGACGACGACCCGCACATCCCGTCGGTGACGACGATCTATCCCACGAACGACTGGCACGAACGCGAGACGTACGACTTCTTCGGCATCGTCTTCGACGGCCACCCGTCGCTCACGCGGATCGAGATGCCCGACGACTGGGAGGGCCACCCGCAGCGCAAGGACTACCCGCTGGGCGGAATCCCCGTGGAGTACAAGGGCGCTCGCATACCCCCGCCCGACGAGCGGAGGTCGTACAACTGATGACCGACACCATCTACACCGCCGGCGGCCAGAACTGGGACGAGATCGCCGAGCAGATCCGCGACAACGGTGACGAGCGGCTCGTCGTCAACATGGGCCCGCAGCATCCGTCGACCCACGGCGTGCTGCGGCTGATCCTCGAGATCGAGGGCGAGACCGTCACCGACGCACGCTGCGGAATCGGCTACCTGCACACCGGGATCGAGAAGAACCTCGAATACCGCACGTGGACGCAGGGCGTGACCTTCGTGACGCGGATGGACTATCTCGCACCGATGTTCAACGAGGTCGCCTACTGCCTGGGCGTCGAGCAGCTCCTCGGCATCTCCGACGAGGTGCCCGAGCGCGCGCAGATCGTCCGCGTCATGCTCATGGAACTCAACCGCATCTCGTCGCACCTCGTCGCGCTCGCGACGGGCGGCATGGAACTGGGCGCCACGACGCCGATGCTGTTCGGATTCGGCGATCGCGAACTGATCCTCGACGTCTTCGAGACGATCACCGGCCTGCGGATGAACCACGCCTACATCCGCCCCGGCGGAGTCGCGGCGGACCTGCCGGACGACGGCGTCGCGAAGGTCCGTGAGGTGCTGCGCGTCCTGCCGGGCCGGCTGCGCGACCTGGAACTGCTGCTCACCGAGAATCCGGTGTGGCGGGCACGGACTCGCGGGATCGGCTACCTCGATCTCACCGGCTGCATCGCGCTCGGCGTCACCGGCCCCATCCTCCGCGCCACGGGGCTGCCGCACGATCTGCGCCGCTCGCAGCCGTACTGCGGGTACGAGAACTACGAGTTCGACGTCGCCGTCGACGACGGATCCGACTGCTACGGGCGCTATCTCGTGCGCGTCCAGGAGATGCACGAGTCGCTGAAGATCGTCGAACAGTGCCTGGACAGGCTGCGCACCGGCCCCGTGATGGTCGACGACCCGAAGATCGGCTGGCCCTCGAAGCTGAAGGTCGGCATGGACGGCCTCGGCAACTCGCCCGAGCACATCGCAAAGATCATGGGCACGTCGATGGAGTCGCTGATCCATCACTTCAAGCTCGTCACCGAGGGGTTCCGGGTGCCGCCCGGCCAGGTCTACACCGCAGTCGAGTCGCCGCGCGGCGAACTCGGCGTCCACATGGTCTCGGACGGCGGAACCAGGCCGTACCGCGTGCACTTTCGCGATCCGTCCTTCACCAACCTCCAGGCCGTCGCGGCGATGTGCGAGGGCGGCTCCGTCGCCGACGTCATCGCGTCGGTCGCGAGCATCGACCCCGTGATGGGAGGTGTCGACCGATGACCGGCGATCCCACGACCGTCGAGCAGGCGGGAACGTTCGAGAGCCGGCAGCTGGGCAAGGGCGCGGCGACCGATCCGGTGGCGCCGGCACCCGTCCTGCTGCAGATCGGCCCGCGTCCCGACGAGGCGACGCAACTCGTCCAGCCCGGCGCCCGCACGACGTACCCGGCCGCCACGCTCGACGAATTGCACTCGGACGCAGCACAGATCGTCGCGCTGTATCCGTCGCCACGATCGGCGCTGCTGCCGCTGCTGCACCTCGTCCAGTCCGTCGACGGCTACATCACGCCCGCGGGCATCGACTTCTGCGCCGACACCCTCGCTCTGACCGGCGCCGAGGTCGCGGCCGTCGCGACCTTCTATTCGATGTACCGGCGCAGCCCGACGGGCGAGTACGTCGTCGGCGTGTGCGCCAACACGCTGTGCGCCGTCCTCGGCGGCGACGAGATCCTCGCGTCGCTGCGCGAACACCTCGGCATCGAGCCGGGCGGCACGACCGACGACGAGCAGATCACGCTCGAACGGCTCGAATGCAACGCGGCCTGCGACTACGCGCCCGTCGTGATGGTCAACTGGGAGTACTACGACAACAGCACCCCCACCTCGGCCCGCGAGCTGGTCGATCGGCTGCGCAACGGCGACGTCCCGCAACCGACCCGCGGCGGCCCGGTGTGCGGGTTCCGCGACACCGAACGCGCCCTCGCCGGACTCCCCGAACGCACGCCACGCTCCCCCGTCGGGCCCAGCGCGGGCACGGCGTCGCTCGCCGGGCTGCATGTGGCACGCGAACGCGGCATGCACGCACCGGATCGCAGCGAGCCCGGCCGCAGCGAAGGAGGCCCGTCGTGACGCTCACCCCCGTACTCAGCCGCTACTGGGACGAAGCGGAGTCGTGGTCGATCGAGACGTATCGGCGCCACGGCGGCTACGAGGCACTGCACAAGGCGCTCTACCGCGATCCCGACGAGATCATCGAGACCGTCAAGGAATCCGGTCTGCGGGGCCGCGGCGGTGCGGGCTTCTCGGTCGGTACCAAGTGGTCGTTCATCCCGCAGAACGACGGCGCGCCACACTATCTCGTCGTCAACGCCGACGAGTCCGAGCCCGGCACGTGCAAGGACATGCCGCTGCTGCTCGCGACACCGCACGCCCTCGTCGAGGGCGCGATCATCGCGGCGTACGCGATCCGCGCGAATCATGCCTTCGTCTACGTGCGCGGCGAGGTGGCCTCCGTCATCCGCAGGCTGCGCACCGCCGTGCAGGAGGCGTACGACGCCGGGCTGCTCGGCCGCGACATCCAGGGCACCGGCTTCGACCTCGAACTCGTCGTCCACGCGGGCGCGGGCGCCTACATCTGCGGCGAGGAGACGGCGCTGCTCGACTCGCTGGAGGGCCGACGCGGCCAGCCTCGGCTGCGTCCGCCGTTCCCGGCCGTCGCGGGCCTGTACGCGCGGCCGACCGTCGTCAACAACGTCGAGTCGATCGCGAGCGTCCCGTCGATCGTGCAGCGCGGCGCACAGTGGTTCCGCTCGATGGGCACCGAGAAGTCGCCCGGGTTCACGCTCTACTCGCTCTCCGGGCACGTGCAGCGCCCCGGCCAGTACGAGGCGCCGCTCGGCGTCACGCTGCGCGAACTGCTCGACTATGCGGGCGGCGTCCGCGCCGGGCACACCCTCAAGTTCTGGACGCCGGGCGGCTCGTCGACGCCGATCCTCACCGCCGAGCATCTCGACGTCCCGCTCGACTACGAGGGCGTCGGCGCCGCGGGCTCGATGCTCGGCACCAAGGCGCTGCAGATCTTCGACGACACGACGTGCGTCGTCCGGTCCGTGCTGCGCTGGACGGAGTTCTACGCGCACGAGTCGTGCGGCAAGTGCACGCCGTGCCGGGAGGGTACGTACTGGCTCGCGGGCCTGCTGCGGCGACTCGAAGCCGGGGACGCGGACGAGCGCGACATCGACACCGTGCTCGACGTGACCGACTCGGTCGTCGGCAAGTCGTTCTGCGCGCTGGGCGACGGCGCGGGAAGCCCGATCCTCTCGTCGCTGCAGTACTTCCGGGACGAGTATCTCGCACACATCGAGCTCGGGCGCTGCCCGTTCGATCCGGCCCTCGCGACGGTGTGGGGCCGCGGAGAGGCGGTCTCATGACGGCGACCAGCGGAGAACGCGGCGACACCGCCAACGACGAGCTGCCCGAGGGGTTCGTCCGCGCGACGATCGACGACACCGAGATCGCCGTGCCCGAAGGAACTCTCGTCATCCGGGCCGCCGAGCTCGCGGGCATCGCGATCCCCCGCTTCTGCGATCACCCGCTGCTCGAGCCGGTCGGCGCGTGCCGGCAGTGCCTCGTCGACGTCGAGGGCCAGCGCAAGCCGCTCGCGTCGTGCACCGCCCCGCTCACCGACGGCATGGTGGTGCGGACGCAGTTCACCTCCGAGGTCGCCGAGCGTGCGCAGCGCGGCGTCATGGAACTGCTGCTCGTCAACCACCCGCTCGACTGCCCCGTCTGCGACAAGGGCGGCGAGTGCCCGCTGCAGAACCAGGCGATGACGACGGGCAACGGCGACTCACGCTTCCACGAGACGAAACGCACCTATCCCAAACCGATTCCGCTGTCGGCCGAGATCCTGCTCGACCGCGAACGCTGCGTGCTGTGCGCGCGCTGCACCCGCTTCTCGCAGCAGATCGCGGGCGACCCGATGATCGAACTGCTCGAACGCGGCGCACTCGAACAGGTCGGCGTGTACGGCAACGAGCCGTTCTCGTCGTACTTCTCCGGCAACACCGTGCAGATCTGCCCCGTCGGCGCGCTGACGTCCGCCGACTACCGGTTCCGCGCCCGGCCGTTCGATCTCGTCTCGACGCCGAGCGCGTGCGAGCACTGTGCGTCCGGCTGCGCGCAGCGCACCGATCACCGCCGCGGCAAGGTGACGCGCCGCCTCGCCGGCGACGACCCCGAGGTCAACGAGGAATGGAACTGCGACAAGGGCAGATTCGCGTTCCGCTACGCCACCGAGCGCGACCGGCTCACCACACCCCTCGTGCGCGCGACGTCCGGCGAGCTCGAACCCGCGTCGTGGCCCTACGCGCTCGCAGCCGCGGCCGACGGTCTGCGCCGGACCCGTGCTCGCGCGGGGGTTCTCGTCGGCGGCCGCTCCACCGTCGAGGACGCCTACGCGTACGCGAAGTTCGCGCGCGTCGCGCTGGGCACCAACGACATCGACTTCCGCGCCCGCGCCGTCTCCCCCGACGAGACCCGCTTCCTCGCCTCGTACGCGCAGCGCACCGGCGGCCCGACGTACCGCAGCCTCGAACACGCGTCGTCCGTCCTCCTCGTGGGCTTCGAGCCCGAGGAGGAGTCGCCGATCGTCTTCCTCCGGCTGCGCAAGGCCGTCCGCCGCCACGGGCTCCGGGTCACCGCGATCGCGCCGTTCACGACGCCGGGCCTGCAGAAACTGGACGCGACCGTGCTCGCCACGGTGCCAGGCCGCGAGACGGCGACGCTCGGCGATCTGCCGGACGACGCACTCGACGCCGGCGGCGTCATCGTCGTCGGTGAACGACTCGCGAGTGTCCCCGGCGGGCTCGCCGCAGCGCAGCGGTTGGCCGAGCGCATGGGCGCGGGCCTCGCGTGGATCCCGCGCCGCGCCGGTGATCGCGGTGCACTCGGTGCGGGCGCGTTCCCGACGCTCCTGCCCGGCGGGCACCCGCTGTCCGAACCCGCCGCTCGCGCCGTCGTCGAGCAGGTGTGGGGCGAGGTGCCCGAGACGCCGGGCCGCGCCGTCGACGAGATCCTCGCCTGGAACTCGTCGTTCGTCGTCGGCGGCGTCGATCCGTACGACCTGCCCGACGCCACGGGCGCCCTCGCGGCGCTCGCCGACGCCGAGTTCGTCGTGAGCCTCGAACTGCGACCGAGCGCCGTCACCGAGCACGCCGATGTCGTCTTCCCCGTCGCGGCCGTCGCCGAGAAGACGGGCACCTTCGTCGACTGGGAGGGGCGGCCGCGCAGCTTCGAGGCCGCCCTGAGCGGCAGCGCCGCGCTGAGCGACCTCCGCGTCCTGGACGCACTCGCCCGCGCGATGGGCACGCCGCTCGCGCTGCCCGACGCCGACGCCGCACGCACCGAGCTCGCCCGCATCGGCCGCTGGCACGGGACCCCGGCGACGCTGCCCGCGACGGCAGGGCGGCCCGTCCCGGTGCTCGACGACGGCGAAGCGATCCTCGCGACGTGGCCGCTGCTCCTCGGCGACGGCCGCATGCTCGACGGCGAACACGAACTCGCGCAGACCGCGCGCGCGACCGTCGCACGCCTGTCGCCCTCCCGTGCCGCCGCGCTCGGCGTGACCGACGGCGACCCCGTCACCGTCGCGACCGGCGGCGGCGCGATCACGGCACCGGCCGCCGTCACCGACATGCCCGACGACGTCGTGTGGCTCCCGACGAACTCCCCCGGCTCGCACGTGCACGCCGCCCTCGGCGTCACGTCCGGCGCGCGCGTCACCGTCACGGGAGGTGAGCAGTGAACACCACGCCGACCGATCTCTCGATGTTCGGCACCGACCCGCTGTGGCTCGTCGTCCTCAAGGCCGTCGCGATCTTCGCGTTCCTCATGGCCAGCGCCGTCGTCGCGATCTATGCCGAACGAAAAGTGCTCGGTTTCATGCAGCTTCGCGTCGGACCGAACCGCGTCGGGCCGCGCGGCATGCTCCAGACCGTCGCCGACGGCGTAAAACTCGCGCTCAAGGAGGGGATCATCCCCAAGGGCGTCGACAAGCCGATCTACCTGCTCGCGCCGATCATCTCGATCGTCGCGGCGATCATGGCCTTCGCCGTCATCCCGTTCGGTCCCGTCGTGTCGATCTTCGGGACGACGACGCCGCTGCAGCTCACCGACCTGCCCGTCGCGGTGCTCTACATCCTCGCGATCACGTCGATCGGCGTGTACGGGCTCGTGCTCGGCGGCTGGGCGTCCGGCTCGACGTATCCGCTGCTCGGCGGCCTCCGGTCGACGGCGCAGGTCATCTCGTACGAGATCGCGATGGGCCTCGCGTTCGCGTCGGTCTTCCTGCTCGCCGGGACGATGTCGACGTCCGGGATCGTCGGCGCGCAGCAGGGCACGTGGTACGTCTTCCTGCTGCTGCCGTCGTTCCTCGTCTACCTCGTGTCGATGGTCGGCGAGACGAACCGCGCGCCGTTCGATCTCCCCGAGGCCGAAGGCGAACTCGTCGGCGGCTTCCACACCGAGTACAGCTCGCTGCGGTTCGCGATGTTCATGGCCGCCGAGTACATCAACATGGTCACCGTCAGCGCACTCGCGACGACGATGTTCCTCGGCGGCTGGCACGCGCCGTTCCCGCTCAACCTGTGGGAGGGCGCGAACTCCGGATGGTGGCCGCTGCTGTGGTTCGTCGGCAAGGTGTGGGCCGTCCTGTTCCTGTTCGTGTGGCTGCGCGCGGTGCTGCCGCGGCTGCGCTACGACCAGTTCATGAACCTCGGCTGGAAGGTTCTCATCCCCGTCGCCCTCGTGTGGGTCATGACGGTCGCGACGGTCCTCGTGATCAGCCGCGACGGCGACTCCGTCGCCACCGCCGTGCTGTGGGTCGGTGGCGTCGGACTCGGGCTCGTCGTCGTGGCCGCCGTCGCGGGACTCGTCCGCAGCCGCCGCCGCGCCACGCTGCAGGGGCCGCCACCATCGGCGCCGAAGCCCGGCGCGTACCCCGTACCCGAACTGCCGAGCAGGGAGGACAGCCGTGCCTAGCATCAAGTCGGTCGCCGGATTCTGGGTGACGCTGCGAGGGATGTTCGAGCGCAAACACACCCGGATGTATCCCGAGGAGAACCCGCGGCTGCCCGCACGGTTTCACGGGAAACACCGCCTCAACCGCTACGACGACGGCCTCGAGAAGTGCATCGGCTGCGAGCTGTGCGCGTGGGCGTGCCCGGCCGACGCGATCTTCGTGCAGGGAGCCGACAACACCGACGAGGCCCGCTACTCGCCCGGCGAACGCTACGGCGCCGACTATCAGATCAACTACCTGCGCTGCATCGGCTGCGGCCTGTGCGTCGAGGCGTGCCCGACCCGCGCGCTCACCATGACGCAGGAGTTCGAGATCGCCGAGGACAACCGGCGCGACCTCATCTTCACGAAGGAAGACCTGCTCGCACCGCTGTATCACGGCATGGAGGCGCCGCCGCACGCCATGACGGGCACCGTCGCCGACTACTACCTCGGCCGCATCGGCCCGGTCGACCCCGACTCACGTGAGCACGATCAGCGGAGCGCGTCGTGACGACGACCGGTGGCGCCGAGGCCGTGCTGTTCTGGGCACTGGGCGCCGTCGCGATCGTCGGCGCCCTCGGCGTCGTCTTCGCGCGGCGCGCCGTCTACAGCGCGCTGTTCCTCGCGACGACGATGATCGTCCTCGCCACCTTCTACATCGCCCAGGACGCAGTCTTCCTCGGCGTCGTGCAGATCGTCGTCTACACCGGCGCCGTCATGATGCTGTTCCTGTTCGTGCTCATGCTCGTCGGCGTCGACTCGTCGGACTCGCTCGCCGAGACCCTGCGCGGCCAACGGGTCGCCGCGGCCGTCGCGGGACTCGGGTTCGCCGTCCTGCTTCTCGGCGCGATCGGCGCCGCCGGGACCGCTGCGTTCGTCGGACTGGACGGCGCGAACGCGGGCGGCAACGTCGAGGGCCTCGCCGAACTCGTCTTCGTGCGATACCTGTGGGCGTTCCAGCTCACGGGCGTACTGCTCGTCGTCGCGACGATCGGCGCGATGCTCCTCGCCCACCGCGAACGGTTCGAGCGTCGGCTCGGTCAGCGCGAGCGGTCCATCGAACGCTTCCGCACGGGCGGGCGCGTGACGCCGAAACCGTCGCCCGGCGTCTACGCGCGCGGCAACGCCGTCGACCGCATGGCCCGGCTGCCCGACGGCACGTACACCCGCGACTCGGTGAGCGACGTCCTCGAGCCCCGACGCAGCGACGACGACGAGCGCACCGACGACACCGAGCGCACCGACGGCGGGGGCGAGCGATGAGCCCCGACAACTACCTCTATCTCGCGGCGCTGCTCTTCACGATCGGCGCCGTGGGAGTCCTGGTGCGCCGCAACGCGATCATCGTCTTCATGTGTGTCGAGCTGATGCTCAACGCGTGCAATCTCGCGTTCGTGACGTTCGCGCGGATGCACGGCAACCTCGACGGCCAGGTCTTCGCGTTCTTCACGATGGTCGTCGCCGCGGCCGAGGTCGTCGTCGGCCTCGCGATCATCATGACCATCTTCCGTGCCCGGTCGTCGGCGTCCGTCGACGACGCCGACCTGCTCCGCAACTGATCGGAGACGTGTGTGACGACAGTGTGGCTGCTTCCGGCGCTCCCGCTCGTGGGTGCCGTCGTCCTGCTGCTCGCGGGGGCGCGCAGCAACCGGTGGGGACACCTGCTCGCGTGCGCCACCGCACTGGGCTCGTTCGGTGTCGCGGTGGGGCTCTTCGCCGCGATGCTCGCCGCGCCGGCGGACGACCGCGCGCTGAGCTCGCACCTCTTCACGTGGGTGCCGGTCGCGGATCTCGGCGTCGACATGTCGCTGACCGTCGATCAGCTGTCGATGTGTTTCGCGCTGCTCATCACCGGGGTCGGCTCGCTGATCCATATCTATTCCATCGGGTACATGCGCGGCGACCCGCAGCGGCGAAAGTTCTTCGCGTACCTCAATCTCTTCCTCGCGGCGATGCTCGTGCTCGTCCTCGCCGACAACTTCCTCGTGCTCTATCTCGGCTGGGAGGGCGTGGGTCTCGCGTCGTACCTGCTCATCGGATTCTGGTCGGATCGGCCGTCCGCGGCGGCCGCCGCGAAGAAGGCCTTCGTCGTCAACCGCGTCGGCGACATCGGCCTCGCCACCGCGATGATGATCATGTTCGCGACCTTCGGCTCGGTGTCGTTCGACGACGTCTTCGGCGGCGCGGCCGGCGCGTCCTCGGGCACACTGACCGCGATGGGGCTGCTGCTGCTGCTCGCGGCGTGCGGCAAGTCGGCGCAGGTGCCGCTGCAGTCGTGGCTCGGCGACGCGATGGAGGGCCCCACGCCCGTCTCGGCGCTCATCCACGCCGCGACGATGGTCACGGCAGGCGTCTACCTCGTCGCCCGCGCGAACCCGATCTACGAACTCACCCCCACCGCGCAGACGGCCGTCGTCGCGGTCGGTGCCGTGACGCTGCTGTTCGGCGCGATCATCGGCTGCGCGAAGGACGACATCAAGAAGGCACTCGCGGCGTCGACGATGAGCCAGATCGGCTACATGGTGCTCGCCGTCGGACTCGGTCCCGCCGGTGCGGCATTCGCGATCATGCACCTCGTCACGCACGGCTTCTTCAAGGCGGGGCTCTTCCTCGGCGCCGGCTCGGTGATGCACGGGATGAACGACGAGACGAACATGCGCCGCTTCGGCGGGCTACGGACCGTCATGCCGATCACCTTCGTGACCTTCGGGCTCGGCTACCTCGCGATCATCGGTGTCCCGCCGCTGTCGGGCTTCTTCTCCAAGGACAAGATCATCGAGGCCGCCTTCGCGGAGGGCGGCGTACGCGGGATGGTGCTCGGGACGGCCGCGCTCGCGGGCGCGGGCATCACCGCGTTCTACATGTCCCGCGTCATGATCCTCACGTTCTTCGGACCCCGCCGCTGGGCGCCCGACACGCACCCACACGAGTCGCCCGCGTCGATGACGGGCCCGATGGTCCTCCTCGCCCTCGGCTCGGTCGGCATCGGCGGATTCCTCGCCCTCGGCGGCAGGCTCGAACACTGGCTCGAACCCGTCGTCGGCGTCGAACACCACGCACTCGCCATCCCGGTGTGGGCGATGACGACCATCACGCTCGCCGTCGTCGCCGCGGGTGTCGCCGTCGCCTACGTGCAGTACGCGCGGCGCGAGGTGCCCGAGATCGCGCCTCCTGCAGGCGCACTCACCACTGCCGCGCGCGCCGATCTGTACGGCGACGCCGTGAACGAGGCCGTCTTCATGCGGCCCGGGCGGGCCCTCGCGGACACGCTCGCCGACGTCGACGAACGCGGGGTCGACGGCGTCGTGCAGGCGATTCCGCGAGGGCTCGGTGCGTCGTCGCAGCGGATGCGGCGCGTCCAGACCGGATTCGTCCGGTCGTACGCGATGTACATGTTCGCCGGGGCCGCGATCGTCCTGGCCGGAGCACTCGTGGGAGGTTCCTGGTGACATCCGATCCGGCCGGCACCGTCCCGTGGCTGACGCTGCTGTGGCTGCTCCCGCTCGTCGGTGCCGCCGCCGTCGTCGCGCTCCCGGCCCGCGCACACACCGCCGCCAAGTCGCTCGCGCTCGCCGTCTCGCTCGCCGTCGCGGCCGTGGCCGTCGCGCTCGCGTTCCTGTTCGACGTCGGCGGTGCGCACTATCAGTTCGTCGAATCCCACTCGTGGATACCGGCGTTCGGGATCCGGTACGCGCTCGGGCTCGACGGCATCGCGCTCGTTCTCGTCGTGCTCACAGCCGTCCTCGTCCCGCTACTGCTGCTGGCGGGCTGGAACGACACGCGTGGCGACGCCGATCGCCCCCGCGCGACGCACCGCTACGTCGCGCTGTTCCTCGTCGTCGAGGCGATGGTGATCGTCGCCTTCGCAGCGCTCGACATCGTGCTGTTCTACATCTTCTTCGAGGCGATGCTCGTCCCGATGTACTTCCTCGTCGCGGGCTTCGGGCCACGCGCCGCGGCGTCTCCCCGCGCTCGCGCAGCCGTGAAGTTCCTGCTGTACAACCTCTTCGGCGGACTCGTCATGCTCGCCGCCGTCATCGGGCTGTACGTCGTGACGGCGGGCGACGGCAGCCCCTTCGAGTCGGGCACCTTCGACGTCCGGGCCATCGCCGCCGCGGTCTCGGACGGCTCGCTCGCGATCTCCGCGCCCGTCGCCAATGCACTGTTCCTCGGTTTCATGGTCGCCTTCGCGATCAAGGCGCCGCTGTGGCCGCTGCACACGTGGCTTCCCGGCACCGCCGCTCAGGCCACCCCCTCCGCGGCGGTGCTCATGATGGCGATCGTCGACAAGGTCGGCACGTTCGCGATGCTGCGGTACTGCCTGCAACTGTTCCCCGAGGCGTCTGCGACGTTCGCGCCGCTGATCGTCGTGCTCGCCGTCGTATCCATCCTCTACGGCGCCCTCGTCGCGATCGCGCAGACCGACATCATGCGGCTCGTCGCCTACGCGTCGATCTCGCACTTCGGGTTCATCGTGCTCGGCATCTTCGTCTTCACGAATCAGGGCGGCGCCGGCTCGACTCTCTACATGGTCAATCACGGAATCGCCACCGCCGCACTCATGCTCGTCGCCGGATTCCTGGTGACGCAACGCGGGACCCGAGCGATCGCGGACTACGGCGGGATCGGGAAGGTCGCTCCCGTGCTCGCGGGTACCTTCCTGATCGCGGGGCTCGCGACGCTGTCGCTTCCGGGGCTCGGCCCGTTCGTCGGGGAGTTCCTCGTACTCATCGGGACGTACACGCGGCACCCGTGGGCGGCCGTCGCCGCCGTGCTCGCGCTCGTGCTCGCCGCTGTCTACGTGCTGTGGACGTACCAGCGCATGATGACGGGCCCCGTCCGGGGCGGCAACGAGGGCGTGCGCGACCTGCGGCCGCGTGAGCTGCTCGTCGTAGCGCCGCTCGTCCTCGCGCTCCTCGGCCTCGGGCTGTATCCGAAACCCGTTCTCGACGCCGTGAATCCGGCGGTCGAACGCACCGTGAGCCGGATCGAGGGCGGCGATCCGGCGCCCACCGTCGACCGCACCGCAGCCACCGAGGGAGAGGGCCCATGAACCCCGACGCGCTGAACCCCGATGCGCTCAATCCCTCGATCGAGTTCTCGTTGCTCATGCCGATGATCCTCGTGTTCGCCGGCGGGATCGCGGGCGTCGTCGTCGAGGCGTTCGCGCCGCGCCGCGCGAGATACGCGGTGCAGGTGGCGCTCTCGGTCGTCGTTCTCGTCGTCGCGCTCGTCTGGGTCGCTTCGCTCGCGGGCACCCGCAGCGTCGCGATCCTCGGGTCCGTCGCGATCGACGGTGTCTCCCTCGTCCTGCAGGGCGCCGTCCTCGTCGTGACGCTGGCATCGGTCGCGCTCGTCGCCGAACGCACCCGTGCGCGCGTCGTGACGAACGCCGCCGTCCACGCCGGTCACCAGTCGGATCATTTCGCGGCGCAGGCGGCGACCGTTCCCGGCAGCGTCGCCGAACGCGACGCCGAGCGGGCCGGTGTGCAGCAGACGGAGGTCTTCCCGCTCGTGCTGTTCGCGGCGGGCGGCATGATGCTCATGCCCGCCGCGAACGACCTGCTCACGATGTTCGTCGCGCTCGAACTGCTGTCGCTGCCGCTGTATCTGATGTGCGCGCTCGCGCGGCACCGCCGCCTGCTCTCCCAGGAGGCCGCGCTCAAGTACTTCCTGCTGGGGGCGTTCGCGTCGGCGATCTTCCTGTTCGGTGTCGCGATGCTCTACGGCGCGGCGGGCACGCTCGACCTCGCCGGGATCGCCGCGTCGCTCGCCGCGGACGACCCGGGCCGCGAGTTCGCCGTCGTCGGCGGTGCGCTCGTCGTCGTCGGCCTGCTGTTCAAGGTCGGTGCGGTCCCGTTCCATTCGTGGGTGCCCGACGTGTACCAGGGCGCGCCGACGCCGATCACGGCGTTCATGGCGGCGGCCACCAAGATCGCGGCGTTCGGGGCGCTGCTGCGGCTGCTGCACGTCGCGCTGCCGTCGCTCGTGGACAGCTGGCGGCCGGTCGTGTGGGTCGTCTCGATCCTGTCGATGGTGTTCGGCTCGATCCTCGCGATGACGCAGACCGACATCAAGCGGATGCTCGCGTACTCGTCGGTCGCGCACGCGGGCTTCCTGCTCACGGCGCTCGTCTCACTCGACGGCACCGGGATCTCGTCGGTGCTCTTCTACCTGATCGCCTACGCCGTGACGACGCTCGCGGCGTTCGCCGTCGTGACGCTCGTGCGGGAGCCGAACGGCGCCGAGGCGACGACGCTCGCACAGTGGGCGGGTCTCGGCCGCCGGTCACCGGTCGTCGCGGGCGCGTTCGCGGTGGCGCTGCTCGCGCTCGCCGGCATCCCGCTCACGAGCGGATTCATCGGCAAGTTCGCGGTCTTCCAGGCGGCGGCCGGCGCGGGCGGCGGCGCGCTCGTCGTCGTCGGTGTCCTCGCGAGCGCGATCGCCGCGTACTTCTACGTGCGGGTCATCGGCGCCATGTACTTCACCGACCCCGATCCCGACATCGAGGTGCTGGTCGTTCGCAGGCCCGCGACCGCCGGCGTCGTCGCGGCCGCCACGGTCGCGACCGTCCTGCTCGGCGTGTTCCCGCAGCCGCTGCTCGATCTCGTGAACCACGCCGCCTCGTTCGTCTGACACCTGTCGGTGGGCGGTGCCAGGCTGGACCCATGGACATCTCCTACGTGCAGCCCACGGGACTCGTGTCGAGCCCCGCGTTCAGTCACGCCGCGATCGTCCCCGCCGGTGCCACGACGATCTACGTCGGCGGACAGAACGGCGTCGACGAGACGGGCGCCGTGGTGTCGCCGGAGATCGCCGAGCAGGCGCGGCGCGCGGTCGAGAACGTCGTGATCGCGCTCGGCGCGGCCGGCGCGACACTCGACGACGTCGTGCAGTGGACGGTGCTCGTCGCGCAAGGAGCCGACATCCGCGCGGCCTACGGCGCGATCGCACCGCGACTCGCGCGGTCGGGGCCACCACCGCTGGTCACGGCCGCGGAGGTCGCCGGGATCACCGTTCCGGGTGCCCTCATCGAGGTGAGCGCGATCGCCGCTGTGACTCCGGAGCAGGAATAGCCCGTCACCCGTCACCCGTTGTCCACGAACACGGCCTCCAGAAGCACGGAGTCCAGGAACACGGCGCAAGAAGAGCACGAGCCCATCCCTACCCGAAGGAGACGGAACATGACCGACCTGAACGGCAAGAAGGTACTGGTGATCGTGACCAACTACGGCGTCGAGCAGGACGAGCTCGTGGTGCCGGTCGACAAGCTGCGCGAGTCGGGCGCGACCGTCACCGTCGCGGCGGTCTCGTCCGACCCGATCACGACCCTCGATGGCGACAAGGACCCTGGCAGAGAGGTGGCCCCGGACACCACCCTGGATCAGGTTCAGGCGGCCGACTACGACCTCCTGATCGTGCCTGGCGGCACCGTCAACGCCGACACCCTCCGGCTGAACGACGACGCACTCTCGATCACGAAGTCGTTCAGCGGTTCCGGCAGGCCCATCGCCGCAATCTGCCACGGCCCGTGGGTCGCGGTGGAGGCGGGCATCGTCGACGGCAAGCAGCTGACGAGCTATGCATCGCTTCGTACCGATCTGACCAACGCCGGTGCGCAGTGGACGGACGCATCGGTGGTCACCGATGACGGCAGCGGATACACGCTCATCACGTCGCGCAATCCGCACGATCTCGACGACTTCGTCGGCGCCATCGAGAAGGCCCTGACCGCCTGACGTCCCCGACCGGTGACGAGACACGGTGCAGTAACCCGAGAAGGACGTAGCTCACAATTCCGGCATCGGCCCGGCTAGCGTACGAGCGTTCCCGAACCAGGAGGCGCTCGTGCCCGTGCCAGTCCCGCCGTTTCTGCGTGCTGCGCTCATCGTCACCGCCGCCACGGCAACTCTCGTTGCCACATCCGCGCCCGCCGCAGCCCAATCCACGGGCTCGGCGGGCGGCGCCGTATCCGGTACACAACCGGCGCCGCGGGTGCCGATCCCCGGATGGCGCGAGGTGTTCGTCGACGACTTCACGACCGACGCTCCGACGGGGTCGTTCGCGAACGCCGACTGCGGGAATCCGAACGCGATCGTCTACACCGGCACCGAAGACACGCGCTGGCGGACCTATCCCGAGTGCTACCTCGACACGTACAACCGCAATCCCTACCGCGCCGACGAGGTGCTCAGCGTGCACGACGGCGTGCTCGACCATCACCTGCGCGAGGTGGACGGACGTCGCGCCGGAGCGAACCTCTCGCCCGTGCTCCACGGCGACGATCAGGGCCAGGTGTACGGCCGCTACTCGGCGCGGATCAAGGTGAGCCATCCGATGATCACCGGCTACCGGCTCGCGATGCTGCTGTGGCCGCAGTCGGAGAACTGGCCCGAGGACGGCGAGATCAACTTCCCCGAGGGCCCGCTCACCGGCCCGATCTTCGGCTTCCATCACTGGGCCGAGCCGGGCGCGACGCCGAACTCGCAGGACCTCTCCGACGTCGATCCGTCGACGTACAACGACTGGCGCGTCGTCACCATCGAATGGACGCCCTGGGCGGTGCGCTTCCTGCTCGACGACCGCGTCCTGCTGGAGTCGAACCGGGGCATCCCCACGACGCCGATGCGGTGGCAGCTGCAGCTCGAATCGAGCCTGTATCCGGCGATCGGCGGCGGCCACTTCTACGTCGACTGGGTGACGGTCCACTCGTGGGACGGCGCCCCCTGACGCACCACTGCTCGACGAACCCGCGGTCACCGGATCGCGGCAGGTTAGGTTAGCCTGCAATGAAATCGTCGTGCCGAATGCGTCATTCGGCAGAAATGAGTCACCCGTGAAGCACTCCCGTCGCGCCGCCGCCCTCACCGCACTCGCCGTCGCCGGCGCCACGGCACTCACGGCCTGTGGATCCGACGACGACGCCAACGACACCGCGACGCAGCCCACCGGCGGCCCCTTCCCCGTCACCGTCGAGCACGCCTACGGCGAGACGACGGTCGAGTCGGCGCCGCAGCGCATCGTCACCGCGGGCTTCAACGATCTCGACTTCGTCCTCGCGCTCGGCGAGACGCCCGTCGCGACGCGTGCCTTCTCCGGCTACGACTACCAGCAGCGCCCGTGGGCGGAGGGCTACGCCACCGACATCCCCGAGGTCGGCGAGATGGAACTCGACTACGAGGCGATCGCCGCGGCGGAACCCGACCTCATCTCGGCGACGTACTCGCTGACCGAGCAGGCCGGCTACGACACGCTCGCCGCGCTCGCCCCGACGATCGGCGATCTCACCGACGGGCAGGGCGGCTCGGCGTCGTGGGAGGCGCAACTCGAGACGATCGGCGAGGCGCTCGGCAAGGAGCAGGAGGCACAGGAGCTGCGCGAGTCGGTCGACGCGGACTTCGAGACGGCCCGCAGCGAGAACCCGCAGTTCGAGGGCCGCACCGCCGCCGTCGCGATGTACATGGACGGCTCGTTCTACATCCTCGGCGAGGGCGATCCGCGCGGACTGTTCTTCTACGACCTCGGCTTCACCGCACCCGACGAGACCGGCGAGGTCAGCGCCGAGCGCATCGACCTCCTCGATCAGGACACCCTCGTGATCCTCGGTGCGACGCAGGAGCAGCTCGCCGCCGATCCGCTGTTCGCGGGGCTCGACGTCGTGAGCGAGGACCGCACCGTCTACCTCGGCGAGTTCGGCAACGACGTGCAGGGCGCGCTCGGCTTCGCGAGCCCGCTGAGCCTGCCGTACCTCATCGACGCGACGGTGCCCGCACTCGCCGCGGCCTCCGACGACGACCCGTCGACCGCAGTTCCGACCGTGGGATAGTGGTTTTCGTGGTCACCTCCGTCGCCGAACTCGAATCGCTCCTCGGGGAGCAGCCGCCGATCACGCTCGCGAAGTCGATCGACCGGCTCGACGAGCACTGCCTCGCGTTCCTGGCGCACTCGCCGTTCGCGGTGCTCGGCACGGAGGATGCCGGCGGGCGGCTGCACTCGGTGGCGCTCGGCGGCGAGCCCGGCGCACTGCATCCCGTGACCGACACGCGGATCGCCCTGCCTGCGGCCGACGTTCCCGCCGAGGACGGCGCGGCCGCCGGACTCGTCGCGTTCGTCCCCGGCTACCGCGAGACGCTGCGCGTCAACGGACGGCTCCGGCGCGACGGCGATGCGCTCGCCCTCGACGTCGAGGAGGCGTTTCTGCACTGCGCGAAGTGCATCCTCCGCTCCAAGCTGTGGGACGACGCTCACGAGCCGGGCGAGGCCGTCCCCGGCGCCGTCTTCCACGACGCCGCGGTGACCGCGTTCCTCGCGCGCTCACCGTTCCTCACTCTCGCGACGGTCGACGCCGACGGATTCGCCGACGTCAGCCCGAAGGGCGAGCCCGCCGGGTTCTTCGTCGCACTGGACGACCACACCCTCGCGATCGCCGACCGGCCCGGCAATCGCCGCACCGACACCTACCGGAATCTGCTGGCGAACCCGGCGATCTCGGTGCTCGCGGTGGTCCCCGGCGACGATCGCGTGCTCCACGTCTCCGGCACCGCACGGCTGAGCACCGACGCCGCGCTGCGCGAGCGGTTCGAGTCGAAGGGCAACGTTCCCGAACTCGCGCTCGTCGTCGAGGCCGACCTCGTCAAGCTTCGCACCGAACCAGGTCTCGTCGAGTCGACGCTGTGGACGGCACCGCGCGTCGCCACGGGGACACTCCCGAAAGCTGCGGAGATCTGGACCGACCACGTCGCCGCCGGTTCCACGTGAAACGTCAGGACACCGTGTACTCGGCCGAACAGTCGCCGTACGTGTAGTTGTCACCCCAGCCGTGATTGCTCGCGGAAAAGACGAACGCGATGGTCCCCGGCTCGGTCGTGAGGCCGTCGATCTCGAGCAGGGTGTCGAAGCCACGGACGCGGGCGTTCGTCTCCGCGACGCCGCTGCGTCCGGTGTCGAGGTTCGCCCACACCACCCCGATCCGCTGGTCGTAGCCGATCAGCGAGTTCGCCTTCGTGTGGATGTCGACGTCGATCGTGCCGGGTCCCGCCGGTGACACCTCGACCCGGCTCGACGCCGGGATTTCGAAGACGTTGGCGTTCGGGTACGGGATCGTGCACAACTCCGTCGCCTCCGTCTGCGCCGACGCGACGGGCGTCCCGAGCAGCGCGAGAGCGCCCACTCCCGCAGTGGCGGCCAGAAGACGCAAGGTGTGGCGTGTGGTCACGGGAATTCCTCCAGAAGTCGTTGCATGGACGAATGACTCACCTTATGTGTCGCCCACCACACCCCGTGGCGTTACCCGACGACCACCTGGCCGCTGCGCGGGACGGTCCCCGCGAACGTCATCGGGACGGCGCGCGCATGCTCGACGTCGCGGCGATCGATCGCCTGGACGTGGAGGTGCGGTTCGGTGCTGTTTCCCGAGTTTCCGCAGGTACCGACGACGTCGCCGGTGTCCACTCGCGTGCCCGGCACCACCGCGGCGCTGCCGTGCCGGAGGTGGCAGAGCGCGACGATCACGCCGTCACCTGTCGCCACGAACACGTGATTGCCCGCGAGCGCGGGCCAGCCCGCCGCGAGCCGTCGCCGCTGCGTGAGGGCGTACCCCACCGACGGCAGGCCGCGATACGCCGCGTGATCGGGCTCGGCGTCGTGCGCGGCGACGATCGTTCCGGAGACCGGCGCGAGCACCGGGAGCCCGAAACCCGGGAACCGCTCCGGCGGCTCCGGCCGGATCAGGCTCGCGAGCGTGATCGGCGCCGTGCGGCCGTCGGCGTCCACGGGCACGAAGTCGATCGCGTACGACGACCCGAACAGCGTCGTGCCGTGGCTGGGCACGCGATCGGCCCGGCTGTTCTGCACGAGCCACCGGTCCGCGAACGGATAGGCGAGGGCGATCGGCACGACGCCGAGTGTCCTCCGGCACCGCGCGATCGGCGGGCAACTGTGGAGACTCGGCTCCCGAATCTATTGTTTATCGATAGATAAACGTCGTTCTACGATGTATTGTGCGAGATATGAATCGATGGGTGATCCTGACGCTGAAAGCGGTGATCGCCGTCGCGCTGGCCGGATCCGTCGTCGTCCAGGTGATGATGGTGGCGATGCTCTGGCTCGATTCCGAGCGAACACCGACGGGGACACTCGACGTGGCGCTGACCGTCATCGGCGTCGTCGGAACGGCGACGATGCAGGTCGTGGCCGTATGCATCTGGCGGTTGCTGACCATGGTCGGCCGCGGCACCGTGTTCTCTCACGCAGCGTTCCGCTATGTCGACCTCGTCATCGGAGCGATCGCCATCGCGGCGGTCCTGACGTTCGGCATCGCAGTCGTCGCCCGGTTCGCGAACCGTGCCGCGCCCGGCGACGAGGTCGCGCCCGGGTTGGTAGCCCTGGTGTGCGGGTTCGCGCTGGTCCTCGCCGGCGTCGCCCTCGTGGTCTACGTGATGCGAACACTGCTGGCCCAGGCAGTCGCCCTCGACACCAGGGCGAAGTATCTCGAAGCCGAACTCGACGAGGTCATCTGATGCCCATCGTCGTCGACATCGACGTCATGCTCGCCCGGCGCAAGATGGCGGTAGGAACGCTCGCGGAGCGCATCGGCATCACCCCCGCCAATCTCGCCGTCCTCAAGAACGGCCGCGCCAAAGCGGTCCGGTTCACCACGTTGGAGATGCTGTGCGAGGTTCTCGACTGTCAGCCCGGCGATCTGCTGCGATGGGAGCCCGAGCCCGGAAGCGACGCCGTCGCGGCAGGCGCGAAGCGTCAGTCCGACGTCTGATGCCGCACGTCGTAGCGGGCGTAGAGGAGGCCGGAGGCGAAGGTGCGCGTCTCGACGAGAGCGAGATCGACCTGCCGTGCGTGCTGCGGCAAGAACGGTGTCCCGCCGCCGACCAGCACCGGGACGATCTTCGGCCGGTACTCGTCGATCAGGTCCGCCTCGGCCACCGCAGCAGCCAGATCCGCTCCGCCGATCGCGATGTGTCCCTCACCCGGCTCGGCCCGGAGGCGCGCGATCTCCTCGGCCGGCGACCCGGTGGCCAGGACGGCATTGCCGCGCACTGCATCGAGCGTCCGGGAGAACACGACCTTGGGCAGGGGATTCCACAGCGTGATCCACTCGCGTTCCAGCGCGCTCAGGTCCGGATCGCCGACGGCGTCCTCCCAATAGAGCATCGTCTCGTAGAGGCGCCGGCCCATGAGGTGGACGCCGACTTCGCGGATCTGGTCGATGAAGAACCGGAACTCGTCGTCGTCGGGCGCACCCCACGCGAAATTGCCGTCAGGGCCCACGATGTAGCCGTCGAGCGACATTCCCATCGAATAGGTGACTCTGCGCATCGGAGGCCTCCTCGGTCGCTACTCGAACGGTACTCCCGCGAGCCGACGCGTCGATGCGCCTTCAGAGCCAGTGCCCGCCCGCGACCTGCACCACCTGCCCGGTGATCCACCGAGCCTGCCGTGACGCGAGGAAGACTGCGGCGTCGGCGATGTCGTCCGGGTCGCCGACGCGGCGCAAGGGTATCGACGGGACCACGGATTCGACGATCTCGTCGGTCATCCACCCCGTCTGCACCGGGCCCGGAGCGATCGCATTGACCCTGATCCTCGGACCGAGATCGAGGGCGGCGCCTCGTGTCAGCGACTCCAGCGCGGCCTTCGACGTCCCGTACCCGACCTGCCCGGGGAACCCGCGTGCGGCGTCGGTGGAGATGTTGACGACGGCGGCACTCCCGTCGTCCCGCAGACGGCTCGACAACTCGGCGATCAGCATCGCGGGCGCGATCGCGTTGACGCGATACGTTCGCTCCAGTCCTGCATCGTCCATCGTCGCGAAGGTGTCGGCTTCCGTCGCATACGCCGCGTTGTTCACCAGCACGTCCACGCCGCCGAGGAGGTCGTGCACCCGATCGAAAAGACCGGAGGCCGAACCCGGTTCGAGGAAATCCGCCTCGACGGCCACCGCGCCGGGCAGCGACGCGACGAACCGCTCGACGTCGTCGTCCGCCACGCGCCGGTGCTCCTGCGTCCCGTCGGGGGACACGCCGCCGACGTAGTGCACCGCGACGCGCGCACCCTGCGCGGCGAACGCCCGCGAGATGGCGGCACCGATGTTCATCGCACCACCGGTCACCAGCACCGTCTTGCCGTCGAGCCCGGGATCGATCACGCATCCGATCGTGGCACGGTAGGGCAACACGGGCAACGAAGTTCGAGCACCGGTGCCTGGACCCGCACAGCCGCGTTCTCGACATCGGGTGCGGCGATGCCGGGGCGCCCCACGACCAGGACAACTGTCTCCAGCATCCTGCCGGGGGTATCGAACCCGAGTCGAAGCTGCCTGGCGGGACTGTCGTCATCGAGGTTCTCGACCCACGTCGCCCACGTCGCAGCCTGGATCGCGTCCTCGGCACCGATCCCGTGCTTCAACGCCTAGGGATGAACTCTCACCTCGACGCCAGCGCCTCGCGGATCACCTCGGAGCGAGACTTGCCCTCCCGCACCGCCCGAGCGTCGAGAGCGCTGATCTCGTCCGCGGTGAGACGCAGTGCTATGACCTGTGACGGCTCGGCGCCACGGCCTGGGCGGCCACGGCCGCGCTTTTTCAGAGCGGCGACGTCGAATCCGGCCTCGGCTTCAGCAGCCCATGCTGCGATCTGCGCCTCCGTGACCGGCATCCCGTTGATCGTCTCGCGCTCGCCCATGCCATTAGTGTTATACGAAAATGGCGGATGGTCGACCATCGCGGACAGCGTTACCACGGAGGCGCACGCCCGAGATCTACAGCCCGAGCACCCGGCTCACGGCGCCGAGCCGCTCCGGGTCCGCCAGCACGCGCAGACCGGTGATGCGCTCCCCCGAGATCTCGAAGGCCATGATCGAGACGACCCGGCCGCCCATGACGGCGGCGACACCCGGCCGGCCGTCGATGAGGACCGGCGTCGAATGAGCGGCCAGGCGACCGGACAGGACCGCCTGCTGCGCGATCGCCGTCGCACCGCTGACGATCTGCGTCGACGTGCCGTAGTCGGCATGCAGCACCGCGCTGTCGTCGAGAAGAGACAGCAGGGCGGTGAGATCGCCGCCCTGGGCCGCGACGAGCCATGCGTCGACCACTCGGCGGCTCTGCACGCGGTCGGAGCGCGCGACGTCCTCGGCACCGCGGAGCCGTCGGCGCCCCCGTGACGCGAGTTGACGGACGGCCTCGGGCGACCGATCGAGGACCTCGGCGATATCACGGAAGGACCGACCGAACACGTCGTGCAACACGAAGGCGATTCGTTCGGCGGGGCCCAGCAACTCGAGCATCGTGAGCAACGCGACGCCGACCTGTTCGTTCTGCGACACCAGTTCGGCCGCATCCGCATCGAGTGCGACCGGCTCGTCCCGCCAGGTCTCGACCTGCCACGACTGTTCACGCGTCCGCCGCGGTGCGCGAAGCATGTCGAGACTCATCCGGGACACGACCGTGGTCAGCCACGCCTCGAGGTTGTCGATCCCCTCCGGACCGGTACGCGCGAAGCGCAGCCAGGTCTCCTGGACGGCGTCGTCGGCGTCGACACTCGATCCGAGCAGCTTCGCGGCGATCGCGTGGAGCCGCGGACGCTCGGTCTCGAACCTGCGAGCGAGGATTCGCTGATCCGTCATGCCGTACCTCCCGGTCCGTTGTCACATCTGTGCGAGCTCGATCGTCGTGATGCCGACGAGCGAACGGGCTCGTTCGTGACCGAAAGGACAGTACCCATGACCTCCCCCATTCTCGTGACCGGCGGAACCGGAACCATCGGCAGCCGCGTGGTCCCCCTGCTGACGAACGCCGGACGCGACGTGCGCGTCGTCTCCCGCCACCCCGGCACCGACGAGCCGGGAGTCGTTCACGTCGAGGCCGACACGGTGAGCGGGCAGGGCCTGACGGAGTCGCTCGCCGGCGTGGATGTCGTGCTGCACCTGGCCGGCGGTGCGAAGGGCGACGACGTCGCCGCGAAGAATCTCACGGCCGCTGCGCACACTGCCGGCGTGAAACACCTGATCCTCATCTCCGTCACCGGCGCCGACGCGATGCCGATCGGGTACTTCCGCGCCAAGGCCGAAGCGGAACGGATCGTCGCCACCTGCGGCGTGCCCTTCACGATCCTGCGGTCCGCGCAACTGCACGATTTCGTCCTTCCGATCGTCCGCGGAATGGGCCGGCTCCCGCTACTCCCGAGGCCCGGCGGCCTGCGGTTCGAGCCCGTCGCGGTTGACGACGTCGCCGCCCGGCTGTGCGAACTCACGCTCGGCGCACCGGCCGGCCGGGTCGCCGACATCGCCGGACCCGAGGTGTCCACCCTGCGCGAACTGGCCGACGTCTACTACGACGAGACCGGCCGCAGCCACCGCCCGAGCCTGCCGGTGCGGATCCCCGGAAAGGTCGGGCGGGCCTACCGCGCGGGCGACAACCTCGCCGACGACGGCGTTCAACGAGGTTCGACGACGTGGCGCGAGTTCCTCGCCGCGCGGCACTCGGTCGGTCGGTGAACGGCGCGCCGTCGTCGCGGAGCACGTCGGCTTCGCCCCGATCAGTGAGCGCTCGGCGAGCTCTGCAGATCGGCGATGAGCTGTCGGGCGAGCTTCTCCGACGACTGCGGGTTCTCGCCGGTGTACAGGTTGCGGTCGTGCACGATGTGCGGGCGCAACGGGAACCCCTTGGAGTAGTCGGCCCCGGCCTCGTTCAACCGGTCCTCCAGCAGCCACCGGGCTTTCCAGGCGAATCTGTTGAGACGCTCCTCGCGGTTGGACAACCCGGTCATCCGGTAGCCGGCGAACGGCCAGCTGCCGTCGGGGTTCTTCGCCGCCAATGCGGCGGCAGGCGCGTGGCAGAGCAAGGCGAGCGGTTTCCCGGACTTCAAGCGTTCGGTGAGCAGTGCCCCCGAGACCGGATCGACGGCCAGGTCCTCCATCGGCCCGTGGCCGCCCGAGTAGAAGACCAGGTCGAAGTCGTCGGGGTTCATGTCGGCCAGATCCGCAGGATGGTCCAGCACCGGCTGCAGACGCTCGATCTCGGCGGCGATCCGCTTCGTCTTCGGGGGCAGGCCACCGGAGATACCCAGGCTGAGCTCGTCGATGACGGACTGCTCGCCCTCGGGCGTCGCGACCGTGACCTCGAACCCCGCGTCGACGAACAGCTGATATGGGACCGCGAACTCCTCGGCCCACACCCCCGTCGGGTGCCGAGTGCCGTCTTTCAGCGTCCAGTGGCGTGCTGCCGAGAGCACCATCAGCACGGATGTCATGGCACGTCCTCGTTCCGGTAGCGGCCGAGCTCGTTGCCCCGTGCGTCCTGGTGCAGGGACTGCGATCCGGGACCATGTGCGCACCGCGAACTCGAAGTTACGGGCGGATGTGAACACAGTCAACACGCTCGCCGCGAACTCACGGCGAATCGCAGTCCAGGCCGTTGGCGTACCCCGGAATGCACGAAGGGTGCCTCCGCAGTGGGGGCACCCTCGTCGTGAACACGACTCGTAGGTCGTGTGCGTATGAAATGTGATTGTGGAGCCTAGGAGATTCGAACTCCTGACATCTGCCTTGCAAAGGCAGCGCTCTACCAACTGAGCTAAGGCCCCGTTTCCTGCTACCCGAGCGGACTCAGGCCTTGTGCCAGACCTCGCTGCGCGATGTCAGCGTGGTGACGATCAGCCCCGCGACGATACCCGCACCGATGATGAGCAGTGCTTTTCGCATCGTCGGGATGCCTCTCGTCGACACCAGGAGTGGGCCTAGGAGGACTTGAACCTCCGACCTCTTCGTTATCAGCGAAGCGCTCTAACCGCCTGAGCTATAGGCCCTGGATGGCTCACACGCAACCTCACGAGGTTTCGCTCGAACCGAGAATGAAGGTTACCGCACCGGCCCCGCGCACACCAAAACGGGTCCGGGCGGTACGCATCTCCCCAGTTCAGTCGCGATCTGCGAGTGTGACTTCGAGCCCGCCGACGAGGTCGGCGACCATGTTGTAGATGAACGCCCCGACCGTCGCGAGCGCCGTGAACAGCACCATGTTCACGAGGCCGACGATCGCCGAGTACCCGAACACCTGCCCCGCCGAGATCAGGCCCTCGGCTCCCGTCTCGGACACGAGGTCGGTGAACGCGCCGTTCAGCCGGTCCCACACACCCATCCCGTCGAGGACGAGATAGAGCAGACCGACGGCGACCATCCACACGAGGAACAGCGACACCGACAGCACCGACGACACCTTGAGCGTCGTCCACGGATCGACCCGGCGGATCTGGACGGTGGCGCGCAGCGCCTCGCCCTCGGCGACCCGCTGCGGAGTCGCCTGCGGCGTGTACGGCTTCTTCTTCTCCGCCGCCTGCGGCTCCTCCTGCGGCGTCGGATGCTTCGCCTCCGAGAGATCCGGCATGTCCTTCGGCAACGTGTTGCGCTGGATGTGGCGGGTCGGGCCGTCGATCCCCGCCTGCTTCGCCTTCGCCGCCTCGCGATCCGCGGGCCGCGGCGCACCGGGCGCGGCCGTCCCCGTCACGACGGGACGACCCGACTGCGGACCCTTCTCGGCGGGCTTGCCACTCGCGGGTGCCCCCGACGCAGCCGGCGTGGCACCGGTCTTGGGTCCGCCGGCCGGCGGCGACCCCGCGGGGCGGTTCTGCTGCGGCGCATCACGGCGGACGTTGGTCTGCGGCTCCCGCTGGACGCCGCGCTGCCACGGCGGCTCCTGCTGACCACGCACCGGCTTCGCCTGCTGACCACCCTGACCCGGCTTGCCCTGCTGAGCCGCCTGGCCGGACGCTGCAGCGGGCTTGTGCTGCGGCGGAATCGGACGACCCGCCGAACCCTTGGACGGCCCCTGATGCTGCGGATCACGCTGCTGCGGCTTGCGCTGATCGCCGTTCACGGCACCAGCAGCCGGAGCCTTCGCCACGTCACCTTTCGGTGCCGCGGGTGCGGGCGACGCCGGCTTCCCGGCATCACCCTTCGGCGCATCCCCCTTGGGCGTGTCACCCTTCGGTGCCTCACCCTTCGGGGATGCGGCCTTCGGGGCGTCGGCCCTCGGAGAGTCGCTCGTCGCGGCGTCCTGCTTTGCCGCGTCGGACTTCGGAGCTCCGGGCTTCTGGGCACCGGCTGCACCGGACCCCTGCCCCGTCACTCCGGCCCCGCCCTTCGGGGAGTCCTGTCCCTTCGGCGGCTGCCCGGCCGCACCGTTGCCCGAGCGATCGTCTTCACGCTGGTCGCTACCCGGCTGGTGGGGAGTGCTCACTTGGACTCCTTCGTTCCCTCTGCGGTCTCGGGCTCGGGCTCGTCGGCGTTGTACGCGATCGCCAGCAGGTTGGTGCCGTCACCGAGGTTCATCAAACGAACCCCCTTCGTCTGGCGACCGGCCTTGCGGACCTGCTTCGCGGGCGTGCGGATCACACCGCCGTTGGTCGTGATGGCGTACAGCTCGTCGTCGTCGTCGACCATCAAGGCACCGACCAGCGTGCCACGTTTCGGGTCGTACTGGATGGTGAGTACGCCCTTTCCGCCACGACCCTGCGGTGTGTAGTCCTCGATCGGCGTGCGCTTGGCGTAGCCACCCGACGTCGCGACCAGCAGGTACTTGCCCACGCCGTCCTTGACGACGTTGAGCGAGAGCAGCACGTCGCTCTCGTTGAACCGCATGCCCTGCACACCCGAGGTGGCACGGCCCATCGGACGCAGCACGTCGTCGGTCGCGTGGAACCGGATCGACTGCCCCTTCGCGGACACGAGCAGCAGGTCGTCCTCGGACGAGCACAGCACCGCGCCGACCAGTTCGTCCTCGCCGCGCAGGTTGATCGCGACGATGCCACCCGAGCGGTTCGAATCGAAGTCGCTGAGCCTGCTCTTCTTGACGAGGCCGCCACGCGTCGCCAGCACGAGATACGGCGCGTCCTCGTACGACTTGATGCGGATGACGCCCTGGATGCGCTCGTCGGGCTGGAACGCCAGGAGATTCGCGACGTGCTGGCCGCGCGCCGTGCGGTTCGCCTCGGGCAGCTCGTACGCCTTCGCGCGGTAGACGCGGCCCTTCGTCGTGAAGAACAGCAGCCAGTCGTGCGTGGACGTCACGAAGAAGTGCTTGACGATGTCGTCCTGCTTGAGGTCCGCACCCTTGACGCCCTTGCCGCCACGCTTCTGCGAGCGGTACAGGTCGGTGCGGGTGCGCTTCGCGTAGCCGGTCTCCGTGATCGTGACGACGACGTCCTCGCGCGCGATGAGATCCTCGTCGGCGACGTCGCCGTCGGCGGCCACGAGCTTGGTGCGGCGGTCGTCGCCGAACTTCTCGACGATCTCGGCGAGCTCCTCGCGGACGATGAGCCGCTGCCGCTCGGGCTTGGCGAGGATGTCGCGGTAGTCGGCGATCTGCTCTTCGATCTCGGCCAGCTGATCGATGATCTTCTGCCGCTCGAGCGCCGACAGGCGACGCAGCTGCATGTCGAGGATCGCGGTCGCCTGGATCTCGTCGATGTCGAGCAGCTCGATGAGCCCGTTGCGGGCGTTCTCGGTGTCGGGCGAGCGACGGATCAGGGCGATGACCTCGTCGAGCATGTCCAGTGCCTTGACGAGTCCGCGCAGGATGTGGGCGCGCTCCTCGGCCTTGCGCAGCCGGTACTCGGTGCGCCTGCGGACGACCTCGATCTGGTGGTCGACGTAGAGCCGGATCATCTGATCGAGGCGCAGCGTGCGCGGCACGCCGTCGACGATCGAGAGCATGTTGGCACCGAAGCTCGTCTGCAGCTGCGTGTGCTTGTAGAGGTTGTTGAGGACGACCTTCGCGACGGCGTCGCGCTTGACCGTGACGACGATGCGCATGCCCGCGCGGTCGGACGACTCGTCGTGGATGTCCGAGATGCCGGCGATCTTGCCGTCGCGAACCTGCTCGGCGATCGACTGGATGAGGTTGTCCGGGTTGACCTGGTACGGCAGCTCGGTGATGACGATCGTGGTACGCCCGCGGCCGTCCTCCTCGATCTCGACGACGCCGCGCATGCGGACCGAGCCGCGACCCGTGCGGTACGCGTCCTGGATGCCCTGCGTGCCGACGATGAGGCCGTGCGTCGGGAAGTCCGGTCCCTTGACGCGTTCCATGCACGCCTCGAGCGTCGTCTCCTCGTCGGCCTCGTAGTTGTCGAGCGCCCAGTAGACGGCGTCGGCGACCTCGTTGAGGTTGTGCGGCGGAATGTTCGTCGCCATGCCGACCGCGATGCCACCCGACCCGTTGATCAACAGGTTGGGGATACGGCTGGGGAGAACCACAGGTTCTTGTGTTCGGCCGTCGTAGTTCGGCTGGAAATCGACGGTCTCCTCGTCGATCTCGCGGAGCATCTCCATCGCGAGCGGAGTCAGCCGCGCCTCGGTGTAGCGCATCGCGGCGGGGCCGTCGTTGCCACGCGAACCGAAGTTGCCCTGACCGTCGACGAGCGGGTAGCGCATCGACCACGGCTGCGCGAGACGCACGAGCGTGTCGTAGATCGACGAGTCGCCGTGCGGGTGATAGTTGCCCATCGTCTCGGCGACCGAACGCGCCGACTTCACGTACCCGCGGTTCGGGAAGAAACCGCTGTCGAACATCGCGTAGAGGACACGGCGGTGCACGGGCTTGAGCCCGTCGCGCACATCCGGCAGCGCACGCCCCACGATCACGCTCATCGCGTAATCGATGTAGCTGTTCTGCATCTCCTGCTGAATGTCTACGGGCTCGACCCGGTCGCCCGGTCCTTCCGGCGGCAACGTGGTGTCAGTCATGAGCTCCTTCTTCTCCCGCCCACTGTCGCGGGCGTCGGCGAACGGCTGCGGTGCGCACCCTGGTCGGAGGAAGGACTCGCTTCCGGTGGTGCTCGCGCAACCACTCGAGTCTATATGTGCAGGTCAGGTGTCGCCTGCACGGACACACGCCCGACGGGAATCCGACGTGCTCAGTTCAGCGTGAACGCCTCGTTCGACTCCTCTGCCAGCAGGTCGGCTTCACGCTCGAGCGCGGCCGACACGCGGTCGGGAGCCATGAGCAGCGCGGCGATCGGAATGGTCACGACCAGCATGCCCAGCAGGAACGCGGGAAGCAGCGCCGAGAAGATCTCGACACCGCTCGGCGGCGCGAACTGCGGATCCGGCGAGACGGATACGCCTTCGAACCCGGCCCAGTAGATCACCACGACGAGGGCGGCGATCGGCAGCGACGCGACGAGCCGCAGCGTCCGCGTGCCGAGCCGGAGCACCGTCGCGACGACACCCACCGCGACCACGAGAGCGACCGCGGCGGACACCCCCACGTACAGCGGATCGAGCGAATGCGTCCCCTGCAGCACGAGCGACCGGACGAACGCGAGATTCCCGCCGACGAGACCCACCCACAGCAGTGCCGCGGCGAGCGCACCGGTCGCCTGCCACGAACGACGCGGCGAGGCGAGGACGAAGAACGCTGCCGCCGACAGGACGAAGACGACGACCAGCGAGATCACGAGCCACGTGAGATCGAAGCGGATCCGCGTCGAGACGTCCACGTCACCGGACGACAGACCCAAGCCCGCCGCGACGAGCAATTGCGGTACCCACGCTCCGAGGACGGCGAAGGCGAACGCCGCCCACCCGACCCAGCCGGTACGCGCGCGATCACCGCGTGCGGCGCCGGCCGTGCGCGTCGACGCGATCGCCACGAAGACGCCCACGAAGGACGTCGCGGCCGCGAGGATCGCGACCCACGTGCCCATCGAGAACTGTTGGATGTCAGCGTTCATAGCCCTGTTCGTCGTTCGTGTGTCGGTACCGGCCGGACCCGCTCGGGCGCGGCCGGAGGGTCAGCGTGCGACCGAATGCAGCTTGCGCAGCGCGTACTGCGTCACCTCGACGAGCGCACGCTTGGCGGATTCGCGATCGCGCGCGTCGACCGAGATGATCGGCACGTCCCCCGGCACGGCGAGCGCGTCGCGGATGTCCTCGAACGGATACCGCGGCGCGTCGTCGAACTGGTTGATCGCGACGATGAACGGCAGCCCGCGCGCCTCGAAGAAGTCGACCGCCGCGAACGACTCGTCGAGCCGCCGCGTGTCGATGAGGACGATCGCACCGATCGCACCGCGGATGAGGTCGTCCCACATGAACCAGAACCGGTGCTGGCCTGGGGTTCCGAAGAGATACAGCACCAGATCGTCCGCGAGGCTGATGCGGCCGAAGTCCATCGCGACGGTCGTGGTCGACTTCTGCGGAAGGCCCGCGAGCGAATCGACGCTCTCGCTGGCATCGGTCACGAGCGCCTCGGTCTTGAGCGGAACGATCTCCGAGACGGCGCCGACGAGCGTCGTCTTGCCCACACCGAAACCGCCCGCGACCACGATCTTCGCGGAGGTGACCCGATCGGACTCCCCGGCGTCGTACGCGGGGCCGGGCGTCCCGTACGCCCTGTCAGATATCCCGTAGTCCACTGAGGACCCTTTCGATGAGTTCGCGGCGCTCGGATTCGGACGAATCCTCACGCAGGGTGGCCAGGATCTGGAGATGACCGGCTTCGACGAGATCCGCGACGAGCACGCGGGCGACGCCGAGCGGCAGGCCCAGACGCGCGGCGATCTCGGCGACCGACGGCGACTGCCGGCACAGCTCGACGATCGCGGCGTCGAGTTCGCCGAGCTGCCACGCTCGTTCGTTCGAGTCCGGGAGCGCCCGGATCAGAGCCTCGAGCGCCAGTTCGACCGCGGGCCGAGTGCGGCCGGACGTGAGCATGTACGGGCGGACGATCGACGGCGACTCCGTCGCGCCCCCGTGCTCGGAGGCGCGGTAGCCGCGGCCCATCGCGTCGCCGCGCTCCTCGTTCCGGTCGTTCATCAGCCGCGCGGGACGCGCGCCGTCGCCTGCACGGTGGTCCCGACTCGATCGACGAGCAGGGCCATCTCGTACCCGACCTGCCCGATGTCGCACTCGGCGTCGGTCAGCGTCGCGAGATACGAGCCGTCGCCGACGCTCATGAGCAGCAGGTAGCCGTTCTGCATCTCGACGACGGACTGCAGCACGCCGCCGCCGTCGAAGAGACGCGCGACGCCCGCCGACAGGCTCGCGAGCCCGGACGTCACGGCGGCGAGCTGCTCGGCGCGGTCGATCGGCAGATGGCGGCTCGCTGCCATGAGCAGGCCGTCGGCCGAGACGAGCACGGCGTGCGAGACGCCGGCGACGTCGTCGGCGAAGTTCGACACCAGCCAATCGAGTGGCCGGGCCGTATCGGAACCGATCGGGCTGGTCATTGGTCTCCCTCTCCTCGTCCGGTCGCCCGGAGGTGTGGTGCCGAACCGGTCACTGCCGGCCGACGCGCGGCACGCCCGTCGCGGACGCCCTGCTGGTGCCTGCTGAGTTTCGCGCGGATCGCATCGGGATCGCGGACCTTACGGAACGTCCCCGTGTCGGCGTCCTCGACCTTGCCGGGCAGCAGCCGATCGCCGGGCGTACGGCGCGGCAGCCCGATCTCCGGATCGACCGGCGCGGACGCCTCCGAGACCCGCGCCGCCGCAGCCCATCCGGAGTCGCCCGCCGACTGCCAGTCGGGATCGGGCTCGGCCGTCTCGGCCGGATCGCTGAGCCAGCGCGACATCTCCGCGAAGATCGGCGTCACCTGCTGGGAGCGGTCCGCCGGCCGGCTCGCCGGCGCTGGAGCGTCGTCGCCACTGCGCGGTGCGAAGAAGGACGCCGTCTTGGCGGTGTCGGACCGGTACCGGTGACGCGGCGCGGGCGCAGGGCGCTCGGCCTTCGGTGTCTGCTCGGCCTCCGCCCCGGGGAGCGTCCAGCCCTGCGTCACGGGCAGCTCCCCGGTGCTCACCCGGTCGGGTTCGCTCGGCTGTTCCTGCAGCTCCGGGCGGGACTGCTGCGGTGCGGGCACGGCGTCCGGTGCGATGCCGCTCGCGCCGGGGGTGCGCTTCGGCAGACCCGAGAGGGTCTTGCGGGGCACCGCCGCCGGTGCCGCCTGCTCGGTGGGAGCGGGCTGCTCGCTCCGGGCAGGCTGCTGCGAATACGTCGAGAACTGCTGCGTCGGAGCCGAATCCTGCGCCTGCGCCGGTGCGGGCGCCACGTCGCCACGACGGGCGCGCCGCGGGAGCCCGCTGCGCGTCGTCTCGGTTGCGGCGGGCGCCGCGCTGCGCTGCGGAAGCTCCGTCTGCCGCGCGGGCGCGGCGACCGCCCGCTGCGGCCCGGTGCGCTCGACGGAACGCGCGCCGCCGAGCGGCGGGTTCGACACGAGCACGCCCGTCGGAACGTGGATCGAGACGGTGATGCCCGGGTTGCGGGCGGTGTCGAACGTCGCGCGCATCCGCACCGTCAGGCCGTGACGCTCCGCGAGGCGGCTGACGACGAACAGTCCCATGTGACGCGCGGTGTCCGGACCGATCTCGCCGCCCGACGCGAGCCGTTCGTTGATCGCACGCAGCTGATCGGTGGGGATACCGATGCCGCGATCGGCGATCTCGAGCAGCACACCGCCGTCGACTGCACGCGCGAACCCGAACGTCACGGCGCTGTCCGGCGGCGACGCCCGCAGCGCGTTGTCGACGAGTTCGGCGAGCATGTGCACGACGTCCGTCGCGACCGACCCTGCGAGTGCGCCGTCGGGCACCGCGTCCATCTGGACGCGCTGATAGTCCTCGACCTCCGAGATCGCGGCACGCAGGACGTCGCCGAGCGAGATGGACTCGGACTGCGTTCGGCGGGTGCGGGTGCCGGCGAGGACGAGCAGGTTCTCGCCGTTGCGACGCATGCGCGCGGCGAGGTGATCGAGCTTGAAGAGCGCTTCGAGTCGCCGCGGATCCTTCTCCTCGAACTCTAGGCTCTCGATGAGCCCGAGCTGCTGATCGACGAGGGACTTGCTGCGGCGGGCCAGCGTCTCGAACATGTCGTTGATCTGCAGCCGCAGGTGCGCCTGCTCGCCCGCCAGCCGCAGCGCCTGCGCGTGGATGTCGTCGACGGCGCGGGCGAGCTGCCCGATCTCCTCGTCGGTGTGCACCTCGACCGGATCGAACGAGACCTTGCGCGGATCGTCCGTCGACCTGATCTGCTCGATGGCCTCGGGCAGATCACGCCGGGCCGCCCGCAACGCGCCGTAGCGCAGCCGACGGATCGGGCCGACGAGCGACCGCGACACCATCAGTGCGAGCACCAGTGCCGCCAGCAGCGTCACGACGACGATCGCGGTGTCGCGCAACGCCGCCGCCCGCGTGTCGTCGGCGCGTGCCTGCACGCTCGACGAGATGTCGACGGCGGCATCCGTCACGAGCGCGCGATACGTGTCGCGACTCTCGAGCAGCGAGGCACGCAGCGGGATGACCGGCATCTGTGCCTGCGGGTTCGTGGCGAACGACCGCACCGTCTGTTCCATGAGGCGGCCACGCTCTGCGACTGCCGCACGCAGCGCGTCGACCTGCTCGAGCTTGTCCGGCTGCTCCGCGTAGTACCGGCTCATGCTGTCGAGCAACGCGAGTTCGGCGCCGCTCGTCGCGAGAACGTCGTTGATGGGAGTCGAGCGATCGAAGAGGATCTCGATCATCGCGACCGACTGGTCGAACAGCGTCCGCTGTGCGTTCCATGCGGTGCCGAGCAGGGCACCCTTGTCGATGACCTCGGGATCGTCGATGACACGAATGATGTCGTCGACCTCGCCGATGACGCCTTCGGCGAACTCGGTCTGCCGTTCCGCGACGGCCCCGGTGCTGGTGCCGGGCGTGTCGAGCAGATCGAGGATCGCGCGGCCCTGCGCGACCGACTCCTCGATCGCCTCGGCGGTCTGCGCCGGCAGGTCGGGGGTCTCCGCGAAGTCGGCGACGCGGTCGAGTTGGCCTTCGACGTTGCTGCGTTCCTGCGGTTCGGCGGTCCCGGACACGTGACCACTGACCATGGCGCCCATGGCGCCCTCGAGCGCGACGAGATCGGGGACGCCCGCGATCTGCTCCGCCGCCGTCGTGAAGTGCACGGCGTTCTCGAGTTCGGTCGCGACCCGAAGACCACCGAGGACCATCGCGACCGTGACCGGCAGCGCGAGCACCGCCGTGATCTTGGCGCGCAGACTCCAGTTGTCGATGTCGAAGACGCGGGGGGCGCGGCGCTCCGCAGTGCGCTCGCGTTCCTCGTCGGTGCTGCTCATGTGCTCCCCCGTTCGCGTTCGCGCTCGATCGGCTCGTATGGCGCCATGACCTCACGCTCCCCTTCCAGCTGTCGATCGGGCCGCCGAGCGCGTCTCGGAGCGCCGGGTCGAGCGTTTGTATCACAGTGCGCCGACCCTGCCGATACCCTGAACCTGTCCTGTCGTGACAGATCCGTGATCTTTCACGTGTGATCGTACCGACACAAGACGGCCCCCTCGCATCGTGCGCGAGGGGGCCGTCTCGGGTGGAGCCGTCAGACATCCAGGAAGCGGACATCCTTCGCATTTCGGGTGATGAAGCTGCGTCGAGCCTCGACGTCCTCACCCATGAGAACGCTGAACAACTCGTCCGCCGCGGCGGCGTCGTCGAGCGTCACCTGCCGCAACACCCGCACGTCCGGGTCCATCGTGGTCTCCCACAACTCCTTGGCGTTCATCTCGCCGAGACCCTTGTACCGCTGGATGCCGTCGTCCTTGTTGATCTTCTTGCCGTCGGCCAGACCCGCCTCGAGCAGAGCGTCGCGCTCACGGTCGGAGTACGCGAACTCCGGCGCTACACCGCGCTGCCACTTGAGCTTGTACAGCGGCGGCTGCGCAAGATACACGTGACCGTTCTCGACGAGCGGGCGCATGAAACGGAACAGCAGCGTCAAGAGCAGCGTCGAGATGTGCTGGCCGTCGACGTCGGCGTCCGCCATGAGCACGATCTTGTGATAGCGCAGCTTGGCGAGGTCGAACTCGTCGTGGATACCGGTGCCGAACGCCGTGATGATCGACTGGACCTCGGCGTTCTTGAGAACGCGGTCGATGCGGGCCTTCTCGACGTTGATGATCTTGCCGCGCAGCGGCAGGATCGCCTGATACATCGAGTCGCGGCCCGACTTCGCCGAGCCACCGGCGGAATCGCCCTCCACGATGTAGATCTCGCACTTGCTCGGATCCTTCGAGCGGCAGTCCGACAACTTGCCGGGCAGCCCGCCGATGTCGGTCGCGCTCTTGCGCCGCACCAACTCGCGCGCCTTGCGAGCGGCGTTGCGGGCCTGCGCCGAGGAGACCGCCTTGGTGACGATGACCTTCGCGTCCGCGGGATTCGACTCGAACCAGTGCGCGAGATGCTCGTTCGCGGCCTTCTGCACGAACGACTTGACCTCGGTGTTGCCGAGCTTGGTCTTCGTCTGCCCCTCGAACTGCGGCTCGCCGACCTTCACGGAGATGATCGCGGCCAGACCCTCACGGATGTCGTCGCCGCTGAGCTCGGGATCCTTGTCCTTGACGAGCTTCTTCTCCTTGGCGTACCGCTTGACGACCGACGTGAGCGCCGAACGGAAACCCTCCTCGTGGGTGCCGCCCTCGTGGGTGTTGATCGTGTTCGCGAAAGTGTGGACGGACTCCGAGTAACCGGAGTTCCACTGCATCGCGATCTCGAGCTCGTGGCCGGGGCCCTTCGCCGTGAAGCCCACGACCGACTTGTGGATCGGCTGCTTCTTGCGATTGATGAACTGCACGTAGTCCTCGAGCCCACCCGGGTAGTGGTAGACGCGATTCTTGACCTTCACGGGCTCGGGCTCGTCGGCGGTCTTGGGGGCGTCCGCGACCTCCGTCGAGACGTCCTCGGCCTCGGCGGGCGTCTCGAGGACGCGCTCGTCGGTGAACGAGATCGTCAGTCCCTTGTTGAGGAACGCCATCTCCTGCAGCCGGCGAGCCACCGTCTCGAAGTTGTACTCGGTGGTCTCGAAGACGTCGGGGTCGGCCCAGAACCGGACGGTCGTGCCCGTGTGGGTCGTCGGCTCGCCCTTGATCAGCTCGCCGGGCTTGGAGTCGATGTACGTCTGCGACCAGTGGTGGCCGTCGACGTCGACATCGACCTCGAGCCGCGTCGACAGCGCGTTGACGACGGAGATACCGACGCCGTGCAGACCACCCGACACCGCGTACGAGTCGGAGTCGAACTTGCCGCCCGCGTGCAGCTGCGTGAGCACCACCTCGAGGGTGGGGACGCCCGACGCGTGCATGCCGACGGGGATGCCGCGGCCGTCGTCGACGACCTGGACGCCGCCGTCCTCGAGCAGCGTGACCTCGACCTTCGTGGCGTAACCCGCCATCGCCTCGTCGACGGAGTTGTCGACGACCTCCCAGATGAGGTGATGCAGCCCGCGTTCACCGGTCGAGCCGATGTACATGCCGGGACGCTTGCGCACGGCCTCGAGTCCCTCGAGGACGGTGATGGAGGAAGCGTCGTAGTCCTTGGTGTTCTTGTCCGACTTCTGGGCAGCCACGGGTGGGTAGCTCTCCTTATCCGTCAAGCCGATACGCGCGCGACCCGAAGGGGGCGAGTGCCGGAACGAAGCTGATGTACCCGATCATTCTACTGGTTCACCTGCCCGGCGTCCCCCGTGCAACGCCGCTCACCGGCTCACAGGGCGACGTTCTCGCATCGGGGAGACTGACAGGCGCGAGAGCGCTACCCGGGCTGCGACGCGGACGCCGCCGTTTCGGTGTGCGTGGCGGCACCGGCGGCGAGGGACGGGACGAAGTCGGCGACCGCCCGCGCGAGGTCGCCGGGGTGCGAGAACGGCGCCCAGTGGCCCGACGAGATCGTCACGCGCCGCGCGATCGGGGCCCACTGCTCGTACATCTCGTAGCTCACCGGCCGGACCGCATGATCGCGACTGTTGACGACCAGCTGGACCGGCACCGTCGTCGTCCGCCGTCGGGGCCGTGCGAGGCGCTCGCGGATATTCGCCCGGTAGAGAGCGAGACCACGGACCATGTCCTCGTAGAGCGTCGGCGCGACGTGCACGGTCGCGGGATCGAGTCCGTCGAAGAACCGGAGGAAACGCGGCCAGACCCGCGACAGCCCACGCAGCACGGGAGCCGCGAGACCCGGGATCTGGAAGGCCACCGTGTACGCCGACGCAGCGACCTGGGCCAGCGGTCCCGCGAGCCGTCCCTGCGACAGCGACGCGCGCGCCCACGTCGACAGGTAGTCGAGATTCGGTCCCGAGACCGAGGTGAACGACGCGATCCGCTCGGGGGCTCCCGGTTCGCACACCGCCTCCCACACCGCGACCGAACCCCAGTCGTGTGCGAGCACGTGGACCGGCGCGTCGGGGCTCACCGCCTCGATCACGGCGAACAGATCCGCCGCCAGATGCCCGAGCGAGTACCACTCGACGCCCTTCGGCGCCGAGGACTCGCCCGCCCCTCGGTTGTCGAACCGAACGATCCGGAAGCGGTCACCCAGGCGTTCGACGACGCCGCCCCACATGCCGTGCGTGTCGGGCCAGCCGTGGACGAGTACGAGCGTCTCGCCGTCCGGGTTGCCCTCGACGACGACCGCGAGATCCACGGAGCCGTTGGTGACGGTGAGACGAGTGGTCACGAATATTCCTTCCTGGTGTTCACTGCGCGGGTGTGCGCGGGTAGCCGTCGCAGGTCAGAGATCGAGTACGAGCCGGCCGCCGTCGCAGCGCGACACGCACGGCAGCATCTCGGTGCGTTGCTCGTCGGGCGTGAGCCGTCGTTCGCGATGCTCGGGCTCGCCGGCGAGCACGCGGACGCGGCACGTGCCGCAGAAACCCTGCTGGCACGAGTACGCGACCTCGGGCACCTCACGACGGATGGCGGCCAGCGCGGACTCGTCCGCCGGCACCTGTACGACGGTGCCGGTACTCGCGAGCTCGATCTCGAACGGGACTCCGCCGACGACGGGAGGCGGCCCGAACCGCTCGAAGTGGAGAGCACGCGCACCGCACGCGTCGAAATGCGCACGGATCGTGTCGAGCATCGGCACCGGTCCGCAGCAGTAGACGGCGCCGTCCCGCGGTGCGCGTCCGAGCAGATCCTCGGCCGTCGGCAGGCCGTCGACATCGTCGGTGTGGATCACGACGCGATCGCGCTCCCACGTCTCGATCTCGTCGAGGAACGGCAACGAGTCGCGGCTGCGGCCCGTGTACACGAGCTGCCAGTCCATCCCGAGCCGACGGGCCGCACGCGTCATCGCGATGATCGGGGTGATGCCGATACCGCCCGCGACGAACAGTGCCTTGCCACCGGGAACGAACGGAAAACCGTTGCGGGGTCCACGCACGACGACCTGCGTTCCCTCCGCGAGCCCGTGCATCTCGATCGAACCGCCACCACCGTCCGGTATCCGGCGGACCGCGATCGAGTAACCGGAACGGTCGGCCGGATCGCCGCACAGCGAGTACTGCCGGCGTCGACCGGACGGAAGATGGATGTCGAGGTGGGCACCCGGATTCCACGACGGCAGTACACCGCCGGCAGGAGCCGCGAACCGCAATTGCACGACGTTCTCGTCGTGCGCGACGACGGTGCGGCCCGTCACGACCAGGTGCAAGTCCGCGTTCGGATCGTGGACAGCGAACGCGTCGTCGTAGTCCCACCCACCGACGAGATCGACGTAGCGGCCGACGACCGCCTGCGCGGCCCGGATCGCGAGATCACCACGGGAACGACCCCGCAGATCGGGTGGAACCTCGAACCGGACTCCGTTGCGCAGCGCCGCCCGCGTTCGTTCTGCGGCCGAGCGCACACTCATTGTGCGGCCGCTCGTGCGGCGGGCGACGACGCGAGGTAACGGACGGCCTGACCGGTGTCGCCCTCGTCCAGCGGGGTGTACGAACGGCGGAAGTACTTCGCCATCCGCTTCGCGAGCTCGAACGACGTCGGCAGCGTGCCGCGGCGCCCGGCGGCGCGGAAGTCGGACAGGTGCGGCTTGCGGCGATGCGCAGACCACTTCTCGAGCTGCGGGTCCGAGCGCATGAGGAAACGGACGCCACGAACCCACAGCCAGACGATCGCCGGTGTGACGATCACCTGGGCGCGCAACCGGCGGAACTCGCGCTGATCGAAGTACCACAGCACGTCGTACGCAACCGCCCGGTGCTCGACCTCCTCCGAACCGTGCCAGCGCAGCAGATCGAGCATCGTGGGGTGCGGGTCGGCCCGATCGAGGCCGTCCGCGTTGAGGATCCAGTCGCCGAGGAACGCGGTGATGTGCTCGATCGCAGCGATCAGCGCGAGCCGCTCGACGAGGTAGTTCCGGGCGCGCAGACCGGTGAGTGGACGCGGACCGAGAAGCTTGCCGAACACCCACTCGATCTGATCGGTGAACGGTGTGGTGTCGAGACCCTGACCCTCGAGGTGCTCGAGAACACCCGAGTGGGACTGCGAGTGCACGGCCTCCTGGCCGATGAAGCCGATGACGTCGTCCCGCAGCTTCTCGTCCTCGATGAGCGGCAGTGCTTCCTTGAACGTCTCGACGAACCAGTCCTCCCCCGCCGGCAGCAGCAGATGCAGGACGTTGAAGACGTGGGTGCTGAACGGATCGCCCGGAATCCAGTGCATCGGCACACCGGTCCAGTCGAACTCGACGTTGCGGGCGTGGAGCATCACGTGATCCGGCGCCTCGTCGTGTCGAGCGCCATCGTGTCGAGAGACGTCGTACCCGGTGTCGGCGAGCTGCGGCGAGTCGAGTCGAGCAGTCATCGGGACCTCCTTGGAGCGGGGCGACACCGGTGATGGGACGACAGAATCGCACGACACCAGTGATGCATGCCACTGAACTTCGATAACTGTAACAGCTGGTTACAGTCAATTGCCAGGGGTTCCGTCCACAGGTCGAGGAATCGCCGGTCGCCCGCCGGCGTCAGCCGTACGTGTCGCGCGGACCCCGGCCACGGATGTGCCGCTCGCCCTTCCGCCAGCTCGGCGCGGTGGGCCCGGTGATGGTGAGCGACCGCACCACCCCGTTCCCGACGGCATCGGCGATCCGCGCCAGAATCTGCGGCTGCATCATGCGCAACTGCGTCGCCCATGCCGTCGACTCCGCCGAGACCGAGAGCGTCTGATCACGCAACGCGGTCGGCTGCGCGTGAGCGGCGATGTCCGGACCGACGACGTCCTCCCACCGCCCGAACACGACGCCCTCCGAGACCTTCCCCGACCACCCCCGCTGCTTGGACAACGCACCCGTCAGCGCACCGAGCAGTTGCGGATCACGCGCATCCGGGCCGGGACCCGACCACCCGCGACGGCCGCGTCCCCTGCCGCTCCGCAGCGCGCGCACACCGGACGCGCGGCCCTGTCCGACTGCCTGCCCCTTCGCCTTCGCCGCGGCACGCGCCTCCTCGAGCGCCCGTCGCGCGATGTCGACTCCCCGTGGCTGCTCGGGTGTGCCGCCTCCCGCCGCGTCACCGTCGCTCACGCCGACCCCCTCGCACTCTCCACCGGACCATCCGAACTTCCGACCACCGCCGAGATCCTGCCGTCCGCTCCGTCGTCGGCACGAATCCGGAAACGATGCGCCCGCAACACTTCCGGAATGTCGTCCTCGACCGCGGCCGTCACGAGCACCTGCTCGACACCGGACGCGAAATCGACGAGGGCGCGGCGACGGTCACGGTCGAGTTCGGCGAAGACGTCGTCGAGGATCAACACGGGATCGGTCCCCTCGTCACGCAACAACTCGAACGGCGCGAGCCGCAGCGCCAGCGCGAACGACCACGATTCACCGTGACTCGCAAAACCTTTCGCAGGGCCGTCGCCCAGCAGCAACTCGAGATCGTCGCGGTGCGGCCCGACGAGCGAGACGCCGCGCTCGATCTCCTTGCGCCGCACACGTTCCAGCTCCGCGACGAAGGCACTGCGAACGAGGTCGACGTCGCCGTCCTCCGGGGCGCGCGCGGGATCGAAAAAACCCTCCGGCAGCGCCTCCGCGAGCGAGGAGCGGTACCGGATCGTCGCAGGACGCGAGTTCCGCGCGATCGACGCGTAGGCACTCGTCACGTGCGGCGCGAGCGCGTGGACGACCTCGGCACGTGCCACGAGCAACTGGGCACCGTACTCCGCGAGATGCCCGTCCCACACGTCCAGAGTCGAGAGTGCGCTCGCGGCTTCGGGATCCGTGCGCCCCGCCGCCGACGCGCGACGCAGTGCGCCGCCGGCGGACTTCAGCAACGCCGAACGCTGTCGCAGCACCTTGTCGTAGTCCGCGCGAGTACCCGCGAGCGCCGGCCTGCGCGCTGTCATCATCTCGTCGAGATACCGTCGGCGATCGCCGGGATCGCCGCGTACGAGCGAGAGGTCCTCGGGCGCGAACACCACGGTCTGCAGGACCCCGAGAATCTCGCGAGTCCGGCGAGTCGGCGAACCACCGATCCTGGCCTTGTTCGCTGCGCCCGAAACGATCTCGACGTCGATCGTGAGTTCGCGACCCGCGTTGACGACGGTCGCCGAGATGGTCGCCTCAGTGCGACCGCTGCGCACGAGCGGGGCGTCGGACGACACGCGATGAGACGACAGCGTCGACAGGTATCCGACGGCCTCGACGACGTTCGTCTTGCCGTGGCCGTTCGGCCCGACGAGCACCGTGGGCCCGGGAGCGAACACGAACTCCGCGTGATCCCAGGATCGAAAGTCGCGCAGCCGTAGCGATCTGACGAACAACTACGGCTCCGTGTTCGTGTGCACGGCGTGGCCGCCGAACTGCTGACGCAGCGCCGCAACGGCCTTCATCGCCGGCGACGCATCCCCTTGCCGGGAACTGAAACGCGCGAACAGCGCAGCCGAGATCACCGGTGCCGGAACGGCGTTCGCGACCGCGGCGTCCACCGTCCAACGGCCTTCGCCGGAGTCGTCGACGACGCCGGAGATCGTCTCGAGGCCCGGATCCTCGTCGAGCGCCCGAACGAGGAGGTCGAGCAGCCAGGACCGCACCACCGTGCCGTTCGTCCAGGCACGCAGGACACCGGGAACGTCCGACACGAGGCCCGGCGCACCGAGCAGCTCGAATCCCTCGGCGTAGGCCTGCATCAGTCCGTACTCGACGCCGTTGTGCACCATCTTCGCGTAATGACCTGCGCCGACGGCACCGGCGTGAACGAAGCCGTCGGCGCGCTCGCCGGCCGGTCGCAACGCGTCGAAGACCGGCATCGCCCGCGACACGGCGTCGTCGGTGCCACCGACCATGAGCCCGTAGCCGTTCTCGAGTCCCCAGACACCGCCGGACACACCACAATCGGCGAAGTCGATACCGTGCTCGGCGAGTGCCGCGGCATGTGCGGTGTCGTCGGTCCACTTGGAGTTTCCGCCGTCGATCACGAGGTCACCGGCCTCGAGCGCGCCCGCGAGCTCGCCGATCACCGACTGCGTCACGGGGCCGCTCGGCACCATGACCCACACGATCCGCGGCGCGGGGAGCGCCGCGACGAGCCCGGCGACGTCCGGGACGTCGGTCACCTCGGGCCGGGGGTCGAACCCGACGACCTCGATGTCGGCGCGGCGCAACCGCTCCCGCATGTTGAATCCCATCCGGCCGAGTCCGATCATGCCGATCTTCATCGAAGCGCCTCCGTTCGCTCGGGATTGCGGGTGGTGTCGATCGACGAGGATCAGCCCGGGAGCCGGACCGGCATCAGCAGGTACGTGTACACGCTGTGCGGCGCGGGGTAGTTGCCCGAGTCGTCCGGCTGAGGGGCCTCGTCGCTCGCGGGACGGAGCACCGCGGGACGGCTGGGCGTCGTGAAGCCGAAGCTCACCTTCTCGGAGTGCAGCGACGAGAGACCGTCGAGCAGGTAACCGGGATTGAACGCGATCATGAGCGGCTCGCCGTGGAACTCGGCGGGCAGTTCCTCCTCTGCCTTGCCGGCGTCGTCGCCACCCGCCGACAGCACGACGCTGCCGGGCGTGAACTGCAACCGGACCTGGGCTCCGCGCTCGGCGACGAGGGCGACGCGCTTGATCGCGTCGACGAGGGGAGCGACCTCGACGTCCGCCATCGACGTGTGCTCGGCGGGCAGGAGCTGACGGAACTTCGGGAACTCCGCATCGAGAAGGCGGGTCGTGGTGCGACGGCCCTCGTTGACGATGCCGAGGAGGCCGTCGTGGCCCACGGCCGAGCCGCTGCCGAGGGCGAGCTCGACGGGAGAACTACCTTCTCCCGGAATGGATTTCGCGGCTTCCGAGAGTGTCTTGGCGGGAACGAGGACGGCTGCCTCGCCCGCACCGGCAGGCGACCACTCGAGTTCGCGGACGGCGAGCCGGAAGCGATCCGTTGCCGCGAGGACCATCGAGCCGTCGCCGATCTCGACGCGGATACCGGTGAGCATCGGAAGGGTGTCGTCGCGACCTGCGGCGACGGCGACCTGACCGATCGACTCGGCGAAGACCGTCGCCTCGATCGTGCCGGTCCGTGCCGGCAGCGACGGGAGCTGCGGGTAGTCCTCGACGGGCATCGTGGGCAGCGAGAACTTCGCGCTGCCGCAGTTGATGAGCACACGCGTGCCGTCGAGCGTGACGTCGACGGGCTTGCCGGGCAGCGACTTGGTGATGTCGGCGAGGAGCTTCCCGGACACCAGTGCGCGGCCGCCGTTCGCGACCTCCGCGGCGACGCGGATCTGTGCGCTGACCTCGTAGTCGAAGCCGGAGACGGTGAGTCCTTCGGTGCCGGCTTCGAGGAGCACGCCACCGAGCACGGGCACCGGAGGCCGGGACGGCAGGCTGCGAGCGACCCACGCGACGGCGTCCGCGAACTCCTCACGGGTGACGCGGAATCTCAGATCCCCCGTCTGCCCCTCAGCGTGCTCCATCGCCGCGTCGTTCCTCTCCGTCGGTACCACGTCACCGTGCATGCGAACACCACCTACCGGGCCGTCTGATCATCTGCGCCGAGTCTCCCACAGCAGTCCGACGCGTCGTCCGTTCACGGAGCGAATTCGGTCACGGGGAGGTGTCGACTGCGCTGCACAACGGTAAGCCCTCGAGGCCCCGCCGCAAACCCGATCCGCTCGAGACGATCCGACTCGAGACGAGGCCTGTGTACGACGGTTGTCCCCACAGCTGTTTTCGAAGAGATGAATGGAGAGAGACAACAGCAGTACCAATAGGTGTTGTGGAATCTGGGGACGAACCCCCGTCGAGGCTGGTCGCACCGCCTCGAGGCATGTGGACATCTCGAGGACCGACTCGAGGACCGATCGGGCTCGCATGTGGAATCCTCGAGGTCAGCCCGATTTCTGCACCAATTGTCCACACGTTGTCCACGTGATCCCCACAGTTGTCCACAGGTGTGAGTGCTCCGCCGCAGGTCGAAAGACCGGCGTGTCGCCGCGGCGTGTCGGACGGGCCGTCTCGAGGAGTGGACGCCGAACGGCTCGAGGTGCCCCATGTCGCCGGGTTCCGCGGCCCTCGAGGGACCGCTCGAGCGGGCCGAAACGCAACCCTCGAGGAAGACCTCGAGGAGCCCCTCGAGCCCGCCTCGAGGCCGGCGGACGAACCCTCCGGGGCATGAGAACGCCCCCTCGGGGAAACCTCGAGGGGGCGCGATGCGGCACGGGAGTCAGCGCTTCGAGCGCTGCTTGATCCTCGCCGTGAGCTCCTGGACCTGGTCGTAGACCTTGCGACGCTCCGCCATCTCCTTGCGAATCTTCTTGTCGGCGTACATGACCGTCGTGTGATCACGGCCGAACGTCTGACCGATCTTGGGCAACGACAGGTCCGTCAGCTCCCGGCACAGGTACATCGAGATCTGGCGTGCCTGCGCGAGCGCACGTGCCTTGCCGGGGCCGCACAGATCGTCGATCGACATGCCGAAGTACTCGGCCGTCACCGCCATGATCGTCGCGGCGTTGATCTCGACCGTCGCGGCGTCGGGCATGAGATCACGCAGCACGACCTCGGCGAGCGTGAGATCGAGCGGCTGCCGGTTGAGCGACGCGAACGCCGTCACACGGATCAGCGCGCCCTCGAGCTCACGAATGTTGCGCTCGATCCTGCTGGCGATGAGCTCGAGGACGTCGTGCGGCACCTCGAGGCGGTCCATGCGGGCCTTCTTGCTGAGGATCGCGATCCGGGTCTCGAGTTCGGGGGGCTGCACGTCGGTGATGAGTCCCCACTCGAACCGCGTGCGCAGCCGCTCCTCGAGGGTCGCGAGCTGCTTGGGCGGGCGGTCGGAGGACACGACGATCTGCTTGTTCGCGTTGTGCAGCGTGTTGAAGGTGTGGAAGAACTCCTCCTGGATGCCTTCCTTGCCCTCGATGAACTGGATGTCGTCGACGAGCAGCACGTCCGTCTCGCGGTAACGCCGCTTGAACGCGACCTTGCGGTCGTCGCGAAGACTGTTGATGAAGTCGTTCGTGAACTCCTCGGTCGACACGTACTTCACGCGCATCCCGGGGAACAACCGCTGGGCGTAGTGGCCGGCGGCGTGCAGCAGATGTGTCTTGCCGAGCCCGGACGCGCCCCAGATGAAGAGCGGGTTGTAGGCGCGGGCCGGCGCCTCGGCGATGGCGACGGCTGCGGCGTGCGCGAACCTGTTCGACGAGCCGATGACGAAGGTGTCGAAGGTGTACTTCGCATTGAGGCTGTTGCCGCCGGTCGCGGAGGGAGTGCTCGGAGACGGTGGTTTCGTGAAGTACGACGGCCACGACTCCTGGACGGCGGCGATCGCATCGCTCTCGTCGTCGACCTCGTCGAGATCGCTCTCGAAGGTCACGTCGGGACGGCCGTATCCGCCGGCCTGGACGGTGCGCTGCGGCTCCGGGCGATAATCGGCGTCGCGGTGGGCGGGGGCGTCGCGGTGGGCGGGTGCGGCGACGGGTTCGGGACGCGGCGCCGGCCGGACCGGTTCGTCGGGCGTGCGTTCGTCGGGGTCGGGCGCGGCGATCCGTACGCCCAGGCCCTCGACCTGTTCGCCGAGGTGACGGCCGAGCGCCGAGAGGATCGGTTCACGCAGATCGCGCTCGATCGCCTCCTGCGCGAGCGACGACGGGACCGACAACAGCGCGAAACCCTGGACGAGTGCGAGCGGCTTCACGAGTGCGAGCCACGCGCGCTGCCCGCGGGAGAGCGGCGGCCGGTCCCCGCCGGGGGTCGGCGACGTGAGTTCGGCGAGGACCGCCGGCCACACTCTGGCGAGGGCGTCGGGATCCTCGGTCACGGGTGCCTCCCTGGTGTCGGGCGGCACTGGCGAGCGCGCTCGGTGACGAGCCCTGCACCTCGCGCCGCGAGTGGTGTCCGGGGACGTGCCCGGCGAATATCCACACGATTATCCACAGGTGTGGAAAAGCTGCACACCCGGCCCCGCGTCGCGGCATGAGCCGCGCGAACGAGGTCGTGACAAGCCTCTCACCTGGAGAAATGCGAGAGAGTGCGGTGTGGGGTGATATTCAGTGGGTGCGGGACGTGGGCGCGTTGCATCGACTCGGCGCGCGGGCCGACCGCCCGAACACGCCTGCTGTGGATGAATCGCCGCAGGCCGCCCCCGAAATCATGGAGTCGACGCTAGCAGCGTGATTCGCTCCGTCATGCGGTTTTGGTGGACATCGAAGATTCACCGGACCTTCGGCCCCTCGAGACGCGGCGGACGACTCCTCGAGCCACTCCTCGAGACACCCGCCTCGAGACGCCCTCGAGGAGTGGGGGACGTGACGACGATCGCCCTGGTCGCCGCGGCGACGGGGCTGGTTTGACCGAGGCGGGTCCGAATCCGTATTCTCGAACGGTCACCCTGTCGTGCGGTGGCCGTATGTCGCCGTCGGCGGCGGTGCGGTCACGAGGCTCCACCCACGGATCCGAGGCACGGTGGCTCGACAGACCGGACGCAGCAGCGTCTTCAGCAGACAAGGCGCCGTGGGCGCCGCACGACTCGAGGAGTGTTCACCGTGGCCAAGGGCAAGCGGACGTTCCAGCCGAACAACCGACGCCGCGCGCGGGTTCACGGCTTCCGTCTTCGTATGCGGACCCGCGCCGGACGCGCGATCGTCACGGCGCGTCGCCGTAAGGGCCGCGCATCGCTCACCGCATGATTCGCTGATCGGGAGCACGCATGCTTCCTGATCGGCATCGCCTGCACAGTCACGCCGATTTCGGGGCCGCGGTACGTCGGGGACGGCGTACCGGGCGTCGCGACATCGTCGTACATGCCTACGACACCGTGGCAGCGGGCGATCTGGTGAGGCGCGGTGGTCCGCGATACGGGCTGATCGTGAGCAAGGCTGTCGGGCCGGCGGTGATTCGACATCGAGTCGCCCGCCGGCTTCGTCATATCTGCGCCACGACCGTCGCGACCGTGGATCCCGCGTACGACATCGTGATTCGCGCGCTTCCGGGCGCCGCGTCCGCGACGTCCACCGACCTCGAGACCCAGTTCCGTTCGGCCGTGTCGAAACTCGGCCTCACCGCGTCGACGAGCAGGGCGTCATGACCGACGACTCAGATGCCCGTGCCCGGCATCCACTCGCCACCGTCCGGCGATTCCCGGTGACGGCGACGGTCTTCGCCGTCGAGCTCTATCGCACGTACGTGTCGCCCACGCGCATGCCGACCTGCCGCTTCACACCGACGTGCAGTGAGTACGCCGTCGAAGCGCTGCGGACCCGCGGCTTCGTCGTCGGATCGCTGCTGACCCTCGTGCGGCTCGCCAAATGTGGCCCCTGGCATCCTGGTGGCTGGAATCCCGTGCCGCCCCGCCGGAGAGCGCCCGAGCGGACCACGACAGAACCGTTGCTTACTGCCGAAAAGCAGAGGGGTACATAGAGCCGTGCTCGACATCATCTACTATCCGGTCTCCGGCATCCTCTGGGTGTGGCACAAGGTCTTCGGTGCCGTACTCGGGCCGGACAACGGTTTCGCCTGGGCACTGTCCGTGGTGTTCCTCGTGTTCACGCTCCGCGTGATCCTGTACAAGCCGTTCGTCAAGCAGGTCCGGACGACGCGCCAGATGCAGGAACTGCAGCCGCAGATCAAGGCGCTGCAGAAGAAGTATTCGAACGATCGTCAGCGGCAGGCGCTGGAGCTGCAGAAACTCCAGAAGGAGCACGGCTTCAATCCGCTCATGGGCTGTCTGCCCGTGTTGCTGCAGGCGCCGGTGTTCCTCGGTCTGTTCCACGTGCTGCGGTCGTTCAACCGCACCGGCACCGGACTCGGTCAGCTCGGCATGTCGCCCGAGGAGAACGCGAACACCCCGAACTACTTCTTCAGTGTCGACGACGTCCAGTCGTTCCTGAGTGCCCGTCTGTTCGGCGCACCCATCTCGGCTGCGATCACGAGCCCCGACAACGTCCTCGAGGCGTTCGAGCCGTTCGGCGGCGTCCCGTCGGTGTGGCCGATCGTCGCCGTGTCGGTGCCGCTCATGCTCATCGCGAGCATCGCGACCCACATGAACTCGCGCGCGTCGGTTGCGCGGCAGAGCCCCGAGGCCGCCGCCAACCCGCAGTCCGCGATCATGAACAAGCTCGCGCTGTACGTGTTCCCGTTCGCCGTGCTCGTCGGTGGCCCGTTCCTCCCCATCGCCATCCTGCTCTACTGGGTCTCCAACAACGTGTGGACCTACGGCCAGCAGCACCTCGTGTTCGGCCGCATCGACCGCGAGGAGCAGGCGAAGAAGGCCGAGGCCATGGAGCGTCGTACCGCGAATGCGCCGAAGCCCGGTGCGAAGCCGAAGCGTGGCAAGGGTGCCCAGAGCGCAGCGACCGTCGCCGGCGACACCGACGACTCGGCCACCGAGATCGAGGCTGACACGACCGAGCCTGCCGGCGACGCCGAATCGAACGGTGCCGCGTCGAAGTCGGAGAAGTCCGGTCAGGACCCGAGGCCCAAGACGACCTCCGGGCAGTCCGGCGGTGGCGGCAAGAACTCCGCACCACGCAACCCGAAGCCCCAGCAGAACCGGCCGCGCGCGAACCGTGGCAAGAACGCCAAGCGCAAACGGCGCTGAGCGGCCGGACGAGTGGCCCGGTCGGGCCCGACACAGGAGCAAGTGACATCCATGACCAGTGAGGCCGGAAACGCCGTGGAAACCGACGCCACCACTCCCCTCCCCGAGGCGCCGGGTGACGAGGCCCAGGGTGACGACACCGCGGTGGACGCGACCGTCGACAGCGACTTCGACGAGGACGACGATCTCGTCGAAGAAGGCGAGATCGCCGGCGACTACCTCGAGCAGTTGCTCGACATCCTCGATTTCGACGGCGACATCGATCTCGACGTCGAGGGCGACCGCGCGATCGTGTCCATCGACGGCGGCGACGATCTGACGAAGCTCGTCGGCAAGAAGGGTGAAGTTCTCGATGCGCTTCAGGAGTTGACGCGGCTCGCCGTGCAGCAGTCGACGGGCGAACGCAGCCGGCTGATGCTCGACGTCGCGGGATGGCGCGCGGGGCTTCGGGAGAAGCTGACGAACCTCGGCACCGAAGCAGCGGAGCGAGTGCTCGCCTCGGGCGAAGCGGAGAGCATGCGTCCGATGACGCCGTTCGAACGGAAGATCGTGCACGACGCCGTCGCGCGCATCGACGGCGTCGCAAGCGAGAGCGAAGGCGCCGAGCCGAACCGGCACGTCGTCGTCGTCAAGAAGTAGCCGCGGCCGGGTCCCTCCCGGCACCCACCTCTCGGGCCCGCGTTTCACGTGAAACGCGGGCCCGAAGTGTTTTTCGGCGACGGTTCGTGAATGATCGGACACCCGCGGGAGTTTCGTCACTGTGACGCGGGTGCGGTGACGCCGTGTGCGAGTTTGTCGGCAGACACACAGGCTTCCGTATGTCCTCCCGACGATGCGACAGATACGCTGAGAGCCGCTGAATGTCGATGGTGTGCAGGAGGATGTTTCACGTGGAACCCGACCAGTCCGAGCCGGACTTCGATCCGATCGCGGCTTCCCGTGAACTCTTCGGTGATCGGTTCGGCCTCGCCGAGAAGTATCACGAATCGCTCGCGCAGGACGGTGTCGAGCGCGGGCTGATCGGGCCGCGCGAGATCCCGCGGCTGTGGGAGCGGCACATCCTCAACTGCGCAGTGATCGCGGAACTCGTCGCCGAGAACGAGAGCGTCGTCGACGTCGGCAGTGGCGCCGGGCTTCCCGGAATTCCCCTCGCGATCGCACGTCCCGACATCCGCGTGACGCTCGTGGAGCCGCTGCTGCGCCGTTCGGTGTACCTCGCCGAGTTCGTCGAGACGAACCAGCTGACCAACGTTCTCGTCGTCCGCGGTCGCGCGGAGGATTCGGGCGTCGTCAAGGAAGCAGGTGGCGCGGACGTCGTGACGTCACGGGCCGTCGCTCCGTTGGCGAAGCTCACGCGGTGGTCGCTGCCGCTCGTGCACGAGCGTGGAAGAATGCTCGCATTGAAGGGCGCGAGTGCAACCGAGGAGATCACACGAGATCGCGCCGCGATGAAGAAGCTCGGTGCCGACGAGATCGATGTCGTCGAGTGCGGCGTCGGCATCCTTCCGGTTCCCACCGTCGTGGTCCGGGCGACCAAGTCGACTCGCACCCGCAGGAGGCAGAACAGATGAGGGGTGTCGTTGTGCACGTTCGAGATGGAGGAGTCGTTCGATGACGGGTGGTCCCGATTCTGTCGTTTCACGTGAAACGCAGTCCGATGCCGAACTGGACGACGACTTCTCGGCGCCGTACTCGAGCCTGTCGGCCGGCGATACTCCGATTGCCGTCGCAGCACATCGCGCGAGCCAGGTGCTCCATCCGACCGGCGCGTCGCTGCCGAAGCCGGCTCACCGCCGGGTCTTCACGATCGCGAACCAGAAGGGCGGCGTCGGCAAGACGACGACCGCGGTGAACCTCGCTTCCGCCCTCGCCGTCCAGGGACTGCGGGTGCTCGTCGTCGACCTCGATCCCCAGGGCAATGCGAGTACGGCTCTCGGTGTCCAGCACACGGCGGGAACGCCGTCGAGCTACGAACTCCTCCTCGGTGAGGTGACCGCAGCAGAGGCCGTTCAGCAGAGTCCGCACAACGAGCGACTGTTCTGCATCCCCGCGACGATCGACCTCGCCGGAGCCGAGATCGAACTCGTCTCGATGGTCGCTCGCGAGGGACGGCTGAAGACTGCGCTGAGCGAAGCGAAGCTCGCCGACATCAACGCGGACTACGTGCTGATCGACTGCCCGCCGTCTCTCGGCCTGCTGACGGTCAACGCGCTCGTCGCCGCCAAGGAAGTTCTGATTCCGATCCAGTGCGAGTACTACGCGCTCGAGGGCGTCGGCCAGTTGCTCCGCAACATCGAACTCGTCCAGTCGCATCTCAACCCCGAGCTTCACGTGTCGACCGTCCTCCTCACGATGTACGACGGCCGGACGAAGCTCGCGGATCAGGTCGCCGAAGAGGTGCGCGCGCACTTCGGGGACACCGTCCTGCGGTCGGTGATTCCACGAAGCGTCAAGGTGTCGGAGGCTCCCGGCTACGGGATGACCGTTCTCGACTACGACCCCGGATCGCGGGGAGCGATGAGTTACATGGACGCCGGTCGCGAGCTCGCCGCTCGGGCCGCTTCGGAGCAGGAGCGCGAGGGATGAGCCAGACACGTAGAGGTGGACTCGGGCGGGGACTCGCCGCGCTGATTCCGACCGGACCCGCAGCAGGGCCCGGGCTCGGGAACGCGGCGGCCGACGTCGTGATCGGCTCGGCGTCGACCGCGGTCGCAACCCCAGCGCAGCCGAAGCAGGACGCCGAGACGACGGAGCAGGAGACGACCGCCGCCGGTTTCACGGGAAACACGAAGGACGGTTTCACGGGAAACAACGACGACGCGACCGCCGCCGAGTCCGGCGCCGAGCAGCTCGTCGATCCCGGCGCCGTCTACCGTGAGATTCCGCTCGGCGACATCGAGCGCAATCCGAAGCAGCCGCGGCAGGTGTTCGACGACGAAGCGCTCGCCGAACTGATCCATTCGATCCGCGAGTTCGGGCTCATGCAGCCGATCGTCGTGCGGACGATCGAGGACGGCCGCTATCAGCTCATCATGGGCGAGCGGCGCTGGCGTGCGAGCAAGGAAGCGGGCCTCGAGAAGATCCCCGCGATCGTCCGGCAGACGGACGACGGCGATCTGCTCCGCGACGCGCTCCTCGAGAACATCCATCGCGTGCAGCTGAACCCGCTCGAAGAGGCCGCGGCGTATCAGCAGTTGCTCGAAGAGTTCGAGGTCACCCACGAGGAACTCGCGACGCGGTTGGGACGCTCGCGCTCCGTCATCACCAACATGATCCGGCTGCTCAAGCTCCCGGTCCCGGTGCAACGGCGGGTCGCTGCGGGAGTGCTCTCCGCCGGCCACGCCCGAGCACTGCTGGCGCTCGACGCCGGGGCGGACGCGCAGGAGGTCATGGCCGCGCGCATCGTTGCCGAGGGGATGTCGGTCCGCGCCACCGAGGAGGCGGTCACGCTCGCCAATCGCGGCGACGCCACCGACCCCACTCCCCCGCGCCGCAAGCCCATCCAGATGCCTGGCCTGCAGGACGTCGCGGAACGCCTGTCCGACTCCTTCGACACCCGAGTGACGGTCAGCCTCGGCAAGCGCAAGGGCAAGATCGTCGTCGAGTTCGGTTCCGTCGACGATCTCCAGCGCATCGTGCAGATGATGGAGACCGGCAAGGGCGAGTCCTGAGTACGGAATCGATCATGGCTCCACACGTTCCGGCCGCGGGAGGACACCGGTGTCCGTCGTGATCGAACCGCTCACCCTCGACAGCGTCGAGAAGCTTCCGCGGCACACCCGCAAGTGCGTGTTCTGGGAGATGGATCCCGGGACTGCCGACGCCGCGAATCTCCTCGACCCGGAGTTCGAGAAGGAAGCGTGGCTGTCGATGGTTCTCCTGGAATGGGGAACGTGCGGACAGCTCGCGACGGTGGGTGGCCGTCCGGCGGGCAGCGCGTTGTACGCGCCGCCCCGGACGGTCCCCCGTGCCGCGTCGTTCCCCACCTCCCCTGTCGGGAGCGACGCCGTGCTCCTCACGAGCATCCGGCTCGAGCCGCTCGCGACCGAGTTCGACATGGCGACGGATCTCGTGCGCGCCGTCGTCACCGATCTGGTCCGCCGTGGAGTGCGCGCGGTCGAAGCGTTCGGTATCCGGCGCGACGGCGTCTCGGGCCCGTCGCGCGTGACGAAGACCCCCTGCGGCGACGAGTACTGCATGATCGACGCCGGCTTCCTCGAGGAGTTCGGGTTCGAGCTCGTCGCGCCCCATGCGCGATACCCGCGGTTCCGCCTCGAACTCGATCGTGACCACGAGTGGAAGACGGACGTCGAGGCGGCGCTCGATCAGCTGCTGCAGTCGGCCGCCCTCGAGATGATCACCGGGGACCAGACGACGTCGGCCGCCCTGCGCTGAGCGCGGGACGACCGACGAGCGGAGCGGAGCCTATTCGGCTGCGGAGAGTTCCTGTGCGAGCAGCTCGGCGAACGAGTAGGTGCCCGTCGGCTGATCGTCCTGTCCGAGCAGATACAGCCGCTTCACGGAGACGAGGATCGCCTCGGCGATGACGTCGCGCATCCGCGGATCGGTGAGGATCGAGATGTCCTTGGTGTTGGTCAGGTAGCCGAGATAGACCTGCACCGTCGGCATCTGGGTCAGCCGCAGCAGATCCCAGGTCCGGCCGTGAGTGCGGCAGTCGAGGAGCGTCGTGCGGGCGACGATCTCACGCTGGATCAGGCCGCTGAGTGCCTGACCGATGGTCGACGTGGAACCGTGCGAGTTGCCGAAGTGGAAGCACGAGACGCCGTTCGCGGCGGGACTGTCGTTCGTGTCGCACCGCAGCGAGATCATGACGTCGGCGTCGAAGGCGTTCGCGCGGGCAGCGCGCTCGGACTCCGAGGGATTCGCGTGCCGGGGACGCGACAGGAAGGTCTCCATGCCGGTCGCGGCCATGCGGCCCTCGAGCCGTGCGGCGAGATCCCACAGGATGTCGGCCTCGGTCGTCTCGCCCTGCTCGGTGCGGAGCACGACGCCGGAGTCTCCTCCACCGAGACCGGGATCGATGAGGATGCGCTTGCCGCTGAGCTGCGGGCCGGAGCGGCGGACGAGCTCCTGCTCGGAGATCGCGTGCGGCGATCCACCCGTCACGCGCGTGCCGAGCAGATCGAGCGCCCGCAGGGTCGCGGGGCCGCAGATGCCGTCGGCGTTGATGCCCGTCTCACGCTGGAACGACGAGAGCGACTCGTGGGTCTGCGGGCCGAAGTACCCGTCGACGCGGCCGACGTAGAACCCGAGGTCCTGCAGCCGGGTCTGGAGCGTCGCGATGTCGTCGCCGAACAGCGGTGCGGACAGCTGGTACGAGAGGGTCCGCGCACCGAGGCGGAACGACGCCTCGCGCAACGACCGGTACGTCGTGGGCCCGACGACGCCGTCGACGAGCAGGCCGCGCTGCTGCTGGAAGGCGCGGACGGCGCTGTCGAGCGCGGCGTCGAAGAGATGGCCGGTGTCGTTCCAGGACGGGGCGCCGACCGCGAGGTCGCCGCCATGGGATTCGACGAACCCGAGCGAGACGAGCGAGCTCCGGATCTCGGCGACGGCCGGGCCGTGATCACCGTGACGGAGTCGGTGCATACTCGAAGCCTCCAGATGTCGGCGGTGGTGAAACGTGCTCCCACCGCGCGGATTACTGCTGGACGATCCACACGAAACGATCGATGTGCCGGGGCGCCGGGCCCCAGGCACATCGATCGATTCTGTCATGCGTCGACCGTCTATGTGGTTCTCGGGGTCACCGCTGCATCACGGATGAGGCAGGTGTTCGGCAACTCCGACGGATCGGTCAGAGGACTCGATCGTGTCGATCAGAGTACTTCGGACAGTTCCTTCAGCAGTGCTGCCTTGCCTTTGGTGCCGACGACGGTGTTGATCGGCTTGCCGTCCTTGAAGAGGATCAGCGTCGGAATCGACATCACCTGGAACTCCCGTGCGGCTTCGGGGTTCTCGTCGATGTCGAGCTTCGCGACCGTCAGTTTCTCGGAGTGCTCACCCGCGATCTCTTCGAGTACCGGGGCGATCATCTTGCACGGGCCGCACCACGTCGCCCAGAAGTCGACGAGAACGGGCTTGTCGCTCGCGAGTACGTCGTCCTTGAACGATGCGTCCGTGATCTTGACGGTGTTCGACACGAATCCTCCTGTGGATGTGCGGGGGTCAGGCAGTGGCTGCGGCGGCGTCGACGGGCTCGCCGGCGGCCTCGACGGTGTTGGGCGAGATGTCGCCGCGGTCGGCGAGCCACCGCTCGGCGTCGATGGCGGCCGAGCATCCGGTGCCCGACGCGGTGATCGCCTGGCGGTATCGATGGTCGACGAGGTCGCCTGCGGCGAAGACGCCGGGGATCGAGGTCGCGGTTGTCGGGTGGGTGACGATGACGTAGCCCTCGTCGTCGAGTTCGACCTGGCCGCGCACGAGCTCGCTGCGGGGATCGTGGCCGATCGCGACGAACATGCCGGTGACGTCGAGCGTCGACTCCTCCCCCGTGACGGTGTTGCGGACGCGCAGACCGGTCATCGCGGTCTCGCCGAGGACCTCGATCGGAGCAGTGTCGGTGAGGATGCGGATCTTCTCGTTCGCCTTCGCGCGCTCGAGCATGATGCGCGATGCGCGGAACTCGTCACGGCGGTGCACGATCGTGACGCTGCGCGCGAACTTGGTGAGGAAGGTCGCTTCCTCCATCGCGGAGTCGCCGCCACCGATGACGGCGATGTCCTGGTCCTTGAAGAAGAAGCCGTCGCACGTGGCACACGCGCTGACGCCGCGGCCGAGGAGCGTCTCCTCGCCGGGGATGCTCAGGTAGCGCGGGGCGCTGCCCATCGCGAGGACGACGGCGTCGGCGTAGTACGTCTCGCCGCCGGCGACGACCTTCTTGACGTCACCCGCGAGGTCGAGTTCCTCGACGTCCTCGGTGCGGATGTCGGCGCCGAACCGCTTGGCCTGCTCGCGCATCTCGTCCATGAGGTCCGGGCCCATGATGCCCTCGCGGAATCCGGGGAAGTTCTCGACCTCGGTCGTCGTCATGAGCGACCCGCCGAACTGGGTGCCCTCGAACAGCAGCGGCTTCAGCTCGGCACGGGCCGAGTAGACACCTGCGGTGTACCCCGCGGGTCCGGATCCGACGATGATGAGGTCGTGGATCGGCGATGGCGTGGTCATCGAAGAAGGTCCCCTTACAGTGTTCGTCGGTGGAGTGTGCTTCGCACGAACGCCTCGTCGGAGTGTCCGATGGGGCGGTGCGCGGCACCACCTGTCGTGGGTCGTCAACACCAGGGTAAGGGGTGTTTGTTCCCGGCGGACCGGCCAGTCAGCCGATGTCCTGCCGCCACAGGACCCCGGCGTGATCCGAAGAACACAGCGTGTCGACGACGAGCGCGGTCAGAGCGCCGGGCGTGGGGCCGGGAGTGAGCAGCGCGACGGCGTCGGTGCCGCGGAAGCGCACGCGCTGCGATCCGAGGACGGGAGTGTCGGGGGCGACGTCGCTCGCGGCGAGGCACGCTCGCAGCACCGCGGGGTCGGCGAACGGGCCGGGGTCGGAGGTACCGGCCAGCGTTGCGAACAGTGCGACGGGTGGGTCGTCGGGCAGTTCGGTGGGTGCGTTCGTGCCCGGGTGAGGATCGGCGAGGATCGCGGACCCCTCTCCCCCGTCCTGGACGCCGCCGCGGACCGAGACGACCATGACGAGTCCGATCGCGACTGCTGCCGCCGCGGCGAGGGCGGACGCGGCGGTGGCGAACCTCCGGCGGCGGCGCAGTGGTGTGACCGTGCTGTCGGTGTCGGGGGTCTCGGTGTGTGCGACGGCCCGCTCGGCTGCCAGCGCCGCGAGGATGTCGTGTTCCACGTGAAACGGGATCGGCGTCTGTGCCGACTCGTCCTCGCCGATCCGCCGGAGTTCGGCGCGCAGGGCATCGATCTGCTGCTCGGTGGGGCCGGGCTCGTGCTGATCGGACTCGTGCGGCTCGGGTCGGTCGCGTGGTGGCGGTGTCATCGCGTTCCCCTTCCCGGCTCGGGCGTCCCGGGTCCGTGTGTGGCGGTCCGGGGAGCGCGGCGCTCGTCGTGCGGCTGCACTCTCTTGGTTCGACGCAGCAGGCCCCGTGCCGGTTCCCGCGTCGTACGTTCGGGTTCTCGTTGCGGCGGGGGCTCGGTCTCGTCGCCGCGGAGGTGGCCGAGCGACACCACGAGTCGCTTGCGTCCGCGCGCGCACCGGCTCTTGATGGTGCCCTCCGGGACGCCGAGGCGTGCGGCAGCCTCGCTCGTCGAGAACCCTTCGAGGTCGACGGCGACGATCGCGGCACGCTGCTCGGGCGGCAGTTCCGCAAGCGCGTGCTCGACGCGATCCGAAGCTCGGTGTCGGACATGTGATCTCGGAGCACAGGAACGACGACGTCGTCCAGGGGGACGGCGGCGACGGGGCGCGCCTTGTTGCGGCGGATGCGGTCGAGGCACGAGTTGACGACGATGCGATGCAGCCAGGTCCGGATCGAGCAGTCGCCGCGGAACGAGGCCGCGGACCGGCACGCGGAGAGCATCGCGTCCTGGAGGCACTCGGCGGCGTCGTCGGGGTTGTAGCTCGTGCGGAGCGCGACGTGCCAGAGGTGATTGCGATGTCGAAGGAACAACTGCCCGAAGGCATCCGGGTCTCCCGCGAGGTGGGCGCGCAGCAGTACGTCGTCGGCCGGGTCGGCGAGGGGCTCGACCGGCGACGTCGGTGCGGTCTCCCCCCGCTCGCTCGCCACGCCGCGGATCGTAGCCCACCGTGCGGCGCGGCGCCGCCGTCGACCTCGCGGTGCGGCGAGACGGCCCGGTCAGCCCGCGGCGCGGACCGAGACGTCGGCGATGCGGGTCTGGTTGTTGCCGTCCTCGGTGCTCAGGCGGGTGATCCACACGAGCACGTTCTGGGTGGGGGCGTCGTCGGTGATCGCGATGTCGGTGACACCGTCCGTGAGGTTGGCGGTTCCGATGACCTGGGTCTGTGCGAGCGGGGCGTCGGGCGACGGAGCCGACCGGATCTCGACCTGCGTCCCGGGGCTGGGCGAGGTGATGGCGACCTGGCCGACGCGGGTGGCGTCGGGCAGCGACACCATGAGGCCGACGCCGTTCTTCAGTGCCGGGAACTGCTGGAAGTACACGTCGGTGCTCCACAGCGTGGCCGGGTCGCCGTCGATCGCGTTCGAGGCCGTCGCGGCGCTGTCGGGTGTGCCCTGCGGCGAGTAGACGGTGACGCCGGCGGGGGCGACGGGTGTGGCGGCAGGCGGCGGTGGCGGCGCGGGTTCGCCGCCCTGCTCCTGGGCGGGCGGGGTGGCCTCGGAGGTCAGCCCGAACTCCTGCTGATCGAGCGGGGCGTCGGAGTTGCTGCCGCCCAGGAAGTTCGACAGCCACACCGCGAGCAGGACGAGGACGATGACGGTGACGGTGCCGAGCAGGCCCAGCACGAGCAGCATCCGGTTCGTCTTCTTCTTCTGCTGCGCGACGGCTTCCGGGTCCGAGAGCGATTCGGTGGCCTGAGCGCGCTGACCGATCCGCAGTGCGGGGATCAGTTCGGTCTTGTCGTTGACGACGGTCGCCTGATCGAGGATGTGGGCAACCGTTGCCGCGGTGCGGATTCCACCGTTGGCCTCGAGCGCGCGCTGTGCGACGGCCGAGATCTCGAAGGGCACCTCGGGGCGGACGGCACGCGGGCTGAGCAGCGCGCCGCTCGCGTCGCGGTCCGCGCGGCGAAGCCCGCCGACCGTCGCCGGAGGCTTGCCGCCGGGTGGGGTGCCGGGGTCGTCGAGCGGCCAGCGGGCGGTGATGAGTGCGTAGAGCATCGCACCGAGACCGCGGACGTCGGACGTCGCGTCGGCGTCCGCGAGCGTGCCCGGGAAGGCGAGCACGGCGTCGCCGTTGATGCTGATGCGCACGCGATCGGGATGGTCGATCGACAGCGCGCCGCCTGCGCGGTGGGCCGTCTCGGCGGCCTGCGCGAGAGCGCTGATCGCACGTGCGGCACCGATGGGAGACGGTGTGGTGTCGGCCATCTCGCGCAGCGAGCGTCCTGGCGTCCACTCGGCGACGACGATTCCGCCCGAGCTGCCGCGGACGACGTCGAGAACACGGGCGAGGCCCGGCGAGTTGATGCGCCCGAGGCGGAGCGTCCGGGACAGGATCGCCTGTGGCCCTTCTGATCCCGTAGCGGACGAACGCTGATCGGCGTCGACGAAGGTCAGCGCGACCTCGCGGTCGAGCTTGACGTCGAGTGCCTGCCAGTACTGCAGACCGCGCGAGCCGCCGTGCGGGGTGAGCAGCCGGTAGCGGCCTCCCGCGACGGATGCGCCCGGAATGAGCTTGGGGCCACGGGGAGTCGACCGGGGCGCGGGTGCGCCGGCGGGCGGCGTGGGTGCGTCGGACTCGGCGGCTGCGGAGTCCGTGCCGCCCGGTGCGGCAGGCGTGGCCTCGGTCGGTGCACCGGAATCGCTTGTCGTATCGGCGCGCTCGTGCGGCACGGCGGTGGTGGGGGTGTCGGTGGCGCCGGTGTCGTCGCTGCGTTCCGGCCGGCCGGCCTCGGGTGACTGCCCGGACGGCGTGGCAGGACCCCTGTCCGCGGTCCCGGTCCCCGACGCTCCCGTGCGTGAACCACGATCCTCGTCGCTCACCCTCACTCCTTCACGCTCGAAACGGTCGATCCGATCGGTCCCCGCCTGTGGCGTCACATCCGCGCGCACGTGAGGCACGGGCTGCCCGGGCGCCGTCGTGTCGCGTCCAGGGTACGGGACATTCCTCGGGGGCTCGCCGTGATGATGCGGTTCTCGCACGTCACGGTGGTGCGGGGGTTGTGGTGTGTCCCGCACGACGGGGAGCAGGATCGTCGCGGCGTCCGAGAAGCTGTCGTGGTGACGCTCCGGCGGGGTGGCCGCGACGACCTCGGCCGGTGCGGCGTCGTCGATCGCGTCGGGTTCGTCGCCACCGCGCCTGCCACGGAGCCTGCGGGTGAGCGCGACCTGTACCGAGACGACCTCGGGGATCTTCGCGAGCAGCAGGATCGTGAACGTCACGATCAGCAGCAGGATGCCGCCCAGCGCGACGCGAGTGAACGAACCCAGTGCACCGAGGGATCCGGTGAGCCGCTCGAGCCCGACGAGGCGGTCGAACCCGAGGCTCGCTGCGCCGCCCGCGAGCGAGGCCACGACGACGACCCACACGGTGCGGCCGACGTTCGCCATCTGCAGATTGCCGAGGCTGCGGTGCAGCAGCCAGCCGCCGATCACGGCGCCCGCGATGTAGCCGAGACCGTTCGCGGCGCCGAGCAGCAGGACGACCTGCTGATCGTCGCGGGCGACGAACGGCGCCAGCATCGACAGCACGATCTTGACGGACGTGATGCCGAGGACGATCCACGTCGGCGTCCATGCCTGTTCTCGCGCGTAGAAGACGCGAAGGTGAATGAGGACGAGCGAGTACGGGATCAGCGTGAACGCCGAGAAGCTCACGGCGAGACCGAGCCGCTGCGCGTCGCCGGAACCGAAGTTGCCGTAGCCGTAGAGCGCCTCGCCGACCTGCGGTCCCGCGATCGTCAGGAAGGTGACGATGGGGATCAGCGCGATCATCGTGAGGCGCGTCGACACCGAGAGGTCGTCGACGACGGCGGGCGTGTCCTCGGCTGCGGCGTTGCGGCTGAGCCGCGGCATGATCGCGGTGAGGACGGTGACGCCGAGGACGCCGTACGGCAGCTGCAGCAGCAGCCACGCGTTGTTGTAGATGACGGGTCCGGCCTCGTCGTAGTGCGCCGAGACGCGGGTCGCGACGAGAAAGCCGATCTGGCTGATCGCGACGTAGAGCACGATCGCGACGGCCATGCCGCCGAACTGCTTGAGGCGGTCGTCGAAACCCCACAGCGGACGCAGCGAGACCCCGGCGCGGCGGATCGCGGGCAGCAGGCTGCACGCCTGGACGACGACGCCCAAGGTGACGCCGAGCCCGAGGACGAGGAGTTTGGGTTCGCCCATGCGGACGGGGTCGAGGCTGATCTCGCCGGGCATCGCCCAGAAGATCGCGAGCACGACGAGGACGACGACGTTGTTGAGGACGGGAGCCCATGCGCCGGGTTTGAAGATCTGGCGCGTGTTGAGGATCGCGGTGAACAGCGCCGAGAGCCCGTAGAAGAGGATCGCGGGCAGCAGCATGTAGATGAGTGCCGTGGTGAGCGGGGTGCTCACCTGCCCGTCGGATCCGACGAACAACCGCGCGAGCAGGGGTGCGGCGGCGGTCGCGAGGAGTGCGGCGCCGCCGAGCAGACACAGGCTCGCCGTGAACAGGCGGCGGACGAACGCTTCGCCGCGATCGGGGTCCTCGCGTTCGGCGCGGACGAGGACGGGGACGACGATCGCCGTGAGCACCGCGCCGAGCACGAACTCGGAGATCATGTTCGGGATCTGGGCGGCGACGGTGTAGGCGCTGGCGACGGCGGCGCCGAGCGTCGTCACGAGCAGCAGCTGTTTCGCGAAGCCGGTGATGCGCGAGACGAGCGTCGCGAAGGCGATGGATCCGGTCGAGGCCAGCAGCCGCGAGTTCGAGTTGCGGTCGTCGTCGGGTGCCTCGCCGGTGCTCGGCTGCTCGTCGAGCGGCGTGACCTCGGAGTCGGGTACCGGCGGCGGGTCCTGCGGGAGGCGGACGGCCGCGAACTGCACCGTCGGCGCGTCGTCCCAGCGCATCTCGGGGCCGCGATAGGGCATGTCCCAGTCGCGGCGGGGAGCGGGCCTGCGCTGGGCGGGCATGGGACGACGCGGCGACGTCGGTTCCTGCGGCAGCGGCCCGACCTTCTCGCGGTTCTCGCGCGGGCGCTCGGGTGGTCCGGACGGCCGGCCGGTGCCGGGCCGGTGTCCGCGCGGCGGCATGTTGCGGGTCATGTCCGCCCTCGTCCTTCGTCCTGGCGTTCGTCGCCGTCACGTTCCCGGTCGCTGGTCACGCCTTCCCCGTCCTCGTACCCAGGCCGCTCGTCCGGGGCGAGTGCGTCGTCCGCCGGATCGGGCTGGCCACGGAAACGATGCCACAACCGGCGGCCGGCGAGGAACAGAAGCAGCGCACCCGCGCATGCCGTCACGATGGCGAGCGCCTGCCCGTAGGCGTTGGATCGCACGGTGACGCTGATCGGTTCGCCGAAGCGGCGACCTTCGTCACTCGTGAGCGCGAACTGCACGACGAGCTTGCGGGAGTCGTCGATGCGCGCGGGCACGGTGAGGGTGCGGCTGCCGCGTGGGGGCAGCGCGGTCGCGCCGACGTCGGTGATGTCGACGCCGTCGGGGGCCTGGACGTCGAGCCGGACGGTGACGCCGATCGGCAGGTCGTTGCGGGCGACGAGCAGCAGCGGGCTCTGTTCGGACGCGAGGGTGTAGACGCCGCCGGGCGAGACGACGGAGACCGAGTTGTAGAGGGCGTCGACGGTCGTCGCCACCTCGTTGACGCGGGTCGTGGCAGCGGTCTCGGCGCGGGACGGGTCGTCGCCGCGGCGTTGCGCGAGGGTCAGCGACCGGACGAGGTCGCCGCGCAGCGGTGCGAGGAAGAGCGTGGGTGTCAGCGGCGACGACGGGTCGGTGACGAGGCTCGCGCCGAGCGAGTCGATGCGCGGGAGCTGGTCGGCGACGGCGGCGCGGACGTGCTCGGGCACGCCGTCCGAGACCGACTGTTCCGGTGCGGAGAGGGCGCGCGGGGGTGGGGCCGGATCCTGCGTACGGGTGAGATCGGCGAGGGGGCGCGGCGTCGCGGCCCCGGAACGGAACAGCCCCGTCACGGAGTTCAGGATCGCCGACGCCTCGTCGGGACCGGCCGACCAGAGCTGCGGCGGTGCGATCACCGCCGACCGTCCGTCCGGGGCGTCGGGACGGACGGAGGACCACAGCACCGCGCCGAGGGCGTCCTGCAGCCGTGCCGTCTCGGAGTCGGAGGCGAGGTCGTAGCGGACGGACGACGGCACGTACGACGGCGTCTGGGGGTCGGATCCGACGGCGGCGAGTGCGGCGCCGACCGCGGGATCGAAGAGCACGGCGTCGAGCGGCTCGGGGTCGTCGGGCGTCGGGCCCGCGATGCGGGCGATCGGTGCCTCACCCGGCGTGTCGACGGCGGTCGATGCGAGCAGCGACGTCGTCGCGCCGGCGCCGCGGACGAGGTCGGCTGCGGCGGGGGTGAGCGTTCCGGAGTCGGGCCAGGTCGTCCCGCGCTGCGACGTGATCCCGAGGATCCGGTCGACGACGTCGGCGGGCTCGTTCAGCGCGATCGACGTCAGCGTCGGGTCGTCGATGGTCGCGAGCGCCGACAGATCGGCCTGGGCGCGGGGCAGCGCGACGACGCACATCTGTCCTGCGACGGTGCGGAGCCGCTCGAGCCACTCCGTCGCGGCGGGTGTGCCCGTCCCCTCGGTCGCGGCGCCGTCGGGTTCGCCGGCGTCGTCGACGACGAGATAGCGGGTCGTCATGGCCTCGACGGTGGCGAGGAGGTCGGGGTCGATCGCGAGGCACGTGCTGTCGCGGAGTTGCCGGTCCCATGCCCCGCGAGATCGGGCGGGGTCGGTGGCCTCGATCGCCGCGAGCAGTCCGTCGAGGCGTCCGCCGTCGGCCAGCGAGTCGGCGAGGTCGTCGCGCAGCAGCCGGACGGGATCGGTGAGCGAGCCGGGGACGCCGGCGGCCAGCGACGGCGGCGCGGCGAGCGGCCACAGCAGAGTCGTCGCGACGGGTGGCGCGGGGGCGGCGTCGGGGCGTTCCCCGGGCACTCCCGTGACCGGCAGCAGGAAGCGGGCGTCGTCGAGCCGCGCCGCGCCGCCGTACGCGGGGGTTCCGTTGACGTTGACGAGCAGCGGATACACGCCCGGTTCGGTGATGCCGAGCGAGTAGTCGGTCTCGGAGTCGAGCGGGAGCGAGAGCGAGAAGTTCTCGCTCTGGCCGCGGTCGAGCCTGTCGGTGAGCGTCTCGAAGAGCCCGACGGTGTCGAAGCTCGACTGATCGAGGGTGAGCGACGACCGCAGCTCCGACGACTCCGTGACGCCCGCCGCCCGCTGCAACCGCACCGCGACGTCCTCGACGACGCGGTCGCCGATGTTGCGCACGCTGCCGGTGACGGTGACGGTGCGTTCGCTGCCCGTCGTGACGATGCTCGGTGTGACGGTGTCGATGCTGAGCCGCAGGAACTGCGAGCGGGTCTGTTGCGACGACTGGGTGTGGGACGGCGCCGCGGTGGCCTCGGTGGGGACGGCGAGTCCCGGTGCGACGGCGGCGCACGTCACGAGCACGACGAGCAGCGCCCAGGCCGCGGCCCGTCCGATCACGCGACTCATCCGCGGCGCGGCTCGTGCTCGAGTGGCGTCGAGTCGGGCGTCCGGGTGTTCGCGGTCCGGGCTGCGGGGACCCCGAGGTCGGCCTGCAGCGACGTGATGAGGTCCTCCGCGATGCGCGCGAGCTTGCGTTCGTCGGCGTAGGCGAGGCGGGAGTCGAGCTCGTCGAGCGGGACCCACGCGACCTCGGTGACCTCGACGTCCTCGTCGGAGAGTTCGCCGCCCGTCGCGCGCAGCAGGAAATGGTGCACGGTTTTGTGAACGCGCTTGCTCTCGGCGACGAACCAGTAGTCGATGGTGCCGAGCGGAGCGAGGACGACGCCGTCGATGCCCGTCTCCTCCTTGACCTCGCGCACCGCGGTCTGCGCGGAGGTCTCCCCCGCTTCGATGTGACCCTTGGGCATCGACCAGAGCAGCCGGCCGCGGCGATCGGTGCGGCCGATGAGGGCCGCGCGCTGGCCGCTGCGGGGGCCGTCGAGACCCGAGACGACGAGGCCGCCCGCGGACGTCTCGCGGACGGTACGCAGCGCGGGGCCGCCCTTCTTCCCTCCGCGTCCGCGCCTGCCCGTGCGGGCGCGCGGGGCGTCGCCACCCTGTTTCCGTGGCGCGTCGGCGCCCTGCTTCCGTGGTGGCGCGTCGCCCCCCAGTTTCTTGGGGTGCTGCTTCTTCTGGCTCTGCTGTGGCGGCGGGTTCTTGCGGTCCGCGCCGGCGGTGCCGGCCGGGTTCGCGTCGGCGGGGCGGGCGTCCGGGCGGGGGGTGTCGGGGGCCTGCGTGTCGGGTTGCGCGGCGTCCGGTCTGCGCCCACCACTGCGTCGCCGGCCGGAGCGGCGGCGGCGATGGGGGCGGTCTGCGGACGTCACGATTTCGATACTAGTGAACGGCGTGCGTCCGGCTCGTGACCGACGCAGGAGCGCTCGCGGTGCGACGGTGTGGCCCCGTCGTTTCGTGGCGTCGGTAAGCTTCGCTCACGTGAACGCCCCCAGCCGTGACCCCGAGGCAGGCGCCCCCGACGAGCGCCGCAGCCGGCTGCTCGCGGGTGCGGCGACGACACTCGCGGAGCTCTCCGACGTCCTCACGCCACTCGCCGATCGGTTCGCCGAGGCGGGTCACGAGTTGTATCTGGTCGGCGGCAGTGTCCGGGACGCCGTGCTGGGCAGGTTGGGCGCGGACCTCGACTTCACGACGGATGCGCGGCCCGAGCAGGTGCAGGGACTGTTGCGCGGCTGGGTCGACGCACTGTGGGACACCGGGATCGAGTTCGGGACGGTGAGCGCCGTCAAGCGTGGCGAGACGCCCGATGCGCCGGAGCACCAGATCGAGATCACGACGTTCCGGGCGGATGCGTACGACAGGGTCGGGCGCAATCCGGTCGTGCGGTTCGGCGATTCCCTGGGCGGCGATCTGGTCCGGCGGGACTTCACGGTGAACGCGATGGCCGTGCGGCTGGGGCGGGGCGGTGCGCTCGAGTTCACCGATCCGCTCGGCGGCATGGACGCGCTTCTGGAGGGTGTCCTCGACACTCCGGCGACGCCGCAGGAGTCGTTCGCCGACGATCCGCTGCGGATGTTGCGGGCGGCGCGGTTCGTCTCGCAGCTGGGTTTCGCGCTCGCGCCGCGGGTCCGTGACGCGATCGCCGACATGGCGAACGAGATCACCCGTATCACCGCGGAGCGGGTGCAGGCAGAACTCGACAAGCTGATGCTGGGCGAGCATCCGCTCGAGGGGATCGACGTCATGGTCGACACGGGCCTCGCCGAGCGCGTGATCCCCGAGATCCCGGCGATGAAGCTCGAGATCGACGAGCACCACCAGCACAAGGACGTCTACCGGCATTCGCTCACCGTCCTGAAGCAGGCGATCGACCTCGAGGACGGAGATCCCGACCTCGTCCTGCGGTGGGCCGCGCTGCTCCACGACATCGGCAAGCCCGACACCAAGCGCAACGAGGCGGGCGGGGGCGTCAGCTTCCATCACCACGAGGTGGTCGGCGCGAAGATGACGCGCAAGCGCATGCGCGCCCTCAAGTACTCGAAGCAGATGGTCGACGACGTCTCGCAGCTCGTGTTCCTGCATCTGCGGTTCCACGGGTACGGCGAAGGGCGGTGGACCGATTCCGCGGTGCGCCGGTACGTGACGGACGCCGGCCCCCTGCTGCCGCGGCTGAACAAGCTCGTGCGCGCGGACTGCACCACCCGCAACAAGCGTCGTGCCGCGGCGCTGCGGGCGAGCTACGACGACCTCGAGCAGCGGATCGACGCCATCGCGGCGAAGGAGGACCTCGCCCGCGTCCGCCCCGATCTCGACGGCAACGAGATCATGCGCGTCCTCGACCTGCCGCCCGGCCCCGACGTCGGGCGGGCGTGGAAGTACCTCAAGGAACTCCGGCTCGACCGCGGCCCGCTCGACTACGACGACGCCGTCGCCGAACTGAAGGCGTGGTGGGCGGCGCAGCACTGACACTGCCCGACCGAACGGGAATGGGCTCCAACTGAACGGGAACGGCCACCTCTCGGCTGCTGTGCGCTTCTAGCGTGTCGTAACGGCGACGTCGGCGCGCGGCGCGGCCGTCGCGACGTGCTCAATGCGGGCCACCTTCTCGGACACCACTTCTTGCGCGGTGTGGTGGTCCACATGTCGGCAGGCATACGCGGACACCCGCCCGACGTAGTCGCCCCACAATGAGGTGAACCGCACGACATCCCCCAGTGCCGGTGAACCCGGCCGTTCCGGCCTTCGCCCCAAACGACAGGCGCCGACCGGCGGAGCTCGCCGCGAGCCGTGCGGGCACGTCCGAAGAGCGTCGGATGTGTCTCAGCCGACCTCGTCCCGATGCAGATACGCGAGCACGGCCAGCACCCGACGATTCGTGTCGTCGGTCGGCGGCAGCATCAGTTTGTTGAAGATATTGCCGACATGCTTGCCCACCGCCGATTCGGTGATGAACAACTGCGCGGCGATCGCTGCATTCGAATGCCCCTCCGCGATCGAGGCGAGCACCTCGCGTTCACGCGGCGACAGCTGCGCCAACGGATCCCGCCGTCGACGGAACAACTGCTGTATGACCATCGGGTCGATCACGGTACCGCCGGCAACCACCTGACGCAGAGTGGAGACGAAGTCCTCTACATCGACGACGCGATCCTTCAGCAGATACCCCACCCGGCCCCCTTCCGCCCCCATGAGTTCGTCGGCGTAACTCAATTCGACATACTGGCTCAGCGCGACCACGGCAAGCCCGGGATAGGTTCGTCGCAGCGCCACCGCTGCGCGCAATCCCTCGTCGGTGAAACCGGGGGGCATCCGCACGTCGGTCACGACCAGATCCGGACGGTGCTCGGCGACAGCCGATTCCAGTTCCACGGCATCGGGGACCGCGGCCACGACCTCGAACCCGAATCGTTCGAGCATCGCGGCGAGGCTTTCGCGCAGCAGTGCACCGCCCTCGGCGAGGACCACTCGCACGGCAGTCAGCTCTCGATCCACGGCAACTCCACACGGACAACGGTGGGCCCGCCAGGCGGGCTGGACAGCAGCATTCTCCCGTCGACCGCCGCGACCCGGTCGGCCAGGCCCGTCAGACCGCTCCCCCGCTGCGGATCCGCGCCGCCGCAGCCGTCGTCCACGACCTCGACGACCAGAACCTCCCGGTCGCGTCGGACAGCCACGTCGACGACCGTCGCATCCGCATGTTTGGCGACGTTGTTGAGCGCCTCGACCACCACGAAGTACGCCGCGACCTCGACATCCGGGGCGGGGCGGGACGGGAGGTCCGCGGCGACACCGACCGGGGCCACGAAGTCTTCGGTCAGTGCACGCAACGCGTAGGGCAGGCCACGGTCGGTGAGGACCCGGGGGTGGATTCCCCGAATGAGTTGCCGCAGTTCTGCCATCAGTTCCTTGGCCTGATCATGCGCCTGCGACACGCTTTTCGCGGCCGCGGAATCCGGCGGGAGGTCGAGTTTGGCCATACCCAACTGCAAAGTGAGGTTGACGAGCAGCGACTGCGCGCCGTCGTGCAGGTCCCGCTCGATCCTGCGGCGTTCCGCCTCGAAAGAATCGACCAGGCGGGCCCGGGACCGGGACACCTCCACGAGTCGTGCGCGAAGGGCGTCCGGGTCGTCGCCGCACAACAGCGACCGGGCGAGCGCGCCGTGCAGGCCCGCGATGAGAGCACTCACGTACGGAATCGCCGGCAGCAGGAGCAGACCCGCGATCGCGTACGGGACGGCCTGGTCGACCGACGTGATCTGACTGAAACCGAGCGCCACTGCCTCGTCGCCGTCACGCACCAGCAGAGGGCTCACCACCATCACCACGATGAGCCCGACGATCACCGCACCCGAGAGCCACAAGGCGGGCACCAGAGTGAGCAGCAGGAACGTGTAGCCGAGTTCCCGCCATGTCGCGGCCTCGGTGTAGCGGGTGCGCACCCACGCCCACAGGCCCGCTGCCGGAGGGCAACAGTGGGCCGAGAGCGCCCGGTCGCGGCTCACCAGGCGCAGGCGCGTTCGTTCCAGGGCCGCCAGCGGTATCGCCACCAACGGACCGAGCCCGAACATCAGCACTGCGCCGAGGACGCCGAGGAACAGCACTCTGCCGAGCGGTTGTGGATACATGCCGCCACCGGCCCATACGGCCAGCACGAGCCACGGGACGCAGAACGCTGTGAATGGCAACGCGACCACGCACACCACCGGGACAGTGGTCAGCACATGACCCAGCGACCGCCACGGCCACCCGGTCAGTAGGAAGCGCCGCTGTGTGATCGCGGTGAGCACCGTTGTCGGTTCATCGGAGGACACCGAGTGAGCCTATCGACGCGGCCGCTGCGTCAGGATGAGGCGGAGTACAGCCGAAAGGTGGTGCTGACACCACCTTCGATCGGCCGCGTGGACCCAGTGACCGCACCACCGATCGAATGGTCAGCTGAAGTCATGCAACTCGAGCTGAACCGCGTCACCAAGACCTATCGGGATAGACAGGCCGTCGCCGACGTCAGCCTGCGGATCGGGCCCGGGGTGCTCGGTCTCCTCGGCCCCAACGGCGCCGGTAAC
>NZ_BCXD01000019.1 GCF_001894925.1 Rhodococcus rhodnii NBRC 100604 | reverse complement strand
GTTACACAGAACGCAACGGCCGCACCCTCCACTACGTCGTCGACGGCCGCGGCCCGGTCACCGTCGTGTTCGAGTCCGGGATGGGGCGAGGCCGGTCGGCCTGGGCGCTCGTCCAGCCGATCGTGTCGCAGTTCGCGCGCACCGTGGTCTACGACCGCGCGGGCTTCGGACCCAGCGATCCGGACCCGAGCGGACGCGGGTTCTCGCGGCTCCGCGACGATCACCTCGCGATCCTCGACGCCGCCGTCGACGGGCCTGCCGTGCTGGTCGGCCACAGCTACGGCGGCCCGATCGTGCGGTCCGGGGCCCTCCACCGGCCCGACATCACGAGCGGCGTCGTCCTCGTCGACGAGGTGAACGAACTGATCACGCCGCGGCGCATGCTCGCAGGGATGCGCGGTGCATCGCTCGTGTACGCCGCGCAGATGCTGCTGGCGCGCGTCGGGCTGCTGCGCTGGGCGCTGAGCCGCACGTACTACCGGAGGCTGTCCGGCCCCGCCCTCGAGGTCGCGCTCGACGAGGAATCGACCCTCACGGCCGCGATCGCGGCGCGCGACGAGTGGCGGGCGTTCGGCGAGAGCTTCACCCGGCTCCACGAGAACGGGCCGCTGGTGCCCGCCGGGGCGCTGACGTCGATCTCCACGAAGCGCGTCGACGACGAGGACGCCCGCCGCGAACGCGACTTCATGAGCAATGCCCACCTCGAACTCGTCTCCCTCGCCGACGACGGCCGCCACGTCTTCGCGGAGGGCCGCAGCCACCATCTCCAGTTCAGCGAACCGGCCCTCGTCGCGGACGAGATCCGGCGTTCCGTGGAACAGGTGGGTGTCGCGTGAGGAAGGGGTTCGGCCCGAGCAGGGCGTCAGAGCCGTCCCGTGAGCTTGCGCGTGTGATACCGCAGTAGCCCCAGTCCGACGTCGATGCCGTAGAAGCGGGCCGTCACCGCGAGATCGGCGAGCCTGCCACGATGCAGCGCACGATCGAGCGCGTGCGCGAGCTCCGAGTCGCCGTCGCCGCGTTCGGTCAGCCGCGCGAGATTCTCCCGCGCGAACCGCTCGCCACCCGGGCCGGCCGCGCGCAGATACATCCGTTCGACTGCCTTCGGGTCCACCGTCGACGGCAGCGTCGTGCAGCGTCCCTCGGCGCCCACGATTCGCAGGCCGATCATCGTGCGAAGGCACTTCTCGCAACGGCCGCAGTTGAACTCGCGCGCGAGATTGAACCAGCACACGCGGAGATGATTCATCGCGATGTCGGACTCGGCGAGGATCGCGAGCTTGCCGACGCGGTCGATCTCGACGCCGTGATGCACGATCCGGACACCGCTGCTCGACCACAGCGGGTCCAGGTCGGGGTGGGTGCCCAGCGGTTCGAGCCGCGACTCGTCGTCCGACGCCGGGACGTACATCGTGTGGATGTGCTGCGACAGCAGCAGCGCGACGTGCGCGAGGAACGCCCCGTGCGCCTGCCGCTGCCAGTGCGGGCCGTGCGCGGCGTGCAGATAGCGAATGTTCGACCTGACCTCGATGAGCTCCTTGCCGAGCAGCTCCGCCGCGCTGCGGGCCCGGGCCACGACCTGCTCCCACAGGCCCGCGTTGTCCAGGCTCACGTCGAGGCCGTGGACGATCACGAGATGGGTGATCTCGTCGATGTGCTCGAGCGCGGTGTGGAACGAGTCGACACCGCCCGAGAAGAAGCATCCGACACCGGTCGCACGCTCGGGCTGCGTTGCCGCGCGAGAGCGGTCGCTCGTGCCCGTCGGGAGCAGCTCGTCCGGATACCAGCCGCGCAGCACCTCCTCGGCCCGGAGGCTCCCGTCGAGCGCCACCGGATCAGCGGGCGGATCGAGCCGGAGTTCGAGGCCCTTGCGCAGCGCCGTCGCGCGCAGCGTCGGCACCCACGGGGTCCCGCTCGCGTCGACGGGGACGTTCGCCTCGGTCCAGGCCGTGAACTCCCGGCCGTCGATCGTCAGGCTCGCCGTGGACCGATTGTCGTCGTCCACGGAGATGGTGGCGTCGAGGGCAGCGTGCACGCGGATGTCCTTCCGTCGGGGATCGCGTTCTCGGAAATGCGGGCGGAGATCGGGTCAGGCACCGGAGACGACGGAGCGGTCGCCGAGCGGCTGTTCGAGCGGGACGGTCAGCGTCGCGAAGACCGCGACCAGGATGCAGGCCTTGTCCTGTGCCTCCGGCAGCGTGCCGGTGTGCAGCGTGACACGAACCTCGGAGTCGGTCTCCTCGGTCGTCGTGTACGCGCCGCTGCACTCGGGCGTGCCGGTGTAGAAGTGGATGTCCACCGCGTCCGCCCCGCCGTCGGGACGCGACCACGACTCGAACTCGCCCACGTGCGCGTCCACGATGTCGGGACGCGGCGTGAAGACCGTGCCGAGATCGCTCGCCGGAACCTCGGTGGGCGTGGGCTGCGGCCCGGACTGCGGCGGAAGCGAAGACTCACCGGTCGTGCCGGCGGTGTCGGAGGCGGTGGGATTCGCCGCGACGGCTCCGTCCGAAGGGCCGTTCGAGCACGCGGCGGCGAGACCGGCCGCGAGGAGCAGAAGTGCCGAACGTCGCATACCTGCCACCGTAACGCGTGTCACGCCAGAAGCGCCGCAACCAGTGCTATCGCGGGAATCGACGCGAGCGTCGTGACGAACGCGCTGTCGCGGGCGAGGACCGTCCCGCGGCCGTAGCGCGCGGCGTACACGAAGACGTTCTGCGCGGTGGGCAGCGTCGCGACCACCACGATCGCGAGCAGTTCGTGGCCGTCGATGCCCAGCACCCAGTGCGCCATCGCGTACGCCAGCAGCGGCTGCACCACGATCTTGAGCACGGACGCGAGTGCGACGTCGCGGCGCGGACTCGCTCCGCGCTGCAGTACGCGCACCCCGTACAGCGAGATCCCGAACGCGAGCAGAGCGCCCGGCACCGACGCGCCACCGAGCAGCCGGAACGGCTGCAGCGCGACCTCCGGGGGAGTCCACCCGCTCACCGCCACGGCGAGGCCCGCGGCACCCGCGAGCACCATCGGATTGCGCAGCGGCGCCGTCATCGTCTCGAAGCGCGAGGCGTCCGAGCGCATCGTCGTGATGTCGAGGACTGTCAGGGCGAGCGGCGAGTACAGAACGATCTGGAACAGCAGCAGCGGGACGACGAACGACGCGTCGCCCAGGACGAACACGGCGATCGGAATGCCGAGGTTCGCCGAGTTCACGTACGACGACGACAGTGCGCCGATCGTCAGCTCCGGGATCGGGCGGCGCAGCCAGAGCCGCGCGACGATCAGATAGCAGATACCGACGGCGAACGCCGTCGCGGCCGAGACCGCCAGCGTCGCGGAGAAGACGACCGACAGATCGGCCGTCGCGAGCGAATCGAACAGCAGCGCCGGCATCGCGACGAAGAACACGAGCCGTCCGAGGACGGTCTCACCCTCGGCGCCGAGCGTCCCGCGACGTGCGAGCAGATAGCCGATGCCGACCACCACGAAGACGACGGCGAATCCCGACAACACCCCGGACACCGGTCACCGTTCCTCGCGATCGCAGATGGCGGATTTCGCCGAGCAACGAGGCTACGCTCTGCCGCCACGCTCCCCGATTCGCGCTCCCGCTGACCCTGGTGAGGGAGCGTGAGCACGAGACGGGGAGCGTGGGGGTTCACCGGACCGCCGCCAGAGTCGTGTCGACGAACCGCCGACACGACGAAGGCCGCCCGCGAGCAGTGCTCGCGGGCGGCCTCGGTGCGGGTGTGGTTACCGGCTCGTGAAGGGGAGCAGCGCCATCTCGCGCGCGTTCTTCACGGCGACGGCGACCTGACGCTGCTGCTGCGGGGTCAGGCCGGTGACGCGGCGGCTGCGGATCTTGCCGCGGTCGGAGATGAACGTGCGCAGCAGGTTGACGTCCTTGTAGTCGACGTACTCGATCTTCGCCGCGAACAGCGGGTTCTTCTTGGGCTTGCGGCCCTCGACCGGGCGCGGCTTCTTCGACGATCGCTTGACTGCCATCTTCGCTTCCTTTACCAGCTCGACTTGTGTACGCCAGGCAGCTCTCCACGGTGAGCGAGCTCGCGTACCCGCACGCGAGAGAGCCCGAATTTGCGGAGGTGGCCGCGCGGACGTCCATCCGCAGCGTCTCGATTACGCAATCGTACCGGACTCGCATCGCGGGGCAGTCGCTGCAGTGCGGCCTGTGCGGCCGCCCGTTCGGCGTCCGGCGTCGAGGGGCGGCGGATCAGTTCCTTGAGCTCGGTGCGCTTCTCGGCGTGCCGGGCGACGATCACCTTGCGCTGCTCGTTCTTGGCGATCTTGGACTTCTTGGCCACGGGTGTCCTTCTACTTCTCTTCGCGGAAGTCGACGTGTTTGCGCACGACCGGGTCGTACTTCTTCATGACGATCCGGTCGGGGTCGTTGCGGCGGTTCTTCCGGGTCACGTACGTGTACCCGGTGCCGGCGGTCGACTTGAGCTTGATGATCGGGCGGATGTCGTTGCGTGGCATGTCAGTACTTCTCTCCACGTGCCCGCAGTCGTGCGAGGACCGCGTCGATGCCGTCTCGGTCGACGGTCTTGATGCCCTTCGCCGAGAGCGTCAGGGTGACGCGGCGCCCCTCGCCGGGCGCGTAGTAGGTCTTCTTCTGGATGTTCGGCTCCCAGCGCCGGCTGCTGCGCTTGTGGGAGTGCGACACGGTCTTGCCGAAGCCGGGGCGGCGTCCGGTGACCTGACAGTGCGCTGACACCAGTGTCCTCTTTTCGTCGTCGGGGGGAGAGCTCTTGCGGTAATGGCAATCGTTTTCGACAATGCCGTCCTCGCACTGTAACGTCGTCGCCGACATTTTGAAAATCATTGTCGAGAAGGAGTGCGATGGCACAGCACATCGACCGGCGGACCCCCGTCGTCCTCGTCGCCGGCGCCGCGGGCCCCGCCGAGGACGTCGCGGACGGTCTGCTCGCGCCCGGCACCGTCCTCGTCCACCACGACCTCGGGGGACTCGGGCAGGGCGTCGTCGCCCGATCGCTCACGACCTCCGACGACGGCACCCCCCACGTTCGGCTCGAGATCCTCGAACTCGCCCACGCCTGCGCGTCGTGCACGCTCCGCGAAGACCTGCTCCCGCTGCTCTGCCGACTGCATCGGCGCAGCAACGTCGACCGGATCGTGCTGCACCTCGACTCGCGGTTCGAGGCCGAGGCCGTGTGCTGGGCGATCGAGCACGTCATCGTCGAGGGCGTCGCCGGGCACACCGACGGACCCGCCTCCGGCGACGTGCGCATCGAGGCCGTCGTGACGTGCCTCGACGCCGAGACCTGGCTTCGCGACGCACTCGGCGACGAGGTTTTGAGCGACGGTGACGACCGCACCGTCGCCCAGCTCGCCGTCGGGCAGGTCGCGATCGCCGACGCACTCGTCGTCGCCGGACACGGCACCGACGGATACGCCCACGCCCGGCTCCACGCGGTGCTGCGGCGGCTCGCCCCGGGCGCCCCGATCTCGTGGGGAGTGCCCGACGACGCCGAACGGCTCCTGCGGCTCGTCCCGAAGACCGCACTGCGCGGCCGCGCCCCCGAGCCGTTCGACGCCCTGCTGCGGGGCCAGCCGCCGCTGGGCGACGACCTCGGCGTCGAGCTGTTCGAGTTCTCGGCCGACCGCCCGTTCCACCCCGAACGCCTGCACGACGCGCTCGACGTCCTCTTCGACGGCGTCGTCCAGGCCCGCGGGCGAGTGTGGCTCGTGACGCAACCCGACACCGCGCTGTGGCTCGAATCCGCCGGCGGCGGGCTGCGCGTCGCGCTCGCGGGCACATGGCTCGCGGCGATGACGCCGACCGAACAGGAGGAGGCGTCACCCGAACGGCGCGCCCTCGCCGCCCTCGCGTGGGACGACGACCGCGGGGACCGCCACAGCAGCCTCGTCGTCCTCGCCTGCGGCGCCGACCGCAGCGAGATCGACCGCACCCTGCGGTGGGCACTCGTCACCGACGGCGAATGGGCCGACGTCGACGGCCACCGGGAATGGCCGGACCCCTTCGGCGCGTTCCACAGCGATCCGTGCGGCGACACCCGCACCCCGTTCGCCGAATCCGGCGACAACACCGCCCACGATCAGGAGAATCCATGAAGAAGAACCTGCACCCCGACTACCACCCCGTGGTCTTCCGCGACGCGAACACCGGCGCGGCGTTCCTCACCCGGTCGACCGTCACGAGCGATCGCACGGTGACGTGGGACGACGGCGCCACGTATCCCCTCGTCGTCGTGGACGTGTCGAGCGACTCGCACCCGTTCTGGACGGGCACGCAGCGCCTCGTCGACACCGCGGGCCGCGTCGAGAAGTTCGAGCGCAGGTACGGCAAGCGGACCCGATGAACGTGCCCCACCGAAGAGAGAGTTGACGTCATGGCAGTCCCGAAACGCAGAATGTCGCGGTCGAACACCCGCAGCCGCCGCTCGCAGTGGAAGGCGACGCCGCCGGACCTCGTCGAGGTCACCGTCGGCGGCGTCCGCCACCGTGTCCCGCGGCGCCTCGTCAAGGCAGTGAAACTCGGAATGGTCGATCCCGAGCAGATCTGACGATGCCGGATCCGACGATGTCGACCGTGGAGCTCGCCGCCGGCCCGATCGACTACCTCGACACAGGTGGATCGGGTCCGGTGGTGGTGCTCTCCCACGGCTTCCCGATGAACCACCTCCAGTGGCGCAAGGTGATCCCGCTGCTCGACGACCTCCGGTGCATCGCGCCCACGTTCCCGCTCGGTGCCCACCGCACCGCGATGCGCCGCGGCACCGACCTCTCGCAGCGCGGGCAGGCGATGATCGTCGCCGACTTCCTCGACGCGCTCGATCTCCGCGACGTCACGCTCGTCATGAACGACTGGGGCGGGCCGCAGTTCTTCGTCGCCTTCGGCCGCGACGAGCGGGTCGGCCGGCTCGTGTTCGCCGCGTGCGAGGCGTTCGACAACTTCCCGCCGCCGCCGGCCCGGCCCCCGGCGGCACTCGCGCGCGTGCCGGGCGGCGCCTGGCTGCTCGCCCAGGCAATGCGCACCCGCCTGCTCCGTCACGGCAGCAAGGGGTACGGCGCGATGTGCCACGCCCGCATCCCCGAGGACGTGCTCGACTCGTGGTTCGATCCGGCGGTCCGTGACGCGGGCGTCCGGGCCGACATGCGCGCCTTCGCGACGGGAGCGCCGCCGCGGCGCGTCGCACTCGACTGGAGCGAAGCGCTCCGTGGCTTCGAGCGGCCCGCGCTCGTCGTGTGGGCGCGCGACGACCTCATGATGCCGGGCGACCACGGCCGCAGGCTCGCGGAGATCCTCCCGAACGCGACCCTCGTCGAGATCGAGGAGTCGCGGACGCTGATCCCGGAGGACCGGCCCGACGAGTTCGCCGCCGTCCTGCGCGAGTTCGTGCTCGGGAGCGCACCCGGCCCCTGACGGGCGTCCCGGTGCCATGCTGATCCGGTGTTGCTGCGCATCCTCGAACTGATCGGCATCGGCACCTTCGCGGCGTCGGGCGCGCTGGTGGGCGTCACGAAGCGGCTCGACGTCTTCGGCGTGTGCGTGATGGGCATGTTCACCGCCCTCGGTGGTGGCGTCGTCCGCGACCTGCTGCTCGGCGTGCATCCCCCGACCTCGCTCGTGAACCCCGTGAACCTCGGCACCGCCTTCGGGGTGTCGTTCGTCGTCGTGTTCGTCCACGCCGTCGTCATGCGGTTGCGGCGGCAGATCCTCGTCCTCGACGCGCTCGGCATGGGACTGTTCGCCAGTACCGGCGCCGTCGTCGCCCTCGAGCACGGCGCGGGGCCACTCGCAGCGGCGCTCGTCGGCGGGACGACGGCGATCGGCGGCGGCGTCATCCGCGACGTCCTCGTCAACGAGGTTCCGCTGCTGCTCCAGCGCGAGTTCTACGCCGTCCCCGCCCTGTTGGCCGCAGCCCTCGTCGGGGTCGTCGTCCACGTGGGCCTGTCGACGAACCTCGCCCTCGTCGTCGCGACGACGTTCGCGTTCGTGCTCCGCGTCGTCTCGCTCTGGCGGGGATGGGGCCTGCCGACTCCCCGGATCGAGTAGCGACCCGGTCCCGAGCCCCGGGCAGCACCCTTCTCAGGACGATCTCAGTTCGCCGGGCCAGACTGGTGGTATGCGCATACTGGTGGTCGACGACGATCGTGCCGTGCGGGAGTCGCTGCGACGATCGCTCAGCTTCAACGGGTATTCCGTCGATCTCGCGGTGGACGGTATGGACGCACTCGGTCACATCGCGGACGCGCGTCCCGACGCAGTCGTCCTCGACGTCATGATGCCGCGGCTCGACGGCCTCGAGGTGTGCCGCCGGTTGCGCAGCACGGGCGACGACCTTCCGATTCTCGTCCTCACCGCCCGTGATTCGGTGTCCGAGCGCGTCGCGGGACTCGACGCGGGAGCCGACGACTACCTGCCCAAGCCCTTCGCGCTCGAAGAGCTGCTCGCACGGCTGCGTGCGCTGTTGCGCCGTGCCGCACCCGACCCCGACGAGGACTCCGAGAAGCTCGAGTTCGAGGACCTCACCCTCGACCCGATGACGCGCGAGGTCATGCGCGGCGAGCGCGGCATCAGCCTCACGCGCACCGAGTTCTCGTTGCTCGAGATGCTCATGGCGAACCCGAGGCGGGTGCTGACGCGGAGCCGCATCCTCGAGGAGGTGTGGGGCTACGACTTCCCCACGTCCGGCAACGCCCTCGAGGTGTACGTCGGCTACCTGCGCCGCAAGACCGAGGCGGAGGGGGAGCCGCGGTTGATCCACACCGTCAGAGGCGTCGGCTACGTCCTGCGCGAGACGCCCCCGTGACGGTCGACCCACCGGTCGCGCCGCACGCGCGGCGTCCGGTCGACGACACCGCGATGCGGCCGCCGATGCCGCTGACGCGATCGGTGTCGCTGCGCTGGCGTGTGACGCTGCTCGCGGCCTCGGTGGTTGCGATCGCCGTCGCCGTCATGGCGATCGCGGCGTACGCAGTCGTCTCGCGGGCGCTCTACGCGGACGTCGACAACCAGCTGCGCAGCCGCGCAGCCGCGCTGATCGACTCCAACCTCGTGACGTTCGACCCGCGCTACATCGCCGGTGCGACGCTCTACACCGAGGACGTCAGCGTCGCACTCGTCTTCCCCAACCTCGACACGTACACGCCCCCCGGATCGTACGTCCCGATCGGCGCCCCCGAGCTCGGCGCCGCGGCGGCGGGTGGCGCCGCGACCTCGCTGCGCACCGTCGACAACCGGCGAGTCCTCGCCGAGCACATGGCGAACGGCAGCACCGTCGTGATCGCGCAGCGGCTCGAACCGACCCGCGGCGTCCTCGACCGGCTCGCGTGGGTGCTCTTCGTCGTCGGCGGGTGCGGTGTCGTCCTCGCCGCCGTGGCCGGTACGGCCGTCGGCCGCACCGGGCTCCGGCCGATCGCACGACTCACCGAGGCCACCGAGCGCGTCGCACGGACGGACGATCTGACCCCGATCCCCGTCACCGGCAACGACGAACTCGCCCGGCTGACCGAGTCGTTCAACACGATGCTGCGTGCGCTCGCGGAGTCGCGCGAACGGCAGAGCCGGCTCGTCGCGGACGCGGGCCACGAACTCAAGACGCCGCTGACGTCGCTGCGCACCAACATGGAACTGCTCATCGCGTCGAGCAGACCCGGCGCGCCGCACGTCCCCGACGAGGACATGGCGGAACTGCGCGCCGACGTCATGGCGCAGATCGAGGAACTCTCGACGCTCGTCGGCGACCTCGTCGATCTCGCGCGCGAGGACGCCCCCGAGACCGTGTACGAGCTGGTCGACCTCGCCGACGTCGTCGACAGGTCGCTCGAACGCGCACGACGTCGTCGCGGTGACGTGGACTTCGCCGAGATCCGGACGCCGTGGTTCGTCTACGGCGACCAGGCCGGGCTCGCGCGGGCCGTGCTCAACGTCCTCGACAACGCAGCGAAGTGGAGTCCGCCCGATTCGCAGGTCCGCGTCGCGATGCGCGACCTCGGCAACGGGCTGCTCGAACTCTCCGTCGACGACGCCGGCCCCGGTATCCCCGAGGACGATCGGCGGCTCGTGTTCGACCGCTTCTACCGGTCGACGGCGTCGCGGTCGATGCCCGGCTCGGGTCTCGGGCTCGCGATCGTGCGGCAGGTCGTCGTCAAGCACGGCGGCACGATCACCGCGGAGGAGTCCGAGCGTGGGGGAGCGCTCATCAGGATCGTGCTGCCCGGGTCGCGCGAGCCGCGCGAGTGAGTTCCGGCGACCGGGCGAGACCGTATCGCCGGGCCCCCTTCGGGTGGTACGAGTGAAGTATCGGGCAACCACAAGGTGGATCTCAGGCCGCTCTCAGTCCGGCACGGCATCGTCGGTGAGGAAGGGGTAGCGCTTCGCGCACGCCCCGCGGTCAGCGAGGAAAGTGATGCAATGAGCGACGATCGACAGGGACAGCAGTCCGGCGACGACGACCGGACCGGCCGCACCGGTGACAACTCGCAGCACAACCCGTGGCAGGGACGTCCGGATCAGCAGCCCGGCCCCGACGCCACGAGGCCCCACCCGACCACACCCCAGCCGGGCCCCTATCCCGGCGCGTACGGGCCGGGCCCCTATCCGGGCGGTCAGCAGTACGGCGGGTACGGCGAGCCCGCACCCGGTCAGCTGGGACAGCCGACCGCGGGCGGCCCGTCCGGCCACGACACCGCAGTGATCGATCGTCCGCAGCAGCAGCGACGTCCGGGTCGCACGGCGCTCGTCGCGGGCGCCGTCGCGCTCGCCCTCGTCTCGGGCGGAATCGGCGGAGCGGTCGGCGGCTACTACGGCAGCCAGAACTCGTCGAATGCGGGCGTCACCAACTCCCTGCAGCAGGATCGCGCGACGGCGCAGCCGACCGCCAACGCCCCCGCCGGCTCGGTGCAGGCGGTCGCGGACAAGGTCGTCCCGAGCGTCGTGAAGATCGAGATCGCCACGGCCCGTGGTCAGGGTGGCGACGGCTCGGGTGTCGTGCTGTCCTCCGACGGGCTCATCCTCACCAACAATCACGTCGCGGGAGCCGCCGGGAACGGTGGGGCACTGCGGGTCGCGTTCTCCGACGGGACGACTGCCGACGCGACCCTCGTCGGCGCCGATCCGGTCTCCGACCTCGCCGTCATCAAGGTGGACGGGCGCACCGATCTGCAGCCGATCGAACTGGGCACCTCCTCGAATCTGCAAGTGGGACAGCAGGTCGTTGCTGTCGGCTCGCCGCTGGGTCTCGCCGGAACCGTCACCGAGGGCATCGTGTCGTCGCTCAACCGGCCCGTCGCGTCGAGTGGTGAATCGGGCAACCAGAACACGGTGATCGACGCGATCCAGACCGACGCGGCGATCAACCCCGGCAACTCCGGTGGCGCGCTCGTGAACATGGACGGTCAGCTCATCGGCATCAACACCGCGATCGCGACGGTCGGGGGCGCCATGGGCGGGCAGAGCGGCTCGATCGGCCTCGGCTTCGCGATCCCCGTCGACCAGGCGAGCCGGATCGCGGACGAGCTCGCGCGCACCGGCACCGCGACGCAGGCCGTGCTCGGCGTGCAGGTCCCGTCGGTCGGCAACGTGGACGGCGCACAGGTCGCCGAGGTGACCGAAGGTGGAGCCGCCGAGGACGCCGGAATCCCGCAGGGAGCCGTCATCACCCGGGTCGACGACCGCGTGATCGACAGCGGCGACGCCCTCATCGCCGCGGTGCGCTCGCACGCACCCGGCGATTCGGTCCGGATCACCTACACCGACTCGAACGGGTCGAACGAGCAGACGGCCGATGTCACGCTCGGCTCGGTGCAGACCTCGGGTGGCCGTTGATGAGGACACGCGCTGTGACGGACAGCGGAACGCTGCGCCTCCGGCCGACTACGGTTGGGGTCATGGAGATGGATGCCTCGATGGCGGGACGCGCACTGGTGGTCATCGTCGACGACCGGACCGCGCACGGCAACAGTGATTCGACCGGTCCGCTCGTGACGGATCTGCTGGCGGAGGGCGGGTTTCTGGTCGACGCAGTCGTCGCCGTACCGTCCGACGAGGTGGAGATCCGCAACGCACTGAACACCGCGGTGATCGGCGGCGTCGACCTCGTCGTGTCGGTCGGCGGCACGGGTGTCTCGCCGCGCGACGTCACGCCGGAGGCGACCTCGGAGATCCTCGACCGCGAGATTCCGGGTATCGCGGAGGCGCTGCGGTCGTCCGGCCTGTCGGCGGGTGCGCTCGACGCCGGCCTCTCGCGCGGGGTGGTCGGAGTCTCCGGCAGTACGCTGGTGGTCAATCTCGCGTCGAGCCGCGAGGCAGTTCGCGACGGGATGGCCACGCTGACGCGGCTGGCCAGTCACGTCATCGCCGAGCTCTCGGGGCTCGACGACTGACGCGAGTCCACGACAGGTGAAGGGAGCCGGGATGTCCGACGACGCGACGTCCGGGTCATCACCGGAAGAGTCCCCCGCCGAGCACGACACACACGAACCCGCGACGAGCCGGGCCCGCATCGATCGGGCCCGGCTCGCTCGTGTCTTCGGCGACGTCCTGCCCTCGACGACGCGGGACGAGCGCTCGACCGGCGGGGCACGCGGCGCGGACGCGGAGGACGAGTGGCTGCGGAGCCAGAAGCCCCCGCATCACGGCTGACCGGCCGATCTCACATGGTCGAGTGTCCGGTAACCGGAGTCACACTCATCGTATTTGTCAATCATGGCAATACAAACATAAGTGCTGTTCGGCTCATTTTGTGATCAACATCACTTCTCGTCCGCTGAGCGTAGCGATTGCAGCACCGGTTATAGCAACGTTACTGTTCTGCCCGTTCGTAGGAAACGAATTGCGAGCGACGCGCGGTGCAGCGCTGTGACGTGCGCGTTCGCTGGTCGAGGCGTTATCGGAATGTGATCACGGTGTGTTTACCTGCCGGACACACTCCTCCGTGATACTGCTCTCGGCTTGTTGGACCACTGCTCAGTTGCGACAAGCCGCAACTGAGGACGAGCAAGATCCTGATGAGGGGAACGAATGAGCGAGATCCGTAAGTCCGGCGTGCGCCGTGGCGCCCGTATCGCCGGCCTCGGCGCTGCCGCCGCCGTCGCGATGGGCCTGATGTCCACCGGTGTGGCCAATGCCGACACCTTCGTCCCGCTGCCCGGTGGCGAGAAGATCGTGGGCGGCGGTGGAACCACGGTGAAGATCGCCCGCAACGCGGAGAGCGCCGTCATCTCGCCGTCGCTCGCTGCCAACGGTGCAGGCCGCACCGCGTGGGTCACCGGCGACGTCTTCGCCGACGTCCAGGGCGCCGAGGAAGGCAAGCTGACCACCGGCTACATCGTCGGCTGCCAGGTCGACATCACCGGTCTCGAGCTCGGTCTCAGCGGCTCGGTGGATCTGTCGGGCGCCGGCCTCAGCGGCTCGCTGTCGCTCCCGATCGCTCCGGGCGAGGTCAAGTTCGCGAAGCTGGCCAGCAAGGACGTCTCCGAGGGTGTTTCGGCGATCCAGTACAAGGACGCCGAGATCGAGGTCCAGGGCTGCGGTGGCTACGCACAGGCTCGCGCGTACACGGTCGTCGAGGTGCCGGGCAACCACTACGTCAAGGGCACGCTGTACGGCCAGCCGTTCAGCATCGGCTGATCCAGCCTCCACAGTTCGACTTCTCTTCGCGCGAGCGAATTCTGAACCCTAGAGGGGAAACATGACCAGCAAGACCCTGCGCCACGGCGCCAAGGCTGCGGCTGTGGTGGGCGCTGCCACCGTCGCCATCGGCCTCTTCTCGACGGGTGCGGCCAACGCCGACACCTTCGTCCCGCTCAAGAACGACTCCGTCACGCAGACCCTGCTCGACGGCACCGTCGTCACGGTCAGCTCGTCCAACAACTCGGCGCTCATCAGCCCGTCGCTCGGCGCGACGCCGCTGCATCGCAACGTGTGGGCCTCGGGCTCGGTCGACGTCAACATCGAGGGCGCTGCCGAGGGTGGCACCATCGACGCCGGCTACCTCGTCGCGTGCCAGGTGAACTTCGGCTCGAAGGTCGGCGGCGGCGCGGATCTCGCGGGCACCGACTTCGAGACGATCACCGGTCCGGGCAGCCCGAAGGCGTCGGGTGGCATCACCCTCGGCCCCGGCCAGGTCGAGTCGGTTCCGCTGCTGCAGATCAAGGACGGCGACGACACCGTCAGCACGTTCGACTTCGAGGGCAACTCGGGTGGCTTCACGTGGGCCGACGAGACCTTCAGCGTCTCCGGCTGCGCCGGCTACGCTCAGGCGCGTTCCTACGTGAACGTCTCCGTCTCGACCGATTCGGTCGACGGCAACGTCACCCTCTGGGGCGAGCCCTTCAGCCTCGGCTGACAGCTCCACGCACAGCACTCGGGCCCCGCATCGCTTCGGCGATGCGGGGCCCGAGTCGTGGTGGGGGACGGTCAGTTCTGGGGCTTCGCCTGCTCGGTGCGCGCGTGAGAACCAGCAGCCCAGCCGTCGTCGGCGCCCTCGACCTGCGGGACCTGACGTTCGCCCTTCGCGAGGAGGTCGCGAATCTGGATGAGCAGTTCCTCGGTACTGGCCTGCTTGTCGGCGGGCTCGCTCGCGAACCGCTTCTTCGCGGCGTTGGCCGGCAGGATGAGGATGAAGTAGACGACCGCCGCGATGATCACGAAGTTGATCGCCGCCGTCACGACCGCGCCCAGATTGACGAAGGTCTCCGGATTGTCGGAGAGGGCGAAGCCGAATCCCATGTCGGAGCTGCCGACCACGGCGATGAGCGGATTGATGATGTTCGTCGTGAACGCCGTGACGATCGCCGTGAACGCGGTGCCGACGACGACCGCGACGGCGAGGTCGATCACGTTTCCGCGAAGCAGAAAGTCCTTGAATCCCTTGAGCATGCGATGAAGTCCTCCGCTAGTCGGAAGGCCGCTGGGGCCGCCATCGCGGAAAACACTAAGTGCTGTGCCGGTTTCTGTGGTGCAACTCGGAGCGAGAGACGCCGATTTCTCACGCGAGCGTGACGGCCAGCGCTTCCGTGAGCGACGCGACGGCCACGCGCTCGGCCGCATCGCCTGGGAGGGCGAGCATCACCATCCGATCGCGACGATCGGACGATTCGCCGCCCTGATCGACCAGGACGACGACGGCATTCGACGCCACCACCTCGGCGGACCGCTCGTCGTCCCCCGTCGTCGAGAGCACGTCCACACGATCGCCTTCCCGGAGCAGGTCCACGACGCCGGCGTCGGCGAGCCGGACGGGGACGACCCGTGCTGCGCCGTCTCCTGTCGCAGCCTGGGCGAGCCGTGGGCTCACGACACGGACGTCGGTGAGGATCTCGCCCGCGCGGACGGGTCCGGCGAGCGTGCGGCCCTCGACGTCGCCGATACCGACGACGGCTCCGGCAGGGAGCATCGACTCGACGCGCTGCGCGGCCGTGACGTCCTCGGCACCGACGACGGTTCCGGGCGCCAGATCTCGGGCCGCGACGACGACGGTCGCGGTCTCGCCGTCGCGGTCGCCCTGCAGTGCGAGGACGAGTGCCAGCGCGGCGAGGACGCCCGCGGCGACACGTCTGACGAGAACCGCACGGGCCCAGTGCGGATGCGTGAAGGCGTGCAGGCGATCGAGCAGTGACGGTGCGAGCGTGCGCGGCATGATCCGACGCTAGAGCCCCGCGGAGTACCCGAGGACGCGCACAGGCCCCGCATGGGGATCGGGCGGGGCCTGTGGAGAGAGCGGGTCGGATCAGCCGGCAGCGGCCTTGGAGGTCGAGGACGACGAGCTCGAAGACGACGAGGACGATGCTGCGGTGCTCGAACTCGACGACGAGCCCGAATCGCTCGACGAGGCGGAGGTGGAACTCTTCGAGCCCGAGTCGGAAGTCGCGGACTCGGACGACGATCCGCCACCACGGCTGTCGGTGCGGTAGAAACCACTGCCCTTGAAGACGATGCCGACCGAGTTGAAGAGCTTACGAAGCTTCCCCGAGCACTCGGGGCACGTCGTGAGCGAATCGTCGGTGAACTTCTGCACGATGTCGAAGCGGTTGTCGCATTCGGTGCAGGCGTACGAATAGGTGGGCACGGTTCCTCCACGCGGATCAGAAATAGCCGTAGCGCTGGCACTCTACAGCCGACAGTGCCAGTATCGCCAGTCGCGAAGCTCAACGCCGTGCGCGGACGCCCTATTCCGGCACGCGGACCGGCCCACGTCCCGGTGTGAGGATCCACCCGACCCGGATGTCGTACGGGTCTTCCGGCAGCTCGTTCACGACGTCGTCGTCCCGCACGACGGCGACGAGCATCGCATCAGGACGCGCGTGACCGAGGGTCCTGTCGTAGTAGCCGGCGCCGCGACCGAGTCGCACTCCTCGCAGGTCGACGGCGAGCGCCGGAACCAGGACGACGTCCGCGCGGGCGAGTTCGCTCGGCGGGAGCACCGGGCCGATCGGCTCGACGATCCCGAAACGTCCTTCGCGCACGCTGCGGGGGCCTTCGTACACGCTCCACGACAGCGGACCGGCGGGGGGCGTCACCGGAAGCAGGACGCGCCGTGCCGCGCGGGTCGCCGCCGCGACGAACGAGTCCGGGGACGCGGGCGAGCCCGAGCCGGGCTCGTCCGGCAGCGGGGCATAGGTCGCGAGCGTTCCCACCGGGCCCAGCCGCTCGACGGCTTCCGCGAGCGCGTGGGCCTCACGTGACCGCGTCTCGTCGTCCAGCGTGCGGCGGGACGCGAGAATCCGCGCGCGCCACTCCGTTTTGCCCGCGGCGTCACCCGCAGGCGTGCCGTCTCCGCTCGTCGGGGCCGGGCCTTCGACCATGACGTGTGCCGTTCCTCTCGTGCGGTGGGGTAGCCCAGGTCACACCCGTGAGCACCGTCCCGCGATCGTGCGGGGTCCTCGCAGTATCTCGGCGAGTACCTGCAAGGAAAGCACGGCTATGGTGATCGACATGAATGACGGCGTTACGCGCGTTTCCAGGGCTTTCCGCACGGCGGTCGTGCCCGCGGCGGGGATGGGGACACGCTTTCTCCCGGCGACCAAGACGGTGCCGAAGGAGCTCCTCCCGGTGGTCGACACCCCCGGGATCGAACTCGTCGCGGGTGAGGCGGCCGATTCCGGCGCCAACCGCCTCGTCATCGTGACCTCGCCCGGCAAGGACGGTGTGGTCGCGCACTTCGTCGAGGACCTCGTCCTCGAGAGCAAGCTCGAAGCCAGCGGCAAGTACCACCTGCTCGAAAAGGTCCGCAAGGCACAGCGCCTGCTCGAGGTGCAGTCCGTCGTGCAGGACGAGCCGCTCGGTCTCGGGCACGCCATCGGGCGCGTCGAGGAGGTTCTCGACGACGACGAGGACGCGATCGCCGTCCTGCTGCCCGACGATCTGGTGATGCCCCGCGGCGTCCTCGACATCATGGCCCGGGTCCGCGCCAAGCGCGGCGGCTCGGTGCTGTGTGCGATCGACGTTCCCGAGGACCAGGTCGGCTCGTACGGCGTGTTCGAGGTCGAGACGGTCCCGGACGCCGCGAATCCCGACGTCCTCAAGGTCCTCGGCATGGTCGAGAAGCCGGCCGCCGAGGACGCACCGTCCACCTTCGCCGCGGCCGGGCGGTACCTGCTCGACCGCGCCGTGTTCGACGCGTTGCGGCGCATCGAGCCGGGTGCCGGTGGCGAACTCCAGATCACCGACGCGATCGCCCTCATGATCTCGGAAGGTCACCCGGTCCACGTCGTCGTGCATCGCGGGACGAGACACGACCTCGGAAATCCCGGGGGCTATCTGCGTGCTGCGGTTGACTTGGCACTCGACAGCGAGGAATACGGACCGTCGCTGCGCACGTGGCTGACGGATCGTCTGGAGCGTTCGGATCGGCCCGGCGAGTAGCAGCCCCGGTCACGGGCGCGGGCGGGTGAGGTGAGACGGAGGCGGTAGCGAATGCGGTCGGTCGAGGAACAGCAGACCAAGGTGACCGCTGCCGCCGTCGCACCGCGTCCGGTGCGCGTCGCCATCTCCGAGGCGCAGGGACTGTTGTGTGCCGAAGAGGTCGTGGCGGAACGGCCGCTGCCCGGTTTCGATCAGGCCGCGATCGACGGCTACGCGGTCCGCAGCGTCGACGTCAGGACGGCGGGTGCGCACGTCGACGAGTCGGGTGCCGACGCGGATCTGATGCTTCCCGTCGTCGGCGAGGTGCGGGCGGGCTCGCGGCAGCCCACCCGGCTGCAGCCGCGGCAGGCCGTCCGCATCGAGACCGGCGCGCCGTTGCCGACGCTCGCGGACGCCGTGCTCCCGCTCGACCGCGCCTCGGACCGTGAGAAGGGCGGCCGCGTCGTCGTCACCCGGCCCGTACGGTCGGGCGACTTCGTCCGCCGTGCAGGCGACGACGTGCAACCCGGTGACGTCGCGGTGCGTGCCGGCACGATCATCGGCGCCGCGCAGGTCGGCCTGCTCGCGGCGGTCGGCCGCGACAAGGTGCTCGTGCATCCGAGGCCGCGTCTCTCGATCATCTCGGTGGGCGGCGAACTCGTCGACGTGGACCGCACGCCGGGTGCGGGGCAGGTCTTCGACGTCAACTCCTACGCCCTCAGCGCCGCTGCGCGCGACGCCGGCGCCGACGTCAACCGCGTCGGCATCGTCGATCTCGACCCGCGCCGGCTCCGCGAGGTCGTCGAGGGCCAGCTCATCCGCTCCGAGATCGTCGTGATCGCCGGTGCCGTCGGTGGGTCCGCGTCGCGCATCGTCGAGGAGACGCTCGCCGATCTCGGAGACCTCGAGATCGACCGGATCGCGATGCACCCCGGCTCGGTCCAGGGTTTCGGGCGGCTCGGCCGCGACGAGACGCCGACGTTCCTGCTGCCGTCCAATCCGGTCGGGGCGCTCGTCGTCTTCGAGGTGATGGTGCGCCCGCTGATCCGGATCGCGCTGGGGCGGCGCCGCACGATGCGCCGGACGGTGTCGGCCCGGACGGTCTCGCCCATCACGTCGATCGAGAACCGGAAGAGCTTCCTGCGCGGCCAGCTCATGCGCGACGAGGCGACCGGCGAGTACCTCGTCCAGGCGCTCGGCGGCGCGCAGGGCTCGTCGTCGCATCTGCTCGCGACGCTCGCGGAGGCGAACTGCCTCGTCGTGCTCGATCCGGAGGTGACCGAGGTGCGTACGGGCGACGTCGTCGACGTCACGTTCCTGGCGCAGCGCGGCTGACGCCGTGACGAAGCATCCAGGGTGGCCGCCGAGGCTCGGCCCGCTGCGCGTGCGCGGCGGCGTCGTCACGCTGCGTGCCATCCGGCTGCGCGACGGCGCGGCGTGGAGCCGGATCCGTACGCGCGACCGCGAGCATCTCGAGCCGTGGGAACCGACGGGGCTCTCCCCGTGGAACGCACGGCACGGCGTGTCGTCGTATCCCGCGGTGTGCGGGTCGTTGCGGTCGGAGGCGCGCAGCGGCCGGATGCTGCCGATGGCGATCGAACTCGACGGGCGCTACTGCGGGCAGCTGACGATCGGAAACATCGTGCGCGGCGCGCTCCGGTCCGCGTGGATCGGTTACTGGGTCGACAGCGAGGTCACGGGGCTCGGCGTCGCGACGGCGGCGCTCGCGCTCGGCGTCGACCACGGCTTCGGCCCGGTCGGGCTGCATCGCATCGAGGCGACGGTGCGTCCCGAGAACATCGCGAGCCGCACCGTGCTGCGCAACGTCGGCTTCCGCGAGGAGGGGGTGCTGCAGCGCTACCTCGACGTGGACGGCGCGTGGCGTGACCATCTTCTCGTCGCGATGACCGTCGAGGAGGTCGCCACCTCCACCGCGGACGTCCTCGTTCGAGCCGGTCGCGCTGCGTGGGCCTGACCTGCAGTTATCCACCAGCAACGATGGGTGACGAACACCATTTCCCACCGGTGACGTGACCTGTGCAACCTTTCTCCCGGCCGGCGTCCTGGGTTTTCTCGTCCGGAAGTCCGATTTACGCGTGTGACGGGTGTGACTAATGAGTATTCTGGCCTCGGCGCGTCTGCGAAGATGTGAAGGGTTGCGCCGCTAGCCTCGACTGTGGGAAAGCGGCGTATCGGTGCAGGTGGACGGTTCGTGGGGAGGTGGCGTCGTGCCCAACTCGTTTCTCGTGATCGCACTGGTCGCGGTGTGGCTCTTCGTGCTCGTACCGATGCTCGTCACCAAGCGACCTCGCATCCTCCAGACCACCGACGTCGCCCTTGCGACGCGGGTGCTCCACCGGGGTGATGCGCGCCGTTCTCGCCGCGGACCGGCCACCGGACACCGCAGCGACCCCCACTGGCAACCGGAAATCGACGACCCCGGCTACACCGCGGAGGACCGTATGGACACTCGCGACGAGATGCTCGACGACGACCAGGGCGAGCGGGACCTGCACGATGCCGACCTGCAGGATGCCGACCTCCACGACGAGTACGACTCGTACCACGAGCACGACGAGGACTACGACGACGGCTACAGGCCGATACGTCGCGGGCGTGGCGGCTTCGATCCAGAGGCCGACGCGATCGCACGTGCCACGCGATACCGCTTCCGGCAGCGCACGCTGCTCGGCGCGGTCTTCGTCGCGATCATGGCGGGTGCACTCGCACTGATCCTGTCGCCGATGCTGTGGTGGGCGTTCGGTGCTGCCGTGATCGGTGCCGGGGGCTACCTCGTGTACCTGCGTCGTCAGGTCAGGATCGAGCAGGACATCCGCCGCCGCCGCACCGCGCGACTACGGCGCGCGCACCTCGGTGTGGAGTCCGAGGCCGATCACGATCTCGACGTCGTCCCGACGCGCCTGCGTCGTCCCGGCGCCGTCGTGCTCGAGGCCGACGACGAGGACCCGGCGTTCGATCACCTCGACAGCTACGAGGACTACGCGTACCGCAACGACACCGACCACGACGAGTTCGACGGCTACGAGTACGACCACGGCTTCCGTCGTGCAGCCGGTCAGTAGCCCGAACAAGCCCCGGTAGAGGGGCGATTGGTACTCCGCACCGATCGCCTGCTATCGTTTCCGACGTCCGCAAGGGCACGGGGCTGTGGCGCAGTTGGTAGCGCGTCTCGTTCGCATCGAGAAGGTCAGGGGTTCGATTCCCCTCAGCTCCACACCGAAAGCAGGGCCCGAACCTCACGAGGTTCGGGCCCTGCTTTCTTTCCTAGAGGCACCTGTAGCGAGGAGTTGGTCGAGGGCTTTCCCGCGCGGTATCCGGGCCTCGTCCGCCACGAGATCCTGGTCGACGTGGACAGTCCGTGCCGCGTCCAGTACGTGAGTGCCTGGCGCGACGAGGAGTCTCTGGTCGGATATGCGGGGCCGGGGTGGCGGACCGACGCCGTGACCTTTCCGGACGAAGAACAGATGCTGGCGCAGCCGTTGACGCTGCGCCACTTTCGGCTCACGTCGCGGCGAGAGTGACGAGTCTCCGGACTCACCGGGGCCGGTTCAGTCGTGGCGGCGTGCGATGTGCGCTTCGATCCCGTCCAGGATGCGGGCCAGCCCGAAGGCAAGGAAGAACTCGTCCTGGTCTTCGGGCTCGTCGTTGTTCGGTCCGTCGTCGTTCGGTCCGTTGTTGTTCGGTCCGTCGTCGTTTGGTCCGTCGTTGTCCGGTCCGTCGTCGTACGGGTGGTCGAACAGTGAGCCGTCGCGAAGTATCGCGCTGAGGGCCGGCAGGCGTTCGGGATCGGCGAAGAGCTGCAGTACCGCCTCGTAGTCCCGGTCGTCGGTCGCGGGGCCGGGGCCCCCGGCTTCTGCCTCGGCGATGCTGATCGACAGCGTCGCCTCGTTGCGGGCGTACCCGCTCAGCAGCAGGGTCGTCGAAACCTTCTCCGCGGGGCTCAACTCCAGTCCCGCCATCGCCCCGAGGGCGCGGTCCATCCATTCGATGGTCCGCGGCATCATCGGCGGGACGGGGATCGGGATGTCGAGTGTCCACGGGTGCGCCGCGTACGCGTCCAGCAGGCGGTGTGTCCAGGTGGCCAATGCGGTGCGCCAGCCCATCCCGTCGAGGTCGTCGGGCGCCGGACCGAGCGCCGCGTCCTGGACGTGCGTGAGCAGTTCGTCCTTCGAGCCGACGTGCCGGTACAGCGACATCGTGGTGAAGCCGAGCTCCTCCGCGACCCTCGTCATCGAGACGGCCGCGAGCCCGTGTTCGTCGCCGATGCGGAGTGCGGTTCGCACGATCGCGTCCACGCTGAGTGCGGCCCGCGGTCCACGGCGCGGCGCCGGGGTGAGGCCCCACGCGGCTGCGACCGCCGGCGGCAGTTGTGGCCCGCCGTCGGGCTCCTCGCTGGTCGGGGCGCTGTCGGGCATGAACTCTCCTCGGGGCATCGCGTATCGGGGGTTGACGGGATTCGTCTACTCTACATACTGTTTATTACACATACAGTGTTGCTCGTACGCAGTTTCGCTCGTACACAGTGAGGAGGTCGTGTCATGTCCGATCCGATAGTGAGGGTCGCCGGGCTGGAGAAGTCGTACGCCGCGACGACGGTGCTCGCGGGTGTCGACCTGGAAGTCTCGCCGGGGTCGGCCTGCTGGGGCCCAACGGCGCGGGGAAGACCACGCTCGTGAACATCCTGTCCACGCTCACCCGGCCCGACGCCGGGGTCGCCGAGGTCGCGGGGCACGACGTCGTGAGAGAACCGGCGGCCGTCCGCGGGGCGATCGGTCTGACCGGGCAGTTCGCCGCCGTCGACGACCTGCTCACCGGCCGGGAGAACCTCGCGATGATGGCAAGGCTGAGCCGGGTGCCGCGGCGCCGGGTGCCCGAGGTCGTCGACGAGACACTCGAGCGCTTCGCCCTCGCCGCCGCGGCCGACCGCCGCGTCGGCACCTACTCGGGCGGCATGCGTCGGCGCCTGGACATCGCGGTCGGCATCCTGGCGCGGCCCCGGGTGCTGTTTCTCGACGAGCCGACGACGGGACTCGATCCGCGCAGCCGTCAGGGAGTCTGGGAGTTCGTGCGCGAACTCGTCGACGACGGCGTCAGCGTGCTCTTGACGACGCAGTATCTCGAGGAAGCGGACCAGCTCGCGGACGAGATCGCCGTACTCGACCACGGCCGGATCATCGCGTCCGGCACCGCTTCCGAGCTCAAGCGGCGCTTCGGCGAGGACGTGGTGGACGTCCGTTACGCCGACGGCACCGTCGACACCTTTCCCACCGACGGGTCACCTGCCGGCCTGCGCCGCGTCCTCGACGGGCTCGCGCCGGGTGCCGAGACGGTAGGAGTTCGGAGTCCCAGCCTCGACGACGTCTTCCTCGCCCTCACCGGGCGCGCCGTCGACGCCGCCGAGACGCGGCCCGCGGACGGAGCGGCGGCATGAGCGCCCCCGTCCGGCCGGCGCCGCTGTCGGACACGGCGGTGATGGTCCACCGCAGCGTGCGGCACTCGCTGCGCAACGTGGACGCGCTGTTCGTGTCGGTTCTCCTGCCCGTGTTGCTCATGCTGCTCATGACCACCGTGTTCGGCGGAGCGATGGACATCGACGGCTCCTACGTCGACTACGTCGTGCCGGGGGTGATCGTGCTGTGTGCCGGTTACGGCGCGTCGACGACCGCGATGAGCGTCACCAAGGACATGACCGAGGGCATCGTCACGCGCTTCCGGACCATGAACGTGCTGCCTTCGGCCGTGCTCACCGGTCACGTCGCGGCGAGCGTGCTCCGCAACCTCGTCTCGACCGGGCTCGTGGTGCTCACCGCGTTGGCGATCGGTTTCCGCCCGCACGCCGGGCTCGGGGGATGGCTGGGCGCCCTGGCGCTCCTGGTCCTGTTCATCACGGCGATGTCGTGGCTGTCGGCGGCCTTCGGTCTGGTCGCGAGGAGCGTCGAGGGCGCATCCGCGCTGGGGTTCGTACTGCTGTTCCTGCCGTACCTGTCCAGTGCGTTCGTCCCTGTGCACACCCTGCCGGGCTGGCTCCAGCCGATCGCCGAACATCAGCCGTTCTCGCCGTTGATCGAGGCGATCCGTGGGCTGCTGCTCGGCACCGGGGTGGGCGACGCGGGGTGGATCGCGGTCGTCTGGTGCGCGGGCCTTCTGATGGTCTCGGCGGCCGCGACGGCAGTGCTGTGGCGGCGGAGCAGGGGCTGACGTCCGTAGGAGTGACGGCTATCCGCGCTGCCAGATCCGGAGGCACCGGCCCATGATCCGGAACGGCAGCCCCCGCGCCTCCGTCCGGTCGACCGTGCCGGCGAGATGCACGCCCAGTTCCGGACACGTGAACAGCCACGTGCCCGTCGACCCGGAATGACCGACGAGGGTGACCGGCCCACCACGCGGCAACGTGAACCGGTTCACCGTGAACAGCATCGTGCCGAGTCCGTAACGAAGGACGGGAGCGTTGCGGAGCCGATTGCTCCGCTCCGTCGGCAGGTGCCGTGTGGCCGGATCGGTGAAGAGCGTCCCGGCGCGCAGTGCCCGCTCGAAGACGAGGAGGTCGGCCGTCGTGCTGAAGAGGTCGTGGCTGGAGGCGAGGGTGCCGGTCACGTCGACCCGGCGCCGTCCCACGTGGAGCGGAAGTGGTGCGGCGAGGTTCGCTGATGCGGGCCTCGCCGCGGGATGCCAGGTGGAGTCGAGCCCGAGCGGCGTCGTGATGCGGTCGGCGATCAGATCGGGAAATGCTGTGCCCGTGACTGTTTCGAGAATGCAGATGAGCAGGACGAAGCCGGTGTCGGAGTAGCGCGCTCGTTGTGTGCGTGCCGCGAGGTCCTGCGGATCGAAATGCGGCCGCTGGGCGCGGTTGTGGGTGAGGACGTCGTCGAACGTCCACGCGGTGTCGACGCCCGCCCGAAGCCGTCGCTGGATGCTCCGTCTGCCGCCGTGGTCGAAGAAGTCCGGGAGGCCCGAGGTGTGGCTCGCCAGGTGGCGCACGGTGATCGACGACGTTCGGTCGACTCCGCCACGTACGTGAAGTCCGGCGGTGACCGAGGACGGCAGGTAGGTGACGGCGGGTGCGTCCAGGTGCAGTTCGCCGCGTTCGTGTGCCTGCAGCAGCAAGGTGACGATGAAGCGCTTGGTGACGGAGGCGATGAAGAACGGAGTCTCCGGACTCGGCGGCGGTTCGGTGCCGGCGGGTCCCGCTCCACCCGACCAGTGGCGGCGGTCGTCGGCGCTGGCCACGGCGAGGACGACGTGGTGCAGGGTGCGCTGAGTGCTCAGACGTGTGACGAGGTCGGTGAGCCGAGCGTCCACGTCGTCGCTCACGGCGTTGCCGGGCGAGATGTGGATCGTCGGGCGAGTTCGGATCGATGTGGTCATCGCGCCACCTCCGACAATATGTCTACTAGACATGTCTATGAGGGTCAACGGTCGCGGTAGGCTCGGCCGATGGCGTACGTGATCCTGGGTCTGTTGCTGCTCGCTCCGCAGAGTCAGTACGACCTCGTCAAGAACTTCGAGGCGGGTGTCGCCCTGCTCTACAGCGCCAGTGCGGGCAGTATCAGGCGGGCCCTCGACGTGCTGCTCGACAAGGGCTGGATCGAGGTCGCGAGCGTCGAACCGGGCGGGCGTGGCCGGAAGGTCTACCGCACCACCGAGGCGGGCCGGACGGAGTTCGAGCGCTGGATGACCGGCGATCTCGGCGGACCGGACCTCGAGGCGGCGGCGCTGCCGCGGCTGTTCTTCCTCGGCCTGCTCGCCGACACCGACCGTGAACCGGTGCTGCGCCGGATCCAGCAGCGCGCCGAGGCCGATCTGGCCGCGCTCGAGGCCCAGCGGAAGCGACTAGACGCGCTGGAACTCCCCGACGGATTCGCCGACGTCGTCGCCTACCAGCGCGCGACGCTCGAGTACGGAATCGCGATGGGACGCCATGCGAGGGAGTGGTTCACCGACCTCGCGAATCACGGTGGTGCACCGGGCGCGCGGAGCTGATCCGCCTGGCCGCAGCGGCCGGCGGACGCGGCTCGCGGACGCGAGTGGCCGATCGGCGAGAGGGTCGAGGTCGCCGCACACCTCTATGATCGCCGGGGGAACTTCAGGGGAGGCAGGACTCGATGCCGGCGACGCGTGGACGCTCGTCTCTACGGACGATGGCGCTGACCATCGTCGCATCGGCGTGCGTGGGACTCCCGCTCCTCGTCCTCCCCGTCGCGTTCGCGGAGCCGGCCACCGAGACACGCGGACACCATTCCTGCGGGCACCATCACCACCGGCACGGACCGGACTGCGGTGAACGTCCGACTCGGACCCGCACGACGACACCGGACGTCACGACCCTCACGTCCACGGCCCTGCCGACGAGTGCGCCGGAAACATCCTCGAACTCGACGACTCCCGAGCCCACGACTCCTCCCTCGACGACAACCACCTCGACGACAACCACCTCGACGACGACAACCACCTCGACGCGACCGACCTCGGCGGCGCAGTCGACCAGCTCCGAGCCGGTCACGTCGACGTCGACCGGGATGCCGCCCGCACCGTGGACGAGTCCCGAGACCGAGGCCCCACAGACCGGGACCCCACAGACCGAGACCCCACAGACCGGGACCCCACAGACCGAGACCACTCGGCCGGTGACGCGGCCGTCGTCGAGAACGAGGACGACCGCGGCACCGGTCGCCCCGGGGGCGCCGAACGCGGGCCCACCGGCGAGACCGGGTGCCGCGGCCGAGCCAGCTCCGCCTGCTGCGGGGCCCGTCGTCGTGCCGATGCCGGTGCCGCTCGCTCCGGTCCCGGCACCGCCTGGGGCCGTTGCTCCCGCCGAGTCGTCGGGCGGCAGCGCGGGTTCGGGTGGAGCAGTGGACAACGCCGATGCCGCGCCCCCTCCGCTCGCTGCCCCCGCGCCTGCCGAGCCCGGTGCGCCCGGTGAGCCCGAAGTCGACGACGGCGCCGCCGTGACGGCGCAGCAGCCCGCGCCCACGTCCGCCGCGACGGAGTGGAATCCGGTCGTCGTGTCCGCCACGACGCTGTCGGTGCTCGCCGCCGCGGCAGGCGCCGGCGCGCTGACGTTCCGTGGTGCGCGTGCGCAGCAGGCTCGGATCGCCGCTGCGCGCGCCGAGTTCCTCGGTGGCGGCGGTGGTGCGCGATGACGCGCAGCAGGTCCTTGCGGCGGGTGTCGACAGCCGTAGACGCCGTCGCCGACGTCGCAGCCGAGGCGGAGGCCGTCGAGATCGCCGATGCGGTGGCGGCATTCGCGCAGGCGCGGGGCCGGTCGATCGTGATCGAGTGGTCACCTCGACTCGCGGGTGCCGTGTGTGGTCAGCGACGGGAGTACGACGACCGCGACGTGATCGCGCTCGCTCCGGGGCTCCCCGATCCGGAACGCACGCTCGCGCACGAACTCGGTCACATCGTCTTCGGCCATCGCGGGGTGCAGGCACGTGACGCGCTGCTCGAGGTGAGCGACGACCTCATCGCCTACATGCTGAACGAGCGTCGGCTCGAGGCCGGCGATTCGGCGGACGACGAGGCCGCCGTCGACGAGTGGGAGGCGGAGACCTTCGCGTCGCTGTTCCTCGCCCGCGTCAAGACGATGCGGGGCCGCGGCCACACGGTGTCGGTCCTGCGTTACGACGAGGCTCTCGGCCGATGACGGCGTGGGTGATCACGGTGTTCTGCGCGCTCGCGGCGGGAGCACGAGTCGGGCGAGTGCTGGTACGCGGCGCGACCCCGCTGCGGATGGCGTTGCTCGTCGCGGTCGCGTTCCTCACGCTCGCGAGCGTCGTGTGGGTGCCGCCGGTCGGCGCAGCACTCCGCGCCCTGGCACCCGGCACCGATCTGCGGTGGACGCTCGCGGTCGGTGCGACGACGCTCGGGGTCGTGTCGGGCACGGTCGGTGCGGTGTCGTCGTCCTCGCGAGTCTCGCGGCGCTGGATGCGTCCGATCGCGCTGGCCGCGACGACGGCGACGGTGCTCGTGCTGGCGGCGTCCGTGGTGTCGGGCAGCGAACGTCCCGCTGCCGTCGTCACCGCCGCAGCGGGGCTCGTCATCGTCGCGATGACCGTCCGCTACGTCGCATGGACCCCGCTCGGCCGGGGTGTCGCGGCGCTCACACTCGGTGCGCTCGTCCTCGTCGTCGCGGCGGTGGGCGTTGCGGCGACGGGTGCGGACGCCGGGTGGCCGGTGGGTGTCGCGGGTGCGGGAGCCGTGCTCGTCGCGACGGGGACGATGTGGGTTCCCGTCGAGCTGTGGGTACGGGCACGCCTCACGCTGCGCCGTGTCCGCGGGCTCCGGCGAGATCTGGTCGCGCGCTTCCCCGAGGTGTCGACGATACGCCCCGGCGGTCGCACGACGACCGTCCTCGACGCGCAGGACGCCGTCGCGCAGATCGTGGACGCCCTCTACATCCAGGCCGGCGCGGGCCTGTTCCCGACGGGCCGGGTGCCCCTGCCGGACGGAACCGCCGATCGGGTTGCGGCGCTCGTCGAGTGGATCGACGATCCGCACGGCTCCGCGGTCCTGGACACCGAGTGGATCGCGCCGCCGGACGGCATGTCCGCGCGCCGTTGGGTGCTCACGATCGCGTCCGCATACGACGACCGCCACCGCCGCGAGAGCACGGCAGTGGCGGTCGGATAGAGCGGGCGGGCGCTCGGCTCAGCGAGACGCGTCGGGCGGGACCGCGGGTAGTCCTTCGCTGACGCGGAGCTTCTCGGCCATCGCGGTGAGGAGGCTCTGCGACTCCTCCGAGAGGTCGAACGCACGGCTCGACAGCTTGCGCAGGCCGTAGCCCTGCAGCTGGGCGAGGAGATCGAGGTCGTTGTCGACCTTCGCCGCGTAGATGTCGTTGAAGAAGTACTCGGGCTTGACCTTGAAGAACCGCGCGAAGGCGGCGACGGTCTCGTCCGACGGGTTGGTGCGCTGTCCGGAGCGGAGCTGCGAGATGTAGGGCTTCGAGATCTGGTGCCCGTCGGCGATGAGCGCGGCCGCGACCTCGGCGTTCGTGTGAGGCTTCCGGCCCGGGGGATGGACGGTTTCGAACAGTCTGTTCAACCGCGCTGCGAAGTCTGCCATCGTGGCCGCGTGATCCTCTCCGGGTTCGGACGTCAGGTCGTGTGTGTCGTCATGGCCGGGACGATTCGGTATCGATGCGCATCACACAGCACCGACGGGTTGCCCGTCGGTAACTCCCCAGACCGATGCTAATTCGTGATCTTGTCGCTTGCAATGTTATCCATGAATAACCCACTTTTGCGAGTCGGGTCTGCGCTCAGTGGTCACCGCAGGTCAACTCGTGTCCGCGGACATGGCTTCGCCAGCGGTTCACGGTCACGATACGGCGACGACCGGACTGTGACAGCGGGACGATTCACGCGAACGGTCGCGCGGCCACTTGCGCATCGTCTAGTTACCTGTTATTAACTACGCGCGAAGCGGGCTGCCCGGAATCTTGTGGCCTCGGCAGGCGCCCGTGAACGGCCCTCGGCGCCGTCGCCGCACGCCCTCCCGGGGTGGCGCGGCGCACGGATCCACGTCACACTTGTGACATGAAACACACCATGAGTGATGCCGAACTCCGCAAGGCGATCGCCGTCATGCAGGACCGCGTTCGCCACGCGCGGGGTCGCGGCGAGAACGAGACGGTCGACACGATCGAGCACACCCTGCTGGAGTTGCGCACCGAGCTCGCGGCCCGGCCCTGACCGCACCGCCGTCACCACCGACGTCGGCAGCGCGGCGCACCGCCGTGTGGTAGACCCGTGCGCAACGGGTGAACCGAACGAGACCTCGACCGGGGGGAACCAGTGGCCGCCGCAGCGTTGGACGGTAGACGATGCTTCATCACGGGCGCTGCGAGCGGGATCGGCCGTGCCACGGCTCTCGCCGCCGCACAGGCAGGCGCGGAGCTGCTGCTCACCGACCGCGACGAGGCCGGCCTGGCGCAGACCGCCGAACTCGCGGCCGCGCGCGGCGGGACCGTCAGCGCGACGCGAGCACTCGACATCACCGACTACGACGCCGTCCGAGAGTTCGCCGACGACATCCACGAGCAGTTCGGGAGCGTCGACATCGTGATGAACATCGCGGGCGTCTCGGCGTGGGGCACGGTCGAGAATCTCGAACATCGCCACTGGAAGGCGATGGTCGACGTCAACCTCATGGGCCCGATCCACGTCATCGAGAGTTTCGTGCCGCGCATGGTCGACGCGGGCCGCGGCGGCCACCTCGTCAACGTCTCCTCGGCGGCCGGCCTGCTCGCGCTGCCCTGGCACGCCGCCTACAGCGCCGGGAAGTTCGGCCTGCGCGGTCTCTCGGAGGTACTCCGTTTCGATCTCCAGCGGCACGGCATCGGGGTGAGCGTCGTCGTTCCCGGTGCCGTCAAGACGCCGTTGGTCGGGACGGTCGAGATCGCGGGCGTCGACCGCGACGATCCACGCGTGCGGAAGATGGTCGCACTGTTCGAGGGGCGCGCCGCGTCACCGGAGAAGGTCGCGGATCGCATCCTCGAGGGCATCGCCAAGAACCGCTTCCTCGTCTACAGCTCGTTCGACGTCCGGTTCGGCTACTGGTGGAAGCGCAAGTTCGCGTTCCCGTACGAGTTCGTGATGCGCAAGGCCAACGCGAAGTTCAGTTCTTTTCTGTGACCGCCGTGTCGCGGGCGCGTGCGACGAGGACGTAGGCGCCTCCGACGAACACGGCCCCGCCGATCACGTTGCCCAGCGTGACGGGGACGAGGTTGTGGACGAATCCGCCCCACGTGACGTCGCCGCCCGCGCCGTCGAACAGCGCCATCGTGAGCATCGACATGTTGGCGACGCTGTGTTCCATGCCCGCGGCGACGAACACGAGGATGAGGCCGAAGACGAAGACGAGCTTCGCCGCGTCGCCCTTCGCGCGCAGTGACGTCCAGATCGCGAGGCACACGAGCCAGTTGCACACGATCCCGCGGAGGAACAGTTCGAGGACGGGATCGTTCATCTTGTCCGACGCCAGCGACGCCAGATACTCGTCGGATCCGCCGACCGACAGGACGCCCGACCACACGACGAGCGCAGCGAGCGCCAGCGATCCGGCGAGGTTTCCCAGATAGCTCCAGAACCAGATGGCGGCGGTGTCGCGCCAGCGGACACGGCGTCGGAGCGCGGCGACGGTGAAGATCAGGTTGTTACCGGTGAAGAGCTCGGAGCCGGCCCACAGGACCACGGCGAGCGCGATCCCGAACACGGCGCCCGTCGCGGGAATCAGGAACGGCGAGTCGGCTCGGTCGAGCGGGCCGCCGACGGACGCGAGCGCGATCGACCCGATGCCGACGTACGCGCCGGCGAGCACGGCGCCCAGCAGGTAGGCCGGGAGCGATGCTCGCAACAGGCCGCGCTTCGACTCGGCCTGATCACCGAGATCGTCGAGTGTGTCGTCGTACACGCGCTCCATCCTGACCGACGTGTCACCGCCACGCCGGGTTTCGGGTGCGGTGAGTCAGAGCAGCCCGGTCACAGCGTCGATCCGAGGTCGGCACGGGCGTCGCGCTCACGCAGTGCGGCGACGAACGACTCGCGAACCTCGGCGACGGCATCGTCGAGGTTCGCGGTCGTCCACGTGTCGGCCGGGACGGGATCGAGCACCTCGACGTCGACCGTCCCGGCGTGCGCGACGAGGGAGTTGCGCCACATCAGGTCGCCCGCGCCGTGGATGACGATCGGCACGATCGGGACACCCGCCTGCCGCGCGAGATGGAAGGCGCCCTTCTTGAAAGGCCCCAACTGCGGTGTGGGCGAGCGGGTTCCCTCGGGTGCGATCGCGATCGAGATCCCGGAGCGGAGCTTGTCGACGGCGGGACGCAGGCCGTCCCGCGCGGCGCGGCCGCCGGAGCGGTCGACGTACGCGACGTCGAACAACGCACCGACGGCGGCGAACCGCGGATCGCGGGCCGCCTCCTTCTTCGCGATCCCGGTGACGTCGGTGCGCAGGACGGCGCCGAGCACGAGCAGGTCCAGCGAACTCTGGTGGTTGAACACGAATACGGCGGGCCGTGCGGCGTCGGCCTTCTCGGCGCCGCGCACGCGCACCCGCACACCCGCGAGCGTGAGGGCGAGATCGGGTGCCACGGTGGCGACGAGGTTCGCGACGGTGCGGCGGTCGTCGGCGGCGACCGCGGCTCCGAGACCCACCCCCGCGGCACCGACGAGGGCGCCGAGCGCCGCCGCGGTCCGGGCGACCGGAATCGGTGACACTCCGCGCTTCGGCGGCGCGAGATCGGCCGTCGCCCACCCGCGGGAGCGAGCGACACCGCGCAGTCCGTCGTCCGGGTTGAGCGCGACGGGATTGCCCACTTCCTCCAGCAGCGGCACGTCCTCGGCGCCGTTGCTGTACGCGTACGACGCGCCGGCGTCCGCGCCCCGGCGGCGCAGATACTCGCCGATCGCACGGGCCTTCGCCGGTCCCCACAGCGGGGGAGCCGCGAGCCGACCCGTGAGCGCGTCGTCCCGGACTTCCGGGAAGGTGCAGACGAGCGCGTCGAACCCGAGATCCTCGGCGACGTCTCGCGCCTGGTACTCGGTTGCGGACGTCGCCATGACGAGATGATGACCCGCGCGCCGGTGCGCCTCGACGAGGCGTCTGATGCCGGGAAAGATCATGGCGGCGAACCGTTCCCGGAACAGCCTGCTGCCCCACTCGCGCAGGTCGTCGTGACGCCGCCCGGCGAGCCCGGCGACGGCGCCGTTCATCAGGCCGTGCACGTCGGAGCCGAGGAGCCCCATCTGTGCCGCCCTGGCCCCGGTTCGGACGAGCTCTCGAAACCCGATGTCGCGATGGAGGATTCGGTCTCGATACACCTCGAGTGCGGAGTAGCCGTCGATGACGGTGCCGTCGTAGTCGAAGATCGCGACGACGTCGGGTCCCTGCTGCGCCGTGTGGACGTCGCGCACGAGGCGCGTGAGCGCACTGCCGTCGGTCATCGGCCATCCTCCTCGACGAGATCCAGTCGGCCGTGCGCGAGATCGCGAATCCGCACGACTCTCGCCACGTGCGCGTGCATCTCGCGTGCGAACGCGGTGCGGCGGTCGGCGAGATCCGCGTCGTCGCCACCGAGCAGGCCGCGGTTGTCCGCCAACTGCAGTGCGGTGGAGAACAGTTCGGTGGAGATCGACTCGCGGCTGCCGATCTGCTGGCGGAGCCGCGACATCTCGGCGGCGTCGAGGCATCGGCGTACGAACGCCGCCCGATCGACCTCGCCGCCGACCGGTTCGCGAGCGAGTTCGTCCGCGACCACCGCGTACGCGTCGAGATACGGCTGCAGGACGCGGTGTGCGAGGTACGGCGACATCGCGTCGAGCATCTCGAGCCCGCGGCTCGTCTCGCCCGCGTGCTTCTCCCAGTCGGGATCGATCGCGTCGAGTTCGACGCGCAGGTCCGCGGCGAACGACGCCTTGTCGCCGAAGAAGAACTCGTACTTGAGGACGTCGCGCAGCCGCAGTGCCTCCGCCCAGCCCGCGGCGATGGGATCCTCGCTACGGCCTGCGGCGGCCGCTTCGACCACCATCTCGGCGATCGCACGCGTCACGAAGAAGTGAATGCTGTTGTTGCGGTGGAACGCCGCGACGAGATGCTGGCCCGGCGCGAGGTGGAAGACCGGCTCGGAGCCACGGTCGAACGTCCGGAGCACGCCCGCGTCGAGGTGCGTGCGCAGCGCGTCGGTGACGACCGCCGGATCCCGCAGATCCACGCCACCCGCCGTCGGGAGGCCACGTCTGCGGATGTATTTGACGAGCGGACGGAGGATCGACTCGAGTTCGCGTGCGGTGAGCGCGCGATCCTCGATGCCGAGGAACGCGTACATCACGAGCGAGGCGGGCGTGATCGGCGTGACGGCGTTGATGCGATGCGACACCTCGAACGCCGTCTTCTGCACCGCGAGCCTGCGGTCGTCCTCCCGCCCCAGATACTCGCGGAACGACAGCGGCCTGCCGAACGTCACGTGGGCGACGCCGTGCCGTTTCCCCTGTGCGCGAACGTATCCGACGAGCCATCGGAAACCCTCGGGTGTCTTCGGGGCGCCGTGGGCCTCGTCGGCCATCGCGCCGACCTCGTGCAGCTGGTCGTACGTGATGGACACCGGAACGAGATACGCGTCCGGGGAGTCGGGCGAGGCGTCGTCCAGTGCGGCGGAGAGATAGCGCAGCAGCCCGAAGCGCGGCGGGCGCAGCTTGCCGGTGCGGCTGCGGCCACCCTCGATGTACCACTCCAGGTTGAAGCGCTTCGCGACGAGATAGTGCATGTACTCCGTCAACGCCCACTTGTAGACGTCGTCGTCGCCGATGCGCCGCCGGATGAACACGGTGCCGCTGCGCTTGCTGATCGGCCCGATCGGCCAGAACCCCACGTTGAGCCCGCCCATCACGTGATTGAGTGGCAGGCCGTGGGTCGTGAGCGCGGGGCGCAGCACCAGCGGATCGAGGTACGAGCGGTGACTCGGGAGGAACACGAGCGAATGCCGTGAACCCAGCTCGCGGATCTCGTCGAGATTCGTGGTGTCGACGTCGAGCCGGTACGCGCGAGCGAAGTAGCGGCCGAGCCTGCTCCACACGACGGTCGCGCGCCGGCTCTGCGTCGCGATCATCTCCTCGAGCGCCGCGACGGCGTGCTCGCGCACGTCCGAGCGGGTGCGGCCGAGTTCGCGCGCGAGGCGCAGCGCACCGTCGCGGAAGCGCTTCGAGCCGGTGATCTCCTCGACGACGAACCGCGACACCTTGAACTCCGAGCCGAGGATCGCGCGTTCGCTGCGTTCGAGCGCGAGATGGGCGCGCCGGACGATGAACGTCGCGAGCGACGTTCCGTCGCAGTCGTCGTGGCGTTCGCGCAGGACGTCGAGGGTGGCGGGTTCGCCGGCGATGATCCGGCAGCTGCTCGGGTTCGTGCGGCGCGCCTTCTTCTGCCGCCGCCTGCCGACCCGCAGCGGATCTCCGAGCAGCGCGCGCAGATCACCCGACGTGTCGACGACGGGATCGGAGACCCACACGGCACGCACCGGGGTGAGCAGCGGGTCGTCGGTCCGCAGTGCGAGCGTCTCGAGATCGGTGGACGTCGTGCGGACGACCTCGACGCCGTCGCCGTTGCTTCGTGCCCGGAGCCATTCCTCGAAGACCTCTGCTTCGACGGGCGTCATGTCGTCGGCGAGGAAGACGGTCGGGCGGGTACCCGGTCGAGGCGAACTCGGCCGCAACGGAGTTTCGTACACGAGGGCCTCCTCGGTGTCGTCCGGCTCGGTACCGGGCTCGATGCCGTCGCGGCGCTCCGTAGGGTTCGGGGACGCCGTGCGCTTCGTCGGAGTCACCACACTACTGTGATCCACATCTCACAGCACGTGGGGTGGTGGGTGGCGTCGCGTCTCGCTCGCCTCGTCGCGCCCGCGTCGTAGGGTGCCGACGTGGCACTCGACGACTCGATCGGCATCTCCCGCGCGCTGCTGCGCGACCTCGATCCCGTGACGCTCTACCGGATCATGGCGCTGCGCACGGACGTCTTCGTGCACGAACAGCGCATCGTCGACGAGCGGGAACTCGACGACCGCGATCTCGAGACCACGACCACGCTGTACTGGGCCGACGATCGCGACGGCCGGGTGCTCGCAACGCTCCGCGTGCTGCGCGACGATCCCGCCGCCGCACACCTGGGCCGCGTCGCCACCGCGAGGGATGCGCGGGGGAGGGGCGTCGCCGCCGCGCTGATCCGTGCTGCGCTCGCCGACGTCGCCGGTCCCGTCGAGATCAGCGCGCAGGCGTACCTCGAGGGCTGGTACCGCAGGTTCGGCTTCGAGACGACCGGACCCGGCTACGTCGAGGCCGGAATCGACCACATCCCGATGCGCCACGACGGAGAGCGCGCGCCGGCGGATCGGTAGTTCTACCGTGGACGGATGAACGCGGTCGGAGAAGAACGTCCCCTCGGTGTCGACTCTGCCCCCGGTGCCGTCTCCCCGGCTCTCGGTGTCGATTCGGAGGTCGGGACGCTGCGGACGGTGATTCTCCATCGTCCGGGCGACGAGTTGCGCAGGCTCACGCCCCGCAACCTCGATCAGTTGCTGTTCGACGGGCTGCCGTGGGTCGACCGCGCGCAGGCCGAGCACGACGCGTTCGCCGACCTCCTACGCGGCCGCGGGATCGAGGTGCTGCTGCTGGCCGACCTGCTCACCGAGGCGTTCACCGTGAGCGGCGCCGCGCGGATGCAGGGGATCGGGGCGGCCGTCGACGAGCGCCGGACGGGCTCCGGGCTCGCGCGCGACCTCGCCGCGCATCTGCGCACGCTCCCCGCGGCCGAACTCGCGCACGTCCTCACGTCGGGGATGACGTTCGACGAGTTGCCGCCGGATGCCGCTTCGCCGTCGCTCGTGCGGCGCATGCACCACGGAGCCGACTTCGTGATCGACCCACTGCCGAATCTGATGTTCACGCGCGACTCCTCGGTGTGGATCGGGCATCGTGTCGCGATCACGTCGCTCGCGATGCGTGCCCGGGTGCGCGAGGCGTCCGTCACCGACCTGATCTACGCGCACCACCCGCGGTTCCACGGGGTGCGACGCGCGTACGAGTCACGGACCGCGCCCGTCGAGGGCGGCGACGTCCTGCTGCTCGCGCCCGGCGTCCTCGCGATCGGAGTGGGCGAACGGACCACCCCGGCCGGTGCGGAAGCGCTCGCGCGCAGCGTCTTCGACGACGAACTCGCCCACACCGTGCTCGTCGTGCCGATTGCGCAGCAGCGGGCGACGATGCACCTCGACACCGTCTGCACGATGGTCGACACCGACGCCGTCGTCATGTACCCGGCTGCGCGAGACCAACTGACGGCGTTCACCATTCGTCGTACCGACGGGGGAGGGGTCGGTATCGACGGTGGCGCACCCTTCCTCGACGCCGCCGCCGACGCGATGGGCATCGGCAAGCTGCGCGTGATCGACACGGGACTCGACGACGTCGTCGCCGAACGCGAACAGTGGGACGACGGAAACAACACTCTAGCACTCGAACCCGGCGTCGTGGTCGCGTACGAGCGCAACGTCGAGACCAACGCGCGCCTCGAGGACGCGGGGATCGAAGTCCTGCGGATCCGTGGCTCCGAACTCGGATCGGGCCGCGGCGGGCCACGCTGCATGTCGTGCCCCGTCGCACGCGACCCGGTTCGCCCCGCGGAGGAGCACCCCGCTCGGCAGTGACGTCCTCGCCCCTGCCGCATCGCGCGCCGATCAGTGTTGGGGCAGCAGTTGCCCGCGCGCGAGGTCCTGGTAGAAGTCGTCGGTCGCCATGAGTTCGGCGTGGGTGCCGACGGCACGCACGCCCCCGCCTTCCAGAACCATGATCCGGTCTGCCGACACGACGGTGGACAACCGGTGGGCGACGACGATCGTCGTCGCGTGCGCGGTCGCGTCGTCGAAGGCTTCGTGAACGGCCGACTCGTTGAGCGAGTCCAGTTGCGAGGTCGCCTCGTCCAGGAGGACGAGTCCGGGACGGCGCAGCAACAGCCGCGCAGCCGCCACCCGCTGCCGCTCGCCGCCCGACAGCTGCGAACCACGCTCTCCCACAGGGCTGTTCAACCCCTCGCCGAGACCCGCGATCACCTCGTCCAGCCGGACCGCGCGAACCACGCGCAGGAGTTCGCGCTCGGAGACCTCACGGCGAATCCCGTAGACCAGGTTCTCGCGGAGCGTGCCGTCGAGCACGGGCGCACCCTGCTCGACGTACCCGATGCGGGCGCGAAGCCGGTCCAGCGGGATCGTCGCGATGTCCCGGCCGTCGAGCAGGACGCGTCCGGACGTGGGCGTGTAGAAGCGTTCGAGCAGGTTCAGGACGGTCGTCTTGCCCACTCCGGAAGGCCCGACGACGGCCGTCCTGCTGCCGGGAGAGATCCGGAACGACACGTTTTTCAGTACGGGCTCGCCCGTCCGGTAGGCAAAGGTGACCTGATCGAACTCCACCTCGGGCGGCGTCTGCGGTGTGTCCTCGGCCGCCGACCCCTGGTGCCGGGATGCGCGCGGCGGGGTGGGGGCGGGCGTGTTCACCGTCGTGACGTCGGGGAACTCGGTCTCCATGTCGTCGGCCTCGGCGATCCGGGCGAGCGCAGCGAATGCCTTCTGCAGCTGCGTCACCGCGACGGTGATCACCAGGATCGGGGAGGCGAGATACATGACGTACAGGAGGAAGGCGATCAGGTCGGCGGCAGGCAGGGCGCCGCTGGCCACGCGATAGCCGCCGACCCCCATGACGGCGAGGAAGGAGAGTTCCAGTGCGACACCGGTTCCTACGCCCACGAGCGTGTCGAGTCTCGCGGTTCGGATGCCGGCGGCGTACGCGTTCTCGGCATGGGAGCCGATCAGGTCCGCCTCGGTGTCCTGCATTCCGCCGGCCTTGACGGTGCGCACGGCTCCGAGGGCCCGTTCGAGGGCCGAGGTCATCAGTCCGACGTGGTCCTGTGCCGAGTGGGTCGCATCCTTGATCCGTGCCAGAGCCGGGGCGACGACCAGCATCACCGCCAGCATCACCCCGAGGACGACGACGAGGAGAATCCAGTCGAGATACGCCATGAGGCCGATCGCGCCGATCACCGTCACGATTCCCGGCACGGCATCGAGGACGCCGGCCGTGAGCACCGAACGCAGCAGCGTCGTGTCCGAGCCCGCCTTGGAGAGCAGGTCGCCGGTCTGCCTGCGGTCGTACTCCTGCACCCTGAGGTGGAGCAGTCGGCGAACGAGACGCAGGCGCAGGCCCAGAACGATGCGTTCGCCTGCCCGCTCGAGCAGGAACATCTGCGCGCCGGACATGACCGATCCCGCCACGAGGAGGGCGATCAGAACCGACAGCGGCGCGAGGAAGCCGGTTCCCGCGGCGACGGCATCGAGAATGACGCGGGCCGCCATCGGCTGCGCGAGGGCCCCGAAGGATCCCGCCAGGCCGAGAAGAAGCCCGACGGCGACGACCTTGCGGTGGGGCCGGACCAGTTCCACCAGCGCCCTGACTCCGGACCCTCGGTCCGTTGTTCCACGGCCCTCGATGCTGTTCGATGCCGTGATGCCGTTCGATCTCTCGATGCTGTTCGTCGTCACGACGCTCCCCACCCCGTTCGCTCCCCGTCGCCGACTCTGTCATACGGGAAGCGTCCCCCGCTAGACATGTACGCCGCTTTCTTCGGAACCGAATTACGTTATATGCAATGCGAATTCGGGTTCGATGGCGGTGGCGTGGACGACCCGTGTCGGACGTGGCGGGGTGCAGAGTTCGACATGGGGTGCAGAACCTGCGGGAGTGAGAAAAACTCGACCACGATCGTCGAAACCTCTTGTTTCGAACGTGTTGGCGAAGTAGATTTGTCGCATGGGGTCGGGGGATTCACAGACAGCACGCGGGGAGCCGTGGCAGCTCGGTGATGCCGAGTTGCGTGGCGAGGTGCTCGATGTGTACGCGGAGATCGCCCGTCTGCAGGCGCGGAGTATCGCGCTCATGGGTGAGGTGGTCGAGCGCGGCATCGCCGGCGAAGACGGGTTCCGGGATGCGGGGTCGTGGCTGGCGGCGCGGACGATGCTCGAGGTTCATAAGGCGCGGCGGGTCGTCAATCTCGCGGTGAGCCTGCGGTCGCAGCCCGAGATCGCTGCTGCTGTTGCCGAACAACGGGTCTCGCCGACACACGCCCAGATGATCTGCGACTTCTTCGAGACGCCGCCGTCGCTGCTTGCAGCGCTGGCCGAGGCCGACACCGACGAGTACGAGACGGTTGCGGCGTTCTGCCGCGATGCGCTGTTGGCGGCGGCGGTTCCCGGTCCCGGAACCACGACCGCGTCGGTGCGGCGCGCAAAGGAACGCCTCGAGGTCCGCCTGGACGCCGAAAGTGATGGTCCGCCGACGCGCGAACGCGACAACCTCAACCACCTATCGGTGTCGCACACGCTGCATGGCCGTGTGGTGGTGCACGGGAACTTCGATGCCCTCTCGGGTGAGGTGCTGTTGACGGCGTTGTCAAAGCTGTCGGCACCGCAGCCTGCCGAGGACGGAACACCCGACCGCAGGTCGCCGCGGAAACGGCGGGCGGATGCGTTGGTCGAGGTGTGCCGCAGGTTCCTCGATTCCGGTGCCGCCGGCATGGAGGCGGGTGAGAAGCCGCACGTGACTGTGTTGGTGAATCAGCGTGACCTCGAACGTCGCGCGGATACAGCCGCCGAGCGAAGGAGCGTGTCGATCACGGCGCTGCTCGATGGGATCGGTCTGCCGTGGAGGCCGTGGGGCGCCACGCTCACTCCGGAGACGGCGCGTGCGGTGGCGTGCGATGCGCAGGTCACGCCGATCGTCGTGGACGACAACGGTGTTCCGCTGAGCATGGGCCGCACCACACGGCTCGTCACTCCGGCGCAGCGTCGGGCCTTGACTGTCCGGGACCGGGGGTGTGCGTTTCCGAACTGCCCGGTCCCGTCGTTGTGGTGCGAGGCGCATCACGTCACGCATTGGGCGGACGGCGGTGGGACGGATCTCGACAACATGGTGCTGCTCTGCGGCGCCCACCATCGCCATGTTCACCACAGCGAGTGGACGATCACGTCGACACCGAGGGGAAGACCGACCTTCACACCACCGGGCGTCGACCCACCCGGTGCACAGCGGCATCACACAGGCGCGACCGTCGTCGCATGACCGCTCGGCGGTGGCGCGGTGCCGCGTCAGAGAATCTCGCGCACCTTGTCGGCGGGTCGGGCGAGGACGGTGCCGAGGTTCGTCCTGACGAAGGGGCGCTCGATGAGGATCGGATGCTCGATCATCGCGTCGAGCACCGCGTCCTCGGACGCATCGGCGAGGCCGAGCTCGCCGTAGATCTTCTCCTTGCGACGGACCGCTTCGCTGGGACGCAGTCCGGCCTCGTCGAGAAGTGCGACGAGCTCGTCGCGAGTGGGAGGAGTGTCGAGGTACTTCACGACCGTCGGCTCGATTCCGGCCTCACGGAGAATCGCGAGCGTGTTCCTCGACGTGCCGCATCGGGGGTTGTGCAGGATGGTCGCTGTCGTCGCCGTGGCCATGCCGTCATTGTGCGTCTCCGTGTGGCACGCCCGCGAAGCGGGTAGGACTGGAGGCATGACCGAAAACCTGAACGCGAACGACACCGACACAGACACCGTGCCCGGCCGCGAGACGGCCGGTCGCCGGATCGTGATCGCCGGCGGGCACGGGAAGATCGCCCGCGAACTGATCCGCACCCTGACCGCTGGCGGAGACCGCGCCGTCGCGCTCATCCGCAATCCCGACCACGAGACCGAAGTGACGGCGCTCGGCGCGTATCCCGTGCTCGTGGACCTCGAGAAGGCCTCGGTCGACGAGGTCGCGACGTTGCTCGAGGGTGCCGACGCCGCCGTGTTCGCGGCCGGGGCCGGGCCGGGCAGCGGCATCGAGCGCAAGGACACGGTCGATCGCGGTGCCTCGGTGCTGCTCGCCGCCGCGTCGGAGAAGGCCGGGGTGCGACGCTTCGTCCAGATCAGCTCGTTCGGCGCGGGGGAGCCCATCCCCGATGGCACGGACGACGTCTTCGCGGCATACCTCGTCGCCAAGACCGAGGCGGAAGAGGATCTGCGGGCCCGCACCTACCTCGACTGGACGATCGTCCGTCCCGGCAAGCTCACGGACGACGACCCGACCGGATTCGTCGACCTCACGCCGCCGCCGCACGAGTACGGCGAGGTCTCGCGAGCCGACGTCGCTCACGTCATCGCAGCGGTGCTGGCCGCGGAGAACACCTTCGGCGCGACACTCATGCTGACCTCGGGCCACACCGAGCTCACCCGCGCCGTCGAAGCGATCTGACGGCAACCACCCATCTTCGAGGCGCACGGCCCCGAATACCGTTGTGGACGCGTTCCCCGATGTAGCGGGGGTACGCGGTTCCGGTCGCCGCTCCGGTGCGGCAACCGATCGGTCCCAGACGACGGAGGTGCAGGCGAGTGCGTATCGCGATCGACCCGAATTCGACGGTTCCGCCGTTCGATCAGCTGAGATTGCAGATCATCGCGCACGTACGCAGCGGCGACCTGATCGCCGGGACGAAGATTCCGACCGTCCGTGCGCTCGCTGCGGAGATCGGGCTCGCACCCAACACCGTCGCCAAGGCGTATCGGGAACTGAGCGAATCGGGCGTCATCGAGACGAAGGGCAAGCGCGGAACCTTCATCGCGTCGGCGGGTGACACGACCGCGACGCGCGCCCAGCAGCGGGCCACCGAGTACGTCGGCGGGCTGCGGGCGCTCGGTATCCCCGACGACGCGATCCTCGGTTACGTGCGCGCCGCGCTCACGGGTGCCCGCGTGGACTGATCGCGACAATTCGCCGTTCGCCTGCGCGCGGACACCGACGCGAGAAGTCTTGTTCTCGTGACGACACACGATGGCGGACGCGTCGAGGTCGGGGCGGCGGACGGCGACGCGCCCCGCCGCCGGGTGCGGACGGACTGGCTGGTCTTCGGTGTTGCGGCGGCGGCGGTGCTCGCGATCGTCGTCTGGGGTCTCGCAGCACCCGAGAACTTGAATTCGACGACGGCGACGATCCTCGGCTACGTCGTGACGAACTGGGGCTGGCTGTTCGTCCTCTCGGCGACCGGCTTCGTGATCTTCGCGATCTGGCTCGCCCTCAGCCGGTACGGGAAGATTCCGCTCGGCAAGGACGGTGAGGCGCCCGAGTTCCGGACGGTCTCGTGGATCGCGATGATGTTCAGCGCCGGCATGGGCATCGGACTGATGTTCTTCGGCGTCACCGAGCCACTGTCGCACTTCGTGTCGCCGCCGCCGGGGACGGACGGCGGTATCGGCACCGCGATGGCGACGACGATGTTCCACTGGACGCTGCATCCGTGGGCGATGTACGCGGTCGTCGGAATGGCGATCGCGTACGGCACGTACCGCCGGGGCCGCAGGCAGTTGTTCAGTTCGGCGTTCGTTCCGCTGCTCGGGCGTCGCGCGGAAGGCCCGATCGGCAAGGTCATCGACATCCTCGCGATCTTCGCGACGCTGTTCGGGACGGCCGCGTCGCTCGGACTCGGTGCGCTGCAGATCGGTTCGGGTTTCCACATCGTCGGCTGGATGGACGAGATGAGCACGATGCTGCTCGTCACGATCGTCGCGCTGCTCACCGTCGCGTTCGTCGCGTCCGCGGTGTCCGGTGTCGCGCGGGGGATCCAGTGGCTCTCGAACATCAACATGGTGCTCGCGTTCGTTCTCGCGGTGTTCGTGTTCGTCGTCGGCCCGACGGTGCTCATCCTCAACCTGCTGCCCAACTCCATCGGCAACTACGTCGCCGATCTTCCCGACATGGCGGCGCGCACCGGCGCTGCGGCCGATCCCGCTGTGGGCGAATGGCTCTCGTCGTGGACGATCTTCTACTGGGCCTGGTGGGTCTCGTGGACCCCGTTCGTGGGCTTGTTCCTCGCGCGGATCAGCCGCGGCCGCACGATCCGCGAGTTCGTCATCGGCGTGATCATGGTCCCGAGCCTCGTGAGTCTCGTGTGGTTCGCCGTCTTCGGCGGCGCGGGCATCGACGAACAGGAACGCGGAATCGATCTCGCCGGGCAGCAGACCGAGGAGGGTCAGCTGTTCGGGATGCTGCAGAATCTCCCGCTCACGGGCATCACCACGGTCCTCGTGATGGTGCTCGTCGGCATCTTCTTCGTGTCGGGCGCCGACGCCGCGTCGATCGTGATGGGCACGCTCTCGCAGCGCGGGTCGCTCGAACCGCACCGGTGGGTCGTTGTGTTCTGGGGCGTGCTCACCGGCGGGGTCGCGGCGCTGATCCTCTGGACGGGCGGCGACACGGCACTGAGCGGCCTGCAGACGATGACGATCATCGCGGCGTCGCCGTTCGTCGTCGTCATGATCGCGCTGTGCATCTCGCTCTATCGCGACCTGCGGACCGACCCACTGATCCTCGCGATCCGCGACCGGCCGGAACCGTCGGTGCTCTCGCGGGGGCGCCGCAAGGGCGTCAGTGCCAGCTCGGCAACCACAACTGACGCTGCCACATCTCCGGAGTGATCGGCAGGCCCGTCAGGATCGGCCACAGCCACACGAAGTTCGCGACGACGACACCGACGTACAGGCACACCGCGAGCAGCCCGATGCGCCGGCGATCCACGCTCGCCGACCCGCGGCCCAGCGCCTCACCGAGCGCGAGCGCGACTCCCATGACGAGGAACGGCGCGAGTGCCGTCGCGTAGAAGAAGTACATCTGCCGATCGAGCGTGGCGAACCACGGCAGGAACACCGCGCCGTACCCCACGAGGACAGCGGCCCAGCGCCAGTCGCGGCGCACGAGCGTGCGCCACAGCGCCCACAGGAACAGCGGGAACGCGAGCCACCACAGTGCGGGCGTACCCACGAGCATGACGGCCTTGACGCACTCGGATTCGCCGCAGCCGCTCACCGTCTCGCCGTCGGCGAAGTAGTAGAGCATCGGTCGCAGCCCCATCGGCCACGTCCACGGTTTCGACTCCCACGGGTGGAGGTTGCCCGCCGAGTTCGTCAGCGTGGAGTGGAACTCGAGGACGTTGCCGCTGTAGTACCAGAGCGAGCGCAGCGCGTCCGGCACGAACGACCACGTGCCGTCGTGGCCGATGTCGGTACCGACGGCGTGCCGGTCGACGCCGTTCTCGCTCGCGAACCATGGCGTGTACGACAGCAGATAGACGATCAAGGGGATGCCGACGAGCGCGTAGAGCGCCGGAGCGACGTCGCGGACGAGGGCGCCGAGCCACGGGCGCCGGACACCGTGGGAGCGGCGGGCGGCGACGTCGAACGCGACGCTGAGGAGTCCGAGGAACATGACGACGTAGATGCCGGACCACTTGGTGGCGCACGCGAGTCCGAGCAGGACACCGGCACCGAATCGCCACCAGCGGACGCCGAGGCGCGGCCCGAACGTGCTGTCGCCGATGCGCCCGGCGGCGTACACCGCGTACATCCGGGTGCGGACGTCGTCGCGGTCGACGACGAGACACCCGAAGGCGGCGACGACGAACAGCGTCAGGAAGATGTCGAGCATCGCGACGCGCGACGACACGAAGGTGACGCCGTCGGCGATCAGCAGGATCCCGGCGAGCGCTCCCACGAGCGTCGAGCCGGTCATGCGGCGGACGATGCGGATCACGAGCAGGACCAGGACGGTTCCCGCGACGGCGGACGCCGCGCGCCAGCCCCACCCGTTGTAGCCGAAGATCGCTTCGCCGAAGGCGATCATCCATTTGCCGACGGGGGGATGCACGACGAGCCCGTAGCCGGGGTTGTCCTCGATCCAGCCGCCGCTCGTGAGTACCTGCCAGCCCTGCGGCGCGTAGTGCTTCTCGTCGAAGACGGGGGTGCCGGCGTCCGTCGGGTAGCCGAGCAGCACGAACCGGGTCACGGCGGCGATCGCCGTGACGACGAGCGTCACGACCCAGCCGCGGACGCGATCGGTCGGTCCGGGATCGGGCGGGGCGACGACGGGCGCGGGGGACACGAATTCCGAGTCCGCGGCCGGGGTGGGGGGTCGGCCGGCTGTCCGCGTCGTCACATCGCAATCGTAGGCTGTGAAGCATGACGGGTCGTCTGGTGCTCGGCGCGACGCCGATGGGTGATGTCGGTGATGCGTCGCCTCGGTTGCGGGCGGCGCTGGCGAGCGCGGACGTCGTGGCCGCCGAGGACACGCGTCGCACCAAGTCGCTGGCGGCGGCACTCGACGTCACGATCACCGGCCGTGTCGTCAGCTTCTACGACCAGGTGGAGACGGCGCGCCTCCCCGGGCTGGTCGCGGAGATCGAGGCGGGCAACACCGTCCTGCTCGTCACCGACGCCGGCATGCCGTCGGTGAGCGACCCCGGTTATCGGCTCGTCGCGGCATGCGTCGACGCAGATCTGGCCGTGACGTGCCTGCCGGGACCGTCTGCCGTCACCACGGCGCTCGCGCTCTCGGCACTGCCCGTCGAGCGGTTCTGTTTCGACGGCTTCGCGCCCCGCAAGCGCGGTGCTCGTGAGTCGTGGCTGTCGACTCTCGTCACCGAGGGCCGCACCTGCGTGTTCTTCGAGTCGCCGCACCGGATCGCGGACACCCTCGCCGACGCCGTCCGCGTGCTCGGCGGCGAGCGGCGTGGTGCGGTGTGCCGCGAGCTCACCAAGACGTACGAGGAGGTGCGCCGCGGCACGCTCGCCGAACTCGCCGAGTGGGCGGCGGAGGGCGTCCGCGGCGAGATCACCGTCGTGCTCGACGGCGCTCGTCCCGTCGCCGCGCGCCCCGAGGATCTCGTGGACGAGGTGGAGCGGCGCGTCGCCGACGGCGAACGACTCAAGGACGCGTGCGGCGCGGTGGCGACCGAAGGTGTGTCCAAACGGGAGCTGTACGACGCCGTTCTCGCCGCTCGGAACTCCTGACCGCGCTCACGCGATATCCGCGGAGTCGGCGGCCGTGCGCCCGGCGGCCCAGCCGCTCATCGCACCGCGTGACCGACGCGACGACGTCCGCGTCCGCGGAAAGAGCCGGGCGAACTCGGTGTCCACAGCGTGTTCGGTGGCGGCGACCGCGGGCAGGACGTCCGCGACGGCCAGTGATGCCGCGGCCGCGACGTCGAGTGTGGCGCGCGTGTCGGCGTGACGGAGCCGCTGCCCGATCCGGTCGGCGTAGCCCAGGAGGAAGCCGCGCCGGAAACTCGTCGTCGGCTCTCCCTCGGGGTCGGTGCGCGCCATCGCCCGCACCGCCTGCACGAGCAGCGACGAGAACAGCACCGCGATCTGATCGAGGTCGACCTGCGTGCCGACGACCGTCGCCGTGCGCGCCTGCTCGTACCAGAGCGTTCTGGCGCGGTTCGCCGCCGCGACGGCGCACAGGAGCTGCACTTTCTCGAGCGCGTACGGCGTGTCGACGTGGATGCGGCGTGCGCCGACCGCGGTGGGCGCATCGGTGTGGGAGCGCAGCAGCGCGGCGTCGATCGCATATCGGGACATGAGGTGCTGTGCCTTCGCGGTGAACGCCTCGGCTTCGTCGGGGAACTCGGTGTTCTCGGCCTTGGCCAACAGTGCACGGATGCGATCGAACAGCCGGTGCCCGTCCGGCGGCGGCGAGGCGGTGTGGGACGGCGCCGCGCCCGCTGCCGGCCATCGCGACGGTGGGTCGACGAGGATCGGCCAGTCCTGCACGAATCGCAGCATCGAGCGTGCGAGGTCGACGGTGCCGCGGGGGAGCGCGGCGAGGACGTCGACCACGGACGCGTTCGCCAGCGCGTCGGCGGCGCGCGGGTGATCGTGCGTCAGCGCCTCGACCTGTCGTCGCCATTCGACGGGCGCGCGGTGCGCCGCATCGTTGACGTGCGCATGATCGAGGACGATCACCGCCGCGAGATGGGCGAGCCGTGCGTCGCGATCCGCGCCCGCCAGGACGTGGACGAGGTCGGCCGGTTGCCACCCGTGTTCGAGGCGATCGTGCGCGAGCGCGACGAGCGAGGTGATCGCCGGATCGGGGGAGATACCGCTTGCTCGAAAGTCTGTTCTATCCGCCATGGGTGCAGTGTGCACCCACCCACCGACACGTTCGGATCGTCAGCTGTGAGAACCCGGCCCACGGCGGAAGGCGTCGTCACCCCGAGTTGCGAAGTGCCGGTACACGCGCCGGACGATGCTGGTCGCGGCGTAGGCGGTTGCGTAGAGGCCGCCGACGAAAATGAGGCTGCCGAGGACTGCGAGTGCGACGGGGTGGCTGCCGGTATCGGTTCCGGTGAGCGTGCTGACCGCCCCCAGCCCGCCGATCGCGCCGCCGTACACACCGAGCACGAGGATCACGAGCAGTCCCAGCGGGGAGTCTCGTGACGACGGCCGGAATGCGCGCATCCCGGCAGGCTAGCAGGCCGGAGACCCCGCGAGTCGTGTGTTGCGGAACGGCGGGCGACGCTTCTGTCCACAGCTCTATGGTTATCCCCAGCTGCGGAAATGGGTCTTGTGGCGAACGGGTGTTCGATCTAGATTTGTCGCATGGGGTCGGGGGATTCACACACAGCAGACGGGGAGTCGTGGCAGCTCGGTGCCGGCGAGCTGCGTGCCGAGGTGCTGGGTGTCTATGCGGAGATCGCCCGTCTGCAGGCGCGGGGTATCGAGCTCATGGGGGACGTAGTCGACCGCGGCATCTTCGGCGAAGACGGGTTTCGGGATGCGGGGTCGTGGTTGGCGGCGCGGACGATGCTCGAAGTCCGGGAGGCGCGGCGGGTGGTGGAACTCGCGGTGAGCCTGCGCTCGCAGCCGGAGGTTGCTGCTGCTGTTGCCGAGCAACGGGTCTCGCCGACACACGCGCAGATGATCTGCGATTTCTTCGAGATGCAGCCCTCGCTGCTCGCAGCGCTGGCGCAGGCCGACCCCGACGAGTACGAGACGGTCGCGGCGTTCTGCCGCGATGCGTTGTTGGCGGCGGCAGTTCCCGGTCCGGGAACGACGACCGCATCGGTGCGCCGGGTGAAGGAACGGCTCGAAATCCGCCTGGACGCCGAATCGGACGGTCCGCCGACGCGCGAACGCGAGGACATCAACCGCCTGTCCGTATCGCACACACTCCACGGCCGGGTGGTGGTGCACGGCAATCTCGATGCACTGTCGGGTGAAGTGCTGCTGACGGCGTTGTCGAAGCTGTCGGCGCCGCAGCCGGCCGAGGACGGAACACCCGATAGGCGCTCACCACGGAGGCGGCGGGCGGACGCGTTGGTCGAGGTGTGTCGCCGATTCCTCGATTCCGGTGCCGCCGGCACGGAGGCGGGCGAGAAGCCGCACGTGACGGTGCTGATCCATCAGCGCGATCTCGAGCGCCGTGCACGCACTGCCGCCGAGCGAAGGAGCGTGTCGATCACGGCGCTGCTCGATGGCATCGGTCTGCCGTGGACGCCGTGGGGCGCCACGCTCACACCGGAGACGGCGCGTGCGGTGGCGTGCGATGCGCAGGTCACGCCGATCGTCGTCGACGACAACGGCGTCCCGCTGAGCATGGGCCGCACCACACGGCTGGTGACTCCGGCGCAGCGCCGGGCACTCACCGTCCGCGACAGGGGGTGTGCGTTTCCGAACTGCCCGGTCCCGTCTTCGTGGTGCGAGGCGCATCACGTCACGCATTGGGCGGACGGCGGGCCGACGGATCTCGACAACATGGTGCTGCTCTGCGGCGCCCACCACCGCCACATTCACCACAGCGAGTGGACGATCACGTCGACACCGAGAGGCAGACCGACGTTCGAACCGCCGGGGACGCGATCGGGAGCCCGCCATCGGGTCGCGTGACCCGCGCGTGCGCTCGGGCTCCACGGCCGAGCGCTGCCCGAGGCACGCGGCGTCGACGGATTCCGCTGAGCGGGTGGAGGTTCGGCTGTCAGGAGCGTGACGAGGCACGAACTCGGTAGGCACCGAGGAGCAGAACGACACCGACGACGCCGAGCGTCACCTGCACGTCGGGGGCCTCGACGTGCAGGACGAGGGCCTGCCACACCGCCCAGAAGATCGCGAACAGACCGACGATCGCCGTCGCCTGATACGCGATCGGGCCGCCGAACATGACGGCGACGGCCGCCACGAGCGGGGCGATGCCGAGCGCGACGAGCACGAACAGCCCGGAATAGCGGTAATCCCATGTGTGCCAGTCGGGGAGCATGTCGGGGGACAGCCCGACATGCTCCCCGACGAATCCGACACCAGCGCAGTGCCGTTGTAGAGCCCGGCGGCACCGAGCCCCAGCAGCACGACGACGAGGACGACCTTGGTCACGCGTTCATGATGCGGCATCACTGCGGCGAACGCGATCGACCGGGCGTCCGCGCGTGTCGATCACTCCTCGACGTAGCGGGGGAACACACCTGCAGGCTTGGGCAGTGCGGTTCCGGGGCGAATCCGGGTGCCGAGGTCCGCGAAGGTCCGTGCGTCCGTGGACTGTCCGAGCTGGTCGAGCAGTTTCGCGGTGGCGTCCGGCATGACGGGCTGAGTCAGGATCGCGACGATGCGCACCACTTCGATCGTCACGTAGAGGACGGTCGCCATACGGTCCGGATCGGTCTTGCGCAGCACCCACGGCTCCTGCGCCGAGAAGTACCGGTTCGTCTCACCGAGCAGCGACCAGATCTCCTCGAGCGCGAGATGCAGTGCCTGCGCGTCCATGTGGGTGCGCACGGCGTCGACGAGCGCGTCCGCCCGCACGAGCAGCGCCTCGTCGTCCGCCGACATCGGTCCCGGCACGGGGACGGTGGCCTCGCAGTTCTTGTTCACCATCGACAGCGAACGCTGCGCGAGATTGCCGAGTTCGTTGGCGAGATCGGCGTTGATGCGGGTCACGATCGACTCGTGCGAGTAGCTGCCGTCCTGACCGTACGAGATCTCGCGGAGCAGGAAGAACCGCACGGCGTCGAGGCCGTACTGGTCGACCATCGCGACGGGGTCGACGACGTTGCCGACCGACTTCGACATCTTCTCGCCCTTGTTGTGCAGGAATCCGTGCACGAAGACGCGGCGGGGGAGTTCGACGCCGGCGGACATGAGGAACGCGGGCCAGTACACGGTGTGGAACCGCGTGATGTCCTTGCCGATGATGTGCAGGTTCGCGGGCCAGAACGTCTGGAACCGTTCGGATTCGACGTCGGGGAAGCCCGCGCCCGTGAGGTAGTTGGTGAGGGCGTCGACCCACACGTACATGACGTGCTCGGGATCGCCGGGGACGGGGACGCCCCAATCGAAGGTGGTCCGTGAGATCGAGAGGTCCTTGAGGCCGCCCTTGACGAAGCTGACGATCTCGTTGCGGCGCGTCGCGGGCGCGATGAACTCGGGCTGGTTCTCGTACAGCTCGAGAAGCCGATCCTCGTACGCCGAGAGCCGGAAGAAGTACGTCGACTCCTCGGTCCACTCGACGGGGGTGTTCGTCTCGGTCGCGACTCGCGAGCCGTCCTCGGCGAGCGTCGTCTCGGCCTCGGTGTAGAACGCCTCGTCGCGTACCGAGTACCACCCGGCGTAGGTGTCCAGGTAGATGTCGCCCGACTCCTGCATGCGCTCCCACAGCACACGGCTCGCCTCGAGGTGATCGGCGTCGGTGGTGCGGATGAAGCGGTCGTACGAGATCTTCAGGGTGTCGTCGAGCGCCTGGAAGACGTCCGAGTTGCGGCGAGCGAGGTCGACGACCGGGACACCCTCCTTGGTCGCCGTCTGCTGCATCTTCAGACCGTGCTCGTCCGTCCCCGTGAGGAACATCACGTCGAACCCGTCGAGTCGCTTGAAGCGTGCGATCGCGTCGGTCGAGATGTACTCGTAGGCGTGCCCGATGTGCGGGACGCCGTTGGGGTACGCGATCGCCGTCGTGACGTAGAACGGGGTGCGGGGGGTGGGCGCTGCGTCAGTCATGGTGCGTCCACTGTATCGGGCCTGGCAGCAGCGTCCGGCCCGCGGCCGCGCGGGCCCCTGGCCGACGCGCGACAATGAGCCTATGAGTCGTGATCGCCCCGCGCCCGATCTGCCCGCCCCGCTCGCCCCGCTCGTCGACGCCCACACGCATCTCGACGCGTGCGGTGGCACCGATCCCGCGTCGGTGCGGGCGATCGTCGACCGCGCCGCGTCCGTGGGCGTCGGCCGCATCGTCACGGTCGCGGATGACCTCGACGCGGCGCGTGCCGCCGTCGCGGCGTCGAGCTGGGACGACCGCGTGTACGCGGCGGTCGCGATCCATCCGACCCGCGCGAACGCCCTGGACGACGCGGTGCGCGGCGAGATCGAGCGGCTCGCGGCGGACGAGCGCGTCGTCGCGATCGGCGAGACCGGGCTCGACTGGTACTGGCCGGGCAAGCTCGACGGTTGCGCCGAACGCGACGAGCAGATCGAGGGTTTCCGGTGGCACATCGATCTCGCGAAGCGGCTCGGCAAGCCGCTCATGATCCACAACCGCGAGGCCGACGAGGACGTCCTGCGTGTGCTCGACGAGGAGGGTGCGCCGAATACGGTGATCTTCCACTGCTTCTCGTCGGGGCCCGAGATCGCGCGTCGCTGCGTCGACGCCGGCTACGTTCTCAGTTTCGCGGGCAACGTCAGCTTCAAGAACGCGAAGGCGCTGCACGAGGCCGCGCCGCTGGTTCCGGACGGCGGCTATCTGCTCGAGACCGATGCGCCCTACATGACTCCGCACCCGTATCGCGGCGCCCCCAACGAGCCGTACTGCCTGCCCTACACCGCTCGCGCGCTCGCGGTCCTGCGTGGCGCCGAGCCCGAGGAGGTCGCCGCGCACTCGACGGCAACCGCCGAGCGGGTGTACGGGCTAGAATCGGACATTCGATGAGCACTATCTCACCATGACCACTCTCACCATGAGAGGGCTCGACGTGCCCCCAACGAAGGGGCCGACCAGCATGAAGGGGATCAGTTCGTGAACACCGGAATCGTGTCCAGCATCGGCATTCTCGTCGCGAGAATCGGCCTCGGCATCATCTTCCTGGCCCACGGACTGCAGAAGTTCCGGGTGTGGGGCATCGACGGGACGGCGGCGTCGTTCGACGGAATGGGTGTTCCTGCACCGACTGCCAGCGCGTGGTTCGCCGCGATCGTCGAGACCGTGGGCGGTGCCGCGCTGATCCTCGGCGCACTCGTCCCGCTGTTCGGTGTGCTGCTGTTCGCAGTGATGGCCGGCGCTTTCTTCGTCGCGCACATCGACAACGGGATCTACGTCGGTGACGGCGGCTACGAACTCGTCCTCGCGCTCGGCGTGGGCGCGTTGATGCTCGCCGCTGTCGGCGCGGGCAAGTTCAGCGTGGATTCGGTTCTGCTGGGACGGCGTTCACGCGTGGCCCGGTAGGGCCGCACCGCATCGGCGACGGTCTCGGCGAGTTCGACGGCGTCGAGACGTCGCTCGATGCGGGCGATCTCGTCCTCCTTCGCGTGCGTCTCGGCACGCCGAGGCGCGAGGAGGCTGCAGCAGTCGTCGCCCGGTAGCTGCGAGATGTCGAACGTCCCGATCTCGCGCGCCTGCTCGATGATCTCCGTCTTGTCCATCGCGAGAAGGGGTCTGAGCACAGGGAGCGAGACGGCGGCGTCCTGCGAGGCGATGTTGGTGAGGGTCTGACTCGCCACCTGGCCGAGCGCGTCGCCCGTCACGAGCGCGTCGTAGTGATGTCGCCGGGCGAGGACCTCGCCGACCCGCAGCATCAGCCGCCGCTGCACGATCATGGCGTTGCGTTCGTCCGAACTCACCCGGATCTGTTGCTGCGCTTTGCCGAACGAGCTGACGTACAGCTGCGGACGGCGTTCGAACCGCTCGAGCGCACTGCACAGTGCGTAGGCCTTGAAGACGGACTCGGGCCCGGTGAGCGGAACACCGGAGAAGTGCAGGAAGTCGACGCGCATGCCGCGGCGCATCATCCGGTACGCGGCGACGGGGGAGTCGATCCCGCCCGAGAGCAGTACCAGGGCGCGGCCGCTCATGCCGACCGGAAGCCCGCCCCTGCCGCGCGACGAATCGCCGTCCGAGACGCCGTCGCAGTAGACGAAGACCGCGCCGGCATCGACCTCGATGTGCAGGGTCGTGTCGGGTTCGCGCAGGCGGACGGTCCGGCCGAGGGTCGTGCCGATCGTCGATCCGACGTGACGGTTGAGTTGTTCGGACGTGAGCGGGAAGCTCCGGTCGCGGCGCCGCGCGCGTACGGCGAAGGTGCCGGTCCGGCGCGCGAGCATCGCGACGGCGGCGGCGTCGAGCGCTTCCATCGACGGCGCGATGCGCCGGGCCCGGTGCAGTCGAGAGATGCCGAGAACGTCGGCGCAGCGGTCCGCGAGGGCGGCAACCGTCTCCTCGGAGCGGTCGTTCGCGCGGACGACGACGACACCGTGGCGCAGTCGCACCCGCGCGGGGGCGACGTCGCGCAGCATCGCGATCAGATTGTCGACGAGGGTGCGGGTCAGCCGCTCGCGGTTGGCGCCTTTGAGGAACACTTCACCGAGCTTGAGCAACACGACCGGCTCTCCCGGAAGTGTGGGGGCGGAGCCTGCGGCGGAGGCATCGAGTGAGTCGTTCACCTGGCCCAGTTTCTCACAGCACCTTCGAGAGGAAGTCCTGCGTCCGTTGCTGCTGCGGGTGATCGAAGATCTGCTCGGGAGTGCCCTCCTCGACGATGTAGCCGTCCGCCATGAACACGACGCGGTCGGAGACCTCGCGCGCGAAGCCCATCTCGTGGGTCACGACGACCATCGTCATGCCCGCCTTCGCGAGGTCGCGCAGCACCTGCAGCACATCGCCGACGACCTCGGGGTCGAGCGCGCTGGTGGCCTCGTCGAACAGCATGATGTCGGGTTTCATCGCGAGTGCGCGGGCGATCGCGACGCGCTGCTTCTGCCCGCCGGACAGGTTGTCGGGTTTCGCGTCGGCCTTGTCGGCGAGCCCGACCTGGGTGAGCTGCTCGATCGCGCGCCGCCGTGCCTCGGCCTTGTCGGCCGTCCCCGTCTCGACGGGCGCGAGCATGACGTTCTCGATCGCCGTCATGTGCGGGAAGAGGTTGAAGTGCTGGAAGACCATCCCGATGTGGCGTCGTACGTGGTCGATGTCGATCTTCGGGTCGCTCACGTCGAAGCCGTCGACGATCACGGTGCCGCCGGTGATGTCCTCGAGCCGGTTGAGGCAGCGCAGCAGGGTGCTCTTGCCCGAGCCGGACGGGCCGATGACGCACACCACCTCACCGGTGCGGATCTCGAGGTCGATGCTCTCGAGGACGACGTTGTCGCCGAACGCCTTCCTGAGGCCGCGGACGACGACCTTCGGGGGAGCCTCTCCCGCGTCCGTCGTCGCGGCGCCGTTCTGCTCGCTCATCGGTTGATCCTCTTCTCGAGCCGGTTCGACACCCAGGTCAACGCCATGATGATGATGAAGTACATCACCGCGATGATCAGCCACATGTTGAACGACTGGAAGTTGCGGGCGATGATGATGCGCCCGGTCTGAGTCAGTTCGGCGAGGCCGATCACGGACAGGATCGAGGTGTCCTTCAGCGTGATGACGAACTGGTTGATGTACGACGGGATCATGGTGCGCACGGCCTGGGGCATGACGACCTTGCGCATCGACTTGAGGTAACCGATGCCCAGCGAGCGCGCCGCCTCCATCTGTCCCTTGTCGACGGACAGGATGCCGCCGCGCACGATCTCCGTCATGTAGGCGCCGGCGTTGAGCGAGAGCGTGATGATGCCGGCGGTGAACGCCGACATCTGGAAGTTCAGCGCCGCGGGCACACCGAAGTAGATGAAGAACGCCTGCACGAGCAGCGGCGTGCCACGGAAGATCGCGACGTACACCGAGCCGATGCCGCGCAGTATCGCGCTGCGCGAGACGCGGAAGAGGCCGAAGACCGCGCCGATGACGAGCGCGATCACGATGCCGATCACGGACAGGACGATCGTGAGCCACAGGCCCTGCAGCAACTGCGGGTACGTGTCCTTGATGAGGCCGGGGATGGAGTTGTCGGTGCTCGACGCGCCCTCGCCGAGGTAGCGGTCGACGATCTCGTCGTACTGCCCGCTCGCGCGGAGGTTGGCGAGGCCGGCGTTGAACATCTCCAGGAGTTCGGGATTGCGGCCGCGGTTGACGGCGAACCCGTAGTCCGCGCCCGCCTCCTTCTCGGTGACGGTCTTGAAGCCGTTGCCCTGGGCGATGCCGTACGCGAGGACGGGGTAGTCGTCGAAGATCGCGACGGAATTGCCGGTGCGCACCTCGTCGTACATGCTTGCCGAGTCCGCGAAATAGACTGTGGTGAAGCCGTATTCGCTCTTGATGGATTCGGCGAAGGACGCGCCTTCGGTGCCGTTCTTGACGGCGACGCGCTGGTCCCGGAGGTCCTCGTACGACTCGATGGTCTCGTTGGAGTCGAGGACGGCCATCTGCACGCCCGACTGGAAGTACGGGTCGGAGAAGTCGAAGACCTGCCGGCGCGCGTCGGTGATGGACATACCCGCGATCACGGCGTCGGCCTGATTCGCTTGGACGGCTTGCAGCGCGGCGTCGAATCCGACGGGCTGGATGTCGACCGAGAATCCCTGGTCTCGCGCGATCTCGTTCAGCAGATCGATGTCGATGCCGACGAAGTTGCCGCTCGAATCCTGGAACTCGAACGGCGCGAAGGTGATGTCGGTGGCGACCGTGTAGGTCCGTCCCGGCTGGGCGCTCGCGGCGCCGGGCGCGACGAGGGCGGCGAGGATCGCCACGACGGCGAGCAGGACGGTGGATCTGCTGGTGAGTCTCGCGTGCGTCGTCCGCACCCCGACACCTCCTGTCGTCGACCCACGCGGGCCGCATCGGCCCCGATTCGGAATCTACGTCTCGGGGCCTCGGTCTCGGGCCAACTCCGAGGAATCACATTCCCTTGCGGTGTATGGATCTCGCGACGTATCCGTGACCCGCTCGGCCAGCAGAAACGCCGAAAGTTGCCATAAAATCGCTGATTCGTTACCGTGCTGTGATCGAGTTTGTCATCTGCCCAGGGATTTCGCCGTGTCACCGTTCGCCAAGATCAACTCCGCCAGATCACCGCTTCTGCTCACCGTCGTCGCGGCACTGCTCGCGACCCTCATCGTGGGAGCGATGGTCACGGTGGCACGGCACAAGACCGTGACGATCGACGTCGACGGCGAGATCCGCTCGCTGGGCACGATGGCCTCCGACGTGCGCGGCGCCCTCGACGACGCCGGCTACCCGATCGGTGAGCGCGACGCCGTCGCCCCCGGCCCCGACGCCGGGCTGTCGGACGGCGACGAGATCGTCCTCCGCCGCGCACGCGAACTCCTGCTCATGGTCGACGGCCAGGTGCAGACGATCTGGACCACGGCACTCACCGTCGACGAAGCGCTGCGCGGCGTCGACATGGCCGCCGACGCCCACGTCTCGGCCGACCGCTCGCAGCGTCTGCCGCTCGACGGCGCGTCGCTCGCGGTCCACAACCCGCGGACGATCTCGATCGCCGACAACGGCGGGCCGCTCACCGAGATCCGTGCCGCCGGCCCGTCGATCGGCGACTTTCTCACCGCTGCCGGCACTCCGCTCGGCGAGCAGGACACCGTCGCCCCCGGCGCGGAGACGCCGCTCACCGACGGCCTCGAGGTCCACGTGACCCGTCGCAGCACCGACGTCCGCACCGAGACGCTGCCGATCGCGCCGCCGGAGAACCGCGTCGACGATCCGGCCATGGACGAGGGCACGCGCGTCGTCGAGCACCCCGGCACCCCGGGCGAGCGCTCCGCCGAGTTCGAGATCGTGACGGTGAACGGCGACGAGGCCGAGCGCCGCGAGCTGAACTCCGAGACGCTGCGCGAGCCGCAGCCCGCGACCGTGCGCGTCGGCACCAAGCCCAAGCCGACCGCGCCGGCCGTGAGCAACGGCAGCACGTGGGATGCGCTCGCGCAGTGCGAAGCCACCGGCAACTGGTCCGCGAACACCGGCAACGGCTTCTCCGGTGGCCTCCAGTTCACGCAGCAGACGTGGGCGGGCTTCGGCGGCACGCAGTACGCCCCGAGCGCGCACATGGCGACCCGCGAACAGCAGATCGCGATCGCCGAGAACGTGCGCGCCGGTCAGGGCTGGGGCGCGTGGCCGTCCTGCTCGAGCAAGCTCGGACTGCGCTGACGTCAGGGCCGGACGCCGGAGCCTAGGCTGGAGCCATGCGATCGACCGACGGCGCTCCGTTCGCCCGAATCCTGCCGTGGCTGCTCGTCGTCGCGGGCCTGATCGGATCGCTCGCGTCGTTCGTGCTGACGATCGAGAAGTTCGAGCTGTCGGTCGACGCGGACTACGTCCCGTCGTGCAGCTTCGATTCGGTTCTCGACTGCGGATCGGTCATGGCGACGTCGCAGGCAGCGGTCTTCGGATTCCCCAATTCGCTGCTCGGGATCGTCGGCTTCGCCCTCGTGACGACGACCGGCGTGGCGCTGCTCGCAGGCGCGAGCCTGTCGCGCTGGTACTGGGCGGGCCTGCAGGTCGGCGTCACCGCCGCGACGATCTTCGTGCACTGGCTCATCGCGCAGAGCCTCTACGTCGTCGGCGCGCTGTGCCCGTACTGCATGGTGGTGTGGGCCGCGACGATCCCGGTGTTCTGGTACGTCACGCTGCGTAATCTCCATCACGGTGTGTTCACGCCGCCGGTGGCCGCGAACGTGGTCGCGGCGCGCATGAATCACGTGCTTCCGGTGCTCGTGTGGTTCGTGGGTATCGGCATCCTCGTCTACCTGCGCTTCTACGCGTAGCGGCCACCCACTAGATTCGGTCGCGTGCCAGACGAGCCCGCATCCCTGTCCCGCGGCGAGGCCGCACTGCTCGGTCCCGCCGAGGTGCGTGTGCTCGCCGAGGAGTTCGGCGTGCGCCCCACCAAGACGCTGGGGCAGAACTTCGTGCACGACGCCAACACGGTGCGGCGCATCGTCGCCGCCGCGGGGGTGACCGGCGCGGACACGGTGCTCGAGGTCGGCCCCGGCCTCGGCTCGCTCACGCTCGCGTTGCTCGACGTCGTCGACGAGGTGATCGCCGTCGAGATCGATCCCGTCCTCGCCGAGCATCTCCCGAACACGGTCGGCCGCCGCGCGCCTACGCTCGCGCAGCGCCTCACGGTCGTGCGCGCCGATGCGATGCGCGTCACGGCAGCCGAGATCCCGGGCGAGCCCGCCGCCCTCGTCGCCAACCTCCCGTACAACGTCGCCGTCCCGGTGCTGCTGCACCTGTTCGCCGAACTGCCGAGCCTGCGCACGGCGCTGGTCATGGTGCAGGCGGAGGTCGCCGATCGGCTCGCCGCATCCCCGGGCAGCAAGGTGTACGGGGTGCCGAGCGTCAAGGCCGGGTTCTTCGGGACGGTCCGCCGTGCGGGTGCGGTGGGCCGGGCGGTGTTCTGGCCGGTGCCGCAGGTCGAGTCCGGGCTCGTCCGTGTCGATCGTTACGCGGAGTCCCCCTGGCCGACGGATCCGGCGTTCCGCGCTCGCGTGTTCGCGGTCGTCGACGCCGCGTTCGCGCAACGCCGCAAGACGCTGCGTGCCGCGCTGGCCGGTTGGGCGGGTTCGGCGCCGGAGGCCGAACGTCGTTTGCGCGCAGCCGGTATCGACCCGTCGAGCCGCGGCGAGACGCTCGACACCGCGGCGTTCGTGCGGCTCGCGGCGGAGGGCGAATAGCATTCGCTCTCGAGGTGTGCCAGTATGGATGCAGTCGTGAAGTTTTGTGTTTGTGCTCCGCCACGCTCGCAATTCGATAGTGCGAGCGTTCTGTGCTTCTCCCCTCAGGGTCGACAGCAGCGGTCGTCTGTACGACTCGAGGTGCCGACCGGTGCCTCGCAACGACTGTCTCGAGGAGAGATATGGCAACCGGAATCGTCAAGTGGTTCAACTCCGAAAAGGGCTTCGGCTTCATCGCCCCCGAGGACGGCGGCGCTGACGTGTTCGTTCACTACTCGGAGATCCAGACGAGCGGCTTCCGCACGCTCGAGGAGAACCAGCGTGTGAGCTTCGAGATCGGCCAGGGCCAGAAGGGCCCGCAGGCCACCGGCGTGAGCGTTCTCTGACCTCCGCACTACTCGGCTTCGGCCCCCGTCGACCTGTGTCGACGGGGGCCGAACCCGTCTCACGGCCCGCTCGCTCGGCGTGTGCTCGGCGTCGCCGCGCCAACGCTTAGACTGGTACACCGTGCTTTCCGTCGTCCGTCCTGCCGTGGTGGTGCAGGCCCCGTCCAAGGTGAACCTGCACCTCGGTGTCGGTGACGTGCGCCCCGACGGGTATCACGAACTGACGACGGTCTTCCAGGCCCTCTCGCTCCGCGACACCGTCACGCTGACGGCGGCCGACGAGCTGTCCGTCTCGGTGTGTGGGGAGGACGCCGCGTCGGTGCCCACCGACTCGCGGAATCTCGTGTGGCGCGCCGCGCAGGCCGTGGCCGACCTCACGGGCCGCGATCCCGCCGTGAGCATCGCGATAGACAAGGGCATCCCCGTCGCCGGAGGCATGGCGGGTGGGAGTTCCGACGCCGCCGCGACCCTCGTCGGTCTCGACCGGCTGTGGGAGCTGGGCCTGACGCGCGACGAACTGCACCGGCTCGCTGCCGACCTCGGCAGCGACGTCCCGTTCTGCCTGTACGGCGGCACCGCGCTCGGAACGGGCAGGGGCGAGGAACTCGTGTCCGTCCTGTCGCGCAACAGCTTCCACTGGGTGCTCGCGCTCGCGAAGACGGGACTGAGTACACCGGACGTGTTCCGCGAACTCGATCACCTCCGCGACGGCGGCGATCCGCCGCGGCTGGGCGATCCCGAAGAACTGCTGCGTGCACTCGCCGCCGGCGATCCGCATGCTCTCGCGCCGTTGCTGGGCAACGACCTTCAGGCCGCGGCGCTCTCGCTAGAACCCGCACTGCGTCGCACATTGCGCGCCGGTGTCACCGCGGGTGCACTCGCGGGGATCGTGTCGGGCTCCGGCCCGACGTGTGCCTTCCTGTGCGCCGATCGCGACACCGCCGTGTCGGTCGGCGCAGAACTCGCGGGTGCGGGAGTCTCCCGCACCGTCCGCGTCGCGGAGGGCCCGGTTCCGGGCGCGCGCGTCGCCGACTCCGACACCTCGAACGATTCTGGAGACACGTAACAGATGGCCAATCTCGTCAACCTCGAACAGGTCTCGAAGTCGTTCGGGGTGTCGCCGCTGCTCGACTCGGTGTCGCTCGGTGTCGACGAGGGTGAGCGGATCGGTGTCGTCGGCCTCAACGGCGGCGGCAAGACGACGATGCTCGAGGTGCTCACCGGCATCGAGGAGCCCGACTCCGGCCGCGTGAGCCGCGTCGGCGGCCTGCGGATGGCCGTCGTGACGCAGCGCGGCGTCCTGCCCGAGGGCTCCACGGTCGCCGACGTCGTCCTCGGCCCGCTCGATGTCGCAGAGCACGAGTGGGCGGGCGACGCCCGGATCCGCTCGGTGCTCACGGGAATCGGGATCGACGAACTCGGTCTCGACGCGCGCGTCGACGCGCTGTCGGGTGGCGAACGTCGCCGGGTCGCACTCGCGGCCGCACTCGTGCGCGAACTCGACCTCCTCGTGCTGGACGAGCCCACGAACCACCTCGACGTCGAGGGAGTGCAGTGGCTCGCGGAGCATCTCGTGAACCGCAGGACCGCGCTCGTCGTCGTCACCCACGATCGGTGGTTCCTCGACACCGTCGCGACGCGCACGTGGGAGGTCGTCGGGGGCCGCGTCGAGAGCTACGAGGGTGGCTACAACGACTGGATCTTCGCGCGCGCCGAGCGTGCGCGGCAGGCCGATGCCGCGGAGGAGCGCCGACGCAATCTCGCGCGCAAGGAACTCGCGTGGCTGCGCCGCGGTCCGCAGGCACGGACGTCCAAACCGCGCTACCGCGTCGAGGCGGCCGAAGCGCTCATCGCCGACGTTCCCGCACCGCGCGACACGACGCAGCTCGCGGCCTTCGCGAAGCGCAGGCTCGGCCGGGTCGTCGTCGAGCTCGAGGACGTCCGGCTCGAGACCCCGGACGGCCGGGTCCTCGTCGACGACCTCACGTGGCGGCTCGCGCCCGGCGAGCGGGTCGGGCTCGTCGGAGTCAACGGATCCGGCAAGACGACGCTGCTGCGCGCGATCGCAGGCGACGCGCCGCTGTCCGCGGGCCGCCGCATCGAGGGCCAGACGGTGCAGATCGGCTGGTTGCGACAGGAACTCGACGATCTTCCGGTCGACATGCGTGTGCTCGACGCCGTGAAGGAAGTCGCCGAGCGGATCATGCTGGGGGACAAGGAGATCTCGGCGGGTCAGCTCGCCGAGCGACTCGGCTTCTCGCCGGCCCGGCAGCGGACCCCCGTCGGTGATCTCTCCGGCGGTGAGCGGCGCCGGCTCCAGCTCACCCGGGTGCTCATGGCGGAACCCAACGTCCTGCTGCTGGACGAGCCGACGAACGACCTCGACATCGACACGCTCCAGCAACTCGAGGACCTGCTCGACGGCTGGGCCGGGACGCTCGTCGTCATCAGCCACGACCGGTATCTCGTCGAGCGCATCGCCGATTCGACGTGGGCGTTGTTCGGCGACGGCCGGCTCACCAATCTTCCGGGCGGGATCGAGGAGTACCTGCGACGCCGTGCCGCGAGCGGACCGTCGCGGACGCCCTCGGTCGCCGCGACCGTCGGTTCCGGTTCGCCGCGCTCGCAGCCGGAGCCGGGTCGCCCGGCGCTCGGCGGTGCCGAGGAGCGCGCTGCCCGCAAGGAACTCGCGCGGCTCGAGCGCGCCGTCGCCAAGCTCGACGAGAAGGAGAGCGCGCTGCACGTCGCGCTCGCCGAGGCGGCGACCGAGCCGGATCGGCTGCAGGAGCTCGACGCGCAGCTGCGTGGCGTGGTCGCGGAGAAGAACGACGCCGAGGAGCGCTGGATGGAGCTCGCGGCGGAACTCGACTGAATCGTTACCGAATTCGATATTCGGGGCGGCCCGTAGAAGTTCGCTCCCGTTCTTCCGCCCGGCACCCACGGTTCGCATTACGCTGGATTCGGACAGTCGGGTGTGTGCTGCACGGGAGGCGCGGACGATGGATCTGCAGGCCATCAAGGAAATAGAGCAGCTCAAGCATCGTTACGTGCGCGCGCTCGACACCAAGGAGTGGTCCGCGCTCGCGGACACACTCACCGAGAACGTCTCGGCGATCTACGGCCAGTACATCGATTTCGACAGCCGTGACGCTTTCGTGTCCTTTCTCGAGAACACGCTCGGCACGCACGTTCTCACCGAACATCAGTGTGGTCAGCCGCAGATCGACGTCACCGGCGACCGCGCGTCGGGGACATGGCAGCTCGCCGACACCACGATCTTCCCCGAGGACGGACTGCTGCTGCGCGGCTCGGCGTACTACACCGACCGCTACGTGCGCGCAGCCGACGGCGTCTGGCGGATCTCGCACACCACCTACGAGCGCACCTGGGAGGCCGCTGTCGCACTCGACGACATGCCGGGCTTCCGGCTCGCGTTCAATCGCTGGGACGAGCTCGAGCCGCCCGCCTCGGCCTGACGTCCGACACTTTTTCTTCGTGCACCCTGTCGCTCAGGTCGCCGCGTGCCGCGGGTGGGCGCGCTGGACGCGCAGCCATACGGCGAAGCCCCACACCACGAATCCCGCGTACACGAGATACAGCACGGCCGACGGATAGAAGCCGGCAAGCAGCAACTGGGGCACGCCGACGGCGTCGACGCCGAGCCACACGAGCCAGAACTCCGTCCAGCCCTTGGCCATTCCGTACGTCGCGAGGACCGAGCCGGTGAAGATCCATGCCTCGGCCCAGTTTCCGTACGAGCCGATGTACTCGAAGATCTGCGCGAACACGACGGTGCCGACGACGAGCGCGACGAGCAGGCCGGCGCGCTGGCGCCCGGTCGCCCAGTGCGGCAGGACGGCCTCGCCCGAGCGGTGCTCCGCACGCCACCACCGAATCCAGCCGTACGTACTGACGGCGACGAAGAGCAGCTGCCTGCCTGCCTGGCCGTAGAGGTTCAGGTCCTGTGGGGTGTGGAACAGCGCGCCCATGAACACCGTGAACAGCAGTGCGTTTCCGACCATCCCGACGGGCCAGGCCCACACGACCCGCCGCATCCCGCCGATCGCGGACGCGATGCCGAACCCGTTGCCGATGATCTCCCGCCACAGGATCGGCCGGCCCGCGATGTGCAGCTCGGCTTCGAACAGCGCCTGGAGGACGTTCACGCCACCGGCGGCATCAGCCGTCTTCGCCGGCGACGAGCGGCTCGAGCGTCAGCTCGGGGAACTCCTTGAGGATGTACTGCAGCCGCCACTTGTCGCTGAGCAGCGCGAGCATCACGCCGTCCGACCGCGTGAAGACTTCGACGCCACGCTGCCGGTTCAGTTCGTCCGCGGAGGCGGCGTCGGTGCGCCGCGCGATGCCGTACGGCAGCGATTCCATGCGCGCCTCGACGCCGTACTCGGCCTTCATCCGCGCCGCGACGACCTCGAACTGCATCGGCCCGACGGCGGCCATCACGGGCGAGGCGTCGCCGCGAAGGTCGTTGCGCAGGATCTGCACGACGCCCTCGGAGTCGAGCTGATCGACGGCCTTGCGGAACTGCTTGTACTTGCCGGCGCTCTCGGCGCGCAGGATCGAGAAGAACTCGGGTGCGAACGACGGGATCGGCGGGAACTCGACCTTGCCGTCGAGGTAGAGCGTGTGGCCGGGGGCGAGTGCGTTCGCGTTGACGAGGCCGACGACGTCGCCGGGGTAGGCGTCGTCGACGGTCGTGCGTTCGCGGCCGAACACCGTGAGCGCGTACTTCGTCGCGAACGGCTTGCCGGTCTGCGCGTGGGTGACGACCATGCCGCGCTCGAACACGCCCGAGACGATGCGCATGAACGCCAGGCGGTCGCGGTGAGCGCTGTCCATGCCCGCCTGCACCTTGAACACGACGGCGCTGAACGGATCGGTGACGGCGCGCTCGCTGCCGTCGACGGCCGTCCGCGCTGCGGGCGCGGGGGCGAGCGCGACGAGGGTGTCGAGGATCTGCCGCACGCCGAAGTTGAGCATCGCGGACGCGAAGATGACGGGGGAGGTGCGGCCGGCGACGAACTCGTCCTGGTCGTGGTCCTGGCCGGTGGCCGAGAGCAGTTGGCTCTCCTCGGTGGCCGTCGTCCACTCCTCGCCTTCGCGCGCGAGGGCGGCGTCGGCGTCCATGACCTCCTCGGGAGCGATCTTCGCGCCGCCCGCCGTGCGCGTGAAGTGCACGTAGCTCGTCGCCTCGCCGTCGGTGCCGCGTTCGAGCAGGCCGCGGAAGTCGCCGGCGATGCCGACGGGCCAGTACAGCGGTGTCGGCGTCAGGCCGATGCGCTCGGAGATCTCGTCGAGCAGCTCCAGGGGAGTGCGGCCCGGCCGGTCCCACTTGTTGATCACGGTGATGACGGGGATGCCGCGGTGGCGGCACACCTGGAACAGCTTGAGCGTCTGCGGTTCGAGGCCCTTCGCGGCGTCGATGAGCATGACGGCGGCGTCGACGGCGGTGAGGACGCGGTAGGTGTCCTCGGAGAAGTCCGAGTGGCCCGGGGTGTCGACGAGGTTGACGACGTAGGGCGTGTCCGATTCGCCCACGGTGTCGGGCGCGTACTCGAACTGCAGCGCGGTCGAGCTGACGGAGATGCCGCGAGCCTTCTCCATCTCCATCCAGTCGGAGACGGTGGACTTGCGCCCCGCCTTGCCGTGCACGGCACCCGCCTCGGAAATCACCTTGGCGTGCAGCGCCAGGGCCTCGGTGAGCGTCGACTTGCCGGCGTCGGGGTGCGAGATCACCGCGAAGGTCCGCCGGCGTGCCGCTTCGGTTCCGACGCGGCCGGCTCCCGGGCGCTCCGCCGAGGCGAGGGTGGACGCGTCGGACGCGGGCGGGGTAGTCAACGAGGGGCCTTTCGGGTGTTCGGGATGCGGGCGCGCACGGCGTGTCGTCGTCGAGACAAGAGTGGGCGCTGCCGGACCTTCCCAGAATACGCGCCGGGTGTGCGACCCGACGTGGCCCTTCCGTAACGCCGCGGGGGCGTGTACGGATGACAGTTCGCAGAGGCTCACCGACGGACGGGGCGGTGGGCACGGGCTTCTGGAGAGAACAGATGAGCAGGTTCACCGACGAGATGTACGCGACCGCGGCATCGACGACACGAGGGCTGGTCACGGGCGAGCCCGACACGCCCGTGCGGCAGACGTGGGGCGAGATCCACGGCGTCGCGCGGCGCATGGCCGGAGCGCTCGCGGAGGCCGGCATCGGCCGCGGCGACGCCGTCGGCGTCCTTGCGGGTCAGCCGGTGGACATCGCCCCCGGCTGTCAGGCGATCTGGATGCGCGGGGCCTCGGTCACGATGCTCCATCAGCCGACGCCGCGCACCGATCTCGGTGTGTGGGCTCGCGACACCGAGACGGTGATCCGGATGATCGACGCCACGGCGGTCGTGCTCGGCGCGCCGTTCGACAGTGCGAAGCCGCTGCTCGAGGAGCGCGGCATCACCGTCCTCACGATGGCGGAGCTGGCGGCCGGACCGGACACCGATCCGCTCGAGACGTCCGAGGACGACATCGCGCTGCAGCAGTTGACGTCCGGGTCGACGGGCTCGCCGAAGGCGGTGCGCATCACGCACGAGAACTTCTTCACCAACGCGTACGCGATGATCGATCGCATCAAGTACTCGCTCGACGACGACGTCATGGTCAGCTGGCTGCCGCTGTTCCACGACATGGGGATGGTCGGGTTCCTCAGCGTCCCGATGCAGGTCGGTGCCGAGGTCGTGAGCATCACGCCGATGGACTTCCTGCGCTCGCCGCTGCTGTGGGCAGAGCTCATGGACAAGTACCGCGGCACCGTCACCGCGGCGCCGAACTTCGCGTACTCGCTGCTCGCGCGGCGGCTGCGGCAGGCGGACGACGCCTCGCTGGATCTGAGCTCGGTCCGCTACATGTGGAACGGTGCCGAGCCGGTGGACCCGGACACGATGGACGCCCTGGCGGAGGCCGGCGCCCGGTTCGGTCTCGATCCATCGGCGCTCGCGCCGGTGTACGGGATGGCGGAGACGACGCTCGCCGTCTCGATTCCCGAACCGAACCGCGGTCAGGTCCTCGACGCCGTCGATCCCGACTTCCTCGAGGCGATGAGCCGCGCTGTGCCGTCGACCAAGCCGAACGCGCGCCGGCTCGCGACGCTCGGGACGCTCGTGCCCGGGCTCGAGGGACGCGTCGTCGGTGACGACGGTGCCGACTTGCCGGTGCGCGGGGTCGGCGTCATCCAGGTGCGCGGCAAGGCCGTCACACCGGGATACCTCACGACGGACGGTCTTCGGCCCGCGCAGGATCCCGACGGCTGGCTCGACACCGGCGACATCGGCTACTTCACCGAAGAGGGTCTCGTCGTGGTGTGCGGACGCGTCAAGGACGTCATCATCATGGGTGGCCGCAACATCTATCCCACCGACATCGAGCGTGCCGCGGCGACGGTCGGCGGCGTGCGCCCCGGCAACGCCGTCGCGATCCGTCTCGACGCGGGCAACAAGCGCGAGAGTTTCGCGATCGCGGTCGAGACGAACGACTTCCAGAATCCGGACGAGGTCAAGCGCATCGAGCACGACGTCGTGCACGCCGTGTTCTCGGAGGTCGGCGTGCGCCCGCGCGCCGTCGCGGTGCTCGGTCCCGGTTCGATCCCGAAGACGTCGTCGGGCAAGCTGCGCCGCGCGAATTCGGCTGCGCTGCTGAGCCGTTAGCCGCTCTCGCTCATGTCGTACCCGGCGGCGTCGCGGTGTCGATCTCGACCCGGACAGCGCCGTCGGGCGAGCGGCGCGTCACGGCGTGCCCCGTGAGCGTCTCGCTGCCGATCGTCGCGGTGATCGGTCCGCCGCCCCCCGTGAAGTTGCGCCACCAGGTCTTGGCGCCCGGTGCCATGACGTAGACGACGAGGCCCTCGTCGGTGCGCTTGTAGGAGACGGGAAGGGTGACGGTGCGCCCCGATCGGCGGCCCGTGTACCGGAGCACGGCGACCCATCGCCCGAGCAGTGGTGTGAGCGGCTCCCAGCGTGCGACGCGCAGCAGCACTCGATTCACGCTCGCGTTGCCGATCTCGAAGAACCGCCGTCCCAACGCCGTCGGACTCGGTGCCATGGTGCCTCCTCGCGCGTGGATGCTGCGAGCGTTCCGGTTCTCTCGACCGCGCGGTACCGATTGTGATACAAGTCACACAAGGTCCGTTCGGTGAGTCAGGGAGTTGCAGCGATGACGTCGACCGTCTCTTCACAGCACGACACGACACCACACCCGGGGGTAGAACCGGCGCCCGCGACCGGCACGATCGATCTCGGTTCGTGGATCGCGCGGCGTGCCGCCATCTCGCCCGAACGGCCCGCGATCACCTTCGACGGCGAGACACTGACCTACCGAGCGTTCCAGCAGCGGATCGACCGCGTCGCCGCTGTGCTGGCAGCGGGCGGCGTCGCCGCGGGCGATCGCGTCGGGTATCTCGGCTTCAATCACGTCGCGTTCCTCGAGTCGATGCTCGGCGCCGCCCGGATCGGCGCGATCTTCGTACCGCTCAACTTTCGGCTCACGGGCTCCGAGCTCGCATGGATCCTCACCGATGCGGGCGTCCACACCCTCGTCGCCGACGGTGATCGCGCCGCGATCGTCGATCCGGCGCTCGCCGAAACTCCGGTGCAGCGCGCGATCGTGGTGGACGACGGCGCACCCGGCGACCGGTGGGAGTCCTACGCGGCCCTCGTCGGCGCGCACGATCCGATCACCGCGGCGGCCGTCGTCGACCCGTCCGACGTCGCGCTGATCATGTACACCTCCGGCACGACGGGACGCCCCAAGGGGGCGATGCTCACGCACTCGAACTTCTTCCAGAACAACGTCAACGGACTGCTCGCGATGGACAGCTCGCGCGACGACGTCACCCTCGTCGGCGCGCCGCTGTTCCACATCGGCGGGCTCAACGTGACGACGCTCGTGACGCTGCAGAAGGGCGGGCACGTCGTCCTGATGCCCGCGTTCGATCCCGCCGCGGCGCTCCGGATGATCGCCGAGCACCGCATCACGACGATGTTCGGCGTGCCCGCGATGTTCCTGTTCATGGCGCAACTCCCGGAGTTCGAGGAGGCGGATCTGTCGAGCCTTCGGTTCCTGGTGTGCGGCGGCGCCCCGGTGCCGGAGCCGCTCATCCGCCGCTACGGCGACCGGGGCATTCCGTTCGCACAGGGCTACGGACTCACCGAGACCGCGCCCCTCGCCCTCGTCATGAGCGTCGACGAGACGAGCCGCAAGATCGGAGCCGCGGGCAAGACGACCTGCATGCTCTCGGACGTCCGCGTCGTCGATCCGGACGGCGCCGACGTCGCGGTGGGGCAGAACGGGGAGGTGTGCGTGCGCGGTCCGCAGGTGATGGCGGGCTACTGGCGCAACCCGGAGGCGACGGCGCGCGCGATCGACGAGGACGGCTGGTTCCACACGGGGGATCTGGGCCGCGTCGACGAGGACGGCTACGTCTACGTCATCGACCGCATCAAGGACATGATCATCACCGGCGGCGAGAACGTGTACCCGGCGGAGGTCGAGTCGGTGCTCTACGACCACCCGGCGGTCGCCGAGGTCGCCGTCATCGGGCTGCCGGACGACACGTGGGGAGAGTCCGTCACCGCCGTCGTCGCGACGGGCGGCGCGGACCTCGACCTCGACGACCTCGCGCGGTTCGCGCGGGAGCGGCTCGCCGGCTACAAGGTGCCCAGGCGCCTCGAGTTCGTCGACGCGCTCCCGCGGAACCCGAGCGGCAAGATCCTCAAGTTCGTGCTGCGTGAGAACTACTCCTGACGCTCAGTGCAGCCGGTTCTGGGCGCCCTCGAGGCCGAGCTGCAGCAGCAGTTCGACGGCGTCGGCCGCCTGCTCCACGAGGACCGGGAGCTCCTTGCGTTCGGTGGTCGCGAACGGCTTGAGCACGAAGTCCGCCGGCGCCTGCCTGCCGGGGGGCCGTCCGATGCCGAACCGCGTGCGCAGGTAGTCCTTCGTCGTCAGGGCCTGCGAGATGGACCGCAACCCGTTGTGCCCGCCTTCGCCGCCGCCTTGCTTGAGCCGGATCGTCCCGAAGTCGAGGTCGAGTTCGTCGTGGATCACGACGATGCGTTCGGGTGGGATCGAGAAGAACCGGGCGAGCGCCGCGACGGGACGGCCCGAGAGGTTCATGTAGGTCCGTGGCTTCGCGACGATCACCGGCCGCCCGGCGAGGCGGCCCTGCACGGCCTGCGCGCCGCTCTTCTTGTGGACGGAGAAGCGTCCGCCGACGCGGTCGGCCAGAACGTCCGCGACCAGGAAGCCGATGTTGTGGCGAGTCCGCTCGTATTCGGGACCGGGGTTTCCCAGCCCGACGACGAGGGCGGTGTCGTCGCTCACGGTGTCACCTTTCTCGCAACGTGCTCCCGAACGACGGCGGCGCGTCCCCGATCACGGGAACGCGCCGCCTCGTGCGGTGCTGTCAGCTCTCGTCCGACGCCTCGGCCGCAGCCTCGTCCTCGAGGGACTCGGAGGGCAGCTGCTCCTCGGGGATGTCCTCCTCGAGGTCGGCGGCGGTGGGGGCGGCGACGACGTTCACGATGAGCAGGTCGCCGTCGCTCTGCAGCTCGGCGCCCTTGGGCAGGGTGAGGTCACCGGCGGTGATCTGCGTACCGACCTCGGCGTTCTCGATCGAGACCGTGATGCCCTCGGGGATGTCGAGTGCGTCCGCCTCGACCGAGATAGCGTCCGCGTCCTGCGTGACGAGCGTGCCCGGAGCCGCCTCGCCCTCGACGGTGACGGGGATGTCGACGACGACCTTCTCGCCCTTCTTCACGACGAGCAGGTCGGCGTGCTCGATGTAGTTGCGGATCGGGTGGATCACGACGGACTTGGTGAGCGCGAGCTGCTGCTCGCCGTCGATGTTCAGCTCGACCAGCGCGTTCATGCCGTTCGCGCGCAGGATCGCGGCGAACTCGAGCGACGGGAGGTTGAGGTGGCGCGGGTCGGTACCGTGGCCGTAGAGGACGGCGGGGACGTTGCCGTCACGACGCGCGCGGCGGGCGGCACCCTTGCCGAACTCGGAACGGACGGCCGCGGTGAGGCGATTCTGATCGGACATGGTGAAGCGGCTCCTGTGACTGCTGCGGTGTGTCGGTCGTGTGCTCGTGTCTCGGTCGTGAGTCCATCGGCGACGAGACGCGCACACGGCACGGGAGCGGAACGCTCGCACAGCGCCGGAGCCGCGTCGATCACGGTGAGCCGGGACGGAACCCGATCACCCTCGCCGAGACAACTCGGTCCACTCTACCCGACCGCCACAGGGGCGGACGAATCGCGTCCCGTCGCATCGGTGGGAGCCGCGACCGGCGTCGACCCGGCGGCCGCGACGCCCGCGCGGCGACCGTAGAAGCTGCCGTCACCGAGCGACGTTCCGCTCGCGTATCCGCCGGCGCACACGCCCGACGTCGTCCGTCCCGCGGCGAAGAGCCCGGCGATCGGTGCGCCCGACACGTGCAGCACCTCCGCGTCGAGCGTCGTCCGCAGACCGCCGAGCGTGAACCCACCCGTCGAGCCGCGCAGGTCGATCACCGCGAACGGCGCCCCTATCGGACGTACCCACTCGGGCTTCTTCCCGAAGACGGGGTCCGAACCCTCGGCGGCGTACGTGTTGTAGAGCGCGAGGGTGGACTCGAGCGCGCCGCTCGCCAGGCCCATCTCCGCTTCCAGTTCGGCGGCGGTGTCGCCGACCCACGTGATCGGGCGGCGCAGTTGCTCGGTCGCCGTCGTCGCGGCCATCCCGTCGTCGTAGCCGCGCTGGTCGATGACGAGGAACGCCGTGTTGCCCCGGCGGAGCAGCGTCTCCTGCCCGATCCGGCCGGGATAGGTGTCCTCCGCGATGAACCGCTGCCCCGAGCCGTCGACGAGGATGCCGCGCACGAGAAGCTGCGGATCGCAGAAGAACGCGACCTCGGTGGCGTCCATGTGGGCGAGCTGGGCGCCGAGCGCCTGCCCGAGCCGGATGCCGATGCCGTCGTGCTGCTCGATCGCCGCGCCGGGACGGCCGACGAGATGGGGTGCGTAGTCGGCGACCATGCGTTCGTCGTACGCGAAGCTGCCCGTCGCGAGGACGACGCCGCGTCGCGCGAACACCGCTCGGCGCTTGCCGTACTGCTTGGCGACGACGCCCACGACGCGGTCGTCGTGATCGATCACGAGCGACTCGATCCGGGTGTCGTAGCGAGCGGCGACGCCGAGCGACTCGGCGACCTCGACGAGCGGGCGCATGAGCATGTAGCCGCCGCCCTTCTCGCCGCTGACCTTGCCCGACATCTGCGGGACGTGCCCACGCGGAGCGGGCCGCACGACGTCACGGAAGGGCGCGGCGTTCTCGCCGCCGGAGTACATGAGGCCGTCGTCGAACGGCGGCTCCCAGCCCGGCTCGCCCCAGAAGGTCGGCTTGAACGGCACGCCGCACTCGACGAGCCAGTCGTAGTGCGCGCTGCTGCCGTCGCAGTAGTCCGCGATCTTCGCCTCGTCGGCGCCGGGGCCGAGGGCGGCGAGCATGAACTGCTTCATGTCCTCGGGGCTGTCCTCGAAGCCGCACGCGCGTTGCAGCGCCGTCCCGCCGCCGAGATACACGAAGCCGCCGGCGAGCGACGCCGCGCCGCCCCAGCCGCCGGTGCGTTCGAGGACGAGGACGTCGGCGCCTGCGCGTGCTGCTTCGATCGCGGCGCACACGCCCGCGATCCCGTAGCCGGCGACGACGACGTCGGCGGTCTCGTCCCAGTCGGCGATGTCGTCGATCGAGCAGTGCAGGGGTGACGGCGTTGGCTGCGGCATCCGGCGTCCTCTCGGGAGGTGTGTCGCTCGGGAACCCGTCGGTCGTGTCGACCTGAGAAACGGACTCCGACACGAAAACCGTTGTAGCCGGACGCCTTCGGCGTGAGCAACGAGAAGTCCCGGTCGGCGGGACGGCGCTATTGCAGGTAGCCCTCGACTTCGGATTCCGAGCGCGCCTGCGCCGAGTCGGGGTCCTGTCCGGCGCGCTTGAGCGCGTCACGACGGCGCAGTAGATCCCAGCACTGATCGAGCGCGGCCTCGACCTTCTTCAGGCGCTCGCGCTCCTCGTCGGGGGACACCGTCCCCTGCTGCACTCCGGTACGGAGTTCGTGTTCCTCGCCGACGAGGGTCTGGATCTGGGCGAGGATCTGTTCGTGATTCACGGTGGCCTCCTGCGCGTCGAACCGTGCGGGCACGGGCCGGAACGGCCCGTCCGCAACGCTAGCCGACTTCGAGGTCGCGGCGCCCCGTCTCGGTGACGGTGGCGTCGTCGCGGTCGTCGAACATCGCATCGGCGTCGTCGAACATCGCACTGATGCGCGCGCGAATCTCGGTGGTGCTGAGGGTGCCGCGTGCGTGATGTCCCGCAACGCGTGGCGCAGTGCCCGACCCTGAATGCATGTCTCTCCTGGTGTCACCAATCACAAAACTGTCGGTATGTTTGTATCCCATATCACACGATTAGCCAAATCCGACCGTCAGGATTCCGAATAACCGGAGGTCGGGAGCGGATCGGTCGGGATCGGATCGGGATCCGCGTGTTCACCCCCGGATCGATCCGCGCCGACCTAGGCTGCTGGCAGCGACCACGTTCCGCCCAGCCCGCACCAACCGGCCCCGCGCCCGGGGCATCGGAAGGGGAGCGTCATGGCCCACACCACCGTCCACACGCCCACCGGACCCGTCGTGGGTTCGCGTGACGCGGCCGAGGAGTACATCGCCGGCGCGTCCTTCACGTACGGCCCGCCACGACTCATCGGTGCGGAAGTCGAGTGGCTCGCGCGGCGCGCCGACGGCAGCCGCCCGGATCGTGCCGCGCTCGCCCGCGCACTCGCTCATCACAGCCCGCGGTCGATCGCGCGCGACTCGCCGGCGAAGCCGATGCCCGGCGGCAGTGCGGTGTCCGTCGAGCCGGGCGGCCAGATCGAGCTGTCGAGCAGTCCGCACGTCTCGGCGCGTGCCGTCGCCGACGCCGTGGCCGCCGATCGCGAACATCTGGCGGATCTGCTCGCGACCGAGGGCATCTCGCTGACAGCGGCGGCCGCCGACGACGCCCGGGAGCCGGAGCGGATCCTCGACGCGCCGCGATACGTCGCGATGCACCGCCACTTCGGTCGCCGCGGCCCGTTCGGTGCGCTGATGATGTGCAACACCGCCGCGACCCAGGTGAGCGTCGACGCCGGAACCGATCCCGTCATGGTGGAGCGCCGCTGGCGGCTGCTCCACACGATGGGCCCCGCGCTCGTAGCGGCCTTCGCGAGCTCGCCGACGCTGTCGGGATCGCCGAACGGCGAGTGGGCCTCGCAGCGGATGCGCACGTGGCTGCATCTCGATCCGGAGCGCACGTGCGGCGTGCAGTCGAGCGCGCACTATCCGCAGTGGGCCCTCGACGTACCGCTGCTGTGCGTCCGGCGTGACGGCGGTGACTGGAGTGCACCGCACGGCGCGACCCTCGGGCACTGGATCGACGGCGAGCTCGACGGCGTCGTCGATCGTCGTCCCACGCACGGCGACCTCGACTATCACCTGTCGACGCTGTTCCCGCCCGTCCGCGCGTGCGGCCATCTCGAGGTCCGCTATCTCGACGCCCAGCCGGGGGATCGATGGAAGATCCCGATCGCGGCGGTGGGTGCGCTGCTGTCCGGTCCGGGAGTGATCGAGGAGGCGTTCGCGGTCGCGCGGACGACCGCGAACCGGTGGGCCGACGCCGCCGAGTTCGGTCTCGCCGACCTCGATCTCAGGTCCGCGGCGACGGCGCTGCTCTCGCTCGCGGCGTCCTACAGCGACGACCCCGAGTTCGTCCGGCTGCTCGACGCCGACGCCGAACGCTGCTGCCGGGGACTCTCTCCGGTCGAGGCCGAGCAGGCGGGCGCGGAGGTGGCCTACGTATGAGGGAGCTTCGCGACGAGATCGCCGCAGTCCTCGAGCGGGCACGCGATCGGACCGTCGGGCTCACCGACAGCGTCGACGACGCCGACCTCGTGGCGCAGCACTCGCCACTCATGAGCCCGCTGGTGTGGGATCTCGCGCACATCGGCAATCAGGAGGAACTCTGGCTCGTCCGCGACGTCGGCGGCCGTGACGCGGTCCGCTCCGACATCGACGAGCTCTACGATGCGTTCCGGCATTCTCGCGCGAGCCGTCCGGCGCTGCCGCTGCTCGATCCGGGCCAGGCGCGCAGTTACGTGTCGACGGTGCGCGACGAGGTGCTGGAGATCCTCGATCACCATCCGTTGCGGGGCAGGCGGCTCGACGAGGCCGGATTCGCGTTCGGCATGATCGCCCAGCACGAGCAGCAGCATGCGGAGACGATGCTTGCCACGCATCAGTTACGTTCGGGCGAGCCGGTTCTCGATGCCGAGCCGGCGCCGCGTGCGGCCACCGCACCGACGTCGCGCGAGGTCGTCGTACCCGCGGGCCGATTCGAGATGGGCACGTCCGAGGATCCCTGGGCCCTCGACAACGAGCGTCCCGCGCATCCGGTGCACGTCGACGCCTTCGCGATCGACGTGCACCCCGTCACCAATCGGCAGTACCTGGGGTTCGTCGAGGACGGCGGTTACGAGCGGCCCGAACTGTGGACAGAACGCGGCTGGCGTCACCGGATCGACGCCGATCTGCAGGCCCCGCAGTTCTGGAGCCGGCAACCGGGCGGTTCGTGGTGGACGCGCCGCTTCGGGACGGCGCTCCCCGTCGCACCCGACGAACCGGTGATGCACGTCTGCTGGTTCGAGGCCGACGCCTTCGCGCGGTGGGCGGGCCGCCGTCTGCCGACCGAGGCGGAATGGGAGAAGGCGGCGCGGTTCGATCCGCGTACCGGACGCTCGCGTCGCCACCCCTGGGGCGCAGCGGAACCCGGCGTCGACACCGCGAATCTGGGGCAGCGTCATCTCGGCCCCGCCGAGGTCGGGGCGTACCCGGCAGGTGCGTCCGCGCTCGGCGTCGAGCAGATGATCGGCGACGTGTGGGAGTGGACGTCCTCGGGATTCGAGCCCTACCCGGGATTCTCGGCGTTCCCGTACCGCGAGTACTCCGAGGTCTTCTTCGGCGGCGACTACCGCGTGCTGCGCGGCGGCTCGTTCGGGACGGACTCCGTCGCGTGCCGCGGCACCTTCCGCAACTGGGACCATCCCGTCCGGCGCCAGATCTTCGCGGGTCTGCGGCTCGCGCGCGACCTGTCGCCTTCGGAGCGCGGCGACCTGTCGCGTACCGGGCGCAGCTGAGATGTGCCGCCACATCGGGTACGTCGGCCCGCGTGTGCCGGTCGGCGGCGTCCTCGCGTCGGGCTCGCACTCGCTCGTCCATCAGTCGTGGGCGCCCACGGACATGCGTGGCGGCGGCACGATCAACGCCGACGGCTTCGGTGCCGCATGGTGGGACGGCGAGCGGCAGGGGCGGTACCGCAGCGCAGCGCCGATCTGGTCGGACCCGGCCGTCCAGGAGACTCTTCCGTTCGTGCACGGGCACGCCGTCGTCGCGGCCGCGCGTTCGGCGTCGATCGGGATGCCGGTCGAGCAGTCCGCGTCGCACCCGTTCGTCGACGGCCGATGGGCGTTCTCGCACAACGGGTTCGTGCCGGACTGGCGCCGGACGCTCGCGCCGTTCACGGCGGAACTCGGCACCGAGGAACTGTCGGCACTCGAAGCGCCGACCGACTCGGCGGCCCTGTGGCTCGTCGTGCAGCACCGGTTGCGGTCGGAGCCGCCCGAGGTCGTGCTGCCCCACCTCGTCGCCGAGGTCGCGGCGCGCGGGCCGGGCGCGCGGCTCAACCTGCTGCTGTCCGACGGACACGATCTGTGGGCGACCTCGTGGGTGCACTCGCTGTCGGTGCGGGTCGACGAGCACAGCGCCACCGTCGCATCGGAGCCCACCGACGACGACGCGCAGTGGAAGCCGGTTCCCGACCGGCATCTCGTCGTCGCGAGGCCGGGACGGCTCCTGGTGACACCCGTCGAGGTTCGGTCGTGAGGGCGCGCAGGCCATGAGTACCCGCCGGTCAGGAGGAGGAGTGCGATGAAGACCCCGACGCTCGAGGTGCATCTCGAGCCCAGCGATCTCGCCCGGTCGATGCGCAGCGAGGTGCGCGCCGGGCTCACGTCGGACCCGAAGTGGCTGTCGCCCAAGTGGTTCTACGACGCCGCGGGAAGCGAGCTGTTCGAGCGCATCACGGAACTGCCCGAGTACTACCCGACGCGCACCGAGCGCGCGCTGCTGGAGCGTTCGGCGGACGAGATCGCCGCGATCGCACGGCCCGAGGTGCTCGTCGAACTCGGGTCCGGGTCGTCGGAGAAGACGCGACTGCTGCTGGAGGCGGGCCGGCGCGCCGGGACCCTCCGTACGTACGTCCCGCAGGACGTCTCGGTGACGGCGCTCGAGGCCGCGGCCGAGAGCATCGGTGCGGAGTTTCCCGATCTCACGGTGCACGGCGTCGTCAGCGACTTCACGGGGTCGCTCGATCATCTGCCGTCCGGTGGGCGGCGCACGATCGCGTTCCTCGGCGGAACGATCGGCAATCTCGTGCCCGACGAACGCCGTGTCTTCCTCGCCTCCGTGGCGAGTGCGTTGCAGGGCGGCGAACACCTGCTGCTCGGGGCGGGGCTGGTCACCGATCCCGGCGTCCTCGTCCCCGCGTACGACGACGCCGCGGGCGTGACGGCCGAGTTCGACCGCAACGTGCTGCGTGTGCTCAACCGCGAACTCGGTGCGGACTTCGACGTCGACTCCTACCGGCACGTCGTCGTGTGGGACGCCGAGAACGAGTGGATCGAGATGCGGCTCGAAGCGCCCGGCGCGACCGTCGTGCACCTCGGCGCACTGGGCCTCGACGTGCCGCTGCGCGCGGGCGAGCAGATCCGCACCGAGATCTCCGCGAAGTTCACACCCGCGGGACTCACCCGCGAACTGGACGACGCCGGTTTCGACACCGAGCGGGTGTTCACCGATTCCGACGACAGGTTCGCGCTGGTCCTGGCGCGGCGACGACACGAGAGGAACGTATGAAACGCACTTCCAGCCGGTGGGGCCGAACTTCCAGTCGGTGGGGTTCGGTCACCCTCATGGCCGCCGCGGCGTCACTGGTGACGGCCTCGCTCGCGTGCGCACAGCCGGCACCCGACACGGGAAGCCTGGGCGCCGGCAGTTCGGATGCGGACGGTGGCGGCCCGGGCGGGCCCGAACCCGAGGACACGCTGCCCGGCCTCGACGTGAGCACGGTCCTGGACGGGCTCGAGAATCCGTGGGACGTCGTCGTGGCGCCGGACGGCGCGATCCTCACCGGCCAGCGCAGCGGTGGATTCGTCGTGTCGCGTCCGGACGGATCGACCGGGCCCGTCGAGGCGGATCTGCAGGACCTGTTCGTGGCGAGCGAGACCGGGCTGATGGGCATCGCGCTCGCACCGGATTTCGAGGACTCGCGCACGGTGTACACGTGCCAGGGCCACCAGGGCGACGTCACCGACATTCGAGTCGTGTCGTGGACGGTCGACCCCGAATGGACGGCCCTCACCCGGACGGGCACCGTCATCGACGGGCTTCCGACGGCGTCGGGCCGGCACGGCGGTTGCCGCCTGCTCGCGATGCCCGACGGCACGCTCTTCGTCGGCACCGGCGACAGCGCGTCGCCGACCGTGCCGCAGGACCCGGCCTCACTCGGCGGCAAGGTCCTGCACATCACTGCCGACGGCGCGCCCGCGCCGGGAAACCCCGATCCCGCGAGCCCCGTGTACTCCCTCGGGCATCGCAACGTCCAGGGCCTGGCGGTCCAGCCCGGCACCGATCGGCTGTACGGAGTCGAGCAGGGCACGTCGCGCGACGACGAGGTGAATCTTCTTCGCGCGGGAGCGAACTACGGGTACCGGCCCGATCGGCTGCCGTTCGTCTACGACGAGTCGGTGCCGATGACCGATCCCGTCCGGGTGCCCGGCGCCGTCGAAGCGGTGTGGAGTTCGGGTCCCTCGACCCTCGCGACGGCGAGCGGTGCGTTCGTCACCGGAGATGCGTGGGGCGAGTGGGACGGCTCGCTCGTGATGGGCATCCAGGAGGAAAGCAGGCTCGTGTTCCTCCGGCTCGCAGAGGACGGCGAATCGGTGACGCACCGTGCGGACGGGCTGGTCGGCGAGCACGGCCGGCTGCGGTCGGTGACGCCGCAGCCCGACGGCTCGCTGCTCGTCACGACCGACAACGGCGAGAACGACAGCGTTCTGCGTGTCTCCCCGGCAGGCTGACGGGCGGTGGTCACACGAAGGCGAGCACGCGGGCGGGTCCACCGGACCCGTCCGCGTGTGTCGGTGCTCCCACGACGACGGTCGCGCCGGCGGCGGGGACGAGATCGAGCCGGGCGAGTGCCTCGACGGCGTAGGCGCCCGAGCCGAGGGCCGCGATGTGGGCCGGGTAGCCGGTGTCGCGTCCCGCGTCGATGCTCAGCGTGTCGGAGCCGAGTGCGACGACGCCGCGCTCGTCGACGAGGAATCGTGCTGCGTCGCCTGCGAAGCCGGGAGTGTGCTGGACGCCGAGCGCGTCCTGGTTGGTGAATGCCCCGGGCTGCGTCACGCGGGTCTGCCAGCCCGAGTGCATCGCGACGAGTGCTCGCGGGGGAATCGCGCCGTGCGCCGACTCCCATCGGGCGATGTCGTCGAGTGTCACGAGCGTGTCGTGATCGCTCCCGGCGCGGTCGGCGATGTCGATCACGGCGAGTGGTGCGGTCAGGTTCGCGACCGGGATGGCCTCGACGGTCGTACCGTCCGGGTCGACGTGGACGGGCGCGTCCACGTGGGTGCCGGTGTGCTCGTCGTAAGCCAGTTCGTTCTTGTAGAAGAGCCCCGGCGGGCGGGGCAGCCCGAGTGATCCGGTCGCCGTCCCGCGGTTGTCGGCGACGGTGCGCATCGAGAACGAGCGCGATCCCGGCCACACCGGGAAACCGTCGTGCACGACGTGCGACAGGTCGATCACCGACGCGCCGCGTGGTGGCGGCTGCGCCGTCGCGAGGGCAGGGGCGGCCGCGACGGCGGCGACGCCACCCAGGCCGGCGAGCAGTGCGCGGCGCCCGAATCGGGGTGCGCCGGCGACGCGTGCGGCGACGTCGGGCGAGCACATCCGAACCTCCTCGATCGATGTGATGTACAACATACTGCGATCGCGGTGCGCATCTCGCCTCCCACTCCGTGTCCGGGAGTGTGAACCGCGGGTAAAACCGGACACGAGCGATTCGGTCGGATCGGTACCTTGTGCGACATTGATCGTCTGCGCAGGGGCGATCCACTCGATGGGAACCCTGCACTTCTTCCTGTCCCGCTCGAGAACCGGAGCCGACGTGACCGACCTGCTCGACAAGATCAACAGCTGGATCTGGAGCCCACCGCTCATCTACTTGTGCCTGATCGCGGGGCTGTACTTCACGATTCGCACTCGGCTCGTCCAGATCCGCCGAATCCCCGACATGGTCAAGCTGCTCTTCGCGGGGGAGAAGTCGCCGTCGGGTGTGTCGTCCTTCCAGGCACTCGCGATGTCGCTGGCGGGTCGCGTCGGCACCGGCAACATCGCCGGGGTCGCGACCGCGATCGCATTCGGTGGGCCCGGCGCCGTGTTCTGGATGTGGCTGGTGGCGTTCCTCGGCGCGTCGACCTCGTTCGTGGAGAGCACGCTGGGCCAGATCTTCAAGGAGAAGGACGGCAAGGGCGAGTATCGCGGCGGTCCCGCGTACTACATCGAGAAATGCATGAAGCAGAAGTGGTACGCGCTGCTGTTCGCCGGCGTCACCGTCCTCGCGACCGGCCTGCTGATGCCGGGCATCCAGTCGAACTCCATCGCCATCGCGATGGACAACGCCTGGGGGCTGCCGACGTGGGTCGCGGCGATCGCGATCGTCATCGCGCTGTCGTTCATCGTCGTCGGCGGGCTCAAGCGCATCGCGACGTTCGCGGGCGTCGTCGTGCCGTTCATGGCTGCGGCGTACATTCTGCTCGCGCTCGTCGTCGTGTTCGTGAACGCCTCCGAGATCCCCGAGATCTTCCGGCTGATCTTCTCGAGCGCGTTCGGTCTCGAGGCGGGCTTCGGCGCGGTCGTCGGCCTCGCTGTCGAGTGGGGCGTCAAACGCGGCATCTACAGCAACGAGGCGGGCCAGGGCACCGGGCCGCACGCGGCAGCGGCCGCCGAGGTCTCGCATCCCGCGAAGCAGGGTCTCGTGCAGGCGTTCTCGATCTACATCGACACGCTGTTCGTATGCACGGCGACGGCCTTCCTCATCCTGTCGACCGGGATGTACACGGTGTGGTCCGGTGGATCGCAGGACGGCGAGGTCCTCTACGACGGCCACCGCGGAGCCGCCGTGGAAGCGGGACCTGCGTTCGCGCAGAATGCCTTCGACACCGTGTGGAGCGGTGCGGGCGCCAGCTTCATCGCCGTGTCGCTGGCGTTCTTCGCCTTCACGACGATCGTGGCGTACTACTACATGGCCGAGACGAACATCAACTACATGCTGCGCGGCGTGCGCAACAAGTCGGTGCTGCCCGTCGCGACGCGCCTGCTGCAGCTCGCGTTCCTCGTCGTCACGGCGTGGGGAGCGGTGTCCACGGCCACCGCGGCCTGGACGGCGGGCGACATCGGAGTCGGGCTCATGGCGTGGCTCAACATCATCGCGATCCTCATCATCCAGAAGCCTGCTCTGAAGGCGCTGAACGACTACGAGCGGCAGCGGAAGTCGGGTCTGGACCCGCAGTTCGATCCTGTCGCGCTCGGTATCGAGGGAGCCGTGTTCTGGGAGAAGCGGCTCGAAGAGCGGCGGGCCGGCGAGGCCGACCCGGTCAGATGATCCGCATGTCCGAGTCGAACGTCCCGGCGTCCGCGTAGAGATCGTCCATCCCGTCCGAGCGGATCGTCGTCGTCAGCTGGATCATGAACAGTCCCTGCTGATTGCGAACGAGGACGTAGCGCGTGGTGCAGAACAGCGAACGCGACTCGTGCTCGTAGGTGCCCTCGACGAACAGCGACGGATGCCCGTGCCAGCGCTCGAAGCTGCGAACCTCCTCGTCCCAGGCGGGGAGGTTCGCGGTGTCGTAATGGGCTCGCCCGAGCAGGTCGCCGGGCGGCAGGATGCGTGAGAGACGACCCTGCAGGACGACGGCGTTGGGTGCCCATCCGTCGACGGCGCGCTCGGTGTTCGCGCGTGCCAGGTAGATTCCCCCGCCGCTCGCCACCGGGACGTTGTGCCAGCCGTCGAGTCCGGGGAGGAGCACGGTGGGGCAGTCGGGAGTTCCCTGCTCGCAGGGCGAGTACGTCGCCTCCTGCGATTCGATGTAGTCGAAGAGCTCCGTCGTCGTCATCGGTTTCCTCCCCCTCTGGTGCCCGCGCGGGCAGCACCGGACGCTATCAAAGCCGGGGGACTCGCTGCGACCGCGCTCGATCCTGACGTCGGTGGTCCGCGACGAGCATCGCGCAGTGCGCGCCCTGCGTTTCGAGCCAGTCGAGCCGTGCGGACGAGCCGCGGGTGATCGCCTCCACCAGTTCGCGACTGCGGTCGCTGCGGCGCGCTCCGATGAGGAGCTGCAGGTGAACGTCGTCACGCTTGACGTGCGGCGCGTTCCAGACAGCGTGTGCGGCAGCGACCTTGAGTGCATGGTCGCCGGTCGTCGCATGTCCGACGAGTGCGGGCACGCGGTCGGATGGGCACGCGTCGTGGATCGCGAGGGCGAGCAGCCTTCGCCGGAACATCCTCGGTTCGGGCGAGAGCAGGTAGCGCCGGGTCTCGACGTCGACGATGCGCGCCATGACGGGGGTCGGCAGATGGATGCGGGCGAGTAGCCATTCGACGGTGGCGGGGTCCGCGCTCAGTTCGAGCAGGACCGGAAGCGGGCACATGAGGTTCGCGCACGCCTCGCGCCGCACGTCGTCGTCGGGGTGCTCGAGTGCGAGCCACCCGACGAGATCCGTGTCGTGGCAGTCGCGCGCGACCATCAGTGCCGCGCGGCGCTGGATCGTCTGGTCGGGTCCGTACGACATCCCGGGGATCTCGGGGAGCGCGTCGATCGTGTACCCGGCGTAGGTCTCGGTCAGGAGCGATTCGACCGTGATCTGTTCGGCTCGATCGGAGGTCAGTCGTCCCGGCGTCCACCGGTCGGCGGTGATCGCGTCCGTGACGCGGGCGAGGAGCTGGTGGAGCGAACTCGCGATCGTCTCGGCGTTCCAGTACGGACTGCACAGACGACGGGGAATCCCGCGGCCTCGATGGGAGCGACGACGTCGGTTCCCTGGTCGCCCCACTGCACGACGACGTCGGGGTCGAGTTCGATGAGCGTCTCGACGTTGGGGACGAAGTCGCTGCCGGACACCACGGTCGAGTCGGCCGAGGGCGGGAAGATCGTGGCGAACATGCCGCCGCGGTTCGCGACCAGGGTCGACTGGTTGATGCCGACGATCCGGTCGTAGCTGCGATCGATCGCCGCGAAGATCGAGGGCGCGGGGATGACGGTGAAGGCGATGGTGTCGGCCGGTCCGTCGAGGACGACGGTCTCGCCTCGTTGGTCGACGATCTCGATTCGCTCACCGGAGCCGCTGCTCGTGGTCTCCTCGTTCGCGTCGCGGCTCGAGCATCCCGCCGCGAGGGCGAGCGATGCCGCGAGCCCCACTGCGACCCCCCGGCCGGTGGGTCGGGAGAGGGATCGGCGCGATGCTCGTGATCGCAGTGCCATGTTCCAACCGCCTGTTCGTTTTCGATGCGAAGCAGGGATTAGGTTAGCATTACCTTTGGTATGGGCAACGGGGTGAAGGTCACACTCCGGTCGAGGCGGTCAGGAGTGTGAAATGCGCTGAGCCCGAGAATCGTTCGATTCTCGGGCTCAGGAGAGGAGGTTCAGCGGGCGGCGGCGATCCGCGCCTTCTCGAGTGCGGCAAGGGTGCGCAGCACCGTCGCCTTCTGGTTTTCGAGGTTCTTCAGGCGGGCCTTCGCCGCGAGCCCGTTCGGCTCGCCGATCCGCGCGATCTGGGCGTCGACGGCGTCGAGCTGACCGAGGAGCCCCGTCACGCGCTCTTCGAGCTGCGCGACGTCGACCGTCGTACTCGCCGCGGCGCGCGCGGTGGTCGTGCGCGGAGACGATGCACGGGGGGAGGTGCGCGTCTCGGACTTCCGGGCGGGCTGCGCCGGGGCGTCGGACGACGGTGCTGCCGCGGTCTCGGCGCGCTCGACGACTCCTGCCGCGCGGGGCCGCAACGCTTTACGGACGGCCGCGGGATCGGGGAGTTCGGGGAGCCGGATCTCGCCGAGTTCGCGCCGGGCGTCGCGTGCTGCGAGGCGATGCTCGTACTCTTCGTCGTCGTCCGACTGGAGCGTTCCGCCGAGAGGGCGGAGACCGTACATTCCGACGAATTTGCGTGCCTCGTCGATGATCTCTTCCTTGTCGCGGCACGGGGAGCACCGCGGCTCGTTGCGATAGAGATCGACATCCTCGTCGCCGCCGCACCAGACGCACTGACCGGGACTCCAGCGACGGACGGTGCGAATGCGGTCGAGATCGGTGTCGGAAGAGTGTGCAGGGGTGGCCATGGTCTGCGCGTCGATCACGGGGTGCCACAGTAGGGCACGCGTCCAGTGCGCATGACACCGGGGTGATTTCGACGCCGGCGCAGTGACGTGGGTCATGACTCGTTGGCCCGCAGGAACATTCGTACCGACTGGTTCGCTCGGGCGCTACGCGCTCGTGAGTGACTTTCCGGCCTCTGGACCGGAAGGCCACTCACGAGCCGAAGGACTACGCGCTGCCGTTGAAGAGCGAGGTGACGGAACCGTTCTCGAAGACTTCCTTGATCGTGCGCGCGAGCAACGGCGCGATCGAGAGGACGGTGAGCGTCGGGAACTGCTTCTCCTCGGCGATGGGAAGCGTGTTGGTGACGATGACTTCCTTCGCGCCACACGACGACAGACGATCCTTCGCGGGGTGCGAGAGCACGCCGTGCGTCGCAGCGATGATGACGTCGCCCGCGCCGGCCTTGCGGAGGATGTCGACCGCACCCGCGATCGTTCCGCCCGTGTCGATCATGTCGTCGATGAGGATGCAGGTGCGTCCCTCGACCTCACCCACGACGCGGTTGGACACGACCTGATTGGGGACGTTCGGATCGCGCGTCTTGTGGATGAACGCGAGCGGCGCACCGCCGAGGGTGTCGGCCCACTTCTCCGCCACGCGGACGCGGCCCGAGTCGGGCGAGACGACGGCGATGTTGTCGGTGCCGTACTTCTCGCGGATGTAGTCGGAGAGCTGACCCTGCGCGTGCATGTGATCGACCGGGCCGTCGAAGAAGCCCTGGATCTGATCGGTGTGCAGATCGACGGTGACGATGCGGTCGGCACCGGCCGTCTTGAGGAGATCCGCGATGAGGCGCGCCGAGATCGGCTCACGCCCGCGGTGCTTCTTGTCCTGACGCGCGTACGGGTAGAACGGCAGAATCGCGGTGATCCGCTTCGCCGACCCGCGCTTGAGCGCGTCGATCATGATGAGCTGCTCCATCACCCACTCGTTGAGCGGTGCCGGGTGGCTCTGCAGGACGAAGGCGTCGGAGCCGCGGACCGACTCCTCGAAACGCACGAACGTCTCACCGTTCGCGAAATCACGCGCGGTCTGCGGGGTGATGCGGACGTCCAGTTCCTTCGCGACCTGCTCGGCCAGCTCCGGATGGGCGCGACCCGCGAAGAGCATGAGATTCTTCTGATTGTCGATCCAGTTCGCGGTCACTGCTCTCCAGCCATCCTTCGATTCGTGCGGTGGTGCTCGGTGGTCACTGCTGCCCGGCGGGTCGCCCGGCGGCGGTGTCGTCGTCGGCAGAACGAGCATCGGCTGCGACACGTGCCGCCTCCGCCGCCTCGGCTGCCGGAGTGCCGGCGCGATTGCGCTGCACCCAACCTTCTATATTGCGCTGCTTGCCGCCGGAGACCGCGAGTGCCCCCGGCGGAACGTCGACACGCAGCACGGTACCGGCGCCCGTGTAGGCGCCGTCGCCGACCTGGACCGGCGCGACGAACATCGTGTCCGATCCCGTGCGCACGTGGGATCCGACGACGGTGCGGCTCTTTCCGACGCCGTCGTAGTTCACGAACACGCTCGACGCGCCGATGTTGGAGTGATCGCCGATCGTGGCGTCACCCACATAGGTGAGATGCGGCACCTTGGTGTGTTCACCGATGTCGGAGTTCTTCGTCTCGACGAAGGCACCGATCTTGCCGTGGCCGCCGAGCCTGGTTCCGGGACGCAGGTAGGCGAACGGGCCGACGGTGACGCCGGGACCGAGGACGGACTCGGAGCCGTGGGTGCGGATCACGTGCGCGCCGTCGCCCACCTCGACGTCGGTGAGCGTCGTGTCCGGGCCGATCCGCGCGTCCTCGCCGACGGTCGTGGCGCCGTGCAGCGAGGTTCCCGGCAGCAGGGTCACGTCGGGGGAAAGGGTGACGTCGACGTCGACCCACGTCGTCGCGGGGTCGACGACGGTGACGCCGGCGCGCATCCACTGCTCCAGGACGCGTGCGTTCAGTTCGCGGCCGAGGTTCGCGAGCTGGACGCGATCGTTCGCGCCCGCCACGAGCACGGCGTCGGCGAGGCGATGAGCTCGGACGCGTCCGCCGGCCCGCCGCGCGATGGCGATGACGTCGGTCAGGTACAGCTCGCCCTGCGCGTTGTCGCTCCGCAACTGGGCGAGCGCCGAGCGGAGCGTCGCGGTGTCGAATGCGTAGACGCCCGAGTTCACTTCGGTGATCGCGCGCTGCGACTCGGTGGCGTCGGCTTCCTCGACGATCGCGTTGACGGCGCCGTCCGTCGTCCGCAGCACCCGGCCGTATCCGGTCGGGTCGTCCGCCGTCGACGTGAGCACCGTGACGCTCGCGGCCGGCTCCTCGGTGTGGGTGCGCAGCAGTGTCGTGAGGGTGTCACCGTCGAGGAGCGGGACGTCGGCGGAGGTCACCAGGACGGTGCCGTCGTAGTCGTCGGGCAGCGCGGCGAGCCCGCACGCGACGGCGTGGCCCGTGCCGTTCTGCTCGTCCTGCACCGCGAGCGCGACCCGGCGGCCGAGCCGCTCGCCCTCCGCCTCGGCCGCGGGGCCGACGAGGTCGCGGCTGTGGCCGACGACCGCGACGAGATGATCGGGGCCCACCGCCGCGGCGGCCTCCAGCGAATGCGCGAGCATCGATCGCCCGCCGAGACTGTGGAGGACCTTGGGAGTCTTCGACCGCATTCGCGTACCTGCACCGGCTGCGAGGACGATGACGGCGGTCTGAACTGGCATGAAACTCCCTTGCCTTCCGGAGGCGACGTCGTGCGATCGCAGCAGGTGACCGACCCGCACGAGTGCTCCGCCGCCAGGACTCGAACCTGAACTATCTGAACCAAAATCAGAGGTGCTGCCATTACACTACGGCGGACTGCCACGCGACCCGAACGTGTTCGAGCCGGTCGCGCGTGAAGAATACTCGCACGCCGTCCCGGCTCCGGTCGAACCGCCGCGCTCGATCGTACGTGCCGGTCGATAGCCTGGCGGAGAATGCCGCTTTCCCGGGAAGCGGCCCCGATCGCGAGGAGGTCACGTGTCGCGACCGGACGACACAGGAACGCAGGCGCCGCAGCGGGGCGTGCGCACCAGGATGACCGGCACCCAACGTCGCGAACAGCTCATCGAGATCGGGCGGACGTTGTTCGCCGAGCGCGGATACGAAGGCACCTCGATCGAGGAGATCGCGCAGCGCGCGAACGTCTCCAAACCCGTCGTGTACGAGCACTTCGGCGGGAAGGAAGGGCTGTACGCCGTCGTCGTCGACCGGGAGATGTCACGGCTGCTCGAGATGGTGACCTCGGCCCTGAGCAGGAATCGCTCCCGCGTCCGTGTCGAACGCGTCGCCCTCGCCCTGCTCACCTACATCGAAGAGCACACCGACGGTTTCCGGATCCTGGTGCGCGATCAGCCGGTCGCCGCGGCGGAAGGCACCTACTCGAGCCTGCTCAACGAGGCCGTCAATCAGGTCTCGCATCTCCTCGCCGCCGATTTCTCGCGACGTGGTTTCGATCCGGAACTCGCGCCCCTGTACGCCCAGGCACTCGTCGGCATGGTGTCGACGACCGCGACGTGGTGGCTCGACGACCGGACGCCGCCGAAGGAGGTCGTCGCCGCTCATCTCGTGAACCTGTGCTGGAACGGGCTCATGAATCTCGAGGCCGATCCGCCGACCCCGGCTCTCGAACCCTGACGGGCTCTCCGTCGCGGCGCGCGCGAGAACGCCACACCGCCCACCGCCGGTTCGTTAGTGTCCGAAAAGGGCTGGGAATCACCCTTTTTCGGTGCGCACGGTACCGAAAACGAACTCGGTGCGGGGGCATGGTGGGCAACAGATGGCTGACGAGAGCGATGATCGGGCTGGCCGGTGTCGCGGTCGCCGTCGGGGTGGGGGCGACACTGGTGGTCGGCGAGTTCGCGGGGGAGGTCGGGCACATCGCGATACCGCCCGACGACTCGGCCACGGCGCCCGACGACGAAGAGGCCGTCGACGTCCTCGTCATGGGGAGCGATTCGCGAGAGCAGCCGGGGGACTTCCTGCACGGCTCGCGCAGCGACGTCATGATGCTCGCGCACATCCCGCCGCCGGACCACGGGCCGGTTCGCGTCATGTCCATCTACCGCGACCTGTGGGTGGAACTGCCCGGCCGTGGCGCCCACAAGATCAATGCGGCGACGGCCTTCGGCGGTCCGGAACTCGCGGTACGCGCGGTGGAGGACCTCGTCGATACGCACATCGATCACACCGTGTTGCTCGATTTCGCAGGCTTCCGAGAGATCACCGACGCGATCGGCGGCGTGGACCTCGACAATCCCCGTGAGTTCGACGCGCGCGGACACCACTTCGACGACGGGCCGATCCATGTCGACGGCGAGGACGCGCTGACCTTCGTTCGGGAACGGTACGAGTTCGACGGCGGCGACTTCACCCGCGTCGACAACCAGCAGCTTTTCCTGCGTGCCCTGCTCGACGAGGTGTTCTCGCGCGAGATCGTCACCAACCCGGTCCGGCTCTCGGCGCTGCTGCGCGACGCAGGGCAGTATCTCTGGCTCGACGACGGACTGACGCTCCCGCGCATGGTCTCCCTCGCATCCCGCGTCGTCGACACGGGGCTCGGCGACGTCGAGTACTTCGCCGTCCCGGTCGCGGGCGTCGGAACCTCCGACGACGGCCAGTCGATCGTCCTTCCGGACGTGGCCGGGCTCGGCGAGCTGCGCGCCGCGTTCGACCGCGAGGATTTCGAGGACTACCTCGCCGGGCACTGATGCCGGACGTCGCCGCGGCACGACTCGGGCGGCCGGATCGGTAGACTGACGAGTCGTCGCTGCTCCCGATCGTCGTCGTGGCGGCGGTTGTCGTGTGCCGCTCGTGTTCAGGAGTAGGTAGGTGTCTTCCCTTCCGTTGTCGGACCGGCCCGTCGACGCTCCGCTCGGCGGACTCGCGGCCACCGCTCTCGCCGATCCCGCGCTCGCGGCGCTCGCCGATCGTGCGGGCGATGCCGCACTGGTCGCCCCGGCGGCGGCGCGCTCGCTCGTCGCGAGGGCGCTCGTCTCGCGAGGCCCGGTACTCGTCGTCACGGCGACCGGGCGCGAGGCCGACGATCTCACCATCGAACTCCGCGAGATGCTCGGCGCGCAGGTCGCGCTCTTCCCGTCGTGGGAGACGCTTCCGCACGAGCGGCTCTCGCCGAGCGCCGACACCGTCGGGCGCCGGCTCGAGGTGCTGCGCCGCCTCGCGCACCCCGACGAGGAGGTGCTCGGGCCGCCGCTGCGGGTCGTCGTGACGACGGTGCGCTCGCTGGTGCAGCCGATGGCTCCGGGGCTCGGCGACACACCGCCTGTCGTCCTGCGGGTCGGCAGCGAACACGACTTCGACGCGCTGCTCGAGCGGCTCGTGGAGATGGCCTACACGCGCGTCGACATGGTGGGCAAACGTGGCGAGTTCGCCGTCCGCGGCGGCATCCTCGACCTGTTTCCGCCGACCTTCGATCACCCCGTCCGCATCGAGTTCTGGGGCGACGAGGTCAGCGAGATCCGGCCGTTCTCGGTCGCCGATCAGCGGTCGATCCCCGAACTGGAGGTCGACGCCGTCGTCGCGACGGCGTGCCGCGAACTGCTGCTGACGCAGGACGTGCGCGACCGCGCGGCCGACCTCGCGCAGCAGAATCAGGCCGACGCCGCGCTCGTCGAGATGCTCGACAAGATGTCCGGTGGTGTCCCCGTCGAGGGGATGGAAGCGCTGCTGCCGGTGCTGCGCAGCGGTGAGCTCCAGCTGCTGACGGACGTTCTTCCCGAGCGCACGACGGTGCTCGTGTGCGACCCCGAGAAGGTGCGGGCCCGCGCGTCCGACCTCATCCGCAGCGGGCAGGAGTTCCTCGAGGCGTCGTGGAACGCGGCGTCGCTCGGCGCGGACGCACCGATCGACGCCGCGGCGCTCGCGGGCGGCGGCGTGGATCTCGGAGCATCGGCGTACCGGCCGCTCGGCGAGGTCCGCTCCCACGCCCGCGAGACCGGGCACGGCTGGTGGGTGATCGGTCCGCTCGCGTCGGGCAGCGAGGACGAGACCGAACTCGCGATCACGACGGCACCGCAGATCCGTGGTTCGGAGGAACTGCTCGCCGAGCTCTTCGTGACGTTGCGCGCCCACGTGACGACGGGTGGCCGCGCCGCCGTCGTCGTCGCCGGGTCGGGTACCGCGGAGCGGCTGCTGGAGCGGCTGCGCGACGCCGAGGTCCCCGCGGCGAAGGAGGACGCGGGCACCGAGCCGCCGCGCGGCCGCGTCGCCGTGATGTGCGGCTCGCTCCACGACGGCTTCGTGCTCGCCGGTACCGACGAGATCCCGGGGCTCGTCGTCGTCACCGAAGCCGACCTCACCGGCAACCGGGTCCAGGCGGCGGGGGACGGCAGGAGGCTGCCGGCCAAGCGCCGCAACCAGGTCGATCCGCTCGCGCTGACGGCGGGCGACATGGTCGTGCACGACCAGCACGGCATCGGCAAGTTCGTCGAGATGGTCGAGCGCACCGTCGGTGGCGCGCGACGCGAGTACCTCGTCATCGAGTACGCGGCGAGCAAGCGCGGTCATCCCGGGGATCGCCTGTTCGTTCCGATGGAATCGCTCGATCAGCTCTCGCGCTACGTCGGCGGCGAGTTGCCCGCGCTGAGCAAGCTCGGCGGTTCGGATTGGGCGAACACGAAACGCAAGGCCCGCAAGGCCGTTCGCGAGATCGCGGGCGAGCTCGTGCAGCTCTACGCCGCCAGGCAGGCGGCGCCGGGCCACGCGTTCGGCCCGGACACGCCGTGGCAGAAGGAGATGGAGGACGCCTTCCCCTTCACCGAGACGCAGGATCAGCTCACGGTGATCTCGGAGGTCAAGTCCGACATGGAGAAGGCGGTCCCGATGGACCGCGTCGTGGTCGGCGACGTCGGCTACGGCAAGACCGAGATCGCGGTGCGCGCCGCCTTCAAGGCCGTGCAGGACGGCAAGCAGGTCGCCGTGCTCGTGCCGACGACGCTGCTCGCACAACAGCATCTGCAGACGTTCACCGAGCGGATGGCGAACTATCCTGTCACGGTGAAGGGGCTCTCGCGCTTCACCGATGCCGGCGAGTCGAAGGAGATTCTCGACCGCATGGCGGTCGGCGAGATCGACATCGTGGTCGGTACCCACCGGCTGCTGCAGACGGGGGTGCGCTGGAAGGATCTCGGGCTCGTCGTCGTCGACGAGGAACAGCGCTTCGGTGTCGAGCACAAGGAACACATCAAGGCGCTGCGCACGCACGTCGACGTGCTCACGATGTCTGCGACCCCGATTCCCCGTACACTCGAGATGTCGATGGCGGGCATCCGCGAGATGTCGACGATCCTCACCCCGCCCGAGGAGCGTCACCCCGTCCTGACGTACGTCGGTGCGTACGAGGACAAGCAGGTCGCCGCCGCGATCCGGCGCGAGTTGCTGCGCGACGGCCAGGTCTTCTACGTCCACAATCGGGTCAGCTCGATCGACAAGGCGGCCAAGCGGATTCGCGATCTCGTCCCGGAGGCGCGGGTCGTCGTGGCGCACGGTCAGATGAACGAGGACCGGCTCGAGAAGACCGTGCAGGGGTTCTGGCAACGCGACTTCGACATCCTCGTGTGCACGACGATCGTCGAGACCGGGCTCGACATCTCCAACGCGAACACGCTCATCGTCGAACGCTCCGACGCGCTCGGTCTGTCGCAGCTGCACCAGTTGCGCGGCCGCGTCGGGCGCAGTCGCGAGCGCGGGTACGCCTACTTCCTGTACCCACCGGAGAAGCCGCTCACCGAGACGGCCTACGACCGGCTCGCGACGATCTCGCAGAACTCCGATCTCGGCGCGGGTATCGCCGTCGCGATGAAGGATCTCGAACTGCGCGGCGCCGGAAACGTTCTGGGCGCGGAGCAGTCAGGTCACGTCGCGGGCGTCGGATTCGACCTGTACGTGCGGCTCGTCGGCGAGGCCGTCGAGGCGTTCCGCGCGGCGGCGGACGGCACGCCCATCACGACCGACGAGGCGCCGAAGGAGGTGCGGATCGACCTTCCCGTCGACGCGCACATCCCGCCCGACTACGTGACGAGCGACCGGCTGCGGCTCGAGGCCTACCGCAAGCTCGCGGCGTCGAACGACGACGCCGCGATCGCCGCCGTCGTCGACGAACTCGTCGACCGGTACGGGCCGTTGCCCGAGGAGGTCCGCCGGCTCGTCTCGGTCGCGAAGCTCCGGCTGCTCGCGCGGGAGTACGCGGTCGAGGAGATCGCCGTCGTCGGCACCCAGATCAAGCTGTCGCCGCTCGCGCTGCCCGATTCGAAACAGCTGCGGCTCAAGCGGATCTACCCCTCGGCGCAGTACCGCGCGACGACGGGCATGGTGCAACTGCCGGTCCCGCGGGCCGGTGGCGGCGGCATCGGTGCCGATCGCCTCCGCGACACCGAACTGCTCCAGTACATCGCCGATCTGATCCTCGCCATCGACGGCCGGGCCGCGGGCGCCGTCGCGATGGAGGTGTGAGTGTGACGGTCGTCGTCCTCGATCCGGCGCGCCCGACCCAGCTGCCCATGGCGGCCCTGAGCGCCGTCGCCGGTGGCGTGGTGTTCACCGACGAGGTCCCCGGTGCCGTGCGCGAGCTGCTCACCGAGCGGTCCGCTGCCGAGACGGTGGTGACGACCGACGCGACCCGCAGCGACGTTCGCGCGCGCATCGCCGCGGGCGAGACCGTGATCGCGTCGCCGACCCGCAGCGGAGACGCGCTCGCCGAGGCGGCCGAGCTGATGGACCGGCTCTGGGGATACGGCGGCTGGGAGGTCACGCAGAGCCACGAGAGCCTGTCGCGCTATCTCGTCGAGGAGACCTACGAGGTGCTCGACGCGATCGCCGCGCACTCCGCCGGCGCACCGGGTGCGGCGGGCGATCTGCGCGAAGAACTGGGAGACCTGTTGTTGCAGGTACTGTTCCACTCCCGTATCGCGCAGGCGCGCGGCGACTTCGACGTCGACGACGTCGCGGGCACGCTCGTCGCCAAACTCGTGCATCGCAGTCCGCACCTCGCGCAGGAAGCCGCCGGCCCCATCGACATCGCCGAGCAGGAGCGCGCGTGGGAGGAGCGCAAGGCGGCCGAGAAGGCGCGGGGTTCGAGCATGGACGGCATCGCGACGAGCCAGCCCGCGGCGTCGCTGACCCGCGCGGTCGTCGAACGCGCGAGCCGCGCCGGTCTGCCGGACGAGCTGATCCCGACGGCACTGCTCGACGACGCCGCGGCACTCGCCGCGAGCGAGGCCGTGCTGCGCCGCGACGTCCTGGCGTTCGTCGAGCGCATCAGGGCCGCCGAGACCGCGTCTGGATGATGGACGGGGTGAGACGTTTCGGTTGGACGGCACGGCGAAGCAGTGTGGTGGCGGGACTCGCCGCCGTGGTGGTGGGGGTGAGTGCGTGCGGCAGCCTCGGGCAGCCGCGGCCCGAGATCCCCGAGGGGGTGCCTCCCGGACTCGGCGCACCGACTCCGCCCATCGACCTCGACGCGCCCGGCCGCTCGGCCGACCAGCTGCTCGGGTGGGCCGCGGAGCGCAGCGACGGTCTCGGCGTCGGCGTGACGGCGCTCTCCGCCTACGGCTACGCGGCGGCGGTCATGCAACGCGCCGCTCCCGAGTGCGGCATCGGCTGGACGACGCTCGCCGGAATCGGGAGCGTCGAGAGCGCGCACGGCACCCACGGCGGTGCCACCGTCGCACCCGACGGCTCGACGTCACCGCCGATCCGCGGTGTCCCGCTGGACGGCCGCCCCGGCGTCGCCGAGATCCCCGACACCGACGGCGGCGAGCTCGACGGTGACACCGAGTTCGACCGCGCGATGGGGCCGATGCAGTTCATCCCCGAGACGTGGCGGCAGTGGGGTGTCGACGCGAACGGCGACGGCATCGCCGACCCCGACGACATCGACGACGCGACGCTGAGCGCGGCCCGCTATCTGTGTGCGAGTGGGGGCGACCTCACGACGCCCGAGGGCTGGCACGCGGCACTCATGGCCTACAACCTCTCGGGCGACTATCTGCGGCTCGTGCGCGACCGCGCGAACGCGTACTCCGTCGGCGTGGCGCCCTGACAGCGCACCTCGCCTGCACTGCGGGCGCGCCTGACCATCGTCGCGACCGGGGAAGATAGGCTGTCACTCGGCGCGATCGTCGTGTGGTGGGTTCGCCCCAGCCTCGTCGCCCACGCGTTTGCCGGAGCCCACGAAGGAGAATCAGTCAGTGGCCATCATCGAACAGGTCGGAGCGCGCGAGATCCTCGATTCGCGTGGCAACCCCACGGTCGAGGTCGAGATCCTGCTGGACGACGGAAGCTTCGCGCGGGCCGCCGTCCCCTCGGGCGCCTCGACCGGCGAGCACGAGGCCGTCGAACTGCGTGACGGTGATGCGCGCTACGGCGGCAAGGGCGTCGAGAAGGCCGTCGAGGGTGTTCTCGACGAGATCGCTCCCGCCATCATCGGCCTGGACGCGACCGAGCAGCGCACCGTCGACCAGACGCTGCTCGACACCGACGGCACGCCCGACAAGTCGCGGCTCGGCGCGAACGCCCTCCTCGGTGCGTCGCTCGCCGTCGCGAAGGGCGCAGCGGAGTCGTCCGGCCTCGAGCTGTTCCGCTACCTCGGCGGCCCGAACGCCCACATCCTCCCCGTCCCGATGATGAACATCCTCAACGGCGGCGCACACGCCGACACGGGCGTCGACGTGCAGGAGTTCATGGTCGCGCCGATCGGCGCCGGCACCTTCCGCGAGGCGCTGCGCTGGGGTGCGGAGGTCTACCACGCACTCAAGGCCGTCCTGAAGGAGAAGGGCCTCGCGACGGGTCTCGGCGACGAAGGCGGCTTCGCGCCGGACGTCGCGGGCACCAAGGAAGCACTCGACCTCATCGAGAAGGCGATCTCGAAGGCGGGGCTCACGCTCGGCACCGATGTCGCGCTCGCGCTCGACGTCGCCGCCACCGAGTTCTACACCGAGGGCCGCGGCTACGCGTTCGAGGGCCGTGACCGCACCGCAGCCGAGATGAGCGAGTTCTACGCCGAACTGCTCGGCCAGTACCCGCTCGTGTCCATCGAGGATCCGCTGAGCGAGGACGACTGGGACGGCTGGGTCTCGCTGACCACCGACATCGGCGACAAGGTCCAGCTCGTCGGCGACGATCTCTTCGTCACCAACCCCGAACGGCTCGAGGACGGCATCGACAAGGGCGCCGCCAACGCGCTGCTCGTCAAGGTCAACCAGATCGGCACGCTCACCGAGACGCTCGACGCCGTCGACCTCGCGCACCGCAACGGCTACCGGTCGATGATGAGCCACCGCTCGGGCGAGACCGAGGACACCACCATCGCCGATCTCGCCGTCGCCGTCGGCAGTGGCCAGATCAAGACCGGTGCGCCCGCACGCAGCGAGCGCGTCGCGAAGTACAACCAGCTGCTGCGCATCGAGGAGAACCTCGGCGACGCCGCGCGCTACGCGGGCGACGTCGCGTTCCCGCGGTTCGAGCCCCGGAGCTGAGCGACCGGGACGCAGCACGCGGGGGAGTGACGACCGAACGAAGGACGAGCACACGATCGAGGTGAACCGAGTGGTGGTGTCGGGTGGCGGGCCGCGGTAGCCGGCGGCCGTCGGGCGCGGGTGCCCCGCGGGGCGACCGGCGGGGCAGGCGTCCCGCCGACCCCGCTGCTGCGCGCCGCTCGCGCACCACTCGGTCCGGCCCGGGAGGCGGGCGCAGCGACGGCGCGCCCACCTCCGAGTCGGGCAGTGTTCTTCCCGGTCGTGCCGGTCCGCGCCGCGTCGGTGCGGCACGCAACGGCAAGGCACGCCCGCCCACCGAGAACACGGTGTTCGGGCTCTCGACGGGCAAGGCCCTCACGCTCGCCGTCGTCGTCCTCGCGCTCGCGCTGACCCTCGCGATGCCGCTGCGGACCTATCTCACCCAACGCAGCGACATGCAGCGCGTCGAGGCCGAGCGGGTGCAACTCGAACACGATCTCGCCGAGCTGCGGGAGCTGCGGGAACGCTACGACGATCCCGCGTACATCGAAGCCGAGGCACGCAAGCGGCTGCGCTTCGTCCGGCCGGGCGACACCGCCTACCAGGTGCAGCTGCCCGGCGACTATCAGGAGCCCGAGCGTCGCGCCGACGAGGAGGCCGAGCTCACCGGGCCGTGGTACTCCGTGTTGTGGCAGTCGATCGAGTCGACGCCCGAACCCGACGAGCCTCCGCCGCCACCGGCGCCCGCCCCCGACGCCGCACCGCCCGAGACACGAGGAGTACCCGCCGGGTGACCGAGAACCCCAGTACCACACCGGATCCCAGTGAGGCGTCAAGTGAGACGTCCGCCGTCGACGAGGCCGATCTCGCCGTCGTCGAGCAGCAGCTCGGCCGCGCCCCCCGGGGTGTCCTCGCGATCGCGTACCGCACCCCCGACGGCAGGCCCGCCGTCGTGAAGACGGCTCCGCGGCTGCCCGACGGCACGCCCTTCCCGACTCTCTACTACCTGACCGATCCGCGGCTCACCGCCGAGGCCAGCCGGCAGGAGTCAGCGGGCGTCATGCGCGAGATGACCGAGCGGCTCGCACACGACGAGGACCTCGCGGCGCGCTACCGCGCCGCGCACGAGTCGTATCTCGCGGAACGTGACGCAATCGACTCCCTCGGCACCGACTTCACGGGCGGGGGCATGCCCGACCGCGTCAAATGCCTGCACGTGCTCATCGCGCATTCGCTCGCGAAGGGACCCGGCGTCAACCCGCTCGGCGACGAATCCGTCGCACTCGCCGCGGACGTCGGCAGGTTGCGCGGGACTGCGATCCCCGAGGACTGGCCGCGCCACAGCGCACTCACCCAGGAGGAGGACCGCTCGTGACTCGTGTCGCCGCCGTCGACTGCGGAACCAATTCGATCCGATTGCTCATCGCCGACCGCGACGACGACGGAACGCTTCACGACGTGGCACGTGAGATGCGCGTCGTGCGCCTCGGGCAGGGTGTCGACGCCACGGGACGGCTCGCGCCGGATGCCATCGAGCGCACGAGGGTCGCGCTCGATGCATACGTGAGCATGATGGCGGACGCCGGTGTCTCCGTCGGCCGGATGGTCGCGACGTCGGCGACCCGGGACGCGACCAATCGCGACGAGTTCTTCGCGATGACCCGTGAGGTGCTCGGGAGAGTCGTGCCGGGCGCGGAGGCCGAGGTGATCACGGGCGACGAGGAGGCGCGGCTGTCGTACGCCGGCGCCGTGGCCGGGTTCACCGGTGATCCCGCGCCGTTCCTCGTCGTGGACCTCGGGGGCGGGTCGACCGAGCTCGTCCTGGGCGAGGCGGGCGAGGTCGACGCCGCGTACTCCGCGGACATCGGCTGTGTGCGCATCACGGAGCGGGCGCTGCCGAGCGATCCGCCGACTGCCGCCGAAGTGGCGGCGGCACGCGAGTTCGCGAGCGAGCGGCTCGCACCCGCGTTCGCCGCCGTCCCGCTCGAACGGACACGGACGTGGGTCGGCGTGGCGGGAACGATGACGACGATCGCGGCCGTCGCGAAGAACCTGTCGCGCTACGACCCGGACGAGGTGGACCGCTCACGCGTGAGCCTTGCCCGGCTGCGTGAGGTGTGCGAGGAACTGATCGCGATGCCGCGAGCCGAGCGCGCGAAGCTCGGCCCGATGCACCCCGGACGGGTCGACGTCATCGGTGGCGGTGCGCTCGTCACGCTTGTACTCGCAGACGAGCTCGAGCGGCGCGCGGGCATCGACGAGCTCGTCGTGAGCGAGCACGACATCCTCGACGGCATCGCGCTTTCGGTGCACGCCCACTGACCTCGCGGCGTCACGTGGCCGAACAACCGCCGCACAGGTCGACGAGAGCGTCGTGCGTCCAGCCGTACAGATCGCGCAGGAGGTCGCGGACGAGCGCCACGGCGTGTTCGCTGCTCGCGGCCGCAAGGGCCGTCGCGAACGTTTCCCCGCAGCGATCGCACACGGCGACGACGCCGAGATCTTCTCGGCGTCGTACCATCGCCTCGTCCATGAACCCTCCCGATCGCCGCCACCGGAATGGCGCGCGGCGTACTCCAATTACAGAGGGTTTGCTGGTTACTCGCGAGTTGGAAACGTTCGCGCTCCGCGAACGGCGCCGATTCGGCGTCGAACGGGCGTACATTTGCCCGGATTCGGTGGTACGTCCCATGAATCGAGGAGTTGGGCGATTGTCCAGTTACTAGCTCTTCGTGCTGGACACCCGGCCCCCATAGCCCAATTGGCAGAGGCAGCGG
>NZ_BCXD01000018.1 GCF_001894925.1 Rhodococcus rhodnii NBRC 100604 | reverse complement strand
TTGGCCTCGAGTGAGACGGTGGCCGGGAATCTCCCGGTGCCACAAGGCCGTTATGTTCCCGCCCGCCGAGTCCACTCGATCGTTCGGACGGCGGGTATGACACCACGAGTCGACGGGCGGTTGCTGCTGACGGGCCGTGTCGGTGACGACGTCGACGTCTTGCGTGCTCGCGACGCCGCGGCCGTCGCCGTCGGAAACGCTCTGGCCGCCGCTCGATCTCTCGTCGCGGTGGGGGAACGACTACGGTGCGCGGAGCTGATCGTGTACGTCGCGTGCACCGCTGATTTCACCGAGTTGTCCACTGTCGCCGACGGAGCGTCCGATGTGATCGCCGCCGAGTTCGGAAGCGACGAACTACCGGCGCGGAGCGCGGTCGGCGTGCACGCACTACCCGGTGGGTCGCCCGTCGAGGTGTCGCTGAGCGCGGAGGTCGTCGCGGCCCCGGGCGAACGCGACGGCGAGAGCGCTGCAGTTGCGGTGCGCCCGTGACCGGAACTCGCACCGAACCCGCGAACCCGCGTCGCTCGTCCTCGGACGCGGCCTCCCACCACCTCGCCCTGATGCTGACGCTCACGTTCGTGACAGGCCTCGTCGACGCGGGCGGATTCCTCGGCCTGGATCGCGTCTTCGTGGGCAACATGACGGGAAATGTCGTCATTCTCGGCATGGGCGCTGCCGGCGCCGAGGAACTCCCGGTACTCGGACCCGCGATCGCTCTCGCGACCTTCGTCTTCGGAGCCGGTGTGGCCGGGCTGTCGCTCCGCTCCGCGGCGTCCGGATGGAGTCGACGTCTGACCGCCGTCGGAACCGCATCGGTTCTCATGGTCGCGGCAACGGCGGTGCTCACTGCTCTCGCGCCCACCGATCCGGGTGTGGTCACGCTGTCGGCAGCGCTCACGGCCTGCGCCATGGGAATTCAGGCTGCTCTCGCGCGGAAGGTGGGGGTAGCCGACGTCACCACCGTCGTCGTCACATCCACGATCACGGTGTGGGCGACCGACATGTTCGCGAGGCCCCGGAGAACGACGATTCTCAACCGGCGCCTCGCGGCGATCGTGTCCATCCTCCTCGGAGCGCTGGTCGGCGCGTTGCTCTCCACTGTCGCGCTGTGGCTCGTGTTCGCGATCGCCGCCGGTATCGGAGCCGTCGTCGTCGCGATGGGTCACCGCTCGGCTGTCTCACGAGTCCGAGGAGCACTCTGACGCTCCCCGATTCGTGTTCACGCTCCCTCAGCAGGAGGAGCGGACGCACGAATCGGGGAGCGTGCCTGAGTGCAGCGGTCTAATCGTGGATCACGCGGACCCTGGACGCGGCGTCGCGGGCACGGCTGCGGGCTTCGTCGACGTCGTCTCCGGTCGCGACGGCGACGCCCATCCGGCGTCGTGTGAAGCTCTCGGGCTTGCCGAACAGCCGAATATCGGTCTGCGGCACCGACAATGCGTCGGCGACACCGTCGAAGGACACGCCGGTCGCGTCGACGCCGCCGTAGATCACGGCCGACGCGCCGGGCGACAGAATGCTGGTGTCGACGGGGAGACCGAGGATCGCGCGAGCGTGCAGTTCGAACTCGGACAGCCGCTGCGTCCGAAGGGTCACGAGGCCGGTGTCGTGCGGCCGCGGACTCACCTCGGAGAAGTAGACGGTGTCACCCGACACGAACAGTTCGACGCCGAACACGCCACGGCCGCCGAGTGCCGTCGTGATGCGGTGGGCGATGTCGCGGGCGGCGTCGAGCGCCGACGGCGTCATCGACTGCGGCTGCCACGACTCGACGTAGTCGCCGCGCTCCTGCAGGTGCCCGATCGCGGGGCAGAAGACCGTCTCCACCTCGCCGCTCCGTCCGACGGCACGCACGGTGAGCTGCGTGATCTCGAAGTCGAACTCCACGAAGCCCTCGACGATGACGCGTCCCGAATCGACTCGGCCGCCGCTGCGCGCGTACTCCCACGCGGCATCGACGTCGTCGCTGCTGCGCAGCGTCGACTGACCCTTTCCGGACGACGACATCACGGGCTTGATCACGCACGGGAACCCGATCCGCTCGGTCGCCGCGCGCACCTCGTCGAGCGAGTCCGCGAACTCGTACGGCGACGTCCGCAGCCCCAGCTCCTCCGCTGCGAGCCGGCGAATCCCTTCACGGTTCATCGTCAGCCGCGTCGCCCGCGCCGTCGGGATGACGGTGGCCAGCTCGCGCTGTTCGACGTCGGCGAGCGCGTCGGTCGCGATCGCCTCGATCTCGGGGACGACGAAGTCCGGCCGCTCGAGCTCGATCACGGCCGTGAGCGCCGTGGGGTCGGTCATGTCGATGGTGTGCGAACGATGCGCGACCTGATGGCCCGGGGCGTCCGCGTACCGATCGACGGCCACGACCTCGACGCCGAGGCGCTGGAACGCGATGACGACTTCCTTGCCCAGCTCGCCCGCACCGAGCAGCATCACGCGCGTCGCCGACGGGGACAGTGGTGTTCCGATACGCATGATCCTCATGCTATTCGGGCGGCGCCGTCAGGCCCGGCTCACCGCGACTGCAGCGACAGCACGTTGCCGTGCGGGTCGCGGAACCACGCGGCGTGGCCGCCGTCGGGGGCCGTCCAGATGCCCCGGTCGTCCTGGCCGAGCCCCCGGTAGCGCGTGAACTCGATGCCGCGCTCGACGAGTTCGGCCACGGCGGCCTCGATGTCGTCGACGATCCAGCCGAGGACGGTGTATCCGGTGTCTGCCTTGCTCTGGACGAGCGTGACGCGCAGTTGCGCACCGCCGCCGTCGACACGCAGGACGAAGTCGGATCGCTCGACGAGCCGCAGACCGAGCGTCTCGACGTAGAACATCTGCGAGACGTCGAGGTCGGTGCTCGCGACGAATCCGACCAGCCTGCCGGGAAAGGACGCGTTCGCGGGGTGCGGGGACTCTGGTTCGGCCATGGCTCCACTGTGCGCGCCCGGAGCGGCGCTGTCCCCGGTTTTCCGGCACACACGACGTCTGCGGCGGGACGTGGCCCGGGGCACACCCCCGGTGTGGGGTGCGTTACGTTACGGGCGACGAGAGGAGCGCACCCCATGACCGCCTCACCCAGCACCGGCACCGGCCCGCTCTCGGGCATCCGGGTCGTCGAGCTCGCGGGCATCGGCCCCGGCCCGCACGCAGCCACGCTGCTCGCCGACCTCGGCGCCGACGTCGTCCGCGTCCAGCGCCCGGGCCTGATTCCCTCGGGCGAGGGCCCGCGCGACCAGACGGTCCGCTCCCGCCGGATCGTGGAGGCCGATCTCAAGAGTCCCGACGACATCGGCTCGGTCCTCGACCTGATCGACCGCGCGGACGTGCTGCTCGAGGGCTTCCGCCCGGGAGTGACCGAGCGCATGGGCATCGGCCCGCAGGAGTGCCTCGACCGCAATCCGCGGCTGATCTACGGCCGCATGACGGGGTGGGGCCAGGAGGGCCCGCTCGCGTCGAACGCCGGCCACGACATCAACTACATCTCACTGACGGGCATCCTCCACGCGATCGGCCGCAACGGTGAGCGACCGGTCCCGCCGCTGAACATGGTCGGCGACTTCGGCGGCGGCTCGATGTTCCTCGTGACGGGCGTCCTCGCGGCTCTCGTCGAACGGGGGGTCTCCGGCAAGGGCCAGGTGATCGACGCGGCGATGGTCGACGGCGCGCTCGCGCTCTCGCACATGATGTGGTCGTTCCGTGGCACCGGCATGTGGTCGGACGAGCGCGGCGTGAACTTCCTCGACACGGGTGCACCGTTCTACGAGGTCTACGAGACCTCGGACGGCCGGTACATGGCGGTCGGCGCGATCGAGCCGCAGTTCTACGCACTGCTCCTGAGCGGCATCGGTCTCGATCCGGCGGACCTGCCGCATCAGCTCGACCAGGCGAAGTGGCCCGAGATGAAGAAGCTCTTCGCCGATCGCTTCGCGCAGAAGACCCGCGACGAATGGGCCGAGATCTTCTACGGGACGGACGCGTGCGTGAGCCCGGTGCTCACATTCGCGGAGGCACCGCAGGACGCTCACATCGCGGCGCGCGGCTCGCTGGCCGAGCTCGACGGCATCACTCAGCACGTTCCGGCGCCCCGGTTCTCCCGTACGCCGTCGCCGGCACCGCAGCCGCCGGCGCGGACTGCCGACGACATCGCCGCGATCTGGCGCTGATCCGGCTCGCTGCACCGTCACGACGCTCCGGCGCCTGCCCTCGTCACACGACGAGGGCGGGCGCGTGCTCGGCGGCTCCGCGCAGCGGCTCGTAGGCACGCGCGAGCCGCTCGACACCGAGCCGAAGGTCGTCGGCGGGCCGCGCGTACGGGAGACGAACGAACCGCTCGAACGCGCCCTCGACGCCGAACCGCGGGCCCGCCGCGAGCACGACGCCGTGCGCGGGCGCCGCGGCGGCGAGGGCCGACGACACCGGGCCGGGCATCCGGACCCAGGTCGAGAGCCCGCCCGGGCCCGGTGAGACCTCCCAGTCGGGCAGCCCCAGGCCGAGCGCGTCGAGCAGCACGGACCGCTGGTCGCGGAGCAGGGCGCGGCGCTCGTCGAGCAGCCCGCCGTCGCGACGAACGAGGTACGCCGCGGCGAGCTGATCGACGACGGGAGTCCCGAGATCGACCGCGGCACGCGCGCCCGCGAGCCGGTTGACGAGTTCCGGATCGGCGCGAATCCAGCCGATCCGCAGTCCGCCCCAGAACGATTTCGCGGCCGACCCGATCGTCACGACGTCGCGCTGCGCCGAGCCGGACGCGAACGACGCGACGGGGGCCGGTGGCGGTGCGTCGAGCCACAGATCGACCATCGTCTCGTCGACGACGAGCATCATGCCGCTCTCGCGGGCGAGTGCTGCCAGCTCGGCCCTGCCGGCGTCACCGAGGCACGCTCCGGTGGGGTTGTGGAAGTCGGGGATCAGGTACGCCATGCGCGCCCCACTCTGCCGTGCCGCACTGCGCAGGGCGACGAGATCCCATGCACTGCCCGGGTTCTCGGGCCGGACGGCGACGGGGACCGGCCGCACGCCGCCGCGCCGCATCGCTTCGAGGGCGTTCGGATAGGTGGGGTGATCGACGAGCGCACGATCACCGGGCGCGGCGACGAGGCCGAGCAGCAGCCGCAGTGCGTGCTGCGCGCCCGAGGTGACCATGATCGCGTCCGGGCTCGTGGGCAGGCCACGGTCGGTGAACCGGTCCGCGATCGCGACGCGCAGATCGTCGATCCCGACGGGCTCGAGCCCGTGGGTCGGAAGATGCCTCGGGAGTTCCTGCAGTGCAGCCGAATACGCCTCCTCGATGAAGTCGGTGTCCCCGTCGGGGACGGCGAGCCCGATCGGCAGGTCGGCGGCGATGATCTTCCACGTCGCCGTGGACCGGGTGAGCTGGTCGATCAGCCACCGCTCCTGTTCGCCGCCGAGCACGTGCCCGGACGCCGCGGTGTTGTCGCTGTTCGCGTCCTTGTAGCTGCGCATGTCGAGGACGAACACGTCGAGCAGCGGACCGTACGGGATCTTCCGGTACACCCGGCCGTCGACGGCCTCGGTGGGGTCGAGCGGATTCCACTCGTGGAACGCCTGCATCGCCCGCGCGGCGAGGACGTCGACGTTCTTCTCGGTGTACTCCTTCAGGTCGAGGATCTCGCCCGGGTACCAGTTGTTGACGGTCTCGTGGTCGTCCCACTGCACGATCTGCGCGACCGACGAGTTGAACCGCAGGTAGTTGCGGTCGGTGAGGTTGTAGGCGTACTGACCACGGAACTCGTCCAGCGTCTGGGCGACGGCGCTTTTCGCTTCGCTGACCTCGTTGCGCCAGACACGGCCGTCGGGGAGGGTCACCGTCTCCTTCAGCGGCCCGTCGGCGTACACGACGTCGCCGGAGTGCAGGAACAGATGCGGGTCGCGGCGGGCCATCGTCTCGAAGATCGTCATGCCGCCGATGTCGGGGTTGATGCCGAAACCCTGTCCCGCGGTGTCGCCCGACCACTGGAGCCGGATGTCGCCGGGCGCTGCCGGTGCGGTGCGGAAGATCCCCGTCACGGGCTCGGAGCGCGCGCCGTCGTCACCCTCGAGGGTGACGCGATAGTGCACCGTCTGCCCGGGTTCGAGTCCGGTGAGCCGCAGCCGCCCGGTGCCGTCGGTGTCGGGCGTGAGCAGGCCGGAGGTGAATCGCCGGGGGTCGGCGAACGCCTCGGTGGGCGCGGTCTCGACGATCATCGTCGCCGGTCGGTCGGCCCGCGCCCACACGAGCGCGCCGTCAGCGCGCGGGTCGCCGACGGCGACGCCGTGCGTGAGCACGGGCCGCGACGACGAGACGAGGGCGGGGCCCGACGGCGCGGAGCACGCGACCGGCGCGGCCACCAGGCCCAGCGCGGCGGTACGAAGGAAGGTGCGACGTGAGAAATTCACCGGGACAGCTGCTTTCGTCGACAGTTGCGTGACGAGCCACGCTCACACGGCCACGCGAGCATGCCGTGAACGTGAGGCGACGGCAGCGCGGCCGGCGGGCGACGAATGGGCGACATGTCCGATCTGACTCGCGAGTAAGAACGAGTGCTACAGTCCACTGCCGGAGTGGTCGGCGACACGTGCGGCCGCCGGGAGAGAGGTGGGGCATGTTCACACGGCGCAGGTTCGTCACGCGTGGCCGGATCACGGTCGCCCTGGCAGCGGCGGTCGTCGCGACGCTGGCCGGCGCCGTTCCGGCTGCGGCGCAGGGACCAGTGTCGTTCTACGAGACGCCCGCCGAGACCTCGGCCGCGGAACCCGGCACGATCCTGCGGACCGAACCGGGCAGGATCGCCGTCAGCGTCCCGACGCCGGACGGTGCGTTCCCCGCGACCGCCACCAAGCTCCTGTACCGCTCGACCGGCGCGCGCGACGTCGCGAACGCCGTCTCGGGCACGTATCTCGAGCCGTCGCTCGCTTGGCGCGGCGACGGTCCTCGCCCGCTCGTCGCCTTCGCCCCCGGCACACAGGGCCAGGGCGACCAGTGCGCGCCGTCACGGCAGCTCGAACAGCTCGTGACGTACACGCCGCCGCTCGACGTCTTCACCGAGTACGAGATCCTCTCGATCGGCGCGCTGCTGTCGCAGGGCATCGCCGTCGTCGTCACCGACTACGACGGGCTCGGCACCGAGGGAATCCATACGTACGTCAACCGTGAAGCGGGTGGGCACGCCGTCCTCGACGCCGCTCGCGCCGCACGCGTCCTGCCCGGCACGTCGCTGACCGACGACAGCCCCGTCGGGCTGTGGGGCTACTCGCAGGGCGGCGGCGCCGCGGCGTCGGCAGCCGAACTCGCACCGACGTACGCGCCCGAGTTGACGCTCGCCGGCACCTACGCCGGTGCGCCGCCGGCCGACCTCGAGGCGACCCTGCGGCAGATCGACGGCACCTTCCTCACCGGCGCCATCGGCTACACCGTCAACGGGCTCGCGCAGGCCTACCCCGAGTACGCCGACACGATCGACGCCGTGTTCTCGGACGCGGGCAAGGCGATGCTCGCGGACGTCGCCGGGCAGTGCGTCGCGGAGACCGGGCTGCGCTACGGCTTCCGCAGCACCGCCGAGTTCATGCAGAGCGGTGAGCCGCTCGACGTCGTGCTGAGCGGCCTGCCCGACGTGCAGGCGCTGCTCGCCGAGCAGAGGATCGGGACGGCGCTGCCGGACTCCCCGGTCCTGATCCAGCACGGAACGCAGGACGACATCGTGCCGTTCGGCCAGGGGCGCCAGCTCGCGGTCGACTGGTGCGAGCAGGGCGCCGACGTGCAGTTCTCGGTGAACCCCGCGCCCCCGATCCTGCCCGGTGCCGCCGTGGGACACGTAGTCCCCCTGCTGGGCGGACTCCCCGAGGCGGTCGCCTACCTGAACGACCGCTTCGACGGCGTCCCGGCACCGAACAACTGCGGCGCGTTCTGACGCGGATACCCTCGGCCCGTGACCGACGATCACCCCAGCGACGTCCGCATCGCGTCTGCCGACCCCGACTCCGACGCCGTGCGCGCATGCTTTCTGCGGTACTTCCGCGAGCTCGACGACGTGCTCGCGGTCGGTTTCGATCCCGCGAAGAGCACGTCCGCCGACGGTGACGAACTGCGGCCGCCGCGCGGCATCGCGCTGATCGTGTGGGACGGCGCCGCACCGGTGGGGTGCGGCGCCGTGAAGTTCGGCGGTGAGACCGCGGAGATCAAACGCATGTGGCTCGACCCGGCCGTCCGGGGCCGTGGCCTGTCGCGACGCCTACTGACCGCGCTCGAGACGCACGCCCGCGAATCCGGTGCGCGCAGCGTCCTGCTCGACACCAACGACGCGCTCACGTCCGCGGTGGGCCTGTACCGGGGCGCGGGCTACGTCGCCGTCGCTCCGTACAACGACAACGCATACGCGACGCACTGGTTCTCGAAAACCCTCTGAGATCCAGTCGGCGCTGCGAGCGGCGGCGCTGTCGGACCGGCAGGTCATACTCGGACCATGACGGTCGGCTATCGCCTGTTCGACACCGCGGTGGGTACGTGCGCGATCGCGTGGCGCACCGCGGGCGTCGTCGCGCTACGGCTCGCCGAGCCGTCGCCCGAGGAGACGGAAGCCGCGATCACCGCGACCCTCGACGACGAGACACACGACGCCGAGCCGCCCGCCGAGGTCGCGCGCGTCGTCGACGCCGTGCGCGCGCACCTGGGCGGGGAGCTGGACGATCTGCGCTGGATCGCCGTCGACCTCGAGGGAATCCCGGACTTCGACGCACGGGTCTACGAGATCACTCGGACCATCGGACCCGGGCAGACGCGCACCTACGGCGATGTGGCCTCCGAGCTCGGCAGCCCCGGCGCGGCGCAGGCCGTCGGGCAGGCGCTCGGCCGCAATCCGATCCCGCTGATCGTTCCGTGCCATCGCGTGCTCGCGGCATCCGGGATCGGCGGCTTCTCGGCGGGTGCGGGCACCGTCACCAAGCGCGAGTTGCTCGCCCTCGAGCGCGCACCCGGGTTCGACGATCCGGTGCTGTTCTGACGGCCGATAGACTTGCGGGCGTGAGCGTGGCGCAGGTATCCGGTGGGCTCGACCTCACCATCGATGCACTGCGCGACGTCCTCGAAGGTCGGCTCTCGGACATCGGCCGGCGGTTCTCCGCGTTCGTCGGCGAGGCCGTTCCGCACAGCGCGCTGGTGATCTTCACCCGCGAGTGCACAGGCCGTCCCCGCAAGGTGGCGGGCGACCCCGCGATCGTCGATCGCGTCACCATCACCGAACTCGACGCACTGCGCCACCGGCTCGGCACGTGCGCCGTGCACCGCGGCCGCGCCCGCATCGCAGGTGCCGACCGCGAGATCCACGCGATCCTCGATCGCACCGACACCCTGCTCGTCCTCGTCCGCTCCGGCGGCCAGCCGACGATGCCGCTCGACACCCTTCGATCGCTGTTCGGCGTCGTCGCGACCGCCATCGCGCTGCAGGTCGGCAACGCGAGTCCGGCCTACCTCGCGGAATCGCGCGCGGCGTCGGCCGAGCGCGCCCGCACGATCGCCGAACTCAGCGACACGCACGCGGCGACGCTCGAGACGGTGCTGGCGACGCTGCGCTCGAACGACCTGTCCGACGGACAGGCCCGGGCGGCGGCGCGCGAGACCGCGACGACCGCCCTCGTCGAGCTGCGGTCGTCGGTCGACGTCCACCGCGAGCTGTCGGAAGAGGCCGTGACGACGGCGTTCGCACGAATGCGCGGCGAGCTGGCGGGTCTGATCCGGCATCGCAGCTTCGAACTCGAGTTCGCGCCCGCGCCGCCCGGTGGCCGGCGGCTCCCCGGAGAGATCGCGCATGCGGCGCGGGCCGTCGCGCGCGGCGTCGTCCTCGCGATGGCCGAACAGACCGAGGTCCGCCGGGTGAGGGTCGCGTGGGCCGTCGACGACGACTCCCTCACCGTCGACCTGCGCGACGACGCCGACGGGACGCTCGACGCCGCCGACCTCGAACGACAGCTGCGGCCACGCGTCGAAACCCTCCGCGGCGCCATCGCGCACGAGTCGACGCCCGGGTGGGGTTCGCGGATCTCCGCGGTGCTCCCGCTCGCCGAACCCGCGGGCCGGACCGATCCCGATTCACTCGCCGAACTGGCACCGCGTGAGGTCGAGGTGCTCGCGCATCTCGTCGCGGGACGCCGCAACCGCGACATCGGGCAGCGGCTCGGCGTGAGCGAATCAACGGTGAAGTTCCACGTCGCCGGGGTGCTGCGCAAGCTCGACGTCCGCACCCGCGGCGAGGCCGCCGCCGTCGGCAGCGAAGCCGGGATCACTCCCGCACCCTGACCTGCGGCCACCCGGGCCTGGCCGTTCGGCCAGTGCCTCCTCCCCACTCGAACAGGTCCGCGCGGCTGCGAAGGTCGATAGCGTCGTATGCGCATACGTGCACAGACAGACCATGCAGCGAACAGGAGTGGGTCACATGCCACAGCAGGTGCGAGGCGTCGTCTCGCGCGCGAAGGATGCGCCGGTCGAGCTCGTCACGATCAACATTCCCGATCCGGGACCGGGCGAGGCGGTCGTCGCGATCGCGGCGTGCGGGGTGTGCCACACCGACCTCACCTACCGTGAGGGTGGCATCAACGACGAGTACCCCTTCCTGCTCGGCCACGAGGCCGCGGGCATCGTCGAGGCGGTCGGCGAGGGCGTCGACACCGTCGCGCCGGGCGACTTCGTCGTCCTCAACTGGCGCGCGGTGTGCGGCAAGTGTCGCGCGTGCAAGCGCGGCCGCCCCTGGTACTGCTTCGACACTCACAACGCGAAGCAGAAGATGACGCTCGAGGACGGCACCGAACTCACCCCGGCGCTCGGCATCGGCGCGTTCGCCGACAAGACGCTCGTCGCGGCGGGTCAGTGCACCAAGGTCGACTCGTCCGCCGACCCGGCCGTCGTCGGCCTGCTCGGCTGCGGCGTCATGGCCGGCATGGGTGCCGCGATGAACACCGGCAACGTCACCCGTGGCGACTCCGTCGCGGTCATCGGCTGCGGTGGCGTCGGCGACGCCACGATCGTCGGCGCACGTCTCGCGGGTGCGAACCGCATCATCGCGATCGACCGCGACCCGAAGAAGCTCGACTGGGCGACCGACCTCGGCGCCACCCACACCGTCGACGCTACGAGCGCCGACGTCGTCGAGGCCGTGCAGGCACTCACCGGCGGATTCGGTGCCGACGTCGTCATCGACGCCGTCGGGCGGCCCGAGACGTGGAAGCAGGCGTTCTACGCACGCGACCTCGCGGGCACGGTCGTCCTGGTCGGCGTCCCGACGCCCGACATGACGCTCGACATGCCGCTGGTCGACTTCTTCAGTCGTGGCGGTTCGCTCAAGTCGTCGTGGTACGGCGACTGCCTGCCCGAACGCGACTTCCCGATGCTCGTCGACCTCTATCAGCAGGGACGACTTCCGCTCGAGAAGTTCGTGACGGAGCGGATCGGGCTCGGCGACGTCGAGAAGGCGTTCGAGACGATGCATCAGGGCGAGGTGCTGCGTTCGGTGGTGATCCTGTGAGCGGGGCACTGCGCGTCGAGCGCGTCGTCACGTCGGGGCAGTTCGAACTCGACGGCGGCAGTTGGGATGTCGACAACAACGTGTGGCTCATCGGCGACGACGACGAGGTCGTGATCGTCGACGCGGCACACACCGCGCAGCCGATCGTCGACCGCGTCGGAGGGCGCACGGTGAAGGGGATCGTGCTCACGCACGGCCACAACGATCACGTCACCGTCGCCCCCGAACTCTCGGAGCGGCTGGACGCACCGATCCTGCTCAACCCGGCCGACGACGTCCTGTGGCAGATGACGCATCCCGGCGTCACGTACACGAATCTCGAAGACGGGCAGCGTATTTCCGTAGCGGGTACCGACATCCAGGCGATCGCGACACCGGGCCACTCGCCCGGATCCACCGTGCTGTACATGCCGGAGGCCGGGGAGCTCTTCTCGGGCGACACGCTGTTCTCGGGCGGACCGGGTGCCACGGGCCGCTCGTACTCGGACTTCCCGACCATCATCGGGTCGATCCGCGAGAAGCTGTTCGCGCTGCCGTCCGAGACGATCGTGCACACCGGACACGGCGACGGAACCACGATCGGCGACGAATCTCCCCACCTCGAGGAATGGATCGCACGCGGCCACTGACCCTCTTTCCTTGTGGCGCAATGTCACATCGTGCCACCCGAGCGCGCACGATGTGACATTGCGCCGCCCGCGGAGGGGTGGGAATAGCGACCGCGGGCAGATGGTTACGGTGACTCGTGGACGAATCTCACCTGACCGACCTGTTCGAACCGTTCGAGTACAAGTCGCTGCGGTTGGCGAACCGCTTCGCGATGGCGCCGATGACCCGTGGTTTCTCGCCGAACGGCGTCCCCGGCGAGGACGTCGCCGGGTACTACCGGCGCCGCGCCGAGGGTGGCGTGGGCCTGATCATCACCGAGGGCACGTACATTCCCGGCGTCGCCGCGGGGCCGATGCGCAGCGTCCCGCGCTTCTACGGCGCGGACTCCCTCGCCGGGTGGCGGCGCGTCGTCGACGAGGTGCACGCGGCGGGCGGCGTGATCATCCCGCAGTTGTGGCACACCGGTGTCGAGCGCGGCGACCATCCGAAGTTCGAGCCCGACGTCGAGACCGTGAGCCCGTCCGGCATCGCCCTCGACGGATCACGCATGGGCCGCGCTCTGACGACCCCCGAACTCGACGCGATGCTCGAAGCATGGGTCGCGGCCGCCGTCAACGCCAAGGACCTCGGCTTCGACGGCCTCGAGCTGCACGGCGCCCACGGCTATCTGCTCGACGAGTTCCTGTGGGAGCGAACGAATCTCCGTGACGACGGTTACGGCGGCCCGTCGCTGGACGCGCGCGTGCGGTTCCCCGCCGAGGTCGTCGCCGCCGTCCGTGGAGCGGTCGGCCCCGACTTTCCGATCGTGTACCGCTTCTCGCAGTGGAAGTCGAACCACTACGACGCGAGGCTCGCCGACACGCCCGCCGAGCTCGAACGGATCCTCACCCCGCTCGTCGACTCCGGAGTCGACATCCTCCACCCGTCGACCCGCAGGCACTGGGAACCGGCGTTCCCGGCCGAAGCGGGCCGCGACGGCGAACTCGGCCTCGCGGGCTGGACGAAACGCCTCGCCGGGGTCCCGGCGATCACGGTCGGCTCGGTCGGACTCGACGGTGTGTTCACGAGCGCCTTCACGGGAGACGGCGTGGCGCAGACGTCCGGGATCGAGCCGCTGCTGCGTCAGTTCGAGGGCGGCGAATTCGACATCGTCGCGGTCGGCCGTGCACTGCTGGCCGACCCGCACTGGGTGCGCAAGCTCCGCGACGGCCGCACCGACGAGCACGTGATGTTCTCGAACGAGGCACGCGCCTCCCTGTCCTGACACGACGGGGGTGCCTCCGAGCCGCGGAACCTTCAATTCCGAAGTGCGAAAGCCTATTTGACATTCGTCACAGCTCTCGTCAGTCGCCTCACGGACACCGCCACGGCGAATACGGTGCGATCACCGACACACCGCCGACGCGGAGGCACCCTCGTTGCATCAGCCCGCCCAGGACCCGGTCCCGCTCGCCCGCCGCCCATGATCGAGCTACGGCGCGTGAGTAAACGGTACGGTCGTATCACCGTGCTGGACGACGTCTCGTTCACCGCATGTCCCGGACGCGTGACGGCGCTGATCGGCCGCCCCGGTGCCGGCAAGAGCCTCGTGCTGCGCACCGCGGTCGGCCACGTCCGGCCCAGCCGGGGATCGGCGCTCGTCGACGGCAGGCCCGTGCTGTCGCTCACGAAGCCCGCCGCGACCCTCGGCGCCGTGCTCCGTACGGCGCGAGTCCACGAGAACTGGTCGGCGCGAAACTATCTCGGGTGGATCGCCGATCTCGCGAACCTGCCTGCCGGACGGGTGCACGACGTGCTCGCCCGCGTCGATCTCGCGTATGCGCAGGGTGATCCCGTCACCAGTTTCTCGACACCGATGCTCCATCGGCTCGCGCTCGCCGGTGCCCTGCTCGGCGATCCGCGGACGCTCGTCGTCGACGAGGTGGACGGCTTCGTGCGCGCCTCGGGTGACCAGTGGATGTGCTCGATTCTGCGGCAACTGGCCGACGACGGCCGCACCGTACTGGTCGCCGCACGAGATCTGGGCAGCGTCGTTCTCGTCGCCGACGACCTCGTCGTGGTCGAGGACGGTCGGGTCGTCGCCACACATACTGTCGACGACCATCTCGCCCGCACGGGAACGACCTCGATCCGTATCGCCTCACCCGAAGCGTGGAGGCTTCAGGAGGCCCTGCACATTCGCGGCGTCGCCGCTGCGCGCGAGCACGACCCCGCCTCCCCGGCACGCGCCGCGCTCGTCGTCGCGGCCGGTGAGCGGCGCACCGTCGCGGCGCTCGCGGACGAGATCGGCGTCGACCTCGGCGAGATGTCCCTCGCCGGCGTCTCAGCGGACACCCGATGAACGGGCGGTTGCTGCTCACCGAGATCCGGCATCTGCCGCGGACCGGTCTCGGCATATGGCTGGGTGCCCTCTCCGTCGCCGGTCCCGTGTGTTTCGCGGCGCTCGCCGCCGAACGCCACCGCCCGCTGCCCGGGGCGAACGCGACGGCCCAGCCGCTGCAACTCGCCGCCACGCTCGCCGGGTGCGGCATCGGGATCTGCGCCGCACTGCTGCTGGGAACGCCCATCGTGACGGATGCGTATCGACGCGGGACCGCGGCGCTCGCCTTCCTCGCGGCCAAGCGGCGGGCGTTCGTCGTGCTCGCCCAGATCGCGGCCGTCGCGCTGTACTCGGCGGTGTTGGGGGCGTTCGCGGGATGGTTGTGCGTCGCGGCGACGGCGGTCGTCGGGCCGGGCACCGAGATCGCCGATCCCGCCGAGTTGCAACTCATCTCGGACGTGTCGCTGGTGTACGCGGCGGCAGGAGGCTCGGCCGCCGCGGTCGGTCACCTCGTGCGCCGCCCGGTCGCGGCGGTCGGGTGCGTCGTCGCCTATCTCGCCTTCGGCGAACTCGTCTCGTCACGGCTCCCCTATGCCGGTGGGCACCTCGCTCCGCGGATGCCGCTGCACAGCGCCTGGGGGTTCGTCATCGAAGGCCGGCGGCCACCCGTGCCGACACCGTACTGGGCCGCGCCGCTGTCGCTTCTGCTGGTGACGCTGGCGTTCACGAGCGCGGCCGTCGTGGTCACCGAACTCCGTGACATCGAACCGTGAGACGGGGGGGCGCGGGGATCAGAGGTCGAGTTCGAGACGATCGTCGGCCGCGCGCGACGAGCAGATGACGCCGCGCGTCGGGAAGGGGGCGAACTCACCCCTCGGGGTCCCGACGCGCAGTCGCGTTCCGACCGGAACCCGGGGCAACCACCGCGAACCGCCGCGGCCGCCACACTCGACGCGTACCGAGATCGAGTACGAGGTCGGCGCACGCCCGGGGCCCGTGAGCGAGTACGAGTTGGTCGAGCGGCGGCCGTCCCGGCACTCGACGGTGACGTGACTCCCCGGCGCGTAGGACGGCAGGACGGCGCCGTCGGGTCGTGCGAGGTCGATCTGCCGCACGGTCGGGGAGAGCATTCGCGCACCGACGACCGTCAGGGCACTGCCGCGCTCGGGTCGAGCAGCGCTCACACGCCACCGGCCGGCATGACGCCGAGATAGGCGCTGTGCAGCGGCGCCACGGGAGGGTGGGCGACGGCGTCCTGCGCACATCCCGGGCACCGCGTACGTGATCCGGCGGCAGCGGGGTCGAGGGGCGCGATGCTGTTGCAGTGCGCGCAGTAGACCTGCCGGTGGTCGCCGTCGACGACGTGCGCGACGATCTCGGCGGGGACGGCACCACCCGCGACGGCGAGGGCGTGCGCCGCGCGTATCTCCGGCTCACCGCCCACGACGACGAGCCGCCATCCCACTCGTGCGCGTGCGACGACGCGGCGGAGCGCGTCCTCGCTGCGGCGGTCCCAGCCGCCGGGCAGGCGTAGCCAGTCGACGGGGCTCGTGCCGAGCGAGTCGGCGAGAACGCGCGCCGGGAGGTACGCCTCCGGCCCGAACGATGCGATCGTGAAACATCTCCCGCCCGCGGTCGCGGGTGACGGGGGAACCGGGTGGCCTGCGCCCGGGGTCGGCATCTCGATACTCATCTCCGCCTCCTTGCACGTGGGGCACCATCTGCGCCGAACCTATCCGTGAGCGACTACATCACGGTTACGCCGCCGTAAAAGGTGGATCCGTGCGCATCGTCATCGCACTCTCACCGCGCGGTAACGCAGTTGACACACCACGCGCGTTTCCTATTGGATGACGTCGATTCCCGATAGGAAACACACGGCAGGTGCGGATCGGCGGACGACGACAGGCAACGAGGGGAGACGGACCCGATGGCACTCGATTCCGCGGAACTGCACACGATGGACGTCGAGGCGGGTGCGGCGCCGGTCTCGCTGGCCGCGCGCGCCCGCGCCGACGGTACGCGGTTCGTACTGGCGCTCTTCACCACGCTCACCGGCAAGCCCTGCGCCGAACTCGTCCCGATCGAGGCCGTCGATCAACTCGAGAACGAGGGCGTGGGCTTCGCGGGTTACGCGGCCGGGCACATGGGGCAGGAACCGAAGGATCCCGATCTCGTCGCGATTCCCGACGTGTCGTCCTACACGCCGCTTCCCTTCGTCGAGCCGGGACTCGCTCTCGTGCACTGCGATCCACACGTCGACGGCGCACCGTGGCCGTACGTTCCACGCGTCGCACTGCGCACCGCCGATCTCCACGACACCTCACGGCAGCCGTATTACGGCGCCCGCGACGTCACCCGGATGTACGAGCACCTCACCTCGATCTCGTCGGCGATGAACACCCTCGGCTGGGGCAACTACGCCAACGATCACGAGGACGGCAACGGCCAGTTCGAGCAGAACTTCGCCTACGCCGACGCGATGACGACGGCCGATCGCGTCGTCACGGCGCGGTACCTCATCTCCGTTCTCGCGCAGAAGCGGGGAATGACGGCGACCTTCATGCCCAAGCCGTTCGCCGACCGCACCGGATCGGGCATGCACATGCACGTCTCGCTGTGGCGTGACGACGAGCCGATGTTTCCCGACGCGGCGGACCCTCGCGGCCTCGGATCGTCGTCCACCGCATACGCGTTCATCGGCGGACTGCTCGACCACGCGTGCGCGTTGCAGGGCGTGCTGGCACCGACCGTCAACTCGTACAAGCGCACCGGCGCGACGACCACCACCAGCGGCGCGACGTGGTCGCCGCGCGAGCTCCCGATGACGCTTCTTCACGCGATGGACGCGCTCGCCGCGGACCCCGTCGTGAGCGGATCGCTCGACGCCGCGGGGCCCGGCGTCGCAACGTATTTCGCCGGCCTCAAACGAGACGAGTTCTTCGCGTGGCACAACACGGTGACGCCGTGGGAGCTCGACCACTACCTGACGGCGTTCTGACGCCGCGCACGCTTCGGAGAGGAGAGAGACACGATGTGTGGAATCGTCGGCCTTCACCTACGGGAGGCGTCGCTGTATCCGCAGCTCGGTTCGTTGCTGACCGGGATGCTGGGGCAGATGTGCGACCGGGGGCCGGACTCGGCGGGAATGGCGATCTACGGCGACCCCCGGCTCTCCCCGGCAGGGGAGTCGACGGTGTCGATCCTGGACGCGCCGACGCCGGCGAACGAACTCGCCGCGGAACTGTCGGCGCGCGTGGGAGTCGCCGTGGGCGCGGTGGACTCGGCGCCGACGGTGGTGCTGCACGGCGCCCTCGCCGCCGCCGACCTCGTCGCCGCAGTACGCGCCGTGGCGCCCACGGCGCGGATCATCGGCTCGGGCGATTCGGTCGCAGTGCTCAAGGGCGTCGGCGACCCGCTCGAGCTCGCGCACCGCTTCGGACTTCCCGCGGCGTCGGGATGGCAGGGAGTCGCGCACACCAGGATGGCGACGGAGTCCGCCGTGACGGCGGAGGGCTCGCATCCCTTCTCGGTGGGCGTCGACCAGTGCCTCGTGCACAACGGATCGTTCTCGAATCACCTGACGATCAAGCGCGAACTCGAACGTGCCGGCACCGTGTTCGACAGCGACAACGACACCGAGGTGGGCGCGCGCTTCGTCGCACGGCAGCTGGCCGAGGGAGCCGACCTGGAGAAGGCGCTCCGGCTCCTCGGCGAGCGATTCGACGGCTTCTACACGCTGCTGGTGTCGACCGCCGAGTCGTTCGCGGTGGTCCGCGATCCGATCGCGTGCAAGCCGGCCGCGATCGCCGAAACGCCGCAGTGGGTCGCGATGGCGTCCGAATACCGCGCGCTCAGCGGACTTCCCGGCATCGACGACGCCCGGATCTTCGAGCCCGAACCGGAAGAGGTGTAGGTATGGCATCGGTGAGCACCACCGAGACGGTCGATCTCGCGACGACACCGCTGCGCGAGGTCAACGCGACGCTGCAGAACGCGAAAGCCCCCGCGGCCTTCGCGGTCACGAACCCCGCGGGCGCTCACGCGCTCGCGTGCGGGCTCGACGAACCGATCGACGTCGCGATCGACGGCCACGTCGGCTACTACTGCGCCGGCATGAATCAGCATGCGGCCGTGACGATCACCGGAAACGCGGGAGTCGGCGTCGCGGAGAACATGATGTCGGGGACGGTCCGCGTCACCGGGGATGCCTCGCAGTCGGCGGGGGCGACCGCACACGGCGGGCTGCTCGTGATCGAGGGAACGGCCGCCGCACGCTGCGGCATCTCGATGAAGGGTGTCGACATCGTCGTCGGCGGCGACATCGGGCACATGTCGGCGTTCATGGGCCAGGCCGGACGGCTCGTCGTCCTCGGCGACGCCGGTGACGCCCTGGGCGATTCACTCTACGAGGCACGGATCTACGTGCGCGGGACGGTCGCCTCGCTGGGAGCGGACTGCGTCCCGAAGCCGATGCGCGAGGAGCATCTCGCAGAGCTGCGCGAACTGCTCGACGCCGCAGGATTCGACGCCGATCCCGCGTCGTTCACGCGGTACGGGTCCGCTCGCACCCTCTACAACTTCCACGTCGACAACGCCGGCGCCTACTAGACCCGATCGGGAGGAACCACATGACCAATTCGAACCCGGCGACCACTCCGAATCCGGCGCTGCGCGAGTCGGCCACGTTCGATCGCGGCGTCATCGCGGAGATCCAGCGCGCCGCCGGGACCGGGATCTACGACATCCGCGGCTGGGGCGCCAAGCGTCCGCTCCCCCACTTCGACGACCTGCTCTTCCTGGGTGCGTCGATGTCGCGGTATCCCCTCGAGGGCTATCGCGAACGGTGCGACACGGACGTCGTCCTCGGCGACCGCAACGCGAAATATCCACTGCATCTCGACATTCCGATCACCATCGCCGGAATGAGCTTCGGCGCACTCTCCGGCCAGGCGAAAGAAGCGCTCGGCCGCGGCGCGAGCGAGGTGGGGACGTCCACCACCACCGGCGACGGCGGAATGACCCCCGAGGAGCGCGGCCAGTCCAAGCACCTCGTCTACCAGTACCTGCCCTCGCGCTACGGCATGAACCCCGATCATTTGCGCGCCGCGGACGCGATCGAGATCGTCCTCGGCCAGGGCGCCAAGCCGGGCGGCGGCGGAATGCTGCTGGGCCAGAAGATCACCGAACGCGTCGCCGGAATGCGGACGCTTCCGCAAGGCGTCGATCAGCGCTCGGCCTGCCGCCATCCCGACTGGACCGGACCCGACGATCTCGCCATCAAGATCGTCGAACTCCGCGAGATCACCGGCTGGGAGAAGCCGATCTACATCAAGGTCGGCGCGACGCGCACCTATTACGACGTCAAGCTCGCGGTCAAGGCCGGTGCGGACGTCGTCGTCGTCGACGGCATGCAGGGCGGGACCGCTGCGACGCAGGACGTCTTCATCGAGCACGTGGGGATCCCGACGCTCGCGGCGATCCCGCAGGCCGTGCAGGCGCTGCAAGAACTCGACCTGCACCACAAGGTCCAGCTCGTCGTCTCCGGCGGGATCCGTACCGGCGCCGACGTCGCGAAGGCGATGGCACTCGGCGCGGACGCCGTCGCGATCGGTACCGCCGCGCTGATCGCGCTCGGCGACAACAGTCCCCGGTACGCGGCGCAGTACGAGGCGCTCGGGAGTGCGGCCGGGTGCTACGACGACTACCAGGACGGCCGCGACCCCGCGGGCATCACGACGCAGGACCCGGAGCTCGCCCGTCGGCTCGATCCCGTCGAGGGCGGCCGTCGCCTCGCGAACTATCTGCGCGTCCTGACCATGGAGGCGCAGACACTCGCGCGCGCGTGCGGCAAGTCGCATCTGCGCAATCTCGAACCCGACGACCTCGTCGCGCTCACCGTCGAGGCGTCCGCGATGGCCCGCGTGCCACTGGCGGGCACCGACTGGATCCCCGGGAGGTACTGACGAGACGCGGGGGCTACCGGCGCGACGCGTGCGTGAACTTTCAGCTGGGTTGAACTTTCAGAAAAGGTAAGCCTATGCTCAGCCGACATCGCCCCCGCGTGGAAGGTACGCCATGAGACTCGCTCGATTCCGGACCGGCCGAGGGTCCGCCCTCGCAGCAGGTCTGGTCGCCGCTGCACTCGCGCTCACCGGCTGCAGCTCGGGCGGAGCCGACGACGAGGAGACCGGCGGAGGCGACTTCGCGCCCGTCACCATCGAACACGCACTCGGCACCACGGTCGTCGACCGCGAACCCGAGCGCATCGTCACGCTCGGCATGGGATCCGCGGAGACGGCGATCGCACTCGGCACCGTCCCGGTCGGCATCGAGGAATACGCGTGGGGCAGCGACGACACCGGCTACCTGCCGTGGATCCACGACGCCGTCACCGAAGCCGGGGCCGAACTCCCCGAACAGTTCACGGGCGGAAGCGAACTCGAGATCGAGCGGATCGCCGCACTCGATCCCGACCTGATCCTCGCCCCGTGGTCGGGAATCACGCAGGAGCAGTACGACGCGCTCAGCGCCTTCGCACCCACGGTCGCGTACGAGGAGCAGCCGTGGACGATCACGTGGCAGGACCAGATGCGCGTGATCGGTGAAGCGATGGGCAAGTCCGACGAGGCCGCCACAGAGATCGCGCAGATCGAATCGCAGTTCGCCGACGCTGCCGCGTCGCGTCCCGACTACCAGGGCGTGACGTTCTCGTTCATCTACAACACCGGACCGGGCACTCTCGGCGTGTTCTTCCCCGAGGAGCAGCGCGTCGCGATGGTGCGAGGCCTCGGGCTGACGGTCGATCCCGTCGTCGACACGCTCACCGAGACCGAGGGAACCGACTCCGCCGTCATCGGGCTCGAGCTCGCAGGCCTGCTCGACGACTCGGACCTGCTGTTCACGTTCTACTCCGACGAGACCAATCGCACCGAGACGGAATCGCAGCCCGTGTACGCCCAGATCCCCGCTGTCGCACGGGGAGCCGTCGTCGCACCGACGGACCAGTCGTTCGTCACCGGATCGTCGATGATCAATCCGCTGACGGTGCCGTGGTCGATCGAGCGCTACCTGCCGATGATCGACACCGCCGTGGCGACGCTCGATCGGTGACGCTCACGACGACGGTGCATCGCGTTCGTCGCGTTCGGATTTGAACCGATTCCATTCGCTCGGCAGCATCCGGTTGTCGATGATCCAGCTCATGTAGTCGCGCATGTTGCGCACCCTCGCGTACGCCGGCCCGCTCGGGTCGGTGTACGCGAGCGCCTGCGTCGCGAGCCCCCGCTGCTTCTCCAGATACGTGTGCTCGGTCTCGAGAAACCTCCCCCACACGTCGGAATCCATGCGGTAGTAATGGGTTCGGTCGCGCGGTTTGCGGACGAGGGTGACGAAACCGCGGTCGATGAGCTTGCGCACGTACGTCGACACCGAACCCCGGCTCGCGCCCAACTCGCTCGCGAGTTCCGCGGCGCTCACTCCGGCCGACTCGTCCAGCAGCAGGTACCCCGCGATGCGGCCCTCGATCGGCGACGCCCCGGTCGACTGCCAGTAGTCGGCGAAACGCTCGACGAACCATCGCGAGAAGTCGCGCCTGTCGGCGGGTCCCGCCGCGTCCGCCGCGTCGTCCATGTCCCGGGTCATCACCGTCTCAACATCCTGCACTCGAAACACTCCACTCCGGACCACGCAGAGTCCGCACGATCAGAGTATGCCGATCCCGGCGAGGCGCTCCCACCGTCCACCCACAGTGAACGCGCGCTACGGTGAGAGCCATGAGCGACGACACCGCACGCGAGGTTCCGCGGGACTCCCCGCCCGGGCCCGCGCTCGAACGCGTCATCGCGGGCGAGGTCCGGCGGCTGCGGATCTCGGCGGGACTGTCGGTCGGCGAGCTGGCCGGGCGGATCGGCATCTCCAAGGCGATGCTCTCCAAGATCGAGAACGCGCAGACGTCCGCCAGCCTGTCGACGCTCGGACGTCTCGCGGCAGGTCTCGACGTCCCCGTCACCTCGCTGTTCCGCGGCGCCGACCCCACGCGTGAAGCCGTGTTCGTCCGCAGTGGTGAGGGCGCGCAGATCGTCGGGCGCGGCACGCGCGTCGGCCACCACTACGAACTGCTGGGTGCACTGCGCGGGCAACACAAGCGGCTCGAACCCGTCCTCGTCACGCTCACCGAGGCGAGCGAGGTCCACCCGCTGTTCCAGCACGCCGGGACCGAGCTGCTCTACATGCTCGAAGGCGAGATGATCTACGGCCACGGCGACAACGAGTACCGGCTGCGACCAGGCGACACGCTGCTTCTCGACGGCGAGGGCGTCCACGGGCCGAACGAACTCGTGACATTGCCGATTCGCTTCCTCGCCGTCACCGCGTACCCCGACAATCATCAGCAGTGAACACCCGAACAGCAGTGAACGCCGAACACACGACCGAGGATCACGCATGACGTCACCGTCCGCACAGTCGCCCCAGAAGGTCACCGATCCGCTCGGTGCCGCAGCACTGTTCCTCGTGATCGAGGCCGGACCGTCGGACTCCGACACCGCGACGGTGCTCGACCTCCTCGGCGACATCGACGAACTGGTGAAGAACGTCGGATTCCGCGAACTCGAGGCGTCGCTCTCGTGCGTCGTCGGGATCGGTTCGGACTTCTGGGACCGGCTGACGATGCCCACGAAACCCGCAGGGCTGCATCCCTTCGTCCCGCTCACCGGCGCCGTGCACTCGGCACCGGCCACGCCCGGTGACATCCTCCTGCACATCAAGGCCCGTCGCGCCGACCTGTGCTTCGAACTCGGGCGTCAGATCATGGACGCGCTCGGCGACGCGGTGACCGTCGTCGACGAGGTGCACGGCTTCCGCTACTTCGATTCACGGGACCTGCTGGGGTTCGTCGACGGCACCGCGAATCCCGTCGGCGGCGAGGCCGTCGAGGCGGCCCTCATCGGCGACGAGGAACCCGAATTCCGCGGTGGCAGTTACGTCGTCGTCCAGAAGTACCTGCACGACATGACGGCGTGGAACGCGCTGACCGTCGAGGAGCAGCAGGAGGCCATCGGCAGGACGAAGGTAGAGAACGTCGAACTGGGCGACGACGTCAAGCCGTCGAACTCGCACGTCGCCCTCACCACGATCGTCGACGAGAACGGCGTGGAGCAGGACATCCTGCGCGACAACATGCCGTTCGGTTCGCTCGGCGACGACGAGTACGGCACGTACTTCATCGGCTATGCGAAGGACGTCTCGGTCACGGAAACGATGCTGCAGCACATGTTCCTGGGCGAGCCGGAAGGCAACCACGACCGCATCCTCGACTTCTCCACCGCGGTGACGGGAACGCTGTTCTTCGTGCCGTCGCTCCCGGTTCTGGCGCAGCTCGCCGATGCGGCCGTCGCGACCACCGAGGACGACCAGCCCGCCGACACAGCCGGTTCCGGAGACGGATCGCTCGGGATCGGTAGTGGTCGCTAGGTTTTCGGAACGCGAGGCCGGCGGATACCGGCGGGCACGTAGCGAAAGTCTTGACCTTCTCGTCGCGTGAACTTCTACCGTCGTCCGTACGGCCGGAGAGACCGGCCGCGGTGATGGGAGAACGTCATGGCCTGGACGATCGCAGACGTTGCCCGGATGTCGGGCGTGACGTCCCGAACTCTGCGGCACTACGACGAGATCGGCTTGCTCACCCCGGCCCGGGTGGGTAGCAACGGGTACCGCTACTACGAGGAGGAAGAACTGCTGCGGTTGCAGCAGATCCTCGTACTGCGTGAACTGCGGCTCGGGTTGTCCGAGATCGCCGACGTTCTCGCGAAGCACACCGACGAGGTGGAGGCGCTGCGGGCGCACCACCGGCGCCTGGTGGACGAGCGGGACCGGCTCGCCACCCTGGTGACCACGGTCGCTCGCACCATCGCCGAACTGGAGAACCGGAAGGACGGCAGCGACATGACGAACCTCGACGAGCCCGAGAACCTGTTCGAGGGATTCGACACGACACGGTACGACGCGGACGCTCGACAGAAATGGCCGCAGGAGTGGGAGGACTCGAAGCGATTCAGCGACAGCCTCGCGCCGGAAGACCACGAGCGAATGCAGCGCGAGACGAGCGCACAGATGTTTCGGATGGCCGAACTGATGGAGGCGGACACGCCGGTCGACGATCCGGCTGTTCAGGCCGAGATCGACGTGCACTATCGGGGCATCTGCAAGTTCTGGACACCGACCGCAGCCGCCTACAAGCACCTTGGAGAGACCCTCGCCTCGGATGCGCAGTGGAAGGCGACCTACGACCGGGTGCGACCGGGACTCGCCGACTATCACCGGGACGCGATGGCCGCATACGCCGACGCGCAACTGGACTGATCCGTCGAACGGCCGTGCCGGGAGGCTGCAGACTCCCGGCACGGGTGCCCTCGATCGGCGCGCTGCACGCCGCGGCTGCAACGGCGTGACGGCGGACTTTGTCCACAGCTCTGCGGTTATCCCCAGCTGCGGAAATGGGTCTTGTATCGAACGGGTGTGCGATATAGGTTTGTCGCATGGGGTCGGGGGATTCACACACAGCACACGGGGCACCGTGGCAGCTCGGTGACGGCGAGTTGCGGGAGCGGGCGCTCTCGTTGTCGCGTCAGATCGAGGCGTTGCAGGCGCAGCGGATCTCTGTGATGGGTGAGGTGGTCGAGCGCGGTATCTCCGGTGAGGACGGGTATCGGGATGCGGGGTCGTGGCTGGCGGCGCGGACGATGCTCGAGGTTCATGAGGCGCGGCGGGTCGTCAATCTCGCGGTGAGCCTGCGGTCGCAGCCCGAGATCGCTGCTGCTGTTGCCGAACAACGGGTCTCGCCGACACACGCCCAGATGATCTGCGACTTCTTCGAGACGCCGCCGTCGCTGCTGGCAGCGCTGGCCGAGGCCGACCCCGAGGAGCATTCGAAGGTGGTCGAGTTCTGCCGTGACGCTCTGCTGGCGGCGGCGGTTCCCGGGCCGGGGACGACGACGGCGTCGGTGCGGCGAGCCAAGGAGCGGCTCGAGATCCGCCTGGACGCCGAATCGGACGGCCCGCCGACGCGCGAACGCGACAACCTCAACCACCTATCGGTGTCGCACACGCTGCACGGGCGGGTGGTGGTGCACGGAAACTTCGATGCCCTCTCGGGTGAAGTCCTGATGACGGCGTTGTCGAAGCTGTCGGCGCCGCAGCCTGCCGAGGACGGCACACCGGATCGGCGGTCACCGCGCAAACGCCGCGCGGATGCGTTGGTCGAGGTGTGCCGCCGGTTCCTCGATTCCGGCGTTGCCGGGATGGAAGCGGGTGAGAAGCCGCACGTGACGGTGCTGATCCATCAGCGCGATCTGCAGGGGCAGCCGGCCGGTCCGGCGGAGAAGACGCACCGGTCGATCACGGCGCTGCTCGATGGCATCGGTCTGCCGTGGACCCCGTGGGGCGCCACGCTCACACCGGAGACGGCGCGTGCGGTGGCGTGTGATGCGCAGGTCACGCCGATCGTGATCGACGACAACGGTGTTCCGCTGAGCATGGGCCGCACCACGCGGCTCGTCACCCCGGCACAGCGCCGAGCACTCACCGTCCGGGACCGCGGATGCGCGTTCCCGAACTGCACGGTCCCGTCGTCGTGGTGCGAAGCTCACCACATTACGCATTGGGCGGACGGCGGGCCGACGGATCTCGACAACATGGTGCTGCTCTGCGGCAGCCACCATCGCCATGTCCATCACAGCGACTGGACGATCACCTCGACACCGAGGGGCAGGCCGACCTTCACACCACCGGGCGTCGAACCGCCCGGCAGCGGACCACCGGGTGCAGACCGGCGTCACTCCGCCGGGACCGTCGTCGCCTGACGAGCGGTCCGAGGAGCGATCTCGCACGCCTGTCGCCTTGACGTGGGCCGCTCGGCACGATGAAATGTTTCCTCATAGATTACATCGTCTTCCATTGGGAAACTAGCGGAGCTCGAACACAGGCAGAGTTCCGACACAGAACGCCGCCGATGCCACGTGCGAGCGAAACGAGGACCGCCATGACGAGCACGCCCGACCACGCGAACTCCCACCGGACCGTGAACTCCGACCGCACCGTGAACTCGGACCGCAGCACGGCGCGAATCGCCGTGATCGGTGGCGGACTCGAAGGACTCGCCACCGCCTGGGCACTCGCAGAGCGCGGCGAGACCGACGTGCTCGTGCTCGAGCGCGCCACGGTGTGTTCGGGCATGACGGCGAAGTCCAGTGGCATCGTGCGCTGCCACTACGGCGTGCCCACTCTCGCCGCGATGGCCCACTACGGCACGCAGATCTTCGATGCGGCGCAGGACGTCCTCGGCACCGACATCGGCTTCCACCGCACGGGATACGTCGTCGGGGTCGGCGACGAGAACGTCACCGCACTCGACACCAATCTGGCGATGCACCGCGACCTCGGTATCGACGCGACCCGGATCAACGAGGATTCGGTCCACGAGTTGTGGCCGGGCCTCGACACGGCGACGTTCGCCGCCTTCGCACACGAGCCGAACGGCGGCCACGGCGACGCATACCTCACGGGCACGGCGTTCGCCGCAGCGGCACGCAGGGCCGGCATCCGCATCCGGCAGAACACGCTCGTCACAGCCCTCACCACCGCCGCGGACGGCACCGTCACCGGAGTCCGCTGCACAGGAGGTGACGAAATATCCTGCGACACTGTCGTTCTCGCGAACGGTGTGTGGTCACCGCACCTTGCCGAGCAGGTCGGCGTTGCACTTCCCATCCGTGCGCAGCGGGAGGCGATCCTGCTCGTCGACCGCGGCGAACCGACCCGGGACGTCCCGGTGTTCTCCGATCTCGTCAATCTGCAGTACCTGCGCGGCGAACCGAACGGAGCGCTGCTCGTCGGCAACAGCGACCACAGCACACCCGAATTCGCCGACCCCGACGGCTATCTCGACCGCGCGACGGACAACGTCGTCACCTACGGCATCGAGCGACTCATGGCACTGCTCCCCGATATGCCCGATCCGCGTCTCGCGTCGTCGTATGCGGGGTGTTACGACGTCACGCCCGACTACAACCCGATCATCGGTCCCTCACCCGTGCCCGGCCTGTTCCTTGCGGTGGGATTCAGCGGACACGGCTTCAAGATCTCGCCGGCGGTGGGGCGACTCGCCGCCGACCTTCTGCTGGACGGCGTCTCGAGCGACCCGGCCGTCGACGCGTCGGTCTTCCGGTATTCGCGTTTCGACGAGGGCCGCCCTCTCGTGAGCGACAATCCGTACGTCGGCGCGGGGGAGATGCGCTGACCACCCGATTCCTTGACAGGCAAGTAGCCGCTTGCCTATAAAGAAGAGGTGACCACGGACGCCGACCTGTTCAGGGCACTCGACGATCCCACCCGGCGGATCGTCCTCGACGAGCTGATCGACAGCGACGGACAGACCCTGTTCGAGCTGTGTGGACGGCTGGCGATGAAACACGGCTCGACGTCGTCGCGGCAGGCGATCTCCCAGCACCTCGCCGTACTCGAACGCGCGGGACTCGTGCGCACGTGCCGCGAAGGCCGCTACAAGTTCCACCACATCGACACCACGCCGCTACGTGCGATCGCCGAGCGGTGGCCCACCGACACAACCGGGGTCGAGGCCCCGGCCGACAGAGAGGATCGACCATGATCCGCATCGGAATCACCAGCGTCTTCGTCGACGACCAGGAAAAGGCGCTCGACTTCTACACCCGCACACTCGGTTTCGGAAAGAAGACCGACGTGCCCGCGGGCGGCGCACGGTGGCTGACCGTCGTCTCGCCCGCAGACCCTGACGGCGTCGAACTCCTCCTCGAACCGGATGTCCACCCGGCGGCGCGGCAGTTCAAGGACGCGCTCGTCGCCGACGGCATCCCCTTCACCCAGTTCGCGGTCGACGACGTCCACGCCGAGGTGGATCGGCTGAAGGCACTCGGCGTCGAGTTCACCCAGGACGCCGTCGACATGGGACCGGTCGTCACCGCCGTTCTCGACGACACGTGCGGCAACCTCATCCAGCTCGCCGCGATGAAGGACTGAGCGGTCAGGCCAGGATGTCGCGGCGCACGATCGTCTGATCGCGGCCGGGCCCGACACCGATGCACGAGATGTGCGCGCCCGAGAGCTCTTCGAGCCGCAGCACGTAGTCCTGCGCGTTCTTCGGCAGGTCCTCGAACGTGCGGGCGTCCGAGACGTCCTCCCACCAGCCCGGCATCTCTTCGTAGATCGGCTTCGCGTGGTGGATGTCGGTCTGCGTCATCGGCATCTCGTCGTAACGGACGCCGTTCACCTCGTAGGCGACACAGATCGGGATCGTGTCGAGGCTCGACAGCACGTCGAGCTTGGTGAGGAAGTAGTCGGTGATGCCGTTGACGCGCGTCGCGTACCGCGCGATGACGGCATCGAACCACCCCGTCCGGCGCGCGCGTCCCGTCGTCACACCGACCTCGCCGCCGGTCTTCGCGAGGTACTCGCCGGACTCGTCGAACAGCTCGGTCGGGAACGGGCCCGATCCGACGCGGGTGGTGTACGCCTTGAGGATTCCGAGGACCGTCCCGATCCCGGTCGGCCCGATCCCGGACCCGACGGCCGCGCCGCCCGCCGTCGGATTGGACGACGTCACATACGGATACGTGCCGTGGTCGACGTCGAGCATCGTGCCCTGCGAACCTTCGAGCAGCACCGTCTCGCCGCGTTCGAGCGCCTGGTTCAGCTGCAGTCGCGTGTCGGCGATGCGGTGCTTGAATCCCTCGGCCTGCGTGAGGACCTCCTCGACGACCTGCTCGGGGACGAGTGCCCGCCGGTTGTAGATCTTCGCGAGCACCTGGTTCTTGAATTCCAGTGCCGCTTCGACCTTCTGGGTCAGGATCTTCTCGTCGAGGACGTCGGCGGCGCGTACGCCGACACGGGCGATCTTGTCCTGGTAGCACGGGCCGATTCCGCGGCCCGTCGTCCCGATCTTGCGGGCGCCGAGGAAGCGCTCGGTCACCTTGTCGATGGCGACGTGGTACGGCATGATCAGGTGCGCGTCGGCCGACAGCAGCAGCCGTTCGGTGTCGACGCCACGGGCTTCGAGCCCCGCGAGTTCGGTGAGCAGGACACCCGGATCGACGACGACACCGTTGCCGATGACGTTCGTCACGCCCGGCGACAGAATGCCCGACGGGATGAGGTGCAGCGCGAACTTGTCGCCGTTGGGAAGCACCACGGTGTGACCCGCGTTGTTTCCACCCTGGTAGCGAACGACCCACTGCAAGCGCTCGCCCAGCAGGTCGGTGGCCTTGCCCTTGCCCTCGTCGCCCCACTGGGCGCCGATCAGGACGATTGCCGGCATGACGTGATCTCTCCTACTGTCGACGCGCAACTCGTATCGGCTGCGTGGCCGCGCCGTCGATGGGCAGTGGCCGGTAGGACATTCTAGCCGACCTGCGTGGAAGTCCCACCGGCGGACCGAGACGCAGGTCACGCGACGTCACCACGGCCACATTGCCCTCTCAGACGGCGTGGCTAGGATTGCGCGGGTGAATCGGAACGGAAAGAAGGTATCGACTGTGACACCGGTCGTCCTGGCGTGCGGCGACGCACCGTTGCCGTTGCCGCTCGCCTCGGTCTCGACGACCTCCGCACCCGCCGGCCCCGAGTCGGATCTGGTCGACGAGGCACTCTCGAAATTGCAGGTCGTGGAGGATCCCCGGCTGATCGTCGTCGGCGACGACGCCGACCTCGCCGCCGTCCTCACGCGCATGCTGCGCACCGATCGCCTGCACGTCGAACTCGCATACGTGACGGAACACCCGACCGCCGCGACGGCGGCCTATCGACTCGCGACCGGCGCCAAGGCCGCTCAGGACGCGCTCGGCGGCTCGGCCCACGCACTCCCTCTCATCCGTGACGACGCGGGCATCGCGCTCGTCGGCGAAGCGACCTACGTCGGCGAGCCGAACGCTCGCCTCGTCGGCGAGATGTACGTCGACGACGATCTGCTGTTCTCGGGCGAGACCACGAAGATCCGGGTGCATCCCACTCCGGAGATGCCGGGTCTTCGTGCGGCCACCGATCGATCGCGCCGCTGGCTGCCGCGCAAGTGGATTCCGGGCCGTGCGGCGCAACTGGGTTCGACCGCTGCCAATCTCGTTCGCGACGGCGTGCCGCATCCGCGGCCGCTGACGCGCTCGACGTTCTACCGCGATCAGCGCGAGTTCCTCCTCGTCCGCTGAACGGTCACCCGTGTTCTCGGCACTCGCCTGAAGACCTTCAGTCCCCGCAGGAAACGGATGTGCTCGATCGGTCGGCCACCGGCCGCGAGTTCGCGGATCTGCGGGGGTGGATCATGTCGAAGGGCTCCGACCGCTGCCACTCGGCTCGTGGTCCCGGCCGACTCCCGCACGAGAGTTCCGGGTACAGGATGGCGATCGAACCAGGATTCCGATGTCGTCTCCGTGACCGGGTCCAGGTGGACCGTGCGGATCCGCCGCACCGCCCGCCGTTCGGACTCCATGCCGGTGGGCGCGATCAGAGCGAGGAGGCCCAGCATCGCCGACAGTCCCCGCATCATCCAGGGAAACACCCTGAGGTTCAGCGAACTCCAGCCCTTCGGCCACATGATCCCTGCATCGGGTGGATCGCGGCGGCCGAGGCGTTCCGGTCAGGATGTGAAGGCCGACAGCAGATGTCGCTCTGCGGCGACGAGATACTCGTCGAGCAGCGGTGCCGCCGCAGCGGCGCCGTCGTCGCGAACCGACTCGGCGATCGCGCGATTCATCGCGACGTAGGGGCCGTGGAAGTCCTCGGCCGAGCCCGCGCAGGAGAACACGAGCCGCATCTCGGCGAGCAGCCTGCTCATCTCGGCGTCGAGCCGCGCGCTGCCGCCGAGCGCGACGACGGCGCGATGGAACCGCTGGTTCGCGGAGGCGACGGCGCGGCCGTCCCCCGCGGCGAGTGCCGCGGCACCTGCGTCGACGGCGGCGAGCAGCGAGCGGGCGGCGGCGGGGCCGTCCGGGCTCGTGGCGGCGCGCAGGCATCCCGGCTCGATGACGCGCCGTGCGCGATAGATGTCGCGAACGTCGGCGGCGGTGGGGGTGCGGACGAAGACGCCGCGGTTCGGGCGGCGCACGAGGACCCGCTCGGAGACGAGCGTCCCGAGGGCCTCGCGGAGCGTGTTCCGGGAGATTCCGAGTGCCTCGGCGATCGGTTCCTCGGGTAGCCGGTCACCGGGATGGAACGCGCCGTCGGTGATCCGTTCGCGCACGACCTCCGCAGCTCGCTCGGCCGACGAGGTCAGCACGACGCGGGGACGCGCCGAGTGCAAGGTCTGCAGCACCCCGTCGATCTCCGAAGTCACGTTCGTGAGTCTAGTGCCGCTCGGGATTGCAGGATTGTTGAACAATCCTTAGCATCTCCGCCATCGCTGTGAAACATGTCGCAGCGACTCTCGGGTGTCCGCATCCGAGTCTCGACAGGAGTCCCCATGCAGCCAGCCGACAGCCCCTCCGAGGGCACCGGCGCGACGTCGTCCGACGTCCCCGAGCACGCACGCGCCACGCGGTCGGGGTCCCGCGCAGCCCTCCTCGGCGCGATGTTCCTCATGGCCACCAGCGCCGTCGGCCCGGGATTCATCACCCAGACGACCGACTTCACGGTCAAACTCGGAGCGGCGTTCGCGTTCGCGATCGTCGTCTCGATCCTCATCGACTTCGCCGTCCAGATGAACGTGTGGCGCGTGATCGGCGTCGCCGGCATCCGCGCCCACGAACTCGGCAACAAGGTACTGCCCGGTATCGGCTGGGCGCTCGCCGCACTCGTCGTCGGCGGCGGCCTCGTGTTCAACATCGGCAACACGAGCGGCGCGGGCCTCGGCACGAACGCGATGTTCGGGCTCGATCCCAAGATCGGTGGCGCCCTTTCGGCGGCCATCGCCATCGCGATCTTCCTCAGCAAGCGCGCGGGCGTCGCTCTCGACCGCATCGTCGTCGTCCTCGGCGCGGGCATGATCGCGATGACGGCGTACACAGCGTTCGTCTCCAAGCCGCCCGTCGGTGACGCCCTGCGCAACGTCGTGCTGCCCGACACGATCGACTTCCTCGCGATCACCACCATCGTCGGCGGCACCGTCGGTGGCTACATCACGTACGCCGGCGCGCACCGCCTGCTCGACACCGGGATCACGGGGCCCGAGAACGTCGGCCGCATCACCCGCGGCTCGGTGTACGGGATCATCGTCACGGGCGTGATGCGCGCGCTGCTGTTCCTCGCGATCCTCGGGGTCACCGCGGGCGGCGTCGCCCTCGCTCAGGACAACCCCACCGCGTCCGCGTTCGAGCACGCTCTCGGCACCGCGGGCAGCGTCGTGTTCGGCGTCATCCTCTGGGCCGCGTCGATCACCTCCGTCATCGGTGCCGCCTACACGTCGGTGTCGTTCCTGACGACGTCGAAGACACCCCCGCGCACCCAGAACCTGCTCACGGTGGGCTTCATCGTCGTCAGCGCCGTCGCGTTCCTGTCGATCGGTGCCGCCCCCGTCACGCTGCTGATCTTCGCGGGAGCCTTCAACGGACTGATTCTGCCCATCGGATTCACCGTCGTACTGTGGGTTGCGTGGCGACGTCGCGACCTGCTGCACGGCTACGTGTATCCGATGTGGCTCAAGATTCTGGCGCTCGCGGTGTGGCTGCTGACGCTGTACCTCGGCTGGATGTCGCTCAGCGGCCTGTCCGATCTGTGGAGCTGAGCCGTGACGTCGAGATCGACAGTGACGTCGAGCGAGAAAGGACCGGGACAGTGACGAACCGCGACACGATCGATCTCAACAGCGATGTCGGTGAGTCGTTCGGCAGGTGGGAGCTCGGCGACGACGCCGCGATCCTCGATCTGGTGTCGAGCGCCAACATCGCGTGCGGCTTCCACGCCGGCGATCCCACGACCATCGGCCGCACGTGCGGCTGGGCCGCCGACCGCGGGGTGCGGATCGGCGCCCAGGTCGGCTACCGCGATCTCGCGGGCTTCGGCAGGCGCTTCGTCGACGCCTCGGTCCGTGAGCTCACCGACGACGTGCTCTATCAGATCGGCGGCCTGCAGGCACTCGCGTCGGCGACGGGCGGCAGGGTGACCTACGTCAAACCGCATGGCGCGCTGTACAACACCGTGGTCCATCACGACGATCACGCGCGGGCGGTGATCGACGCCGTCGTCGCCGTCGACCCGAATCTGCCGATCGTGGGACTGCCCGGGTCGACGCTGCTCGCGCTGGCCGAGCGCCGCGGGCTCCGCACGATTCGCGAGGCCTTCGCCGACCGCGCCTACACGCCCGAGGGCACCCTCGTGTCGAGGCGGGAACCCGGTGCGGTGCTGCACGATCCGGCCGTCGTCGCCGAGCGTGTCGTCCGCATGGTCACCGAGGGCGTCGTCGAGGCGGTCGACGGCAGCGACATCGCACTCGACATCGATTCGGTCTGCGTGCACGGCGACAGCCCCGACGCCGTGACACTCGCGCGGGCGGTCCGTGATCGGCTCGGCGAGAACGCGATCCGTGTCGCGTCGTTCACGTGAGAGGTCCCCGATGAAGATCCTTCCCTACGGCACCCGGGCACTCCTGCTCGAACTCGACGACATCGACGAGGTGCTCGCGTGGGTCGAGGCGATCGGCTCCGCCGGCGTCGACGTGGTCGACGTCGTTCCGGGAGCACGCACGCTGTATCTGTCGGTCGCCACCGAGGAACACGTCCCGGCGCTGCGTGACGCGCTCGACGGAATCGTCCCCGATCGCCGCGCCGCCACCGACGGCCCCGTCGTCGAGATCCCGACGGTGTACGACGGGCCCGACCTCACCGACGTCGCGGAGGCGACGGGACTGACCACCGACGAGATGGTCACGGCGCACACCGGACGTCCGTGGCGGGTCGCGTTCACCGGGTTCGCCCCCGGCTTCGGCTATCTCGTGGACGGTGACACCCGGCTCGAGGTTCCCCGTCGTGCGTCACCGCGCACGTCGGTGCCGCCCGGATCGGTCGGTCTCGCGGACGTGTTCAGCGGCGTCTACCCCACCAGCTCCCCCGGCGGCTGGCAGCTCATCGGCCGCACCGACGTCCGGCTCTTCGACGTGGCTGCGTCGCCGCCGGCCCTGCTCGTCCCCGGCATGCGCGTGCAGTTCGTGGCGGTGACGCCGTGACCGCCACGATCGAGATCCTCGCGACCGGGCCGCAGGCGCTCGTGCAGGACCGCGGGCGCCGGGGTCTCGCGTCGAGCGGTGTCGGCGGATCCGGTGCCGCGGACCGTCGTTCGCATGCGCTCGCGAACCGGCTCGTCGGCAACACCGAGGACGCCGCGACGATCGAGGTGCTGCTCGGCGGTCTCGCGTTCGAGGCACGCGGCGACCTCGAGATCGCCGTGACGGGCGCCGACGCCGACGTCGTCGTCGTACACGACCGTCGGTCGATCGTCATGGGACCGGCGACGCGCCATCGCGTCCCGGCCGGCGCCGTCGTGCGGCTGGGCGACTCGCGCACCGGGCTGCGCTGCTACGTCGCGATCCGGGGCGGCATCGACGTGCCGGCCGTGCTCGGCTCGCGGAGCACCGACACGCTCGCCGGGGTCGGACCCGCCCCGCTCGCGCCCGGTGACGTGATCGCGATCGGGACGGCGACCGAGCCCGCCCCCGGCGCCGACACCGCGCCCGTCGCCCCGATGCCCAGCGGCACCGTCACGCTGCGCGTCGTGCGCGGCCCGCGCGACGACTGGCTGGCCGACCCGAACGGGCTCGTCGAGACCACGTGGACCGTCTCCGATCGCACGAGCCGCGTCGGTGCGCGGCTCACCGCGGCGGACGGCCCCGGCGTGCGCCACGTCGACACCGAACGACAGCTCCCGAGCGAGGGTGTCGCGCTCGGCGCCGTCCAGATTCCGCCGGGCGGCGAACCCGTCGTCTTCCTCGCCGACCATCCCGTGACCGGCGGCTATCCCGTCGCGGGCGTCCTGGACGACCGCGATGTCGACATCGCCGCACAACTTCGACCCGGAACGACCGTCCGATTGGCATGGGCACGATGACCCCGACGACACCGACCCCGACGACACCGACCCCGACCGAGAACTCCCTGCTCACCCCGGCGCAGGCGCGCGCCCGATTCCGCGACGGGCTCGTGACCCCCACCGCGGGCTGGTCCGACGGATACGCCCAGGCGAATCTCGTCGCGGTGCCGCAGAAGTACGCATTCGATCTGCTGCTCTTCGCCCAGCGAAACCCCAAATCCTGCCCCGTGCTCGACGTCCTCGAGCCGGGCGAGCTCGCCGGTCCACTGCTGCCGGGCGGCGACATCCGCACCGACCTCCCCGCCTACCGGGTGTACGTCGACGGCGAGCAGATCGCGGAGGTCCCCGACGCCACCGACTACTGGCGCAGCGACCTCGTCGCGTTCCTCGTCGGCTGCAGCTTCAGCTTCGAAGCTGCTCTGCTCGAGGCCGGAGTTCCCGTGCGGCACATCGACGAAGGGCGCAACGTCCCGATGTACCGGACGAACCTTCCGTGCCGTCCCGCGGGACGCCTCCACGGCCCGACCGTCGTCTCGATGCGCCCGATCCCCGCGAGCCTCGTCGCCGACGCGGTGCGCGTGACGTCGCGCTATCCGGGGGTGCACGGCGCGCCGCTGCACGTCGGCGATCCGGCGGCGATCGGCATCGACGACCTCGCGCGGCCCGATTACGGCGAGGCCGTCACGATCCGTCCCGGCGAGATCCCCGTGTTCTGGGCCTGCGGGGTGACGCCGCAGGCCGCGGTCACCGCGTCGAAGCCGCCGTTCGCGATCGGCCACGCCCCCGGCCACATGCTCGTCACCGATCTGCGCAACTCGACGCTGACGGTTCCGTGAGCGGCGGCGAGTTCAGTTCGGCGGCAGCGACGGCGTAGGCGCCGACCGCCTCGCGCAACGACCTCGGCGCCAGCACCTCGACGTGGCCGGGTAGTTGCGCGAGTTGCCAGGCCGCGACGTCCTCCGCCTCGAGCCGCAACTCGGCCGTCGTCCACTCGGCCGTCCACTCGGGAGTCGACGGACCCGTCGCGCCCGTCGCACCGGGAACCGCGCTCGCGGCTTCGGTGCCGACGACGTCGGCGAGGCGGCGCACTCCGGTCGGTGAGAGCCGCACCGTGCACGTGTACCGCAGCAGAGCCCGATCGAATCGGACGGTCGCGTCCCTCCACCATGCCGCGAGGTCGAAGTCGTCGGGCCGCGTCGCGGGTTCGTCCGTCTCCGTGACGGACACGATCCGCGACACGCGGTACGACAGCACGCGACCGCCCGACGCCGCGACGAGATACCACGTCCCGGCCTTCGTCACGAGGCCGAGTGGATCGACGACGCGAGCCTCGCGCGTGCGATACCGCATCCGGACTCGCCGTCCGCCGAGCACCGCCGACACGAGCGGCCGCAGCGCGGGCACCGCGTCGTCGCGATGGAACCAGCCCGGCACGTCGACGTGGATCCGCGCACCGATTCCCGCGGCGTTCTCGCGGACGGTGATGGGAAGGACCCCCAGCAACTTGCGTCCTGCACTCTCGGCATCGAGCCCGAGTTCGCGCGCGAGCCCGGGGACGCCGAGCAGCATCAGCGCTGTCGTCTCGTCGGACGTGAGCCCCGACAGCCCCGAGTGCCAGCCGTCGAGCACGCGGACACCGCCGCCGTGCCCGCTCTCCGTGACGATCGGAACTCCCGCCGCCGAGAGAGCGGCGACGTCGCGATACACCGTGCGCACCGAGACGCCGAACTCGTCGGCGAGCCGCGACGCCGTCACCCGGCGCGCGCCTTCGAGCCGCAGCATGAGCCGCAGGAGCCGTTCGGACGACACGACGTGACCATAACTCGCTTCACTGACGGAATCTGTCAGGTGATGCGCGGGACGATCGACACATGACGACATGGAGAGAGTTCGAGACCGAGGCGAGCGACCTCGCGGCCGCCGTTCGCGCGCGACTGGACGCGCACCGTCACCACGTCATCGCGACGCTGCGGCGCGACGGCTCGCCGCGGGTGAGCGGAACGGAGGTCGCGATCGTCGGCGACGTGCTCACGCTGGGGTCGATGCCGGGCGCCCGCAAGGCGGACGACCTGCGCCGCGATCCCCGGTACTCGCTGCACACCAATCCCGGCCACCACACGATGGACGGCGGCGACGTCAAGCTCTCCGGCAGGGCGCGCGAGGTGCACAGCGACGAGAAGACGACGGTGACGGACACGTGGCCGGAGGGCATCGACGAGGGCGACGCGTTCGTGCTCGATCTCGACGAGGTCGTCCACGTCACGGTCGACGGCGGGTCGCTGCACGTCGACCGGTGGAGTCCCGGCAACGGCGTCCGGCGCACGACGAGGACCTAGCGGTCGCCGACCGATCCGCGCGGGTCGTCACCAGGTGATGTCGCGTTCGCACGTGCGGCCACGCTCGGTCGACTCGACCTGCACCGTCGCGTGCGAGAGCCCGTGCCCGTCCAGCACGCGCTGTGCACGATCGAGCACACCGCCGACGTCCGGTTCGGTGACGATGTGGACCGTCGCGACGTCCATCCCCGTCGTGAGCGTCCACACGTGGAGGTCGTGGACGCCGCACACGCCCGGGAGCGCCGCGAGGTCGGCTTCGACGGCGGGGACGTCCACGTGCGCGGGCGACGCCTGGGTGAGGATGCGCAGCGCCGACGCGGCCAGCAGTACCGCGCGCGGCAGCACCCACAGCGAGATGAGGACGGCGACGACGATGTCGGCCCAGCGCCAGTCGAACAGCAGCATCGACGCACCCGCGACGAGCACACCGACGCTGCCGACGGCGTCGGCGAGCACTTCGAGGTAGGCGCCGCGCACGGCGAGCGAGCCGCCGGCATCACGGCGCAGCATCGCGACGACGACGAGATTCGCGGTGAGGCCCGCAGCGGCGGTGAGGACGAGGGCGACGCCGGGGATCTCGGGCGGGTCACCTCGCCGCGAGATCGCTTCGATCAGGATGAACGTGGCGATGCCCAGGAGCAGCGCGGCGTTGACGATCGCGGTGAGGACCTCGGCGCGATGCCACCCGAAGGTCCGCGCGGCGTTGGTGCTGCCCCGGCGCGCGAGGGTGAGGGCGATCAGGCCCATCGACAGGCCCGCGACGTCGGTGAGCATGTGGCCGGCGTCGGCGAGGAGCGCGAGCGAATCGATCGCGAGCGCGACGACGACTTCGAGGACGAGGAACGACGCGATGATCCCGAGGGCGATCGACATCCTGACGATGCGGCTGCGGGTCACCTCGTCGCGGTCGGTCGGCGCGTGCCCGCCCACGCCGTGTCCGTGTCCGTGTCCCATGCTCGTGTCGCCTCTCCTCGCTCGCGCGCCGATCATATGCACAATCGTGCATATGATCAATGGGCTCGTCGCGTCAGAGGTCGGGCGGATACGCCGGGTGTTCGACCGTCGGCGGCAGCGTCGCCATCGCCGACACCCGCTTGAGCCCCGCGACCTGCAGCAGATCCACGAGCAGGCTGCGCAACTGGGCGAAGACGACCGTCGCCGACAGCCCCGCGCCGTCGAGAATCGACGGATCCATCCCGGCCGCGACTGTGCGCAGAACGCGCGCGGCCTCCGCCTGATCGGGCTGCTCGCCGGGATCGGCGAGCACCATCCGCCGCAGCACGTCGAGCGCGTGCGAGGTCTTCTCGATCTGATCGACGAGCCGCTGATCGAGGATCTCGTCGTCACGCACCAACGTGAGCGAGCGGCGCGCGAGCACCCGGATGTTGCGGAGTGCGTTGTCGAGCGGATCGACCGCCGCTTCGAGGCGTGCGAGCCGGCGCCGCGTGTTCCAGTAGAGCGGCGAGATCCGGCTGATCTCGCGTCCGCCCGTCACGTGCTCGCGCAGCTTGTCGATCTCGGGTTGTGTCGCGCGCGCCTTCTTCAGGGCGTCGACGATCGGCTTCTCCCGGTTCTCGAGCAAGCCGTCCGCGACCCCCTGCAACACCGCGCCCGCCGTGCCGAGCACGGCCCCGGCATTGTTGCGCGCCCTGCCGACGGGATGCGACGGGATCGCCGCGACCACGAGGATCCCGACGAGTCCGCCGACGAGCGCGTCGACCATCCGGTCGAGCCCCGCGGGCCCGCCGGGCGGGATGAGCGTCGCGACCAGCACAGCCGAGGTCCCCGCTTGGAGCGAGATGATCGGGCCGCTGTCGAGGAGAACCGCCGCCGACATCGCGAGGAGGACGACGAGCCCGATCTGCCACGTCCCGCGGCCGATTCCCGCGATGAGCAGATCACCGATCCCCACCCCGATCGACACGCCCGCGACGAGTTCGACGGACCGCCGCAGCCGCGACCCCAGCGACAGCCCGAGCGAGACGATCGCCGCGATCGGCGCGAAGAACGGAGTCGTGTGACCGACGAGCGCCGTCGCCACCCACCACGCGAGCGCCGCGGCGAGACCGCACTGGACGATCGGCAGCGCCGAGATGCGCAGCCGGTGAGCCGAACGGCGCGCGGCGGTGCGCCCGCGCCGTCCGACTCGGCCCGTCGCGGACGCGACGGCATCCTTTGCGGCCGCCACGCGCGTCGTCAGTCGAGACCGAGTTCGTGTGCCGCCTTGGGGTCGCTGTCCTCGAGCAGGTCCAGGCAGCGGGCGTACTCGTCGTTCTCACCGATCGCCTTCGCAGCGCGAGCGAGGACGGCGACGCTGCGCAGGAAGCCGCGATTGCCCTCGTGGCTGTAGGGGACGGGACCGAACCCCTTCCAGCCGTTGCGACGCAGCTGGTCGAGGCCGCGGTGGTAGCCGGTGCGCCCGTACGCGTAGGCCGCGATCACCTGCCCGTCGTCGAGCGCCGCCTCACCGAGATGCGCCCACGCGATCGACGCGGTGGGGTGGGCGGCCGCCACCGTCGCGGGGTCCTCGTGGTTCAGCAGTTCTGCTTCGGCGTCCTCGTCGCCGGGGAGAAGAGTGGGCTGCGGGCCGAGAAGGTCACCGAAAGAAGTCATGGTGCTCATTGTGCACCCGTTACCGTGACTCCACGGCGGGTCGTCGCCGTACCCGGCGCGGGCGCTGACCTAGGCTTGCGCGCGAGGCACAGTTCGAGAGAAGAGGTCCTTGCCGTGAACGATCCCGGTCCCGAGCCGAAGAGCGCCGCGCCGAAGGACAGTGAGCCGAAGGACGGCGCGGACGACGCGACGACGAAGGCTCCGGCGACGGACGGCACGACGAGCGCGGGCTCGGCAGCCGCGAGCGAGGCCGAGACCGTCGCGATCGACACCCGGGCGCGGAATACGGGGGTTCGGGACACGGGAGTGCAGGACGCGCCCACCGTCGCGATGCAGGCGACGCCACCACCGCCCAGGCCGGTCACGGCAGAGCCCGTCACCGCCGAGCGGGCGATGCCGCAGCGCGTGCCTGCGACCGGCGCGACTCCGCCCCCACCGCCCTCGGGTGCTCCGGCGACCGCGCAGGGCGGCTCACCTCGTCGCGGCAGGCGGTGGGGGATCTTCGCCGGCGTCGTCGTCCTCGTGGCGGCGCTCGTCGCGGTGGTGTGGTTCGTCAACGACTATCGGACGACGAACTCCCCCGAGGCGAGGGTGCAGTCGACGATCGACACGTACGTCGCGGCGCTCGGCACCGGCGATCTCGCGACGTTGCGTGAGGTCACGTGCGGGCCGCTGGGCGAGTACTACGCAGGGATCGACGAGCAGGAGTTCGCGGCGGTGCACCGCGCGGCCGTCGACCAGCAGACGCTGCCCGACGTCGGCCCGGTGGACGCGATGCGCATCGAGGACGGCACCGCGATCGCGCAGGTGCCCGCCCACACCGCGGCGAATCCGGACGAGCACACGTGGCGAACCTTCGACCTCCGCCTCGACGGCGAGACCTGGAAGGTCTGCTAGGCGCTTCGCGCTCGTGCGTGACTTTCCGGCACAGGGACCGGAAAGTCACGCACGAGCGGCTCCGCCGCCCTACTTCGAGACGGAGCGCCCCGCCGACTTGAGGTCGTCGCAGGCCTCGATGACACGCTCGGTCATCGCCGCTTCGGCCTTCTTCAGGTAGCTGCGCGGGTCGTAGACCTTCTTGTTGCCCACCTCGCCGTCGACCTTGAGGACGCCGTCGTAGTTGCTGAACATGTGGGCCGCGATCGGGCGCGTGAACGCGTACTGCGTGTCGGTGTCGACGTTCATCTTCACGACGCCGAACTTCAGCGAATCGTCGATCTCGCTCTTGAGCGAGCCCGAGCCGCCGTGGAAGACGAAGTCGAACGGCTTCGAGCCCGCGTCGAGACCGAGCTTCTCGGTCGCGACCTTCTGGCCCATCTCGAGCACCTCGGGACGCAGCTTGACGTTGCCCGGCTTGTAGACGCCGTGCACGTTGCCGAACGTCGCGGCGAGCAGGTACTTGCCGTTCTCGCCGGTGCCGAGCGCGTCGACGGTCTTCTCGAAGTCCTCGGCCGACGTGTACAGCTTGTCGTTGATCTCGGCCTCGACGCCGTCCTCCTCGCCGCCCACGACGCCGATCTCGACCTCGAGGATGATGTTCGCGGCCTTCGCCCGCGCGAGCAGGTCCTTCGCGATCTCGAGGTTCTCGTCGATCGGCACGGCCGAGCCGTCCCACATGTGCGACTGGAACAGCGGATTGCGGCCGGCCTTCACGCGCTCCTGCGAGATCTCGAGCAGCGGCCGGACGAAGCCGTCGAGCTTGTCCTTGGGGCAGTGATCGGTGTGCAGCGCGATCGTGACGTCGTACTTGTCGGCGATGACGTGCGCGAACTCGGCGAGCGCGACGGCACCGGTGACCATGTCCTTGACGCCGAGACCGGAGCCGAACTCGGCACCACCGGTCGAGAACTGGATGATGCCGTCGCTACCCGCGTCGGCGAAGCCCTTGATGGCGGCGTTGATGGTTTCCGACGAGGTGCAGTTGATGGCCGGGAAGGCGAACGAGTGCGCCTTCGCCCGCTCGAGCATCTCGGCGTAGACCTCGGGAGTCGCAATTGGCACGGCGGCAGTCCTCCATTGCTCTTCTCGGTTGCGTGCGGTGTCTCCGCACGTCCACTTGCAGTATGTCAAGCCCCGCCCGGCTCGGCCGACCCCCGTCTCCCCGTCCGGGACGGGCGAGGCACTCGGGTCCAGTCTGCTCCGGCCGTCGCGGCGTCCGGGCGGGTTCGGGTGGGCACGTCACGAGGGTTCGGGCGAGGCGTGCCGCGAGGCCCCGGAGTCACAGCGATCTCGGGCGCTTCCCGGCGTACGCTGTCGTCCGTGACTGTGCATGCCGCCGGCGAGGCCGTGACGAATCTGGCTCTGCTGCCAGGCTTTCTCGATCCGGTCAATCTTCTCAATTCGTTCGGAAGCTGGATTCTCGGCGGCCTGCTGCTCGTGGTCTTCATCGAGTCGGGGCTGCTGTTCCCACTCCTGCCCGGCGACTCGCTGTTGTTCACCTCGGGCCTGCTGTCGGCGCAGCCCGACGCCTTCGCTCCGCTGTGGCTGCTGCTGATCCTCACGCCGCTCGCCGCGATCCTGGGCGATCAGGCCGGCTACCTCATCGGCAACCGGGGCGGCGCCGCGCTGTTCCGCAACGACGACGCCCGTTTCTTCAAGAAGAGGTACATCGTGCAGGCGCACGACTTCTTCGAGAAATACGGCCCCGTGACGATCATCCTGGCCCGGTTCGTCCCGATCGTCCGGACGTTCGCACCGCTCGTCGCCGGCGCCTCGCGCATGCGGTATCCGGTGTTCCTCGCGTTCAACATCATCGGCGGCATCGCGTGGGGCGCGGGCGTGACGCTGCTCGGCTACTTTCTCGGCAACGTCGCGTTCATCCGTGAGCACGTCGATCTGATCTTCGTCCTCATCGTCCTGCTGTCCGTCGTTCCGATCGTCTTCGAGCTCGGCAAGCGCGCGCTCGCGAACCGGCGCAGCGATCTCGCGACCCCGAACGCCGCTCCCGTCGACTCCGAAGCGGATCGGACGCCGTGACCTCGGTCGCGCTCGACGCGGTCCACGCCGCCGGCTCGTTCGGTCCGCTCCGAACCGCCGGGCCGGTGCTCGTGTGGATCATCGTCGTGACCTTCGTTTTCCTCGAGTGCGCCGTCGTCCTCGGCCTGTTCCTTCCAGGTGACTCGATGCTGCTGACCGCGGGAATCGTGCTCGCGAGTCACTCGTCGGGAAGTGCCCACGTGTGGGCGCTGTCGCTCGGCGCGATGATCGCGGCGATCATCGGCAATCAGGTCGGCTACGCGATCGGGGCCCGCGCCGGTCACCGTGTCGTCGTGCGGCGCGGCGGCCGCTATCTCAACGAGAAGAACCTGCTCGCGGTGCAGTCACTTCTCGAACGGCACGGCTTCTGGTCCGTGCTGGTCGCCCGCTGGATTCCGTGGGTGCGGACGCTGTGCCCGCTCGTCGCGGGCGCCGCGGGGATGAATCGCACGAAGTACGTCGTCGCGAGCAGCCTCGGTGCGATCGCGTGGGCTCCGGTGCTGTTGCTCGTCGGGTTCTATGCGGGCGGCCTGCTCGAACGGGTGCCGTGGCTCGTCCCCGCCGTCGTGGGCGTGCTGCTCGTGGTCCTCGTGATCGGCACGATCGTCGGGGTGCGCCAGTACCGCGCCGAGATGGCCCGGCCGGCGAACGTCGTCGACATCGACGACGTGCCCGCGGACAGCACCGCCGCCTGAGGCCCTACCGCGCTCACTCGCCGTGCGCCACGACGCGCGCGGCGGCCTCCATCGCCATCCATCCGGAGAGCTGCACGGAGAGGTCGCGCTCCGGGACGGGCGACTCGTGCACGGCGCCCTCCACGGCGATCGAGTCGATCTCGCGAGGCACCCCGACGGTGGGGATCTGTGCCGGCAGCGACCAGTCGTGGCCGAACAGCGGCGATCCCGCGACCTCGATGCAGTTCTTCCAGGCCGCACCCGCGGACGCGACGACGAGGCGCTCGGCGCTGCGCCGTGTCCGCTCGTCCTCGAGGTCGTCGCCCGGCAGTTCCGTCGCGACGTCCGCGAGATAGCGCGCCAGGATGCCGTGGAAGAGCCCGCCGTCGCCGCCGCCACGGCCACGCAGTACGCCGTTCACCGCGGCGGCGCGGCGATCGATGGCGCGGACCAGCCGGTGCACTCGCTCGGTGTGGACGCCGCCCGATCCCGTGCTCTCGTACTGCCGCCGCGCCAGTTCGACCTCGAGTCCCAGCACGACACCCTGGACGTATGCGTAGACGGCGCGGTCGAGGCGTCCGTCGGCACGGATCCCGTCGGCAACGAGGTGAGTCTCGGGATCGACGAGCGTGTCGTCGATCCACTGCGCGATCCGCTCGGCGCGCTCGACACGCCCGAGCCGCGCGAGCAGGATCGCCGCGGGGCCGTTCGCGGGGACGTTGAAGAAATCCGATCCCGTGCGCCACGGAATCGGGTCGCCGGCGCCCAGGAGCCGCCGTTCGATCGCCGGCAGTGCGCGGCGACTGCCGAGCGATGCGACGCGGCCCGCGCGTTCGAGTGCGAGCCCGAGCCAGGCGATGTCGTCGTGATAGGAGTTCGTCCAGCCCGTCAGATTACGGACACGGTGCGCGCGGATGACCGCGTGGGCGCGGCGCCGGCGCACGTCGGTCGGTGCCCGGACGACGGCGTCGAGCATGCAGTCGAGCAGCTGCGCCTGCCACCAGTAGTGCCACACGACGAACATCGCCTCGCGCTGCGTCGCGGGCCAGGCGACGACGCCGAGCCGGGTGAGCGGCAGTCCCCAGAGCACCCGGACGTGCCGCTCGAGGATCGCGCGTTCGGCGGCGTCCGCGCGCTCGTCCCACGACGTGTTCACACCCCGATTGTCCCCGAGTTCGGCCGCCGCACGGGGTGATCGGCCGGGTTCACAGGCAGTGGGTCACCAGGCAGCGGGGTTCACCAGGCAACGGGGCTCACCAGGCAGCGGGGTTCACCAGGCACTGGCGAGGTCCGCGTGCTGCCGGATCCACGCGTGCATCGCGATCCCCGCCGCGACGCCCGCGTTGATGCTGCGTGTGGAGCCGAACTGCGCAATGGACACCGTCGTCACGGCGACGTCGCGCGCGGCGTCGCTCACTCCCGGTCCCTCCTGGCCGAAGAGCAGGATGCACTCGCGCGGCAGTTCGGCCGTCTCGAGCGGTACCGCGCCGGGCGTGTTGTCGACGGCGACGATCGCGAGCGAACGCTCACGGGCGTAGTCGAGCAGTGACGCGACGTCGGGGTGATGTTCGAGGTGCTGGTACCGGTCGGTGACCATCGCGCCGCGACGGTTCCAGCGGCGCCGCCCCACGATGTGCACGGCCTCGGCGGCGAACGCGTTCGCCGTCCGCACGACCGTCCCGATGTTGGCGTCGTGCGCGAAGTTCTCGATCGCGACGTGGAACGGATGACGGCGGGTGTCGATGTCGGCGACGATGGCGTCGCGCGTGAGGTAGCGGTACGCGTCGACGACATTGCGGCGATCGCCCTCCGCGAGCAGCACGGGGTCGTAGCGCGGATCGGTGGGCGGCTCGGTGCCGTACTCGTCGCGCCACGGCCCCACACCGTGCAGGCTCTCGCCCCATTCGGTCGGGCCGAGCGTCATCTCCTACCCCGTGAGTTCGTGCCCGCCGTGTTCATGCCGTCCACCAGAAGTGCCTGCGCGGTGGCGTAGGTCGCGAGGATCGCGCCTTCGGCAAACGCACGCGCACGACGGCCACGCACGAACAGCCGCCGGACGACGATGAGCCCGTCCGAGACGGTGAACGACGCGGCGCCCGCAGCGAGCCGCGAACGCGGATCGCTGCCGGGGACGACGACGCCGGCGACCGCCCGGGCACCGGGCGCGAGCGCGGGATCGCTCGCGAGCGTCGTGGACGTGCCCAATGCGAGGCCGTACGCAGAGAGCGGTGCCGCGACGGGCCGCGAACCCGAGCGGAGGGCGAGAGCCGCCGCGGCCCATCCGGCGACGCGCGGCAGTGCAGCGGGGGCCGTCGGGCGCGCGTCACGCCGAAGCAACAGGGCCGAGTAGCACGCCTGCATGACGCCGAACGCGGACGCACCGCGCACGATCGACCGGTCGTCGTCGGGACGAATCATGTGGACGTCACCGACGGTCGCGGCGGCGAGGCCCGCCACGAGCAGGGCACGGTCGACGCGGTCCGCGCCGGGTCGGCGCAGCACACCGACGGCGAGCGCAGGCGCGATGAGCGGCTTGGCGACGCGCTGCACGTCCTCGGATTCGACGATCGCACCGGCGACGGTCGCGGCCGTCGCGGCGTAGAAGACCACACGATCGGCGGTGAGGGTGCGGGCCATGGTTCTCCTTCGTCGCCACCGGCATCGTCGTCACCGGCATCGTCGTCACCGGTTCGAGCGGCAGCCTACCGGCCGCGGAAGGGCCACCTCCGACGGCGAGGGCCGCGGTGCCGCCGCGTCCGCTGCACCGGACTGTCGGCCGCGAGGGCCCGCGCCGCGCTCTCCCTGCGTCCCTGGCGCCAGGTGGCGACGGTCTCCTCGATGTCGGCGAGCGGTACGGGAATGTGCGGTGTCGACGGCACGCGAAGGTGCTCGACGATCTCGCGGTTGAGCTCGGCCACGGCACTGCGCACGTCGGCTTCGCTGCGGCAGTCCCGGACCTCGTCGGCGATGCGTTCGACCCGGCGGCGCAGCCGTAGCGGTGTGGGCAGCATGGCATCGGTCGGCAGCTGCTCGCGTTCGGCGTAGCGCCGGATCCATTCGTACTCACCCGTGTCCGGTGGGATCGGCTTCCCCGTCCCGGGCAGGTCGTCGAAGTCACCGCGTTGCTGCGCGACCCGGATCTGCCGATCGACCCACGACTCGAAGGTGATGTCGGGAGGTTTGCGCTCCGTCACGACGTCCAGTGTGCCAGCAGCTCGCCGGCCGTGTCAGCGCTCGTCCTCGAGCGCGAGATACGCCGTGCGGGAGCGTTCGGCAGCGGCTTTCGCCTGCTTGTGCGGCGTTCCGGTGGCGATGTCCGCGGCCTCCCAGGCAGCAGCGGCGAGACCGACGAACTCGTGGCCGGCTTCGGAGAGGGTCCAGTCGAGGGTCTCGCGCGGATCCACCGGTTCCCCGGTCTCGAGGTAGTTCGCGAGGCCCAGGATCGTCAGATCCCAGCCGATGCCGAGGGCGCCGGGACCGTACTGTTCCCACATCTCGTCGGACGGCTCCGAATCGTGCTGGACGGTGAGCACGCTCCCGTCGCCGGCCGATGCGAACGAGACGTCGATGGAGCTGGACTCGGCGTCGTACTCCCACGTCGCCGTGAACTCGCGCTCCGGGTCGCACGTCGTGATCTGCCCGCCCGCATTGCCTTCGAGCTGATAGCGCCCGTACAACTGCAGGTCGCCGGAGACGGGGAGAAACCACGACCCGATCTCGTCTGCGCTCGTGCACGAACTCCACAGTCGCGAGACCGGCACCGCGAACGGGCGCGACAGGGTGATAGTGCGCCCGACGGTGGTCTCGGCCGGTGCGGTGCCGACGGATCTCGTCACGACATCGATCTCGGGTCGGCCGTCGATCATGGTGTTCCTCCCCGGTGGCTGCTCGCCCGGTGGCTGCTCGGCTCGTGTGCCAGTACAGCACGTACCGACGCGCCCTCGCGCCGGTTCCGGACAGGTCTTGACACGCCGACCACCGAAAGATCAGCCATGGATGATGGACGGATTCCTCCGTATCTACATGAACGATCAGTTGGCGCTCGGTGTCGCGTGGCGTGAGCTGGCCCGGCGAACGCGAGACCAGAACACCGGCACGGCTCTGGGTGAGGCACTCGACGAGGTCGCAACCGGTATCGCCGAGGATGTCGAGACGTTCCGTTCCGTGATGCGTGAGTTGAGCATCCGCGCCGATCCGCTCGAGCCCGCGTTGACGACCGTAGCCGAACGCATCGGACGATGGAAACCCCACGGCCGCTTGCGCGGCTATTCGCCGCTCAGCCGATTCGAGGAACTCGAATTCCTCGTGATGGGCCTCGAGACGAAGAAACAGTTGTGGACGACGATGCGCGATCTCGCCGGGCTCGGCGAACGCCTCTCGACCGCCGATTTCGACGAGTTGATCGAGCGCGCCGAACGGCAGCGGGAGCGAATCGAGCCGTTCCGAGTCGAAGCGGGCACCGAGGCCTTCCGCGGGAGCAGCCGATAGGGTGTAACTCCTCACCCGCGGGTGACAGGCTCGAAAGGCTCGATGTCGACGTTCGTGTGCCGGTACGGTCGGCGAGCCCGGCTCAGGGATTCACCAGAACGTTCTCGGCCGTTTCTCGCTCGCGCGCCGTACGCCGGTCCCACCCTCTCCGGCGAAGGGCGTAGAACACGAACGGCGGCGCGCCGAGAGCGACGACAACCGCGGCGACGACGAGCGGATACTGGACTCCCGGTAGTCCGGCGAAACCGTCCGGCCGGACGAACGCCATCACGAATGCCGCTGCGCACGAGACGAATCCCACTCCCGCGATCGCCGTCAACCACCTGACCCGATACGTCCGGACGACGTCCGGATGCGTACGCCGGAGCCGGATCGCCGCGGCGAACACCATCAGGTACATCAGCAGATACAGCGACGCCGCCATGTCGATCAACGCGACGAACGCAGTCTCGACGTCGGGGACGACGACGAACAGGAGCGCGAGCACGGTGACGACGCACCCCTGGACGACGAGGATGCCGACCTGCACTCCGGCCTTGTTGCGGCGCTGCAGGAGCGGCGGCAGCATCCCTGCCCGCGCCGCCGCGAGCAGTCCCCGCGACGGCCCGGCGATCCAGGTGACGACCGACGCGAACGCCCCGAGCGCGATGAGCATCGACATCGGAGCGACGAGCCAGTGGATGTTCCAGTGCTCGAAGAAGGACTCGAAGGCGAGATTGATACCCGTCGTGACGCCGAGGCGATCACCAGGGACCGCAACGGCGATCGCGATGGTCGGGAGCACGAACACCAGCAGGATCAAGCCCGTCGCCACGGCGATGGCCTTCGGGAAGCCGCGTCCGGGGTCACGCATGTCGTTTGCGTGCACGGCGTTGACTTCCATTCCCGCATAGGCGAGAACGTTCGACACCACCAGGACGATCGCCGAGAAGCCGGTCCACGGCGGAACCACACCGGACCATTCGAGCGGAACCTGCGACGGCTCACCGGACCCGAGCCACAGCGCGCCGAGGACGATGAGCAGCACTGCGGGGAAGATCGTCCCCAGCCAGCCGGTCCAACTGCCGACCTTCGCGAACAACGATCCGCCACGCAGCGCGATCAGGGTCGAACCCCAGTACAGCACCAGGATCACCGCCGCCGTGTACAGGCCGTTGTCCGCGAGCGGGCTCTTCCCCAGGACGAACGCGAAGCTCGCCCCGATGAACGCGATCTGCATCGGGTACCAGACGACGTTCTGGATCCATTGCAGCCAGATCGCCGTGAATCCCCACAACGTGCCGAATGCTTCACGCACCCAGGTGAACACGCCACCCTTCCACCCGGTCGCGAGCTCCGCGGCGACGAGTGCGGTAGGTATCAGGAAGAGCACCGCGGGCACGATGTAGAGGGTCACCGATCCGAGCCCGTAGCCGGCGATCGCGGGCAGCGAGCGCAGCGACGCGACCGTCACGACCGTCAGTATCGCGAGCTGCGTGACCGTCATGAACGTGCGGGCGCCGACCGCGGGGGCACCGATCGCGGGACCGCTGTGCCCCGTGACCGTCCCGAAGGGATGCGGTGGAACGTCCGACGCCGTCGGGGCTTCGGTGCCGTCGGGCCGCAACACCACCGCGGGCTCGGGTTCGCGCCGTCCGTCCATCGCGTTCGCCGTCAGTGATGGAAGCCGGGATGCCGGTGTTCGGTGGGCATCGATGCCGGAAGCGCGTCGAGCCACCGCACCTCGGTCTCGATGTCGGCGACCAGTGACGTCGCGAGATCACGGCTGAGCCCGTTGCGCACGACGATGCGCTGCACGGTCACGTCGGTGAGGTCGTCGGGCATCGGGTATGCCGGGACGAGCCAGCCGCGCGTGCGGAGCCGCTCGGACAGGTCGTAGAGGCTCCAGTTCTCGGTGTGCCCCGGCCGCAGCCGCCACGCGAACACGGGAATGTCGGTGCCGTGATTCCACAACTCGAACGCGCCGATCCGGTCGATCTCGCCCGCGAGGTACTGCGCGACGTCGAGCGAGGTGCGTTGCACGCGGCGATATCCCGCGAAGCCGAGCCGCAGGAACATGTAGTACTGGAGCAGCACCTGCGCGCCGGGACGGGAGAAGTTGAGCGCGAAGGTCGGCATCGTGCCGCCGAGGTAGCTGACCTCAAAGACGAGATCGTCGGGCAGCGCGTCCCGATCGCGCCACACCACCCATCCGAGTCCCGGATAGACGAGCCCGTACTTGTGCCCGGACGTGTTGATCGACGCGACGCGGTCGAGGCGGAAGTCCCACGCGACGTCCGGCTGGCAGAACGGCGCGATCATCGCACCGGACGCGCCGTCGACGTGGATCGGGACGTCGAGGCCGGTGCGCCGCTCGACGTCGTCGAGGGCGCGGGCGATCTCGGCGACCGGCTCGTACATTCCGGTGTAGGTGACACCCATGATCGCGACGACGCCGATCGTGTTCTCGTCGACGTACCCGGCCAGGCCGTGGCCGTCGAGCGTCCGGTGTTCCTCGGTGATCGGGACGTACCGCGGCTCGACGTCCCAGTAGTTGCAGAACTTCTCCCAGCACACCTGCACCGCGCTCGACATCACGAGATTGGGCTTCTCGGTGGACTTTCCGGCGACGCGACGGGCGTGTTGCCAGCGGCGCTTGAGGGCGAGGCCGCCGAGCATGCACGCCTCGGACGATCCGATCGTGGAGGTGCCGATCGTGGCGTCCGGATCGGGTGCGTTCCACAACCGCGCGAGCATCGCCCAGCACCGCGCCTCGATCGCCGCCGTCTGCGGGTACTCGTCCTTGTCGATCATGTTCTTGTCGGCGGCCCGCAGATACAGCTTGTCGGCTTCCTCGTCCATCCACGTGCCGACGAACGTCGCGAGGTTGAGCCGGGCGTTGCCGTCGAGCATCGCTTCGTCGTGGACGATCTGATACGCCGTCTCGGGCAGCGACTCGTCGTCCGGCAGGACGAACCGCGGGAGTTCGGTCGCCTCACCCGGCCGCGCGAACACCGGATTGACGGCCACCGACTCGGCGGTCTCCGCTCCGCGCCGCCGGCCGTGTGTCTTCCGCATGGCGCGCCACCTTCCCTCCGGACCGTGTCGTCTCGACGCTAGGAGCACCGGGTGCCGAGTCGCAGGGTTTCCGGGAATGTGACAGTCGCTATTCGACGAAGCGATAGCCCATCCCTGCCTCGGTGACGAGATGGCGCGGTGCGGACGGTTCGGGCTCGAGCTTGCGGCGGAGCTGTGCGAGATACACGCGCAGATAGTGGGTCTCCTGCTCGTACGCGGGCCCCCACACCTCGCGCAGGAGCTCGCGGCGGCCGACGAGCTTGCCGCGGTTGCGGACGAGCATCTCGAGCAGCGCCCACTCGGTGGGGGTGAGGTGCACGGGCGCGCCGTCGCGCGTGACGGTGCGTGCGGCGAGGTCGACGGTGAACGCATCGGTGACGACGGCGGGCTGCTCCTCCGGCATCGCGGCCGACCGGCGGACCGCGGCGCGCAGCCGGGCGAGGAACTCGTCCATCCCGAACGGTTTCGTCACGTGTCGTCTGCGCCGGCGTCGAGGGCGCCGACCTTGTCGGCCGAGTCGGTGCGCGCCGAGAGCACGATGACGGGAACCGAGAGCCAGCCGCGGATTCCGGCGAGCACGTCGACGCCGTCGAGGTCGGGCAGCCCCAGATCGAGGACGACGACGTCGGGCCGCGTCTCGGCGGCCGCGCGGAGCGCCCCCGCCCCGGTGGTCGCCGTGACGACCTCGTACCCACGTGCCGCGAGGTTGATGCGCAGTGCGCGGACGATCTGTGGTTCGTCGTCGACGACGAGGACTCTGGTCATCGGCCCTGTTCCTGTCTCTGCTCGTGCTCGTGCGGCTGCGCGGCGGGCAGGTCGACGGCCATCGTGGTTCCGCCGCCGGGTGTCGGGGTCGCGGACACCGTCCCGCCCATCGCCTCGACGAAACCACGGACGACCGACAGGCCCAGTCCGACACCGGAACTCGTGTCGCGGTCGCCGCGCCGCTGGAACGGCTCGAAGACGGCGTCCGCGTGGCCGGCCGGCAGGCCCGGGCCGCTGTCGGCGACGGTGAGCAGCGCACGCTCCCCGAGCGTCGCGGCGCTGACCCGTACCTCGCTCCCACCGCCGTGACGCAGTGCGTTGTCGACGAGGTTCGCGACGGCGCGCTCGAGCAGCCCTGGATCGGCGTACGCCGTCGCGGCGCCCACGTCGACGTGGACACGCGAGGGTCCGGCACGACCGTATCCGGCTGTGGTGCGGTCTATTCCGGCGAGCGCGCGGTGCACGACCTCGTCCAGGTACACCGTCCGCGGCGCGGGTTCGAGCGCACCCGCCGCGAGCCGCGACGAATCGAGCAGGTTCGCGACGAGGTCGGTGAGGGCGTCGGCCGATTCCTCGATCGTCGCGAGCAGTTCGGCGGTGTCCTCGGGAGAGAAGTCGACGTCGTCGCTGCGCAGGCTCGACACGGCTGCCTTGACGGCGGCGAGCGGGGTCCGCAGATCGTGGCCGACGGCCGAGAGCAGCGCGCGGCGCAGGCGATCCCCTTCCACGAGCGCGCGTCCCTCGCGCGCCTGCCGGGCCATCTCGTCGCGCTCGACGAGCGCGACCGCGTGATGCGCGACCGCCGCGAGCACGCGCCGGTCGCGCCCGGTGAGTTCGGGCCCGCGCAGCAGCAGCGAGTACGTGCCACCCGCCGTCCCCGCGGACGCATCGACCTCGGTGATCGTGTCGGCGGCCGAGGCATCGGTCGGCGGGTCCTCCCCTGCGGTCCCCAGCACGCCGCGGGCGGGCGAGACGACCGCGACCTCACGCTGCCCGTACGTCTCGCGCAGCCGTTCGAGCAGCGCCGGGAGGTCGGCGCCGTACAGCACGGCGGCGGCGAAGGTGCCGAGAAGTTCGGCCTCGCGGGTCGCCGCCCGCGCCGTGCGTTCGCGGGTCGCCGCGAGATCCACGAGCGCCGCGACGGCGACCGCGACGAGCAGCAGCGCGACGATCGTCACGACGTTGGCCGGATCGGAGATCGTCAGCGAGTGCACGGGCTCGGTGAACAGGTAGTTGAGCATCACGCCCGACACGAGCGCCGACAGCGCCGCGGGCACGACACCGCCGAGCAGGGCGACCGCGAGCACGACGAGCACGAACAACGCGCTCTCGCCGACGAGCCCGATCGTGTCGTCGACGAGGTACATCAGCGCCGAGGCCGCGGCCGGCACCGCGACCGCGGCACACCACGCGAGCACTCCCCTGGTCCCGGGCCGTGGCCGCGGCCACCGGGCGCGTGAGCGCGCGTCGTGCGTGACGGTGTGGACGTCGATCGTCCCCGAGCCGCGCACCACGGCGGCGCCGATGCCCTCGTCGATCAGCCGCGCCCACCGCGAGCGTCGCGACGTCCCGACGACGAGCTGCGTCGCGTTGACCGACCGTGCGAAGTCCAGCAGCGCGCGTGGCACGTCGTCGCCGACGACGGTGTGCACGCTCGCGCCGACGTCCGCCGCGAGAGTGCGCATCGCCGCGAGGGAGTTCTCGTCGGCGCCCGCCAGACCGTCGCCGCGCACGACGTGGACGACCAGCAGTTCGGCGCCCGAACGCGACGCGATGCGGCGTGAGCGGCGGATGAGCACACCCGTCTCCTCGCCGCCGGTGACGGCCACGACCACCCGCTCGCGGGTCTCCCACGTCGCGGTGATCCGGTTGTCCGCGCGGTACTTCGCGAGTGCCGCGTCCACCTGGTCCGCCGTCCACAACAGCGCCAGCTCGCGCAGCGCCGTGAGATTGCCGGTGCGGAAGTAGTTGCTCAGCGCCGCATCGACCTTCGACGCCGCGTAGACGTCGCCCTCCGTCAGCCGGGCACGCAGCGCCTCGGGCGTGAGGTCGACGAGTTCGACCTGCGTCGCGGCCCGCACGACGGCGTCGGGAACTGTCTCGCGCTGCACGACACCCGTGATGCGGGCGACGACGTCGGCGAGCGATTCGAGATGCTGGATGTTGACGGTCGTGAAGACGTCGATCCCCGCGTCGAGGATCTCTTCGACGTCCTGCCACCGCTTGCCGTTGCGGGATCCGGGCGCGTTGGTGTGAGCGAACTCGTCGACGAGTACGAGATCGGGATCGCGGGCTGTCACTGCCTCGACGTCGAGTTCGGCGAAGGTGATGCCGCGATGGACGAACTCGATCGGCGGCAGCGCGTCGAGCCCACGGGCACGCTCGGCGGTGCGCGCGCGGCCGTGGGTCTCGACGACGCCCGTCACGACGTCGCACCCCAGCGCTCGCAGTCGCTGGGCCTCGTCGAGCATCGCGTACGTCTTGCCGACGCCCGGTGCCGCGCCGAGATACACCCGCAGCCGGCCACGCTTGTTCGTCACGGGTTCATCATCCTCGCCGCGCTCGCCTCGTGTCCGCCGTCACGAACCGCAGTCCGGTGCCGCCGCGCCGAGGGCGACGTTCAGCTCCGGGACGCTCACCCGCTCGGCGCCGAGGAAACCCCACTGCGGCGGTGCGGTGTACTGCGCGACGAGGCCGCGGACATCGTCCTCGGTGCGGCCCGTCTCGCGGGCGACGCGCGGCACCTGCAGTGCGGCGTACGCGGGCGAGATGTGCGGATCGAGGCCCGATCCCGAGCCGGTGACGGCATCGGCGGGCACCTCGGCAGGCGTCACTCCCTCGCGTTCGGCGATCTGCGTGCGACGCTGCGCGACGAACGCGGCGAGCACTTCGCTGCTGGGTCCCTGATTCGTCGGCAACCCCGCGGCGGGATCGCCGGGCGTGCCCGGATCACCGTCGGCCACCGATCCCACGACACGGGTGTGGAAGTACGGGTCCGGCTCTCCCGCTGCGGGCTGCGGATCGACGCCGAGCAGCGACGAGCCGACGACGCACCCGGACGAGTCACGCAAGGCCGACCCTTCCGCGGAGTGGGTGTCGATTCGCGAGAGTGCCCACACCGCAGCGGGATACACGAATCCGAGCAGCGCGACGGCGGCAACGAGCACGACCACCGCCACCCGCATCTGACGAAGTGCTCCGAGAATCATCGTCCTCACCCCAGTCCCGGGATCGCCGAGACGATCACGTCGATCAGTTTGATGCCGGCGAACGGCACGACGACACCGCCGAGACCGTAGATCAGCAGATTGCGGCGCAGCATCGCCGACGACGACGCCGCAGTGAACCGCACGCCGCGCAGGGCGAGGGGAACCAAGGCGACGATCACGAGGGCGTTGAACACCACCGCCGAGACGATCGCCGTCGTCGGGCTGTGCAAGCCCATGATGTTCAGCTTGTCGAGTTGCGGATACGCGACCGCGAACAGCGCGGGCAGGATCGCGAAGTACTTCGCCAGGTCGTTGGCGAGCGAGAAGGTCGTGAGCGCACCGCGCGTGACGAGCAACTGCTTTCCGATCGCGACGATGTCGATGAGCTTCGTCGGGTCCGAGTCGAGGTCGACCATGTTGCCGGCTTCCTTCGCCGCGGACGTCCCGGTGTTCATCGCGACGCCGACGTCGGCCTGCGCGAGCGCGGGGGCGTCGTTCGTTCCGTCGCCCGTCATCGCGACGAGCCGGCCGCGAGCCTGCTCGTCCCGGATGCGAGCGAGTTTGTCCTCGGGGGTCGCCTCCGCCATGAACTCGTCGACCCCTGCCTGCTGCGCGATCGCTGCGGCGGTCCGCGGATTGTCTCCCGTGATCATGACGGTGCGGATTCCGAGAGTGCGCAACTGCGCGAACCTTTCGGCGATACCCGGTTTGACGACGTCCGACAGCGCGATGGTGCCGAGTACTCGTGCCCTGCCGTTCGCCACGACGGCGACGACGAGCGGCGTGCCACCCGCGGAGGCGATCTCGGTGACGTCCGCCTCGACACCTTCCTCGACGGTGCCGCCGTGCTCGCGCACCCACGCGAAGACGGCGTCCGCCGCGCCCTTGCGGATCGCGGCACCACCGGCCGTGTCGACTCCGCTCATCCGCGTCTGCGCCGTGAACGCGACGTACTCGCCGTCCCGCTCCTCGGTCGCCCCGTCCCGTCCGTCCGGCCCGGCCCCGCCGCCGTGCTCCGCAGCGACGAGCTCGACGACGCTGCGGCCCTCGGGCGTTCCGTCGGCGAGGCTCGACGCGTGTGCCGCCGCCGCGAGTTCGGCGACGTCGACACCGGGCGCGGGCAGCAGCCGAGTCGCCTGCCGATTGCCGTAGGTGATGGTGCCGGTCTTGTCGAGCAGCAGCGTGTCGATGTCCCCCGCCGCCTCGACGGCGCGGCCCGAGGTCGCGAGCACGTTCCGCTGGACGAGCCGGTCCATGCCGGCGATCCCGATCGCCGACAGCAGCGCGCCGATCGTCGTGGGGATCAGGCACACGAGCAACGCGATGAGCTGGACGGGATCGAGGTCGGCGCCGGCATACGCCGCCATCGGTCCGAGCGCGAGGACGGCGAGGAGCAGAATGATCGTGAGCGCCGAGAGCAGAATGTCGAGCGCGATCTCGTTGGGCGTCTTCTTGCGTGCCGCACCCTCGACGAGCGTGATCATGCGGTCGACGAAGGTCTGCCCCGGGGCCGTCGTGATCTCGACGACGATGCGGTCGGACAGCACCGTCGTCCCGCCGGTGACGGCGCTGCGGTCACCGCCGGATTCGCGGACCACGGGGGCGGATTCGCCGGTGATCGCCGATTCGTCGACCGTCGCGATTCCCTCCACGACGTCGCCGTCGCCGGGTACGACCTGGCCGGCGGTCACGACGACGTGGTCGCCCACCTGCAGCGACGTGCTGGGCAACGACGTGATCTCGCCGTTCGCCTCCATCCGGTGGGCTGTCGTGTCCTGCTTGACCTTTCGAAGGCTGTCGGCCTGCGCTCTGCCGCGCCCTTCGGCGACGGCTTCGGCCAGGGACGCGAACAGCAGCGTCAGCCACAACCACGCGGTGACCACGACGCCCGAGACCGTCGGATCGAGTGCCGTCAGCACCGTCGAGGCGACGGTGCCCACGAGCACGACGAACATGACGGGATTGCGCGCCTGCTGCCGTGGCGTGAGCTTGCGGACGGCATCCGGCAGCGATCCGGCGAGGCTGCGGAGATCGAACGCGCCTTTGCCCGCGAGCTCCCTCTTCTCCGCTCGACGATCATCGGGTGGTGTGGGGTCGGCCACGCCCTGCTGCGCGCCGAGTGCCGACGTCATTTCTGTACCCCTGTTCATTGCAGTGCCTCTGCGAGTGGTCCCAGCGCCAGCGCGGGGAAGAAGGTGAGTGCCGACACGAGCGCGACGGTGCCCGTCACGAGTCCCGTGAACAGCGGTCCGGTGGTGACGATCGCGCCGGGCGACGGTTCCGACCGGCGCTGCCGAGCGAACGCGCCTGCGAGGGCGAGAACGAGCACGATCGGGAGGAATCGGCCGAGCAGCATCGCGACGCCGAGCGAGCCCTGGAACCAGTCGGACGTCACGGTGAGACCGCCGAACGCGCTGCCGTTGTTGTTCGCGGCGGAGGTGTAGGCATAGAGGATTTCGCTGAAACCGTGTGCTGCCGAAGGACTCCCCGGGTCGCCGCTGTTGCCGAGTGCGCCGAGCGTCGCCGGCAGGATCGCGGTGATCGCCGCACCCGCCAGCACGAGGGCGGGCATCACGAGGATCACCGACGCCGCGAGCGTCACCTCGCGACGACCGATGCGTCTGCCGAGGAACTCGGGCGTGCGGCCGACGAGCAGGCCGCCGACGAAGACGGCGACGATCGCGAGGACGAGCAGCGTGTACAGGCCGCTTCCGACGCCACCCGGCGCGATCTCGCCGAACAACATGTTCAGCAGCAGGACCCCGCCTCCCGCCGCCGAGTAGCTGTCGTGCGCGGAGTTCACGGCGCCCGTCGACGTGCCCGTCGTGCTCACCGCGTAGAGCACCGACGCCGGGATCCCGAAGCGGACTTCCTTGCCCTCCGACATGGCTCCCGCAGCCTGCGCGGCAGCACCGGCCGTGCGCGATTCGGCCCACGTGGCGAGTGCGAGCATCGCCGCCCACAGAATCGTCATCACGGCGAGCAAGGTCAGGCCCTGCCGCCGGTTCCCGATCATCGTCCCGAAGGTCCGGGTGAGAGCGACCGGAATCAGCAGCATCGCCACGATCTGAGCGATATTGCTCAGCGGCGTCGGATTCTCGAACGGGTGCGCCGAGTTCGCGGCGAAGACCCCGCCGCCGTTCGTCCCCAGCATCTTGATCGCCTCCTGCGAGGCGGCGGGCGCGAGGGCCACGTGCTGTGCGGCACCGTCGATGCCGGTCGCCGCGAACCCGGACGACAGCGACTGCACCACCCCCTGGGTGAGCAGCAGCGCCGCGAACAGGAACGCCAGCGGGAACAACACGTACACGGTCGCGCGGGTGAGGTCGACCCAGAAGTTGCCGATGCCCGATCCCGTCGTGACACGGGCGATCGCCCGGGTCAGTGCGATCGCGACGGAGATGCCGACCGCGGCGGACAGAAAGTTCTGGACAGCGAGGCCGACCGGCTGGACGAGATTGCTCATCGTCGTCTCCGGCACGTACGACTGCCAGTTGGTGTTCGTCACGAACGAGATCGCGGTGTTGAACGCGACCGCGGGCGAGACGGCTCCGAGATCGCCGCCGAGCGGCAGCACCCCCTGCAGTCGCTGCAACCCGTAGAGAGACAGGACGGAGACGAACGAGAACGCGAGCAGGGCGCCGGCGTAGGTCACCCAACCCTGATCACCGTGCGCGTCGATGCGGCACATCCGGTAGAAGGCACCCTCGCCGCGGCGCGGGTGTTCGCGGGTGAACAACCGTGCCATCGCGTCGCCGAGCGGCACGTACGCCGCAGCGAGCACTGCGACGACGAACGCGATCTGAGCGATCGCGAGAACACTGGGCGGCATGTCAGAACCTCTCCGGATCGAACAGCGCCGACAGGAGGTATCCGAGGACGGCGAGCGCGACGATCACGAGAACGACGCTCGTCACCACAGCCGCGGTCATCGGTGGTCCTCCTCTCGGGCCTCGCGCGCGGCGAACGCCCGCAGCACCGCGACGCACACCGCGAACCCGAGCAGAATCACGAGGACGAAGGCCGCATCGGCCATCTTCGATTCCTTCCAGCACACTCTCGGGAGGCCTCTCCTCCCGAGAGTCGATGCTTCACCGCGCAGTGGCGGCCGCCACGGTTCCTGACGGTTTCTTGACGGCTCGCGCCAGGTTTCTTGACGCCACCCGGCCGGTACACGACCTAGGATCGACGCCGTGGCTGACCGACGACCGCGGCGTGCGCTGGCCCAGCGTGTGGGTTCTCGGTTCGTCCGCTTCCGGCCACGGCGCCAGCTCACCGAACGACCGTTCTTCGCCCTCGTGGGAGTCGTCCACATCCCCGAGGACAGGCCGAGACCGTCCATCGTCATCGGCAGGCGGATCGGGTACGCGATCGCGATCCTGCTGGTCGCGACGACGGTCGTGTACCTCGATCGCGACGGCTACGGCGACGACGAGTTGTCGCTCGTCGACGCCCTCTACTACTCGGCGTCCTCGCTCGCGACGACCGGATACGGCGACATCGCCCCGGCGACACCCGCGGCCCGGCTCGTCGAGGTCGTCGTCATGACTCCGCTGCGCCTCGCGTTCCTGCTGCTGCTCGTCGGGACGACACTCGCCGCGCTGACCGAGCGTTCGCGGCGCGACCACGAGGCGACGGAATGGCACGAGGCGGTCTCGGGTCACACCGTCGTGCTCGGCTTCGGGACGAAGGGCACCGCCGCGGTCTCCGCCATCGCGTCCAGCGGTTTCCCGGGTGAGATCGTCGTGGTCGACCGCGACGAGGACGCGTTGGCACGGGCCCGGCTGCGCGGACTCGTCACGGTCGACGGCGACGTCACCGACCTCCGGTCGCTCCGGGTCGCGGCGGCAGATCGCGCCGGCCGCATCGTCGTCTCCGTCGGTGACGACCGCACCGCGGTGCTGGCGACACTCACCGCGCGCAGCCTCACCGCCGGCGCCGAGATCGTCGCGGCGGCCCGCGAAGCGCCGACCCGTGCGATGCTGCGCCGTGCGGGCGCCGACGCCGTCGTCACGAGCGCCGAGACCACAGGGCGGCTGCTCGGGGTCGCCACGCGCTCACCGTCGGTCGTGACGGTCGTCGACGACATGCTCACACCCGAGACCGGCTATCGCCTCGCGGAACGTTCGGTGCGCTCGTCCGAGACGGGCCGACAGTTGCGCGGCCTCGAGGACATCGTCGTCTCGCTGGTCCGCGACGGCGCTCTGCGTGCTCCGTCACCGGACGCCGACGACACGGCACGCGCCGGCGACCGCATCCTCTATCTCGAGAACCGCGCCTGACGGCTCAGAACTCGTCGGGGTGCACGGCGTCGGGGTGCACGGCGTCGGGGTGCCGCGACTCGGCCAGTTCGTCGTACTGCGTCCGCGCACTCAGCGGAGCGCCCGCGAGATAACCCGCGCGCCCGAGTGCGTTGCCGCCGACGGCGGAGGTCGCAAGGTTGATCACCACCGCGGCACCCGCCTTGATCGCGTTCTCCACACCGGGTTCGAGCGCGAGCACGCCGAGGATCACGAGCGAGATCCCCAGCCCCGACGCAGTGGTGATCGCGCTGATCCGCGCGTAGAGGTCGGGGAGCCGCAGCAGTCCCAGTGCACCCGCGGCGAACACGAGCGCACCGAGGACGAGCAGGACGTTGCCGAGGACGTCGAGCCAGTTCATCGCTTCCCCCTCGTCACGAGGCGTGCCATCGACATCGTCGCGAGGAAGCCCACGACCGTCGCGACGAGGATCACGTCGAAGACAACCCCGCCCGCGAGCGTGAGCCCGAGCACCGCGACGACACCGACGAACGCGAAGAAGATCAGATCGGACGAGACCGCACGATCGGCGTCGGAGCGTGCCGTCGCGATCCGGTAGGCCGCGGGGATCATCGTCGCGGCGATCACCGCGAGCACCGTCCAGGTCACGGGTGTCATCGCTGCTCCTCTCCCGCCGCGGCCGGCGCGACGTCACCGCTGCGGCGCATCGCGTGCAGCATCTTCGTCTCGAGATCCTCGATCTCACGCCGGAACTCGCTCGGATCCGGCGCGTACATGCCGTGCACGTAGAGCTCGTTCGGGCTGCCGGTCCGCACCGCGAGCGTGAGGGTGCCCGGGGTCAGCGAGATGAGGTTCGCGAGCATCGTCACCTCGAGATCCGTGCGGCAGCGCAACGGAACCCGGACGATTCCCGCCTCGACGGCACTGCCGGGCGTCACGATGTCGCGGATGACCGTGAGGTTGGACGTCACGAGCAACCACACGAAATACGCGGCGAACCCGAGCAGCCGGAACGGCCAGCCGATCCAGCCGATCACACCGCCCTTCATCCGAGCACCGCCTCGATGTAGGGGCGCGGATCGACGAGGCCGTCGGCCGCCTGCTGCGCGAGGACCATGAGGCCCTGCGCACCGACGCCGACCGCCAGCGTGACCACCGTCAGGACCATCGCCGGCAGAACGAGTTTCACCGGGATGCGGGTACGCACGGCCTCGTCCGTCGTGACGCCGGCAGCGGGCAGCCAACCGGTGCGTGCGGGCGCCGGCGCCGAGAAGTTGCACATGAACATGCCCTTCCAGATCTTGAGCATCGACATGAGGGTCAGCAGGCTCACGACGACGGTCACCGCCGCAGCGACGTACTGCCGCTCGGTGACGGCGGCCTGCACGAGCGTGAGCTTCGCGACGAATCCCGAGAACGGCGGCAGCCCCCCGAGCGAGAGCGCGGCGCCGAAGAACGCCGCAGCCAGCAGCGGTTCGCGTTTCGCGAGACCCGTGACGCGCCCGAGCGAGTCGGTCCCGTAGGTCGTCTGCACGGCGCCCGCCGACAGGAACAGCGACGCCTTCACGATCATGTGGTGCAGCAGGTAGAAGATGCCCGCCGCCACGCCGATCGGGCCGAACAGTGCGACGCCGAGCAGGATGTAGCCGATCTGGCTGATCATGTGGAACGTGAGGATCGAGCGCGCGTCGTTCTCGCCGACCGCGCCGAACACGCCGATGAGCATCGTCGCGCACGTGACGAGCAGCGCGATCCACAGGTACCGCTGCTCGCCGTCGAACACGACCGCGTAGATGCGGTATATCGCGTAGATCGCGACCTTCGTGTGCAGACCCGAGAACAGGGCGCGCACCGCGGGCGAGGTGTTCGGGTACGTCTGGGTGAGCCACCCGTGCACCGGGACGACGGCGGCCTTGACCGACAGTGCGATGAGCACGACGGCCCCGGCAGCCGCGACCATCGGCGAATCCGACGCCGCCCCCGCGAGTTCGGCGATGTTGACGGTGCCCGCGACGCCGTACACCAGACCCACGCCGAGGAGGAAGATCGTCGACGTCAGCAGGTTCGTCGTGACGTAGAGCCGGCCCGCGGCGATCCGCTTCGTTCCGCCGTAGATCGCGATGAGCGCGTACGACGGCAGCAACATCACCTCGATGAAGACGAAGAGGTTGAACAGGTCGCCCGTCGAGAGCGCGCCGTACACCCCTGCCGAAAGAACGAGGACCAGCGGTGCGAAGTAGCGGCGATCGTCGTCGCCTGCGGCGATACCGAACCACGAGCACACGATCGACAGCAGCGCCGTCACGACGATCATGAGACCGCTGAAGACGTCCGCCGCGAACGGGATCGCGATCCCGTTCGGCCACAGCCCGACGTTCGTGGCGAGGACCGCGCCGTCCCACGTCTGTGCGACGAGCAGAACGCCGAAACCGAGTGCCGCGACGTTGGTGACGATCAGGATCCCGCTGCGCGCGGCGCGTGACGGCAGCACCGCAGCGAGGGCCGCGGCGATCAGCGGCACCGCGACGACGAGGGGAAGGAGTGCTGCGTTCATTCCGACTCCTCCCGGCGATCGGTCGTCTCGTGTGTCTCGTGCGGCTCGGACGGTGCGGGCTTCTCGTCCCCCGTGTCGTCGTCGCTCGTGCCGTCGTTCGTCGCGGCGAGGGCGAGCATGTAGACGGTGATGGCGAAGGCGATCACGATCGCGGTGAGCGTGAACGCCTGGGGCAGGGCGTCGGCCATCGACGCCCAATCGGACAGGTGCAGCAGCGGTGCGTCACGGTCCGCCGTGACACCCGAGGCCATGAGCACCAGGTTGCCGGCGTGGCCGAGCAGCACGAATCCGAAGGTGATGCGGACCATTCCGCGTTGCAGGACGAGATACATCCCGCCCACGACGAGGACCGCGACGATCGATGCGAGGGTCATCGTGCACCTCCCGTGGGTGCGGGCTCGGGTGACGCCGGGGCCTTCGCGGCCGGGGCGTCGTCACCGCCGAGCCGGTTCATCGCGGCGAGTACGACGCCGATGACGGCGAGGTACACGCCGACGTCGAAGACGATCGCCGTCGTGAAGTGGTAGTAGCCGCCCCACGGCAGCGGGATCTCGGCGTCGAGCGGCGTGAGGAAGCTGCCGTCGACGTAGCCGAGCAGTCCGACGGCGGTGCCGAGTGCGATGCCGCCCGCGATGAGTGCGTTGTACGGCAAGCGGATCGGGGCACTGTCGGAGCTCGGCGCCGCGAGGTAGGCGAGCGCGAAGGCTGCGCCACCCACGAGCGCCGAGATGAACCCTCCTCCCGGGTCGTAGTGACCGCGCATCAGGAGATACAGCGACAGCACGACGAGGATCGGGGTCAGCGAGCGGCCGACGGTGCGGGCCAGGACGGTGTTGTCAACGGCCGACGCGACGGCGCCGCGGCCGCCGCGCTCGGGCTCGAACGGCCTCGTGGGCAGCAGTCCCGACGAGTCGAGGAGAGCCACGATGGCGAAGCCGGCGACACCGAGCACGGTGAGTTCGCCGAGCGTGTCGAGTACACGGAAGTCGACGAGGATCGAGTTGACGATGTTCGTCGCACCGGTCGTCACCTCGGTGTCGGCGACGTAGTACTCGGCGGCGGGCGATCGCTCGCGGCGGCCGGTGAGCAGATACGTTCCGACGAATGCGGCGGCACCGGACAGCAGTGCGACGGTGAGCGCCACCGCCTTTCGGGTCCGGGTCGGCTTCGTGAACCGCGCCGGCAGCCGCCTCAGCACCAGGACCGCGACGACGACCGTCAGCACCTCGACGAGCAACTGCGTCAGCCCGACGTCGGGCGCACCGAGCACGAAGAAGACGAGTGCCACCGAGAACCCGACGATGCCCAGCAGCGCCAGTGCGGCGAGACGCGACGTCGCCGTGACGACGCCGAGGACACCGACACCGATGAGCACCAGCAGCAGCCAGTCGATCGGATCGGTCACCGGCGCGGGGAAGTCGGGGACGTCGACGCCGCGCAGCAGCGCAGCGGCGGCGAGCACGACGAGGACCACCAGCGGCGCCGCGAGGTGGCGCGACGGGGACAGCGAGCGGGTCGGGTCACCGATGCGGCGACCGAACGCGATGACGGAGTTGTAGATCGATTCGAAGACGTCGACGCCGCGAACCGGGAACAGGGTGCGTTGCAGTGCCCTGTCGATCGGGCCGCGCAGCGAGAAGGCGACGAGGCCCAGCGTGATCGTGACGACGGACATCCACAGCGCCGGGGTGAACCCGTACCAGAGCGTGAGGTGGACGTCGCCCGCCGCGCCGCGGGTGTCGACCGCGATGCGGTCGATCAGCGGTGCGAGCCAGTCGGATCGAAGCCCGAGGATCAGCCCTGCGAGCGAGGCGAGCATCGCGGGAACGCGGAACGACAGCGACGGATCGTGCAGCCGTCGCTGCTCGGTGGGGCCACCGAACGCGCCGTAGACGATGCGGAACGAGTACGCGAAGGTCAGCACCGCTGCGGCGACGGCGACGGCACCGACGAGCGGCCCGGTGAATGCCGGCCCCGGCGCGCCGAGGAAGGCACCGAAGAGGTTCTCCTTCGAGACGAAGCCGAGCAGCGGCGGGATGCCCGCCATCGACGCCGCGGACAGACCCGCGAGGACTGCCGTGATCGGCATCACTCGCCACAGGCCCGTGAGCTCGCGAATGTCGCGGCTGCCCACCTCCCGGTCGAACACGCCGACGAGCATGAACAGCGTCGCCTTGAACAGCGCGTGCGCGAGCGTGTGCAGGCCTGCCGCCGCGAGCGCGGTCGGCGTGCCGATGCCGATGACGGCGACGAGGAAGCCGAGCTGACTCACCGTCGAGTAGGCGAGCAGTTCCTTGAGGTCGTGACGTTGCAGCGCGAAGACCGCACCGATGACCGCCGTGATCAGACCCACCGAGACGAGAACCGACTGCCACACCACATTGCTGCCGAGCGCCGGGGAGAAACGCATCAGCAGGTAGATGCCGGCCTTGACCATCGCCGCGGCGTGCAGATACGCGCTGACGGGGGTCGCCGCCGCCATGGCGTCGGGAAGCCAGTAGTGGAACGGGAACTGCGCGGACTTCGTGAACGCCGCGAGGATGATCAGGACGGCGACCGTCACCGAGAACGCGGTGTTCTCCGTCCAGATCGGGTCGACGAGAATCTCGCTGAGCGTCGTCGTCCCGGTGAACACCCACATCGTCACGACGGCCGCGAGCAGCGAGAGGCCGCCGGCGCCGGTGAGCAGGAAGGTGCGGACGGCCGGCCCACTCGCCTTCGCGCCCGATCTGCCGATGAGGAAGAACGAGCAGATCGTCGTGAACTCCCAGAAGACGAAGAGCAGCACGATGTCGTCGGCGAGGACGAGACCGAACATCGCCGCGGCGAACAGCGTCATGAGCAGGAAGAACCCGCCGTGCCGTCCGCCCCCGAAATAGCCCGACGAGTAGGCGAGGATCAGCGCCCCGACGCCGAGCACGAGTGCGAGAAACAGCAGCGCCGTCCCGTCGAGACGGAAGGCGAAGTCGATCCCGAGTGCGGGGATCCACGGGGCCGACACCTCGACGACGGATCCGTTCGCAAGCTCCGGTGCGACCCCGAACGCGACGACGCCACCACACACGGCGAGGACCGCGGCGAGCACCCAGCCCGTGCGGTGCCCGAGGACACGATCGATGAACGGAGCCGCGACGCCGACGATCACGAGGGCAGCGAAGAGCCCGATGAGAACCATGTACCTACCTCACTGGTCACGAATACGAGGACGCTCCACCGAGCGACGCCGGCCAGACTTCCCGGCACACCAGTCGTCAACCTTAACGGACGGCGGGACGGGTTCTTGACGGACGGCGGGACGGGTTGCAGATACTTAGTTAGCCTATGTAAAGTACTTCGGCGTGAACGATCCTCCCGAACCGAGCGAGCTCGTGACCGCCCTCGTGTCCAATTCGCACAAGTTCGCCCGGCTCGCCGGGTCGTTCGCGCCCGACGGTTATCCGCGGACGTGGCTCCGCGCACTCGGGATCTTCGAGGACCACGGCGAACTCCGGGTGAGCGAGTTCGCAGCACACGACCGCTGCTCGCAACCGACCGCGACGACCACGATCCGCAAACTCATCGACCTCGGGTACCTCACGCGCCGAATCGATCCCGAGGACGCCCGTGCCATTCAAGTCACGATGACCGAATCCGGACGTGAATTCCTGCACACCGGGCGGCGCGCGGTCGCCGAATCGATCACCCCGCTGTTCGCCGACCTCGAGCCCGACCAACTCCGCCGGATCAGCGACGGCCTCACCGAGATGCGGCGGGCACTCACCGCCGCACTCGCGCCCGCCGCCACCGGCGAGCGATGACCCCCACGAATCCACCACCGACGCCCCCGAAGGAGGTCGCCGTGAGCTCTGCCACGCAGGACGACTCGACAACACACACCCACGATTCCGGCGGCGCGCAGGAGAGCCTCCTGCATCAGCCGAAGGCCGTGTGGGCGGTCGCGTTCGCGAGCGTCATCGCGTTCATGGGCATCGGCCTGGTGGATCCGATCCTCAAGCCGATCGGCGAGCAACTCGACGCGACGCCCTCCCAGGTATCCCTGCTCTTCACGAGCTACATGCTCGTGACCGGTGTCGCGATGCTCGTGACGGGAGTCGTGTCGAGCCGGATCGGCCCGAAGCGCACCCTCCTGTCGGGGCTCGCGATCATCGTCGTGTTCGCGGCCCTCGCGGGCATGTCCGACACCATCGGACAGATCATCGGCTTTCGCGCGGGCTGGGGATTCGGCAACGCACTGTTCATCGCGACCGCGCTCGCCGCGATCGTCGGGGCCGCGAGCGGCGGCGTCGCCCGGTCGATCATCCTCTACGAGGCCGCGCTCGGCATCGGCATCGCCATCGGCCCGCTCGTCGGCGGAGTCCTCGGCGACATCAGCTGGCGTGCACCGTTCTTCGGTGTCGCCGTCCTCATGGCGGTCGCGTTCGCCCTGATCGTCGTCCTGCTGCCGACGTCGGAGAAGCCCGACCATCACACGTCGCTCGCAGCGCCGTTCCTCGCGCTGCGCCATCGCGGCCTGCTCACCGTCGGCATCACCGCACTGCTCTACAACTACGGCTTCTTCACCCTCCTCGCCTACACGCCGTTCCCGCTCGACCTCGGCGCCTACCCGATCGGGTTCATCTTCTTCGGTTGGGGTGTGGCACTGGCGGTCTCGTCGGTCTTCGTCGCGCCGCGCCTGCAGCGGCGGTTCGGCACGATTCACATCATGATGGCGTCGCTGCTGCTGTTCGCCGTCGACCTCGGCGTCATGGCCCTGTTCACGACGACCAAGCCCGTACTCATCGTGTGTGTCGTGCTGGCCGGTGTGTTCCTGGGAGTCAACAACACCCTCATCACCGAGGTCGTCATGATCTCCGCTCCCGTCGAGCGCTCCACCGCATCGGCCGCGTACAGCTTCGTGCGCTTCGTCGGCGGCGCGGCGGCGCCGTGGGTCGCGGGCACGTTGGGCGAACGCAATGTCCACCTGCCGTTCTGGGTGGGCGCAGCGTGCACCGTCGCGGCGATCGCCGTCCTCTCGACCGGCCGCCGGATCCTCGCGCACGTCGACGACCACGACCCCGCGCCGCACAGCATCGACGAGGCGCGCGCTGTCACGGCCGGTGATGCGGGCTGACTCCGAGACGCCGTCACGGCACGCAACCGCCGCGCAGCCTCGGGCTCCGCGTCGACCTGCCGTGGCGGGCGCGGCGGTGCCGTTTCCGCTCGAACGTGGGCGGCGCACCCGGTGCGGTGGTGACGGTCCAGTCGCCGTGATGGATGAACCGATGATGGTGGCCGCAGATCAAGACGAGATTCTCGAGATCTGTGGGACCACCGTTCGCCCAATGGATCACGTGATGGGCTTCGCACCACGGCGCGGGCGCAGTGCACCCCGGGAATGCACATCCCTTGTCGCGTACGGTGAGCGCTCGACGTTGCGCCGCGGTGACGAGCCGTTGCGTGCGGCCCATCGACAGCGGCACACCGTTCGCCTTCGCGCGGACGGCAGTGATGTGCGCGTCGCACGTGAGGGCACGTGCCGTCGCGGGTGAGAGGCTCGCGCCGAAGTGTGTCCACGGCAGGTCGATTCCGTCTCGGAGCGCAGCCATCGAGTCGCGTACCCGATCCCCGAGGCTCTCGCGCTCGCGGAGGTCGGCCTCGTTCATCACCACGGTGACGTGCGGGCGTTCGCCCGCCTCGATCCCGGCGTCCCCACGAGCGAGGAACGACTCGCACACGCGGACGAAGGCATCGGCACGGCGCAGCGGAGCCTCCCTCGGGTCCCGGGTGCCGTCCTCGGCGGGCCGTGGAGCCGAAAGCTTCGACAGCGCAGTGCGAACCACCTCCCCGGAGACGGCGTCGAGATCACCACGTATCACGACGCGGCCGTGCAGCGTCGTGCTCACATGCAGCTCGTTCAGCTCGGAGCGCTCCTTGGTCGGAACGTCTCCGCCCTCGCAGTCGAGGCGATGCTCGAGCTTCTCGACGGCAGCCCGCACACTCGCGGTCGTGGTGTCGCCGGATGGTGCTGCGGCGGCGAGCAGCGCGTCACGGCACGCTGCGCGAACGGCCTCGTACGCCTTCTCGTCGGTCTCGGCCAGGCGCGTCATCGCCGACGGCGGCTTCTCGAAGAACCTGCAGATCAGCCGGGCATGAGCCGGCGCGATCTGCGACTGGGCGAGCGCATCGGCGACGTCGGGTTCGTCGCGAACGCTGCATCCGGCCGACACGAGCGCCTTCGCGGCGCCGACCTCGAGCAGGGTGCGCCCCGCCAGCCAGTGTGCGGTGTCGCGAGCCCCGTCCTGCGTCGCTAGGCGACGCCGATCGAACTCCGCCAGATACGCGATGCGCTGCGCCTCGAGTGCTGCGGCGAGAGCGGACATCTCGAGCAGCGCGTCCCCGAGCGCCGTATCGCCGACCCGCTCCGGGTCGGGTTGCCACGACGCGAGCGACAACGACGCGACGAGCGCGCTGTCGAGTCGCGATGCGTGTGAAGAGTCCCCCGGCCCCATGAATCGAGCCTAGTCCGAATAGGTGTTCGAAACAAGAGGTGATTCGGAACTTTTCGAACCGATTTCCGCGCCCGGCTCCGGTGCGGCACTCCAGGCTCCGTGCCCCGAGTTGTCAATTCCGCAGGGCATATGACATTCTCCGGAGCGACCGGGGGGAAGTCGGCCACGTCCAGACCTTGACGCGAGGTGTCTCGCCCCCACCAGCATGGTTTCGAACGACGGGGGAAACGTGAAGATTCGCACGATGGTCGCGTCCGGAGCTGCAGCCGTGGGCCTTGCAGCGACGACAGCCGTAGGTGCCGCCGGAACTGCCTCGGCGGCACCGGTACCGGTGCCAGGGGTGTGGGATGCCATCGCACAGGCCGTGTACTACGTGGGCCAGAACGACTTCTGCACGGGCGTGATCGACATGCGTGTCGAGTCCGATCCCGCGAAGCCGGGTAGCGCCACCGTCATCGGCTACTCGCGTGGCGCATCCGGCCACGGCGCATGGAACGCCGAGTCGACCTGCACGATCGACTTCGCGCTGACCTACAACGATGCCGGTTCGATCGAGCAGAACAAGAAGCAGCTGCGTATCGACGTCCCGACGTACCCCACCGAGGTGCTGCGCGAGGAGATCCACCCGGGCTCGGGCCTGATCGCCCTCACCACGGGTGTCTCGTTCCAGGATGTCCACACGTACGCGTTCATTCCGCAGTACTCGATGGGCGCGCGCGGATACCTGCTCGTCCCCTGACACGTCGTCCATGATTCAGCGAATCGCTACCATGAGAAGGACCGCAATGCGTAAGACGATCGCCCGTGCGGCGGCTGCACTCTCGCTCGCCGTCGCCGCAACCCTCGGCACGATGGGCACCGCCCAGGCCGCCCCCGCTCCCGTCCCGGTACCGGCCGCCTGGACCTCCCTGACGAACTCGCTCGCCTACGTCGGCCAGAACGATTTCTGCACAGGCGTTCTCGATATCAACGTCGAGAGCGAGCCGGGTAAGCCCGGGTCGGCGACCCTCGTCATCACTTCACGCGGAGCGAGCGGACACGGCCCCGGGTGGGCCGCCAACCCCAACTGCCACGTCGACCTCCTCGTCGCGTGGAACAACGCGGGTTCCATCGCCGGGCCGCAGGAGCAGATCGCGCTCGACATTCCGGCCCAGCCCGGCGAGGTCGTCCGCAGGGAGATGAACCCCGGCTCCGGCCTCATCGCCCTGACTGCCGGTCTCAGCTACCTCGATGTGAACACTCTCCAGTTCCTTCCGCAGATGAGCTACCCGGTCATCGGCTACCTGATGGTCCCGTAGCCCTCTCCCCACGAATCACCGTCGAGCGCAGGTTCCACTCCGGAACCTGCGCTCGCCGGCGTCGTGAGAGGGTGTGGTCGTGAGCACGCCACACTTTCTCGTCACCACGGCGCTTCCCGAGTCGGCGATGTCGATCCTGCGCGACGCAGGCGAGGTCACCGTTCCCGACTCACCACCCACCCACGACGAACTCCACGCGCTCTGCACGGGCGGCGACGTCACGGTGGTCGTCTCCCAACTGCGTGATCGATTCGACGCCGAACTGCTGAACGATGCTCGCCTGCTGGGTATCTCGAACTATGCCGTCGGCTACGACAACATCGACATCGCCGCCGCCACCGCGCGTGGGATCGTCGTCGGCAACACCCCGGGTGTCCTCACCGATGCGACCGCCGACATCGCGATGCTCCTGATCCTCGCGACGGCTCGCCGCGCCGTCGAGGCCGATGCCGTCGTCCGGCGCGGCGAGTTCCACGGCTGGGAACCGGAACTGCTGCTCGGCCACGACGTCTCGAGCGCGACGCTCGGGCTCGCGGGCTTCGGGCGCATCGCCCGGGCCACCGCACGCCGCGCACTCGGTTTCGGGATGCGCGTGCTCTTCTGCCCCCCGCCCACCCGGAGACCGCACGGTGAGAGACGACGAACTCGGCGAGTTCGCCGGCCGCGTCGAGCACGTCTCGTGGCAGGAGATGCTGCCCGAGAGCGACTTCGTCTCCCTCCACGTTCCCGCGTCCGCCGACACCCACCACCTCGTCGACGCCGCAGCCCTCACCGCTATGAAGCCGACGGCGATCCTCGTCAACACCGCGCGCGGCCCGGTCGTCGACGAGACCGCCCTCGTCGCCGCGCTCCGGGACGGGACGATCGCAGGCGCGGGGCTCGACGTCTACGAGAACGAACCGGCACTGGCTCCCGGTCTCGCGGAGCTACCGAACACCGTCCTGCTGCCGCACGTCGGGAGTGCGACCGTCTCGGTCCGTTCCGAGATGGCGCGCCTGTGCGCCGAGAACGCCGTCGCGATCGCCCGCGGCGGGCTCGCGCCGCACACCGTCGACCCGGACGCGCTGAATCACCGCTGAGGTCGGCGGACCGCCGCGACGCTCAGCCGCCCGCGGGCCCTACCCAGATCGCTCCGGTCCCGCCGTCGGCGAGCGAGCACCTCGCGACGAACGCCTCGTCGTGGTCGTGGGCCGCGAGATCGCCGATGACCTCGTAGAAGAAGTCGCGCCCCGGCGCGGCCCAATAGCCGTGCTCGTCACCTGTGCCGTCGTGATCGTCACGCGGGCACACGGCGACGTACTTCTCGTCGGGGCCGTCCATCGGCCCTTCCCAGTCCGCCGCCACGAGTGTCGGCTCGACCGAAGGATGCACGACGGCACCGACGAGCCCCGTCATCGACCCTGCAGCGGGAAAGACGCGGTCGAACACGTGATTTCCGAGTGTGTGCACGCCGAACTCGAACGCGGCGTTCGCCGCAGGGATCTCGGTGTCGACGTCGCCGACTCCTCCGACGTCGGGCGGCAGCGCGAGCCGTGCCCGGGCACCGGCGACCTGGCCTTCGAGGTACGCCTCGAGCAGGTCCGGCTCGACGGAACGCTCGTGCTCCACCGAGGGAGCCGCGAAGCCGGCGAGGAAGCCCTGTTCCCACAGGTCACCGCGCGCCGCGTCGTCCGCGAACGGGTTCTCCACTGCCATGTCACCACTCCCGCCGTCGGGTGCCGCCGTCCGCATCATCGTTGCAGAGCGGCCCCTGGCGCGAAGCGATATCGCGGCGTCAGGCAAGCCCGAGATCGGCCAGCCCGAGAAGGGAGCGGTACTCGACGCCTTCCGCCCGGATGACCTCGTCGGCACCCGTTTCGCGGTCCACGACCGTCGCCACGCCGACCACCTCGGCGCCCGCGTCACGCAGTGCGCGGATCGCCGTGAGCGGCGAGTTGCCCGTCGTCGTCGTGTCCTCCACGACGAGGACGCGGCGGCCCGCGACGTCGGGGCCTTCGATCCGACGCTGCATACCGTGCGCCTTCGCGGCCTTGCGGACGACGAAGCCGTCGATCGGCCGGCCGGGCGCGTGCAGGATCGCGAGCGCGACCGGGTCGGCACCCATCGTGAGACCGCCCGCGGCGTCGAACTCCCAGTCGGCGACGAGTTCCCGCATCTGCTCGCCGATCAGCGGCGCGGCCGTGTGGTGCAGCGTCGCGCGCCGGAGGTCGACGTAGTAGTCGGCCTCCTTGCCCGAGGAGAGTGTGATCTTGCCGTGGACCACGGCGAGTTCGCGTACCAGACGTGCGAGTTCCTCACGATCGCTCATGAGCGAAACCCTACTCAGCCCTCGAAACCCTACTCCGGCGTGGTGCCGCGCCGTGTCCCGGTGCTCCGTCGCACCACGAACCGCGCGACCCGGTGCGCGAGGCCGACGGGCAAGATGCGTGCAAGGACGACGACGGCCTTGTACGGGAGCCCCGCGATGCTCGTCGTCCTGCCTTTGCGCAGGTCCTCGAGTGCGGTGTCGACGACGTCGTCGACGTCGCGCCACAGGAACTCGGGTACGCGCGGTGCCGCCATTCCCGCGCGATCGTGGAACTCGGTGCGCACCAGTCCCGGACACACCGCGAGGACGTCGACGCCCGTGCCGTCGAGGTCGTCCACGAGTCCGCGCGTGAACGCCACGACGTACGCCTTGCTCGCCGGATACGTGCTGCCGCGGCCGGGGATCAGCCCGGCGACGCTCGCGACGTTGACGACGGCCCCGCCGCCCGACGCGACCATCGCGGGGAGCGCGGCACGGGTGAGCTCGACGACGGCGGTGACGTTGACGTCGACCTGGGCGCGCAGGGTCGCCGGGTCGAGCGTCCAGAACTCCCCGGACGTCCCGAAGCCCGCGTTGTTGACGAGGACGTCGACGCCGGAGTGCAGTCGCTGCGCCACGGCGTCGCGGCCCTCGGCGGTCGCGAGATCGGCGGTGATCGTGTCGCAGCGCGCGGTGTATCGCGCGTGCAGGTCGTCGGCGAGTTCCGTCAGCCGCTGCGTGTCACGCGCGACGAGAACGAGGTCGTAGCCGAGCGATGCGAGCCGTCGCGCGAAGCCGGCGCCGATGCCCGAGGTCGGGCCGGTCACGACGGCGACGGGCCGCGAATGCGGTTGCGTGGTCGCCATAGGCGATGACCGTATCGCAGCGACGCCGCCGGGGCTCGGGTTCGCTCAGCGCGTCTCGGGTTCGGGACGACCGGGGCGCGGACGAGGCGTTGGCCGCGGCCCCGCCGGCTCGCGACGCTGCCGACGCTCGGCGTCCACCGGGCCCGGACGGTCGCCGCGCGGCATCGCCGTGGTGCGCGGGGCTCCGGCAGGAGCATGTCGACGTGCGGGTTCGCGCTGCGCGACCTGCGGGCCGGGCCGCTGCTCGGGCGCCGGCCTGGGCCGCTCGCTTCGCTGCTCCTGGCGCGGTTCGGGTCGGCCGGGATCGCGGCGCTCGCCCTGCAGCTCGCGCGGCTCCGCCTCGGGCGGCAGGACGTGGAGGATTCCCGACAGGCGCGCGACGGTCTCGATCGCGCGGTCCCAGTCACGGCCACCGGCGCCGATCGGAACCGTGCCGAGCGTCCACTTCCCCTCGCTCCACAGCATCCCGACGGTGTCCGGAATCGTGTCGGTGAACGCCACCATCCGCTGATCGCACGCGCGGCGCGCGATCTCCGGTTCGGTCGCGAAGATCACGCGGTCGCCGATCGCACCGAGCAGTTCGAGATCGGCATCCCTCGGCGCGGGTGCCGACTTCTGCCGCAGGTCGATGTCCACGCCGGAGCCGAGCGGGCGCTCGACGGCGACGACGGTGAAGCTGTCCTCGATGTCGAACAGCACGAACGTCTCGCCGCGCCGCGTCCCGCGCACGACAGCCTGCGCGACGTCGTGCTCCTTCTTCGACATCGCCGCACGGTGGAAACGCGACGCGAGGTGCGGTTCCTCGGCGCGATAGTCGTATCCCTGCGCCTTCGCCCAGATCTCGCGGACACGGCCCGATTGCGATCGCCGAGTGCGGTCGATGTACAGCAACACGACGGCACCCACGAGCGCGAGCGCAGCGAGGCCGAACCACAGGAGAGTCATCGCTGCTCAGCCTAGCGAAGCCGGAGGCGGGCCGTCACGGACGCCGGTGAGCAGGTCAGTTGCCACCGAGTGAGATGTCGGTCGCGATGACGGTGTCGGCCGTCATCGCCCCGTTCTCGACGGCCGATCCCTGCACCGCGATGTTCGCTCCGGGCGGCAGGTCGGCGATCGTTCCGCCACCCAGCGAGACGAACCGCGTGTCGGGGGTGATGGTCACGGTGATCTGCGCGCCGCCCATCGCGTCGAGGACGATCGCCCCGCCGTTGTTGGACACGATGGACCCGGCGGCACCGCCGACCCCGCCCAGCGCGTCGCCGAGACCGCCCGGCAGTTCGTCGAGCGGCGGAATGCTCAGTCCGGGCGAGTCCTCGCCCGGCGTTGTCGGCGGTGGCGTCGTCGTGGGCGGCGCCGTCGTCGTGGTCTGTTGCGGCAGCTGCGTCACGGGTGGCGACGCCGTGCCCCCGCCGCCACCGGTGTTCGAGCCGAGCATCGCGGCGCCCGTCAGCACGAGGACGATCAGCACGAGGGCGGCACCGGCGATCGCGATCCACTTGCCCCACGGCTTCTTCGGACCGCCGCCGTCGCCGCCACCCGGCCCTCCCGGATCGCCGGGGCCCGGCCCCTGCGGCGGGCCGGGCGGCGGCGCATACGGGCCCTGCTCACCGGGGAAGACCGGCGGCTGACCGTAGACGGGGTACTGCTGGGTCGGCTGGTGACCGGGCTGCGCCCCGAACTGCTGGGTCGGCCCCGACGGGTACTGCTCGGTCGGCTGCCCGTACTGCTCGGTCGGCGCGGCAGGGAACTGCTGCGTCGGGCCGTCGTGGTCGCCGGGGCGATCGAACTGCTGCGTCCGGTCGTCGTCCCGTGTCTCGTCGACGTCGTAGGCGCGTTCCTGCGGTGTCCGCCGGTCGCGGTCGTCGTTGCTCATGTCTCGATCCTCCCCTGCCGACCGTAGGCCGTGTGCTCGAGAATTCTCTGAGAGCGCACACCCGTGTGCCCCGCACAGAGCGGGGCACACGGGTGGTCGAGGTCAGCCGATCAGGAGATGGTCACCGTCCTCCGAGACGGTGACGGCGACGGTGTCGCCGTCCACGACCTCTCCTGCCAGCAGTTTCTTGGCGAGCTGGTCGCCGATCGCCTGCTGGATCAGGCGACGCAGCGGCCGCGCGCCGTACAGCGGGTCGTACCCGCGCACGGCGAGCCAGAATCGCGCCGACGGCGAGACGTCGAGCGTCAGACGGCGGGCCGCCAGCCGCTGCTGCAGCTGCGCGAGCTGGATGTCGACGATCTGCTCGAGCTGCTCCTCCGAGAGCGGATCGAAGACGACGACGTCGTCGAGCCGGTTGACGAACTCCGGCTTGAACGCCGACCGCACGGCCTCCATCACGTGATCCTTGGTGCCGCCGGCACCGAGGTTCGAGGTGAGGATGAGGATCGTGTTGCGGAAGTCGACCGTCCTCCCCTGACCGTCCGTGAGCCGTCCCTCGTCGAGGACCTGCAGCAGCACGTCGAAAACATCCGGGTGGGCCTTCTCGATCTCGTCGAACAGCACCACCGTGTACGGACGGCGCCGCACTGCCTCGGTCAGCTGGCCCCCGGCCTCGTACCCGACGTAGCCGGGAGGGGCACCGACAAGGCGGGCGACGGAGTGCTTCTCGCCGTACTCGGACATGTCGATGCGGACCATCGCACGCTCGTCGTCGAACAGGAAGTCCGCGAGGGCTTTCGCGAGTTCGGTCTTGCCGACACCGGTGGGGCCGAGGAACATGAACGAGCCCGTGGGGCGGTTCGGGTCCGCGATGCCCGCACGCGCGCGGCGCACGGCGTCCGACACCGCGGCGACGGCGGCCTGCTGGCCGACGACACGCTTGCCGAGTTCGTCTTCCATCCGCAGGAGTTTCGCTGTCTCGCCCTCCATCATGCGGCCCGCGGGGATGCCGGTCCAGGCAGCGACGACGTCCGCGACGTCGTCGGGCCCGACCTCCTCCTTGAGCATGACGTCACCTGCCATATCGGCCGCCGACTCGCGCGATGCGGCGTCGAGTTCCTTCTCCAACTGCGGGATTCGTCCGTAGCGCAGCTCGGCGGCCTTGCCGAGGTCGCCGTCGCGTTCGGCCCGCTCGGATTCGCCGCGCAGCGATTCGAGCTGTTCCTTGAGGACGCGAACCGAGTCGATGGCCTGCTTCTCGTTCTGCCAGCGGGTGCTCAGCTGCGCGAGCTTCTCACGTTCGTCAGCAAGTTCCTGCCGCAGCTTGACCAGGCGGTCCTGCGACGCGGCGTCGGTCTCCTTCTCGAGGGCGACCTCCTCGATCTCGAGGCGACGCACGATGCGTTCGACCTCGTCGATCTCGACGGGCCGCGAGTCGATCTCCATGCGCAACCGCGACGCGGCCTCGTCGACGAGGTCGATCGCCTTGTCGGGCAGGAACCGCGAGGTGATGTAGCGGTCGGAGAGGGTCGCCGCGGAGACGAGCGCGGAGTCGGTGATGCGGACGCCGTGGTGCACCTCGTAGCGCTCCTTGAGGCCACGGAGGATGCCGATGGTGTCCTCGACCGAGGGTTCGCCGACGTAGACCTGCTGGAACCGGCGTTCGAGCGCGGCGTCCTTCTCGATGTACTTGCGGTACTCCTCGAGGGTGGTCGCGCCGACGAGCCGCAGCTCGCCGCGCGCGAGCATCGGCTTGATCATGTTGCCGGCGTCCATCGCCGACTCGCCCGTCGCACCGGCCCCGACGATCGTGTGGAGCTCGTCGATGAACGTGATGACTTGTCCCGCAGATGCTTTGATGTCGTCCAGGACGGCCTTGAGGCGCTCTTCGAACTCGCCGCGATACTTCGCACCCGCGACCATCGAGCCGAGATCGAGCGCGATGACGGTCTTGCTCCGCAACGACTCCGGGACGTCGCCGGCGACGATGCGCTGCGCGAGGCCCTCGACGATCGCAGTCTTGCCGACACCGGGCTCACCGATGAGGACGGGATTGTTCTTGGTGCGCCGGCTCAGCACCTGGACGACGCGGCGAATCTCGGTGTCGCGTCCGATGACCGGGTCGAGTTCACCGTCACGCGCGCGGGCGGTGAGGTCCGTCGAATACTTCTCCAGGGCCTGGTACGAGCCTTCGGGATCGGGGCTCGTGACGCGCGCGCTGCCGCGCACCGTCGTGAAGGCGTCGCGCAGTGCGCCGGGCGTCGCGCCGTGGCGCACGAGGAGGCGGGAGACGTCGGTGTCGCCCTCGGCCAGGCCGACCATGAGGTGCTCGGTGGAGACGTACTCGTCGTCCATCTCGGTGGCGAGATGCTGCGCCGAGGTGATCGCGGCGAGGGCTTCGCGACCGAGTTGCGGGGTGGTCGTCGCGCCCGTGGCGCGCGGCAGGGTGTCGACGAGTCGCTTCGCCTCGCCGAGCACGACGGCGGGATCGACGCCGACGGCCTGCAGCAGCGGGCCGGCGATGCCGTCGGTCTGTTCGAGCAGGGCCACCAGAAGGTGGGCGGGCCGGATGTCCGGGTTTCCCGCCTGCGACGCCGACTGGAGAGCAGCCGTCATCGCAGCCTGAGTCTTGGTCGTAGGAGTGAACGAATCCACTGGTCACCTCTCTGGCAATGATGCTGTTGTCCGCATACTTGAGCGTAGTGCGCGCAAGTATACGTGTGTCGGTATGCACAACGCTCAGCAGCTTGAGTCTGTTCCGCTCAAGTCCGTGTGCGGTGGTCGAGTGCTGGATTCTCGGTTCGGGAGGGGGATCAGCCATGACCGAGGCCGATCGACGCGAACTTCTACGTCCCGCCATCGCGAAGACCGCGCCGGTGCCGGCTCGAACGCTCCCCGATTCGCGCTCACGCTCCCCCAGCAGGGTCAGCGTGGACACCAAACCGGGAGCGTGAGGCGCAGGCGGGCGGCGTGCGAGGATTCGATGATGATGCTGTTCGGCGACGAACCGGTGCACCGTGAGCCGATCCGGCCCGCGGACGGCGCCGCCCTCGTCCCCGCTTGGCTCACGCTCGAACAGCAGGCGTGGCTCGTCCGCCGATTCGAGGAATGGACGAGCGGGCCGGTTCCGATCCGGTCCGCTGCCGTCCGCGGTCACCGGATGTCGGCGCGGACCGTGTGCCTCGGCCGGCGCGCCCTCGCCGAGGCCGGGTACTCGGAGCGCGAAACAGACTCCTACACACCCGATGTGGCGCTGGCGAACTACTACGACGACGACGCCCGCATGGGGATGCACCAGGACAAGGACGAACGCTCACTCGCCCCGGTGGTGTCGCTGTCCATCGGCAGCGCGTGCACCTTCCGGTTCGGCAACACGGCGAACCGGAACAAGCCGTACACGGACCTGCCACTGCACTCGGGCGACCTGTTCGTCTTCGGCGGCGCGTCACGCCTCGCGTACCACGGCGTGACCCGCATCCACCCGTTCACAGCACCGGAGGGCTGCGGGCTGGATACCGGCCGCATCAACATCACGATGCGGATGACTGGACTCGACGGCTGGCGCCGGCCCCGCGGTTCCCCCGTCGAACGAGACCCCGGCCACGCGCCCGCTCACGTATCGTCGGAAGCGGTAAACGTGCTTGCTCGACCACCAGCGACTTCCCGGCTCGGAGGATCGGCCATGACCACGAACTCGAATGACGTACGCCAACTTTCGCCCACCTGCGGGTTGCGCGTGAGTCCACTCACTCTCGGCGCGATCACCTTCGGCGGCGCCCACGGCATGGAGCACATGGGCCATGTCGACGTCGACGGCGCCACCGAACTGCTGCGGATCGCTCTCGACGCCGGAGTCACCATGGTGGACGTCGCCAACATGTATTCGCTCGGCGTCGCCGAAGAGGTTCTGGGGCAGGCGCTCGCGTCGTCCCGGGATTTCGACCGCCTCCTCGTCACGTCGAAGGTGCGCATGGTGGTCGGCGACGGGCCCAACGACGGCGGCCACTCACGCTGGCACATCCTGGACCAGATCGACAAGACGCTGAGCCGGCTCGGACGCGACCACCTGGACCTCTACTACCTGCACGAATGGGATGGCCAGACGCCGCTCGAGGAAGCGATGGGGACCATGGACGCCCTGGTCCGGTCCGGGAAGATCCGCTACTACGGCGTCTCCAATTACACGTCGTGGCAGCTCATGAAGGCACTGATGGTGTGCGAGCGGCACGGCTTCGTCAAGCCGGTGGCGCAGCAGATCTATTACAACGCTGCCGCGCGCGAGGCGGAGTACGAGATGATCCCCGCCGCCCTCGACCAGGGCATCGGGTCTCAGCCGTGGAGTCCGGTCGGTATGGGTCTGCTGACAGGCAAGTACCGTCGCGACCGGCAGCCGGAATCCGGCGCGCGGCTCGTCGACGGCGACGGCACCGACCTTCGCATTCCGGACCGGGAGAAGGTCTTTCAGGTCGTCGACGCGCTCGAGGACGTCGCTGCCAGGAGCAACGCCACCATTACGCAGGTCGCGCTGGCATGGCTGCTCACGCGACCGGGCGTGACCAACGTCGTCGTCGGAGCACGCACTGCCGAGCAACTGACCGACTCGCTAGGCGCGACGACGCTGACCCTCGACGAGTCCGATGTACAGCAGATTTCGGCGACTGCGCCACCACCGATCCGGTACCCGTTCTGGCACCAGGCCGACCTCGCGTCCGACCGGCTCGGCGAGGCGGACCGGTCGATCATCGCGACAACAGCCTCACAGCTCTGAGGCGCTTCGCCATCGGTGAGGTGCGAGCCGAGCCGGTTGCTCACAACAGCGCGAAGATCGGTTCCGCGAATTCCTCGATACCGTCGCAACGCTGCTCGAAGGAGGCACCGCGCTCACGGATCCGGTTGTCGATACGCGACACGTTGAGGATCCCGTAATCGGTGGGAGCGGAGATGAAGCACTCACCGGTCGACCCAGTATCGGCGACCGCGATGGCCTCTCTCCCTGCCACCGTCGTCGGGCGCGAATAGGCGGCAGCCTGCTCGACCTGCTCCGCGAACGTGACGTTTCCCGACCGGACACTCAGGCTGTAGGTGCGCCCCTCACCCAGCCACCCGCACACGAGAAACGTGTAGGTGTCCGGAGCGAAATCGTTGGACGATTCGGTGTCGGCACGGAATCCCATCGACGTCACCACCTCGTCGGGGATATCGAGACACGGGTCGAAGGCCACCTGGGGCCGATCGGAACCATCCACGTGACGCGGTTCACGAGTCGGCGCCTCGATTTCGGTCGTCGATGTCGGCAGCGATTCCTCAGCGGGGCCAGGCCCACAACTCGCCGTCAGTCCTAGAGCTGTCGCCGCGACCGCAACTCGGACTACCACTTTCATGAAACGGGCCCGCCCACCGTACGCAGGGCCGCGCTCACTGCGCTGTCCGACTCTGCATAAGCGAGCCCGCCGGCCCGGAATGCGTCGCGCATCGCCTCGACCGCCGAGATGTATCGCAGTACAGTCTCCAAGACGTCATCGGCTTTGCGACTGTAGCCAGCGGCCAGTTGCTCGGCGGACGGTAGCGTCCCGAACCCCCCCGTGTTCCGAAGATCGATCGTCCGTAGCTTCGCCTGCTCCAACTTGTCCAGCATGCGTTCGCAGATCACGACGCACTCCTCGATCGTGCCGTCGTCAAGCTTCAGTTCGGCCATCGCGTCCCCCCGCTCCTTCGATGGCGGCACTCTACCGCAGGCCGGGTGCGACGACGTTCGAGGAGTATCGCCTCAGCGACGCACCTTCGGTGTGCCGGTGGACCACAGTGCCCACAGGATGAGCAGCGGCTGGAACAGCAGACGTACGAAGCGCTTGCGGTCGGTGTCGAGGCCGAATGCGTCGCGCTGCCCCTGCCACTGCGCGATGTTGCCGGGGAAGACGGCCGCGAAGAACAGCGCGGCGATGCGGCCCACTCGCACGCGGTCACGCCTGGCGATCGCGAGGCCGCCGCCGAGCATGATCTCGACGCCGCCCGACGCCATGACGACGCCGTCCTTGTCCATCGGAACCCAGTCGGGGACCTGCGCCTGGAAATCCTTGCGCGCCCAGAACAGGTGGCTGAGCCCGGCGAAGATCAAGGCTGCGGCGAGCAGGTTGCGCGCGATCGACCGCGGTGCGGTATCGGCGGGAACGGTATCGGCATCGGTGGTCATGCCTCGATTCCTACCCGCATCCGCCCGGCCCCGTGGGCGCAATGTCACAGAGTGTGCGTCAGATGCACACACTGACATTGCGCCACCAAGGCAGGGGATGTGGCGCAGGTGGAGAACTCGGATCACAACGCTGCGCGGAGCGACTCCTCCAGGATGTCGACGCCGGCGTGGAGGTCGTCCTCCGAAATCGTCAGCGGGGGCGCGATCCGGAAGATGCCGCCCATCCCGGGCAGCTGCACGATGTTCATGTGCAGGCCGCGCTCGAGGCAGCCCTTCGTGACGACGGCCCCGAGCTCGTCGGCCGGCTCACGAGTCTGCTTGTCCAGCACCAACTCGACGCCCTGCAGCAGGCCACGGCCGCGCACGTCGCCGACGACGTCGAACCGGTTCTGCATCCCGACGAGCCGCTCGGTGAGCTGATCGCCCAGCTTCGCCGCACGTTCGACGAGGCCGTCGCGTTCGATCACGTCGAGCACGGCGTTCGCGACGATCGCCGCGAGCGGATCGGCGGCGTGCGTCGTGTAGAAGAGGAATCCGCGCTCGGCACAGACGTTCTCGATCTCGTCGCTCGTCATGACGGCCGCCACCGGCAGCCCGGCGCCGAGGGTCTTCGAGAGCGTGAGGATGTCGGGCGCCACCCCGTCGCGCTCGAACGCGTACATCGTGCCGGTGCGGCCGAGTCCGGTCTGGGCTTCGTCGAGGATGAGCAGCATGCCGCGCTCGTCGCACAGTTCCCGCAGTCGGGCGAGATAACCGAGCGGCAGGTCGATGATGCCGCCCGAGGAGAGGACCGGCTCGATGAGCACTGCGGCGAGTGACCCCGTCGACTGGGTGTCGACGATCGAGAAGCCGTACTCCAGTTCGGTCTTCCAGTCGTGCGAGCCGTCGGGATTGCGGAACGGCGAGCGGTACGCGTTGGGCGTCGGCAGCGTGAGGTTGCCGGGCAGCACGGGCCCGTAGCCGCGGCGGCCGGCCGAGAACGTCGCTGCGGCCGCGCCCGACGTCATGCCGTGCCACGAGCGGTCGAACGAGACGATCTCGTAGCCGCCCGTGTAGAGCTTGGCCATCTTGATCGCGGCCTCGTTGGACTCGGCGCCGGTCGTGACGAGCAGCATCTTGGTGAGGTTCTCGGGCAGCGAGTCGGACAGCCGCTTGCCGAGCGTCACCACCGGCCGCGACAGCATGCCGCTGAAGAGGTGGTCGAGTGTCGCGACGGACTCGCTCACGGCCTCGACGATGGCGGGATGCGCGTGGCCGAGGACTGCGCTCATCTGGCCCGACGTGAAGTCGAGGATCGCGTTGCCGTCCTCGTCGTAGACGTAGGAGCCCGCGCCGCGCTCGATGATGCGCGGCGTGAACGACGGAATGTAGCGGACGAGATGCCGATCGACGTCATCCCAGAAGCTGTCGGTGCCCATAGGCCTCAGTGTCCTATGCCAATTCTCGCCACGCAAGCGATGTATGTCCTCGATGCGCTAATATTGCCTATTCGACCGCGCAACATACTGTGACATATGTTCGAGAGGGAGACCGTCGCATGACCGCCCGCATCCACGTCAGCGAGCACTCCGACGTCCCCATCTATCGGCAGATCGTGGGCCAGGTGACGTTCATGATCGAGCTCGGCCAGCTTCGCGACGGCGACCGGCTGCCGGGTTCGCGGATGCTCGCGGACAACCTCGGCATCAACCGCAACACCGTCGCCCGCGCGTACGGCGAGCTCCGCGCGGCCGGGCTCATCGAGCCGCGCGGCCGCAACGGCATGATCGTCGTGGGCGGCGAGCGGGCACGGACGTCGTCGGCGACCCGCGACCAGGCACGCGAGATCCTCGAACGCGCGGCACGCGAATGCCTCGAACTCGGGCTGTCGCCGGCCGAGGTGCGCGAACTCGTCACCGGCATCGCGATCCGCGTCGTCGACGCGAAGCCGACCGTCGCGTTCGTCGAATGCAATCCCGACCGCGCACGCGCGTTCGCCGACGAGATCGCCCGCGAACTCGAGCTGCCCGTGACGCCGCTCGTGCTCGGCGAGTTCGATCCGCAGGAGATCGACGTCGACCTCGTCCTGACGACCTTCTTCCACCTCACCGAGGTGCGGTCGCTGCTCCGCGGCCCCACGACCGACGTCGTCGGCCTCGTCGTCGCACCGCACGTGCGGACGCTCGTCGAGATCGCGCAGGTGCCCCGCGGGCAGCATGTCGGCCTCTGGTACCACAACGACGAGCAGGCGGCGAGCGTCCGCGACTCGCTCGATCAGGCGGGGCTCACCGATATCGTGATGCTCGCCGACACCACCGACGCGAGCCTGCAGGGCATCGACGTCGTCGTGATCCCGAGCGGCATGGCGCAGCTCCGCGACAGGCTCGCACCGCAGGTCCGGGTCATCGAGTTCGGCAACGTTCTCGACGCCGCGTCGCTGCGGATGGTGCGGCAGGTCGTCGACGATCTCCGGCTCGCGAAAGCCGGTCGCTAGACTCGGCGCCACGAGCCCGCCGGGACTCGCAGCGAGCCGAAAGGGGGAGCGGTGGCCGACCCGATCTTCGACGACCGCACCCTGCGGCGCGTCCGCGCGACGTACAAGGACATGGCGGCCCGGCCCGACTGGGACAGCCACCTCGCGCAGTCCTTCTACGCGAACCTCTTCGCCGAGAATCCTCAGCTCAGGTTGCTGTTCCCCGCGAACCTCGAGGCGCAGACGCACCGAATGCTCACCGCGATCCGCTACGTCCTCGACAACGTCGAGCAGCCCGACCGCATGCTGACCTTCCTCGGTCAGCTCGGCCGCGATCACCGCAAGTACGGCGTCGCGCGCGAGCACTACGAGGCCGGCGGCCGCGCACTGCTGCAGTCGCTGCGCGGCTCGCTCGTCACCCTGCTGTGGACGCCGACCGTCGACGCCGCATGGAGCGAGGTCGTCGGCACCATCGTCGGCACGATGGCGGACGCTTCCGACGAGGAGGAGCTGCCCGCGTTCTGGGACGCGACCGTCGTCGCCCACGAACGCCGTCTCGACGATCTGGCGATCGTCCGGCTCGAGATCGACGAGCCGATGCCGTACTACGCGGGCCAGTACGTCAGCGTGCAGATCCCGCAACGCCAGGGACTGTGGCGCTACTACTCGCCCGCGATCCCGTCCAATCCGTTCGGGCAGATCGAGTTCCACGTGCGCCGTGTCCCGAGCGGATGGGTCTCCCCCGCGATCGTCTCCGAGACGCAGGTCGGCGACCGCTGGCGAATCGGCGCGCCGCTCGGCGCCCTCGCGGTGGACCTCGACGCGAACCGCGACGTCCTCATGATCGCGCAGGGGACGGGGCTCGCGCCGCTGCGCGCGCAGATCATGGACATGGCGATGCGCGGCACGAACCCGCGCGTGCACCTGTTCGTCGGCGGGGTCTATCCGCGCGACCTGTACGACCTCGAGACGCTGTGGCATCTCGCGATGAGCAATCCGTGGCTGACCGTCGTCCCCGTCGCCGAGCACGACGAGGATCCGTGGTGGAACACCACGCCGCCCGCCGAGGTCCCGCCCGGCCTGCACCAGCGGCTGCACGGCCCGATCGGCAAGGTCGTCGCGAGTTTCGGTTCGTGGGCGGACCGGCAGATCCAGATCAGCGGCTCGCCGTCGATGGTCAAGACGACGCTGTACGCACTCCGCGCTGCGGGCACGCCGCCCGACGTCGTCTCCCACGATCCCCTCTTCTGACGCGATGTCGTCATCCGGCGAGATCCCCTCATCCGACGGCGAAGGAGCTTTCGTGCAGCAGTGGCAGGCCGAGGTCGTCCAGCATCATCGGCTTCGCGACGACACCGCCGTCGTCCGGCTGATCGGCGGACCGGTGCCGTTCGCGGTGGGCCAGCACGTCGAGGTGGGTGTGCCGCAGGCGCCGGGAGCGTGGCGACGGCTCTCCCCCGCGCTGCCGCCGTCCCGCGACGGCAAGCTCGAGTTCCACGTGCGCTCCGTGCCCGGCGGGCAGTCGAGTGGCGCGATGGTCGCCGACACGCGCCCCGGTGACACGTGGACGATCCGCGATCCGCGCGGCGACCTCGCCGTCGACGAGAACGGCGGCGACGTCGTCATGATCGCCGACGGCACGGGCCTCGCCCCCATGCGCGCACTGCTGCTCGACCTCGCCGCCCGCGAGCGGCAGCCGAAGGTGTTCCTGTTCGCCGCGGATCGCACGCCGCAGGATCTCTACGCCGCCGACATGCTGTGCCTGCTCGTGCAGCAGTTGCCGTGGCTCACCGTGATTCCGGTGGTCCGCAGCCGCGACGAACGTCACGACCCGTTCTACGAGCACGTCCGCCGCGCGACGGAACTGAGCTCGGCCGCGACGTTCGCGCCCGACGACATCGTCGTGGGCGAGCCCGGCGAGATCGTGGCGTCGTACGGGGCGTTCGTCGACCAGCAGGTGCTGGTGTGCGGCTCACCCGTCATGGTCGGCGAGACCGTCGACCTGCTGCTCGAGTCCGGGACCCCGGTGGAGAACATCGCCTACGACGCATGACGCTCACTCGATGTCGGTGCGATGCCGCACTTCGGCGGCCCTGATGTCGCGGACGCTGCGCACCGAGAGCCGTCCGAGCGCTCCCGCCGCGAGGAAGACGATCAACGCGCCGAGCCCGGAGAAGAGCGCGATGTCCTCGAGAGCTCGCAGCCACGGCGACGACCCGCCCGGCTCCCCGGGATCGCCGAGGCCCCACGGCTGCGCGAGCTGACGGCCGATCACGAACCACACTCCGGCGGCGACGGCGAGCCAGCCGCCGAACATCGCTGTGACGCGATTGCGACTGAAGAGCAGGAACAGCCCACCGAGCACGCACACGACGCCGGGTAGCACTTCGAGCCAGCCGCGTCCCGTCGTCCACGTCCAGGCTTCCCGCGGCGTGAAGCCGAAGTCGAACAGCGGGCCGACGAACGGCGCGAGCGCACCCCACGCGCCGGCGACGACGAGCAGCAGCCCGCTCAACGCACCGCGCGAGCGCGGAATGTGGACGCGTCCGCCGCGCGGGTGGGCGGTCGTCTCGCCGCCGTGATCGACGGGGCGGTGATCGACGGGGCGGAGATCGTCGGCGACGGGATGGCCCGCCTCGTCGTGCCTCGCCTCGTGTTTCGGAACGTGTCGTTCGGTGGGATGCGGCGTGCGATCGGTCATGTCAACCTCGCTTCGAGCACGAATGGTGAGATCCGGATAACCCGCATGTCAGCTGCGTAAACACCGAAATCGGACCGAACGCGCCGATTCACTCACCGGGGCGTCGGGTGTGGCGCACACTGTGAGTCACCCGGTGTGGGCCGGTTTTCCGTGCCCTGCCGTGCGTATGCATCCCCGTCCCGCGAGTACGGAGCGACGCTCATGACAGCTACCGGTGTACGTCCGATCGAGGCGAAGCGGCCGTATCCGCCCCGCGTGGGCCGCAAGGGCTCGGCGATCTACCGGCTCATCAGCACGACCGATCCGAAGCAGATCGGCATCCTGTATCTGGTCACGACCTTCGTGTTCTTCCTCATCGGCGGGCTCATGGCGCTGCTCATGCGCGCCGAGCTCGCCCGCCCGGGATTGCAGTTCCTCTCGAACGAGCAGTTCAATCAGCTGTTCACGATGCACGGCACCGTGATGCTGCTGTTCTACGCGACGCCGGTCGTCTTCGGTTTCGCGAACTACATCGTTCCGCTGCAGATCGGCGCACCGGACGTCGCGTTCCCGCGGCTCAACGCGTTCTCCTACTGGCTGTATCTGTTCGGCGCGCTCATCGCGATGGCGGGGTTCGTCACGCCGACGGGTGCCGCCGATTTCGGGTGGACGGCGTACTCGCCGCTGACGAACATGATCCACTCCCCCGGCGTAGGCGCGGACCTGTGGATCCTCGGGCTCGGCGTGTCCGGTCTCGGCACGATCCTCGGTGGCGTCAACTTCATCACGAGCATCATCTGTTTCCGGGCACCCGGGATGACGATGTTCCGGATGCCGATCTTCACGTGGAACATCTTCATCACATCGATCCTCATCCTGCTGGCGTTCCCGATCCTCACGGCCGCCCTGCTCGCGCTCTGGTACGACCGCCATCTCGGCGGGCACATCTACGACCCCGCGACCGGCGGCACACTGCTGTGGCAGCACCTGTTCTGGTTCTTCGGGCACCCCGAGGTCTACATCATCGCGCTGCCGTTCTTCGGCATCGTGTCGGAGATCTTCCCGGTCTTCAGCCGGAAACCGATCTTCGGCTACAGCGGCCTCGTCTACGCGACGATCGCCATCGCGGCGCTGTCGATCGCCGTGTGGGCGCACCACATGTACGCGACGGGCGCAGTGCTGCTGCCGTTCTTCTCGTTCATGACGTTCCTCATCGCCGTGCCCACGGGTGTGAAGTTCTTCAACTGGATCGGCACGATGTGGAAGGGCCAGTTGACCTTCGAGACACCCATGTTGTTCTCACTGGGCTTCCTCGTGACGTTCCTGTTCGGCGGTCTGTCCGGCGTCATCCTCGCGAGCCCGCCGCTCGACTTCCACGTCACCGACTCGTACTTCGTCGTCGCGCACTTCCACTACGTGCTCTTCGGGACGATCGTGTTCGCGACGTACGCCGGCATCTACTTCTGGTTCCCGAAGATGACGGGCCGCATGCTCGACGAACGCCTGGGCAAGTGGCACTTCTGGCTCACGTTCTTCGGGTTCCACGCGACGTTCCTCGTGCAGCACTGGCTCGGCGCAGAGGGTATGCCGCGCCGCTACGCCGACTACCTGCCGACGGACGGGTTCACGACGCTCAACACGATCTCGACGATCGGCGCGTTCGTGCTCGGTGCCTCGACGCTGCCGTTCCTGTGGAACGTCTTCAAGTCGTACCGGTACGGCGAGGTCGTGACGGTCGACGACCCGTGGGGGTACGGCAACTCGCTCGAATGGGCGACGTCCTGCCCGCCGCCGCGGCACAACTTCACCGAGTTGCCGCGCATCCGCTCCGAGCGTCCCGCATTCGAGCTGCACTACCCGCACATGATCGCGCGAATGCGCGACGAGGCGCACGTCGGACCGGGCAGTCACGACAAGGCGAAGCAGACCACGAGCTGAACCGTGCGTCAGGGCTTCTGATCGTAGAGTTCGACGATCCAGTGGCCGTCGCGGTAGCGCAGCAGGTTCCAGCACGCCGTCCGCTGCCGGACGTCACCGAGGCTCGGGTCGATCATGCCGATGAGCGTCGTGTTGAAGGCGTCGTGCGAGACGAAGACGACGGGTTCGGTGTCGAACTCGTCGACGAGATCGAGGAACGCCGCGAGCACCCGCCGGTCGAGGTCGCCTCGCGGCTCGACTCCGGGCGCGGCGTCGACGCTGCCGAACCGCTCGATCACCTCGGCGCGCACAGCGCCCGTCCACTCGCCGTAGTCGCGGTCGTTGAGCCGCTCGTCGGTGAGCAGCGGCGCCCGCGCGGCGTCGGCGATCGCCCGCCCCGTCGCGACGGCGCGTTCGAGCGGCCCGGTGACGACGACGCTCGGCGCGACCTCCGCCAGCACCTCCGCGAGGCGGCCGGCCTCGGCGACGCCGACGTCGTCGAGCGGCGGATCGGCGAGGCCGCGGATCCGGCCTTCGGCGTTGAGCCCCGTCTCCCCGTGCCGGGCGAGATAGACGGTGCGCACACCGGGCTCGTGCGTGGATGTGGGGAATTTCTCGGCCACCGTTCTCCTCGTCGGTCGTGGCTCACGTGCATCGGTCGTGGTGCCCGCTAGTCTTGGCTCCGGCGATGGATCCCGCCAGGGTTCGATTGTCGGCCGCGTCGGCGGCCGGCGCGGCCCGAACCGCCGACACCGGCTGATGGTTCCTTTCCGATCCAGGGAAGGAGTGCGCCCGTGTGGTCCGCCCGTCGTCTTCCGTTCGACCCGGATTCGCTCCCGCCCCACGTCCGGCCCGAGACGATCGGGCTCGTGTTCGCGGGGGGCGCCCTGGGATCGGTCGCCCGATGGGGCGTCGGCATCGCGCTCGATTCCGGCGGCGCATGGCCGTGGGCGACGTTCACCGTCAATCTCGTCGGCGCTTTCGTGCTCGGCGCGTTGCTCGAGACCCTCACCGTCGCCGGTACCGACACCGGGTGGCGACGCCGCGTCCGGCTCGCGTGCGGCACGGGCTTTCTCGGTGCGTTCACGACGTACAGCGCGTTCGCTGTCGACTCGATGCTCCTGATCCGCGCAGGATCGCCGGGCGTCGCGCTCGGCTACACGGTGGCGACGGTGTGCTGCGGGTTCGTCGCGACGGCCGCGGGGATCGTCGCGGCGGGCGCGATGGCGAGGGGGCGGCTGCGATGATCACCGTCCTCGGCGTCGCACTCTTCGGCGCGCTCGGCGCGGTGTGCCGGTCCGTCGTGGACGGCGTGATCGCCGCTCGGACCAAGGTCGGTTTTCCGTGGGCGACCTTCGCGATCAACGTGAGCGGTTCGCTGCTGCTCGGCGTCCTGACCGCGATGACGCTGGAGGGCGACATCGCGCACACCTGGCTCACCCTGCTCGGGGTCGGGTTCTGTGGCGGATACACGACGTTCAGCACGGCGTCCTTCGAGACGGTGCGGCTGATGCAGCGGCGGCGATTCGGCCTCGCGGTGATGTACGCCTGCGGCTCCGTGGGGGTCACGATCGCCGTGGCGGCCCTCGGCTTCGTACTCGTGTAGGCGCTCCGCGGAGCCGCATCCCCTTCCATCCAGCGGGAACGCCCGTTTCGCCGACGGCACTGCACCACGACTATGAGGTGAATCACAGACCCCGCCGGCACACGGAGGACCCGAATGACCGAATTGTCCACTCGCCCCGGAAGCGAATCCCACGACGCGACCGACGAGACCATCGAGGTCCGCACGATCGAGGCCGCCGCGGCTCCCTCGCGCTTCGCGCGCGGGTGGCACTGCCTCGGCCTGACCCGCGATCTCGCCGACGGCAAGCCCCACCAGATCGACGTCTTCGGCACCAGCCTCGTCGTGTTCGCCGACAGCACCGGCAAGCTCAACGTCCTCGACGCGTACTGCCGGCACATGGGCGGCAACCTCGCCCACGGCACCGTCAAAGGCGACTCGATCGCCTGCCCCTTCCACGACTGGCGCTGGAACGGCAAGGGACGCTGTACCGACATCCCCTACGCCCGCCGGGTTCCGCCGCTCGCACGCACCAAGGCGTGGACGACGCTCGAACGCAACGGGCAGCTCTACGTCTGGAACGATCCCGAGGGCAACCCGCCGCCCGAGGACGTCACGATCCCCCACATCGAGGGATACGGCACCGACGAGTGGACCGACTGGTCCTGGAAGTCGATCCGCATCAAGGGTTCGCACTGCCGCGAGATCGTCGACAACGTCGTCGACATGGCGCACTTCTTCTACGTGCACTACTCGTTCCCGCGCTACTTCAAGAACGTCTTCGAAGGACACACCGCCACCCAGTACATGCGCTCGACGGGACGTGAGGACGTCATCGTCGGCACCAACTACGACGATCCGAACGCCGAACTCGCCTCGGAGGCGACATATTTCGGCCCGTCGTACATGATCGACTGGCTCGAGTCGCAGGCCAACGGGATGACGATCAACACCGTCCTCATCAACTGCCACTACCCCGTGAGCAACAACGAGTTCGTGCTGCAGTACGGCGCGATCGTCAAGAAGCTCCCGGGCATGACCGACGAGCAGTCGGAAGCCATGGCCGAACAGTTCGCGGAGGGCGTCAAGCTCGGTTTCGAGCAGGACGTCGACATCTGGAAGAACAAGGCCCCCATCGACAATCCGCTGCTGTCCGAGGAGGACGGCCCGGTCTACCAGCTCCGTCGCTGGTACAAGCAGTTCTACGTGGACGCAGCAGACGTGGCCGACGACATGACCAACCGGTTCGAGTTCGAGATCGACACGACCCGGGCCGTCGCCAACTGGCGCAAAGAGGTCGACGACAACCTCGCCGCCGGACGCACCATCACCTCGACCGAGGTCTGAGAGAAAGCACACCCGAGATGAGCTACGAAGTCCTGGGCCGCATCGACGCGATGTCGGCCGAGCTGTTCGCCGAGGGCGAGGAGGCCGAGCGGATCGGCAAGCTCGCCGACGAGACGGCCAAGCGCATGAAGGAAGCCGGCTCGATCAAGATGCTCCAGCCGAAGGAGTACGGCGGAGCCGAGGTTCATCCGCGCGAATTCGCGGAGACCGTCATGGCGACGGCCGCACTCAACCCGTCGGCGGGCTGGGTCCACGGCATCGTGGGCGTGCACCCGTGACAGCTCGCGTTCGCCGATCCCCGTGCCCAGCAGGAAGTCTGGGGCGAGGACGACAACACCTGGATGGCGTCGCCGTACATGCCGGGCGGCCTGTGCGTCCCGGTCGACGGTGGCTACACGTTCTCCGGCCGCTGGCAGTTCTCGTCGGGAACCGACCACTGCGACTGGGCGTTCCTCGGTGCGCTCGCGTGCACCCCGGACGGCCGTCCCGAAGAGCCCGCTCGCATGCTCCACGTCATCATTCCTCGTAGCGACTACCGCATCATCGAGGATTCGTGGGACACGATGGGGCTGCGCGGCACCGGCTCCAAGGACGTCGTCGTCGAGAACGCCTTCGTCCCCGACTACCGCGTCATGGACTGCGACGAGGTGATCGACGGGACGGCGGTACGCAAGTACGGCCGCACCGAGACGCTCTACCTCATGCCGTGGTCCACCATGTTCCCGCTCGGCATCACGTCGGCGACGATCGGCATCGCCGAGGGAATGCTCCGCTGCGCCGAGGAGTACCAGGGCGACCGGATCAACGCGCAGGGCTCCCGCGTCAAGGACGACCCGTACACCATGTACGCCCTCGCCGAGGCAACCGGAGACCTGCTCGCCGCACGGGACACGGTGCTGGCCAACGTCGATCGCATGTGGGATCTCGTCGACTCGGGCAAGACGCCCACGTTCGGACAGCGTGCCGAGGGTCGTCGCACCCAGGTCCAGGCCGCCTGGCGCGCCGTGAACGCGATCGACAAGGTGTACCCGCGCTGTGGCGGCAACGCCCTGCGCATGGACAAGCCGCTGCAGCGCTTCTGGCGCGACGCACACGCCGGCCTGCACCATGCGATCCACGTGCCCGGCACCGTGTTCCACGCGTCCTCGCTGACAAGGCTCGGCGTAGACCCGGAAGGGCCACTGCGAATGATGATCTGACACAACGCCGCTTCGACAGCAGATTTCGCGCACGAAGGAAGAGAAGAACATGACAGACCTCAAGGCACTGGGCTACGTCAAGGTCCAGACCAACGACATGGACCGATGGCGCACCTTCGCGTTCGACGTCCTCGGCTTCGCCGAGGGCTCGGGACCCGATCCCGACGCCCTGTACCTGCGCATGGACGAGCGCTCGTCGCGCATCGTCGTGGTTCCCGGCGAGACAGACGAGATCGTCGCAATCGGCTGGGAGGTACGCGATCACGCCGCCCTCGAGCGGGTGCGGGAGTCCGTCGAGCGGGCCGGCGTGGCCGTCAAGCCGCTGTCGGTCGAGGAAGCCGACGCACGTCGCGTCGAGGAGGTCATCACCTTCCAGGATCCGAACGGGACCGCCCTCGAGGTTTTCCACGGTGCGGTGCTGGATCATTCGCCGGTGGTGACGCCGTTCGGCGCGAAGTTCGTCACGGGTTCGCAGGGCCTCGGCCACGCGGTGCTCCCGGTGATGGATCCGAACGCCTCGTTCGAGTTCTACACCGACGTACTGGGATTCCTGCCCCGCGGCGCCTTCCGCATCCCGACGCCGCCGGAGGTCGGGCCCGTGCGCCTGCGCTTCCTCGGCATCAACGAGCGCCACCACAGCCTCGCGCTGATCCCCGCGCCGCACGCGGGTGCTCCGGGCCTGATCCACATCATGGTCGAGGTGGACACGCTCGACGCCGTGGGCCAGGCCCTCGATCGCGTCGTCAAGGACGGCTTCTCGGTGTCCTCGACTCTCGGCCGTCACACGAACGACAAGATGATCTCGTTCTACGTGCGGGCACCCGGCGGCTGGGACATCGAGTTCGGCACCGAGGGCACGAAGGTCGACGAGGCGCACTACAGCTCCGAGGAGATCACGGCCGACAGCTACTGGGGCCACGACTGGTCGGGCAGCGAGCCGCTCGCCGCGATGTGACCCGTACCCCTCCGGGGTGGCTCCGCTGTGCCACGAACCCCGCGATCCGGAAACGGGTCGCGGGGTTTGTTTCGTGATCCACTTCACATTTCGCGTGGAACGTGTCACTATTTCGATTAGAAATAGCCACGTCGAAGTGTTGGTGACGTTCGGTAACAGCAAGGAGATGTCGTGAGTGTCGAGTCGCTCGCCCCGCACCCCACAGCCCCCACCGCCGTTCTCGATCGGGTCTCCTCGGTCCTGAACGCGTTCGACGGCCCCGGCCGCCTCACCCTGTCCGACGTCGTCCGTCGCACGGGCCTGCCGCGCTCGTCGGCCCACCGCATGCTCGACCAGCTCGTGCAGATGCGGTGGCTACGCCGCAGCGGCCGGGACTACGAACTCGGCATGGGCCTCATCGAGCTCGGATCGCTCGCTCTCGCGCAGGACCGCGTCCACACCGCCGCGATGCCCACCCTGCACGAGCTGCACCGGATGACCGGCTACGTCGTGCATCTCGCGGTTCTCGACGGCTCCGACATCGTGTACCTCGAGAAGATCGGCGGCCGGCTCGGCGGCTCCGTCCCGACCAGGTCGGGCGGCAGGCGGCCGGCTCGCCGTACGGCAGTCGGCAAGGTGCTGCTCGCGGGCCGCGAGACCGCCGATCCCGAACTCGCACAGATACGCGAGCGAGGAATCGCGCTCGAGCGTGAGGAGTCGCTGCGCGGATTCGGTTGTATCGCTGCGCCCATCGGTCCTGCAGAGGAGGCCGTCGCCGCGATCTCGCTGTGTGGACCGATCCGTGCGATGCCGTTCGATCACCGGCTCACGAACCCCGTGCGCGCAGCGGCGACGCGGATCTGGCACGACTACCGCGAACAGCTCGTCGGCGTCGCTCCCGCGGTCGGGAGCCGTCGCGGCTGGCCCAGCGCTCCCCGCGCGCACTCCGCCTGAGCCGGTGCGCGGGTCAGCCCCGCGTCAGCCCCGAGACGACATCCTCGACGGTGCGCCAGCTGCCCGGCACCTGCGGTGCCAGCAGCCCCGTACCGTCGACTCGGGCGGCGGCGAACTGCTCTGCGGCCTCGTCGATCTCGTCGAACAGGGCCCGGGACAACTCGATCTCGGCCTCGAAGTAGCGCAGCGCCCACCGCAGACTCATCCGGGGAAACGCCCAGCCGGGTTCGCGCGTCGAATGATCGGCGTGCAGCGCGGCCCGGGCGCGCAACTGCTCCATGTTCTCGATGTGGGCGCGTACCAACGACTTCAGGTGCTCCGGATCGCTGAGATGGCCGAGCCAGATCCGCAGCATGACGCCGTGCTTGAGCACGGGAATCTCGACGGGCGCGTCGCGCACCCACGCGCGGACGGCGTCCATACCCTCGCTCGTCGCGGCGTACACCCGGCGGCCGCGCACACCGGTTTCGCTGATCGTCCGCGACGCGACGAGGCCCATGCTCTCGAGTTTCTTGAGCTCGCCGTACACCTGGCTGACCGATGGGCTCCAGTAGAAGAATCCGATGCTCCAGTCGGCCCACTTCTTGAGGTCGTTCCCCGACAGTTCCTCGCCGAACGCGAGCATGCCGAGCACTGCCCAACTCGTCACGGGCAGGGGCGGATAGCTCGGGACGGCGTCGCCGTCCCGGGTGTCGTGATCATCGGATTCGCCCATTTGCGAAAGCCTAACAACCTCGGCGGCCCAACGGCGGGGCCGCGTTCTTCCACTGTGCGGGAAGATCGGCGGCAGCGTGTGGGCTGCGCCACTACCGTCGTGACGCATGACGCAGACCACCACTCTCGATGCGCAGCGGGCCACCGTCGCACGCTACCTCGACGCCGTCGCGTCGAAGTCCGCCGCCGAGATCGCCGCGCTCTACGCCCCCGAGGGAACCCTCGAGGATCCGGTCGGCTCCGAGCCGGTCCGGGGCCGCGCGGCCATCACCGAGTTCTACGCGCCGCTCGAACAGGCGAGCCGGGCGACCGAACTGCTGTCCGTCCGTGCCACCGAGGGCGGCGCCGCGTTCTCGTTCCGCGTCACCACGACGGTGGGCGGTGCGACGTACGAGGTCGAGCCGATCGACGTCATGACGTTCGAGCCCGGCCCGGACGGCGACCTGCTCATCACGTCCATGCGGGCGTTCTGGGCCCCCGAGGACATGAAGGAGATCGCATGACCAGTGATGTCGATTCCCGCCGGTTGCCGGCCTCCGCCGGGCCCACGACCGTGACGTGCGGCTGTGGGACAGCGGTTCTCGTCGAGAAGTTCAGCGACGAGCACACCAGCGTCCAGTGGCCCGCGCGCACCGTGTGCCCGCAGCTGACGCACGATCAGGAGCCGGGCGGATGGCAGCCCACGTGCGGCGTCCTGCACGCGAAGATCGACGAGGAGATCGAGGCGGGTCGAATCCCGATGACCTACCGCCAGGATCCGAGTCCGATCCGATTCGATCGGAGCGGCCGATGACGGTGCCCGACGTCCTCGCCCCCGCGAAACTCGGCCCGCTGACGCTCCGCAATCGCGTCGTCAAGGCCGCGACGTTCGAGGGACGCACCCCCGGCGCGCTCGTGAGCGACGACCTCATCGAGTACCACCGCGCGCCGTCCGCGGGCGGTGTCGGGATGACGACCGTCGCGTACTGCGCCGTCGCGCCCGAGGGCCGCACCGAGGCCGACCAGATCTGGATGCGGCCCGACGCCGTGCCGGGACTGCGCCGCCTCACCGACGCCGTCCACGCCGAGGGCGCCGCGGCATCGGCGCAGATCGGGCACGCAGGCCCCGTCGGCAATCAGCGGCTGACGGGCTACCGCGCGCTCGCGCCGTCGCGCATGTTCAATCCGCTCGCGATGCGGTCGGTGCATGCAGCGTCGGCATCGGACATCGAACGGATCCGCATCGCACACGGCACCGCCGCGATGCTCGCAGCCGAGTCGGGCTTCGACGCCGTCGAGATCCATTTCGGCCACAACTATTTCGCGAGTTCGTTCCTGAGCCCCAAGCTCAACAAGCGCACCGACGCGTACGGCGGTTCGCTCGAGAATCGAGCGCGGCTCGTCCGTGAGACGGCGCGTGAGGTGCGTGAGGCCGTCGGCGGGAAGCTCGCGATCGTCGCCAAGCTGTCGATGGACGACGGTGTGCCCGGCGGGTTCTGGCTCGACGAGGCGATCCAGGTGGCGCGGTGGCTCGAGGAGGACGGCTCGCTCGACGCGATCCAGCTGACGATCGGCAGCTCGCTGCTCAATCCGATGTACCTGTTCAAGGGCGACGCCCCGATCCCCGAGTTCGCTCAGGTCATGCAGCAGCCGATCAAGCTGGGTGTGCGCGTTGTCGGCGGGGCGTTCCTGCACGAGTATCCGTACAAGCCGCTGTTCATGCTCGAGTCGGCGCGGCAGATCCGGGACGCGGTCTCGATGCCGTTGATGCTGCTCGGCGGCGTCACCGACCGCGAGGGCATGGACACGGCGATGGCCGAGGGCTTCGAGTTCGTCGCGATGGCGCGCGCGCTGCTGCGTGAGCCGGACCTGATCAATCGCATCGCGGCGGAGCCGAAGACCCGGTCGCTGTGCATCCACTGCAACAAGTGCATGCCGACGATCTACACCGGTGCACGCTGCGTCCTCGTGAGCGACTGATCGGCCTCGAGACACCGGAAATTCACTCACGAGCGCGGAGCGCCTCGATCTCGACGAGCCGGTTGTACTTCGCGATGCGCTCGCCACGCGCGGGGGCTCCCGACTTGATCTGACCGCACGCGGACGCGACGGCGAGGTCGGCGATGAACGAATCGTCGGACTCGCCGCTACGGTGCGAGACCATCGCGGCGTAGTCGCCCTCGCGGCACACCGCGAGCGTCTCGAGCGTCTCCGTGACGGTGCCGATCTGATTGACCTTGATCAGCGCCGCGTTCGCGATGCCGTCCGCGATCGCGTCCCGCACGATCGCCGGATTCGTCACGAACAGATCGTCGCCGACGAGTTGGACCCGCTCCCCGAGCCGTTCGGTGAGCCGGCGCCAGCCGTCCCGGTCGCGTTCGCTCAGCCCGTCCTCGATGCTCCAGATCGGGAAGCGGTCCACGAGTTCGGCGTAGTAGTCGATCATCTCGTCCGACGAACGGTCACGGCCCGCGACGCGGTAGACGCAGTCCTTCTCGAACTCGCTCGACGCGGGATCGAGCGCGATCGCGACGCCGTCACGCCCGGCCGTGTAGCCCGCACCCTCGATCGCGTCCGCGACGAGCTGCAGGACGTCGGCGGGATCGGCGATCTCGGGTGCGAAGCCGCCCTCGTCGCCGAGGCCCACCTCGTGACCGCGTTCGCGCAGCAGGCTCTTCAGGTGCCCGTAGATCTCCGAGCCCGCCCGCACCGCTTCGGCGGCCGACGGCGCGCCCAGCGGCGCGATCATGAACTCCTGGAAGTCGAGATCGTTCGCGGCGTGCACACCGCCGTTGAGAACGTTGAAGTGCGGCACCGGCATCCGCGGTTCACCGTCCGCCGGCCCGAGGAAGCGCCACAACGGTGTGCCGTCGGCAGCGGCGAACGCCCGTGCGGCCGCCATCGAGACGCCGACGATCGCATTGGCACCCAGCGACGACTTGTCGTCCGTGCCGTCGAGCTCGATCATCGCCCGGTCGAGGTCCTCGAGAGACTCGAAGACCCGGCTCGTCAGCAGTTCCGCGATCGGTTCGTTCACGTTCCGGACGGCACCGAGGACACCCTGCCCGCCGTAACGCGCATCGTCGCCGTCCCGGAGTTCGACGGCCTCACGGCTCCCCGTCGACGCGCCCGACGGCACGCCCGCGCTGAAACCGCGCCCCTCTGCCGTGAGCAGGTGCACCGCGAGCGTGGGTCTGCTGCGCGAATCGAGCACCTCGTTCGCCGTGGCCGACACGAATCGCACACCCATGACGCAGCTCCTGCCGTCGAGCCCGGCCCGGTCGCCGGACACGTGACGACCGTAACAACGACCGCGATCACACGAGCCGAAGTCGTGATGCTCGTTCTCGCGCGGCACTTTTCCACGGGAAGTCGGTCGATGCACACGTTGACTCCGGCTCGCGGTCGGTCCTACCGTGAGATGGCCATCGTCGCCGCGGGGAACAGCCGCCACAAGGGACAGAGGCCCGATCATGACTCTCGGTTCGGCCCGCGACGCCGTCGCTCCTCGGGGCCGGGTGGTCGTCGTGAGCTTCGTCAGTATCGACGGCGTAGTCCAGGCGCCGCTGTCACCGGACGAGGACCGCGAGGGCGGTTTCGCACACGGCGGCTGGGTTCCGCCGTACAGCGACTCCGTCGTCGACGAGTTCATGGCGGAATCGACGCTCGGCGCCTCCGGAATGCTGCTCGGCCGGCGTTCCTTCGAGATTTTGTCCGCCGGGTGGTCGGGTGCCGACGATTCCGTGCCCCCGGTGGCTGCGATGAGGCGTATGCCGAAGTACGTGATCTCGTCCGCGCCCGATGTGCGATCGCTCGACGCACGGCGGTGGGAGAACTCGTCCGTGATCGGCCACGATGTGCCCTCCGCGGTCGGCGACCTGACGGCAGGCACCCACGGCGATCTCGTCGTCTTCGGCGCCGGTCGTCTCGTTCGCGGGCTGGCCGAGCACGATCTCGTCGACGAGTACCGGTTGCTGATCTTTCCCGTCGTGCTCGGCGCGGGCAAGCGCATGTTCGACGATCACGGCCATCTTGCTCAGTTCGCGTTGACACACAGCGCCATCACCTCTCGTGGCGTCGTCGTCCTCACCTACGTCCGGGCGCAGACCTCGAAGTCGCCGATCCCACCCGCGGCCCCGGACTAGGGTGCGGACATGACCACAGTCGCCGTCATCGGAGCCACCGGGTACTCGGGATCGCGGATCACACGTGAAGCTCTCTCGCGCGGGCACGACGTGATCGCCGTGGCGCGCGACGTCTCGTCGCTCACGCCCGCCGATCACGTCACCGTGCGAGCGGGATCGCTCTTCGACACGCAGTTCGTCGACGACCTGACGCGCGACGCCGACGTCCTCGTCCTCGCCGTCCCCGGCAGAAACGTCGACGGCCGCGGCGCGTACGAGGCGATCTCCGACATCGCGGTGTCGGCGGCGCGACATCGAACGCGACTCGGCGCCGTGGGCGGCGCGGCGTCGCTGCACGTCGCACCCGGCGGGCCGCGGCTCATCGACACCGACGACTTCCCCGACGCGTGGCGTCCCGAGGCGGAAGGGACGTACGCGGTTCTCGTCGAGCTCGAGCGCACGCTCGAGGACGTCGACTGGTTCTACGCGAGCCCGTCGGCGCTGTACGGCGCCGACGCCGACGTCCCCGAACGCGGGACGTATCGGCTCGGCGCGGACACCCTGCTGGTCGAGCCGGACGGCACGTCGTCGATCGCCGGCGGAGATTTCGCTCGCGCCTTCGTCGACGAGATCGAGAACCCCACGCACTATCGCGAGCGGTTCACGATCGGGTACTGACACGGCGCTGCCCCGGGCCAGCGCTGGGTGGCCCCCGCACCTATTTCTGCGTCGCTCCCGCGTCGACCGGCAGCGCCACCGACGTGATGTAGCGGGCCTCGTCGGACGCGAGGAACAACGCGGCGTTCGCGACGTCCTCGGGCTCGATCCACGGAATCGGCAGCAGGTTCATCGTTCTCGCCGCGGCGGCGAACTCCTCGCGCGTCGGATCCGCGAGGTCGGGACGAAATTTCGCGCGCACCGCTGGATTCTGGATCATCGGCGTGTCGACGTTGGTCGGATGCACCGTGTTGACGCGGACGCCGTGCGGCGCGAGTTCGGCGGCCAGCGAGCGCATCAGCCCGACGACGCCGTGCTTCGCCGCGGTGTAGTGCGCGACGCCGACCAGACCGCGCAGGCCCGCGATCGAGCTCGTGAGCACCATCGACCCGCCGCCGCGGGCGATCAGATGGGGCGCGGTCACGGCGCACGTCGTCCACACGCCCGTGAGATTCACGTCGAGCATCGTGCGCCACTGCTCTTCGCTCATCGCCGTCGCGGGTGCCGACGACGTGATCCCCGCTGTGGCGCAGACGATGTCGATTCCTCCCCACTCCGCGACGGCGGCATCGACGGCCGCGGCGAGCGCGTCGCGATCACGCACGTCCGCGACCACCTCGATCGCCCTTTGCCCCTCGGCGCGCACGGCGTCGGCGGTCTGCCGGAGGTCCGCCTCCGTGGCGGGCGGCGTCACGGTCGTCTCGACCTGCGTGCACACGTCGATCGCGAGGACGTCGGCGCCTTCGTGCGCGAACCGAATCGCCTGTGCCCGGCCGATTCCGCGCGCCGCGCCCGTCACCACCGCGATCTTGCCGGCAAGCCGTCCCATCACACCTTCTCCGTCAGTCCGGCGTCCACGACGAGACGCGTTCCGGTCATGTAGCGCGATTCGCCGGACACGAGGAACGCGACGGCATTGCTCACATCCACCGGGTCCACCCACGGGACCGGCAGGATGTTGCGGGCCGCGAGGACCCGTGCGGCGTCCTCCTCGGTCGGATTCTCGACGTCCGGGCACAGCCGCGCGAACACGCGCGGATTGATGATCATGGGCGTGCGCACCGACCCGGGGTGGACGGAGTTGACGCGAATCCCTCGCTGCCCCAGCTCGTTCGCCAGAGTGCGGGCGAGCCCGACGACGGCGTGCTTGGCCGCGGAGTACGGCGCTGCGTTCGCGATGGCCTTGACACCGGCCGTCGAGCTGACCAGCACGACGGATCCGCCGTCCGCGAGGTGGGGTTCTGCCGCGGACACCGTGTTCCAGATCCCGGTGAGGTTCACGTCGAGGCTGCGCTGCCACTGCTCCGGGGTCACCGTCCACCCCGGCCCGGGCGTCTCGTACACGCCCGCGTTCGCGACGACGGCGGTGAGGGGACCGAGTTCGGCGGTCCCGGACGTGACGGCCGTCGCCATCGCCTCCCGGTCGCACACGTCGACCTCTGCTGTGGTGCAACGACGTCCGAGCACTTCGATCTCCGAGCGGAGCCCGGTGAGATCGGCTCCCGGCAGGTCGAACGCCAGGATGTCGGCGCCCTGCTCGGCGAGAGTGCGGCAGTGGCTGCGCCCCATTCCTCCCGCGGCGCCCGTGATCGCGACGACGGCGCCGCCGAGTCGGTCCGTCACGACGTCACCGCGACCGGCGCGTCGGTGAGCGTGAAGCCCTCGTAGCCCGAGCCCGCGACGTCCGCGCAGATCTGCCGGTACGTCGCGAATCCGCCGATGAACAGCATGAATCCGCGAGGTTTCCCCTCGATGTTCGCTCCCGTGTACCACGACGCGGCGCGCGGGAAGAGGGTGCGATCGGCGCGTTCGCTCAGCTGCGCCTGCCAGGCGTCGACGGCGTCGGGGCGGGCCTCGATCGTGGCCTTGCCGTGCTCACCGAGGTGCGCCACGGCGTCGGCGATCCAGTCGATGTGGTCCTCCGCGCCAAGGATCATGTTCGCGAGGACGCTCGGGCTGCCCGGTCCCGTGACGAGGAACAGATTGGGGAAGCCGTCGACCCCCAGCCCGAGATACGTACGCGGGCCACCGTTCCAGTGCTCGCGCAGCGTACGGCCGCCGCGTCCGCGAATGTCGATGCGCGCGACGGCACCCGTCAGCGCGTCGAAACCCGTTGCGAACACGAGAACGTCGATGTCGTGGTGTCCCGCGGTCGTCTCGACGCCCGTCTCGGTTATCTCGCGGATCGGCGTCTTCCGGAGGTCGACGAGTTCGACGTTGTCGCGGTTGTACGTCTCGAAGTAACCCGAATCGGTGACGATGCGCTTGGTGCCGATCGGATGATCCTTGGGGACGAGCGCGTCGGCGATCGCGGGATCCTTCACGAGCGCCCGGATCTTCTCCTCCGCGAATTCGCGTGCGGTGTCGTTCGATTCGAGGTTCGACGTCTGATCCGGGAACGTCTTGGCGAAGAGCACGCCACCCATCTGCCACCGCGCCTCGTACGCGCGGCGCCGCTCCTCCGGATCGACCTCGAGCGCGCCCTTCGGGTGCGGGACGAACGGCGATCCGCCGCCGCTGAGCCGCGAGAGCCGTCTGCGCTCGGCGTAGTTCGCCTTCTGCTCGCGGCGCGTCTCGTCGTCGAGAGGCGCGTTGCCGGCGGGGACGCTGTAGTTCGCGGTGCGCTGGAAGACCGTCACCGACTCCGCGCTGCGCGCGATCTCCGGGATCGACTGGATGCCGGACGACCCGGTGCCGACGACACCGACGCGCAGTCCACGGAAGTCGACGCCCTCGTGCGGCCACGACGCCGTGTGGAGCACGCGGCCGGTGAACCGTTCGCGACCCTCGATCGGAGGCGTGTTGGGCTGCGACAGGCTGCCCGTCGCGCACACGCAGAACCGCGCGCGCACCTCCTCGCCGGAGTCGGTCCGGATCTGCCACACGCCGTCGTCCCACGTCGCCGCCGTGACGCGGGTGTCGAAGGTGAACGCGGAGCGCAGGCCGAACCGGTCCGCGACGTGCGAGAGGTACCGCAGGATCTCGGGCTGCGTCGCGTACTTCTCGCTCCAGTCCCACTCCTGCTGCAGTTCGTCGGAGAACGAGTACGAGTAGTCGACGCTCTCGACGTCGCACCGCGCACCCGGATAACGGTTGAAGTACCAGGTACCGCCGACGTCGGAACCCGCTTCGAAGCCCCGCACCGACAATCCGTCGAGGCGGAAGCGGTGCACCGCGTACATCCCGGCGACACCGGCTCCGATGACAACGACATCGACGTCCACAGCTGGTTGCATAGCCGCAAGGTAGGAGCGTGCGAGGGCGTGCAGAAGATTCCGTCCCACTGGCCGGTCATTCGCCGCGACGAGCCGAGGATTGCGATTCCCGTATCCGGGGTACGCGATAGCCACGGCACACCCCGAAAACGGAAGGGTACCAATGTTTGTAGCACGCTCGACCGCCAAGGTTCGTATCTGCGCAGGTCTGGGAACGATCGGCGCAGCGGCCGCCATCACGCTCGGCGCACCCGCGATCGCGTCTGCCGATCCCGGCCCCATCGGCTGTTCGACGCCGCCCGGCGGAGCTCCCATGACCGCCGAGACCGACGACTCGACGTGCGCCACCGAGGCGGGCGAGTCGGGTGCCGCGGCCGCGTACGCGTCCGTCGGTGAGGCTGCTGCGGTCGCTCAGGAGAACGCCGCGGCACTCGCCCTCGCCTTCGACGGCGGCGTTGCCGTGACCGGCGCGCCCGCCGGCACCGCACCTGCTGCAATCGCCTTCGGCCCGGACGCGTCCGCGCTGGCCCTCGGCTCGACGCCCGGGCTGTCCATCGCCATCGCGGCCCCCGGATCGCTCGTCTCGATCGGCCCCGACGGCGCGGAGTGCGTCGGGATGGGCTTCGCCGGCGACCTCGGCACCGGACAGTCCTGCCTCCAGATGCACTAGTTCGGCGACGCGTCACGGGCGAGTCTCTTCCCAGGAGCGCGCCCGTGTGGCAGCGTGTTGACCGCCGCGAGCGGGTCGCGGGTCGAGGTCGGTGGGAGAGCGCGTGCGTCGGGGTCTGACAACTACATGGAGAACGGCTGCGTTCACCGCGGCACTCGCACTCGCGGTCACCGGTGCGGTGACGCCCGCGAATGCGCAGCCCGCACCCGAGGCGCCCGCGACAGGCGCCGGCGACGGCGGCGCGGGGATCTGCGTCGGCTCGAACGACGCGACGCTCGGTGCAGTCTTCGACACGATCCTGGACAACGCGATCCCGATCCTGCCCGCCGAGATGGCAGCGGTCGTCCCGGAACTGCGCGCCGAGGCGCACGAACGGATGGCGCAGGCCCGCATCTCGATGCTGTCGGTGTCGAATCCGCGTTCCGTGCTGTCCGACGATCCCGATGCGGGCGTGAACACCACGAACGATCCTGTCGCGACGCACATCGTCACGCAGCTCATGAACGTCCGCGACGGCGTCGCGGCCCAGACGATTCCCGTCGAGCGGCTCACGCTCGGTCAGGCGATCGAGACGGCGTACTTCCTGATCTACACGACCACCCTCGTTCCCGCGTCGATCGTGGCGGGCATGATCCCGTCGATCATGAGCGTGGGGCCGGTCTCGGTGGGCATGCTCATCAGCCTGCCGCTGCGGCTCGGCGTCATGGGATTCCAGGCGATCTACCGCGCGACGCAGTCGTCGCTCGAGAAGGGTTGTGTCGCCGTCACCGAGACGGGCACGATCCCCGGCGCCGGTGAGCCGGACGCGGATTCGGACACCGGATTCCGTCCGCATCCGATCGTCGAGGAGCTCGCGGCGACGCTCGCGGTGTCGGACTCGACGTGCGCCCCGGTCTCGGACATGTCGCTGCGCAGCGTCCTCGATCGCACGGTGTCGTACCTCGACGCGATCGCACCCGACGAGGCGGCGCGAGCGCAGGCACGGGATCTCGGCGCTCGGCTCGCGTATCTCTCCGACACGCTCATGGTGCCGTCGAACCTGATCCCCGAGAACCAGGACGACTTCGACACGATCTCGAGCCTGCTCTCGCTCGGGCTGAGCTTCGTCCCGACGATCGGCGGTGCGGCGACCGATGCGCTGCTCGGCATCACGAACAACCTCGTCGAGAGCCACGGCGACGTCGGTCTCGTCCCGCTGGGCGAGCTCACCGTCGACGAGTCGCTCACCGCGGCGCGCTACGCCTACGCCCTGACGACGCAGGTCATGCAACTCGCGTGGGGACGCGTGACGGTGACCGTCGCGGACGCGATCGAGGTGGAGGTCGGCGTGAACCCGCTGTCGTTCCTGCCGTCCCCGTTCCCGATCATCAACGCGCCCAACACGTACGGCCTCGCGACGTACCACCGCGTCCTGCGTTCCGTGTGCCTGACTGCCTGAGCGGTTCTGCACCCCGAACAGCATTCTGCACCCCTACCAGCTGCCTGGTAGGGGTGCAGAATGACGGTAGGGGTGCAGAACCGCAGGAGCCTGAGAACCGCGGGAGTGTCAGTCGCCGCGGCGGCCGGTGCGGGGCTGCCACACGACCAACGCGTTGCTGCGGGTCACCGGCGCGGGCAGGCGGCTGTAGCTCGCATGCACTCGCGCGATCTCCCGCGCCAGCTCGTCCACCTTGGAGGTCAGTTCCTCGACCTGCCGCGTCAGTTCGATGATGCGTTTGATCCCCGCGAGATTCACGCCCTCGCCCTGCGAGAGCCGCTGCACCTCGCGCAGCAGGGCGACGTCGCGCGGTGAATACCTGCGGCCGCCGCCCGTCGTACGGTGCGGGGTCACGAGCCCGAGCCGGTCGTAGTTGCGGAGCGTCTGCGCGTGCATTCCCGCGAGCTGCGCCGCGACCGAGATCACGAAGATCTGCGCGTCGGGGTCGACGCCGTCGCCCCCGTCACCGCGTGCTCTCTTGTTCTCGCTCATCACGCACCTGCCCACCCGGCCCTCGGATCGAATCCGCTGGCCTGCTCGGCATCCAGATACGTCTTCAGGGCGTCGGTCGCGGCGTCGTCGAGCTTCTGCGGCACCGACACCTTGACCGTGACGAGGAGATCGCCGCTCCCCCCGCCCCGCTTCGGGACGCCGCGCCCGCGCACCCGCAGGACGCGGCCGTCCGCGGTACCTGCCGGAATCTTCACGCCGACACGGCCTTCGAGCGTCGGGACGGAGACCGTGGTACCCAGCACGAGCTCACCGTAACCGACCGGGACGGTGATCGTCAGGTTGTCGCCGTCGCGGGCGAACACCGGGTCCGTCCGAACCCGGACGGTGACGTAGAGATCGCCCGACGGCGCGCCGCGCAGCCCCGCCTCGCCCTGGCCGGCGAGCCGGATGCGCTGTCCGTCGGACACGCCCTCGGGTACACGGACCGTGATGGTGCGGGTGCGGTTCGTGATACCGCTGCCGCGGCACTCCTCGCACGGTTCGTCGATGATCGATCCGCTGCCCCGGCACTGATCGCACGGCTCGGAGAAGCCGAACGCGCCCTGGTTGCGGTTGACGACGCCCGCGCCGTTGCAGTTCGGGCACACCCGCGGGCTCGTGCCGGGCTTGGCGCCACTTCCGTGGCAGTTGGTACATGCCGACGGACTCGTCAGGCGCAGCGGGACGGTGACGCCGAGCGCGGCCTCACGGAAGTCCAGCGTCGTCTCGGTCTCGACATCCTTGCCGCGCCGCGGCCGATTCGACGTGCGCGTCGCGCCGCCCCGGTTGCCGAACAGCCCGCCGAAGATGTCGCCGATACCGCCGTCGCCGGCGGTCGTACCGCCGCCACCGAAGATGTCGCCGAAGTCGAAACTCTGGCCGCCGCCGGAGAATCCGCCGCCACCACCGAACCCACCGCCCGACGAGAAGCCGCCGTTCGCGAACATCGCGCGGGTCTCGTCGTACTCCTTGCGCTTGGCAGGATCCGAGAGCACAGCGTGTGCCTCGCTGACGGCCTTGAAACGATCCTCGGCGGCGGTGTCACCGGGATTGGCATCCGGGTGCAGGTCGCGTGCCAGCTTGCGGTACGCCTTCTTGATGTCGTCCTGGGACGCGTCGGACGAGACGCCCAGCTCCTTGTAGAAGTCCTTCTCGATCCACTCCCGTTGGCTCACTGGGCGCCTCCTCCTTCCGCTCTTATTTCGTTTCGCCCGTGGCGGTCGCGCCGCCCGAGTCGGGCCGGTCGGTCACGGCGACCATCGCGTGCCGCAGCACCCTGTCGCCGAACCGGTAGCCCTTGCGGAGCACGGTACCGAGTACGGGATCGCCGCCGTCGCCCTCGTTCTGCACTGCCTCGTGCAGTTCCGGGTCGAATGCGTCGCCCTCCTCACCGAATTCGGCGAGACCGAGACCCGTGAGGGTGGTGCGGAGCTTGTCCGCGATCGCCTTCATCGGGCCGTCCTCGAGATCTCCGTGCGCCTTCGCGCGATCGAGATCGTCGAGCACGGGCAGCAACTGCTCGGCGACGGCGGCCTTGCCGCGTGCCGCCTGCTCGACCTTCTCCTTGTCGGTACGCCGCCGGTAGTTGGCGTACTCGGCCTGGAGCCGCTGGAGATCTGCGGTGCGCTCGGCGAGTTCGACGGCCTCCGGGGAGTCCGCCGCCTCTTCGGCGATGACCTCGGCCTCGTGCACCGGGCCGGTGTCCTCGTCGTTCAGCTCGGCGTCCACCTGGTTCGCCTGCTGATCCTGCTGATCCTGCTGTGTCCCTGCGTCGTCCGAGCCGGGGCCCGGCCGGGCGTCGTGCCCAGCCGGTTCCCGGACCTCACCGGTCTCGGGATCGATCTTTCGCTTGTCGACGAAAGAGACCGGTTCGTTCTCGGAGCGATCCGAGGTCACTTCTTCTCCTGATCGTTCGGCTCGTCGACGACCTCGGCGTCGACGACGTCGTCGCCACCCGCCTGGCCGTCGGCGGCCGCACCCTCGGCCTGGGCCGACTCGTAGATCGCCTGGCCGAGTGCCTGCGACTCGCTCGACAGCTTCTCGACTGCGGTCTTCACCGCGCCGATGTCGGTGCCGGCGAGGGCGTCCTTGACGTCCTTGATCGCCGCCTCGACCTTCTCCTTGGTCTCGGCCGGAACCTTCTCCTCGTTGTCCTTGACGAACTTCTCCGTCTGGTACACGAGCGATTCGGCCTGGTTGCGGACGTCCGCCTCTTCGCGACGCTTCTTGTCCTCGTCGGCGTGCGCCTCGGCGTCCTTGACCATCCGGTCGATCTCGTCCTTGGACAGGCCCGAGCCTTCCTGGATCTTGATCGTGTTCTCCTTGCCGGTGCCCTTGTCCTTCGCGGTGACGTGGACGATGCCGTTCGCGTCGATGTCGAAGGTCACCTCGATCTGCGGCACGCCACGCGGGGCGGGCGGCAGGTCGGTGAGCTCGAAGGAGCCGAGAAGCTTGTTGTGCGAGGCGATCTCGCGCTCGCCCTGGTACACCTGGATCTGCACGGACGGCTGGTTGTCGTCGGCCGTCGTGAAGGTCTCGCTGCGCTTCGTCGGGATCGTCGTGTTGCGCTCGATGAGCTTCGTCATCACGCCGCCCTTGGTCTCGATACCGAGCGAGAGGGGCGTGACGTCGAGCAGCAGGACGTCCTTGACCTCGCCCTTGAGGACGCCGGCCTGCAGGGCGGCGCCGACGGCGACGACCTCGTCCGGGTTGACGCCCTTGTTGGGCTCACGGCCACCGGTGAGCTCGCGCACCAGATCGGTGACGGCGGGCATACGGGTGGAACCGCCGACGAGCACGACGTGATCGATGTCCTTGACGGCGATCCCGGCGTCCTTGATGACCGACTGGAACGGCGCACGCGTGCGGTCGAGCAGATCGGAGGTGATCCGCTGGAACTCGCTGCGGGTGAGCTGCTCGTCGAGGAACAGCGGGTTCTTGTCGGCGTCGACCGTGATGTAGGGCAGGTTGATCGACGTGCTCTGCGAGCTCGACAGCTCGATCTTCGCCTTCTCGGCGGCCTCGCGCAGACGCTGCAGGGCCATCTTGTCCTTGGTCAGGTCGATGCCGTTCTGCGCCTTGAACTTCTCGACGAGCCAGTCGACGACGCGCTGATCCCAGTCGTCACCACCGAGGTGGTTGTCACCGGAGGTCGCGCGAACCTCGACCACGCCGTCACCGATCTCGAGCAGCGAGACGTCGAACGTGCCGCCACCGAGGTCGAAGACCAGGATGGTCTGTTCCTTCTCGCCCTTGTCCAGGCCGTACGCCAGCGCCGCCGCGGTGGGCTCGTTGACGATGCGCAGAACGTTGAGGCCGGCGATCTGGCCGGCTTCCTTCGTCGCCTGACGCTGGGCGTCGTTGAAGTACGCGGGAACCGTGATGACGGCGTCGGCGATGTCCTCACCGAGGTAGGACTCCGCGTCGCGCTTGAGCTTCATCAGCGTGCGCGCCGAGATCTCCTGCGACGTGTACTTCTTGTCGTCGATCTCGGTGCTCCAGTCGGTGCCGATGTGGCGCTTGACCGAGCGGATCGTCCGATCGACGTTGGTGACCGCCTGGTTCTTGGCGGGCTGCCCGACGAGGACCTCGCCGTTCTTCGCGAACGCGACGATCGACGGCGTGGTGCGCGCGCCCTCGGAGTTGGCGACCACGACGGGCTCGCCGCCCTCCAGGACGGACACGACCGAGTTGGTTGTACCGAGGTCGATACCGACGGCACGAGCCATAGCGTTTTCCTCACTTTCGTCTGGTGCACTTGCGGCGCCACAGCGGCGGCCGGCAGTGCGATGTCCGGCGCCTGTGAGCGACGTCGACTCAAGTTTGCACATCGGCCCGTCGGGCGTCAATTCCAACTTGAGTGTAGTTCGCTCAAGGCTGTCGAAGGGGTCAACGGGTGGGTATCGGCTTTTGTTCCCGGGCGCGGCGTCGTCGCGGCACAGTGAGGGGATGAGCGATTCGCGTGGCCAGGTGCCCACCACGATCTTCGTGTTGTTCGGCGCGACCGGCGACCTCGCCGCACGCATGGTGCTGCCCGCCTTCTACCAGCTCTACTCCGCCGGGCTGCTGCCCGAGCACTGGGCCCTCGTCGGCAACGGCCGCCACGCGATGAGCGACGACGAGTTCCGCGAGCACGTGCGCGACGCGATCGCCGAGCACGACTCGGCGCCCGGCGACGACGCGTGGGGCGGGTTCGCACGCCACGTCCGGTTCGCCGGCGACGGCTTCACCGCCGACGATCCGGGCCGCCTGCTCGACGTACTGGCCGAGGTCCGCAGCGCCGTCGGCGAGGGTGCGCAACTCGTCCACTACCTCGCGCTCCCGCCGACGACCTTCGTCGACTACACGAAGGCGCTCGGCGCGCACGACCTCGCCCGCGACGCCCGCGCCGTCTACGAGAAGCCGTTCGGCACCTCACGCGAGAGCTTCGAGGAACTCGATGCCGCCGTGCACGACGTCTTCGACGAGCGGCAGGTGTACCGGATCGATCACTTCCTCGGCAAGGAGAACACCCAGAACCTGCACGTACTGCGCTTCGCGAACGGCCTGTTCGAAGGCGTCTGGAACAACCGGCATGTCGCGCAGGTCCAGATCTCCGTGCCCGAGACGCTCGGCATCGCGAACCGCGCGCAGTTCTACGACGCGACCGGCTCGGTCCTCGACATGCTCGTCACCCACCTGTTCCAGGTCGCCGCCGAGATCGCGGACGAGCCGCCGCCCACGCTCGGCGCCGACGACGTGCAGTCGGCGCGCGAGTCCGTCATCGCCGCGTTCCGGCCGCTCGATCCGGGCGAGGTCGTGCTCGGCCAGTTCGACGGCTACCGCGACACCCCGGGCGTCGCGGACGATTCCACGACGGACACCTTCGTCGCGGCGCGGCTGTGGGTCGACACCGACCGCTGGCGCGGCGTCCCGTTCCTGTTGCGCACGGGTAAGCGGCTCGCGACGTCGGAACAGTTGGTGAGCCTCGTCTTCCGGCCGCCGGAGGACGGCCCGATCCCGCAGTCGCTGCCCGACGGCACCGTCCTGTCGTTCGATCTGTCGGGCCACGGCACGATCCACCTCACGACGACCGTCAAGGAGCCCGGCCCCGGCACGAAACTCACGCTCGGGCACATGTCACTGCCGCTCGACTCCGTCGCCGACGCGTCGCCGCTCGCGCCGTACGCACGGCTGCTGCACGACGTCCTCGACGGCGACCGGTCGCTGTTCACGCGGCCGGACGGGCTCGCGCACGTGTGGGAGGTCGCGGCGCCGCTGCTCGACGATCCGCCGACGCCGCAGCCCTACGCGCCCGGGTCGTCCGGGCCTGCGGCGGCGGACGACCTGCCCGGCGACGCGGGCTGGATCACGATGCAGCGGCCGCCGGCCTGAGCGCGGGGAGAGGCTCTTTCGCGTCGGCCGGTGAAATCCGCAAGGCTGATAGCCTTTTCCGGTGTTCCCACATCGCGCGCCGGGCGCGGAGCCGTCCGACCCCGATGCCGGGCTGAGCCCACGGGCGATCGTCGTCCTCGATGCCGCCGAGCGGCTCATGGAGGAGTCCGGGTGGCACGGGATGTCGCTGCGTGACCTCGCCGACGCCGTCTCGATCCGAGCGCCGTCGCTGTACAAGCACTTCCGCAGCAAGGACGATCTCAAGGCGCAGGTGGTGCGTCGCCAGTTCGCGCGCATGGGCGACCGCCTCCGCGCCGTCTCCGCACCCGGCGCGGTCGCGGAACTGATGAACGCCTACCGCGAGCAGGCCGCCCGTGCGCCCGAGGCCTACCGGCTCGCCACTTCCGGTCCGCTGGACCGGGATTCGCTCGGCGACGGCGTCGAGCAGTGGGTGGGCGGCTTCTTCCTCGACGTGTGTCACGGCGATCACGCTCTGGCGCAGGCGGTCTGGGCCGCCCTGCACGGCGCGGTGATCCTGGAGCTCGACACCCGCTTCGACTCCGGGACGATGGAAGCCCCGGCGTGGACCCACCTCGTGGAATCGCCCTCCGCCACCGTCGACCGATTCGCGTCGACGAGGGTCGAGCCGTGAACGTGGTCGTGAACGTGGCCGCGATCGCGGCTCAGTTCGCCCCGGGGAGTGCGGTGGCCTCGGCGGAGTAGATCTCCGCCACCCGGTACTCGGCACCGTCGGCGACGGCCCGGAAGAGGGCGTGGATCCGCGGATCGGGACGGATACCCAACTCGCTGTTGAGCCGGCAGGCGAGGGTGCGGTACACCCGCAGCGCCTCACCGCGCCGCCCGCTGCGCGAGAGCGCGATCATCAGCCCGGCGTGCAGCAGCTCCTGGTACGGATCGAGCTCGACCAGCTCCTGGAACTCGGAGATCACCTCGCGCCCGGCGCCGAGACGGATGAGCACCTCGGCGCGAGCCCCGCGCACCTCCAGATGCAGCTTGCTCAGGGCGTCTCGGAGCCGGCCGAGGCCGGGGCCCACCGACAGGCCGGCCATCGGCTCGCCGTGCCACAGCGCCAGCGCGGAGTCGTAGAACCGCAGTGCGTCCTGGAACGCACCGGTGCGCTGGGCGACGTGGCCGCACTGCGCGTACTGCTCGAACAGCACCACGTCCGTGACCACCAGGTCGCCGTTCAGCCGGTAGCCGCCCGCCACCTTGACGATGGCCTCGGCCCCGTCGCAGCCCAGGCCCGCGAGCAGCTTGCGCATCCGGCTGATCTGGACGTGCACGCCCTGCCGGGCGGTGCGGGTGGGCCTGCCACGCCACATCGCCTCGACCAGGTCCTGGACGGTGACGGTGGCGCCACGCCGATGCGCGAAGGCCGCGAAGGCGGTGGCGGTGTTGGCGCTGTCGATGGCGATCGTGGCCGGGGCGCCGTCCAGACGCGGCGTCCCGGTCGACAGCCGGACTTCGCCGAGTGTCTCCAACGTGATCATGTTCCCCCTCGACCGAGTACCGCGTCGGGCTAACGCAGTTAGCTAGAAAGCTAGCAACGTCTTCGCGCAACGCAATTCGAGAGTGGAACCGACGGTTACCGGCGAGTAACGACGCGGGGTCGGCGGGTCGGCGCGTGCATGTCCGCACCGCGTTCCGGGTGCAGCACGCTGCGACAAGTCGTCCGGGAGCCGTACCCGCAGTGATCTTGCCTACATCTCACGCCTCGCCGGTAACCTGCCCGCCCTCGGCTCCGCGCTCGGCAGCGAGTTGCGCTCGCGCCGCGGCGTCGTCCCAGGTGATCGGTAGCTTCGCGACACCGTTCACCAGCAGCCCCTCGGGCCGCTCCACCTCGTTCAGATCCACCAGCGCCAGGCCTGGGAGGCGGCGCAACAGCTCGCGGAACGATTCGGCCAGCTCGATGCGGGCCAGCGACGAGCCGATGCAGAAGTGTGGCCCGCTGCCGAAGGTCAGGTGCTGGCCCTCGCGGCGCGTGATGTCGAACCGCGACGAATCGGTGAAGGTGCGCTCGTCCCGGTTCGCCGACAGCAACGAGGGAAGCACGGCGCAGCCGGCAGGCACGGTCACCCCACCCAGATCCACGTCCTCGGTGGCGATGCGCAGCAACGCCTCGTTGCCCGGCACGAACACCCGCAGGATCTCCTCGACGGCGGACTCGGCGAGCGCGGGTTCGGCCTTCAGCAGCTCCAGCTGATCGGGATGGGTCAGCAACGCCAGCAGGCCGTTGGTGATCATGTTGACGGTCGTCTCGTGGCCGGCCACCAGCAGCGTGACGCCCAGGAAGGTGAGCTCGGCCTGGGAAACGGTCTGTTCCTCTGCATTCCGCACCGCGAGGGCCGAGAGCAGATCGTCGCCCGGGTTCTCCGCTTTGGCGACGAGCAACTGCGCCAGATACTGCACCAGCGAGCGCTGCGCGGTGACGACCTCCTCCTGGGTGTACTCGGAGCTGGTGGTCGCGAGGAAGGCGCGCGACCAGCGGCCGAACTCGACCCGGTCCTCGAAGGGGATCCCGAGCAGCTCGCAGATCACCGTGACCGGCAGCGGTGCGGCGAACGCCGGCATCAGGTCTGCGGACGGCCCGGCCTCGATCATCGCGGTGATCAGACGTTCCACGTGCTCCTCCACGCGCGGACGCAGCCGCTCCACCCGCCGCGCCGTGAAGGCCCCCGCGATCATCTTCCGCACACGTGAGTGATCCGGGACGTCCATGTTAAC
>NZ_BCXD01000017.1 GCF_001894925.1 Rhodococcus rhodnii NBRC 100604 | reverse complement strand
TGCGTTCTGCACCCGAGACGCCCTCCCTCCGACCGGAGTCGGAGTGAGGGTGCAGTCGGGATTCGATTCGGGGTGTGCGGGGACTCAGAGTCCGCTGATCTGCGGGGCCACCTCGGACGCGACGAGCTCGAGATGGTCCAGATCGCCGAGATCGAGCGTCTGCAGATAGATGCGGCTCGTGCCGGCCTGCGCGTACGTCCCGATCTTCTCGACGACCTCGGCCGGCGTACCCGCGAGTCCGTTCTCGCGCAGTTCGTCGACCTCGCGCCCGATCGCTGCAGCGCGGCGGGCGATCTCCTCGTCGGTACGGCCACAGCACAGCACCAGCGCGTTCGAGTAGACGAGGTCACCGGCGTCCCGGCCCGCGGCCTCGCATGCGGAGCCCACGGCGTCGAACAGCGTCCGGGTCGTCTCGACGTCGGAGAACGGAACGTTGAACTCCGAGGCGTACCGCGCGGCGAGGGCGGGAGTGCGCTTCTTGCCGGCACCGCCGATGATCACGGGCGGTCCCGGCTGCTGCACCGGCTTGGGGAGCGCCGGCGAATCCTTGACGCCGAAGGCCTTGCCGTCGTACGAGAACGTCTCGCCCGCCGGCGTGCCCCACAGCCCCGTCACGATCGCCAGGGTGTCCTCGAGCCGATCGAAGCGCTGTCCCAGCGGCGGGAACGGGATCGCGTAGGCCTCGTGCTCCTCCTCGTACCATCCCGCACCGATCCCGAACTCGATGCGGCCGCCGCTCATCGCGTCCGCCTGCGCGACCGACACCGCGAGCGGACCCGGGTAACGGAAGGTCGCCGACGTCACGAGCGTCCCGAGCCGGATGCGCTTCGTCTCCCTCGCGAGGCCGGCGAGCGTGAGCCACGCATCCGTCGGGCCGGGCAGGCCGTCGCTGTTCATCGCGAGATAGTGATCCGAACGGAAGAAGGCGTCGTATCCGAAATCCTCGGTCGCCTGCGCCACGCGGAGCAGGTCGTCGTAGGTGGCACCCTGCTGGGGTTCGGTGAATACACGAAGGTCCATGCGTCCACTGTGCCCGATCGGCCGCCCGTGCGTGGTGCGACGCCGCGCCCGCGCCACGGCGATCTCTACGCTGGCGGCATGGCCAAGTTTCCGGTGTCCCTCCCCGAATCGCTCTCCGGGCGACTGCCCGCATCGCTCGCCACCGACGCGGGCGTCGTTCCCGTCCTCCGGCTCCACGGCGTCATCGCGTCCGGTGGTGCCGGGCTCGGCCGTCAGTCGGTCTCGACGGAGGGGGTCGAGCCGGCGCTCGTGCGTGCCTTCGAGACGAAAAGCGCTCGCGCCGTGGCTCTGTCGATCGATTCGCCGGGGGGATCGCCGACGCAGAGCGAGCAGATCGGGCTGCGGATCCGGCAACTCGCGGCGAAGCACGAGCTTCCGGTCCTCGCATTCTGCGAGGACGCGGCGGCGTCGGGCGGCTACTGGCTCGCCTGTGCGGCCGACGAGATCTTCGCCAACACCACGTCGATGATCGGGTCGATCGGGGTCGTGTCGGGCGGTTTCGGGTTCGAGGGGCTCATGGAACGGCTCGGCGTCGAGCGCCGCCTCTACACGACGGGGCCGGCGAAGACACGGCTCGATCCGTTCGCGAGCGAGCGCGCCGAGGACGTCGAGTGGCTGTCCGATCTGCAGCGCCGTCTGCACGACGAGTTCACGCGGTGGGTGATCGAGCGCCGCGGAGATCGTCTCGCCGCCGATCACGAAGGGCTGTTCGACGGCGACGTGTGGCTGGGACGCCGCGCGCTCGAGCTCGGCCTCGTCGACGGCATCGGCACCCTGCGCGGAGTGCTCGCCGAGCGCTACCCCGACGCGAAGATCACCATGACGACGCCCGCGCGGCCGCTGCTCGCGCGGCTCGGGTTCCCGGCAGCGAGCGTCGAGTCGGCGGTCGCCGCGGTGGCGGGAGCCGCGGAGACCCGTGCGTGGTGGGCGCGTCTGGGGCGTTGACGGCCCGGCCGAAAAAACTCTGCGAAGAGTGGAACCGTTCGCGGATCCGCCGCGTCAGTGTTGGTGTGCGGGTTCGGGGGAGGACCCGCACGAGCGACGCGGCCCGGTCCGGGGTCGGGATCGACCGGTCGGTCCTGTAAGGGGTGATTCCGGCCCGGGCCCGCTCGCTCGCACGAACACCGGCGGTCGTCGGGGGCGTGGGTGTGGATATCTCGCACGGCCGATGGTCCACAACTGTGGACCATCGGCCGTCGTCACTGGTGAATCTGGTTTTTCGTGGTCCACCGGGGCTGTGGACAACCCTGTGGAATCTGTGGACAACTCCGGCGATAGGACAATTCCGGCAGTCGGCTGCGCTTCGTGCCGTCGTCGGGTTCGCGTGACAGAATCGGCGACGTGAAGGGCACGAGTGGACGGGTACGCCGCGCGGTCGCGGCGCGACCCGATCGTCGGGTCACCACCGCGAGGTGGCGCCCGTGAGCGCGATTCAGGTGTGCGCGCGATGCGGGTCGCGCTGGCGTGTGCCGCCGTCCGGCATGCAGTGGTGCCCTCGATGCCACGGCGTACTGCTGACGCCGGTCGACGAACACCGTCACGTGCCGCCGGAACGCCGCGGCTTCCGATGGACCGCCCGCACTCCCGGCAAGCGCGCCCGTGTCACCGCCGACGCCGAAGCGCGCTCGTCGTCGCCACCCCGCTACCGGGAGATCCCACGGTGGGGGCTCGTGGACCCCGTCGCCCCCGCCCCGGGGACGCAGCGTGACCGCGTCGCCGAACTCGCCGCCCGCACTCCCGCTCTGCTCGCGTGCGCGGCGGTCCTCTACGTCGTCGCCGCGATCGCGGAGTTCGTGCGCTACGGGATCCTCGTCCGCAACCGCAGTGTGCTCATCGACCCCACCGTCCTCGCCGTCTCCGACGCCGCGGTGGCCGTCTCGCAGGTGGCAGCGCTCCTCGTGGCAGTCGGCGCCGCCGCCGCAGCCATCGCATGGCTCGTGCGGATGCGTCGCCGCGTGTACGGCGACGAGAACGAGGACGACCCCCGCAGCACGCGTGAGATCGTGCTCGGTTGCGCGCTGCCGATCGTCAACCTCGTGATGCCCGCGATCTATCTGCTCGAAGTGGTCCGCCGCGACCCGTGGCTGCGCAAGGCGATCCTCGCCGTGTGGTCGCTGTGGGTGATCGACGTCGTGTTCGTCGTCGCGGCGACCGCGTGGCGGACGCGGGACTCGCTGCAGGCCATGGCCGACGGGGTCGCGCTGTCGGGCGTCGTCGCTCTCGTCGCCGCGACCGTCGCGACGGGAGTGCTCGTGATCGTCCGGCGGTTCGAGGGCCGCACCGCGTCGGGACGGCCCCGCACCCTCGCGCGATGGGTCGTGTCGAGCGACGCAGCACGGGACCGCACCGACGAGGTGGCGGCCGCATGACGCGAGATCCGCTCGTCGTCGCCCATCGCGGCGCGTCCGGGACCCTGCCCGAGCACACCCTCGCCGCGTATGAACGCGCCCTCACGGAGGGCGCCGACGGACTCGAGTGCGACGTCCGGCTCACCCGCGACGGTCACCTCGTCTGCGTGCACGACCGCACCGTCGACCGGACGTCCGACGGAACCGGTGCCGTCAGCGAGATGACGCTCGACGACCTGCGCCGCCTCGACTACGGCACGCCGGAGTGGCCCAGTGTGCTGCTCACCCTCGACCGCCTCGTCGAACTCGCACTCGACTGGACGTCGAGGCCGGTCAAGCTGTTCATCGAGACGAAGCATCCCGTGCGCTACGGCGGTCTCGTGGAGAACAAGGTGCTCGCGACGCTGCACCGATACGGGATCGGCTCGCCCGGATCGGCCGACCACGCGCGCGCCGTCGTCATGTCGTTCTCGGCGGCGGCAGTGTGGCGTGTCCGCAGGTCGGCGCCGCTGCTCCCCACGGTGCTGCTCGGGGAATCGTCGATCGCCCTCGGTGGTGGCGCCGCGACGGCCGTCGGTGCCACCGCGATCGGTCCGTCGGTCGCGACGCTGCGCGAGCACCCGGACCTCGTCGACAAGGCCGCTGCGGCGGGGCGCGCGACGTACTGCTGGACGGTCGACGATCGCGACGACATCGAGTTCTGCCGCGATCTGGGCGTCGGCTGGGTCGCGACGAACTTCCCGGGCCCGACGAAGGGCTGGCTCGCCCGATCCGGCGAACACCGTTGACCGTGTAGTTTCGTCGTTCGTGGGTAAGAAGAGCAAGAGAAACAGCGGACCGAAGCCCGGCGGCGCCCGTCAGGAGAAGCTCGCCGCACGGCGCGCGGAGCGCGAGGCGCTCGACTCGGCTGTCGCCACAAGGCCGTTCGAGGGACTCGCGTTCGAATGCGATCTCGTCGCGCTCCGGGAGTTCGTGCCGTCCGCGACGGCACCTCTCCCGCTCCGGGAACCCGGCGATCGCGCCGTCACGCTCGCGAGCGTCCTGCCCGGCGCCGTCGCGGCGCTGGTGCGCGACGGCGGCGAGCACGCCGACGCGACCGGGTTCGTGGGAATGCAGGTGCAGCAGTTCTCGGGTGATCTCGGCGCGGACCTCGCCGCGTCCGTGCAGTGGGTGCTCGCCGCAGAGCCCGGCGACACGCTCGCCGGCGCATCGGTGTCGGGCGAGACGCCCGCCGTCACCGAACTGCTCGCCGAGAGCCCGCTCGACATCACCGTCCACCAGGACTTCGCGTGGTGGCTGCCCGAGGGCACCGACCCCGCACCCGACGTCGCGGCCGCGATCGAGCAGGCGAACGCCGCGATCCTGCCGTCCGCACGGATCGACGCCGAGGGCGTCGACGCCGCGTGGTGGGTCGACGCCGGCGAGAAGGCGCACCTGCGGTGGGTGCGACCCGAGGACGAGGACGAGCTGATGCTCGCCCTCGCCCGGCTGCACGCTGCGGGCGGCCTCACCCTCGGTGAGGGGTCACGCTTCGCGGGATCGTTCCGTACGCACGGACTCGTCGTTCCCGTCTTCGATCTCGACCGTGAGCAGCACCCGGCCGAATGGGCCGACGCGACGGCCGCGCTGGGAGCGCGGATCGGCGAGGCCCTCGCGAGCGACGCACCGCTCACCGCGGACGAACGTCGCGCGCGCGACGGCATCCGCGGCCGGCAGGTGACGCTGCGCTAGCAGTGCCAGGAGCCGGCGGTGTGCGTCAGAGCGCGCCGCCGGCAGCGCGGGGCGGCGTGCGGCGCGGCTCGCTCGCCGACAGCTCGCGCGCCACGAAGTCCTCGAGCGCGAAGAGGTTCTCGCCCGCACGATCGGCGACGGTGAGGAGCGTCTTCATCGTCGACACCTCCTCGACCTGTTCTTCGAGGAACCACTGCATGAACTGCTCCCCGACGAATTCGCCTTCGTCGCGTGCCGCCTTCGCGAGCGCGACGATCTGCTCGGTCACGAGCTCTTCCTGACGCAGAGCTGCGGCGATCGCGTCGCGCGCGCTCTCGAAGCTCGTCGGCGCCGCCTCCGAGATGCTCGCGGATCCCGACAGCTCGACGGGGATGTCGCGGTCGAGGAAGTACTGCACGATCATCATCGCGTGATTGCGCTCCTCGACGGACTGCGCGTAGAAGAGCGCGGCGAGTCGCGGGAGGTCTGCGGCGTCGAAGTGGACGGCCGTCGCGACGTAGCGATGCGAGGCGTCGAACTCGTTGCGGATCTGCTCCTGAAGGAGCGCGTGGAACTTGGTCAGCTGGTCCTGATCGCGGGTCATGGTGACGACGGTATAGGCGCACGTACGGGCGCGTCATCCCAGGTCAGCCTATGTTTGTGGAGCCTCACCGAACTGAGGTGAGGCTTGCCGAGCCGGCTGGAAGACCCCCTCAGCCCTCGGTCAACAGGCCCTCGGGGACGGGACGTCCGGACGCGATCGCGTCGAAGAACTCGGATGCACGAGACGTATCCCACATCACGACGTTGCCGACGTTCGTGTTCTCGAACCCGGCGACGGGGACCGTCGTCGTGACGACGTCACCGCGCAGCGCCCACGCGAGGCGCGCGAGATGCCACAGATGATCACCCGAGTCGACCGTGAGCGAATCGGCCACGCCCGACGCGAGCGGAAGCGCCCGGAACGGGTTGAGGAAGGTCGCCGGACTCGTCGCCTCCGACAGCATCGCGCTCATGAACGCACGCTGATTGCGCATCCGGTCGACGTCCGCCATCGCGGTCGCCCGCGTCCGGACGAAGCCCAGCGCCTGCGCGCCGTCGAGCGTCTGGCAGCCCGCCTGCAGGTCGATACCCGCGAGCGGATCGGCGATCGGCTGATCCAGACACATCTCGACACCGCCGACGGCGTCGACCATGCCCGCGAAACCACCGAACCCGATCTCCGCGTAGTGATCGATGCGCACGCCCGTCACGGTCTCGACCGTCTCGGTCAGCAGTTGCGGGCCACCGAACGCGAACGCCGCGTTGAGCTTCTCGCGGCCGTACCCGGGGATCGGCACATACGAATCGCGCGGCAGGCTCACCATCGTCGTCGGGCCGCTGCCACGGGGGACGTGGATCAGCATGATCGTGTCGGTGCGGCTCGGTCCGGTGTCGCCGCCCGTCGCGAGCGCCTGCTCCTCTTCGGGGGACATTCCGGTGCGCGAATCGGACCCGACGAGCAGCCAGTTCGTACCCGGTGTGTCGCCGATGCGGCCCTCGTACGGCGCGAGCGCGTCGATCCGGGTCATGGACCGATCGAGATACACCGTGAAGCCCGCGAGCGCGAGGACCATGACGAGCGCGGCGAGCCCGATCCGCTTCCCCCAGCCGAACCGGCGAGGGCGACGCGGGCCGCGTCCGTCCGCGCCGCGGTCCCTGCGCGCAGGCGGCGGTGGTGGGGGCGGTGTGCGCCGAGGCGGACGCTCGTAGACGCGCGTCGACCCGGGCGGCGGGACGTCGCGGCGCGGCGGCGGCGCTCCCCGGCCGGGAGGCGGTCCCTGCCGAGGTGGCGGCGCGTACCGCGGCGGGGGCGACTGACCCCACGCCTGCCCGCGGTCCTCGCGAGGCCCGGGCCGCCGGGGCGGCGGAGCCGGACGGCCGCGCGGCACGTCGTTCGGACGGCCGTCACGACGGAAGACGGGAGGAGCCTCGCGATCGCGCGGCCGCGGGGCCGGGCCCGAGGGGCGCCGCGGGGGCATGCCGGGGCCTCGCCGCGGTGGCGGCGGAGGAGGCTGGCGGTCGTCGGGCACGTTACGACTGTACTGGCAGGCGAGACGCGTCCCGCTGCGTCACGGTATCCAGCCGACGCGTCCCCGCAGCAACGCATAGCCCACGAACGCCACGATGTCGATGAGGGCGTGCGCGACGACGAGCGGCCACAACCTGCCGGTGCGCTGCCAGTAGCGGGTGAACACGACGCCCATGACGACGTTGCCGAGCCCGCCGCCGAAGCCCTGATAGAGGTGATAGCCGCCGCGCAGGAGCGCCGACGCCACGAGCGACGAGTTCTCGCCCCAGCCGAGCTGGCGGAGGCGGGTGACGAGATAGGCCACCACGAGGATCTCCTCGGCGCCCGAGTTCGCGACCGCCCACAGGCAGAGCGCCGGCAGTCGCCACCAGTGATCGTCGATCGTGCTCGGCGCGACCGTGAGGTTCGCACCGATCGCCTGCGCGACGAGATAGAGCCCGAGCCCCGGTAGACCGATGAGCGCCGCCAGCCCGACCCCGTGGCCCGCGTCGCGGCGATCCGCCCGCGCGAGGCCCATCGTCCGGAGCGCGATGCCACTCCGCCACAGCAGGTAGGCACCCAACGCGCCCCACGCCAGCAACCGGGCGACGCCGAGCAACTGCGACAGCAGATCGAGCAGCGAATTCGACGCGCGTGCGGTGTTGAGCGCGACCGTCTGCTCCGACAGGTCACCCGCGAGCAGCGAATCGGCCAGCGAGAACATGCTCGACAGCGCACTCGTCCCGAACGTCACGAGCAGAACGATCGTGATCTCGAACCACAGCGACTTGCGTTCGCGGGGGTCGGTGACGACCGGAACCTGATTCTGGCGGGGCGGCCCGACCCACTCGCGAATGCGCACGTGATCAGGCTAGAGGTGGTGCGGCCGCGCCGTCGCGATCAGGTCGTGAGCAGCCACAGAAGCGGATTCAGCTCGCGCAGGTACACGAACAGCCAGGTCTCGTCGGTCCGGGCGACCAGGTCGAGCCGACCTTCCGGGATGCGTGCCGACTCGTCGATCACGTCGCCGACCGTCCTCGTCTCGCCGAGCGTGTTGCGAGACAGGACCGCGCTGCGGTCGTTCCAGTCGATGCTCGCGAACAGCTCACGGTGCGGATCCGCGGCGCGGATGCGTTCGGCCAGGGCGTGGAGGTCCTCGTCGAGTATGCGGCGGTCGAGTGGCTGGAACGGGGCCTGGCGGACCGCGGCCACACCGTCCGGGACTCCGGTGGAGCGTGCGCCGAGCTCGGCGACCAGCCAGGGTTCGCGGCGAGGATCGTCGGAGCGCACGAGTACCGAGACCATCGCCACGTCACCCGAGCGGAAGAGGACCACGGCCGTGTCGCCGTCGACCACCGGGTGGATCGGGTGACCGATCCCGCTCCGTCGGTCGACGAGCAGAGACACCAGGGCGGAGTCGCTGCCGTCGAGCAGCGTTCGTCGCAGCGGGCCCACGGTGAGCCGCAGGATCGTCTGCTCGTCGCGACTGTGCGCGGCGTCGAGCAGTAACTCGGTGGCTCGCAGAACCTCGCGGTGGCCTCGCGGTGCGTTCACAGCGCGACCCTACGATCCCTGCCTGGCCCGGGGCGGGAGCTTCAGGGAGTGCGGGCGCGGAGTCCGTTGACGAAGGGGCATCCGACGAGGGTGCGGATGGCCCTGCTCATCGAGAGGGCATCCGTCACGGGCTCCTGGAACGGCAGGAAGACGTCGTTGTCGGCGGGGCGCGGGGCGTCGGTGTCACCGGCCGCACCGCCGGCGCGCTCGACGCCGGGATGCTCGATGCGCAGCGACAGGCCGTGGCGCGTGATCTCGAGCGGCCGGACGCGCCCGCGGCGCAGGTGCGGGGGCAGCTTGCGCGACAGCATCGCGACGAGTTCGGGGTGGTCCTCGTCGAGGTGTCGCAGCCACGACGACTCGACGTCGCAGAACGGGTCGGCCTCGGCGGCGAGCAGGTCGTCGAGCGACACCGGTTCGGCGCCCGCCGAGTCGGCGACCACGACCGAATGCGGACGCAGCACGAGCAGGACGGTCCCGTGGCCGATGTCGAGCAGCTCCGGGCTGGGGTAGTCGGCGGCCACACCGTCCGCGATGTCGCGGGCGTGGTGATCGCACACCGGAAGCAGCGTGCCGCTGACCCAGACGAGCGAACGGACGCGTTCGCGCAGGTCGAGCGGTGAGTGATCCGCGAGTTCGAGGACGGTCGGGATGCCGGACGCTCCCGCGAGCCACGCGAGCGTCGCTGCGGTGGAATCGGCATCGACGGTCACGGCGATCTCGCCGTCGGCGCACACGTGATGCAGGGCCACCGGGGTCGGCGAGCTGCCGTCGATCGCGAGCACGGCCTCGGACTCCCGCGCACACGTGCTGCGGACGCGTTCGGCGGTGGTCGCTCCCAGGCTGCGGGCTGGTGCCATGACCGGCTCCTTCGTGTGTGTGGCGTGCGGGATGTGAGCTACAACTCGGTGTGAGGTTAACCTAACCTAATTCGAGCGGAGACGGCGCGCAAGGGGGAGACGCCCGTCGTTCGCAGGCGACGACCGACGTACCGTGGACGAATGCCGTCCACCGATTCGGCGCCGGGCTCGCCGATCTCCATCGGCCTCGGGATGCCGCGCCCCGCGACCGCTCCGGCGTCGCTGTTCGACGCCCTCGTCCACGCCCCGATCGACGCACACGTCGCATGCCCGCTCCAGGGGCCGCCGCTCGTCCGCGCCTCCCGGCTGCCCGCGCCCATGCGCGCCGCGCCCGTCCGTGTCGTCGTCGACCTCGACGTCGACCCGGCCGGGGTGCCCCTGGAAGGTGCTCACCGCATCCACGTCGACATCGACGACGACGAGTTCGACGACGCCTGCGCCCTCGCGCTGCCGGCGCCGCTCGTCGTCTTCGGCCGAGGCGCGCGCACACCGGCCGACCGGGCGGACCATGCCCAGCGCACGGGTGTGATTCCGGGGCTCGACCTCACGGCCGGGCCGGACGCGATCGCCGACTTCCTGTCGGTCGTCGCGCACGGCGACACCGGCTTCGTCGCGCGCACCGGCCACGCGGACGGCGTGCTCGAGATCCTCGCCGCCACCGTCGCCGCGCTCACCGGCGACGACGTGCGCCGCGCCGTCGCGTCCCCTGATCCGACCGCACTCGCCGCGCTGCCGCCCGCCGCCGCGACGGCGGTCCGCGAGGTCCTGCTCGGCGTCGTCGTGACCGACGCCACCGGGCTGGGTGCGCTCGAACGGCGGCTCGGGTCCACTCCTACGCCGTCCCCGCGTTTCGCGCCGTAATGTCGTAGGCGTGTCACGTATCGCGTACTTCGGCCCGTCGGGAACCTTCACCGAGATGGCGCTCGCGCGGCTCGAGGACGACGGACTGCCGCAGATGCCCGGCGACGTCGAACGGGTCGCCGCCGCAAGCCCGACGGCAGCGCTCGCGGCCGTCCGGTCCGGCGACGTCGACGGCGCCGTCGTCCCCATCGAGAGCTCCGTCGAAGGCGCGGTCGTCCCGACGCTCGACGCGCTCGCCTCGGGGACCCGGCTGCAGATCGTCGCCGAAACCGAACTCGACGTGAGCTTCGCTGTCCTCGCGCGGCCGGGCGTCACCGAGCTCGCCCAGGTCGAGACCGTCGCGGCGTATCCCGTCGCGGGCGGGCAGGTGCGCGAGTGGCTCGCCGCGAATCTTCCACGCTCACAAGTGCAGTGGGCCTCCTCCAACGCCGGCGCCGCCGAGGACGTCGCGAAGGGAATCGCCGACGCCGCGATCTCGACGCCCCTCGCCGGGCAGCGGCTCGGTCTGCTGTCACTCGCCGACGGCGTCGCCGACGTCGCGGGCGCGCGCACCCGATTCGTCCTCGTCACGGCGCCGTGCCCGCCGCCCGCCCGCACCGGCCGCGATCGCACCTCCGTCGTCCTCGAACCCGCCAACTATCCGGGCTCGCTCTTTGCGGTGCTCTCCGAATTCTCGCTCCGCGGAATCGATCTCACGCGCATCGAGTCGCGACCCACCCGTACCGAGATGGGGCTCTACCGGTTCTTCGTCGACTGTGTGGGCCACCTGGACGATCCGCTCGTCGCCGAAGCGCTCGCCGCGCTGCACCGCACATCGCGTGTCCGCTTCCTCGGATCATGGCCCACGACAGTGGGTTCGGGCAACGCGCCGCCCGAACCCGGAAGCTCCGCCGACTGGCTGGAGCGGATCAGAGAAGGAGCCGACCTGTGAGCGGACGACTGATTCTGGTGCGGCACGGGCAGACCGAGGCCAACGTCGCCAGGCGACTCGACACCCGCCTGCCCGGTGCCCGGCTGACCGCGGAGGGGATCGCACAGGCCGAAGCGTTCGCGACGACGCTCGCCGCGGAACGTGACGCCGCCGCACTCGTGTCCTCCGAAGCGCTGCGCGCACGGCAGACCGCAGATCCCGCGGAACGCCTCGCCGGACTGTCGCTGCAGGTGCGGCCCGGGCTGCACGAGACCCAGGTCGGTCACCTCGAGGACCGCAGCGACGAGGAATCGCACCACCTGTTCGCGAAGACGTACAGCGAATGGCACACCGGCGACCTGAAGGCGCGCATGCCCGGCGGCGAATCCGGTGGAGACGTCCTCGATCGGTTCCTTCCCGTCGTCGCGGACTTGCGCGAGGAGTTCCTCGACGACCCCGAGCTCACGGGCAACGTCGTCGTCGTGAGCCACGGCGCGGCAATCCGCCTCGTGGCCGCGCAACTCGCCCGCGTGCCAGGCGATTTCGCGCTCACCCACCACCTCGCGAACACTCACACCGTCGAACTCGACCCGATTCCGGGCGGTGGGTGGCGGCTCGTCGCCTGGGGCGCTGCCGCGACACCGATCGACGTCACCGACACACCGGACACCGACGACCCGATGGGATGAAGCGGCTCGGGTGGAACCAGCGGCCTGGGTGGACCAGCGGGCGGGTCAGCCGAGCCGTTCGGTCAGAGACACGAGCGCCTGACGTAGCCGTGAGCTCGTCCCGGGACTGAGCGACGACCAGTCCACACCGTGACCCGACACGCTCGACGTGCCGACGACCCTGCCGGCGTCGGTGTCGAACACCGTCACGGGCCCGCCGACGGGGTCGTAGTTGCCGTCGCCGTACGTGATGCCGACGATCTCGGCGAACGACACACAGCCGAACATCGCACGGCCGACCTCCGTCGCATCCGAGGAGTTCGCTCCCGACGCCGTGAGCCGCGACGCGAGCGCTGCGGGATCGGCCGACTCGTCCAGGGCCGCCACGAGTTCCGCGGTGGGCGTGTTGATGCCGTTGAACGTCATCGCCGGCGGAGCTCCGAGCGCGCCGACGACGGCGCCGATCGGGTCGACGGTGACGTCGCGCAGGATCAGCGCCTCGGCCGTGCGGGTCGCCGCGATGCTCATGTGCTCGTCGTACGACACGCACATCCGTGAGACCGTGCCCTCGATCGACCAGCGCACCGCGAGCTCCCAGCGAGGGCGTGCGACCGTCGCGAGGGCGCGCTGCACGTCGTCACGGACCCGGCCGCCGTGAACGATGCCGCGCTCGGTGAGCGACTCCTCGGACGCGCGATGGGCGAGCAGCTGCTGTTCGTCCTGGTCGAACGTCGGCGCGATGTCGAGGACGACGGGCAGCTGATCGAGCGACAGCGTCTCGACGAGGAAGTTCACGTCGTCGAGCGACAGCGTGATCGTGTCGGTCGCGGCCGGTGCCGTCCCGAGGTCGAGAACCGACGCCGCGGCAGGCGCCGCAACCGGGCCGCCGACGACGGCGTCGCCGACCGCGACACCCGTCCCGAGATCGATCACGACACGTCGTCCGGGGCGCCGCCGATGACCGACGGGATCACGGTGCGGCCGTCGGAGAAGTGCTCGAAGCTCTTCAGGTACTCGGGGGTGTCGTGCTCGTCGTCGTCCTCACCGGAGGCGTGTGCGCCGCGAGGCGACATCATCGCGCCCGACGAACCGCCTCGTGCCGCGGCGGCCTCGCCGACCGCGCCCATCGGGCCGCTCACGGGAGCCGCGGGCGCAGCGCCCGGTGCGGCGGTCGGCCCGCCCCAGCCCGTCGGTGCCGCGGCGCCGCCGATGACGCCGGCCGCGACACCCGCCGTGGTGTTGCCGCGTGCGGACGCGGCCGAGGTCGTCGCCGCCGACGCAGCCGCGCCCGACAGCCCGCCCATGCCGCCGAGCATCGGAGCCGCGCTCGCCGCAGCGGTCGACGACCCGTGCGCCATGCTCGCGGCGGCCGAGCCGAGATTCGTCGCCGCCGACGTCGCGGTGGAGACCGTGGTCCCCGCGATCTGACCGGCCTGCGACGCGGCCGTCGTGACGGCGGGGTTCTGGCCCATCGCCGCGAGCGCAGCGCCCGCAGCCCGCACCGGATCGCGTTCCCAGTCGCTCGCCTCGTCGAAGGCCTCGGTGTCGGCCTCGCCGTCGACGGACGTCACGACGCGCGGCGGCATGGGGAAGTTCTGCTGCACGGCGAGGATGTTCGACGCGGCCTCGTACGCCTCCATGACCATGCCGGCGCGGATGTCCATCGCGCGATCGGCCGCTTCGGCCACGGCACCGGCACCGACCAGCGCACCGCTCACCGAGTAGGCGACGGCCTTCGCGGTCTTCACCGCGGCGATCTCCGGGAGGCTCGGCATCACCGCCCGTGCGACGGTGTTCGCGGTCGCCTGGGCACCGGCCTTGAGGGCGGTCTCGGCGGCGATCTCGGCACAGTGCGCCGTCCACACGGTGAACGGAGTGAGTTTCGCGATCGCGGCGGCGCCGGCGATGCCCTGCCAGCCGGCGCCCAGTTCGGCCGTGACACGCAGCAGCGTCAGGTTGGCGTCGCCGAACGCGGTCGCGAGACCCGTCCACGCGGCACTCGCGGCGGACAGCGGGACGGGCCCGGCGCCGGCGTTGAGTGTCGTCGAGTTGACCGTCGCGCCACGCGGCAGCCAGATGACGCCGGTGAGTCCCATCGTCATGTGTGTTCCCCCAGTGAATGCAGTGGTGTGAGCTGGTGTCCGGTCACATCTGGGCCGAGAGGTTCGCGCCGGTCGCGACGTCCTGTGCGACGTACTGCGCGGCCTGTTGCCGCAGCGTCGCGGCCGTCGCGCGCAACTCGGCCGTGCCGCGTGCGACCGCGGGCGTGAACGAACCCGCCGTCGTGTGGAAGTAGCGCGCCGTGAGCAGCGAGACCTCTTCGGATCCCGGCGGGAGCGGGCGGATCGCCGCGTTCGCCGTGGCGGCAGCGGTGTCGAGGCGCGCGGCGAGCGCATCCAGTTCTGTCGCCGCGAGCAGCAGCGCCTCGGGCCTCACTTGCAGAAACGGCATGAGCGAACTCCCTCCTCATGTCGAGGCGGAGGGGTGCTCGGCTCCCCCCGCATCGACTCCCCGAACGACCGACATCCACTTGGACGCAGTAGTGCGCTCGTCGGTTCCCCCCGGAATCCGGCGCGTGCGCCGGACGACGTTCATCCCCAGCCGAGCTCGTGGAGGCGATCTTCCTCGATCCCGAAGTAGTGCGCAACCTCGTGGATCACAGTGACCGCGACCTCGTGGACGACGTCCTCCTCGCTGTCGCACATGTCGAGCAGGGCGTCGCGGTAGATCGTAATGGTATCGGGCAACGAACCGGCGTAATGACTGTCGCGTTCGGTGAGGGCGACACCGTGATAGAGCCCGAGCAGGCCCGGTTCCTCCTCGTTGCGGGCGTCGACCAGGACGACGACGTTGTCGATCGCCGCCGCGAGCGCCTCGGGAATGATGTCGAGTGCTTCGCCGACGAGCTCGTCGAACCGCTCGTCGGTCATCGAGACGCTCATCAGTTGATCGGGTTCGCGCCGGGGAGCGGAACGGGCTCGGCCCGGCCCTCTCCGATGGGGGGCGGCGCGACGGGCGGCGCGCCGTCGATGAGTATGTCGCCGCGCGCGCTGCCCGTGATGCTCGCGAATCCGCCGGCGTCGGTCTCCTTGCCGATCGAGCAGTTGATGCTGCGGCTACCGGCGAGCCAGCTGTCGAAGTCGAGGTTGTCCCAGAACAACGTCAGTGTCTTGTTCCGCAGCGCTTCGGGGTCGCCCAGATACTCGTTCGACGCCTGCGTACACACCCCGGTCAGGAACTCGTCCTGATCCTCGACCGACGGCATCGCGCCCGGGAACTGGGCACCGAGATCCACGACGGAGATCACCTCGAACGCGTGGGGCTGCGCGCAGTCGACCGGATCGGTGGGAACGTTGCCCTCGATCCCGATGCACGTGCCCGCCGGGAAGACGTTCGACTGGTCGAGCTCGCGGACCGAGCCCGTGAACGGCAGCAGCGAACCGCTCGTGCCCGAGTACTGCAGGCCGCAGCGCAGGGTCCGCTCGCCGTCCGCCCAGCCGTTCTCGCTCGGGAACATCAGGCCGACACCGAACCTGCCCTGCGGATCGAGCCTGCCGTCGAGATACGTGCGTGCGGCGTCGACGCAGTGCTCGTCGCGCAGCTCGGCGAGCCGGATCGCTCCGGGGAAGCGCGCCCCGGGACCGAACTCGGCGCTCGGATAGGTCGACAGATCGACCGGGGCGACGACCTCGAACAGGTGCTCGTCGCTGCAGTCGACGACGGCGACATCCTGCCGATCCTGTTCGGGATCCGCCGACGGCGTCCAGGTCAGGCAGTCGCCGGCGGAGGTCGCGGCGAACTCGTCGTCCGCTGCCGAGGACGCACGGTTCTGTTCGCCGGGCGGGCGGATGGCGTCGTTGCCGTCGAACCCGCCGGCGATGGCGATCGTCGCGATCGCTGCGACGACCGCACCGACGGCGACGGCGACGAGGCCGCGTCGCGTCGTGCGCGCCGACACCCGCGGACCGGTGCGGCCCGTCCGGTCGGGTGAGTCGGGATCGTCGTGAGGCATCCGCTCCATCATGCCTTCTCGCCTCTGCCGCGACCATCGACTCGCGGTCGCGCGCGTCAGCCGAACGTTCCGGCGGGTCCGCGAGCAGGCGGCGTAGCGTCGCCACCATGACCGACGAGCCGAACTCCGCCGAGACCGAAGCCGCGATCTCCGAGCTCGCGACCAGGCTGTTCGACGCCGCGCGCGCAGGTGACCCCGCGATGCTCGCGCAGTACGTCGACGCCGGTGTGCCGCCGGATCTCGCGAACGAGAAGGGCGACACCCTGGTGATGCTCGCCGCGTATCACGGCCACGACGAGGTGGTGCGTGTCCTCGCCCGGCGCGGGGCCGACGTCGACCGCGCCAACGACCGGGGACAGACCCCGCTCGCGGGCGCCGTGTTCAAGGGCGAGGACGACGTGGTGGACGCGCTGCTCGCGGCGGGCGCGGATCCGCTGGCCGGGCATCCGACCGCGGTGGACACCGCGACGATGTTCGGCCGCGAGGACCTGCTCGAGCGGTTCGCTCCGCAGGAGCGCGGTGCGGACGACTGACGCGCCCGCCGCGAGTGTGCGTCAGTTGGGCGTGAGCGTCTCGGCGTACTCGCCGCCGCCCTGGTCGGTCCAGGTGATGGTTCCGCCCGTGAACGTGCTGCTCCAGCCCATCGGGATCTCGGTCTCGTCCTCGGTGGGGAAGCCGAACTGTCCTTCCGGTCCGCCCTGCTCGGTGTAGACGCGCAGGATCTCGCCCTGGACGACGTGAGCTCCGGTGGCCTCGGAGGAGTAGATCGTGCCGCCTTCGAACGGGACGGCCACTCCGTCGCCGACCGTCTCCTGCGGGCCGGTCGCGGCACCGAGGGTGCCGTTCTCGCCGCCGAGTTCGGTGTACTTCTCGGCGACCGCGGGCTCGACCTCCATCGGCCCGTCGGGGCCGGGAACGGTGCCGTCGGTCGCCCCTGGCGTGGCGTCGGGCTGTTCGGCGGTCGTCTCCTCGGGTGCCGTGGTCTCCTCGGCCGCAGTCGTCTCCTCGGCGGGTGCCGTGGTCGTCGTCTCGGTGTCGTTGCCGGAGTCGTCGGTGCAGCCCGCGACGAGCAGAGCCACCGCGGAGCCCGACGCGAGCGCGGCTGCGATTCGGCGATTGATGGTCATTTCTCACCCTCTCCTTGCTGCGCGACGCTCGCGCACGCGGTGAACGGTTCGACTCTCGGACCGTAGCAATACAGATGTATGGGATTCGGGGATTCGTGGGAGTCCGTATCCCGGGTCACAGGCGCCGAGTGCCCGAAACGGCGCATATCCCGCGCGGTAGGGTTTGACGCGTGATCGACCTCAGGTACGTCCGCGAGCACCCCGACGTCGTCCGCACCTCGCAGCGCAAACGCGGCGAGGATCCGGCGCTGGTCGATTCACTCCTCGACGCCGACACGGCACGCCGTGCCGCCGTCGCCGAGGGTGACGCGCTGCGCGCGGAGCAGAAGGCGTTCGGCAAGAAGGTCGGCCAGGCCGCGCCCGAGGACCGGCCCGCGCTGCTCGAGGGGTCGAAGGAGCTCGCGGCGAAGGTCAAGGCCGCCGAGGAGCGCCAGCGCACCGCGCAGGCCGCCCTCGACGCCGCGCACACCTCGATCTCCAACATCGTCCAGGACGACGCCCCCGCGGGCGGCGAGGACGACTTCGTCACGCTCGAGACGGTCGGAGAGGTCCCCACCTTCGACTTCGAGCCGAAGGATCACCTCGCGCTCGGCGAATCGCTCGGCATCATCGACATGGAACGCGGCGCGAAGGTGTCGGGGGCGCGGTTCTACTTCCTCACCGGATACGGCGCGCTGCTGCAGCTCGGAATGCTCCAGCTCGCGGCGCGCACGGCCGTGGACAACGGCTTCACGCTGATGATCCCGCCCGTGCTCGTGCGGCCCGAGATCATGGCGGGCACCGGTTTCCTGGGGTCGCACTCGGACGAGATCTACCACCTCGAAGAGGACGACCTCTATCTCGTCGGCACGTCGGAGGTGCCGCTCGCCGGCTACCACTCCGACGAGATCATCGAGTTCGGCGACGGGCCGAAGCGCTACGCCGGATGGTCGTCGTGCTTCCGCCGCGAGGCCGGCAGCTACGGCAAGGACACCCGCGGCATCATCCGCGTCCACCAGTTCGACAAGGTCGAGATGTTCGTCTACTGCCGTCCCGAGGACGCCGACGACGAGCATCGCCGGCTGCTCGCGTGGGAGCGCGACATGCTCGCGGCGATCGACGTTCCGTATCGCGTCATCGACGTCGCGAGCGGCGACCTCGGGTCGTCGGCGGCGCGCAAGTTCGACTGCGAGGCGTGGGTGCCGACCCAGCAGACCTACCGTGAGCTGACGTCGACGTCGAACTGCACGACCTTCCAGGCGCGACGACTGAGCATCCGGTACCGGGACGAGAACGGGAAGCCACAGACCGCGGCGACTCTCAACGGCACGCTGGCCACGACGCGGTGGCTCGTCGCGATCCTCGAGAATCACCAGCAGGCGGACGGTTCCGTTCGGGTCCCCGAGGCGCTGCGGCCGTACGTCGGACGGGACGTACTCACCCCCGTCGGCTGAGCCGGCAGGTCCGCTGTCCGGGAATTTCGGTTAGGCAACCCTTGCGTCTCCGGCCGAATGATGTAAACCTTACCTAACCCCACGGTGCGTCCGACGCTCGAAGCGGACGGAGTCACCGAGACAGCGCGGTAAGGGAGCGTCGCAAGTCATGTTCGTGTGCATCTGCAGAGCCGTCACCGAATCCGAGGTGCACGAGCACATCTGTCAGGGCGCGGACACCGCCGACGCGATCGGCGAACGCTGCGGAGCCGGCTGGGGGTGCGGTACCTGTCTGGACCGCCTGCAGGAACTCCTCCTCGAAAGGACCGCCGTCGGGCGCAGCGCCGCCTGAGACAACTCGATCCCGTTTCCCGCTGCACGTGTCGTGCGGCGGTGTTACGTTCGCGACCGATACCGGGGCGAACGGAGGAATCATGCGCGGCGACACCGAGGTCATCGATCTGCTCAACGAACAGCTCACGAGCGAACTCACCGCGATCAACCAGTACTTCCTGCACTCGAAGATGCAGGCCGACTGGGGGTTCACCGAACTCGCGGCGAAGACCCGCGCCGAGTCGATCGAGGAGATGCAGCACGCCGAGATCCTCACCGACCGGATCCTCTTCCTCGAAGCGCTCCCGAACTATCAGAAGCTGCTGCCGCTGCGCATCGGCCAGACGCTGCCCGAGCAGTTCCGCAGCGACCTCGCCATCGAGATGGAAGTGGTCGAACGGCTCCGCCCCGGCATCAGGATGTGCCGCGAGAAGGGCGACATCACGTCCGCGAAGCTGCTCGAGACGATCCTCAAGGACGAAGAGGATCACATCGACTACCTCGAGACGCAGCTCCAACTCATCGACCGCATGGGTGAGCAGCTCTACATGGCGAAGTCGGTCGCGACACCGCCCACCGTGGGCTGAGAGGCGCATACTGGGTCCCATGACCCGATGTTGATCCTCACGTAGCCCCGGCCCGGCGCGGGTAGCGCTCCCCGCCGTCGCGTACTTCTCGACGCACGAACTCGTCCCGCTGTTCGGCGTCTACGCCCTGCTGTTCGAGGACTCCGGCGTCGACGCGACGGGCATCGCGATCCTGTTCGCGCTGTGGTCGGTCGTCTCGTTCGCCGCCGAGATCCCGTCGGGCGCACTGGCGGACATCCTGCCGAAGCGCCTCGTGCTCGCCGTCTCCGCGGTGCTGTACACCGCAGGGTTCACCGTGTGGCTGACGTGGCCCGTGTTCGCCGGTTTCGCGGTCGGCTTCGTGGTGTGGGGACTCGCGTCGTCCCTGCAGTCCGGCACCGTCGAATCCCTCGTCTACGAGGCGTTGGACGGGCTCGGCCGGGCCGCCGACTATCCCCGGATCTGGGGGTGGGCGCACGCGGGCGCCCACGGATGCACTCTCGTCGGCACGGTGCTCGCGACGCCGCTGTACGACGTCGGGGGATATGCCGCCGTCGGCTGGGTGTCCGTCGCGATCACGATCGGCAACGGCCTGCTCGTGGCGGCACTGCCGCGCGAGCCGCGCCGACGCCGCGACGGCGAGAGGACGAAGGCCGGATTCGGCACGACGCTGCGTTCGGGCGTTGCGAGCGTCGCGCGCGACCGGGCCTCCCGTCGGCTCGTCGTCGTCACCGCGCTGCTCACCGGCTTCCTCGCCTACGACGAGTTCTTCCCGCTCGTCGCGCGCGAGGGTGGTGCGTCGACGACCGAGGTGCCGCTGCTCGTCGCGATCACCGTCGTCGGGCAGGCGGTCGGTGCCGCGCTCGCGGGGCGGACCGCTGCCGTGTCCGCGACGACGCTCTCCACGGCTGTGCTCGGCGCCGCCGTCGTACTCGCTGCGGGCGCGTTGTGGGGCGGCTACGGCGGCTTCGTCGCGATCGCGGTGGGGTACGGCGTCCTCGCCGACGTCACCGTCGTCACCGAGGCGCGACTACAGGACCGGCTGGACTCGGACGTCCGGGCCACGGGTCTGTCGTTGGCGGGATTCGGCGGGGAGACGAGCGCCGTCGCGATCTATGCGATCTTCGCGGTCGCGGGGGACGCCGTGCCGACGGCCATTCTTCTCGCCGCGTTGTCGGTGCCGCTCGCCGCGACGGCCCTGCTCGTGAGGACTGCGGCTCGTGCGTGACCTTCCGGCCTCTGCACCGGAAGATCACGCACGAGCGGCGGAGCCGCCTAGAGCTTGCGGGTGCGCAGTTCGTGGCCCTTCGACGTCTTGCACCGGCCGCTGTCGAGGTCCCACTTCCAGCCGTGGAGGTTGCACGTCAGCTCGTTTCCGTCGACCACCCCGAACTTGGAGAGGTCGGCCTTGAGGTGCGGGCACCGGCGCTGCATCTCGTAGCCGCCGAGTTCGATCGACGCGCTGTCGTCGTGCGCCTCCGAGAACCAGCCGTCCGCGTATGCGATGCGCTCGTCGGTGAGGCACTTGAAGAACGTGTAGAGGTACTCGTTGTAGCCGCCGATCCGCCACGCCTCGAACCGCGTCGACAGGAAGATCGTGTTGACCCAGTCCGGTTCGTCGTCGCGCAGCACCGTCCGCACGAGTTCGGGGGCGATGCGGAAGCCGTACCGGAACTTGCGTTCGCCCTCCTCGGGCGCGCGGACTGCGCGTGCCGGGAAGTCGAGGACGACGGTCTCGTCGCCGAGCACGAGGCCAACGGGGTAGCCGATGCCGTCGCACATGAGGTCCGACTGCTTCATGATCGGCTCGAACTTGGCGCGGATCGGATCGAGCAGCGGCTCGCCCTCGGCAGGCGCCCACGTCGCCTTCTCCGCCTCGATGACCGGCTTCATCCGCTGCGCCATCGCCTCGATGTAGGCGGCCTTGTCGGAGAAGATCTTCTCGACGTCGTCGTCCGGGATCGGGTGCGTCAGCGACAGGAGTTGCGTCCCGGTCAGGTCCACGGTCGAGCCGGGGATCATGAGCAGCCCGCCCGTGTTGCCGTGGATGCGCATCTGCTCGAGGAAGACGATCTGGTCGGGGAAGATGTTGCCCTCGTCGCCGTGATCGTCGTTGAGATCACGCAGTGCGTCGTCGAGGAAGACCGGCGGGCCCGCCGACGGCACGACCCATGTCGCCCCGACCTGCTCGATGTAGCTGCGGGCGCGGTCCATGCCACGCTGCCGCTTCTGCTTGCCGAAGTTCGTCTTCGTCTTGGCGGGGATGTCGTAGACCATCGGATACCAGATGGCACCCGAGTACTGCAGCAGGTGGATGTCGATGTGGCCGAACGACTCCGTGACGACGTCCATCTCGACGGGGCGCGCGTCGTTCATGTTGAAGACCGTCGTCTCGCCGTCGGACACGACGAGGCCGGAGTCGCCGATCGGGCCGTCGGCAGGCGCCCGCAACGCGACGATCATGATGTCGAGCTCGTCCGGTGCCAGGGCGCCCTCGGCGCTGCGGATCCCGTCCGGGCCGATGCGGTGCTTGACGGAGTCGTCGGTCGCGATGAACTTGGTGAAGCCGAGCGCCCGCAGTTCACGTTCGAGATCCGGAACCGGATAGTCGGGGAGCAGGACGGTCGCGTCCTTGCTGACGTGCTTGCTCAGGTTCTCGGGATCGAAATGGTCCTTGTGCAGGTGCGAGACGTAGAGGTAGTCGCAGTTCCCGAGTTCGTCCCAGTCGAGACCGGTGTTGTCGGGGAAGGGGAACCACGATGCGAAGTACGCGGGGTTGACCCACGGGTCGCACAGGATCGAGCCTGCTTTCGTCTGGATGTGGAATCCGGCGTGTCCGACGCTCGTGACCTGCACTCGACTGCCTCCTGATCGCTTCGCCGCGCCCGCCGAGGTCGCGACCGTCCCAGGGTAGGCGCTCACCCGGGGGTCGGAGCAAAAACCGGACACCGCGTATGCGCTGGTGTGACGTAGTTCAACGGAACTCGCCGAGGCAGTAGCCGTCGGGGCCGACGGCGGTGATCGCCGTGACGGTCTCGTCGCCGGACTCCGTCGCGGCGGGGACGGAGACCTCGAGATAGCCGCCGGGGAGCACGCGAGTGACCGGCTGCGCGGACGACAGTGCGTCGACGTCGACACGGGCCGAGGGAGCGGCGGCCGTCTGCAACGGGGGCAGCCCGCCCGAGCCCGTCCCGTCCGGATCCCACGGCGAGTTGCCGGGACACACCAACGGGTACGTCGTCTCCGAGTCGCCGGGGAACACGGGAGTGCCGCCGGTGCGGGCGAGGTATCGGACGACGGCCCAGTGCGCGTCGTCCGGCCCGAACATCGGGTCCGACTCCGAGGAACGGACGTAACCGCACGCATAACCCGACGCGACGTCGCTGCGGACGACGGACACGATCGCATCGTCGCCGGTCCATGTCACCGCGTACGGGTCGGCGATTCCCGGCCGCGTCACGGCGGCGGCGATCGCCTCGGCGTCCACGTCGGTACGGCGGGATGGTGCCTGGAGTGCGCACCTCTCGTCGAGGACGCGTGGGTCGGCGAAGACGTCGTCGACCCACGCCTGCAGGGCGGCGGCGGCCGCCGGATCGGCCGCGGCCGGGGCCACGACGGGCCGAAGCGGCGGCGGGGCGAGCAGGCCGGAGTCGTCGGGTGCGGCGGGTTCGTTCGGTTCGCGGTCTCGTGCCCCGTTCACCGCGCCGCTGTCGTCCACCGCGCCGCTGTCGTCCACCGCGCCGCTGTCGTCCACCGCGCCGCTGCCGTCCTGCGCGCCCGAGTCCTGCGGCAGACCGGACGTGCCGTCGTCCCACCTCGGCGCCACCGCGGCAAGCAGGATCAGCGATCCGGCGACGGCGACGGCGGCGAACGCGAGCGACCGAACGGGCGAAGGCACGCGTCGAGGGTAACCGGCATCGCCCGCAGCAGTAGGCGTCACACGGACGGCGTGCTGTGGGCCGCGTCGCCCGACTGCCGCTACGCTGACCGGTGTGGATCCCGTGTATCGGTTCGTCATCGGCGTCGCCCGCACCGTGTTCTTCGCGCAGGGGCTGAAGTTCACCGTCTCCGGGGCGGAGAACGTCCCCCGCACCGGCGGGGCCGTCGTCGCCATCAATCACACCGGCTACATGGACTTCACCTATGCGGGGCTGCCCGCCCGTACGCCGAAGCGCTACATCCGCTTCATGGCGAAGAAGGAGGTCTTCGACAACAAGATCTCCGGTCCGATCATGCGCGCGCTGCGACACATTCCCGTCGATCGCACCGCCGGCGCCGACTCCTACCGCGCCGCGGTCCAGGCGCTCCGCGACGGCGAACTGGTCGGCGTGTACCCCGAGGCCACGATCAGCCGCAGCTTCGAGATCAAGCAGTTCAAGTCGGGCGCGGCACGGATGGCGGTCGAGGCGGACGTGCCCATCGTCCCCGTCGTCGTCTGGGGCGCGCAGCGGGTGTGGACGAAGGGCCACCCCAAGCGGCTCGGACGGACGAACACGCCGATCTCGATCGCCGTCGGCGAGCCGATCGCTCCCGAGGGGACTGCGCCGGAGCTGACGGAGCGATTGCGCTCGACGATGACACGGATGCTCGAGGACCTGCAGAAGGGCTACGACCATCCGGCGGGCGAATACTGGGTGCCCGCGAAGCTCGGTGGCTCCGCTCCCACACTCGAGGAAGCCGACGCGATGGATACCGAGGAGGCGCAGGCGCGAGCCGCGCGCAAACGCGACACGTGAGGCTCTACCCGGCCGTCGAGGGCACACTGCGAGTGGTTGCGCGTGTCCAGGGGCTGCAGATCGCCTATGCCGGACTCGGCAACATCCCGTCCCGGGGCGGAGCAGTCGTCGCGGTCAATCACACCGGCTACCTCGACTTCCTTCCGATGGCGCTCGCGGCACGCGGCGCGCAGCGCCGAGTACGGCTCATGGCGAAAGCGGAATTCGCCGACAACGCCGTACTCGGCGTGCTCATGCGTGGGTGTGGCGTGATCCCCGTCGACCGTTCCGCCGGCGCGGACTCGTACGCTGCGGCCGTGACGGCGCTGCGTGGGGGAGATCTCGTCGCCGTGTACCCGGAGTCGACGATCAGCCGCAGCTTCGAACTCGAGACGTTCAAGTCGGGCGCGGCCCGCATGGCGCTCGACGCGGGTGTCCCGATCGTCCCCATGATCGTGTGGGGCGCCCAGCGCATCGCGTCGAAGGGAGTGCCTCGCTCGATCGGTAGACACCGGTACCCGATCGCGGTGGGCGTCGGAGATCCGATTCCGCCGATCGGGGATCCGCGGGCGCTCACCGGCACGTTGCGGAGGGCGATGCGATCCGTCCTCGACGAGGTGCAGTCCGGCTTCGACCACCCGGCCGGAGCGCCGTGGGTTCCGGCCAGGCTCGGCGGCAGCGCACCGGCACCGTCGTGCGAGGACATCCGTGGCACGGAGCACGTCGACGGCTCACCCGGCCCCGGTCCGGGCACAATGGACGGGTGCGCTCACCCCGACCCGGACTCGTCGCCTCCGATGTCGACGGAACGCTGATCGATCACGACGACCGCATCAGCGCACGTACACGTGCCGCCGTGCAGGCAGTCGCCGAATCGGGGACGCCGTTCGTCCTGGCCACGGGCCGGCCGCCCCGGTGGATCGAGCCCGTCACCGACGGTCTCGGCTTCGCGCCGATGGCCGTGTGCGCGAATGGTGCGGTGCTCTACGACAGTGCCGCCGACTCGATCCTGTGGGCGGCGACGCTCGACGTCGACACGCTCGCCTGGCTCTCCGACCTCGCGACGACAGTCCTGCCGGGCGCGGGACTGGCCGCCGAGCGGATCGGGCGCACCGCGCACGACACCGCGACCCCGCAGTTCGTCAGTGCTCCCGGCTACGAGCACGCGTGGCTCAACCCCGATCACACCGAGATGTCGAGCGACGACCTGATCTCCGCGCCCGCGGTGAAGCTCCTCGTCCGCCTGCCCGGTGCGACGAGCCACGAGATGGCCCGGATCCTCGCCCCGCACATCGTGGGCAAGGCGGACATGACCTACTCGACCGACAACGGCCTGATCGAACTCGCCGCCCCCGGCGTCACCAAGGCCTCCGGACTCCTCGCGATCGCGGACGTCATCGGAGTGAGACTCGAGCGGATCGCCGCGTTCGGCGACATGCCCAACGACATCCCCATGCTGTCCCTCGCCGACCACGGCGTCGCCGTCGAGAACGCCCACCCCGACGCGAAAGCCGCCGCCGACGAGGTGACGAGCACCAACGTCGACGACGGCGTCGCGCGCGTTCTCGAACGGTGGTGGGGTTAGCCCACCGGTGCCGGTGCCGGGGCTTCCTGCTCCAGCGCCTGGTCGTAGTTGTCGTTGTAGGTCTTGAGCACCTTGGTGACGATGCCGGTGAGCTGGTTGAAGATCAGCGATCCGTTCTCGAAGTCGGTGCGCAGCCCGTCGGGGACGGGGTACTCGTCACTGGTCGGCAGTCCGAGTTCGCCGATTCCGGCACCGAACGCCTGCCACGAGCGGTAGATCTCGCCGAGGACGGCCCACACTCCACCGTTGGGTGACGTGTAGATCCCGCCGTTCACGAACTCGGCTCCTTCGTAGCCGGCCGAGACCTGGTGGACGGGCGAGAGCGAGGCTCCGAGCGGGCCGGTGTCGCCACCTTCCGCGATCCACTTCTGGGCGATCACGCTGTGATCGGTCAGCCGGACGAGTTCGCCGATGAGTTCCGGGATGTTCTCTCCCGGAACGACTCCCGAGGCCCTGTTGGTCGGGGCTTCCGGTGCGGCAGGAGCGGCAGGAGCGCCGGGTGCGGGAGCGGACGCGAGGACGTCCGAACCGGAACCGGTGTTCGCCGCCGCGATCTGGCGGATCTCGTTCATGCGGGCGTACCCGGCGTCACCGGGGCACGAGGTGTTCCCGACGTCGCGGTGCGCGAAGATGATCGGCAGATCGACCGCTGCCCCCTGCGGGTAGAACGTGAAATCCGTTCCTTCCGACCACATCCGGGTCGTTCCCTGCGGGTCGAGCCCCGCCTTGCCGAGTCGCCACCCGAGGAACTTGCCCACGGCATCGACGGTCGCCTGCGGCGGGTTCACCGTCGAGAAGTCGCCCATCATAGCGATGCCCATGGTGTTCTCGTTGAAGCCGCCGGTGTGGGCGCCCTGGACGGGCCGGTCGAGACCACCCGCACGACCCTCGAAGATCTGGCCGTACTTGTCGACGAGGACGTTGTAGCCGACGTCGCACCAGCCGAGCGTCTGCGCGTGGTACGCGTAGATGGCGCGGACGATGCCGGCCGACTCGGCCTTGGTGTAGTCGTTGTTGCCGGCGGTGTGGTGAACGGTTGCGCCGCCGAGAGCGTCGTCGTAGACCGGCTCCTGGCACCGCAGCGATTCGTCGGCGCCCCACTGCGCGCGAGTGATGACCGACGGCCCGCCGCCGAGCGGCGCTGCGACGTCGGAGAGATAGGAGTCGTCCGGGCCGGTACCGGGATCGATGAGGACCGCGGTGACGTCGTCCGCGCCGATCGCGAGCGGCGTCGACTGCGACGCCGGGACGTAGCCGAGCGGCGCGCCCTCGGCGGGCTCGGCACCGGGTTCGGGCGCAGGCTGCACAGCGGGTTCGGGTGCGGGCTGCTCTTCCGCCGGTGCCGGTGCCGGTGCATCGGCGTTCGGCGTCAGCACCTGGACGGCGCGGGTCGATCCCACGTGAACGGGTTCGGTCGCCGTGCCCGTGAAGCCGTCGACTCCCGACGGCGACGCGTCGACTGCGTCGGGCGTGAACCACGGGCCCCAGCTGCCGTCCTCGCGCTGGGCGCGCACCTTCGACTGCGCCGAGGCGACGGTCTCGGAGGTCAGCGCGACCATGCTGAACGGCGTGTCGCGTTCGAGCTGCTTGACGACGGCGCCGGCCTCGGTGGCGGGCGTGGGCGCGGGCGTCTCGGGAGCCGCGATGTCCGACGGCAGCGGCGCGAGCGGAATCTTCAGCTCACCGCCGCCGGGAAGCGGGATGGAACTCGGGATGGTGATGGAGTCGGGGAGCCGAATGCTGCGCAGCGCGCCGAGGTCGACGTCCGGCAGATTCAGCCCGGTGAGGTCCTTCAGCGGGATCACGATGTCGGGTACCTGCTCGAGGGTGACCTTCGCGATGTCGGTCGAGACCGTGGTCTCGGAGGCTCGACGGGGCTCGTCGGCGCGCTCGGTGGACCCGAGCGACGCCGTCCCGTAGACGGCGAGCGGTCCGGCAACGGCCACCGCGGCTACTGCCCCGAGCACGAGCGAGGGCTTCGGTCGACGGTGTGGCACTGCAATCTCCTCGATTTCTCGATTCCCTGGCACGGGCCTGTGTTACTGAACTGACACGTGTGAATGAAGTTGACGCCTGGGGTCCGTGTGTCAGACTAGCCACAGGCAACCATAACGCTCAACCTTAGATTGAGGGTTGCTGGTCACGGTCCGGCATCGGTCCGCTCGTGGTTCGGCTACAGGAAGTCCTCGCCATGCGTCTCGCACTCTTCGCCCCAGCCCGCCCTCGTCGTCGCGCGTCGTTCGCGCTGGCAGCGGTGCCCGTGCTGGCCGTCGCCGCAGTAGGGGCCTCCCACGTGCTCTCGCCGGACGACGTCGCACCCGTGGTGGCGGCCGACACTCCCTACACCATCACCGGCCACGGCCACGGTCACGGCCGCGGAATGGGTCAGTGGGGTGCGTACGGCTACGCCAAGAACGAAGGCTGGGCCGCCGAGCGAATCCTGAGCCACTACTACGGCGGAACGACGCTGGACGCGGCGCCCGGCGCCGCGATCACCGTCCGCCTCGTCGGCCAGGACGACCGCCAACTCGACGTCTACTCCGATGCGGGCGGGTCCGTCGCGGGCCGGCCGCTCGCGCCCGGCGAAGCCGCTCACCTGCAACCGACGCCCGGTGGCGGGGCGAACGTCGTCGTCACCCAGGGGTGCGGCGGCGAGGTCCTGTGGCAGGCGCAGACCGATCATCCGTGGGTCGATCCCGTGGATCTCGCGCCCGACCGGCCCGCGGATCAACATCTGAGGCTGTGCGACGGATCGGCGAGCTATCGAGGCTCGTTGGGCGTCGCGCTCGACGGCACCGCGCCGCGCGTCGTCAATTCCGTCGACCTCGACGACTATCTCCTCGCGGTCGTGCCGGCCGAATCGCGTCCGGACTGGGCCGACACGGGCGGTGCGGAGGCACTGCGCGCACAGGCGATCGCGGCACGCTCGTACGCGTCGACGGAGAACCGCACGAGCTACGCCGACACGTGCGACACGCAGGACTGCCAGGTGTACGGCGGCTCCGGCGCGGAGGATCCGCGGACGACCGACGCCGTGCGCTCGACGTCCCGCTCCGTGCTCGTGCGCGACGGCGCGCCCGTCAAGGCGGAGTTCTCGGCGTCCACCGGCGGCTGGACGGCGGGCGGCGACTTCCCCGCGGTCGAGGATCGCGGCGACACCGAGTCGCCGCACCACGACTGGGTCGTCGCGACGACGGCGGGCGAGATCGCGTCGGCGTTCGGTGTGGGGGAACTCCACGACGTGGTGGCCGTGCGCAACGGCTCGGGTGCCGACGGCGGCCGGGTCACGACGCTGAAGGTGACCGGATCCGACGGTGAGGTCGAGGTCGGGGGAATCGAGGCACGTCGCGCCCTCGACCTGCGATCGGATTGGTTCACGATCACCGAGGGTGCGGTGGCGCCGCCGACGGTCGCCGAGCCGGAACCGGAACTGAACTCGCCGGGGAACAACGTCGGTGGTCCCGTGTCGCCCGTCGACGAGAAGTACCGCGAACTGGGCGGTGCCGCGAGCACGCTCGGCGCACCGCTCGGCCCGCAGATGATGCTCCCGAACGAGGCGGGCGTGTTCCGCCTGTACACGGGCGGCGTCATCATCTGGACGCAGTCGCTCGGAGCGCAGGTCGTCGATTCGTCGGTGTTGCGTGAATGGATTCCCGACGGCACCGGTTCGGCCGGTGATGCCGGGGAGCCGAGCGGCGAAGAGCCCGTCGAGGGTTGACCTTGACGCAGCGTCAACCTGCATGCTGAATCCGTGAGTGGACGGGAATGGTCGATCTCCGAGTTGGCCGCGGCTGCAGGGACGACGAGCCGCGCGTTGCGTCACTACGGCGACGTGGGGATCCTGAGGCCCAGTCGGATCGGCGCGAACGGCTATCGCTGGTACGACGACGCCGGCGTCGTCCGGCTGCAGCGCATCCTGCTCCTGCGTGATCTGGGGCTCGGGCTGCGGGAGATCGAGACGGTCCTGCACGGCGAATCCGACACGGTGTCGGCGCTGACCACTCACCTCGAGCTGCTCGAACGTGAGCAGCGACGCCTGACTCGGCAGATCGAGTCGGTGCGGTCGACGATTCGCAGAACGAAAGCAGGTGAGCCTCTCGTGATGAACGAGACCTTCGACGGGTTCGATCACACCCGTCACAAGAGCGAAGTGATCGAGCGGTGGGGCGAGGACGCCTACCGCGAGGCCGACGAGGGCTGGCGCGGAATGAGCGGCGACGAGCGTCGCGACCTCGCTCGCGAGGCGAGTGCTCTCGCGTCGGAGTGGCAGGACGCCGCGTCGGCGGGGGAGGCGCCGGACGGTGAGCGGGCGCAGGCGCTCGCGCGGCGTCATCTGGCGTGGCTGAACGCGGCGCCCGGCGTGCCGCGGACGGACTCCGGCGAGTTGCGCGGCGAGTACGTGCGCGGGCTGGTCCAGATGTACGTGGACGACGAGCGCTTCGCCGCGAACTACGGCGGCGTGGGCGGCGCTCGGCTGGTGCGCGACGCGGTCCTCGCGCACCTCGATCGTCGCTAGTGCCCCGCTCGACCGGCGCTGGTGCCTCGCTCGCACGGCGCGATGTCACATCGTGTGCACCGAGCGCGCACGGTGTGACATCGCGCCGCGAGGGAAGGGGGTGAGCGACGCCGCCGCCGGGGCTGCGCGGCGAGAATCCGCCGGTCGCTTACCCTGGTTCATCGTGACCGCTTCCCCACAGACCACAGGCCCGGGCCGCTACGACCTCATCGTGGTCGGGTCGGGATTCTTCGGATTGACCGTCGCCGAGCGCGCCGCGAGCCAGTTGGGCAAGCGTGTCCTGGTGATCGATCGCCGTCACCACATCGGCGGCAACGCGTACTCCGAGCCCGAACCGCAGACGGGTATCGAGATCCACAAGTACGGCGCGCACCTGTTCCACACGTCGAACAAGCGGGTCTGGGACTACGTCAACCAGTTCACCGACTTCACGAACTATCAGCATCGCGTGTTCGCGATGCACGAGGGCCAGGCGTACCAGTTCCCGATGGGACTGGGCCTCGTCAGCCAGTTCTTCGGCCGCTACTACAGCCCGGACGAGGCGCGCGCGCTGATCGCGGAGCAGGCCGCCGAGATCGATACGAAGGACGCCTCGAACCTCGAGGAGAAGGCGATCAGCCTCATCGGGCGCCCGCTCTACGAGGCGTTCGTGCGCGACTACACCGCGAAGCAGTGGCAGACGGACCCCAAGAACCTGCCTGCCGCGAACATCACGCGCCTGCCGGTGCGCTACACCTTCGACAACCGCTACTTCAACGACACGTACGAGGGCCTGCCCGTCGAGGGCTACACGGCGTGGCTCGAGAACATGGCCGCCGACGAGAAGATCGAGGTGCGGCTGAACACCGACTGGTTCGAGGTGCAGGGTGAACTGAGCGCCGAGAGCCCGGACGCGCCCGTCGTCTACACGGGTCCGCTCGATCGGTACTTCGACTACTCGGAAGGTGAGCTGGGCTGGCGCACAATCGATTTCGAAACCGAAGTGCTCGAGACCGGCGATTTCCAGGGCACGCCCGTCATGAACTACAACGACGCGGACGTCCCGTTCACCCGCATCCACGAGTTCCGCCATTTCCACCCCGAGCGCGAGTACCCGTCGGACAAGACCGTCGTGATGCGCGAGTTCTCGCGGTTCGCGGAGAGCGGCGACGAGCCGTACTACCCGATCAACACGCCCGCCGACCGCGAGAAGCTGCAGGCCTACCGCGACCGCGCGAAGGCGGAGACGGCATCGAACAGGGTCCTGTTCGGCGGCCGTCTCGGCACCTACCAGTACCTCGACATGCACATGGCGATCGCGAGTGCGCTGTCGATGTTCGACAACGTCCTCGAACCGCACCTGCGGGACGGTCTGCCACTGACGAAGGACGACGCATGAACGCGCGCCACCTGCTGGACGGCGAGAACGACACGATCGAGTACACCGGCAAGGCGCTGCTGCAGCGCGTGCTGCTGCCCCGGCCGGGCGAGCCGCTCGACGTCCGCTCGCTCTATCTCGACGAGTCGACGACGAACTCGACACGCGCGCACGCACTCTCGCGTACGTCCGTCGCGCTCGGCCCGGAGTCCGAGTCGTCGTTCGGGTCGTACTTCAACGCGTTTCCCGCGAGCTACTGGCGGCGCTGGACGACGCTCGAGTCCGTCGTGCTGCGGGTGACGCTCACGGGCCACTGCCGCGTCGACGTGTACCGCTCGAAGGCCGACGGCTCGCGCATCCATGTCGACGGCCGCGAGTTCGAGGACGGCGACGCCGACCTCGAGTTCGTGCTCGATCTCGGTCCGTTCGAGGACGGCGGGTGGATCTGGTTCGACGTCACGACCGACACGGACGTCGTCCTCGAGGCGGCCGGCTGGTACGCGCCGACCGAGGCGCCCGGTCGTGGTTCGGTCGCCGTCGGCATCCCGACGTTCAACCGGCCGACCGACGCCGTCAAGGCGCTCGCGGCGCTCGCGTCCGATCCGCTCGTGCTGGACGTGATCGACGCCGTGATCATGCCCGACCAGGGCACCCGCAAGGTCGTCGACGAGCCCGGTTACGCCGAAGCCGCGGCGGCGCTCGGCGGCCGGCTCACGATCCACGATCAGCCGAATCTCGGCGGCTCCGGCGGCTACAGCCGGATCATGTACGAGGCGCTGAAGACGACCGACAGCCCGTACGTGCTGTACATGGACGACGACATCGAGATCGAACCCGACTCCGTCCTGCGCGCACTGGCGATGTCGCGGTTCGCGAAGACACCGATGCTCGTCGGCGGCCAGATGCTCAACCTGCAGGAACGCAGCCACCTGCACACGATGGGCGAGGTCATCGACCGCGGCGCCGTGATGTGGACGGGTGCACCGCACGCCGAGTACGACCACGACTTCTCGAAGTACCCGCTCTCCGACCGCGACAACTCGAAGCAGCTGCACCGCCGCATCGACGTCGACGGCAACGGCTGGTGGATGTGCATGATCCCGCGCGAGACGGCGGAGAAGATCGGCCTGCCGATGCCGCTCTTCATCAAGTGGGACGACTGGGAGTTCGCGCTGCGCGCCAAGGCCGCCGGCTACCCGACGGTGACGGTGCCGGGCATCGCGATCTGGCACATGGCGTGGTCGGACAAGGACGACGCGATCGACTGGCAGGCGTACTTCCACCTGCGCAACCGGCTCGTCGTCGCGTCGATCCACTTCCCGCAGTCGATCCGCGGTCTCGTCGTGAGCAGCGTGAAGGCGACGATCAAGCATCTGCTGTGCCTCGAGTACTCGACGGTCGCCATCCAGAACAAGGCGATCGAGGACTTTCTCGCGGGCCCCGAGCACATCGCGGCGCAGCTGGAGTCGGCGCTCGGCGACGTCGCGGCGCTGCGCAAGCAGTTCCCGGACGCCGTCGTGCTGAAGTCGGCGACGGAGCTGCCGCTGCCGTCGGGCGACGGCGTCGGGGCCGTGGGCGAGCCCGCGAACCCGATCGCGAAGATCGCGCGCCTCGCGAAGGGACTCGTGCACAGCGTGCGGCCCGCCGACGAGCGGCATCACGAGCAGCCGCAGCTCAACGTCCCGACCCTCGACGCGCGCTGGTTCCTGCTGTCGCAGGTCGACGGCGTCACCGTCACGACGGCGGACGGCCGCGGTGTCGTCTACCGCAAGCGCAACCCGAAGCAGGCCCTCGAACTCGGCAAGCGCGCGTTCGCGCTGCGCCGTGAGCTCCTCGCCCGGTTCCCCGAGACGAGCGCACGCTATCGTGACGCGGCACCGGATCTGACGAGCAAGGAGAGGTGGGAACGTGTCTTCGGGATCGACTGAGCGGGCATCGACCGAGCGTTCGCGAGCCGCCGCGAGCACGGGGGCCGCGGCTCCCACCGTCCGCAAACTGCCCACCCAGCCGCCGTCGTCCTGGGAGATCAGGGCGCTCGAGGGCGTGCAGGCGACCGTCGGTTCGGTCCCGGGCGCCGTGACGGCTGCACGCGCGATGTCGCACTTCGGTGAGCACGCGCTCGGCTGGGTCGCCGTCGCCGGTGTCGGCGCCGTGGTCGACCGCTCCCGCCGCCGCCAGTGGGCCGCCGCCGCCATCGGTGCGGTCGGCGCGCACGCCGCGTCGATCGTCGTCAAGCGGATCGTGCGCCGCCCGCGTCCCGACGACCCGGCCGTCGCGGTCGGGGTGTCGACGCCGAGCAAGCTGAGCTTCCCGTCGTCGCACGCGACGTCGACGACCGCCGCCGCCGTGCTGATGGGCCGGCTCACCGGGCTACCCTTGCCGGCGGTGATCGTGCCGCCGATGCTGTTGTCGCGCCTGATCCTCGGCGTGCACTACCCGACGGACGTGCTCGCGGGTTCGGCACTGGGTGCGGCGTCCGCCGGCGCGGTGCTGCGATTCGAGAAGCGACGCCCCGAGAAGAGACGCCCCGAGAAAAGACGCTCCGAGAAGAAGAGTGGGGAACGATGAGCGAGGACGCGCGGCAGGTCGCCGAGCCGCCCAAGAACCTGCTCGGCGGTCTGATCAAGACCATGCGGCCGCGGCAGTGGGTCAAGAACGTCCTCGTCCTCGCGGCGCCGATCGCGGCGGGCAGTGCGTTCGAGCTCGACATCTTGCTGCGGGTGCTGCTCGCCTTCGTCGTGTTCTGTCTCGCGGCGTCGGGTGTCTACCTCGTCAACGACGCGATCGACGTCGAGTCCGACCGCGCGCATCCGACGAAGCGCTTCCGTCCGATCGCCGCCGGCATCGTGCCGGTGAAGCTGGCGTACATCGCCGCGGCGGTCCTCATGGTCGCCTCGATCGGCCTGTCGTTCGTCGCGAACTGGAATCTCGCGGTCGTGATGGCGGTGTACATCGGCATCCAGCTCGCCTACTGCTTCGGGCTGAAGAATCACGCCGTCATCGACATCTGCATCGTGTCGTCCGGCTTCCTCATCCGGGCGATCGCCGGCGGTGTCGCGGCCGAGATCGAACTGTCGCAGTGGTTCCTGCTCATCATGGCGTTCGGCTCGCTGTTCATGGCGGCGGGCAAGCGGTACGCCGAGTTGCTGCTCACCGAGCGCACCGGCGCGAAGATCCGCAAGTCGCTTCAGTCGTACACGACGACCTACCTGCGTTTCGTGTGGACGCTGAGCGCCACGGCCGTCGTGCTGTGCTACGGCCTGTGGGCGTTCCAGCAGGACGACATGAAGGACACCAACTGGTACGCGCTCTCGATGGTGCCGTTCACCGTCGCGATCCTGCGGTACGCCGTGGACGTCGACGGCGGTGAAGCGGGGGAGCCGGAGGAGATCGCGTTCAAGGATCGGGTCCTGCAGATTCTCGCTGTCCTGTGGGTCGGTGTGGTCGGTGTCGCTGTCTACGTCGTCTGATCGGACTCGGCCGGCCGCGGCCGAGGGTTCCGAACCCGAGCGGCCCTCGCGGGCCGGCGTGACGTCCCGATGGGTCTTCGGTGTGGGCGTCGCCGTGTCGGCGCTGCTCATGTTCTGGGGTGCGTGGGAGCGCCGGTGGATCGCCGACGACGGCCTCATCGTGCTGCGCACCGTCCGCAACCTCCTGGCGGGCAACGGTCCCGTGTTCAACGCGGGCGAGCGCGTCGAAGCGAACACCAGCACCGTCTGGACGTACCTCGTGTACGCGGGCGGGTGGCTGACGGGAGTGCGGCTCGAGTACGTCGTGCTGACCCTCGCGCTCGCGTTGTCGACGGGTGCGATCGTGCTCGCGATGTTCGGCACGGCGCGGCTGTATCGCGCGAGTGTGCGGCCGGGCGGTGTGCTCGCGCTGCTGCCCGCCGGTGTGCTCGTGTTCATCGCGGTTCCGCCGGCACGCGACTTCGCGACGTCGGGCCTCGAGACGTGCCTCGTGCTGTTCTGGCTGGCATTGCTGTGGCTGCTGCTCATGCGGTGGAGCACCGCGGCCGTGCCGTCGACGACGTCGGTGCTCGTGCTGTGCTTCGTCGCGGGTCTCGGCCCGCTCGTACGGCCCGAGCTGGCGATTCCCGCCGCGTTCGCGCTCGCGATGGTGTTCTTCGCGGCGAGCACGTGGCGGGTGCGCGTCGCGATGGTCGTCGTCGCGGCCGTCGTGCCGCTCGGGTACCAGATCTGGCGGATGGGCTACTACGCGCTGCCGTACCCCAACACCGCCGTCGCGAAGGACGCGGGCGGCGCGAAGTGGGATCAGGGTTTCGCATATCTGTGGAACCTGCTCGGTCCGTACCTGCTGTGGCTTCCGCTCGTGCTGCTCGTGGTCGGTGTCGCCGTGGCCCGGCTCAGCGGTGCCGCGGCACGCAGCGACGCCGGCGAGGCGGCGGTCCGGGCAGGTGCCGAGCGCGCCGGTCTCCCGCTGTACGTGCGCAGGGTGCAGCGCTGGTTGCGGACGCCGGGCGCGATCGTCGTCTTCGCCGTCGTCAGTGGCATCGTGCTCGCGCTGTACTCGATGCGCGTCGGTGGCGACTTCATGCACGGCCGCGTGCTGCTGCCGCCGCTCTTCCTGCTGCTGCTCCCGGTCGCCGTCCTTCCCGTCCGGATCCCGCCCCGCGGGCAGCGGACGGGCCGCGAGCGCGGCCTGCTCGGCGTCGCCGCCGTCGTGTGGGTGGGGACGGTGGTGTGGAGCATCTTCGCTGCGAACACCACGGGCATGCCCGAGGGTGCGGTGGTGGGAAAGTCCGGAATCGTCGACGAGCGTGCGTTCTACGTCCTCAACACGGGCCACGATCATCCGATCCGCGCCAGCGACTACCTCGACTACCCGCGGATGCGTGCGATGGCCGCGACGATCGAGCACACCCCGGACGGTGGGCTGCTGCTGCCGTCGGGCGACTACACGTTCTGGTTCGTCGTCCCGCCGCCCGCGCCGATCCCGGAGGACGGCGCCGGACACACCGTGTACTTCCTCAATCTGGGAATGACGAGCATGAACGTCGGGCTCGACGTTCGCGTCTACGACCAGATGGGGCTCGCGTACCCGCTCGCGGCACACACCGAACGGCTCGAGGACGGCCGCATCGGTCACGACAAGAACCTGTTCCCGGACTGGGTCGTCGCCGACACCGGGATGGTCGACGTCCATCCGTGGCTGCCGGGCTTCCTCGACGAGCAGTGGGTCGCGCGGGCGAAGGTGGCGATCACCTGCCCCGAGACCCAGGAACTGCTGACGTCGTCGCGGTCGGAGCTGACGTGGCCGCGCTTCAAGCAGAACGTCAAGAACGCGTTCGAGTACGCGGACTATCGCTTCGATCGTGTCCCGAAGTACGAGCTGCAGCGGTGCGGGCTCCCGTCGCCGGTACCCGAGGACGAGATCCGATGAGGCGGTTCGGATAACGCCCAGATCACGATCGCCACGACTCCGGGATTGTGCGTGACCTTTCGGTGACATACAGTGCCTGCCACATGCTCCCGCACGAAAAGCTGGACTCGCGTCCAGGAAGCGGTGAGCTCCTGCTGCACCCGTCCGGGCGTTTCGCCTGTACGGACAACTTCACACAGTGGACACCGGACATGCCGCGCGCGGCGGCTGTCTATAAGGTGATCGCGACACGTCGCCGCCCGCGCAGTCAACACTGCGCGGGCGGCTCGGCGCCGAAGCATCGGCGTCGCATGCGGGCCTGCGCCCGTGACCGAACCGAGATGGAAGAGCCTCGCTCGTGCCCGGCACCGGGCGCGAGCCGTGAGCGGGAGGATGAGCGGGTAGATGCGAGCACGGAGTTGGATCAAACGGATGGCGGGAGCGCTCGCTCTGGCCGTCGCTCTTCCACTCGGCGTCCAGACGATCGGTGGCGGCGCGATCGCCAACGCCGCGTTCGACCCGAACGCCGAGGACTTCTGGGTCGACTCCGACATGGGCGGAATCAAGAACCGCGTGTGGCGTGCGCACGACGGCAACACGAGCCGCGTCGTCTACCTCCTCGACGGCCTGCGCGCCCGTGACGACCTCAACGGCTGGGAGATCGAGACCAACGTCGGTCCGTTCCTCGCGTCGCAGAACATCAACGTCGTCATGCCGGTCGGCGGCGAGTCGAGCTTCTACTCCGACTGGATCTCCACGTCGAACTTCAACGGCCAGGAGACGAAGTACAGCTGGGAGAGCTTCCTCACCCAGAATCTCCCGAACGCGCTCGCGAACCGGTACGGCTTCCAGTCCTGGAACAACGGCATCATCGGCATCTCGATGGGCGGCAGTGCGGCGCTCACGCTCGCGGCGTACCACCCGCAGCAGTTCAACTACGCCGGTTCGCTGTCGGGCTACCTCAACATCTCGGCACCGGGCATGCGTGAGGCGATCCGCGTGGCGATGCTCGACGCCGGCCGCTACAACGTCGACGCCATGTGGGGCCCGCCCTGGAACCCGGCGTGGCTGCGCAACGATCCGTTCGTGTTCGCCAACAAGCTGCGCGACAACAACACCCGCCTGTGGGTCTCCGCGGGCAGCGGCGTCCCCGCCCCGGGTGATCCGAGCCGGCACTCGCTGACCGACGTCGTCAACACCGGATCGGGCTCCGCGCTCGAGGTGCTGTCGGTCGCGAACTCGCGTGCCTTCCAGGTCAAGCTCGCCGCGATCGGCGCGCACAACGTGACCTACAACTTCCAGCCGCGCGGCGTGCACTCGTGGCGCTACTGGGAGCCGCAGATCCACGATCTCGCTCCCGACCTGTCGGCAACGATCGGCTGACAGCCGGGATCGATCGGCCGAACGCCGGTATCGATCGGCTGAACGCCGGCGACAATTGCGGCTTCGCCCAGCGTGGCAACCCCACCCCGGCCCCGTTTGCGTGTAGAAACAACGCGACACGGGCCGGGGTGGCGGCGTTTTCGCGTCCGGTTTCGGTGAGTGGGCGAGAGGCAGGGCAATGCGGTTGGTTCGGAAGTGGAGCGTGCGCAGGGGCGCGTCCCGATCTGTGGTCGCCGGTGCGCTGACGGCGACGCTCGTCGCGGTCGGGTCGGGCACCGTCGCGAGTGTGGGTGTCGCGGCCGCGGCTCCCGCGCTGTCGGCGCCGGCGGCGACGCAGGCGGGCGCGGGCGCGGTGCTGTCGAACGTCGAGTGGCTGTCGGATCGCAAGGTTGCGCTCTGGATCGACTCGCCGTCGATGGGCACGCCCATCCAGGTCCAGGTGCTGCTCGCCCGCGACTGGAACATCACCCCCGACGCGAAGTTCCCCGCTGTCTTCATGCTCGACGGTCTGCGCGCCACCGACGAGGAGAACGGCTGGACGTACGAGACCGACGCCGAGGCCTTCTTCGCCGACAAGAACGTCAACGTCGTCCTGCCGGTGGGTGGTGAGTCGAGCTTCTATGCCGACTGGGCGGACCAGGACAACGGCCGCAACTACCAGTGGGAGACCTTCCTGACGCAGGAGCTCCCGCCGATCCTCGAGGGCCAGTGGCGCACGACGCAGACGCGCGGCGTCGTCGGCCTGTCGATGGGCGGGACGTCCGCGATGTTCCTCGCGGCCCGCAACCAGGGCTTCTTCGATTTCGCGGCGTCGTTGTCGGGCATGCTCACGACGACCTCGCTCGGTATGCCGCAGGCAATCCAGTACGCGATGATCGACGCCGGCGGCTTCGACTCGCGCGCGATGTGGGGTCCGCCGTCGGCGCCCGCGTGGGCCGAGCACGACCCGTATCTGCTCGCCGAGCATCTGCGCGGCGTGAGCCTCTACGTGTCGAGCGGCAGCGGAACGACCGGCCCGTACGATCAGCCGTCCGACATCCCGGGCGTGAGCACGAACTACGCGGGCATGGGTCTCGAGATCCTGTCGCGGCTGACGTCGCAGACCTTCGCGACCAAGCTCAACACGCTGGGGATCCCCGCGCAGATCGTCTACCGCCCCTCGGGCACGCATTCGTGGCCGTACTGGGAGTTCGAGCTGCATCAGCTGTGGCCGCAGCTCGCCAATGCGATCGGCGTCCCCGTCGACAAGCCCGCGTGCTCGGCGGAGGGCTCCATCGGCGGTGCCGCCGCGGCGAACGGCTGGATCGGCGACTGCCTCACGCCCGCGTACCAGGTCGCCGGCGGCACGGTGCAGGACTTCCGCTTCGGCCGGATCTTCGACGGCGGCTCCGGTGCGCAGCCGGTCGCGGGACGGATCGGCGGCGAGTATTCGCGGACCGGTGGCCCGGGTGGCGCGCTCGGCTTCCCGACGTCGCCCGAACTCGGCACCCCCGACGGCCGTGGCCGGTTCAATCACTTCCAGAACGGCTCGATCTACTGGACGCCGCAGACCGGCGCGCACGCGGTCGGTGGCGTGATCCGCGACGAGTGGGCACGTCAGGGCTGGGAGGGTGGCCCCCTCGGGTACCCGGTCGGCGCCGAGGTGCCGACGCCCGGCAAGGACGGCGCGGTGCAGGGCTTCGAGATCGGCGCGATGTACACGAGCCCGGCGAACGGCACGCACGCCGTGCAGGGCGAGATCATGCGCAAGTACGCCGAAACCGGTTGGGAGGGCGGCTGGCTCGGCTTCCCGAAGACGAGCGAGATCCCGGTCAAGGACAACGGCCGCTTCAACGAGTTCGAGGCGGGCAACATCTACTGGAGTCACGCGACGGGTGCGTGGACGGTGGAACTCGGGCCGATCTTCGACGCGTGGGAGCGAGAGGGCTACGAGAACGGGCGGCTCGGCTTCCCGATCTCCGACAAGTTCGCGATTCCCGGTGGGGTGCAGCAGAACTTCCAGTTCGGCTATGTCACGGTGATGGGCGACACGGTCGAGGTGCACTGATCCTGAGGTGTTCCTGAGGAACGGCCGCAGCCGCCCGCGGGGGCGGCCTGCGGCCCTTTCCCGCTCGGTAGGCTGTGCCCCGAATCGCCACGCTCATAGCTTTGTCGTGCATGCAAAGGACGGATGTCGTCATGTCGAAGGTGTCACTGTTCCGCTCGGTCCCGGCTCGCGCGTTCACTGCGCGCGCCGCCGCAGTCGGCCTGCTCGCGGTAGCGGGTGGCGGACTGCTGACGGCGTGCGGCAGCGACGACTCGACCGCGACGTCGACGCCGACCACCACGACGCAGGCGGCCGCCACGACCACCACGGGTGCTGCGCCGACGTCGGAGGAGGACGCGGCCCCGAGCACGCCGCCCGGTGAGGGGTCGGCGGCGACGGCACCGGCCGAGGAGCCGGAGCCCGTCCCCGAGGGCTACCCGGGACCGGCGGAGGTTCCCGTGACACCCGAGGGCGCGGCGTTCGTCGAGGCGTTGCGCGGCAACGGCATCGATCCGGCCGGCAACGGCGAGATCGCGGTGACGACGGCCGACTACATCTGCCAGGCGAGCGCCGAAGGCCAGGACGACACGGCGATCCTCGTGTTCGTCACCGCGATGGTCGGCAGTGACGCCAGCGCGTCGGGCACGGAGATCACGCCGGACAAGGCTGCGGCCGACGCCCGGGTGTACGTCGACACGGCGCGCGCGAATTACTGCCGGTAGGGCGACGTGAGCTGGACCGGAGGAAAGAAGCGTTCGCGCGGCAGCAGGCTGCGCCGGCTGGTGCTGATCGCCGTCGCGCTGGTCGTCGTCGTCGTTCTCGTCGTCGTGGGCCTGTGGTACTTGCTGGCCGGGCGGTTGCCCGACGAGGTGCCGACGCCGCCGGGTGTCGAGGAGCCGCCGACGGCGCAGCCCGAGCACTGCCCGGACGTGCAGGTCGTGGCGATTCCGGGGACGTGGGAGTCGAGCCCGACGGACGATCCGTACGCGCCGCAGGCGAATCCCGCGTCGCTCATGCTGAACGTGACGCAGCCGCTGCAGCAGCAGTTCGAGCCGTCGCGTGCCGACGTCTTCACGGTTCCGTACGTCGCGCAGTTCTCCAATCCCGTCGCGATCCCCCCGGACGGCCAGCAGTCGTACAACAACAGCCGCGGCGAGGGGACGCAGGTCGCGCGCGACTTCCTCGTGGATCGCATGGCGGAGTGCGGGCTCACGAAGTACGTGCTCGCGGGCTTCTCGCAGGGCGCGGTGATCGCCGGCGACCTCGCGTCGAGCATCGGGCGTGGTGACGGCCCGGTCGCTGCGGAGGACGTTCTCGGCGTCGCTCTCATCGCCGACGGCCGCCGCGATCCCGCGCACGGCATCCCGGTCGGTCCCGAGCCCGCCGGTGTCGGTGCGGAGCTCTCGCTCGCGGGTCTCGACGTCCCGGGTATCACGATGACGGGCGCCCGCGAGAACGGCTTCGGCGAACTCGACGACCGCACGTATCAGATCTGCGCGCCGAGCGACGGCATCTGCGACGCGCCGGCGGGTGCGTTCTCGCCCGGCAACTGGCTCTCGGCGGCGGCGCGCATCGGCGAGTACGTGGGCAATCCGGTCCACGCGCAGTACGCGTCGTTCGTGGTGGACGACGCGGGGACGACGTCCACCCAATGGGTCGCGGGCTGGGCGGCGTCGCTGATCGAGCAGGCGCCCGCACCGCCTCATTCGTGAGGGGACGCGCGAGGCGGTGCACCGGGTGGGCCGGGCAGCGGCGCAGCGGTAGAGTGGCGCGTTGTTCCGCGCCCCCCGAGCGCGAGTGCTGCCGATCGCGCGTGAGCGCGTACCCACAGGAAGGCTCCATATGACTGTGTCCGACGGGCGCGGCCTGCGCCGGTTCCGGTTCGCCGCTGGTGGCGAGGGAAACCCGGAGGAGGGCGGCGCACGCCGGTTCGTGCGGCTCGCGCAGAAGGCCGAGCAACTCGGATACGACAGCTTCATGATCCCGGATCACCTCGGCAATCAGGTCGGGCCGATCGCGGCGCTCGGTGCGCTCGCCGTCGCGACCGACAGGATCCGGCTCGGCACGGCCGTCCTCGCGAACGGCTTCCGGCATCCCGCGGTGCTCGCGAAGGATGCGGCGACGATCGACGTCCTCTCGGGTGGTCGTCTCGAACTCGGCATCGGTGCCGGGTGGATGAAGGAAGAGTTCGACAAGGGCGGCATCGCCTACGAGCGCCCGGGTGTGCGCATCGAGAAGCTCGAGGAGTCGCTGCAGATCCTCGACACGCTGCTGCGTGGTCAGGAGTGCACCTTCGAGGGCAAGCACTACTCGATCAACGGGCTCACGGGCAGCCCGCGTCCGCGCCAGGGCCCGCGACCGCCGATCGCGGTCGGCGGCGGCGGCCCGCGCATGCTCGCGCTGGCAGCGAAGTACGCGGACATCATCTCCGTCGCGACGCCGACGTCGAAGGAGGGCAAGCTGCTGCTCTCCGGTGTCACGCTGGACAAGACCATCGAGCGTGTCGAGCGGATCCGCGAGGCCGCCGGTGACCGGTTCGACGAGATCGAACTGAACTGGACGATCACGATGATCATGATCACCGACGACCGCGAGCAGACCGCGGAGATGGCGTTGGCGGCCCTCGATCAGGGCTTCCCGCCGAACATCGAGGTCGACGTGAAGCTCGGCGTCGAGGACATCCTGTCGTCGCCGTACCTCGCGATCGGTTCGTTCGAGGAGATCGCCGACCAGATCCGCATGGTCCGGGAGAAGACGTCGATGTCCTACGTCGGGATCTTCCCGACGCAGATGGACGCGTTCGCTCCTGTGATGGATCAGCTACGTGGGGAATGACACGTGGAACGACCGAGATGATGCCGATCTGTAACATAACCGCCGGTACATTTCGATGTAGTCGTGCGGTGGAGTGCCTCTCGGGTGGCGACACCCGCAGCGTGCACACTGCCGTACGTGCATAGAGCCGTACGCGGCACCAGCCGGTACCACGAGAAGATCCGATAGGGCGAGAGAAGTCTGGGGCGCAGTCGCGGGTGCGAGTGTGCGATCGCTTCGGAGGAGTTGAGCAATGAACGTGCAGTTCGGTGTCGAGGAGTATCTCGACGAGAACGGTCAGTTCCGGTTGTCGCCGGACGACACTCTCATCGATTACGTCGAGCGGAACGCACAGAAGAACGGTAACGAGCTCGCCTACCGTTACATCGACTACTCGCGGGAGCGCGACGGCGAGGTCCACGAACTCACGTGGGATCGCTTCGGAGTACGGCTGCGCGCCGTCGCTGCCCGCCTCCAGCAGGTTACGAACCCCGGCGACCGCGTCGCGATCCTCGCGCCCCAGGGCCTCGACTACGTCGTCTCGTTCTTCGCCGCGATCTACGCGGGGACCATCTCGGTGCCGCTGTTCGATCCGGACGAGCCCGGTCACTCCGATCGTCTGCACGCCGTCCTCGGCGACTGCAAGCCCTCCGCGATCCTCACCGCGACGTCGTCGGCCGCGGGGGTGCGCCAGTTCTTCCGTGCGTTGCCCGCTGCGGAGCGCCCGCGCGTGATCGCCGTCGACGCGATCCCCGACACCGTCGCCGAGACCTGGACGCGCCCCGAGGTCACCCTCGACGACATCGCGTACCTGCAGTACACGTCCGGTTCGACGCGCACCCCTGCGGGCGTCGAGATCACGCACCGCGCGGTCGGCACGAACGCGCTGCAGATGGCCGACTCGATCGACCTCAACGAGAACTCGCGCGGCGTCACGTGGTTGCCGCTGTTCCACGACATGGGCCTGCTCACGGTGATCCTGCCGGCGCTGGGCGGCAAGTACATCACGATCATGAGCCCGCGGGCCTTCGTGCAGTGGCCCTACCGCTGGATCAAGGAGCTCGCGGCAGTCTCCGACGGCGCCGGCACGTTCGCGGCTGCCCCGAACTTCGCGTTCGAGCACGCTGCGGCGCGTGGCCTGCCGAAGAACGGCGAGACGCTCGACCTCTCGAACGTCATCGGTCTCATCAACGGCTCCGAGCCCGTCACGGTGTCCTCGATGCGCAAGTTCAACGACGCGTTCGCGCCGTACGGCCTGCCCAAGACGGCGATCAAGCCGTCGTACGGCATGGCGGAGGCGACGCTGTTCGTGTCGTCGACGCGTCCCGAGGACGAGGCGAAGGTCATCCACGTCGACCGCGACGCGCTCGGTGCGGGCCGTATCGAGCAGGTCGAGAAGGACACCCCGAACTCCGTCGCGCAGGTCGCGTGCGGGTACGTCGCCCGCAGCCAGTGGGCCGCGATCGTCGACCCCGAGACCGGCGGCGAGGTCGCGGACGGCCACGTCGGCGAGATCTGGCTGCACGGCGCGAACATCGGCATCGGATACTGGGGCCGCAAGGACGAGACCGACGAGACCTTCCACAACCGGCTCGCGTCGCGGCAGGAGAACACCCACGCCGACGGCGTTCCCGCCGACGCGAACTGGATGCGCACCGGCGACTACGGCGTGTACGTCGACGGCATGCTCTACATCACCGGCCGCGTCAAGGATCTCGTCATCGTCGACGGCCGCAACCACTACCCGCAGGACCTCGAGTTCTCTGCGCAGGAGTCGAGCAGCGCACTGCGTCCCGGCTTCGTCGCGGCGTTCGCCGTTCCCGCGAACCAGCTGCCGACGGTCGTCTTCGAGGACTCCCACTCGGGGATCTCGTTCGACGCCGACGACGCGTCCGAGCAGCTCGTGATCGTCGCCGAGCGCGCGCCGGGCGCCGGCAAGGCCGACCCCGGCCCCATCGCAGACACCGTGCGCGCGGCGATCTCGCAGCGTCACGGCGTCACGGCCCGCGACATCCTGCTGGTTCCCGCGGGATCGATCCCGCGCACGTCGAGCGGCAAGATCGCACGCCGCGCGACCCGCTCCGCCTACATCACGGGCACGCTGCGCGGAGGTCACCAGCAGCAGGCGTTCCCGGATCAGGTCGCCGCGGAGTGATCCGCGCCGTTCCGGTCTCGTCGGTTCCCCCTCACGCCTCGGCGCGAGGGGGACCGTCTCGTTCCTGCGTTTCGTCCCACTGCGTTGCCGTCACTAGGGCGCTTTCGTCACTACGGGTAGTTTGGTGAGCTGATGTCTGAGATCAATCCGAACGGGTCGGGGGACCGGGACGGCACTTCGCAGGGGGACATGACGGTCGCGCAGCTGCGCGAATGGCTCAGGAACTGGGTCGCGGAGGTCACGGGCCAGCCCGCGAGCGCGATCACGGACGACCGGCCGATGGAGGAGTTCGGGCTGTCGTCGCGCGACGCCGTCGCGCTGAGCGGTGAGATCGAGGAGCTCGTGGGCGTGACGCTCACGGCGACCGTCGCGTATCAGCACCCGACGATCGCGTCGCTCGCGCAGCGCATCATCGACGGCGAGCCCGAGGTAGCGGACGTCGTGGACGACGCCTTCTACGCGTCGAACGACACGACGGACGCGCACGACATCGCGATCGTCGGCCTCGCGACCCGCCTGCCGGGTGCGGGCGCGACGCCCGAGTCGACGTGGGAGATGCTCGCGGCCGGCCGTGACGGCATCCGCGATCTGCCCGAGGGCCGCTGGGCGGAGTTCCTGGCGGATCCCGTCATCGCCGCGGCGGTGGCGAACGCGAACACGCAGGGCGGGTACGTCGACGGGCTCGACGGTTTCGACGCCGAGTTCTTCGCGATGTCGCCGCTCGAGGTCCGCAACGTCGATCCGCAGCAGCGGCTCGCGCTCGAGCTGACGTGGGAGGCGCTCGAGCATGCGCGGATTCCCGCGAACGAACTCAAGGGTTCGCGGGTGGGGGTGTTCCTCGGCAGTTCCGCGAACGACTACCAGCTGCTCGCGGTGAGCGATCCCGCGGGAGCGCATCCGTACGCCCTCACCGGTACGTCGACGGCGCTCGTCGCGAATCGCGTGTCGTATTTCTACGACTTCCAGGGGCCGTCGCTCACTCTCGACACGGCGTGCTCGTCGTCGCTGGTCGCGGTGCATCAGGCGGTCCGTTCGCTGCGGTCGGGCGAGTCGGACGTCGCCGTCGCGGGCGGCTTCAACATGCTGCTCGCGCCCGCCGCGACGCTCGGCTTCGATCAGCTCGGGGTGCAGGCGCAGAACGGCCGGATCAAGGCGTTCTCGTCGGATGCCGACGGCATGATCCGCGCCGAGGGCGGCGGCATCGTCGTCCTCAAGCGGCTCGAGGACGCCGAGCGCGACGGCGACGACATCCTCGCCGTTGTGGCCGGTAGTGCCGTCAACCAGGACGGCCGGTCGAACGGCATCACGGCGCCGAACCCGGAGTCGCAGGTCGATGTGCTGCGCAGCGCGTACCGCGATGCCGGCATCAATCCGGTCGGCGTCGACTACATCGAGGCGCACGGCACGGGCACGATCCTCGGCGACCCGATCGAGGCGGACGCGCTCGGCCGCGTCGTGGGCCGTGGCCGTGACGCCGACAAGCCCGCCCTGCTGGGCTCGGCAAAGACGAACTTCGGGCATCTCGAGGCCGCGGCGGGTGCCGCGGGCCTCATCAAGGTCGTGCTGTCGATGCAGCACGACGAGTTGCCGCCGTCGCTCAACTACGCGGGCCCGAACCCGTACATCCCGTTCGAGCAGGCGCATCTCGAGGTGATCCCCGAGACCCGCCCGTGGCCGCGTTACAGCGGGCGCGCCGTCGCGGGCGTGTCCGGCTTCGGCTTCGGCGGAACGAACGCGCACGTCGTCGTGCGCGAGTACGTGGCGCCAGAGCCCGCCGACGTGGATGGGCCCGCCGACGTGGACGAGCCCGCCGAGGTGGCTGCGCCGGCCGCAGTCTCCGATGCGTCCGACGAGATCGTGTTGCTGCCGGTGTCGGGTGCACTGCCGTCGCGGCGTAAGCGCGCGGCCGCCGAACTCGCCGACTGGCTCGAGACCGAGGCGGGCAGCACGACGCCGCTCGCGGACGTCGCCCGCGCCCTCGCGCGACGCAATCACGGTCGCTCGCGCGGCGTCGTCGTCGCGAAGACCCGCGCCGAGGCGATCGCCGGGCTGCGCGCGATCGGCTCCGGAAAGCCGGGACCCGGTGTCTTCACGGCGGATTCGCCCGCCGCGAAGGGGCCGGTGTGGGTGCTCTCGGGCTTCGGCTCGCAGCACCGCAAGATGGGCAAGCAGCTCTACCTCGAGAATCCCGTGTTCGCGAAGGCGATCGACGAGGTCGACGAACTCATCGAGTTCGAGGCCGGGTACTCGATGAAGGAGAAGTTCCTCGACGACGCGATCGACTACGACGTCGAGACGTCGCAGGTCGGCATCTTCGCGATCCAGATCGGCCTCGCCGCGTTGCTGCGTCACCACGGCGCCGACGCCGAAGCCGTCGTCGGGCATTCGATGGGCGAGGCCGCGGCGGCGTACATCTCGGGCGGTCTCTCGCTCGAGGACGCCGTGCGGGTCATCTGCTCGCGCTCGCGTCTGATGGGCGAGGGCGAATCGACGTTGCAGGGCGACGACATCCGCCTCATGGCGATCGTCGAGTACAGCGCCGACGAGATCGAGGCGCTGCTGCCGTCGTACCCGAAGCTCGAGGTCTGCGTGTACGCGGCGCCGACGCACACCGTCATCGGTGGTCCGCAGCCGGACGTCGAGGCGATCGTCGCGCAGGCGGAGTCGACCGAGAAGTTCGCGCGGATCCTCCAGACGAAGGGCGCGAGCCACACGTCGCAGGTCGATCCGATCCTGGGCGAGTTCGCCGCAGAACTCGCCGGTCTGGAGCCGTCGTCGCCGAAGCTCGGCGTGTACTCGTCCGTCGACAAGGACACCTTCTACCGGCCGGGCCACGACCCGATCCACGTCGAGGACTACTGGACGAAGGGCATGCGCTACAGCGTGTACTTCGACAACGCGGTGCGTCTCGCCGTCGGCAACGGGCACAGCACGTTCGTCGAGCTGGCGCCGAACCCCGCGGCCCTCATGTCGGTCGCGGCGAGCGCGTATGCGGCGGGCCTGCACGACATGCAGCTGATTCAGACCCTCAAGCGCAAGGAGGACGACGTCCTCGGCATGTACACCGCGTTCGCGCAGTTGTACGTGCACGGGCACGCCGTCGATCTCGGAACACTGCTTCCCGCAGGGGGATTCGCGGAGATCCCGCGGACGGCGTTCGTCCGCAAGTCCTACTGGCTCGATACCGTCGTCTCGACGAGCGGTGAGGGACGCGTCCCGGGATCGCACGTCGCACTGCCCGACGGCCGCCACGTGTGGGAGGTGCGCGCCGACGTCGTCACCGACGTCGACGTTCTGGTGAGAGCTGCTGCGGCGCAGGTGCTCTCGGACGTCACGCTGACGGCGTCGGTCGCGCGGGGTGACGTGCCGGCGGCCGGGACGCTCACGACGACGCTGAGCCCGCATCCGGGTGGTGCGTCGATCCAGGTGCACGCGAAGGCCGGGACCGAGTTCACGCTCGTGCGTGAGGCCGTCGTGACGGCGGGCGAGCCGCTCGCGGAGCCCGCGATCGCACCTCCGGTGCCGGTATCGGCCGAGGACGTCGTCGAGCTCCCCGAGGTGGTCGAGGACATCGGCGGCGAGAAGTGGGATCCGAACGGCAGTCAGACGCTCGAGGAGCGGCTCGCGCTCATCGTCGCGGAGTCGATGGGCTATGCGCCCGAAGATCTTCCGGAGGAGATCGCGCTCATCGAGCTCGGCCTCGACTCGCTCATGGCGGTGCGGATCAAGAACCGCGTCGAGTACGAGTTCGACATTCCGCAGCTGCAGCTGCAGGCCGTGCGCGACGCGAATCTCCGTGAGGTCGGCAAGTACCTGCGGTACGCCGTCGAGAATCGCGACGAGGTGCAGGCACTCGCCGACAAGCAGGCCGCGGAGAAGGAAGCCGAGAAGCAGGCCGAGCTGGCAGCGGAGAACACGGATACGCCCGATGCGCCGGTGTCGGATGCTCCTGTCGCGGATGCGCCCGTAGCCGAGGCGAGCGAGACCGCAGCTCCCGAGGCTCCGGTGGGTGTCGGTGCGCAGCAGTCGATGATGGCGACCAAGGAGGCATTCGCGACGGCGACCGGCTCCGACGTCCCGCCGCGTGACGCCGCCGAGCGGCTCACCTTCGCGACGTGGGCCGTCGTGACGGGCGAGTCGGCGAAGGGCATCTTCAATCCGCTGCCCATCCTCACCGACGACAAGGCGGAAGCCCTCGCGGCGCGGCTGACCGAGCGGTCGGGCGGAGAGATCACCTTCGACGACGTGCTCGACGCGACGACGATCGAGGAACTCGCGACCGTCGTGCGCGCCTTCCTCGAGGACGGCGGCAAGATCGACGGCCTCGTGCGCACGCTGCGCGAGCGTCCCGAGGGATCGAATGCCGTGCCCGTCTTCGTGTTCCATCCCGCGGGCGGTTCGACGGTCGCGTACGAGCCGCTGCTCAAGCGGCTGCCGGCCGACACCCCGATGTACGGCCTCGAGCGGACCGAAGGGCCGATCGAGGAGCGTGCGAAGGTCTACCTCCCGCTCGTCGAGGAGATTCAGGGCGACGGCCCGTACGTACTGTACGGCTGGTCGCTGGGTGGTGTCCTCGCGTACGCCGTCGCGAAGCTGTTGCGCGACAAGGGACGTGACGTCGCCGTCGTCGGCCTCATCGACACGGTGATGGCGGGCGAGCAGGTGCCGGACACGCCCGACGAGATCCGCAAGCGCTGGCAGCGGTACGCGAAGTTCGCGAAGAAGACGTACGGCGTGGACTACCCGCTGCCGTACGACCAGCTCGCGGCCGCGGAGTCCGACGAGGAGCAGATCAAGATCCTCACCGACCTGCTCAAGATGAGCGGCACCAAGATTCCCGGCGGCATCATCGAGCATCAGCGCACGAGCTGGCTCGACAACCGGGCGATCCAGACCGCGACGGTCGAACCGTACGACGGCGACGTCGTGCTCTACATGGCGGACTCGTATCACGAGGACGCGATGGAACTCGAGCCCGCGTTCCGCACCCGCAAGCCCGACGGCGGGTGGGGCGACGCGGTGGCGAACCTCGAGGTGATCCACATCGGCGGCGACCACATCCAGGCGGTCGACGAGCCGTACATCGGCAAGGTCGGCGCCGACCTGACGACCAAGCTCGCGCGCATCTCGGCGGGCCGCGAGACCGGAAGTGGAGTGCAGCGATGACTGTGACGACGACGGCGGAGAAGCTCGCGGAACTGCGCGAGAAGCTCGAGAAGTCGAAGGAACCGGGTTCGGAGCGCGCGATCGAGAAGCGCAAGGCGAAGGGACTTCCGAGCCCGCGTGAGCGCATCGACATGCTGCTCGATCCGGGCAGTTTCGTCGAGGTCGGCGCGCTCGTGAAGATGCCCGGCGATGCGAACAATCCGTACGGCGACGGCGTCGTCACGGGGCACGGCACCGTCGAGGGCAGGCCCGTCGCGGTGTTCGCCCACGATCAGACCGTCTTCGGCGGCACCGTCGGCGAGATGTTCGGCCGAAAGGTGGCCGGCATCATGGAGTTCGCGGCGAAGATCGGTTGCCCGTGCGTCGGCATCAACGACTCGGGCGGCGCACGCGTCCAGGACGCCGTGACCTCCCTCGCGTGGTACGCGGAGCTCGGCCGACGGCAGGAGCCGCTGTCGGGCATGTGCCCGCAGATCTCGATCATCCTCGGAAAGTGCGCGGGCGGTGCGGTGTACGCACCGATCAACACCGACATCGTCGTCGCGACCGAGGAGGCGTACATGTTCGTCACCGGTCCCGACGTGATCAAGTCGGTGACGGGCGAGGACATCAGCCTCGAAGACCTCGGAAGTGCCCGCAAGCAGGCCGAATACGGCAACATCCACCACGTCGCGCCCGACGAGAAGGCCGCGTTCGAGTGGGTGCGCGAGTACCTGGGCTTCATGCCGTCGAGCTGCCAGGAGCATCCGCCGATCGTGAATCCGGGCCTCGAGCCCGAGATCACCGAGTCGGACCGGACTCTCGACTCGTTCATGCCCGACGCGGACAACGCCGGGTACGACATGCACGACATTCTGCTGCGCATCTTCGACGACGGCACGCTGCACGAGATCGGCGGACAGGTCGCGCCGAACATCATCACGGGTCTCGCACGTGTCGACGGTCGTTCGGTGGGCGTCGTCGCGAATCAGCCGATGTTCCTGTCGGGTGCGCTGGACGCCGCGAGTTCGGACAAGGCCGCGCACTTCGTCCGCATCTGCGACGCGTACGAGATTCCGCTCGTGTTCGTCGTCGACACGCCGGGATTCCTGCCGGGTGTCGAGCAGGAGAAGATCGGCGTCATCAAACGTGGTGGCCGGTTCATCTTCTCGTTCGTCGAAGCCACCGTCCCGAAGGTGACCGTCGTCGTCCGCAAGTCGTACGGCGGCGGGTACGCCGTCATGGGCAGCAAGCAGCTCGGCGCCGACATCAACCTGGCGTGGCCGACGGCCCGGATCGCGGTGATGGGAGCCGAGAGTGCCGTGAGCATCATCGGCCGCCGCCAGATCGAGGCGGCGGGGGAGAACGCGCCGGCCGTGCGTCAGCAGCTGATCAACTTCTACAACGAGCACGTCGCGACGCCGTACATCGCGGCCGAGCGCGGCTACATCGACGCCGTGATCGAGCCGTCGAACACCCGCCTCGAGATCCGCAAGGCGCTGCGCCTGCTCCGCGACAAGCAGGTCGAGCGCAACCCGCGCAAGCACCATCTGATGCCGCTGTAGGAGCGTAGGCGCTGCGCGCTCGTGAGCGACTTTCCGGTCCCCATGCCGAAAGATCACTCACGAGCGGCGAAGCCGCCTACACCCGGACGGTCGCGGGAGCGTGCGAGACCGGTGCCGGCGCGGCGGTCGTTGCGGGCTCGTCGGTGCGGCGCGTCGTCGTCGCCGCGACGAGGATGTACGCGGCGAACGACACTCCGGCGGCGAGGAAGGTCGTCCAGCCGTCGACGGACGGGCCGACGAGATCGTTGGGGATGTACAGCAGCGTGTTGTCGACGCCGTAGATCGTCGGGGTGAGGACGAAGAACCCGATGCGCACCGAGATTCCGGCGACGACGGCGGCGGCGACGGCACGGGCGTCGCCGCGCTTCCAGTACAGCCCCAGGATGAACGGTGCGACGATGCTCGCGAGCAGCAGATCGAACGTGAGCGTCAGCAGGATGCCGGTCTGCGGCACGCGCAGTGCGACGACGGCACCCAGCGCGGCCATCGGGATCATCGCGAAGCGCGTCGCCTTCATGACGTCCGCGGACATCGCGCCGCTGTTGCCGCCGATGCGAAGCACGTTGCGCACCAGGACGCTCGCGGTGGAGAGCAGGATGCCGCTGACCGTCGTGAGCGACGCGATGACGAGCCCCGAGATGACGACGATCGCCAGCCAGGTCGGTGCGTACTCGCCGAGCAGGACGTAGAGAATCGGTCCGTGTGCGGCGTCGGCGCCGACGATGGAAACTGCAGCGACCGCGACGAGCGACAGTGGGACACAGACGATGAGGATTCCTGCCGCTGCCGAGAAGCACGCCCGCTGTGCGATCTCCGGCGACTTCGCCGAGAACACTCGCTGCATGAGGTCGATCGCGACGAGGTTGCCGAGGCCGAGGGCGACGATCGTCGCCCAGTTGATCGCGGCACCTTCGGCGGCGCTGGTGAGCTGGCTCAGATCACCGACGCCGAGTCCGGGCTCGGCGGAGAAGCCGGGTCCGGTGGCGACCCACACGACGAGTGCCGCGCTGCCCACGGCCAGCACAGCGAACTGCACCATGCCGGTGTAGACGCTCGCGAACATTCCGCCCGCCATCGTGTAGGCGAGCGCGAACGGAATCAGGGCGAGAACGGCCCACGTGTAGCTGATGCCGACGAAGAACTCGAGCAGGAAGCCGAGGGCGACGAGGTTGCCGGCGAGGAGGATGCCGAAGCTCATCACGGTGAGCAGCGATGCCGTGACCTCGGTCCCGCGGCCGAAGCGTGACGCGAAGAACTCGGGGAGCGTGACGATCTCGGTGCGGCGCAGCTTCTTCGCGAACGCGAGACCCACGAGAAGAACGGCGAGGGCGACACCGATGGGCATTGCTGCACCCGCCCAGAACCCGAAACTCGCGGCGAGGTCGGCACTCCCGAGTGTCGCATTGGAGTCGACGACCTGCGACATGAGCAGCACGGCGACGACGGGAGTGCCGAGCGAGCGGCCCGCGACGAGGAAGTTATCGGTCTCGCCGCGTACCCGCCGCGTCGAATAGAAGCCGACGGCGACGACGAGCGCGAGACAGATCGCGACTCCGGTGATGATCATGGGTGCTCCGATCGGGAGGAGTGTCGTCGGACACGGCGGCGGGTCCGAGAGTGCGTGGTGGAGTGAGGTCAGGCGTGGGCGGCGCGTGCGGCTTCGCGCCCGAGCGAATAGAGCGGACGTGCGTCGCCGGGAAGCGCGATCGCGCCCTCCGCGACGCGGCGGCGCAGATACTCGAAACTCTGTGCCGTCTGCGCGAAGAGATGGTCGCCGGCGACGACGGAGCCGTATTCCTCGCTAGCACCGGCGAATCGGGGCAGCGGCTCGATCCGCGTGTCGTAGTCGACGTTGAAGAACAGCGGGAACGAATAGCGTTCGGTCGCGACCTTGCGAACCCGATGCGACGTGGCGACGAACTCACCACCAGTCCAGATCTCCAGCAGATCACCGGTGTTGAGGACGAGCGCGTCCTCGCGATACGGAACGTCGATCCATTCGCCGTCCCCGCCCAGAACCTGTAGGCCGGGAGCGGTGGGACGCAGCAGAGTGAAGACCTCGTAGTCGGTGTGGGCGCCGATGCCGGGCCGATCGTGCGCGGAGTCGTCGTGGGGGTAGTGGATGAGACGGAGCTGCGCAGGTGGTGTCGTCACGAAACGGTCGAAGGCGTCCTCGGACTCGCCGAGGGCGAGCGCGAAGGCACGTAGGACGTGGCGCCCGACCTCGAAGACTGCGTCGTAGTAACGCGCGACCGGCTCGGCGAAGTCGTCGAGTGCGGGCCACTGGTTGGGGCCGAGCAGCGGGTTGCCGGCGACGTAACGCGCGTCGTCGGAGGGAAGGTCGATCGAGAGGTCGTACGCCTCTTTGAGGTCCGGAGTCGCGCCCGCGAAGACCTCTTCGCCTGCGGGAACGTAGCCCCGATGGTTCGTCGAGTTGCCGATGTACACCGACATCTTGTCGTCGGTGCTCTGTGCGAAGAAGCGTGTCGTCGCGGTCAGCATGGCGTCGAACGTCTCGGGGGTGATGCCGTGCCCGACGACCTGGGCGAATCCGACTTCGCGTGCGGCGGAACCGAGTTCACGTGCACATGCGGCACGTTCGGCGGCGTCGGCGGATCGGAGCCGCGAGATGTCGACGACGGGGATGGAGGTGAAGGTGTCGGTCACGGGGTCACTCCTGGTTCGCGGCGACCCAGGTCCGGGTGTACGGGGCACCGTCGGGGTCGAGGTTTGCTGTCGTGGCTCCGCCCGGGTGGAAGCGGGGGTCGAGGCGGGTTCCTTCGCGGAAGGGAAGCGTGGAGAAGGTGATGGTCCAGGCGTCGCCGACGATGTCACCGAGCGCGATCTCGCAGTCGAGTGCGTCCTGCGCGTCGCGCAGTGCGGCATCGGGATCTGCCCGGCCGATGGTGCGCGGCGGATGCCCGCGCGCCCAGCCGAAGCGGTCGCCGACGCGGACGAGCACGCCGTCGGCGCCGTTCTCGGTGTCGGTCAGCCGGTGCGCCTCCGCGTCTCCGCGTGCGCGCTCCGTCCAGTGCTCGAGGTAGTCGGCGTGAACGCCACGTTCGATCAGGTGGTCCGGTCCGTACTCGAGTGTTCCGGCGTCGACGGCGGCGCCGGGATGCAGGTCGACGACGTGGGACCACTCGACGTGTGCGGGGATCGTGCCCGATGCGGCGCGGTCGGTGAGTCGTCCTGCGAAGCCTTCCTGGCGGGCGAGTTCGGCGAGATCCGTGCGCTCCATCCGGCGCAGGCATGTGCCGCGCGGTCGGACGAAGTCGGCGGGCCGGCGGACGTCGCAGAACCAGGCGGGTCCCTGGACCCATTCGACCGTGCTCGTGTCGTCGACGTACGAGCCTTGTGTGAAGAGCGTGCGGATGAGCACGGATCCCGTGAGGTCCGTGGCGGTGGGCTGGATCGCCGGGGAAGCGGCAGGTGTCGGAATACCTGTCATACGACAGAAAACTACTGGCGATCGCGTCCGTTCCGGTTTCCGCTCCGTAAAAGGCTGATTACGTCTGCAGCTCGGCCGGGCGCATCATCGAACGAGCAATCGGAGTGAAAACTGTTGTACGGCAGAGATATAGAGCACTATCCGTCGGTGAGTATCGCGTGGCCGGCACGCGCGGCCTCCACTGCCGCGACGGCGCCGACGCCGATGACGCGCAGTGCCGCGTCTGCGGTGCGGGCCGCAAACGCGGCATCGACGGCGTTGTCGAGGCGGCGACGCAGGATCGCACTCTCGACGAGCCCGAACACGAGATCCGAGAGATCCGCCGCCATCGGCGCCGTGACGTCCGGGCACTGCGTGACCAGCGCGTTGTACACCGAACGCAGGCGTGTGCGCTCGACGTGGAAGGACTCGAAGCGTTCGTCGCCGAGCTCGGGCAGCAGGTAGAGGGAGCCGAGATTCTCGTCGCCCGACACGAGCAGTGTGGTGTCGAACGCGCAGAGCGCCCACAGCCGGGCTTCCGGGCTCTCGGTGCGGTCCACCAGGCTCTCCGCGAAGCCGACGCTCGGCTTGACGGTGTCGAGCAGCAGGGTGAGCAGAATGGCGTGCTTGCCCGAGAAGTAGTGGTACATCGTGGCTTGCGACACGCGTGCGGCCGCGGCGATCTTGTAGGTGCTGACGCTGCCGTACCCCTCGGTGCAGAACAGGCATGCGGCAGCGTGCAGGATCTCCTGTTCCGTCGACAGTCCGCTGACGGAAGGACCTGCAGCGCGGGGTTGTCCACGACGGGCCATCGCCCGATAGTACGTCGGGAACGCGGTGGATCCCGGCGAGGGGCACTGTCGCGCCGGTTAACTCAGGCTTTACATCGGGGAGACTGCGGTGACACGCCGCTCGCGTTCAATTTCTGTCAACCGAACGAAAAGACGGCGGGAGGATGCAATGAGCATCGACGTACCGGGAATCGCTACCGCGTCCGAGAGTGCCACGAGCACGACCGAGGGCGCGCGATCGCACGCGCGGGCGCAGGAGGGGACTGTCGTCCACACGGCGCCGACGGTGCCGGCCTCGCGCGCCGAATCGCTACCCGACGGCGTGACCGGCGACGATGTGCTGTGGAGCGACCGGATTCCGGGTGGCGGCTACGCCCATCGCGTACTGGCGGCGGGTACGTGCGTGCGCCTCACCGATCTCGACGGCGACGCATGCGCGTCGCTGGTGCTGTTCAACGCGGACGCGCCCTGGGAACGGCTGAACGTGGCCGACACCGTGAAGATCCAGTGGCAGGTGTACGCAGACGAGGGCTATCTCCTGCTGAGTGACCAGGCGCGGGTGCTCGCGACGATCGTCGGCGACGACTCGCAGCGGCACGATCTGATCTACGGCGCATCGTCGAGAGCTCGCAACGAAGAACGGTACGGAGACGGGCAGATTCAGGGCCCGAGCCCCGCGGGGCGCGAGTTGCTCGCGGTCGCCGCGGCCAAGAACGGGCTCGGGAGACGGGATCTTCCCCCGACGGCGTCGTTGTTCCAGGGAGTGCGCATCGACGGTGAAGGGCACCCGCAGTGGACGGGCTCCGCCGGCGCCGGAGCGTCCGTGACGCTGCGCACCGAACTCCCGGTCGTGATGCTCGTCGCCAACGCGGCGCACCCGCTGGATCCGCGCGACGAGTACACGTGCAGCCCGATCGAAATCCTCGGGTGGCGCGAGCGGACGACGACCCCGGACGACCCGCAGTGGTCGGCGACCCCGGAGGGACGCCGCGCCTACGAGAACACCGTCGACTACCGCATGAGCAGGGGAATCGCATGAGCCGCTTCGGAACCGAGAACTTCCGCGAGACCGTCGCACCGCGGGCCCCGTGGAGCAGGGTGATCGCGGCGGGTGAAGTCCTGTCCATCGTGGATCTCGACGCGAATCAGGCCGTCGACTTCCTGGCGTACGACGCGCACGATCATTCGCGTGCCTACAGCGCCCAGGCCACGCTCCAGGCGCAGCCGAGCGTCTACCTCACGACCGGAAGCGTGCTGCGGGACAACGAATACGACCCGCTGCTCACGATCGTCTCCGACGACGTCGGTCGCCACGACACGCTGGGCGGTGCGTGCTCGCGCGAGTCGAACACACTGCGTTACGGCCACCACACGTACTCGCAGCACGGATGTGCCGACAACTTCCTCGCCGAGCTGGGCCGATATGGCATGGGTAAGCGCGACCAGGTCTCGAACGTCAACTGGTTCATGAACGTTCCCGTCGAGGAGAGCGGGACGCTGGGCATCGTGGACGGTATCTCCGCTCCAGGACTGTCGGTGTCGATGCGCGCCGAGAAGGACACCCTCGTGATCGTGTCCAACTGTCCTCAGATCAACAACCCGTGCAACGGTTTCGACCCGAGCCGTGCCGAGATGGTGGTGTATTCCGGTGCCTGAGTCTCTCGAGAACCCACGTCCTGTCCGTACTCTGCTCGTCGCCAACCGCGGCGAGATCGCGTGCCGCGTCATCCGTACCGCGAAGCGCCTCGGAATTCGCACGGTCGCGGTCTTCTCCGAGGCGGACCGTGGGGCCGCGCATGTCGCGATGGCGGACGACGCGGTCTCGCTCGGAGCGACTGCCCCGGCGGAGTCGTATCTGAACGTCGAGGCCGTGCTCTCCGCGGCCAAGTCGAGCGGCGCCGATGCGATTCATCCCGGATACGGATTTCTCTCGGAAGACGCCGATTTCGCGTCCGCGGTCGAAGGATCAGGGCTGGCCTTCGTCGGGCCTACGCCGGACGCGCTGTGTGCCTTCGGCGACAAGCACACCGCCCGCGCGGCCGCGGTGGCGGCGGGAGTGCCCGTTTTCGCGGGCACCGGGCTGCTCCCCGACGCGGACACCGCGGTGACCGAGGCCCGCGCCGTCGGCTACCCGGTGATGCTCAAGGCGACGGGCGGTGGCGGCGGCATCGGTATGTCGGTGTGCCGCACCGACGACGAAGTGCGCGATGCGTACGAGAGCGTCGTGGGGCTCGCGATGCGCAGCTTCGGCTCCGGCGGCGTCTTCGCGGAGCGCTACGTCGAGAACGCCCGCCATGTCGAGGTACAGGTGTTCGGCGACGGCGCGGGGCGTGTCGTCTCGCTCGGCGACCGCGACTGCTCGCTGCAGCGTCGCAACCAGAAGGTCGTCGAGGAGGCGCCGGCCCCGGCGCTGCCGGACGAGGTGCGGACGGAACTCGCCGCATCGGCACGCCGACTCGCCTCGTCGATGAACTACCGCTCTGCCGGCACTGTCGAATTCGTCTACGACCCGCAGCGTGGCGAGGCCTCGTTCCTCGAGGTCAACGCGCGGTTGCAGGTCGAGCACCCCGTCACCGAGGCGGTGACGGGAGTCGATCTCGTCGAATGGATGCTGCGGGCTGCCGGCGGTGACACCGGCTTCCTCGCCGAGTACGGCGACGAGGTCCCTGTAGCGGGGCACGCCGTCGAGGCGCGCGTGTACGCCGAGGATCCCGCTGCCGACTTCCGGCCGAGCGCGGGCGTCGTGACGTGCGCACGTTACCCGTCGGGTGAAGGCGTGCGTGTCGATTCGTGGGCACGGACCGGAACGGACGTCCCGACGGCCTACGACCCGCTTCTCGCGAAGGTGATCGTGACGGGCGCCGACCGCACGGCCGCGGTCGCTGGTCTGGCGGATGCCCTGGCCGACACGCGAATCGACGGCATCGAGGTCAATCTCGGGATGCTGCGCGCTGCAGTGGCCCTGCCCGCTTTCGCGGCGGCCGAGCACACGACCCGCACCCTCGTCGACCTCGGCGATCCGGAGCCCCGCATCACGGTCGCCCGTCCGGGGTTGCTCACGACGGTGCAGGACGCCGACGGCCGGGTCGGATACTGGCAGGTCGGCGTTCCCCCGTCGGGCGCGATGGACGATCGCTCGTTGCGGCTCGCCAACCGATCTCTCGGCAACGACGAGAACGCGCCGGGCCTCGAATGCACCTCGGGCGGGCCGGAACTCGTGTTCAGCCATGCCACGTGGGTCTGTGTCGCGGGCGCGCCTGCGACCGTCACCGTCGACGGTGGTGCCGTCGCGCAGTGGGAACCGGTACTGGTGCCCGAGGGTGCCCGGCTGTCGGTGGGGGAGGCGTCGGCGGGTCTGCGCACCTGCATCGCGTTCGCCGGCGGTCTCGACGTCCCCGACTACCTGGGGAGCGCAGCGACGTTCACGCTCGGCAAGTTCGGGGGTCACGGTGGCCGTGCGTTGCGGCCGGGTGACGTTCTCCGGCCGCGCGAGCACGACCGCGCACCGGACGGGCCTGTCGACCCCGCACAGCGTCCGTCGTTCCCGGCGCACTGGGAACTGACCGTCGCGGAAGGGCCGCACGGTGCGCCGGAGTTCTTCACGCGCAGCGACATCGAGACCCTCTATGCGTCCCGCTACGAGGTCCACTTCAACTCGGCGCGCACGGGTGTGCGGCTCGTCGGGCCGAAACCGGAGTGGGCGCGTCGTGACGGCGGGGAGGCGGGGCTGCATCCGTCGAACATCCACGACAACGCCTACTCGATCGGCGCGCTCGACTTCACCGGCGACACACCGATTCTGCTCGGTCCCGACGGCCCCAGCCTCGGCGGATTCGTCTGCCCTGTCACGGTGGTGACGGCCGATCGCTGGAAGCTCGGCCAGCTGCGTCCGGGCGACACGCTGTCGTTCGTTCCCGCGACGGACCGCCGGCGAATCGCCACCGCGGGACTCGGTGCAGCGGGCGACGACGGCGTCCTGCGCCGGATCGACGGCGAGGCGGGAGGCGGTGCCGAGGCTCCCGCCGTCACGTACCGACGTCAGGGCGACGACGCCATCCTGGTCGAGTACGGCGACATCGTGCTCGATCTCGCGCTCCGCGCCCGGGTTCACGCACTCCACACCGCACTGGCGGAACAGCGGATTCGCGGCATCCTCGATCTCACGCCCGGAATCCGGTCGCTCCAGGTGCACGTCGACCCGGACGTCCTGTCGCAGGCGAAGCTCCTCGATCTGCTGATCGAACTGGAGCATTCCCTGCCCGCGGCACGGGATCTCGTCGTCCCGAGCCGCGAGGTGCGACTGCCGCTCAGCTGGGACGATCCGGCGACGCGCGAGGCGATCGAGCGCTACATGGCGGGTGTCCGCGACGACGCGCCGTGGTGCCCCTGGAACATCGAGTTCATCCGTCGGATCAACGGACTCGACACGGTCGACGACGTCTACCGGACGGTGTTCGACGCGTCGTATCTCGTTCTCGGACTGGGTGATGTCTACCTCGGCGCGCCGGTGGCGACGCCGCTCGATCCGCGCCACCGGCTCGTGACGACGAAGTACAACCCCGCCAGGACGTGGACCGCGGAGAACTCGGTCGGCATCGGCGGCGCGTACCTGTGCGTCTACGGTATGGAGGGCCCCGGCGGCTACCAGTTCGTCGGCAGAACGACGCAGGTGTGGCGTACGCATCCGCGACCGGACGAAAATCCGTGGCTGCTCCGGTTCTTCGATCGCATCAGCTGGTATCCGGTGTCACCCGACGAACTGCTCGACATGCGCGCCGATGTCGCGGCGGGCCGTCGCGAACTCGAGGTGACGGAGGGCAGCTTCTCGCTCGCCGAGCATGAGCGCTTCCTGGCCGACAACGCCGCGTCGATCGCGCAGTTCCGGGAACGGCAGTCGACGGCGTTCGAGGCGGAGCGGCAGGCGTGGGAGCGTGCCGGTGAGTTCGATCGCGCGGAGTCCGCCGCTGCGGCGATTCCGGTCGCGGTGGAGGACGTCGTCGTTCCCGACGGCGGCGTCCGAGTGGACGCCCCGTTCACCTCGAACGTGTGGAAGGTCGATGTGGCAGAAGGCGATACGGTCGAGGAGGGCCAGCAGCTCGTGGTGCTCGAAGCGATGAAGATGGAAACGGCGATCACTGCTCCCGCGAGCGGCGTCGTGACGTCCGTTGCCGCCGCGCCTGCGGCGCAGGTCGATGCGGGAGATCCGCTCGTCGTGCTCGGGCCGGTGGCGCAGTGAGCCCCGTCGACGACGTGGTCCGCAGCCGGCCCGAGGTGTTCCTCGCGGCGCGCACCGATGCCGAGATCGAGGGCGACCGGAGGGCGGCACAGGGTCCGCTCGCCGGTCTTCGTCTCGCGGTGAAGAACAACGTCGACGTCGCCGGGTTCGTTACGACCGCAGCATGTCCCGCGTATGCCTCGGACCCCGCGGAGGCGGATGCGCCCGCTGTGGCGAGGCTGCGGGGCGCCGGAGCAACCGTCGTCGGCGTCACGAACCTCGATCAGTTCGCGACGGGTCTCGTCGGGCAACGCAGCCCGTACGGAGGTGTCCGCGACGCGCGGCGGCCCGACTTCGTCTCGGGCGGTTCGAGTTCGGGGCCGGCCGTCGCCGTCGCACTCGGTGCCGCCGATATCGCGATCGGGACCGACACGGCGGGCTCCGGGCGGGTTCCCGCCGCGTTCCAGGGGCTGGTCGGGATCAAGCCGACGCTGGGTGTCGTCTCGACGGAGGGTGTCGTGCCCGCATGCCCGTCGTGGGACGCCGTGACGATCATGGCGCGCGATGTCGACACGGCCGACGCGGCGACGGCGGCGATGGCGGGAGGGCCGGGGACTCGTGCGTGGCCGGCGAACGTACCGCTCGCCGCTCCCGAGCACGCGCGCATCGCGGTTCCGGCGGAACTGCCCGCGATGGCGGCGGGCTGGGCCGAAGCATTCGACGCTGTGGTGCAACGGTTCCGCGACGGTGGCGTCGCTGTCGAGCCGATCGAGTTCGGCCCCTTCCTGGAGGCGGCACGTCTGCTGTACGACGGCGCGCTCGTCGCCGAAGGCACGCCGCGGTCGGTGAGTTCGTCGACCGCAACCCCGAGGTCGTCGATCCGACGGTCGGAGCGATCGTGACGGCAGCGGGCGACGTGTCGGGCTCTGCCTACGTTCGTGACCGTGTCCGTCTCGACGCGCTCGCGAGCGAATGTGACCGCCTCATAGCGGGTTTCGATGCTCTTCTCGTTCCGACCGCACCGTTCCAGCCCACGCGTGCGGAGGTGGCCGCCGAGCCCGTCGCCGCGAACTCGCGCGTCGGGACGTACACGAACTTCTGCAATCTGCTCGACATGTGCGGGGTCGCGGTTCCGGCCGGAGTCGTCGACGAGGGCGACGCGGGTGAAGCCCAGTTCGGTGTGACGGTCGTGGCCCGGGCGTTTCACGATGCCGTCGCGCTGGATCTCGCGCGCCGCGTCGTCGTCGCACCGCGCAGTGTGGCGGCGGCCGAGGCGTCGGGTCCGCTGCCGCGTCCCGATCGACCATGGCCCGAGGTGGCGGGTGCGTCGTCCACGGCGCTGTTCGTCGTCGGTGCTCACCTGCGTGGCCAGCCGCTCGAGGGGCAGCTCACCGCTCTCGGGGCGCGGTGGGGTGGTGCTGCGCGTACCGCGCCGCGCTACCGGCTGAGTGCGCTCGACACCGTGCCCGCCAAGCCGGGGCTCACGCGGGTGGACTCGGGCGCCGTGATCGAAGGCGAGATCTGGCATCTGTCCGACGGCGCGTTGGGTCGATTCCTCGCGGCACTGCCGGCGCCGATGAACCTCGGCGCCGTCGAACTCGACGATGGCACGGGCGGCGACGGAACGTGGGTCGTGGGCTTCGGGTGTGCGGCGGATGCGGCAGCGGCTGCCGTCGACATCACCGAATACGGCGGCTGGCGGGCATACCTGGGCGCTTTGCGCTCGTGAGTGAGTTTCCGGTCCAGAGACCGGAAACTCACGCACGAGCGGCGGAGCCGCCTATGCGTCGCAACAGGTCGAAGAGTTGCGCCCGCTCGGCCTGTTCGAGTGGCGCCAGGATGCGCTCGTTGACGACGGCCAGGATGCCGTCGAGTTCGGTGAGGCGGGTTCGGCCCCGATCGGTGATGGTCACGACGTTGCGCCGCTTGTCGGCGGGATCAGGCGCGCGGCTCACGTAGCCGTCCTGTTCGAGCCGAGCGAGGACGGCGACGAGGTCGCTCGTGTAGATCCTCGTGTGGGACGAGAGTTTCGCCTGGCTGAGCGGCCCGAACTCGTCGAGTGCGGCGAGGGAGATGAAGTGGTCCTTGTGCGCGCCCACCGCTCCGAGGGCGTCTCCGGCGACGCGGTGCGTCTGGGCCGCGGTGAGGCCGAGAAGCCGCGACAGTTGCCCTCGCAGGCGCTGCGGCGTCGCTTCGCCGTCGTCGAAACGCAGGTCGTCGTCCGTCGGCATGCTCGCACTCTACCCATTGCATTAGTGGCACTAACCTTCTAAGGTCGCTAGTGGAACTAATGTTAGTGCTCCTAATGCAATGCTCACTCGATGCCGACGAGGAGTCGTCATGTCCGACCGAGAAGACTTGCTCCGCTCGCTGACGGATCGCAGCGAGCTCACCGACCTCGTCGCTCGCCACAGCGTCTGGCTCGACGAGGCGCGGTACGACGAGAGCGACCGGCTGTTCACCACGGATGTGGTCGTGCGCTCACCTCGCGGCACGGCCACCGGGCTGGACGGGCTCGTGGCGCTCGCCCGGGCCGGGCACGACGCTTACAGCCGCCGGATGCACAGCAAATCGAACCTCGTCGTCGACGTGGACGGCGACACGGCGACCGTGCGTGCCCACGACCTCGCCGTCTTCGTGATCGACGACGAGTCGGAGGCCATCGCCGCCGCCGTTCATCGCTACGGGGCGCGACGAACCGAGAGTGGTTGGCGATTCACGAGTCTCGACATCACGCCGATCGCGCTCACCGCACCGCTCGCACGAGTTCTGTGAGGGACGTCGCGCCGATACTCGGACACGAATCAGTCGAGGCAGAACTCGTTGCCCTCGATGTCCTGCATCGTGATGCACGACTCGTTCTCGTCGTCGGCGCGCTGCGTCAGTACATGGGTCGCGCCGAGTGCGCTCAGGCGCGCGCATTCGGCCTCGAGCACGGCCAGTCGCTCGTCGCCGACGAGTCCCTTGCCGACGCGTACATCGAGATGCACCCGGTTCTTGGCGACCTTCCCTTCGGGAACTCGTTGGAAGAGGACACGCGGACCCACGCCTGAGGGGTCGGTGCACGAGAAGTAGATCTCGTCCTCGGGCGGCAGCGAGTCGTGGTAGTCCTCCCACGACGAGAATCCGTCCGGCACGGGCGGTACGACGTACCCCAGCACCTCGCACCAAAACGCCGCGAGGAGGGCAGGTTTCGCGCAGTCGAAGGTCACGTCGAACCGCCTGATCGTGGACATCGCCGCAGGATAACACCGTTGCGGGCCTGTGAGGCGCTTCGCGCTCGTGCGTGACTTTCGGCCCAAAGGCCGGAAACTCACGCACGAGCGGCGGAGCCGCGTACGACGCGGCCGCGGCGAAACTCGCGTCCACCCCACACGCCGGACTGCAGAGTGGCGGCCGCGAACGCGCCGCACTCCGCGAGGATCGGACACCGGCCGCACACTCCGGCCGCGTACTCGAACGGTTCGGAGGGATCCGGGAACCAGCGGTCCGGGTGCGCATCGCCCCGGCACGCCGCGAGTTCCCACTCGGGGTCGTCCCGGTCGAACGAAGGCAGTTCGAGGATCGTCGTCGTCATCGGTTGTGCCTCCTTTCGAGGCGGTTCAGGGTGCGGGTGCCAACTCGCGCCAGATGGCGCGTTGACGCTTGTGGTCGTCACGGGGTGCACGCGGCACCCAGAGCAGCGGCATGCCGGCTTCCTCCGGAGTCCGGTTCGCTTTACGGCCGTTGCATGCCGCGCACGCGGCGACGAGGTTGCCGAAGGTCTCACCGCCGCCGCGGCTCTTCGGGTGAACGTGATCGACGGTGCGGGCCCCGCCGCGGCCGCAGTACGCGCACCGGTGCCGGTCGCGCGCCAGGATCGCGGCGAACGTCGCCCGCGAATCGTCGTCGACGACGGGCCGCGTCGGTACGTGGACGTAGTCCACCAACTGCACGGTGTGGGGCAAGGGAATCGCGACGTGCTGAGACCGCACCACGAAGCGTGGGCTGTGCTCGACGACGGTGACCGCGAGTTCCTCCGTCACGAGGACGATGGCGCGAGGGGCGGGTACGACGTCGATGTCGTCGTACGCGACGCCGATGACGCGCACGTGGGTATTCATCCAGGTGCGTGCGGTGATCGCGGTGGGGGACGTGCGGGCCATGACGGTCGGCGACCTCTCGGGGCATGGACACCCCGGGCGACGGGGCGTCAGTCGACGTGGAATCCTGCTGTGGTTCGGTGTGTTTCGATCCCGAAGGGCAGTCGGTGGATCAGCGAACCGAGAGGCCGTTGCGCGCGCGTGTCGTCGTACATCCGCTGTCCTTTCCGTTCGTCGCCGAGGTGTCGGGCCATGAGTGTGTCACGGTTCGCCGCTGCCGGTGAGGTATTTTCCGGCCGCGCAGGTTCGAGCCGCGATGCGCGGCGCTGTGTGCTGGAGGTCGGCGTCAGAGCACTCGCTCGACGACGAACCACGCAGTCGCTCCTATGAGCACCGCAGCCGTGAGTGCTGCGACGTAGCGAAGGGCCTCGGAGCGGGCAGGGAGATTGCGTTCGACGTAGACGTACGTGACGAGGCCGGCGCCCAGCGTGCCGAAGACCCCCGACGCCGAGGGGTCGCCCCAGGCGATCACGTCCAGCTTCTGCAGGACGCTGAGCGACAACGCCACGACGGCAAGCGCGACGGTCCCCCACATCGCAGCGGGCAGCCGAGCCGGTTGTCCCGCCTGCTTCTTCGAGTACATGGTCCCCCCTCGTGACACGCCCACCGGTTCACGGTGCGTTCAGGCGAACGAGGGTGCAGCACCGCGATAATCCGAATCGGATCGCTTGCGAGACACTACCTCCGGCGCCGGTGTCGCGGTCCATACCGCGGGGCACTGTGACAGCGGTCATGTGTCACGAGGATCGAGCGGCACCCGCGGTGGGATCCGAGCTCTCGGCCTCGCGCAGCGCGCCATAGACGCATCCGACCTCCTGCCCGGACTCCGTCCGGCCCGAGCCCCGCCGGCCGAGCACGTCGTCACGGGCGCTGAACTGTGCCCGTGCGGAAGTGCTGATGTACCGCCGTGACGATTCGGTCCACTTCGTCGTCCTCGAGTTCTGCGTAGACGGGAATGCACAGATGGTGAGCGTTGATTTCCTCGGCGGTCGACACGGGCCCGATTCGATGCGGGATCTCCCGAAACGCAGGTTGGTGATGCACGAGTTTGGGATAGACCTGTTCGGTACGGATGCCGAGAGATGCGAGAGTGTCGGACAGCCGCATGGGATCCGGCACCCTGATGACGAACTTGTACCAGGCGTGGTCGACGCCGTCACGCACATGTGGTGTCGTGATCGGAAGCCCGTCGAACTCGTCGATGTAGTGCCGCGCGATGCTGTCACGGCGAGCTCGCCAGTCGTTCGAGTGCTCGGCCTCGAGGACGGCTGCGGCTGCATCGATCTCGGCCATCCTCGCCCGGAATCCGTACGTCGTATGGAGGTATCGGTCGTCCGGTGAGCGACCGACATTGAACAGGTGGCGAATCCGGTCGGCGTCGTCGTCGTTTCGAGTCACCACGACACCGCCGTCCCCGAGGCCTCCGAGTGTCTTTCCGACCCACAAGGAGAAGCACGCGAAGTCGCCGGCGGTTCCGACCGCGTGACCTCGGTCGCTGGCTCCATACGCCTGTGCGCAGTCCTCGACGACCTTCAGTCCGTGCGTGTTCGCTATCGCGTTGATACTTTCGACGTCCGCAGGGTGGCCGTACAGATGGACCACTGCGATCGCGCGCGTCCGCTGCGTGATCGCTTGCTCGACGGCGACGGGATCGATGGTGTATGTATCCGGATCCACGTCGACGAACACAGGGATGGCACCCGCGTCGGCCACCGCGAATGCGGTCGAGACGAAGGTCGACGCGGGAAGAATCACCTCGGCGCCGTCCTCGAGATCGGCGGCATGAATCGCGGCGGTGAGAGACTGTGTTCCGGAGGCGCCCGCAACCGTACGGCCGCCGGTCGATTCCGAGAAGATCCCCTCGAGCCTCTGCGTGAACGGTCCGTTGTGGAACGCACCGGAATCGATCACACTGTCCATCTGCCGATGAAGGCTTTCTCGTAGTGCGGACACTCTGCGCGCATGTCCTTCCGCCGGGATCGTCGGCGTAGGCATATCGATTGTCATGGTTCGCCTCTCGTCAGGTCGGTGATTCGATAGTCCGGGAATAGGTTCCGCGTACGTCGCGATCACCTCCGGACGGGTTCCAGCCCTCCAGGAAGCCGGCGATCCTCTCGAGGCCCTCGTCGAGGACATGACGCGGCACCCCGATGTGCATTCGGACCCACGCGGTACGGGAGGCGCCAGGCGTCTCCGCGTCGACCGCGTCGGTCATCGACCCCCGACCGAGGACCACACCGGTCCGCATGGCGAGTTCGCGAACGAACCGGTCCCGGATGAGCTGCGCTGCCGCGGCAGATTCCGGTACCTCACGGGTGGGAACCGCCACGCGCATGTAGGTGGTGCAGTCGCCCGGGGAGACGATGTCCTCACCGGGAAGCAGCTCGGCCAGCCGTGTGGCCGCGTGAAGTCGATGCGCCGCGATCGTGCCTCGGAATTCTTCTGTGTGCAGTTGCGATTCGTGGTTTTCGATCCAGTCGGACATGGCAGCTTGCAGCGGTATCGCCGAACCGTACGAGCGCGTGGTAGTGCTCTCGACGAGCCGATCGACAGTCGCCGGGGGGCCGACCATCGATCCGATACCCCAGCCGTTGGCTTGATACTGCTTTCCCAGCGACCGTACTGCGAGCCAATGCGTGTTGTCCTCCGCAGTGTCGAGTTGGGTGAGCAACGCGTTCGTCGGTTGCCGGTGTGGATCGTGCACGCTGTAGTAGGCGTCGTCGATCACTACGTTGGCTCTGTGACTGCATGCCGCGCGCAACAGCGCGGTCACGCGATCAGGACCCCAATCCCATCCGGTGGGATTGTGCTGAGCGTTGACGACGAGCAGCACGGGCGAGTGTGCTGTGGTGGAACGAAGCAGGTCGATGGCGGACTCGATGTCCGGCCCGAACCTGCCGCCTTCGTCGATGATCGGGTATCCCAGCACGCGATACCCCTGTGCGGCGAGGAGGCTCGCGTAGTCCCAGCCGGGTGAGGGGATCAAGGCCACGGGAGTGCCGGCCGGGGAACCGCGATCGGGTAATCGGCGGAGCAGCCGCGCGAAGTCGGCCATCGTTCCACGCGTGCCGGCCTGGCTCACCGCGACCGTGTACCGCCCCTCATGGCGGGCGAGTTCGTGCTCCCGGGTGACCATCTCGTGAAGCCGATGCCGAAGCGCAGGCAGGCCGTAGGGCGACAGGGTGTATCCGTGAGCGAATCTCGGCACTGCGGTGCGCAGGCAATCGACGAGTCCGGGAGCGACCGAGTCCCAGGTCTCACCGAGGGAGAGGTACACGATTTCGTTCGAGGGGTATCCGCGATCACGAAGTGCCCGAATCAACGTCGTGTCGGGATGCGATGAGAGTGCGGCGTCGCTCTCGGCGATGTCATCGTAGAGTTGCACGGTCGCCCTCACCCCGCAACAGACGTTCGATCGATCGCCCCAACGTCAGCAGCGCCTCATCCGTACCTGCGGGGCTGTCGATCTGAAGAGAGGGGCAGCGCCGCTCCGGTTCCACAGGCTGACTCAGTGCAGGCCAGCCGAAGACCGATGCCCGCGCCGTATCGGCGATGAGCGCCGTGAAGGTATCCGTATCCCTGCCATCGATCGACAACGAGTGGGTTGTGTCCGACGGCACGGCGACGACCGGAACCGTGGGAGTGAGGAAGCCGAATGCGCCATGGCGCCGAAGCTGTTCGGCGGCAGCGGCCGAGGCGCGCGCCGCATGCGCGAGTGCGTCGTCGTACGCACGCATCGAGACGACAGACCGTGTGAGGAGGGGCTCGAGCACCGCCGCGACGTCCGCCGAGGCCAGTGCGCCGAGCACATCCCGTGCCGACCGTGACGAGCGATGCTCTGTCAGGTAACGCTGCAGCGCCTGCGGTGTTTCGTAGAGCGGCACAGGGAGTGCCGCGCGTTCCAGGAGGCCGTCCGCACCGTCGATGTGGTCGACGTCGACGATATCCACTACCTGAGCGAGAGCCCTCCTGATCGTGTCGAGCCCGTTCTGCACGTCGGCGGCGCATCGATACCAGTTCGCGAGTGGGCATAGGAGCCGAATGCGATCGGGCTTCACCCCCGTGGCTCTCGGCCTGCCGGGCGCGAGGATTCGGTCGACGGTGGCTATGTCTGCCACCGTATGCGCGATCACACCGACGGTGTCGCGGGTCGGGCTGATCACGAGAACGCCGCGTGTGGAGTACCGTCCGGGGCCGGGTCGGAATCCTGCAAGACCGCACAGCGCGGCCGGTATCCGGACGGAGCCGCCCGTATCCGTGCCCAGGCCCACCGGTGCCAGTCCGTCCGCAACGGCGGCCGCGGTACCCGAACTACTGCCGCCTGCAAGCGTTCTCGACCGGGTATCGACGACGTCCCCGTAGTGCCGGTTGGCGCCGGTGACACCGTAGGCGAGTTCGTGCATGTTCGTCTTCGCGACGACGGCTGCCCCGGCCTCCTCCAATGTGCTCACCACAGGAGCGTCGGAGAGCACGATGTTGTCGGCCAATGCGGGAGTTCCCGCAGACGTGACCGCACCCGCTACGTCGATGTTGTCCTTCACGACCAGCGGAAACGCGTCGGCCGATGTGCGCGCCGTCCTGGACAGGGGTGTCACGAGGGCGTTCTCGAACCGGGCGTCGGCGGCGCGAGACGCGAGGAGTCCCAGTACGGCATCCCAGCCGTATGTCCCTGCAAAGGAGCGAAATTCAGCCAGCGTCCGAGGCGACCCAAGGCCGGTCATACCGCCACACTGCTGTGATGGTCGCGAATCAGCTCGGGGTGATGTTCTTCGACGATGGGGCGGAGTTCCTCGAGGACGGAACCGTAGGCCCGTGCGAACCGGTCGATGTCGGTGTCGGTCGTCGGGATGCTGACACAGATCAAGCCGTGCTTCGCCGTGGCGAAACCGCGATTGAGCAGCGCAAGGTGGACCAGCGCCCGCAATGGCTCACGTCCTTCGCGCCGCTTCGTGGTCTCGGCAGCGTTGCGCGGATCGCCGGTTCCGAAGTGGAAGTACGTCAGCGACCCCTGGCCGACCGCTGTCGCTGCGATGCCGATCGCGGACGCCTCCTCCTCCAGCAAGCCGCGGAGTCGATTTCCCTTTCGCTCCAGGTCGTCGATGTCTTCGCCCGAGAAGTGGTCCAGTGCAGCGCAGCCGGCCGCAAGCGATGCACTGTTCGCCCCGAACGCGCTCGCGTGGTAGACGGGAGCGTCGCCCTGCGGATCGAAGATGTCCATGACGTCACGCCTTCCGCCGAAGACACCGATGGGAAGGCCGCCGCCGATGATCTTGCTCAGCGTCGTCAGGTCGGGTACCGGCCCGAAGCGGGCCTGCCAGGTTCCCAGCCGGAACGTGACGCACTCGTCGAACACGAGCAGGGCGCCGTCACGGGTGCACAGTGACCGAAGCCGCTCGAGGTACTCCGGCCGGGCTCGTATCCCCCCTGCGACACCCATCATCGGTTCGACGATCACACAGGCGATCTCCTCGCCACGCTCCTCGAAGACTCTCTCGATCACGTCGAGGTCGTTGATGGGCACTGCACAGACGCAGTCCGCGACCACGGATGGAATTCCACGAGGGAGCTGCGCGTCCGGCAGCCCCGACAGGTTCTGGGGGACGGCGGTCCCGCCCGTGATGAAGGGACTCACCTCCGCCCAGTCGTGGGTGCCGTGATAACCGCCGTCCATCTTGATCACGAGGTCGCGTCCGGTGAACGCCCGGGCTGTTCTGATCGCCCACATGGTCGCTTCCGTACCCGAGTTGCAGTAGCGGACTCGCTCCAGTGACGGCACTCGTGCGATCAGTCGTTCGGCATGCTCGTACTGAAGCGGCGTGGGGCCTCCTGGAGCGCTCGCGCGGGCGAGTTGTCTCGTGGTGGCCTCCGTCAGCGCCGGGTGGTCGTGTCCGTGAACCAGCGCGCCGTAGTTCGCGAGGAAGTCCCGATACTCGTTCCCGTCGAGATCGGTGAGCCTCCCGCCACGACCCTCGGCGAAGTACGTCGGATAGGGCTTGTAGCTCGTCATGGTTCGGGTGTCTCCGCCGGGCAGTGACCTGCACGCTCGCGCGAATGCCTCCTGCGAGCGTGGAGTTCGCTCCGTGTACTCGGCGGTGATGGAACGGTCGATCGGGTGCGGACTGGTCATGCCGTCCCTTCCGTGCTTCGGGTCGGGTGGTCTGCTACGCGAAGGGGCATTGTGGCGACCGGTTCACCGACGATGCTCCGAGAGAATCCCGGGCAGACCACAGTTCGGGAAAAATGCGGTGTTCTGCTACTCGGCGCAGCCAGTCGACACCTTCAGTTCCGCCGGTGCCGGGCTTCCACCCGATCGTGCGTTCCACGACGAGGAGATGGACGGCGCGCCAACGGGCGAACGCGTACGCGAACTCCATCAGCGCCTCCGCAAGCCGGAATTCCTTCGTGTCGGGCCCGCACCGGCTGTAGATCGTCCGCCAACCGAGCTGGACTTCCGCCGGACCGGCGCCGGTCATCCACCCTTGACGTGTCAGATGCGCGATTGCTTCGTCGTAGATGCTCGATTCGTTGAACGCTCGGTGAACCTGTTCGGACACTCCCGAGAGTCCGTCGTAGCGGGCGAGCATCCTCGTGGACTTGTTGCCGAGCGAGAACTCGACCATCCGGTACATGTAGGAATCGATCCCCGAGGCGTTGCCGAGGCTGGGCCTGAAGCTCTCGAACTCCATCGGGGACAGTGTCGCCAGGACGTCCCACGCGCCCTCGAGCCACCGCATCGCCCGTGAGGCGCGAAACAGTAGCGAACACGCGGCGTCCGACTCGTCCTGCACGAGAGCGAGGCGCACGTGGCGACCGAGCTCGTACACCATCTTGAACATGAGTTCTTTCGCTTGCCCCGCTAGATAGAACGTCATCTCGGCGGGCTGCCTCGTGTGCGGATTCTGGAGTGACAGAAGAACATCGATGCTCTGGTAGTCGATGTACTCGGAACCGGTCGCTGCGGTGGTGCGCATCGCGTTCTCGTAGAGGGCGGTGTACCTGTCGTCGACCTTGCCGACCGAGGTGCCGGTGTACCTGTCGCCGAACCGCTCGTCGTAATGGCGAAAGCATGTCGGGTCGGAGTGGAGGAAGAGAATGTCGTGAAGTGCCATGTTGCGCACCACGAACAAGGGAACAGGCGACAGGGAGACCTCGAACTCGGGGTTCCGCTCGGCGGGCTCCGGGCACTCGGGGTGGAACTGCCCCAGCATGAGGCCACGCTCGACAGCAGTCGTCTTGGTGATGCGTTGAGCTTCGTCCAGCAGAGGTAACCGAGAGGGCGGGAGATCGACGACGGTCACGAGCGCCGCAACTCCGTCCTTCCCCTCGGGCCACTGCAGCGTCGGAAACCGTTCCAGTTGCCGCTCCATGGCGGTCGCGATATCGGTGACGGACACGTCCTCGCCGAGTTCGAGCTGCTCGAAGCGCATTGCTCCAGCCGCGGTCGACGGGCCGACGAAGGGGCAGACGGGTCCGGATCTCCCGAGATCGTCGTGAGGTTGTTGTAGATAGCGTTCGTACCATTCCTCGATCTCGGTCCGGACATGCGGGTCGATCGACAGAACTGAGGTCATGTCACTCCGAAAGGATCGCGATGGGCCGGTGATCGATGTCCCGGACTTGGCGTTTCAGTGACGCTACGCGCGGGACACCCCGGACGGGGTCGGAATCTGGAACCCGAACTGCACGAAATAATGGCTACACCAGTGTTATTCGGGGATTCCCTCGCCGGACCGGTGACCATTCGTGCAGCATTTCTGTGACCGACGTGCCCTATGTGGCAGATGGGGTGTCCCGACGTGGGGCGTGCGGTACTGCCGTACGAGTTCGCTCTGCGCGTCAGGTTGATACATTCATTGCGACGCAACCCTTTTCGATTGCGTGTGGCGAGGGGATCAGAGATTCAGGCAGTTCACCGCTGCCAACGGCACGCCCGGCACGGTGGCCACCACGGATCCGCACACTCCGCGATAGAAGACGGTGTTGCCGGCGAGGTCCGTCAGTTCCCGGACGGTGACAGCGGCAGGGCGGAGGGATATAGCGCCGTTGTTGCACCCGCTCAATGCGATGGCCGTGCCCCCGAGGATCGTGGTGCCACTGGCGCAGATGTAGTTCGCCGGCGCAGGCTGGGCACTCACTGTGGCAGGCGACAACGTGAGCGCTCCCGCTGCAGCAGCTGCCGCCACGATGCCGAGGCGAGCTGTGGTCATGATTCGTTTCATCACTGTCTCCCTGTGGATATCGGCCCGGACCGCAGCCATGTGGGGGCGCGTCACTGCGCGCCGCACGTGCGGGGCCGGGGCGGGTGATGCGCTCCGTGATTCAGGAGCTTCCGGCGGATGCCACCGATCGGCATCGAGTGAGCCAAGTCATACGATAGCGCTGTCGTCGATTCCAGGTCCACCCTTCGGGCGCGCACAACGGTTCGGCGACACGAGTGCAGTTCACGACCGTCGTTCGGCGGGGAGTGCAGACCACGGCGTGGCCGCCACGTCGACACGAGAGCGAAGGCGAGGAGGAGTTCGGCGATGTCGCCGCCGAAGTACATCAAGGAGGCTCCGCCGTGGAGCTGTTGCGCCGGCACGTCCACCTGTACGCCCACTCCGGCGTACAGGAGTTGTGCAAGGACGGCGTGCCCGAGCACAGCGGCACCGATGTAGACGAGGCGCACCGGCACGGCGGGCCTGTGCGGTCCGGGGTCTCGTCCTGCTATCGCGTACGCGAACACGTACCCGGCGACGAAGAAATGCAGGTGGACGAGGTGGTGGAGGGTCGCCGACCGCGTCGTCGCCTCGTACAGCGGAGTGAAGTAGAGCAGTGCGAGACCGCCGAGATTGAGGGTCAGTGCGGTTGCCGGATGCGCCAGGAATCGTCCGGGCCCCGAGCGAAGAGCGCGCACGATGGCGCGGCCACGCTGCGGCGACACCGACCGCAGCACGAGCGTCAGCGGCGCGCCGAGCACCAGGGCCAGCGGCGCGTACATGCCGATGAGCAGATGCTGGTACATGTGTGTGCGGAAGTCGTCGGTGGGAAACGGCGCGAGCAGCGGGTCGAGGGCGAGGATCAGCAACGCGATACCTGTGAGGAAACCGGCTGTGCGCCAACGACTCCACCCGCGCGCCTCACGTTGGCGCAGGCCGGCCAGCATGACGTACCCGGCTCCGACGACGACGAGCAGGATCAGCGGCACCAGCATCGGCTGGCTTCCCGACGCATCGTGGCCGGCGTGTGCTGCGATCACGAGTCGTGGTGTGCGGCAGGACGAGAACGGCCCGAGCGTTGCAGCAGCCACCCCGCGACGATCAGCACCGCCCCGAACGCCAGGAACGCGAGATCGGCGACCGTCTGGTGTGGGCCCGTCACGACGTGGTGGATCCCCAGGATGTGATGGTCGACGATGCCCTCCACAACGTTGAAGATGCCCCACCCGGCGAGAATCCAGCCCCACAGCACCCGCGACGTCCACACCCGGCCGCGCGATTCGGTGACCCGGTAGTAGAGCACCGCGAGTCCGCCGAGCACCGCGAGCCACGTGAAGGTGTGGAAGAAGCCGTCCCACAGCGTGTTCATCTCGAGTCCGTGCACCGTCGTGGCGGGATAGTCGCCGATGTCGATGTTGGCGGTCGAGGCACTCGTGAGCATGTGATGCCACTGCAGGATCTGATGGAGCAGGATGCCGTCGACGAAGCCTCCGAGCCCCACGCCGAGCAGAATCCCGGGCATGACGATGCTCGGTGCGACGTCCGGTCTCCTGGGGGTCGATGTGCTCATCGCGCTCTCCTCTCGGTCGCGCCGCGTCACCTCACCATGACACCGGGGACGTGGTCCGCGTGGCGGTCCGAGCATCCCGGCATGACACCTGTCATGCGATACCGGTGACGTCCGGGTACGGACGGGGCACCGGGTTTCGCGCGACGGTGGGTACATGACCACGACAGCGATCCGCACCATCGGACTCACGCAACGGTTCGGCGACACGACTGCCGTCGACGGAGTCGACCTCGAGATCGGCTCGGGCGAGGTCGTCGCGCTGCTCGGCCCCAACGGCGCCGGCAAGACGACGACCCTCGACATCCTGCTCGGCCTCGCGCTCCCCGACGACGGGAGCGCCGAGGTGTTCGGCCTGACCCCACGCGCCGCGGTGCGCGCGGGACGGATCGGCGCGGTGCTGCAGAGCGGTGGTCTGCTGGCCGACCTCACGGTGAGCGAGACCGCGCGGATCGTGGCGTCCGCGGTCCCCGCCATGCGCACCGTCGACGGCGTCCTCGACACCGCCGGCCTGACGGAGCTCGCGCGACGCCCCGTCGGCAAGTGCTCGGGTGGCGAACAGCAACGCCTGCGCTTCGCGCTCGCCCTCATCGCGGACCCCGATCTCCTCGTCCTCGACGAGCCGACCGCGGCGATGGACGTCGCGTCGCGCCGCGCGTTCTGGGCGGCGATGCGCGCCGACACCGACGCCGGCCGCACCGTCGTCTTCGCGACGCATCACCTCGAGGAGGCCGACGAATACGCGGACCGCGTAGTCGTGATGGCGCGGGGACGCATCGTCGCGGACGGGCCGACCGAGCAGATCCGCTCGAGGGTCACCGGCCGCACGGTCTCGGTGACGTTCCGCGAGTCCGATCCGGACCTCGACCGCGACACTCTGGCGAGCTTGCCGGGCGTCCACTCCGTGGAGGTACGGGGGAGGCGAGTGCTGTTGCACTCGCACGATTCGGATGCGCTCGCGCGCCGCCTGCTCGACTCGACGACCGCCTACGACATCGAAATCACGTCCGCTGCATTGGAAGACGCATTCGTCTCGCTCACCGAGGAGGTTGTCCGATGACCACGACCTACGCCGGACTGGAGTTGCGGCGCACCGTCCGCAACTTCCCGAACATGTTCTTCATCGTGCTGCTGCCCGGCGCGCTCTACCTGATCTTCGGTGCGACGCAGTCGTATTCGGACGAACCGATCGGGACATCGGCCAACACCGCGGCGATCGTCATGGTCTCGATGGCGACGTACGGGGCGGCGACGGCAGCACTGACCCTCGGCGGCAGTGTCGCGGTCGAACGATTCCAGGGGTGGGGCCGGCAGCTCGCGCTGACGTCGATCGGAACGTCGGGATTCGTGGCGGTCAAGGCCGTCGTCGCGGTCGCCGTCGCAGCCCTCCCCGTCATGGTGGTGTTCGCCCTGGGCGCGGTCACCGACGCCCGAGCCTCGCAGTTCGGCTGGGTGGTCTCGGCGCTCGCATGCTGGCTCACGTGCATCGTGTTCGCGGTACTCGGGCTCGCCGTCGGCATGACGTTCCGGACCGAGGCCGCCGTCGGAGCAGCGGGCGGGCTCCTGGTCGTCTTCGCGTTCCTCGGCAACGCGTTCATGCCGCTGAGCGGCTTCCTGCTCGACCTCTCGCGCTTCACCCCCATGTACGGACCGGTCGCACTCGCGCGCTACCCGATCGCCGGCGGCGACGCGATGGACGCCCCGCTCTGGGTGGCGGGCGTTAACCTGCTGGTATGGACGGTGGTGTTCGCGACGTGGGCGGCGGTGGCCGCGCGGGCGGCGACGGGGCGCCGGTGAACGACGGCGTCCGGTCGTGGTTCGACCCCGTCCGCCACGGGTGGCTGTGGGCGATCCCCTGGACGCCGTTCCTGCTCTTCCCGCTGGGAGGAATCCTCGCAAGTGAGGCCGCCGCACCCCTGCGGTGGCTCTCCGTCGCCGCGACGGTGGCGTTCGGAGTCCTGTTCGTCGTTGCCTTCCGGGACTCCGAGGAACTGGATCGCGGGTTCGGCCGCGCGGAGGTGATCGTCGTCGCGGCGCTCTGTGCGCTGGCCGCGGTGAGCATTCCGGTTCTCGGGGTGTCGTCGCTCGGGTTCCTGCCGTTCCTCGTCAGCTACGCGATGTTCGCGGTGGGGCTGCGCGCCGGTCTGATCACAGGTGCGCTCGCGCTTGCGCTCTCGATCGTCGTGCCACCCCTGTCGGGCGCGAGCGGAGCGGGGCAGTGGCTCTTCACGCTGATCCTGCTGCCCGTCGTGGTCATCGGTGCGACGACGCACATCTTCGAATCCGGTGCCGTACAACGCCGCAATCTCGAGGAGCGGCTCGCGATCGCGGCGGATCGCAACCGCGTCGCACGCGACATCCACGACATCCTCGGTCACGGGCTCACGGTGATCGCGGTGAAGAGCGAACTCGCGCAGACGATGGTCGATCTCGACCCGGAACGCGCCCGCACCGAGATGCGCGAGGTGCACGAACTCGCGCGCTCGGCGCTCGCGGACGTCCGCGACACCGTCGCCGAGCTCCGGGAACCCACGGTCGCCGCGTCGCTCGACGCCGCCCGAACGATGCTGTCGGCAGCGGGAATCGAACTCGGCGTGCACGCGGAACACGTGTCACCGCAGCACGAACCCGTGTTCGCGTGGATCGTGCGCGAAGCCGCCACGAACGTCGTGCGGCACAGCCGCGCCGGACGCTGCACCGTCGCGGTCGAGCCCGGCCACATCACGATCGAGGACGACGGAATCGGCCTCGGCGAGTCCCGTCACGGAAACGGCCTGCGGGGCATCGTGGAACGTGCCCGCGAGATCGGCGGCAGCGTCGACCTCGCCGAGTCGCCCACCGGCGGAGCGAGGATCGAGGTGACGGTGCCGTGATCCGCATCCTTCTCGCCGACGATCAGGCGCTCGTGCGCGGCGCGATGGCAGCCCTACTCGGTCTCGAGCCGGACATCGACGTGGTGGCCGAGGTGGGCCGCGGCGACGAAGTCCTCGCAGCTGCACGGGATGTCGCGCCGCACGTGTGCCTGCTCGACATCGAGATGCCGGGCCGCGACGGAATCGACGTCACGAGCGAGCTGCGCCGGGAGATCCCGGACACGCGCGTCCTCGTCGTCACGACGTTCGGGCGAGCGGGGTACCTGCGGCGTGCGCTCGACGCGGGCGCGAGCGGATTCGTCGTCAAGGACACGTCCGCAAAGGAACTCGCGGAGGCCGTCCGGCGCATCCACTCCGGCCTGCGGGTCATCGACCCCGCCCTCGCGAGCGAGTCGCTCGCCGACGGGCCCGATCCGCTCACCGAACGCGAGCGCGACATCCTGCGGATCGCGCTCACCGGGGCCACCGTCAGCGCCATCGCACGCGAGGTGAACCTCTCCGCCGGCACCGTCCGCAACTACCTGTCCTCGGCGATCGGCAAGACCGGCGCCGGCACCCGAGTCGAGGCTGCACGGACCGCACAGGCCCGCGGGTGGATCTGACGCTCAGCGTCCCTGCGGGGCCGGCTCGTCGCCGAGCCAGAAATCGCACCGGTGGTCGGCGGCGACATCGGCCTCGCCTGTCTCGTCGGTCGCGAACCGTAGTGCCCGGCGGGTGTCGGCGTCGACCGGGCCCGGATCCGGGAGTCCGTCGACACGCGGCGCCGCGTCGTGCGCGAACGACGTCCAGTACCGGATGATCTGGTCGCCGATCTCGCGCCGGCGATCCGTCGTCAGCAGGCTCTCGCCGCCGAGATCGAAGTAGTACGGCAGATCGGTCGCATGCGCGGCACCCTGCGGAATCGTCGTGATTCCGTTGACGTTCGGGGCCGTCTCGTCGGCGAACTCGTAGAGATACGTCGGCGCGGTTCGCGACATCGACCGGGCGCCGGCGAGGGTCGGGCACGACCACGCCGAATCGGTGACGACCGTCGCCCACGCGATGCCCGCGCTCGGAAAGCGCTCGAGCGGATAGAGATCGAGCACCGCCGAGGTGCGCTCCCCGAACGCCGTGGCGACGAGATCCGCGTAGTTCTCGGGCGTCACGGCATCGGGCGTCGCCGCGAGCAGCCCGCCCACGAACGAGCGATGCTCGTCGTGATTGCCGCCCGTGATCACCGGAACCGCAGACCGCCTGCCGTCGCGGAGGACCGCGGCGGGATCGTCGGGAAGCAGGTCCGTGCCGTACGCCAGCTGGTTGGTGAAGCTGTCGCCGACGGTGAGCAGACTCTCGGTGGGAAGCGCTCGCATGCAGTCGATCACGTCGTCGCCGGTGCATCCCAACTGCTGTGCCGCAGCCAGCGACGCCTGTTCGTTGTCGTCGCGCGACGCGTACGGGCCCAGCGCCGGAACACCGGGATACAGGCCGCCGTCCGGCCAGCGCAGCATGCACGACCCCGATGCGAGGATCGCCTTGTCGATCAAGCCGTCGGCCACGGGCGAGGTCGTCAGCGCGCACGCGGACATCGCTCCCGCGGACTCACCGAAGACCGTGACGTTGCCGGGGTCGCCGCCGAACGCCTCGGCATTCGCGTGCACCCATCGCAGGCTCTCGATCTGATCGGCGAATCCGAAGTTGCCGCCGCCCTCGAGCCCGGGAACACCGAGATAGCCGAGGGCACCCAGCCGGTAGTTGACGCTGACCACGACGACATCGCCCTGCTCGGCGAGGCGCCGCGCGTCGTACGCGCTGCCCGCGCCGCTCGTGTAGCCGCCGCCGTGCCACCACACCATCACCGGCAACGGGCCGGGCGAACGCGGTTGCCGGGGCACCGTCACGTTCACCGTGAGGCAGTCCTCCGCCGGCTCGGGTGCGCCGCCGGGAACGGGCATCGACTGCGGGCACGGATGCCCGGGACGCGTGGCATCGACGTCGGCGTCCGGCGAATCGACGGCGTCGGGCAGGGTCCAGCGCGCCTCGCCCACCGGCGGGCGGGCGTACGGAACACCGAGGAACCGCGTGGTGGTGTCGTCGCGGATGCCGTGGAGCCGGCCGCCGGTGGTCGCGACGTCGGTGGCGCCGGAGTCGGCCGTCGCCGCGTCGTCCGGTGGCGACGAACACGCTGTTGCCACCAGGACGGCGGCGAGCAGCGCGGCGAACGCCCCGGCACCGAAGCGCCGAGCAACACGGACCCGGGGTTCACGGCCTGTACCCATTGCGGCAGCGTAGGCGCGAGATTCCCCGGCAGTGGAAGATTCTGCATCCTCTCCCGTGATGAGATGGCCGCACGCACGCTACTGTGCGGTCGGCTGCCAGTCGCAGAGGTGCCTGGGCTCGAGATCGGGAGGTGAACGGAACGGTCGACTCCGCTGCTCGGGACCGTCCTCCGCTCGCGGAGTCGGATACCCGACGGGGGCAGGCAGTGATCTACACCGGTCCTGACGAGGATCGTGGGATCTTCGACCCCGCGACACGACCTCCGGTGCTCAGCGCAGGGCACCCTGGCAGGATCGTTCGTCCCGATCCCGCGCACGTCATCGTCGAGTGGGTCGGTCTTGAGCGGGAACCGATCAGCCAGGGATCGCGCTTCTGTGTCGACAGAAGCGGCCGCCCGGCAGGGGCGGGAGCCGTGCCAGGACCGAGTTTCCTGAGTGAGAACGACTACGAGCCGCGCCGCGCCGCGATCATCGCGGATTCGTAGCCACCCCCGGTACTCCGGCAACGGAGCACCGAGCGCGGGATCGTCGTTCCACGAGTGGGCGCGTGTCGGAGTTCCTCGACCAGATCGTCGACGACGCGGCGCCGCGCCCTAGGATCGAGGGATCTGCAGTTGCTCCAGCGTGCCCGCTCGGATCACTCCGTCCTGCGATGCGTCGTACACGGCCTGCAGATCGATCGCCCATTCCCCACGTCTCATGGCGCCGAGCGTGGTTGCGCCGTGTGACATCGGAGCCCGAGCAGTGCCGACGAACAGCCCGATCATCCACAGGTCTGTCGTCGTCCACACCCCCTTGGCGACGCCGCCGAACCCCGTACCCGGTGGGGCCGGCACCAGGTTGAGGGGGTAGTGGTGCCTACTCGTAGACGCGGATCGTCCCGTCCTTCTGCCAGCCCCACTGCGTCTTCTCGCCGAGGTCGAGTTCGGCGGCGTCGGCGTCGGGACGGTGGCGGTCGTAGCGCTCCACCGAACCCCAGTCGCGGCCCCAGTCGTCGCGGAGGTACGTCGGCATCGTCGTTGCGCCCGCGAGCATCTCGGTCCACCCGAGCGGCCCGCCGAACTCACCGGCCTGCCACGTGTCGGTCGAACTCACCGCGAGCCCGCGGTCGGGCAGGATCCGGTGGCTCGGCATCTCGGCGACGCCGTACTCGTGCCGGAACGGCCGCTGGCACGGGAACTGCAGCCCGACGGCCCAGTCGAGCAGCACGGGCTGCTCGCTCCCGAGATACGAGTCGAGCGTCTCGAGGGTCGGTACGCGCGGCGGCGTGAACGCGAGCCACTGGTCGCCGGTCAGGTTGGGGTCGTACGCGACGATGCGCACCACGTCGGAATCGGGTGCGAGCTCGTCGATCGGCACTCGCAGGTTGCGCCACGACGGCGCGGGCCCTATGTCCTTGGGCAGGTAGCTGCCCTGCACCTCGACGCTGCCGTCGGGCGCGCGCTTGCCGTACTCGACGAGCAGCGACTGCCCGTACGTCGTCGACCCGCTGATCGGGTCGACCGACCAGATGCGTCCTGCTGCGGACACGACGACGAGCGGACGCTCCTCGCTGCGTTCGGGCAGCGCGTACCAGCTCGACGTGAGCTGCGCGGGCTCCTGGATGCCGTCCTGGTAACTGCCCATGACGGGCGTCGTCGCGGGATTCAGGCCGAACGGCAGCGCGGCCGTCGAGCCGTTGACCCCGGCTCCGCCGGTGCCGCCCGCGGTGCCCGCATTGGACCCGGTCTCGAAGGACGGCCCGATGCTCTGCGTCGACGTGTTGCTCATGCCCTGCTTGACCTCGACGTAATCGGCCGTGAGATCGGACGGAATCCCGTTGGGGGAGAAGCCCGTCGGCGACGCCCCGGCGAGCGGGTCGGCGGGATTCGCGAGCGGTTCGCTCGGATCCGGGGCCGGCGCGAGCAGGCCGTCGTTCGGATCGGTCTCGACGAGAACGTCGCTCGCCAGCCCACACGAATTGCCCGTCAGCGCATCGACGTTCGAGCGTGCGAGCGAGTACGCCGGATACTGCGAGACCGCTCCCTTGAGCAGCGACGCGACCGCGAAGACCACCATCGCACCCGCGACGACGGTGAGCGGTGCCGCCGCGAACGTCCGCCAGCGCCGGCCCTTGCGGGTGTCGGCACGTGGCGGCGCGGACGCGAAACCCTCACGCAGGTACTGCCATCCGGCGACGGCGAGCGCGACCGCGAACAGGATGAGGAACAGGGTGTTCGACTGGTGGCCGGCCAGCGAGACGGGCTTGTCGAACCACGGCACACCGTAGCTCGACACGTACCAGTAGCCGTTGATGCCCGCGAACGAGAACGCGAGCACGAGAAGCAGACCTGCGAGGAAGACCGACCGGTTTCGCCGGGACCGCAACGCCGACGCCGACACGACGACGGCGGTCAACGCAGCGAGCGAACCCGCGATGCCCGCGTACGCCCCGAAGTGGTGGGTCCACTTCGTGGGGTTGAACATCATGAAGAACATCGTTCCGAAGACGACGGCCATGAGCCGCCACGCCGGACCGCTCGCGATACCGGGGACGCGGCGGCGTCGCAGCAGGACGAACAGCGTCGTCAGCAGGCACAGCAGCATCACGAGGAACGCGAAGCGGCGGGCGAGCGAGCCGTCGACCGTCTCGACGAACAGGTAGTAGTAGCGCAGGAAGTCCTTGTACCACTCGAGGTTCGGGCCGATGATCGTGCGCACCCGCGTCGCTTCCATGACGGACGCGAGGGTTTGATCGGCGAACACGACGACGAGCACCGAGGTTCCGGCGGCGACGATCGGCGCGACGAGCGGCAGCGAACCCACCTCGCGGTGACGCCGGACGATGATGCGGATGATCGGCCGCGCACCCGCGAGCAGCGCAGCCACACACATCAGGCCCGTCGGCGCGGCGGCGAGCGTGAACGCGCCGATCACGACGGCGACAGCGGCGGGCAGCAGCCGCCGCGTCGCGATCGAGCGCTCGATCGAGCACCACGTCAGCAGTGCACCGAGCGCGACGATCGGCTCGGGACGCAGCCCGTTGTTGTAGGGCAGCCAGAACGCGAGGAAGACCAGGCCGCCCGTCCACAGCGCGACCTTGGTGCCGCGCACCGAGCGGCCGAGCCGCGGCGCCACCTCACGGCTGATGACGAGCCAGCACGCGATGCCCGCGAGCAGCGCCGGGAGCCGCATGAACGGGCTCGCCGTCGAGACGTGGGCGAGCGCGGCCAGCACGTCGTAGTACCAGCCGAACGGCGCCTCCGGGACGCCGAACCAGCGGAAGTAGTTCGCCATGTAGCCGGCGTCGTCCGAGACCCGGGCCATCGTGAGGAGGTAGCCGTCGTCGGACGTGTTCGCGCCGATGAAGTGCCACAGCACGAGCGTGCCGACGATGACGCCGTCGATCGGCGTGAACCTCCACCATCGCGCCGGCAGGAACCGGCGATGGCCACGGCCCTCGGTGCCGTCGAGCCGCGCGAGCGCTGCGAGCGCTGCGACCGTCGCGGCGAGTGCGCCGATCATCGCGACGAGCTTGATCAGCGTCGGGCTCGTCGAGAACCGCGAATCGATGTCGACCGACACCGACAGGCCCGCGGCGGCGGGATCGTCGAGATCGCTGAAGATGCCGACGATCTGCGGCCGCAGATCGCCGCCCAGCTCGCCCGCGACGGGAGTGCCGCCGTCGTTCGTGAGACCCGTGAACTCGGCCGACGTCCGGTCGATGCCGGAGCGGATGACGATCTCGCCGCACGCGGGGGACTGCACCTCGGCGCGTGGCGCACTCGCGACGACGACGTTGCGGTCGAGGACGTCGACCGACTGCTCCGACACCCGGACGAACATCGCCTGCAGCGGCGCGTTCTGTCCCTGCGCGGGAGCCGTCGAGAGCAGCAGCCCGCCCTGCTCCGGCATCGCCGCGACCGCCGAGCACGGAATCGTCGCGTCGAACGACATCGGCGCCTGCGACATCAGCGGCAGCTCGACGTCCCCCTGACCTGCCTGCGGCCACTGCACCGCCGACGTCGTCTGCACGACGGGGAGGAACGGAACCGCGATCGCGAGGATCGCGCCGAGCACGCCGCACACCGCGGCGATCAGGCGCGCGCTACGGAACTCGCCGCGGCGATCCGTTCGCGCCGGTGAACTCGTGTCGGATGGCTCTCTCGGCGGAGCGGGCACGGCGTCGGGCACGATGAACGATGGTAGGCCAGAAATGCCGTAGCACCCACCGGGACCGGATCGTCACGTGCGCCACACGCGTCACGATTCGGTGGCGTACCGGATCGGCCCCGGCGACCACGTCCCGCCCCGGTCGACCTGCGTGACGGTCACGTCGGCCGGCACGGCGTCGGACGCCTTCGGTGTGTAGACCTCGAGCGAGCCCCAGTCGCGCCGCCAGTCGCCGTGCAGATACGTCGGGACGGTCGCGGCGTCGAGCAGTTCCTCCGTCCAGCCGAGCGGCCCGCCGCCGAAGTGGTCCTGCCACGTGTTGGTGGCCTCGGCGCCGAGCCGGTCGGGCAGGATCCGGTACTCCGGCACCTCCGCGACACCCCACCGGTGCGCGAACGGCCGCTGGCACGGGAACGCGAGCCCGACCGACCAGTCGAGCATGACGGGCGCCTGCGAGCCCACGACGTCCTGCACCGTCCGCAGCTGCGGCACGCGCGGCGGCGTCACGGCGAGCCATTGATTCGCGGCCATGTCGGGATCGTCGGCGACGAGCCGGATGCTGTCGGCGTCGCGCGGTATCGCGTCGCGCGGGACGCGCAGGTTGCGCCACGACGGCGCCGGCCCGATGTCGAGCGGCGACGTCGCACCGAAGACCTCGACCTCGCCGTCCGGTGTGGCGCGGCCGTATTCGACGACGAGGTGCTGCCCGGGGGTCTCGACGCCGTCCGCGTCGACGGACCGGATGCGTCCCACGGCGGAGATCGTGACGATCGGGGTGTCCGCCGTCTCGGGCGGCAGCGCGTACCAGCCCGTCGTGAGCGACGCGTCCTGCTGCCCGCCGTCGACGTAGCTGCCGAGGACGGGGACGCGCTCGCGGTCGAGCCCGAACGGCAGCGGCACCGTCGAGCCGTTCACGCCGGCGTCGAGCCCCGCGCCGCCCCCGGTGCCGGCGCTCGTCCCGCTCGTCGTGCGGTCGGTGCCGCGCACCGAGTTCGCGACGCCCGCCGCGACCTCCTCGGAATCCGCGGTGAGGTCGCTCGCGACGCCGTCGGGCGAGAAGCCGGTCGCGTCGGTCGCCCCGAACGCGCCCGCGCCGTCGGTGTCGGATGGCGGTTCGCGCAACGGCAGGATCGCCGCCGTGGGGTCCTGCTCGACGAGGACGTCGTCGGCGAGCCCGCACCCGCCCGCGAGCGAGTCGATGTTGGAGCGCGCGATCGAGTACGCCGGATACTGCGCGACGGCGCCCTTCACGAGCGACGCGACCTCGAACAGCACCATCGCCGCCGCGGCGATCGTCAGCGGCGAGACGGTGAGGATGCGCGCCACGTGGCCGTCGACCCTGCCGTTCTCGTACGGCTCGCGCAGGTGATACCAGGCGGCGAGGAGCAGCGCGAGCAGCGTCGCGGCGAGCAGCGCCGTCGAGAAGCCCTTGCCTGCGATCGACGGCGGCTTGTCCCACCACGGCACGCCGTAGCTCGCGACGTACCACCAGCCGTTCGAGCCCGTGAACGACAGCGCCAGCACGAACAGGACGCCCGCCGCGAACAGCGCGCGATTGCGTTTCGAGCGAATGCTCCTGGCGCCCACGCCGACCGCGGCGAGGATCGCGACCGAACCGGCGAGTCCCGCGTAGACCCCGAAATGGTGCGTCCACTTGGTCGGCGTGAACATCATCAGCAGCAGCGACGCGAAGACGATCCCGAGGATCCGTCGCGACGGCCCGACCGCCGTGCCCGGGATGCGGCCCTTGCGCAGCACGAGCATGACGCACACGACGAGGCACATGAGCATCACCAGCACACCGAAGCGGCGAGCGAGCGAGCCGTCCGGCGAGATGGTGAGCAGCGCGTCCCAGCGCAGCCGTTCTTCGAACCACGCGAGATTCGGGCCGATCGCGCTGCGCACGCGCGTCGACTCGAGGACGGTCGCGAGAGTCTGATCCGCGAACACCGCGACCAGCACGACGGTGCCCGCCGCGAGGATGGGCAGCAACTGAGCTGCGACGCCCCGCGTCCGCCGATACGCCACGACGACGCCGGTGACCGCCCGCGATCCCGCGATGAGTGCCGCGACGCAGATCAGCCCCGACGGCCCTGCCGCGAGCGAGAACGCGGCGACGAGCACCGCGAGCGCCGCCGGCAGCAGCCGCCGCGTCGCGACGGAGCGCTCGACGCCGCACCACGTGAGCAGCGCGCCGAGCGCGATGATCGGCTCGGGGCGCAGGCCGTTGTCGTACGGCAGCCAGAACGCGAGGAACACGAGCCCGCCCGTCCACAGCGCGACGCGGTTGTGGCGGACCCGGGCGCCCAGGCGCGGGACGACCTCGCGGCTGATGACGAGCCAGCAGACGATTCCCGCGAGCAGCGCAGGCAGCCGCATCCACATCGACGCCGTGCTCACGTTCGACAGCAGCGCGAGAACCTCGTAGTACCACCCGAACGGCGCTTCGGGCACGCCGAGCCACCGGTAGTAGTTCGCCATGTAGCCCGCGTCGCCGGAGACGCGGGCCATCGTGAGCAGGTAGCCGTCGTCGGACGTGTTGGCTCCGATGACGTGCCACACCAGCAGTGTCCCGAGCACGACGACGTCGACCGGCCCGATCCGCCACCAGCGCGCGGGCAGGAAGCGTCGCGCGCCGCGGCGGTCGGCGTTGTCGAGGCGGTGCAGTGCGACGAGGGCGACGACGGTGGCGCCGACGCACATGATCATCGCCGCGAGCTTGAGCAGTCCCGGCGTCGACGAGAAGCGGGAATCGAGGTCGAGCTGCACCGACGTCCCCGCCAGCGCGTCCGGATCGAGATCGGTGAAGAGCCCGACGGTCTGCGGCCGGTGATCGGCGGGTGTCGACGACGTGCCGGTATCGGGCCCGCCTGCGACGGTCACGGTCGTCGCGGTGTGATCGGACGTGACGGTGACGGTGTCGCATCCGGTGGCGGTCGCGAGCACGCCGTCGCGAAGCACGACCTCGACGCCGCCGTCCGCGGACGTACGGACGACGAGGCCGGACGCGAGGCGATCTGGCGCGCCGTCCGGAAGCGTCGACACGACCACGGTGCCCGGCGGCGCCTCCTCGGTGACCGCGCACGGCACCGTCGCCTCCACCGCGAGCGGAACGTCGGCGATCAGCGGTGCCGTGACGTCGGCGGACGCCGTGGCCGCGGCGTCGGGCCACTGGATCGACGCCTGCTCCTGACGCACGGGAAGGAACGGAACAGCGATCGCGGTGAGAAAGCCGATCAACCCGGCGACGGCCGCGACGATGCGCGCGGAGCGGGCGCTGGAGCGCGCCGAAGCGGCCACCGACGGTGCAGACGTCACGACTCACAGATCGTAGGGTGGCCGGTCCGCGCGCGGACCGGTTTCACCGTTCCCCGAGGGTGGCGATCCGCCTCGGCCTCAGGCGGCGCGGTGGGCCGAGCGGTGTTGCCCCGAGCCGATGACGACGGTGTGGACGGCGCCCGGGCGATCGGGTGCGTGCCGTCCCGATGTGCGATAGAGGCGCGTGGCGATCTGCAGCACCGCCCACACGGCGACGGCGACCGGCACGGCGATCCACGCGCCCGCATAGATGCCGATCAGTGCGCCCGCGAGGACGAGTGCACTGAGGTCGGCGAGCGATCGGCCCGCCGACGTTCCCAGGAGGTGATCCTCCTCGGAGCTGACGCGCGCCGATGTCGGGCTGTGCTCGCTTCGGATCTCCACCATCGCGCACTCCTCTCCGCGGCCGACACGAGGTAACTCCCCGCTAATCCAGTAAATACCGAGCGGTACCGATTTTGACTCGTGAAAGGTCACAACTCGACCACGGGTTGGCGTGTCGGCTTGCAACGGAAAGGTAACAGCGGTAGGTAAACGTGCTCTATCTCACCGCGGCGACGACGAACGGCCCGACCTTCTGCACGTCGAAGCGCGGATCGTCGAACAACGCCGCCGGGAACGTCACCTGGTACATCCGGACGTTCGGATCGTTCGGGTAGACGTCCTCACCCAGTCGCAGGGTGTACCCGTCGGCGGATTCACGAAGCACGAACACGTCGGGAGCCCGCCACGGTGCCCCGGCGAGAGCGTCCAGCAACTCGTCGGCGGATTCCGACTCGGCCCACGAATGCACCGCCTCGCGCCGCGCGTCGTACTCGGCGAGCGGGTTCGCGTAGTGCGACGTCCGGCCCAGGAAACCCCAGTACGGGTGGAAGCTCATCAGCGACGTGTCGCCCGTCAGCACGACGGTGTCGTCCGCAGGTCGCCCGGTGCTTTCGCGGATCGCGGCGTCGACGTCGTCGTAGTACGCCACCGAGCTCGGCGGCCTGCGGTCGGCGCGCTCGCCGTTGCCGTCGGTGTCGGAGTACGCGATGGCGATGTCGGTGCCCAGGAACTTCGGGACGTCCTGGACGAACGCGACCGCACACACCGCGACGATCGCGACGATCGACGCGCGCACACGCGGACTCTCGCTGGTCGCGAGCAGTATCCAGCGGCCGAACTCCACGACGCCGAACGCGCCCGCCGCCGCCAGCAGCGCGAGCAGGACGGGTTCTAGCCGGAACGCGAGCAGCGTCGTGCCGAGGACGGTCGCGACCATCGACAGCAGGTACCACGCGTACACCGTCACGACGCCGAGCCCCAGCGCCTGCGCCCGCCGCGACGTCGCGGCACGCGTGACGAGCCACAGCGTGCCGATCAGGCACAGCGCGCCGGTGAGCGAGAAGTCGACCATGGGCAGCGGCAGCGTCGCCGCGGCCTCGGGCAGATAGTGCAGTGCCGTCCCGGACTCGGCGGGCGTGCCGCCGACGACCGCGACGAGATAGGGGAGCCAGGCGGTGAGCGCGACGAGCCCCGACACCGCGGCGATCACGGCGACCCGCAGCAGCGGTTCGAGCGCGTCACGGCGTGTGCCGCTGCGATAGGCGAGGATCGCGGCGATCAGACCCATCACGACGACGGTGAACGCCGCCCACCCCAGATACAGCGTGTAGACGGTCGCGGCGGCGCCGAGGAAGAGACCCGTCCCGACGACGGCACCCCACCCGCCCCGTCCCGGCGGCCGGCGCAGCGCGCCCCATGCGAGGACGAGCGCGGGAATCGCGACCACGATCACGACGGCGCCGTACGCCTCGGGCGACGCGAACGTCACGGTCACGGCCGTCGTCGCGACCGCCGCGAGCACACCGAGATCCGTCCGGACGAGGCGCATCCACAGCACGAGCGCGACGACGGCGGCGACCGCGATCGACCCGATCGAGTACGGCTTGAACGCCTCCCAGCCGTCGAGCCCGAGAACCGACGCGACGCGTCCGCCGAGCCAGAACCATCCGGCGGGGTAGTACGGCGGCAGGTCTGCGTAGGTCATGTCGCGCAGCGCCGCCGAGTCGGTGAGCCGCGTGAGGTACTGCGTCCGGAACTCCTGATCGACGGAGACGCCGTGCAGGTAGAGCGTCGTCGCCGCGAGCGGCAGCCCCAGGCTCGCCGTCACGAATCCCGACAGCGACGCCCACGCGAGCGGCTTCGGCCACCAGCCCGCGCGACGGCCGAGTCGTCGCGAGCGGCGGATCCACCACACGACGAACGCGAGGACCGCGAGCGTCACGACTTGCGCTGCCGTCGTCACGGCCTGCAGGACGTTCGACGACGGGAACGCGGGCCACGAGATCTGCGCGAACGCGAAGAGTCCCGCGGCGGCGACCACCGCGGCGACCACGACGGCCGCCACGATCTCCGCGAGTGCCGCGACGCTCCTACGGGCGGGGGCGAGCGTACTCACGAAGCCCGGATCAGACGGGAAGCTTGCGGAAAACGGCGCGCGGCACGTGACGCAGTCCGGTCATGACGAACCGGAACGCGTTCGGCGCCCACACGATCTCCTTGCCCTTGTCCGAGGCGCGCACCGCGAGTGCGGCGACCTCCTCCTTGTTCACGGTGAGCGGCGCCTCCTTCGCGTGTGCGGAGAAGCGGGTGCGCACCTGGCCGGGACGCACGACCGTGACCCGCGGGCCCGACGGCGCGAGCGCCTCGCCGAGACCGAGGTAGAAGCCGTCGAGGCCCGCCTTGGTGGAGCCGTAGACGAAGTTGGAGCGGCGGACGCGCTCGCCGGCGACGGACGACATGACGACGATGCGGCCGTAGCCCTGCGCCTGCATCTTCTGGCCCACGAGCACCCCGACGGAGACCGAGGCCGTGTAGTTGACCTCGGCGACCTTGACGGCCTTCGCCTGGTCCTGCCACAGCACCTCGGGATCGCCGTCGAGGGCGAACGCGACGATCGCGACGTCGATGTCGCCCTTGGCCCACGCCTGGTCGATCACGGCGGGATGCGACGCGGTGTCGAGTGCGTCGAAGTCGACGATGTCGACGTCGGTCGCGCCGTCTGCCTTGAGCTGAGCGACGGCGGTCTCCCGCAGTTCGTCGCCGGGCAGTGCGGCGAGGACCACGCGCATCGGGCCCTTCTTCAGGTACTCGGCGCAGATGGCCAGGCCGATCTCGGACGTCCCGCCGAGCAGCAGGAGGGTCTGAGGGTTGCCCACGGCATTGATCACTGCAGTTCCAATCGTCGCGACATGTCGGATGCGAAAACGCCGTCCGGATCGTACTTGCGGCGTGTGGCGAGCCACTCGTCGATGCGCGGGTACATGCGGTGGAAGGTCTCGGCGGTGGTGCGCGAGTCCTTCGCGGTGTAGAGGCGGCCGCCGAACTCGAGGACGCGCTTGTCGAGTTCGGTGACGAGCTCGTTGAGGCCCTTGGTGACAGGGAAGTCGACGGCGATGTTCCAGCCGCGCATCGGGAAGCTCAGCGGCGCCCGGTTGCCCTCGCCGAAGAGCTTGAAGACGTTGAGGAAGGAGTAGTGCCCGGAGCTCTGGATCCGGTAGATGATCTTCTTGAACTCCTCGACCGACTCGGTCGGCACGACGAACTGGTACTGCAGAAAGCCGTTCGAGCCGTACGCGCGGTTCCAGTCACCGAACATGTCGAGCGGGTGATAGAACTGCGTCAAGTTCTGGACCTTGCCGCGGTACGTGCCGGACTTGCGGTACCAGACCTCGCCGATCGGGCCGAAGGTGTACTTGTTCGCGAGCCCGTTCGGGAAGACGTCCGGAAGGTCGAGCAACTGCGGCGCATCGAACTTCAGCGGGTTCTTCTGCAGCTTCGCGGGCAGCTGATCGAGCCGCGCGAGCGAGCCGCGCGAGATCGCTGCACGACCGGTCTTCGGCGGCGCCGAGATCGCGTCGAACCACGCACTCGAATACGTGTAGTTCGACTCGCTGCCGTCCTCGTGCAGCGCGATCGTCTCGTCGAGCGTCGCCGTGACGTCGCCGTCCGCGACGAAGTACGCCGTCTCGGTCGGCGTCATCTCGATCGTGGCCTTGAGGATGACGCCGGTGAGGCCGATGCCGCCGATCGTCGCCCAGAACAGCGCGCCCTTCGGATCGTTGCGTCCGCCCTTGGGGGTGAGCGTGCGGACCTTGCCGTCCGCGGTGAGCAGATCGAGCGAGACGATGTGGTCGCCGAAGCTGCCTGCGCTGTGGTGATTCTTGCCGTGGATGTCGTTCGCGATGGCACCGCCGACGGTGACCTGGCGCGTCCCCGGAAGCACCGGGACCCACAGCCCGAATGGCAACGCGGCCTTCATGAGCTGATCGAGATTGACGCCCGCATCCACCTCGACGAGCCGCGTCTCGCGGTCGATCCTGTGGATCGTGTTCAGGGCGTTCATGTCGATCACCAGGCCGCCGGCGTTCTGCGCGACGTCGCCGTACGAGCGCGCGAGGCCGCGCGCGATGACGCCGCGGCGCAGCCACGAGGGCTTGGAGGCGTTGTGATCGGCGACCTGGGCGACCGCCGACGCGATCACGTCGACGTCGGGCGTCGACAGGACGTGTGCCGTCGTCGCCGCCGTACGACCCCAGCCGTCGAGCTTGCGTGTGGTGGTGTCGAGCGGTCGCGGTGGTGTCGCCGGGGCCGTCTCGTTCGCTGTCTCGGACATCGAGAGAGACATTACCCCGCGGTATCCGGGCGGGAACGGCACTCGGTCCCTGCCCGGTGAGGAGCTTCGCCGGGCGTGCGGGTGAGTACGCTCGCTCCGTGTCCTCTGATCGCCCGCACTCGGAAGAACCGACGCATCACCTCGAAGGTGACCTTCCGCTTCCCGCCGAGCTCCCCCTCGACAGTGCCGTCGCGCAGCAGCCCGTACCGCTCGGGACGCAGATGGTGCGCTTCGTCGTCACCGGCGGACTGTCCGCGATCGTCGACTTCGGGTTGTACGCGCTGCTGTACGCGGTCGTCGGCGTCCACGTCGACATCGCGAAGGCGATCAGCTTCGTCGTGGGGACGACGACGGCGTATCTGCTCAACCGCCGGTGGACGTTCCGCGCGCCGCCGAGCCGTTCGCGGTTCGCGGCGGTCGTGGTGCTCTACGCCACGACGTTCGCGGTGCAGGTCGGGCTCAACTCGATCATGTACAGCGTCCTGCCGGACGAGTGGTGGCGGCTTCCCGCCGGCTTCGTCGTCGCGCAGGGCACCGCGACGGTCATCAACTTCGTCGTCCAGCGCGCGGTGATCTTCAAGCTGCGGTGACCGTCACGTCACGTCGTGGCGGTGCCGGAAGTGATAGGCGACGGCAGCGATCATGAGGATGACACCGGCGAGGACCGTCAGATTCGCCTGCCAGTCGATCACGAGCGTCGCGCGGTCGGGGGTCGTGCCGTCGGCGAAGTCGACGGTGCATCGCGCCGCGACGACGGGCAGCCGCGCGAGTCGTTCGTGGACGTCGAACACCGGATAGCCGGGGGCCGAGTGTATGACCTGCTGCTCGAATCCGTCGCACAGCTGTCTCGGTGAACTCTGCACGTAGGCGCCGGTGTACACGAGCGCGCCCAGCGCCAGACCGGTCGCGGTGACGTTAGATCCGCGGCATGTCCCGAATCTAACGTCACCGCCGCGCTTCTCGTGGAACATCGGCGCACAATCGAGTCGGGTGTGCGCTGCGGCGCACGGGCCGAAGCGGACACGATCGCCGGACGGGCGGGAATCGAGGCTGGCATGGCCGACACGAGACTGCTGGGCGAGGTCTCGTCCCAGGTGCGCCGCTGGGTCGACGACGCCGCGCGCCGTCCGGTGCGGCGGTCGTCGCGACTGCTCGCGGACGTGCTCGCCGACCCGCGCGGGCTCGAGTTCACCGTCGGCTTCGTGGATCGGGTGATCCGCCCCGAGGATCCGCGCGAGGCGGCCCGGGCGCTCGCCGAGATCGCACGCGATGCTCCCGCGTTCGTGCCGCGGCACCTGCGCGTGGCGCTGGCCGCGGGTGCGCGGGCCGGAACGATCGCACCGTGGCTCGTCGTGCCCGTCGCGCGACGGGCGATGCGGCAGATGGTGCGCCATCTCGTCGTCGACGCGTCGCCGCGCCGCCTCGGCCGTGCGATCGCCTCGCTCCGCGGCGAGGGGGTGCGGCTGAACCTCAACGTGCTCGGCGAGGCCGTGCTGGGCGGTGCCGAAGCGGAGCGCCGGTTGCGCGCCGTCGAGCGGCTGCTCGCGCGCAGCGACGTCGACTACGTCTCGCTCAAGGTGTCGTCGTCCGTCGCGCCGCACTCGCCGTGGGCGTTCGACGAGGTCGTCGCCGACATCGCGGCCCGGCTCACGCCGCTGTACCGGGCGGCGATGAGTGTCACGCCGCGGACCTTCGTCAACCTCGACATGGAGGAGTACCACGATCTCGATCTCACGGTCGCGGTGTTCACCGAGATCCTGAGCCGCCCCGAGTTCGCGGACCTCGAGGCCGGGATCGTGCTGCAGGCCTACCTCCCCGACTCGTGGGACGCGATGGAGCGGCTGCAGACGTGGGCGGCGCAGCGTCGCGCGGCCGGCGGTGCTCCCGTGAAGGTGCGCGTTGTCAAGGGCGCGAACCTGCCGATGGAGCGGGTCGACGCGGCGATGCACGGGTGGCCGCAGGCGACGTGGGACACCAAGGCGGACACCGACGCGCACTACCTGCGGCTGCTCGACCGCGCGCTCACCCCGGACCGCATCGCGAACGTCCGGATCGGCGTCGCGGGACACAACCTCTTCCACGTCGCGTGGTCGTGGCTGCTCGCCGGCGAGCGCGGGGTGCGCGACGGCGTCGACATCGAGATGCTGCTGGGCATGGCCGAGGGGCAGGCCGAGGTGGTCCGCGCCGACACGGGTGGCGTCCTGCTCTACACGCCCGTCGTCCACCCTCGCGAGTTCGACGTCGCCATCTCGTATCTCGTGCGGCGGCTCGACGAGGGCGCCGAGCCCGAGAACTTCGTCTCCTCCGCGTTCACGCTGCACGACGACGCCGAGGCGTTCGAGCGCGAGCGGGCACGCTTCGAGGCCGCGTGGACGCGCGCCACGAGCGATGCGCCGCCGCCCACGCGCCGCCGCACACAGGACCGGACGCGCCCGCCCGAGCAGACGGCGCCGGAGCCCTTCGCGAACACCCCCGACACCGACCCGTCGCTCGCTCCGAACCGCGCGTGGATGGCCGCGATCACCGCGCGAATCGACGGCTCGGACGCCGGGCGCAAGGAAGCCGACGCCGCGCTCGTGCGCACCCGCGAGGACCTCGACGCGATCCTGTCTCGCGCACGGTACGCGGCACCGGAGTGGGCGCAGCGCGGCGCCCACGAGCGCGCCGGGATCCTGCGCGCCGCAGCAGACCGGCTCGAGGCCCGCCGCGGCGAGCTGATCGAGGTGATGGCGTCCGAGACCGGGAAGACCGTCGACCAGGCCGACCCGGAGGTGTCGGAGGCCGTCGACTTCGCCCGCTGGTACGCGCTGTGTGCGGAGGAGCTCGCACTGACCGACGGCGCCGAGCCCGTGCCGCGCCGGCTCACCGTCGTGACGCCGCCGTGGAACTTCCCCGTCGCGATCCCGGCGGGCGGTGTCCTCGCGGCGCTCGCGACCGGGTCGAGCGTCGTGATGAAGCCCGCGCCGCAGGCCGTGCGCTGCGGCGCACTCGTCGTCGCGGCGCTGCACGACGCCGGGGTGCCGCGCGACGTCCTGCACGTCGTCGACGCCGACGAGGCGACGGTCGGCAGCGCCCTCGTCGCCGACCCGCGGGTGGACCAGGTGATCCTCACCGGCGCGTTCGACACCGCGCGCGCGTTCCGTTCGCTGCGGCCCGAGTTGCGGCTGTTCGCCGAGACGTCGGGCAAGAACGCGATCGTCGTGACCCCGAGTGCCGATCTCGATCTCGCGGTCCGCGACATCGTCGCCTCGGCGTTCGGGCATGCGGGGCAGAAGTGTTCGGCGTGTTCGCTCGTCGTCGCCGTCGGCTCGGTCGCGCGCTCGCGCAGATTCCGCGATCAGCTCGCCGACGCCGTGCGGTCGCTGCCGGTCGGGTACCCGTCCGATCCGCGGGTGCGCATGGGACCGCTGGTCGAACCGGCGCACGGCAAACTCCGCGATGCGCTCACGACGCTCGAGCCCGGTGAGTCGTGGCTCGTCCGGCCCCGCGCGCTCGACGACTCCGGCCGGCTCTACTCGCCCGGCGTGCGCGAGGGCGTGCGGCCGGGCTCGCCGATGCACACGACCGAGTACTTCGGCCCGGTGCTCGGCATCATGGCCGCCGACGACCTGCCGCACGCGATCGCGCTGCAGAACGGCACCGCGTACGGGCTCACGGCGGGCCTGCACACGCTCGATTCCGGCGAACTCGCGCAGTGGCTCGCGGGCGTGCAGGCGGGCAATCTCTACGTCAACCGGTCGATCACGGGCGCGATCGTCCGGCGTCAGCCGTTCGGCGGCTGGAAGCGCTCGTCGGTCGGGCCGGGGACCAAGGCGGGCGGGGCGGAGTACCTCGTCGCCCTCACCGGCTGGCGGACGACGACGGCCGCCGCGGTGAACCCGCTCGACGACCTCGCCCGCGAGGTGCTCACGTCGATCGACGACACCGCGGCCGCGGGCGACAGGGCCTATCTCGAACGCGCACTGCGCAGCGACGTCGCGGCCTGGGACGAACGCTTCTCGCGCGCGGCGGATCCGTCGGCGCTCGGCGTCGAGCGCAATATTCTGCGGTACCTGCCGGTGCCGGTGACGGTCAGGGCGAGCGAGGGCGAATCGCTCGCGCTCGTGGTGCGCGTCGTCGCGGCGGGACTGCGCGCGGGCGGGCCGTTGACGGTCTCGACGGCCGAGCCTCTCCCGGAGTCGGTGGCGGCGCTGTGCACCGAGCACGGCGTGGTCGTGCGCGTCGAGTCGCGGGAGCGGTGGCTCGCGCACACGCCCAGCGAGGCGAGGGTCCGGGTGCTCGGCGACGACGCGGCCGCCCTCGCTCGGCGCGGCGATGCGACCGTCGCGATCCACGACGCGGCCGTCACCGAGTCGGGTCGGATCGAGGCCCTGCCGTTCCTCCGCGAACAGGCGATCAGCGTCACGGCGCACCGGTTCGGGACGCCCGATCACCTCACCGACGGGGTGCTGTGACAGCGAGTTCGGCGACGCGAGTGGAGTGCCCCCGTCCTCATCGCCCCCGCGAAACGAGGACGACGGTGTCGGAGCGGGTCGCACCTGCGGCGTCGAGCCAGGTGATCTGCACGCGGTCGCCGGGGTGGGCGTCGTTCATGTGATCGCGGACGTCGGTGCTCGAGTGCAGCGGCGCGCCGTCGAACATCGTGAGGACGTCGCCGACCGTGATGCCGACGAGGTCGGCCGGACCGTCGGGGGTGACGGCCTGGACCTGCGGGCCGTGGCCGCGGTCGGCGAGTTCGACGCCGAGCGCGGGCGGCGGCCCGATGTGCACCGTGTCGGTCTCGCGGCCCGCGAGCACGGCGTCGACCGTCGCGAGCGCATCGGCGATCGGGATCGCGAACGACCGCGCGCGAGCGTTCTGCATGCGCGTGTTCTGGTCCGCGTCGCCCGCGGTGTTGACGCCGATCACGCGGCCTGCGGCGTCGACGAGCGGACCGCCGGAGTCGCCGGGCCGCACGCGCGCGTCGACCTCGATGAGATCGTGCAACCGGTTGAGCGAACCGTCCGTCGCGCTGCGCGTCGTGATGGTGTTGCCGACGCTCGTGACGGTGCCGGGCGCGGCTGCGAACACGCCCGCACCCTCGGCGTTGCCGACGGCCGTGATCGCCGTCCCCGGGGTGACGTCGGCGTCGGGTGCGAACGACAGCGTCGGCGCGGGAAGGCCGGGGACGTCGAGCACCGCGAGGTCGCGGCTGCGGTCGTAGCCGAGCAGGTACGCGTGCGACACGGTTCCGCTCCCGGGGATCGCGACGACGATCGAGCGGCCGCCGTCCACGACGTGATGGTTCGTCAGGACGGTGTCGTCGGCGACGACGATGCCGGTGCCCGCGGTGTGCGAGGCGCCCAGGTCGGTGTCGATGACCACGATCCCCGACGCGACGTGCTGCTCGAGGGCGGCGGGTTCGAGCGCGACCTCGGCGACGTCGGCGGGACGAGCGTCCTCGACGGGCTCGTGCGACGGAGCGGCCGGTGGGGCGGCGGCGGGGACGTCGTGCACGCCGTCGCGCAGCGCGGGAGCCGTCGCGACGAGCCCGGTCCCGACGGCGACGACTGCGATGGCGGCGACCACCATTCGGCGCACCGCACCCGACTTCGGCACGTCATTGAAACTAACGAAGCGGACGGTGCGCCGGGAACGGTTTCCGTCTCGCGTGGATCACGGCGTGCGCAGCCGCTTCCGGTACAGCAGATAGACGCCGCGCCGCAGGAACGACGTCACGAGCGCCTTGAAGTCGCCGATCCGGACGTCGTTCGCGGACACGAGCGTCGGGTCGCTCTCGCGCAGCCCGCGATGGAAGTCGGCCGCCTGCCGGGCCTGCTGCCGTGCGAGGCGCACGCTCCACTGCCCGGCGTTGATCCGGAACGACGCGAGCGGCTCCGGCAGCGCGACGACGTCGCCGTGCAGTGCGACGCGGACGTAGGTGGCCTCGTCGATGAGGAACGGTTGCGTGTCGTCCCACCAGCCGACCTTCTCGAGCACGTCGCGGCGCACGAGCACGCAGCCGGGCTCGCCGAAGATGTTGGAGCCTGCCGTGACGGTCGCGCGCGCGGCGTCGCGGCCGGGCACGAGACCCGAGAGCCCCCCGAGCCCGCGAGCGGCGGCGATGGTCTCGCCGCGCGCGTCGGTGAGGGTGCGCCGGGACGCGACGAGCACCGCCGACGGATGCGCGTCGAACGCCGCGACCTGCTCGGCGAGGCAGTTCGGGAAGATCGTGTCGTCGCCGGGGAGCAGCTTGATCAGCTCGCCGCGCGCGGCGCGGCTCACCCGGTCCCAGTTGCGCTTGGCGCCGCCGCCGGCGTCGGTGTGGAGCACCGTGATCCGCGGATCGTCGAACGACTCGATCACGGCGAGCGTGTCGTCGGTCGAGGAGTGGTCCGCGACGATCAGTTCGAAGTCGGTGAACGTCTGCGCGAGGACGGAGCGGATCGTCTCGCCGATGTAGGCGCCGTTCTGGAACGCCGGGATCACCACCGAGACCCGGGGAGCGCGGTCGCCGGACGGACTGGTCACGAGATCACCTTCTTCGAGCGACGGAACGAGAAGTCGCGGTAGCCGAAGAAGCTGGCGACCGCGGTGATCGCGGTGATCGCGATCTGGGCGGGGATCGGCGGGAAGCCGAGGACGCTGACGGCGATCGTCATGAGGATCATGTTCGTCACGAACGCACCGAGGTTGACGACGACGAACCGCCACAGGTCGGTGAAGAAGTTCCCCCGGACCTCGAACACGAGGTAGCGGTACATCGCGAACGCGCACGCGACGTTGCACAGGTACCCCAGCACGATCGAGACGCGGTAGTCGGCGTGGTCGCCGATCGCCGTCTGCCATCCGATGAACCACAGCGTGCCGAGGACGGTGTTGAAGCCGCCGACGAGGAGGAACGCGAGTTTCTGATTGCGGACGACCCGCATGAGCGGTCCGGGCCGCCCCACCCGCACCCCGTCGGGGGTGTCGGGCGGCTCGGCGGACTCCGGTTCCGGCTCGCTCACACGGTCCGTCCTCACTCGCGGTGGGCCGGGAGCAGTCCGCGCTCGCGCGCCTCCCGCAGGGTGGGGGCGGCGCGGTCCTTGTCCGAGAGGACGAGCTCGAGGGGCGCCCCGGCGCGGTCGACGGCAGGCCACTCGATGCCGATCTCGGGGTCGAGCGGGGAGATCTCGTGTTCGCGCTCGGGCGCGTACCCGGTGCTGCACAGGTAGACGACGGTCGAGCCGTCCTCGAGCGACAGGAAGGCGTGCCCGAGTCCTTCGCTCAGGAAGATCGCGCGACGCTCGCGGTCGTCGAGAAGCACCGCGTCCCACACCCCGAAGGTGGGGGAGCCGACGCGCAGGTCCACCGCGACGTCGAGCACGGCACCGGAGACGCACGTGACGTACTTGGCCTGCCCGGGCGGGACGTCGGCGAAGTGAATGCCGCGCAGGACGCCGGCCGCCGACACCGAGCAGTTGGCCTGCTGCAGGTCGAGGACGCGGCCCGTCGCCTCGGAGAACCCCGGTTCGCGGAACCATTCGAGGAAGACGCCGCGGTCGTCGCCGAACTGGCGTGGCGTGATCTCCCAGGCTCCCGGAACCTTCAGTTCGCGGTACTCCATCGCTCTCCTTCGGGTCCGGCGCCGTCGCTGTGGCCGGAGACGAACTCTACCGGCGGTCGTGCTCGAGCAGGTCCAGGAGGTAACTGCCGTAACCCGACTTCACGAGCGGCTGCGCGCAGGCCCGCAGTTCGTCGTCGTCGATGAACCCGCGTCGCCACGCGACCTCCTCGGGCGCGCCGATCTTGAGGCCCTGACGCTGCTCGATGGTGCGGACGTAGTTCGAGGCGTCGAGCAGTGAGTCGAACGTGCCGGTGTCGAGCCACGCCGTCCCGCGGGGCAGCACCTCGACCTCGAGCCGCCCCTGGTCGAGGTACGCGCGGTTGACGTCGGTGATCTCGTACTCGCCGCGCTCCGAGGGCTTCAGTTCGCGGGCGATCTCGACGACGTCGTTGTCGTAGAAGTACAGGCCGGGTACGGAGTAGTTCGAGCGCGGTTTGTCGGGCTTCTCCTCGAGCGACAGCGCGGTGCCGTTCTCGTCGAACTCGATCACGCCGTACGCGGCGGGGTCCTTGACCCAGTAGGCGAACACGGCGCCGCCGTCGATGTTCTCGAACCGTGAGAGGGTGCTGCCGAGGCGCGGGCCGTAGAAGATGTTGTCGCCGAGCACGAGCGCGACCGAGTCGTTGCCGATGTGGTCGGCGCCGAGCACGAACGCCTGCGCGAGGCCGTCGGGCCGATGCTGCACGCAGTACGTCAGCGAGATGCCGAGACGTGATCCGTCGCCCAGAAGTCGCTGGAACTGCGGCGCGTCGTCGGGGGTCGTGATGATCTGGATGTCGCGGATCCCCGCGAGCATGAGGGTGCTCAGCGGGTAGTAGATCATCGGCTTGTCGAACACCGGGACGAGTTGCTTGCTGACTCCGAGGGTGATCGGGTGCAATCGGGAACCGGTGCCACCGGCCAGAATGATTCCGCGCATGGCGGGTAGTGTTCCATGCCCGGGTGTGGCCGGGAGGTCCGACAGGGAACAGCCCGGCAGCGAACCGGGAACGACGGGGAACAGGGAGTTGCCATGCGGATGCTCGTCACCGGGGGCGCCGGCTTCATCGGCGCGAACTTCGTGCACGCGACGGTCGCGGAGCGCCCCGACGTCGAGATCACGGTTCTGGACGCGCTGACGTACGCCGGCAACCGCGAATCGCTCGCCCCGGTGGCCGATCGCATCCGGTTCGTCCACGGCGACATCACGGACGGCCCGCTCGTCGACGACCTCGTCCGCGACACCGACGTCGTCGTCCACTTCGCCGCCGAATCGCACAACGACAACTCGCTGGGCGACCCGTGGCCGTTCGTGCAGACGAACCTGATCGGCACGTACACGCTGCTCGAGGCGGTGCGCCGGTACGACGTGCGGTACCACCACATCTCCACCGACGAGGTGTACGGCGATCTCGAACTCGACGATCCGTCGCGGTTCACCGAGTCGACGCCGTACAACCCGTCGAGCCCGTACTCGTCCACCAAGGCCGGCAGCGACATGCTCGTGCGCGCGTGGACCCGGTCGTTCGGGGTGCGCGCGACGCTCTCGAACTGCTCGAACAACTACGGCCCGTACCAGCACGTCGAGAAGTTCGTGCCGCGCCAGATCACGAACGTCCTGCGCGGCGTGCGGCCCCGGCTCTACGGCGACGGCCGCAACGTGCGCGACTGGATCCACGTCGACGACCACAACAGTGCGGTGTGGGCGATCCTCGACGGCGGCACGATCGGCCGCACGTATCTCATCGGCGCGGACGGTGAGACGAGCAATCGCGAGGTCGTCGAGACGGTGCTCGAACTGCTCGGCCGCGACTCGCAGGACTTCGACTTCGTCACCGACCGGCCCGGTCACGATCGCCGGTACGCGATCGACTCGACGCTGCTGCGCACCGAACTCGGCTGGGAGCCGCGGTTCGCCGACTTTCGCGCGGGGCTCGAGGCGACGATCGAGTGGTACCGCGCCCACGAGGACTGGTGGGGCCCGCGCAAGGACGCGACCGAGGCCGCCTACCGCGCCGCCGGCGAAGCCGTCACGAAATAGCCGGGGCCGTCACGTGGTGAGTTGACCCCGGATCGACGCGAGCGTCGCGGCCACGCCGTCGACGAGCGTGCGATGGCTGCGGTCGTCGAGTTCCGGCCACACCCGTGACCGCAGCCGCAGGTCGCGCCGCTGTCCCGCGGCGAGCGGTGACGTCGCGAGCACGACCTCGGGCCGGGTGTGGAAGACCGCCCGGCACGTCGCGAGCAGAGCGCCGATCGTCACGGTGCGTCCCGACGCGAACACCTTGACGACGGGGCCGTCGGCGTCGGGGTGACGCAGTGCCCGCGCGAGGGCATCGGCGGTCATCTCCGCCGCGTCGGTGACGTACAGGTAGTCGCGAAGGGTGTCCATCGAGACGTAGATCGAGACGGGCCGGCGCAGCAGGTAGCCGCGGCACAGGTGGGAGACGAGCCCCTGCGGCTTGGCGAGGTTCTGGCCCGGCCCGTACAGGTTGGCGAACCGCGCGAGCACGCTCGGTACGCCGGTACGGCGCGTGAACTCGCCGACGACGTCCTCGGCCGCGAGCTTCGCGCGGCCGTACGCCGAGAGTGCCGCGACGGGGGAGTGCTCGTCGAACGGGGCCGCGTCGCCGCCTGCGTAGACGCCGCCCGCCGACGACGCGTACAGCAGTGCGCCGTGACCGGGCTCCGCGACGGCGAGCGCGTCGAGCGTCGCCTGGAGCAGGGAATTCTCGACGGCGAACTGCTCGTCCGTCGTCCCGTTGACGCCCGCGCCCGCGCACCACGCGAGCTGCCACGGCCCGCCGCGCACGTCGTCGGCGAACTGCCGCGCGTCGCGGACCAGGACGGCGCGCGCGGCGTCGGCGTCGTGCCACGGAACGCTGCTCACCCGCACCGGGCCACCGCGCCGCTCGAGTTCGCCGTGGACGCTGCGGCCGAGCAGGCCGCCGGCGCCGACGACCCACGCGGGCACGGTGGCGGGCGTCATCGCGTCGTCGGCGGCCGCTCGACGCGCCTCGTGCGCCCGAGCGGACCTGCCGCGGGATCGCTCACGATGAGATAGGGCGGCTTGCCCATCGACGTCTTGACGGAGACGCCCACGTACTCGGCGATGACGCCGAGCGAGAACAGCGTCGCGCCGAAGCCGAACAGCAGGACGACCATCGTCGACGCCCAGCCGCGGACGTCGCCGTCGTCGAGGAAGACGGCGCCGATGATCACGTAGACCATGAGGACGAGCCCGCCGATGCCGAAGGCGCAGCCGAGGAAGCTCACGAGCCGCAGCCCCTTGGTGCCGCTCGACAGGACCATGCGCCAGAAGTGCGAGAGCAGCGTGCGCAGCCGGTATCCGGAGCGGCGGTCGCCCTCGTCGCGCAGGTGCACGGGGCTCGTCGCCACCTCTCCCGCGATCCAGCCGAGCGCGACGTCGAGATACGCCTGCGATCCGGCGTAGGCGGCGACGGAGCGGCCGACCTCGCCGAGGACGAGCCGGAAGCTCTGGTAGCGCTGCGTCCCGTCGGCCGCGAGGAGCGTCGCGAGCGCCCACTTCGCGCCGCGCGACGCGGCGTTGCGGACGGCACCGTGCGGGGCGGGATTGGTCGGTTCGGCGTACACGAGCGTCGACCCGGTGCGCAGCGCGGTGTCGAGCAGTCCACCGATGTCGGCGGGGTCGTGCTGGCCGTCCTCGTCGAGCGTCACGACCCATTCGCCGCCGCTCGACGCCATGCCGGCGAGGGTCGCGGGGTGCTGACCGAAGTTGCGGCTCAGCCAGACCGGCCGGATCCACTCGTGTTCGGTGGCGAGTCGGCGGATGACGGCGGCCGAGCCGTCCGGCCCGTGATCGAACACGAGCAGGACCTCCTCGACGACCATCGGGTGGCCGTCAGGAGTGACCGAGGGCGTCGTGAGGGGAGCGATCTCCGCGATCAGCCCGTCGAGCGTCAGTTCTCCCTGATAGACGGGGACGACGATCGAGATCCGGTGCGGAGAATCGGCCACAGGCCGGGAGTCTAGGCCACCTCCCTGGGGTGTCCCGCTCACTTGGCATCACTCGGCGCGGTCGTTTCCGGCGTCTCCCGCGAACGCCTGCGCGGCAACCGCGCACCGTGATGGACGGCCGTCAGGACAGCGAGCACCAGGACGCCACCGGCGGCGGACGCGGTGCCCAGTCGCCAGCCGGGCGGCCGGAACGACAGTGCGAGGTCGGCGTCGACGGTGCCCGGCGGCAGGTCGACCATCACGTAGAGATCGTCGAGCCCGACGACCTCTACGGGCTCGCCGTCGAGCGTCGCGGTGTATCCGGGCCAGGCGAGGCGCGAGAAGACGACGGAGCCGCCGTCGGGCGCGGAGACCCGCACGTGTTCGCTGTTCGCGGACGACTCGGTGCTCGTCGCGGTGGCGTCGACCGTCGCGGAGACGGTGCCGGGCAGATCGGAGAGGCGCTCGTCGGTGCGTTCGAGGACGTGGACGAGCCCGCCCGTGACGGCGGGCGGCTCCACGAACTCCCAGCCGGGCGGGATCGGCAGGACGTCGATGTCGGGAAAGAGCTCGTCCTGCAACACGACCCGGTCGACGCGCATGAGGTCGGCGTTGGTGAGCCCGGTGTACGGCTCGACGCGGAACAGTCCGTCGAATCCGCCCGGGCACGTCGAGCCGTCGTACTGCATGCACAGCAGCACGCCGAAGCGCTCGTGCCCGACGGGTGTGTAGGCGTTGACGTAGTCGCGGTCGAGGATCTTCGCGTAGTTGCCGTAGACCTGCGAGTGCCACGGCCAGTCCGGGTCGTCGCGGCCGTCGAACGGCGCCAGCTGCTGACGATCGCCGAGCTGCACCGTCGTGCCCTCCCAGTCCGGGAAACCGTCACGAGCCTCGGACTGATGCGTCGGGAGCAGCCACGCATCGTCCGGATACGAGTAGTTCGCGGCCTGGTACCACGCGATCGGCGCCGTCGTGATCAGCAGGACGACGGCCACCGGGACGGCGCCGGCGCGGCGTGCGGCGAACACCAGTGCCGCGCCGACGGCGACGATCGCGAGCCCCCACAGCACGTGACGGCCGAACAGTTCGGGCCCCGACGATCCGGCCCGCAGCACCTGGACGAGGACCAGCAGTCCCGCCGCGACGAGGCGGCCGCGCAGCGGCTTCGTCGTCCCGAACCGGCTAAGCAGCACGACGAGCAGGACGAGCGAGACGACGGCGACCGTCGGCAGGACGCGGGCAGGCCAGCGCAGCGGGCCGATCGCGCTGGGCCCGGCGGTGAACAGCAGCAGTGCGCCGAGGAGCAGCAGCGGCGTCGTGAACGACCGGATCGACCGTGAGACCGCGCGCCACGACACGAACGCGAGGGCGGGGACCGCGAACCACGCGATGTAGGTTATCGGCGCCGGAGTGGTCTCGCCGCTCCACGACTCGATCGCCGAGACGGCGGACGGGATGCTCGCCGTGAACGTCTCGGACCACGGCGCCGTGAGGAAGTTGTCGTTGCTCACACCGGAGTCCATGCGCCACGTGACGTCCGAGCTCAGGGCGCCGGGCAGGAAGGTGATCGCCGAGCACGCCGCCGCGGCGCCCGCGGCGATCGCGACGCGGAGCCCGGGCCACCAGCTCCGGCTCACGACGATCTCGCCGACGACGACGCACAGGATCGTCACGCCCGCGAGCAGTGCGGTGTGGACGTAGCCGACCGTCATGGCGAAGACGAGGAAGACGAACATCGGGACGGGCCCGGACCTGCCGCGGGCGTACCGGACTGCGGACGCCCATGCCTGCATCAGCCACGCGGCGCCGGTGAGCGCGGTGACCCACGACGGCTGATCGAAGAACAGCGAGAACCCGACGAACGGTGCCGCGGCGCCGGCGACGGCCGCCCACGGCGGACGCGCCCCGTACTCGAGGGCGACGCGATAGGTGCCCCACGCGAGGACGATCGAGAACACGAGCTTGACCAGCGCGGACAGCAGCGAGAGGTCGTCGACCGACGGCGCGATCCAGTTGACGAGCATCTGCGGCGGATTGAACAGCCCGCCCTGCCCCTCGAGTGGATAGTTGCCCGCCATCCACTGGTGCGGGACGAGCGTCGGGAACCAGTCGCCCTCGCGCATCATCCGGCCCAGCTGCAGCCAGTTGCCGACCGCGCCGGACGAGGTGTCCTCGGTGTAGAAGAACTGCGGGTTCACGGCACGAAGCCCCGCGAACGTCACGGCCACGACGACGGCGATCGCCCCACCCCACAGATATCGCGCCTGCCGAGACCGCGCGGTCTGCGACGTGACCTGCAGCGCAGCCACTCGATCGCCCCCTTCGTGAGTCGCGCCGCAGCGCCCGGACATCCGACCCTAACCGAGCGCGGACTCCCGAACCGGGCGGTCGGCTCACGTCTCGGCCAGGTGATGGACGGGTCTCGATTCGGTCGCTGGTGGCCGCGATCGACTGGACCGCCGGGCGGCCGTGTGCCGTCGCGATACGCTGGCCGAGCGGGAAATGCCGTACGAGAGTGTCGAGAGGTTGAGAGAGCAGATGCAGGAGCAGCACCCCACAGTCACCGAGAACGGAGAACTCTCCGGGCTCACCGGCCTGCAGGTGGGGTCCACCGACCGGCCCTCGGGCCTGACGGTGCAGCGCACCCTGTTCGCTGCTCCGTCGCCCCTCGTCAGTGACGACATGTACGCGTCGGTCAAGGGCTCGGCCGCCCGGTCGCGGGCGGGAATCCAGCTCGGCCCGCGCGGCAGCGTCGAGACCAACACCTACTTCGGCCGGTTTCCGGCGAGCTACTGGCAGCGGTGGACGACGGTCACCGAGGTCGCCTTCGTCGCCGAGGTCGAGGGCCGCGGCGACGTCGAGATCGTCGCGACCGACTACGAGGGCCGGCGCCGTACCGTCGCGACGGCGCGCGTGGACGCCACGTCGGGGACGACGCAGCTCGTCCGCATCCCCGCCCGGATCGACCGCTTCGTCGACGGCGGCGCGCTGTTCGCGCGGCTGCGCGCAGGTGGTGCGGGCCTGACCGTGCATCACGCCGAGTGGACGGTGCCGTTCGAGGGGCGGCTGCGGCCGGCGTCGGTCGTCATCTGCACGTTCAACCGCGCCGACGACTGCGTCGCGACGCTCACGGCGATGGCCGACGACCCGATCGCGCTGCTCGACGTCGACACGGTGTACGTCGTGGACCAGGGCACCGACCGCGTCGACTCGCGCGCCGGTTTCCAGCACGTGCGCGAGCTGCTCGGCAGCAAGCTCGTCTACCTGAACCAGCCGAATCTCGGTGGCGCAGGCGGCTTCACGCGCGGCCTCTTCGAGGTGCACGACGTCCGGGGGCAGGACCACGCGAACGTGATCTTCATGGACGACGACGTGCTGTGCGAGCCCGAGGCCGTCGTCCGGATGAACACCTTCGCCAATCTGACGACGGAGCCGGCGATCGTGGGCGCGCAGATGCTGTATCTGCTTCACCCCGACCGCGTGCACGTGGGCGCCGAGGCAGCGGATCTGCAGCGCCTCGAGGCGGGTCTGCCCGTCAAGGACGCGCTCGCGAACCGCAACGCGATCAAGAACAAGCAGGACTTCCGCGTCGACGCCGCCTACAACGGCTGGTGGTCGTGCCTGATCCCGTCGGAGATCGTCGCGTCCGTCGGCTACCCGCTGCCGGTGTTCTTCCAGTGGGACGACATCGAGTTCGGATACCGTTCGCGTGCACAGGGTTTCGCGACGGTGACGCTGCCCGGTGCCGCGGTGTGGCACGCGGACTTCGCGTGGAAGGACTGGGACGAGTGGCACCGCTACTTCAACCTCCGCAACGCGATGATCACGGCGGCGCTGCACATCGATGTCGACTCGAAAGCCCTTGCTGCGCAGCTGCGCACCGACCTGTTCCGGTACCTGGTCTCGATGCAGTACGGCATGGCGTTCACGCTGATCAAGGCCATCGAGGACTTCCTGCGCGGACCGGAGTTCCTGAAGGACGGCGGCGTCGAGGCCGCGGCGGCGATCCGGCGTGATCGCAGCGACTACGGCGAGACGATCCGGCATCCCGCGAACGACGTTCCGGGACTGCGTCCCGCCGACATGACGATCCACCCGGCAGCATCGACGCCGAAGCAGAGCCTCATGTGGGCGATCCTCGCCAAGCGCGCCCTCGGGCAGTGGCGTGGCCGCGTGATCGGGCACCCCGTCGCTGTCCCGGCAGAGGACGCGCACTGGTGGCACGTGTCGTTGTTCTCGCACGTCGTGGTCACCGACAGCTCGCAGGAGGGGGTGCGGGTCCGGCGGCGCGACAAGGCGCTGGCCCGGACGCTCCTCGTCCGCGGGCTGCGGGCGCTGCGGCGGCTGCGCCGTGAGATGCCGGACGTCGCGGGCACCTACCGCGACGCGATGCCGGAGCTGACGAGCAGGGAGAACTGGGCCAGACTGTACGGCCGGTGACCACCGGGACCATCGCTCCTGCGCCCTCACGGCGCGGGCGCGATGGTCCACGTTTTCTCGGATTCGCCGTCCCTGCGGCGGTATTCGTGGTGGGAACCCTCGTCGGGTTCTGGAGTTCGTGGGTCCCGTCGTTCTGGTACGACGAGGCGGCGACGGTACGGGCGAGCACCCGCAGCACCGGGGACCTGTGGCGGATGCTCGGCAACATCGACGCGGTGCACGGCGCGTACTACCTGCTGATGCACGTCTGGTTCGGGGTGTTCGGCGTCTCCGAGCTGTCGGCGCGGCTGCCGAGCGCGCTCGCCGTGGGCGCGGCGGCGGCAGGCGTCGCGGTGCTCGGTCGCAGGTTCGGTGGCACCCGGACGGCGGTGGTCGCCGCCGCACTGTGCGTCGTCACGCCGAGGCTGACATGGGCGGCGGTGGAGGCGCGCGGCTACGCGCTGTCCGCGGCGGTCGCCGTGTGGGCGACGGTCGCCGTGGTGGCGGCCGTGTGCGATCGGTCGCGATGGTGGCTGTGGCTCCTCTACGCGGCGGCGATCGCGCTCGGGACCGTCGTGTTCGTGTACTCGTCGCTGCTGGTGCTCGCGCATGCCGTGACGCTGCTCTGGCTGCGTACCGGCAGGCGACTGTGGGCGTGGTGGACGGGGGCGGTCGTTCTCGCGGGGGCGGCGACGGCGGCGTTCGTTCGTGTCGTCGTCGCGCAGACCGGACAGGTCTCGTGGATTCCGCCGCTCGACCGGTCCACCGTGCGGACGGTGGCGCAGGTGATGTGGTTTCCCGGCGCTCCGCTGGCGGCGGTGCTCGCGGCCGTGCTGATCGTCGCGGCCGTCGTCGTCCGCATCCGTGGTGGTCGGCGCTTCGGAGCCGTTGTCGCGGTGACGGTTCCGTGGCTCGTGGTGCCGCCGGCCGCGCTGCTCGTGCTGTCGGCAGTACACGATCCGACCTTCCTCGCGCGGTATCCGACGTTCACCGCACCCGCGGTCGGCCTGCTGCTCGGGGGACTCGTCACGACGCTCACCCGGCGCTGGTGGAGCGCGCTGCTCGTCGTCGCCGTGTTCGCGGCGGCCGCCGCGCCCGCGTATCTCGAGCAACGGACGGCGTTCGCGAAACCCAGTGGAATGGACTTCAGTGCGGTCGGGCGTTTTCTGGACGGCCGCGTCGAGCCCGGCGACTGCGTCGTGTTCGGCAGTGCCGCATGGAATCCGGCGTCGCAACGGCTCGTGGCGATCGTGCATCCCCATGCGTTCGAGGGTGCCCGCGACATCGGGCTGCGGCAGAGCGCCGACGAGACGGGATGGCTGTGGGACATCGAGATCGGCCCCACCGAGCAGCCCGAGCGCTACGCCGCGTGCGACGTCGTGTGGTTCGTCGCCGACGAGGATCGCGATGTGGCCGAGCGTATCCGGCACGAGACGGGCGAGGTCTGGGATCTGCCGGCCCACCACATCCTGGACGACCCGGCGATCGCCGTCATGCGGGACACCGGACTGGAGGTGCGGGAGAGGTGGCCGATCCACGTCACTCAGGTCGTGCTGCTCACTCGCGGGACGGAAGCGCGGTGACGCGTACCGCCAGTTGTTCGTGATCGAGTGTGTAGCAGAGGTACTCGTACTCGCAGCCGGTCCTGTCGGCGAACTCCTGCCACGCGCGGTACTCGTGCTCACGCCAGCCGGGGTAGTTGAAGAACTCGTCGAACACGAGGACGGTGCCTGCCACTACGCGCGGCTCGATCAGTGTCAGTGCGGTCGCCGTCGACGAGTACAGGTCGGCGTCGAGGTGCGCGAACGCGACCGGCCCCGGATGCTCTGCGAGGTAGCCGGGCAGGGTGTCCTCGAAGAGCCCGACGACGACGTCCGCGCCGTCGACATCGGGGATCGTGTCCTGCGCGAATTCGCCTGCGGGAAAGCCGGTTCGCCACGTCTCGGGTAGACCGCTGAAGACGTCGAATCCCGCGACGGTGACGGCGCCGCGGAGTGCGTCCGCGATCGCGGTGAGCGTCGCCCCCGTCGCGACGCCGAACTCGAGCGCGAGTCCGCCGAGGCCGCGGTCTACCTGTGAGAGGGCGTAGTCGAGAGTCGCGCGGGGATCGGGACGCCGCTGCGCGAGCGGCAGGTGCTCGGTGACGAAGCGCGCCGTGTCCGTGAGAGCGTCGGTCTCGGCCGCGACGGCGATGTCGCGCCGCCGCCGATGATCGATCTCCCGCGTCAGGGTGTCGAGTGCGTGCGTACGTTCGTCGACGAGATCCCGCGTCTGCGCGAGCTCGGTGCGCAGCTCTCGGACCTCGGCGTGCAGTTCCGCCATCGCGTCGGCGGCGGCGGCGGCGTCGGCCTGCTCGGTCAGCCGCGTGTCGACGACTTCGTCGACGGCGCGCTGGAATCGGTCGCGTGCTGCTGCCCGGATGCGCTCGAACATGCCCTGAATCTAGGCTGTCGATCGCCGTCCCGTGCCGGTCTCGGCGCGTTCGTCCGGACCCGCGAGCGCACCGCGGCTGCGGCGCACGCGACGACGGCGACCGCGCCGGCGATCGTCACGGGCGTGATGGTCTCGCCGAGCAGCATCGCCGCCCACGCGAGGGTGAAGACGGGCTGGACGAGTTGCACCTGGCCCACCCTCGCGATCGGCCCGATAGCGAGGCCGCGATACCAGGCGAAGAACCCGAGGAACATGCTGACGGCGGCGAGATACCCGAAGGCCGCCCACTGGGTCGGCGAGGCGGCGGTGGGCCACTGCGTCGTCGCGGTGAGTGCCGTCGTGACCGGGAGCGAGACGACGAGCGCCCAGCAAATCGTGAACCCCGCGCCGAGCGAGCGCGCGAGCAGTGCGCCCTCGGCGTAGCCGAAGGCCGCCGCGATCACGGCCCCGGCGACGAGGAGGTCCGCGACGCCGACGGTCCCGAGGGGGCCGCTCGTCGCGACGAACGCCGCGACGGCGAGCGCTCCGGCGCCCGCGCACACCCAGAACCCGAGGCTCGGGCGTTCGCCGCCGCGGATGACGGCGACGACGGCGGTGGCGGCGGGGAGCACACCGATGACCACGGCGGAGTGCGACGCGGACGCCGTCTCGAGGGCGAGCGAGGTGAGCACCGGGAAGCCGAGGACGACGCCGCCCGCGACCACGGCCACCGAGAGCCACTGCCGGCCACGGGGCCGGGCGGGGCGCGCGACGGCGAGCACGATCGCGGCGAGCACGCCGGCGACCACGGCGCGTCCCGTCCCGACGAACAGCGGTTCCATCGCGCCGACGGCGACGCGGGTGAAGGGAACGGTGAACGAGAACGCGAGGACGCCGAGGAGCCCCCACAGGAGCCCCGATCGTCCGAGCGAAAGCGTTTCTCGCCTGGGAGCAGTAGCGCTATCATCAATACCCATGTCCGAGAGTAGCAGTGCGCACACGGTGGCCGACAGTCTTCGCCGCGAGTACGGCGGCCGGCCGCCCGAGACGCGGCTGCCGTCGACCCGCGCCATCGCGGCGCAGCACGGCGTCGGACCCGTCACGGTGCAGAGTGCGCTGCGGCTGCTCGTGGCCGAGGGAATCGTCGAGACCCGGCCCGGGAACGGCACTTTCGTCGCCAGGAGGCCGCGGCCGCCGCATGAGCGGGATCTGTCGTGGCAGACCACGGCGCTGGGCCCGGCCGGTCCGCTCGACGTCGAGCTGCCGGGTGCGCGCTCGGCGGCGCCCGGTGCCCTCGCGATGCACGGCGGTTACCCGGCGCCCGAACTGCTTCCGGGTGCGTTGGTGCGCTCGGCGCTCGCCCGTGCCGCGCGCGATTCGTCGGTGGTGCTCGATGCTCAGATGAACTCAGGACTGCCGCGGCTGCGCGCCTGGTTCGCGAACGAGCCCGGTCCTGCTGCGGGGTACGACGCCGACGACGTCCTCGTCACGAACGGCGGGCAGTCGGCGGTGTCGGCGACGTTGCGCGCGCTCGCGGCGCCGGGCGACGCCGTCGTCATGGAGTCGCCGACGTACTGGGGCGCGATGCTCGCCGCCCGTGCGCACGGCCTGCGGATCGTGCCGATCGCGCGGACGGTGGACGGGATCGATCCGGGGGATCTGGCGGATGCGCTCGCCGCCCACAACGCGCGGGTGTTCTACGCGCAGCCCACGTTCGCGAATCCGAGCGGCGAGGTCTGGTCGCCGTCCGTGCGGGCGGAGACGCTGCGAGTCCTCGCCGAGCACAAGGCGTTCGTCGTCGAGGACGACTGGGCGCGCGACCTCGCGATCGACGACGCCCCACCGCCGCTCGCGGCGGCCGATCCGGACGGGCACGTCGTCTACGTCCGCTCGCTGACGAAGAGCATGTCGCCGTCGATCCGGGTCGCCGGGATCGTGGCGAGGGGCCCCGCGCTGCGCCGGATCTCGACGAGCCGGTGGGCGGGGGAGATGTTCGTCCCGGGGCTCGCGCAGCACGTCGCGCTCGACGTCCTCACCGCGCCGGGCTGGCGCCGGCACATCGCGACGCTGCGTCGCGAGCTGCGCGAGCGTCGTGACGCGCTGGTGCGGGAGTTGCGGGCGACGCCCCTGTCCGTGGACCGCGTGCCGGGCGGCGGGATGAGCGTGTGGGTGCGGCTGCCCGGCGACGTGCCTGCGCGTGACGTCGCGCGTCGGGCATCGGCTCTGGGGCTCGAGGTCGCTCCGGGCGACGACTGGTTTCCTGCCGAACCTCCAGGACAATGCGTACGTATGGGTTTTGTTGCGACGTTGCCGACGCGCTATCGCGAGGCCGTGGGAATCCTCGCGGAGGCCGCCGGGGTGTGAGATGCTGCCGCGCGTGCGAAGGTGCGAGCGCGAGAGCGGATCGGCCGATTCGTCGGCACGATCCGGGTCAGGGGCAACCCCTGGCACACGGATATCGGCAGGGCACACCGTCCGACGCACTCCCGCGCGCTCCGCGCGCCACCGTGCGCCGCAGACGACAGGTCTCGGTCGGCTCGCACCTTCGCGCACATGAGCCGCGCACTCGATGCGGGCTGGGCGGCGAGGCTCGCTGCAGCCGCCATGTCCGGTCCGTGGACGAAGAACGCACTCGCGCAGAGGTTCTCCGAAATCGGGTTCGATCGTGCCGAGGAGATCGCGCGGCGGCTTCACGATCTCGCGCCCACGCCTCCCGTCGATGGAGTGGATGCCGTCGATCGGCTTCTCGCCGAGTTGCCGCGGCTCGAAGGTCCGATTCCCGTACGTGCGCAGCGGCCGCAATGGCTGTTCGGCGTCCCGAGATGGAACACGCTTCCCGCGCTCGCGAGTTCACTGAATCTCACGCCGGGCGAACTCGACTGGTTCGCCGACCCGCGAGGCTGGTTGCGCACGAAACCTGATCGGCTGCAGCATTATCGGGTCAAGACGCTTCCCTCGGGACGTGTCGTCGAGATCCCCAAGGAACGACTGCGCGAGGTTCAACGGAAGGTCCGCGTGTCGGTTCTCGACGCCGTGCCGCCGCATCCCGCCGCCCATGGCTTCCGGGCCGGTCGGGGAGTCGTCGGTTTCGCCGCGGCGCACTCGAATTCGGAGGTCGTGATCCGCGTCGACCTCCGCGCGTTCTTCACGACGATCACGGCGACACGCGTGCGAGCAGTCTTCGCCGCGCTCGGGTACCCGCCGTGGGTCGCCGGCCGACTCGCGGGGCTGTGCACGACGTCGACGCCTCCCGCCGCGCTGGCCGGCGTGCCGTTCGAGATCGCGTCGCTCATGCGGGCACCTCATCTCCCCCAGGGCGCGCCCACGTCACCGGCGCTCTCGAATCTCGTAGCGGGGAATCTCGACCGCAGACTGTCGGGCGTCGCACGACGTCACGCGCTCACGTACACGCGCTATGCGGACGATCTCGCGTTCTCGGGCAGCGACGTCGACGTCTCGCGACTGCTCGCGATGGTCCCGCCGTGTGTGCGGACGAGGGCTTCGTGATCAACGTACGCAAGACGCGGATCATGCGAGCGCATCGGCAGCAGAAGCTCGCCGGGCTCGTCGTCAACGCGGGCGCGCAGGTGCCGAGGAGCGAGTACGACGCACTACGCGCGCTCCTGTTCAACTGTGTTCGGTTCGGACCGGATTCGCAGAATATGCAGGGGAGGAGTGACTTTCGCTCCCACCTGCGAGGCCGGATCGCGTGGGTGGGGCAGACCAGCACGCGCCGCCGCGATGTGCTTCTCGCGCTGGAATCCCGTATCGACTGGGCGCACGGGTAGACGTAGATCACGATTCGGTACCGGTGCCGAGAATGGTGTCCGGCGGCGCCCGGCCAGAGGGTGCGCGGTCTATTCTCGTTCGCTACGAACGCGCCACCGACGAGTGGTTCGATCGAGAAATACTGCATTGCAGTATATTTCGGAATCGGCACTGCGGATGACGTGGCGATCGAACGGGGGAGGTCCGAGTGGATGCAGTGACGGTCGACGCAGTGGTGAAGACTCTCGGATCGAAGAGAGTGCTGGACGGATGCAGCTTCTCGGTCGGCGCGGGATCGATCACCGCGCTGATGGGGCTCAACGGATCCGGAAAATCCACACTCGTGAAGATCCCTTCGGGACTGGAGCGTGCCGACGCGGGAACGGTGAAAGTGGCCGGGATGCCCGTGGGCTTCGGCGTCCCGCCGAGCGTCTCCTATCTGGCGCAGTCTCGTCCGCTTCACACGACGCTGCGCGTCGGCGAGATCCTGGCCTACGCGGCGGATCTCAACGACGAGTTCGACATCGGCCTCGCCATGGACTGGGTCGAGGACTTCGGTGTCTCGCTGGGGGATCGGTGCAAGAACCTCTCGGGCGGCCAGCACACGCAGGTGGCGCTCGCGGTGGCGGTAGGCCAGCGCACCGATGTCGTCGTCCTCGACGAGCCGCTCGCCGATCTGGATCCCATCGCGAAAGAGCGTGTGTGTGAACGGATCGCGCTGATGTCGGCCGAGTCGGGCCGGACGTTCCTTGTGTCGACGCACGTGCTGGCGTACGTGTCCTCGATCTGCGATCGGATCGTCGTACTGGCAGACGGGGCCGTCGCGCTCGACATCGGCACGACATTCCCGGAGGGCGTACGGCTGGATCACGCAGCACTCGAGGCGAAGGTGCTCGGTGCGCTCCGGTCGACACGCACGAGTTCGGCCGCAGGCCGAGAACGACGATAGGCACGGGGGATTCGCGAACATGCTCGGACACATGATCCGGTTGGACCGGACGGCGATCGTCAGTTGCGTCGCGGCGGCGGCCGCGCTGCTGGGAGCGGCACTGTGGGAGTCCACGTACAAGCCCGGTTCGGGTGTGACGCAGTACCTGGCGTCCTTCGGCGTGGTTCTCGTCGGTGTCGCGTGGGGCGCGACAAGCCTCTCGAAGGAGTTCGAATCCGAGACGAACATCTGGTCGTGGACCCAGGGCGTCACCCGCGCACGATGGTTCTGGTCCCGGATCTCGCCGGCGCTGCTCGGTGCCGCAGCATTCGGCGTCCTGCTGACGGTGATCGTCGAGATCAGCGACCGTAGGCGGCCCCTGCTGGCCGGGTTCGACCACATGAGTGATCAGTACGTGGCGACCCACGGAGTCTTTCTGCCGGCGTCGGCGCTGCTGGCGGTCAGTGCCGGACTGCTGCTGTCGGTGGTCACCCGCCTGATCGTTCCCGCGATCGCGTTGACGCTCATCTCGCAGGTCGTGCTCCTGCTAGTGCTCCCCAAGGCGTTTCTGTCGCTGGCGAGCGAGGACACCAGCGTTCTGCCTGCATCGGCCGACCCGCTCGAGGTCTACCTGACCGAAGGTCACGTGCTGGACGTGTCGCCCCTCGCCGACGGCGGAAGCCTGGTCACGTTCCTGCCCAACGCCCAGTTCGGGCTCGTGCAAGGCGTCGGGGGCGCCGTCATGGTGGCCGTATCGATCGCGATGCTGTTCGCGGCGGTCGTGGGGCTGCAGCGGATGAGCGCCCGGCGACCGGCCTGAATCCTCGCGCTTGCGATGCGTGATGC
>NZ_BCXD01000016.1 GCF_001894925.1 Rhodococcus rhodnii NBRC 100604 | reverse complement strand
TCACCACCAACCCGAAGGTCGGCCGATCCGGGGCAACCGTTCCAGCCTACCTCGAAGCCGAATCGAAGGCAACTGTGTTGCTTCTCACCGGTGCGAGGCGCGGGCATCTACTCTACACGAGAGTTCGTCCTGATTGCCAGGCGCTCCCCGTACGACCTCGTTGTCTCACCGGGCTCGAAAGCCGGGAGTCGGTGTCCGTGTCGCTCTGACCTGAACGAAGGTACGCGATGACCGCGGCCGTCGCCAAATCGCCTGGTAGATGGCTCAGTGGGCGGCTTCGTCGCCCAGGAAGCCGCGGATCTCGCGATCCCATTCGGCCGTCCGGCGCCGATCGAGCATCACCCGGGCGCCCATGTATCCGCACAGCGCGAGCGAGGTGACCGCGAAGAAGGTGAACACGCCCGACACGATCGCGGCGGTGTGGACGGCCGTCGGCGTGATCGGCGGCGCGGTGGGATTCCCCTGACCGTCGACCCACAGCGTGACGACGGAGCCCGCGGGAGTCCCCTCGGCGACGGCGACGTCCTCGGTGTGGGTGGCACCGCTCGCCGAGGTCCACGTCGCCGGCGCGACGTGGAGTGCCGCCCCGACGAACGCGTTGTCGGCGGCCTCGGACGGGGCCGCGGATTCCGCGGTCGTCGTGGCGTCCACCTGAGAGGTCGTCCTCGCCTGCTGAGCGGCGAGCTCCGTCTGGCTGCGTTCGGTGGAGATGCCGACCATGACCGACAGCGGCACGAGTGCGACCACCAGAACCGCGATCGCCGCCTTGAGATACGCCTCGATGCGGTCGGTCCGTCTGATCATCGGATCTCCGTGGGGCCCGAGACCCCTGCGGATCATGACCTTCTCGCCGTTCAGTTCCCGCAACATCGTCGTCCGGTCCTCTCAGCCGCACACCCGCCCGCATTCCACGTTCGTACGCTGCAACAAGGGCCGCAAGGTTTCGGTACCGACCGGCGGTGTGGCGTTGGTTACGTCGGCGGCAGAACGTCCCGCTGAGCAGGCGCTCGCTGCTTGTCGACGTTGCCGTCCGCGTCGAACAGACCCACCGGGCAGCTCACGCCCGTTGCGTGCACCGGGCAGTACCCGTTCGGGTTCTTCGCGAGGTACTGCTGGTGATAGTCCTCGGCGTAGTAGAAGTGCACGAGCGGCGCGATCTCCGTCGTCACGGCGCCGAACCCGGCTGCCGCGAGGCGCTCGCCGAAGGCCTCGGCGGTCGCCTCGGCGATCTCGACCTGCTGCTCGTCGAGGGTGTAGATCGCCGATCGGTACTGCGTGCCCATGTCGTTGCCCTGCCGCATTCCCTGCGTCGGGTCGTGGTTCTCCCAGAACTCGCGGAGGATCGCCTCGTACGAGATCACCGACGGATCGAAGACGACGAGGACCGCCTCGGTGTGGCCGGTGCGTCCCGAGCACACTTCCTCGTAGGTCGGGTTCGGGGTGTAGCCACCCGCGTAGCCGACGGCGGTCGAGTAGACGCCGTCCAGCCGCCAGAACTCCTTCTCGGCTCCCCAGAAACAGCCCATCCCGACGACGGCCTGCGCCATACCCTCGGGGAACGGGGGAACGATGCGGTGACCGTTGACGTAGTGGTTCTCGGGGACCGGGATCGGATTCTGCCGGCCGGGGAGGGCGTCGTCGGCTCCGACCATCGCCGATTTCGCTGCCGCGCGACCGAACACTTCGTCGTACCAGCTCATAGCGAAAGGCTACGCGCGCCTGCGGGTGTGTCCACCCGCTCACGCCGGGGCCACCACGACAGGATGCGTCTCGCCGCGGGGACCTCGACGAACCGGTAGAGCGCTTCGGCAACGACACACGTCGCGACGACGAACGCGACGATCGCGCCGGTGGGCCCGACGACGTCGACCGCGTTCTCGTACACGCGGTAGAGCACCAGGGTGTGCACGAGATAGATGGTGTAGCTGCGCGTCGCGGTCCAGCGGACGAACGAGAGCCGCGCGAGCGGGCCGTCGTACCGCGCGAGCAGGACGACGACGGCGGCGACGACGGCGATCGTCCACGCATAGCGCTCGCCGGCCCAGTAGACGCGGTAGTCGGACGCGATCGCGACGACACCGAGCTGCGCGAGAACGGCGACACCGAGCCAGCGTTTGCGCGCGAGCCCGGCCCACGCGAGATAGACGATCTGGCCGAGGAAGACGACCGGGAGGGTCGCCGCGATCTTCGAGAGCATCGGCACCGAGAACGGCTGCGGCACGTAGAGGTTGTAGAAGATCACGAGGCTGCACAGCGCGGCGCCCGCGATCGGCAACGCGACGGGCGCGGAGCGCAGCACCGGACGGCCCGCGATGCACAGCAGATAGAAGGTGATCTGGACTGCGAGCGTCCACGTGACACCGAGGACGGCGACCTCGGGCTTCAGGAAGAATCCGCCGAGCACGAAGCTCAGCGCGGCCTCGCTGCCCGTGATGCCGTCCTGGCCGCTGAACATCCCGTTGATGCCGGCCCGCACCAGCAGGATCGCGGCGAGAATCGCGACCCAGAAGGCGGGCAGCAGACGCGCCGCCCTGGCGAGGAGGAAGCGGCCCGGCGACGTCCGGATCGCCGACCGCGTCACGAGCGCACCCGTCAGCATCATGAAGATCGCGACGCCGACGAACGAGAGATGCTGATTGAGCCCGCCGTGGTGGACGAGCACCTCGTAGACGACGTCGATTCCCCACCAGCCGGTGCCGAGATCGTCGACGAGATAGAAGGAGATGTGCGAGTACACGACCGCGAGGACGGCGACGAACCGCAGCAGATCCGCCCCCGTGAACGTCACTCGCGGAGCGTCACCGCGGGTGTCGGTGACGGGGAGCAGGAAACGCACCGCGCGAGTGTACGGTCCTCGTCACCCGCCGGACCATCGGCGTACACCGGATCGTGACGCAGCCGGGACCTTCGGCGAATCACCTTCGGACTCCCTGCCCACCACGAAACCGCGACGGTGTACGAATAAGAGGGGACGACTGTCCGTGTGCCGCCGGATCGAGTTCCCTCGGCCGCCGGCCCGCCGTGTCGCGGCCGGACGGGTCGTCTCCGAGCAGCATCGTTCGAACGCAGAGAACTGCACGCAGAGAACACAAGGGCTGGGCTCACCTGCCCGGACAGAAGGGACCGAAGTGTCTGAATACACCCTGCCGGATCTCCCCTACGACTACGCAGCCCTCGAACCGCACATCTCCGGCAAGATCATGGAGCTGCACCACGACAAGCACCATGCGACGTACGTGAAGGGTGCCAACACGGCGCTCGAGAAGATGGCCGAGGCGCGCGAGGACGGCACGATCGCCGACAAGGCGCTGCTCCTGTCGCGCAATCTCGCGTTCAACCTCGGTGGTCACACCAACCACTCGATCTTCTGGAAGAACCTCTCGCCGAACGGTGGCGACAAGCCGACCGGTGAGCTCGCCGCCGCGATCGACGACCAGTTCGGTTCGTTCGAGAAGTTCCAGGCGCACTTCACGGGTGTCGCGACCACGCTCCAGGGCTCGGGCTGGGCGCTCCTCGGCTACGACACGATCGGTCAGCGCCTCGTGATCGAGCAGATGACGGACCAGCACGGCAACATCACCGCCGCGATCATCCCCGTCGTCATGCTCGACATGTGGGAGCACGCGTTCTACCTCGACTACCAGAACGTGAAGCCCGACTACGTCAAGGCGTGGTGGAACGTCGTGAACTGGGCGGACGCCGCCGAGCGCTTCGACCGCGCGCGCTCGCAGGGCAACGGCCTGCTCGGCTGAGCGACCGACGCAGCGAAGAACCACACGAGGCCCGCACCCCACGATCGGGGTGCGGGCCTCGTCGTGTGCGGACCCTACCCGTGGGCGCCTCGGCGGCGGTCACGGCGGGCGGCGAGAGCGCCACTCCCTGCGACCGCGCCCGCTGCGACGACGCCGGCCACCGCCACTCCCCCGAGCACCGCGACGGCCGGATGCCACTGCTCGCCGCGTGCCTCGGGATAGTGCGTCGCGACGGCGACGGGCGCGACGGCGTCGGCACCCGTCGGGAGTGCCGCGAGTCCGGACCCGACGTTGCCCGTGACCTGATCGCCCGCGCGACCGAGCGTCGCGAGCCCCTCCTCGACCTGGCTGCCGACCGTGCCCACCAGCTCGGGTGCGCCGTCCGCGATGGGGACGATCCCCTCCTCGAGCTGCGCGGCCGCCGACGTGAGGCCGGCGCTCGCGGAGTTCAGCTGCGCGACCGCGCCGCGGACGACGTCGGAGAGCCGCTGATCCGGTGCAGCGCTGTTGCCGAGCGCGTCGACGACGCTGGACAACGCCGCCGCGTCCTGCTGCACGCCGTGCAGGGCCGCGACGTGCTCGTTCGCGCCCGGGACGTGCTGCGCGATCCTGACCGTGCGATCGGCGACGTCGGTGAGTGCCGCGGCCGCCGCCCGCAGATCCCCGACGGTCGTCCCCGTACGGTCGAGCGTCTCGGCGGCGGCGCCGGCCGGTTCACCGAGTCCGCCGACCATTCCGGCGACGTCGTCCGCGACTCCGCTCAGCTGAGCCGACCCCGCCCGCGCGGCTTCGAGGTCGGCGAGCAGGTCGTCGACGCCGCCGAGCGCGTCGCCCGCCGCTGCTTCGGCGGCCGAGGTGCCCGCGCCGAGGAAACCCGCCGCCGTCATGGCCTGCTGCAGATCGAGGCGCGCCGCCGCGGTGTCGCCGAGCAGGTGGGCGACATGCGCCTCGTTCGCCGCTCCCGCGACGGCCGAGGCCAGCTCGTGAGCGCGAGCCGGGTCGGAGCCGAGGATCTCGACGTCGACCGCGGTCGCCGCATCGGGATCGTCGTCGTCGGGCACCGTGATGCGCGCGAACCAGTCGCCGCCGCTGTCGTCGGGCCTCGCCGTGATCCAGTCGAATCCCTCGTGGGCGACGAGGCGCTGCGTGAAGTCCTCGCCGTGTCCGGCGGTGTCGACGATCGCGACCGGGCCGTCGGCGGAACCGCTGTCGCGCTCGACGAGCGCCACGGCGGTCGCACCGGAGACCGCGGCGAGCGCCGTCGTCGCCAGAATCCGGGTCGCCGCGCGGCGGCGGGCAGGGCTGCGTGCGTCGTCGCTCGTACCGTCGCTCATACCGCCGGAGGCTACGGATCGCGTCTGGCCGGCGTCTGTGACGATCTCGAGAGCCGCCTGAGACCGCCCGTGACGAGGGGTTCCGGTGAGCTGCTCCGGCGGCGTACGGGGAGCCGAACTCATCCGTCACCGTCGACCCCAGAATTGCACTCGATCCTCCAAAATCGTTGTGCGCTTTGCATATTCGGATCAGCGCTGTAACGTGGCCGACAACGAAGGGGAGTAGCCCCCAATCGATCGTGTCGACACACTGGTCGCACCGCCCGCCGATCTCGGCGAGCGAGCACCCGGCACACGAACCGGAGTCCCGAAGTACCCGAGTCCTCCGGTGGGCGAGACCTTCGGCCGATGACACACACCCGATGCGGCGCCGCCGTCCGGGTCACCGGCCGGAGGACTCGCGAGAACCTCCGCCCGACGGAAGGAGGACCACCCGTGCTCGAGGCACTGCTCATCAGTTTCGGCGTCATCTTCGTCGCCGAGCTCGGCGACAAGTCGCAGCTCATGGCGATGACGTTCGCGTTGCGCTATCGCTGGTGGGTCGTCGTCGCCGCGATCACGGTCGCCACCGCCGTCGTACACCTCATCTCCGTCGTCATCGGCCATTACGTGGGCGTCGCACTGCCGACCGAGCTGATCGGCATCGTCGGCGGCCTCGCCTTCCTCGCGTTCGGCGTGTGGACGCTGCGCGGCGACAGCCTGTCGAGCGAGGAACGCAGCAAGGCCCAGCGCGTCACGACGTCCGCCTTCTTCGCGGTGCTGTCGGCCTTCTTCCTCGCCGAACTCGGCGACAAGACGATGCTCGCGACCGTCACGCTCGCGGTCGATCACGACGCGTTCGGCGTGTGGCTCGGATCGACGGTGGGCATGGTCGCGGCGGACGCGCTCGCGATCGCACTCGGTGCCGTCCTCGGCCGACATCTGCCCGAGCGGGCGGTCGCGCTCGGCGCCGCGGTGCTGTTCTTCGTGTTCGGTGTGTGGCTGATTCTCGAGTCCACCGTGGACGGGTCGTCCGTCGCCGTGGCAGGCGCCGCGAGCACGCTCGTCGTCGGCGCGGTCGCCGCGATCTGGTGGCACCGGCGCACCCGGCCCGCCGAGGCGGATCGGCCCGCGAGCAGCACCGATCGACCCCATCGGGACGCCGAGACGAAATAGGATTCCCCCAGTCCCAGCCACGCCACGCACGGGGGGTGATGTCAGATCGAGGCGTTCCTCATCGCCGCGACGCTCATCCTGCTCGTGGTGTTCGTGGTGTCGTCCAGTCGCATTCTGCGGGGGCCGTCGACTCGTGACCGGTTGACGGCCCTGTTGCTGCTGTCCACCACGGGTGCGGCGGCGCTGGCGCTCCTCGCCGAGGCCCTCGACACTCCCGCGTTGCGCGACGCCGCGCTCGCGATCGTCGCCCTCGCCACGATCATCGTCTTCGTCCGCGTCTCCGCCGAACGCCGCCGGGAGGCCCCGCCCCCGGGCGAGCGCAGCGACGCGGAGGGCGAGCGATGATCCTCGACGCCCTGACGGTGATCCTCGTCTCGGCAGGGCTGGTGTTCTTCACCGCGGGCACGATCGGGCTGCTGCGGTTCCCGGACCTCCACAGCCGGTTGCACGCACTGACGAAGGCCGACAACCTCGGCCTCGGCCTGATCCTGCTCGGCCTCATGGCACAGGTCGATTCGTTCGGCGGCGCCGCGAAGCTGCTGCTCGTGTGGTTGTTCGCGCTCGTCGCCGGTGCGACGAACGGCATCGCGCTCGCCGGACGCGGCGGCGACCGGGGCGGTGAGTCGTCGTGATCGCGAACGTCCTCGACGCCGCGCTGTGGGTCGCGGCCCTCGCGACCGCCGCCACCGCGACGCTCACCCGCCGCCGCACGACGGCCGCGGCGATGTTCCTCGTGCTCGGTCTCGTCGTCGCGCTCGTGTGGGCGCGGCTCGGAGCACCCGACATCGCCCTCGCCGAGGCCGCGATCGCGTCGGGCGTCACGGGCGCACTGCTCATCGCCGCCGTCACCGAGTTTCCGACGCCGGACGAGCAGCGTCGCCGGCCGCTGCTCGGTGCCCTCGAACTCGTGGTCGGTGTCGCCGTCGTGATCGTCCTGTCGGTGACGTTCGTCGTCGCACTCCGGGACGGCCGCGGCGCCGACCGGCTGGGCGAGGAAGCGCTCGACGACGTCGCGAACACCCCGGTCTCGCACCCGATCACGGCGGTACTCCTCGACTTCCGTACGTACGACACGCTGCTCGAGATCGCGGTGCTCGCCGCCGCCGCGATCGCCGCGCTCGCGTTCCACCGCGGTGGCCGGCTCGACGCCGTCGGCCGCGTCAGCGAGCCAGGGCCCGTTCTCACGTCGTACGTCCGGATCGTGGTGCCGCTGCTGTTCGTCGTCGCGGCGTGGGTGCTCGTCGCGGGATCGACCCGCACGGGCGGCGCGTTCCAGTCCGGTGCGATCGCCGCGGGCGCCCTCGTCCTGCTGCACCTCGGCGGATTCGGCAGGGCGGTGCCGACGGGGCGATGGCTGCGGCCGATCGCGTTCGTCGGTCTCGGCGTGTTCATCGCGACGGCCGTGCTCACGTACGTGTTCGGCGACGGCTGGCTCGTGATGGACGAGCCGTGGGGCGGTTCGGTGATCCTGGGCGTCGAAGCGGCGCTCACGGTGAGCATCGCGATCGCTCTCGCGGGGCTGCTGCTCGCGGGAAGCCCCGATCGCCCGGCGGACGACGAGAGCCGGGCCCACGAGCACGGGAGCCGGCGATGACGCGCCCCGAGTGGTTCCTCGTGCTCGGCGTCGTCCTGTTCGTGCTCGGCGCCGCGCGGATGATCTTCCGGACGGACACGATCCACCGGATCGTCGCGCTCAACGTCGCCGGGATCGGGACGCTCGTGGTGCTGATCTCGATCGCCGCCGATCTCGCGCGCGACGGCGCGCAGCCCGATCCGGTGATGCACGCGCTCGTGCTCACCGGGATCGTCATCACGGTGAGCATCACGGGACTCGCGCTCGTCATGGCACGGTTCGCGGAGCGCGCACGGCGTGAGCGCACGGACCGGGACGAGACTCGATGAACGAGCTCCTGCCCGTGCTGGTGTTCGCGCCGCTGGTCGCCGCGGGCGTCGCTGCGCTGACGCCGGAGCGGTTCGCCGCGTGGTTCACGACGGCGACGACCGCGCTGCTCACGCTGCTCGCGGTGCTTGTCGCGGTGCGGGTCGCGGCCGACGGACCGCTGCGGCTCGCGCTCGGCGACTGGCCCGTTCCCGTCGGGATCACGATGCGGGTCGACGGCCTCGCCGCGGTGATGCTGCTGCTCACCGGTCTCGTCGGCACCGCGGTGACGATCTTCGCGACGGCCGCGCGCACGCTCTCGCGCTGGTTCTGGCCGCTGTGGATGTTCCTGTACGCGGGCCTGGCCGCCGTCTTCGTGTCGGGCGATCTGTTCAACACGTACGTCTCGCTCGAACTCGTCACGATCGGCGCCGTCGCGCTCGTCGCGATCGGCGGGCGGGACTCGATCGAACCGGCGCTGCGCTATCTGTTCGTCGCGGTCCTCGGATCGCTCGCGTTCCTCATCGCCGTCGGACTGTTGTACGCCCGGACCGGGACTCTCGACATCGCGTCCGTCGGCGACGTTCTCGCGGGCGGCGCCGGCGAGCACGACGGCGCGACGGCACTCGTCGCACTCGCGATCGTCACGGTCGCGATGGCACTGAAGACCGCACTGTTCCCGCTGCACGGATGGCTGCCGCCCGCCCACGCGGGAGCACCCGCGGCCGTGAGCCCGCTGATGTCCGCGCTCGTGATCAAGGCGTCGTTCTACGTCCTCGTGCGTGTGTGGGTCGAACTCGGTGGCGTCGCGGGCGCGCAGGCCCTGGCGCAGCTGCTGGGCGCGCTCGGTACCGCCGCCGTCGTGTGGGGCAGCGTGCTCGCGCTGCGACAGCGGGCACTCAAGCGCGTCGTCGCGTACTCGACGGTCGCGCAGATCGGCTACTTCTTCCTGCTGTTCCCGCTCGTGACCCCGGCACTCTCACACGACGCCGCGCCGGGCCTCGTCGACGCCGCGGAGCACGCGTGGCGCGGCGTCCTGCTGCTCGTGCTCGCGCACGGCGTCGCGAAGGCCGCGATGTTCCTCACCGCCGGCGCACTCGTCACCGGCTACGGGACCGACCGGCTCGGCGCGCTGCGTGGCAGCGGCAACCGATTCCCCATGCTGGCGTTCGCGTTCGGCGCGTCGGGCGTGTGTCTCGCGGGCCTCCCGCCGACGCTCGCCTTCGCGGGCAAGTGGGACGCGCTGTGGGCGACCCTCGGCACGGGGCAGTGGTGGTGGCTGCTCGCCCTGCTCGGCGGCACCCTGCTGACGCTCGCCTACACGGCACGCGTCCTCACGATCATGCTGCGCGTCGACGTCGGCGGTGAGCAGCCGGCGCCGATCCCCGCCCGGATGCGCTGGAGCGCACTCGTGGCGGCCGTCGTCGCCGCCGTCGGCGGACTGCAGGCGATCGGGATCGCCGACCTGCTGGGGGTGCTCTCGTGAGCATCGTCGCCCCCGTCATCCTGCTGACGTCGCTGATCCCGGCCGTCGTCATCTTCTTCCTGCCCGAACGCCGGTCCGGGATCCGCACGACGCTCAACCTCGCGGGCGCCGTCCTCAAGATCGGGTTCGTCGTCGCGCTCGTGCCGCCCGTCGTCGGCGGCGATCGCATCGAATGGCGGACGTCGTTCCTCCCCGGCATCGACCTGGTGCTGCGCCTCGAGCCGTTCGCGCTGTACTTCCTCGGGCTCTCGGCGCTGCTGTGGCTGCTGACGACGATCTATGCGATCGGCTACCTCGAGGGCCCGAACCAGAGCCGGTTCTTCGCGTTCTTCAGCCTGTGCGTCGCCGCGACGACCGGAATCGCGTTGTCCGGCAACCTCGTCACCTTCCTGATCTTCTACGAGCTGCTCACCCTCGCGACGTATCCCCTCGTCGCGCACTCGCAGAAACGCGCGACGTTCGACGGCGTCCGCACCTACCTCGCGTACACCTTCTCGGGCGGCATCGTGCTGCTGCTCGGCGTCGTGTGGCTGACGTACCTCGTCGGACCGGTCGAGTTCCGCGAGGCGGGTGCGCCCGCCGTCGCCGACCTCGCCCGCGAGCGTCCCGCGACGGCGATCGCGATCTTCGTGCTGCTCATGATCGGGCTCGGCGTCAAGGCCGCGCTGTTCCCGCTGCACGGCTGGCTGCCGCGGGCCATGGTCGCGCCTGCCCCGGTGAGCGCGCTGCTGCACGCCGTCGCCGTCGTCAAGGCGGGCGTCTTCGGCATCGTCCTCGTCATCGACGACGTGTTCGGCGTCTACGTCGCCGACGACCTCGGCGTCCTCGCACCGCTCGTGATCCTCGCGTGCTTCACGATCCTCTACGGCTCGGTACAGGCGCTGCGCCACGACAACGTCAAGGCCCGGCTCGCGTACTCGACGGTGAGCCAGGTGTCGTACGTCGTGCTCGGTGCGTCGATGGTGAGCGTCACCGCGACGACCGGCGGCGTCGCACACATCGTCAACCAGGGCCTCATGAAGATCACCATGTTCTTCGTCGCGGGCATCCTCGCCGAGACGATCGGCGTCACGACCGTCCGCGCGACGAATGGCGTCGGCAGGCGACTCCCGTTGACCTGCACGGCGTTCACGATCGCCGCGCTCGGCATGATCGGGATTCCGCCGATCGCCGGCTTCGTCTCCAAGTGGTATCTCGGCATCGGCGCGCTCGAGGCCGACAAGGGCTGGGTCGTCGCCGTCCTCGTCGCGTCGAGCCTGCTCAACGCGGCGTACTTCCTCCCGATCGTGTACCGGATGTGGTGGGGCGAGCCCGATCCCGCGACGACGTGGACGACACCCCCGTCCCGGCAGCGGGCACGGGCGGAGGCGCCGTTGCCGCTGCTCGTCCCGACGCTCGTCACTGCGCTCGCGGCGATCGCGGTCGGCGTGTTCGCCGGGCTGCCGTACTCGCCGCTCGAGATGGCGCAGTACATCGTCGAAGGGACGTACGGACGATGACGACTCCCCTCGTCGGCACCGCCGACCACATCACGAGCGCGACCGGGCCCTGGCCGTGGGTCTGGGCGGCGGCCATCCTGCTGCCGCTGCTCACCGCGGTGGGCCTGTGGCTCACCCGCGCGGGCTCGCGGCGCACCTCGGATCTGCTGACGAAATATGCAGCCCTGACCTTCGTTCCGAGCATCGCGCTCGCCCTCGCGGGCCCCGAGGCCGGAAGCGTCGAGGCGACGTGGCTGCTGCTCGGGACGTACCTGCAGGTCGACACGATCGGCCGGCCGCTGCTGCTCGTCGCAGGCCTGCTGTACGGCGCGGCGGCGATCACGGTGTGGTCGTCGCGCACCGAACGCCGCGACACCCTCACGGCGTTCCTGCTGCTGAGCTTCGTCGGCAACGCCGGCGTCTTCGTCGCCGCCGACACCGTCACGTTCTACCTGTCGTTCGCGCTCATGAGCCTCGCCGCGTACGGGCTCGTCGTCCACGGCCGCACCGCGGCGTCACGGCGTGCGGGCCGCATCTACATCGGCCTCACGATGCTCAGCGAGATGGCGGTGCTCGCCGCGATGCTGCTCGTCGTCCAGGCGGGCGGACGGATGCTCGTCGACGCGCCCGCGGCCGTCGCGGCGTCGGACCACCGCAACATCGTCATCGCGCTCCTCGTGCTCGGCTTCGGGATCAAGGCGGGGACGTTCCCGCTGCACGTGTGGCTCCCGCTCGCGCATCCCGCCGCACCGCCGCCGGCGAGTGCCGTGCTCAGCGGAACCATGATCAAGGCGGGTCTCGTCGGCTGGCTGCGGTTCCTGCCCCTCGGCGAGATCGCGCTGCCCGGCTGGGGCGCCGCGATCGTGGCACTCTCGCTCGTCGGCGCGTTCGCGGCGCTCGCACCGGGCGTCCTGCAGAAGGACCCGAAGGTCGCCCTCGCGTACAGCAGCATCAGCCAGATGGGCTTTCTCGGTGTCCTCGTCGGCACCGCGCTCGCGAGCCCCGAGGTCGCTCCCGCGTGCGTGCTCGCCGGGATCGTCTACGCCGTGCACCACGGCATCGCGAAGGGCGGGCTGTTCCTCGGCGTCTCGGTGTGGCGCAATCACGCCTACGGCTGGATCCGCTGGTGGGTGCTCGGCGGGCTCGCGCTGCTCGCGCTCGCCGTCGCCGGTGCGCCGTTCGGGAGCGGCGCCGTCGCGAAGTACGCGTCGAAGGAGGCGCTCGGCGATTCGACGTTCCTGTGGTTCTCGCTCGCCGACCTGCTGCCCTTCGTCGGGACGGTGTCGACGATCCTGCTGCTGCGCGGCGGCTGGCTGCTGATCACCGGGTCGCGCGAGCACGCGTGGGGTGTCGACGGCGCCGTCGTGTCGTGGTCGATCCTCATCCTCGGCGGCACCGTGCTCACGTGGTACCTCGCCGGACAGTGGGCCGGTGTCGTCTCCGTGCCCGGACTCGACACCACGACGCTGTGGGACGCGACCTGGCCGATCCTGCTCGGCGTCGCACTCGCCGCCGTCGCATGGTGGCCGGCACACCGCCGGTTGCTCCCGCAGTGGGCCGCGCACCCCGACGGCGAGACCGTCCCACCGGGCGATCTCGTCGTCCCCGAGGAACGCGTCGTCGAGGCCGTGCGCACGACGCTGAGCCGCGCCTCGCAGGCGGCGTCCGCGGCCGACGCCGAGGCGATCGCCCGCGTCCGCAGACGATGGCACGCGCGCAGTCACGACTCGGCGGAGCGCGCCGACGCCCACATCGGCACCTGGCTCGGCTCGGGCGCGGCGCTCGCACTCGTCACCGCGGCCACGATCGTGATCGTGGTGATCTCGGTATGAGCGCGCTCCGGTTGCTCGCGTCCGTACTCCTGCGGATCGCCGGATTCGGCGCGGTCTGGTGGGCACTCGCCGAAGGCGATGCGAGCATGTTCTCGTACGGCGTCGTGATCGTGCCCGTCGCCGTCGCGATCAGCCTGTGGCTCGTTCCCCCGACGACGCCCGCCGTCCCGCTCCCCCGCCGCGTCGTCGCGCTCGGTGCGCTCGGTGGCTGGTTCCTGTGGCAGTCGCTGCTCGGCGGCATCGACGTGGCGCGCAGATCGATCCGGCGGCCCGTCGGCGTCGATCCCCACGTCATCGAATACCGGATCGGGCTCACCTCGCCCGCGGCCCGCGTCGCGCTCGCCGACCTCAACGCCCTGATGCCGGGCACACTCTCGGTCGATCTCGACGGCGACGTCCTGCACGTCCACGTCCTCGGCCACGACATCGACGCCCGCGGCCAGATCGCGCGCCTCGAACAGCGCATCGCCCGCGTCACCGGGGAACGGTAGCCACCCCACCCGTTTCGCTATGGTGCAGATCGCACGGCACGCCGCATGTGACGCGGCGACACAGGTAGGTCCTTCGAGGAGAGGTACGACGTGGAGATTCAGGGAAGCGCAGCGCTCGTCACGGGTGCGGCGTCGGGGCTCGGCGCCGCGACGGCGAAGCGACTCGCGGACGCGGGTGCGACGGTGTTCGGCATCGACCTGCAGCAGTCCATCGACAAGGCCGGCGACTCCGTCCCCGCAGGCGTCACGCTGGTGCCCGCGGACGTCACGAGCGACGCCGAGGTGAAGGCGGCCGTCGATCGCGTCGTCGAATCGGGTGTGCCGCTGCGCATCGTCGTCAACTGCGCGGGCGTCGGCTGGGCCGGCCGGATCCTGTCCAAGCACGGCCCGCACGACCTCGAGCTGTTCCGCACCGTCATCACGGTGAACCTGCTCGGCACCTTCAACGTCATGCGCCTCGCCGCCGACGCGATCAGCCGGACCGAGACCGTCGACGAGACGGGCCAGCGCGGCGTCGTCGTCAACACCGCGTCCGTCGCGGCGTTCGAGGGCCAGATCGGCCAGATCGCGTACTCGGCGTCCAAGGGCGGTGTCGCGGGCATGACGGTCCCGGCCGCGCGTGACCTCGCGAAATTCGGTATCCGCGTCGACACGATCGCCCCCGGCATCATCGACACCCCGATGCTCGCGGGCGTCACCGACGAGTACCGCGCGGGCCTCGAGGCGGGCGTGCCGTTCCCATCGCGCCTCGGACGTCCCGACGAGTACGCGCAGCTCGTCCAGATGATCGTCGAGCACGACTACCTCAACGGCGAGGTCATCCGCATGGACGGCGCACTGCGTATGGCACCGCGGTAAGCAGGCGCTTCGCGCTCGTGCGTGACTCTCCGGTCCCTGGGCCCGAAAGTCACGCACGAGCGGCTCCGCCGCCTACAACTCCGAGGCGAGCGGAATCTCGGCCGCCGCACGATCGGTCATCCACTCACGCAGCACCTTCGTCGCGACGACGTCGTCCTCGTTGTATTCGAGCAGGCGCTCGCGCTGGCCCGCGTCCGGCTCGCCGTCGTACCCCACGGCAAGCCGATACCAGCCCATCGACGCCTCACCGCTCGCTTCGCCGTCGCGCCAGTGGAAGCCCGCGACCGGCGCGACCTTCTTGAGCCCCTTGCCGTTCGGGCACACGAACTGCTCGCTCACCGCCTGATAGACGTCGACCCACTGCGGTCCGTCGATGAACTCCCGGACCTCCTCGACGGTGGGAATGCCGGGCGTCCCCGCGAAACGGCGTGCGGACGCGAGCAGCCACTTGTCCTCCGCCGCACGCGAATAGCAGTACGCCGCGAACGTCTTTCCGCTCGCCGCCGCTGCAGCGCGCTCGGCCATGAGCCACTGCCAGAACTCCGCGAACGAACGGCCCTCGTCGGCGGTCGGAAGCGGATCCCACGTCACGAACGGCCGGTACGCGCTCACGCCGTCGACGTTGAGCAACGTCCCCCACAGGTACGCACCGCGTTCCTGGTAGCTCTCCATGTCGACGTCGACCTCGATGTCGGCGCGCGTGACGGAGACGTCGGCGACCTTGCGCACCAACGGAACTCCGGCCAGCCACGCCTTCGCCGTGGTGACGGCGTCCTCGAACGACCCGTGCGGCCAGCTCTCCGGCTCCTCACCGGTGTACGCCGCGAGCTCGTCGATCGTCCGAATCCCGATGTCGCGCAGCACCTCCGCACGAGACCCGACCGCGACGAGCGACACGTCGCGACGCTCGGTCAGTTGCTCGCGACACTGCGGCCACCACGGGCACGACCGGCATTCGCCGATCTGCGACGGCGCCGTCTCCCGCTCGCCGCGCGCGACCGCGACCCGATCGGCGAGCCGCAGGTCGTAGTTCTCCAGTGCATCCGACAGATCGTGGACGTAGATGCCGTCGACGGCGGGCCCGATCGCGCCGCCGAAGGGCTCGCGCGCCGCGACGCCGTGCCGCTCGAGCATCCGGTACAGGTGCGCGAGCCGGACCTGATCACGTAGCTGGGTGCGCGGCTTGCGATCCGGATCGGGCTTCGGATCCCACTCGTACAGATCCGAGAACAACGCGCCCGAACCCGGATCCGTCACCTTGTGGTTGACGACGACGACGGGGAAGTAGCCGTCGCCCTCGGGTTCGCGGACGAGGAACTCGGCGTGACCGCGCCGCCCGGTGTCCGGTTCGTCCGGCAGGACGGCGCCCCAGATGCGCTGCGCTCCTGCCGCACACGCCGCGAGGGTGGCCGCAGCGCGCTGGGCGCGGGAAAGCGTCCGGTCGACGACGGTCCAGCGATGGCCTTCGCGCTCCAGATACAGCTCGCGCACCTCGTCACGCTTGGCCGTCGCGGCCTCCTGCCGCTGCCGGACACCGGCGTCCTCGGGGGCTCCGGCGAGCTGCTGCGGATACTCGTTGTCGAGGTGGACGCGATGACGGCACCGCGTCAGCGCGCTCGCGTCGAGCAGGAGCCGGCGCCCTGCGGGTGGGGGCGGCGGCGAAGCGATCTCGGGTTCGAAAGACACAATGCGGCCATTATGTCGCTCCCCACCCACATTCCCTAAGCACCCCGTGCACGCTGACCGATACGGCGGCGGCGCAATTGATAGCCTCGACACGATCGATCACGCAACCGACCTGAGGGCGAACACTTCGAGTGAGGGGTCTTTTCGATGGGGCTGTTCGGAAAGCGCACGTCGCGCGCGACGCGCAGGGCTGAGGCGAAAGCCCTCACGGAGAAGGCGAAACTCGAAGCGAAGCTCACCGCGAAGCGGCTCGACAAGCGGGAGAAGTCCGCGGCCAAGGCCATCCGCAAGCAGGCCAAGCACGATCGCGACGCCGACAAGCGGATCGAGAAGGCACGCCTCGAAGCCCTCGAGGAGCAGAAGAAGGCCGCCGCCCGGCAGGGACTGTCGGCCGCCAACGTGCGCCGCTACCTCGGTATCGCACGCGTGCTCGCGCCCGTCCTGCTGCCGATCGCGTACCGCGCGGCGACGGCGGCGCGCGGCGTCGCCGATCAGCGGCGGGCCTCGCGAATGGGCATCGAGGTCGATCAGCTCTCACAGTTCACCGGACACGGCGCGAAGCTCGCGGCCCGCATCGCCGCCGCCGAGACGTCCGTCGCCGACGTCCTCGCCCGCCGTCCCGACGACGCCGAGGCCCAGCAGTTCGCCGACGCCACGCGCACCCGGCTCGACGAGCTGAGCACCGCCGTCCACGCCGCGGAGGCGATGCCGCCGCAGCGACGCAAGGCCGCACACCGTGCGATCGCGCACGAGCTCGACGGCGTCGAGGCCGACGTCCTCGCCCGCCTCGGCGTGCGCTGACCAGGCCTGCGGTTCGGGAAACCCGGCACAACGCCGGTACGCTGGTCGCCGCACACATCCGACCACCACCATCGGGGGCCCCGATGCGCGTACCACCCGCGACGCCGACCGCGGCGTTCCGTGGCGCCGTCGCGGGCAGCTTCGTCGTCGCGACGTCGATCGCCGCACACGGCGCCGGCGGTGGGCACGTCGCGATGGGGACGGCCCTCGCTCTGGTGCTCGCGGTCGGCGGTGCCGTCGGGTACGTGACCGCGTCGATCCCGGCGCTCGCGACCACCCGGCGCGGTCTCGTCGCAGTTCTGCTCGCGGGGCAGGTGCTCGGCCACGCGGGCCTCGCCCTCGCGATGCCCGGTCACGCGATGCTTCCCGACGGCCCGATGCTCGCGGCCCACGCCCTCGCGACACTCGCGTGTGGCGTCGCCGTGTGTGCGGTCGAACGCCTCTACGGCCCGGTCGTGCACGTCGTCCGGGCCGTCCTGCTTCCTATTCCGGTGCCGACGGCGGCGCCTCCCCTGCGCCCGATCGCCGCTCCCGCACGTCCCCGTGCGCGCCTCGTCGTCGCCGACGTCCTCGGCCGCGGCCCACCCGCCTGATCTCTTCCCGGAACTCCCCTTCGAAGAACAGGCACACCTTCATGAACGTGATCACACGTGGCGCCGTCGCACTCGGCGCCGCAACAGGACTGCTCGTCGCAGGCGCGGGCGTCGCCTCCGCGCACGTCAGCGTCGTCGCGCCCGGCGCCGAACAGGGCGGCTACGGCGTCCTCACCTTCCGCGTCCCCACCGAATCGGACACCGCGTCGACGACGTCGGTGCGCGTCGAGCTGCCGAACCTCACGTCGGCACGCACCGAGCCCGTTCCAGGCTGGACGGCCGTCGTCGACCGTGACCCCGCGTCGCAGGAAGCGACGGCAGTGACGTGGACGGCCGATCCGGGCACCGGCATCGCACCGGGAGAGTTCGGGCAGTTCATGCTGTCGGCCGGGCCGCTCCCCGAGTCCGAGGACGTCTCCTTCCCCACCGAGCAGGGCTACAGCGACGGCGAGGTCGTCGCATGGGACCAGCCGGTCGGTGACGACGGCAGCGAGCCCGAGTACCCGGCGCCGATGCTCACCCTCGCGGCGGGCTCGGGCGGGCACGGCCACTCGCACGGCGGCGACACCCCCGCACAGCACGACGGCGAGGCCGCTGCCACCGCCGACGCCAGCGACGACACCGCACGCTGGCTCGGCGGCGCAGGACTCGTCCTCGGCGCGCTCGGAGCCGCGTTCGGTCTCGTCGCGCTCGTCCGATCGAGGCGCTCGTGAACACGCGCGCAGCGGCCGTCGTGGCCGGATTCGTGCTCGTGCTCGCCGCAGCGCTCGGCGTCGGAACGGCGTCCGCGCACTCGGTGACGACCGGATCGAATCCCGCACCGGAATCGAGCGTCGACGCCGGACCGGAACGCGTCGAGGTGCAGTTCAACGAGGCTCTGCAGACCCAGTTCGCGTCGCTCACCGTCGTCGGGCCCGACGGCAACCTGTGGACGAAGAGCGATCCTCGGGTCGAGGGCAACACCGTGAGCGCCGATCTCGGTGAGCTCGGACCCGCCGGTGAGTACACGATCGCGTACCGCGTGACGTCCGCCGACGGTCACCCCGTGAGCGGCACCATTCCGTTCACCCTCACCACGGAGGGATCGGGCACTCCTGGCGCGGCGGCGGACGCAGCCGCCGCCGGTGACGACGAGGGCGGTGGCGGCGTGCCGCTGTGGCCGTTCGTCGTCGGTGCCGTCGTCATCGTCGCGGCAGGCGTGTTCTTCGCCCTGCGCAAGCCGAAGTCCTAGTGACGGACGCGCCACGAGCGTGGCCGGAGTTCGCGCGGCGGCGAATGCTGCTCGCCGCCGGACCCGCCGCGCTCGTGGGCGTCGCCCTCGCGTGGCTGCTCGCCCGGCCGGAAGGGCCCGAACCGTCCAGTGTCGTGCGCGTCCTCGCCCTCGGACTCGGGTCGACGGTGCTCGGCGCGGGCGTGATGTGGGCGATCGGCCGGGAGGATCGGCGGCGCGCCGACACCGCAGACACAGTGCGACCGGTCGCGGCGATCGCCGGCGGCTGGGCGATCGCCGAGGCCGTCCATCTCGCGCTCGCCGCAGGTGAGGCGACGGGCGGCGGCGGGACCACACTCGCCGATTTCCGGTACTTCGTGACGGACGTCGCGACGGGCCGGGTCGGCGCGGCGACGCTCGCACTCGTCGTCGCCGCGACCGCGGTCCTCGTCGCGGCCTACCGGACGGGCTGGGATCGCGCGTACGTCCCCGTCGTGGTGCTCGCGGCGGTCGCGCTCGTCGCACGTCCGGCGGCAGGGCACATGGCACAGCAGCCGTTCGGCTCGGTCCTGGACTCGATCCACGTCCTCGCCGCCGCGGTGTGGATCGGTGTGCTCGGGGCGCTCGCTCTCACCGTCCGCGGCCGCAGCGGCTGGGCGCTGTGGCTCCCGCGTTACTCGACGCTCGCGTGGCGGTGCGTGCTCGCCCTCACCGTCACGGGCGTCGTCGACGCCGCCGTCGCGCTCGGCGACCCGCTCGCCCTCGTGTCGACGGGCTACGGGCGGATCGTCGTCGCGAAGGCCGTCGTGCTCGTCGGGCTGCTCGCCCTCGCCCGCCGGTGGCGCCGGACCTGGGTGCCCGACGCCGAGCGACATCGCGTCACGGCGGAGGGATCGCTGCGGCGGGCCGTGGCCGAGGTGATCGTCATGGCCGTGGCGTTCGGGCTCGCGGCCGCACTCGCGACGACGGCCTAGGGGCTCAGGGGGGCTCAGGGGCTCAGGCGAGCGCTGCCTGCGACGCGGCCTCGAGCCTGCCGTCGACGACGCGGTACACCGAATCCATCCGGTCGAGGTGTCGCAGGTCGTGCGTCACGAGGAGCGTCGCCGCGTCCTGTTCCCGCGCCACGCTCACGACGAGATCGAGGATGGCGGCGCCGCGTTCCTGATCGAGCGCGCTGGTCGGCTCGTCGACGACGAGCATCGACGGCGAGTTCATCAGCGCGCGAGCGAGATTGACCCGCTGCCGCTGACCGCCCGAGAGCTGGTTCGAGCGCTTGTTCGCGTGATCGGCGAGGCCCACCGCGTCCAGCAGCTCGAGAGCCCGCTCGCGAGTGCGGCGCCGCACCGAGGCGGGCACCACGAGACGCTGCCCGAGATGCACCATCGCTTCGAGCTGTTCGCGTGCCGTCAGCGACGACACCATGTTCGACCCCTGGAACACGATCCCGATGTGCTCACGGCGCACCCGCGACGCCTCACGGCGCCCGAGCGACGCGAGATCGGCGACGCCACTGGGCATCCGGAAGAGCACGCTGCCCCGATCGGGGCGCACGAGCGCCCCCGCGACGGCGAGCAACGTGGACTTTCCGGAGCCGGACGGCCCGGTGACAGCGGCGATCTCGCCCGCCGCGACGTCGAGCGAGACGTCGTCGAGTGCTGTCACGCGACTCTGCCCGTCCGGGTAGGTGAGCGTCACGTCGCGCAGTGAGAGCGCGGATTCTCCGATACGAGTGTTGGTGTGGGACATGTCTTCTCTCCGAATCGTGGTGGGTCGAATCGCGCCGAGTCAGCGGTCGAGTGCGGTCAGGGGATCGGTCGTCACGAGGAACCGGAGCGCGAACGCCGCGCCCACGAGCCCCAGTCCGACGAGCGCCGCGCCGGGCACGAGCGTCGTCGACACGTCCACGACGAACGGGAGTGCACCTCCCGCGAACACCGCGAACGCCGTCGTCAGTCCGATGCCGAGCGCGACACCGAGCACGAGGATCACGAACGCCTGCCCGAGTGCGTCGCGCACGAGCGATCCGGTCGTCGCGCCGAGCGCCTTGAGCGTCGCGATGTCAGGGGTGCGCTGAACCGTCCACACGGTGAAGAACGCACCGATCACGAGGGCCGAGATCGCGAACAGCATCGTCGTCATGAGGCTGAGCGACATGTTCTCGGCCTGATAGGAAGCGATTCCCTCGAACGAACCGGTGACCGACGTCGCGACGGTGTCCGCGGCGGCGTTCGCCGCATCCTCGTCGGTGACGCCCGAGACGGCGAGGACCGTCGCGTCGCCACCGCGCGGGTTCGCGTGCTGCCAGTCCTCGAGCGCCATCCACACGACGGGACTGTGGCTGAACCAGTCGTCGCCGCCCACGCCCGCGACGGTGTAGGTCGCGTCGCCGATGCGAGCGGTGTCGCCGGCACTCGCTCCGAGATCGGTCGCGGCGCCCTCGCTGAGCAGCACCGTCCCCGCCTCGGGCAACGGGCGATCGAAACCGCCGTTCGCCCCCAGCAGGGCGACCGTCGCCTCGGCACCGCCGTCGACTCCTGCCTGACCGCGGGTGAGCCCGATCGGATCGACCGTCTCGGCGTCCGAACGCCACTGCGCGATCTGGTCGCCCGTCAGCGACGACTCGTCGTACGACGGCCCCGATCCGCCGTCGGCGAAGACGACGCGCTCCGCCGCGATCTGCGACGGTGCGGAGATGTTCTGGTGCCCGAGTCCGGCGGTGAGCCCGCTGAGGAAACTCACGAGCAGGGCGACGAGCACCACCACCGCCGTGATCAGCGCGAATCTCCCTCGCGCCGCCCTGAGGTCTCGCAGTGCCACGTACACGCTGTGTCCTTCCGTTCGATCGGCCACCGCTCAGTGGCCCCGTGATCTAGGTTGGCCGTGTGCGAGGCCGTTTCCATCGGACGTCGGACGGGACCGGCGACCGTCGTAAGGTGGGTGGACCGCTGCAACTTTCGATGGATGCAGTCGGCCACCGGCGCGCTACCGTGGAGGAAATGCACGCCGAGCAGAACCGCCCCCAGCCGTCGCCGCTCGCGCACCCGTCGCCACTCGCCCCGGTGTTCCGGGGCATCGAGACGAGCCTGCACGTCCTCGTGATCGTGCTGGCCGCGATCGTCGTGGTGCGGGCCGTCGTACAGGAGCAACAGCACACCGTCGTGGTCGTCGTGCTGGTCGCGGCGTTCGTCGCCGTGTATCTCTGGGGCATCGCGCGGCGCGTCCGGCCACCGGCGACGTGGGTGTGGCTCGCCGCGCTGTCGGTCGTGTGGTGTGCGCTCATGATGTTCGGCCCGGACGCCGGGTATCTCGTGTTCGGGCTGTTCTTCCTCTATCTCCACCTGCTGCGGCCACCGTGGAACTACGTCGCCGTCGTCGCGGGAACGATCGTGGCCATCGCGGGGACCGCCGCCCAGAGCGGGCTGTCGGCCGCCGTCGTCATCGGACCGGTGATCGGTGCCGCCGTGGCGACGGGGATCGCCCTCGGCTATCGCGCACTGTTCCGCGAGGCCGCCGAACGCCAGCGCCTCATCGACGAATTGATGCACACCCGTGAGCAACTCGCGAACCAGTCACGCACAGCCGGGACGATGACGGAACGCGCCCGGCTCGCGGGAGAGATCCACGACACCGTGGCACAAGGGCTCTCGAGCATCCAGATGCTGCTGCACTCGGTCGAATCGGCCGCACCCGACCATCCGTCGCTCGACCGGATCCGACTCGCACGGCAGACGGCCGCGGAATCGCTCGCCGAAACACGGCGTCTCATCGCCGATCTCGCACCCGCACCCCTCGACGACACGACACTGGCGGACGCGCTCGCGCGCATCACCGCCCGCGCCGGCGACAGCGACATCGAGGCCGAGATGCTCGTCGAGGGAGAACAGGTGAGGCTGCCGATGCGGATCGAAGCAGCGCTCGTCCGCATCGCGCAGGGCGCCGTCTCCAACGTCGTCCGCCACTCGCACGCGTCGCGGATGCGCGTCACCCTCACCTACGGGCCCGGCGACGTCAGCCTCGACGTCGTCGACGACGGCACCGGATTCGACACCACGACAGCGTCGTTCGGGCTGGAGTCGATCGCGCGCCGCGTCGAGACGCTGGGCGGCACCGCGAGCGTCGAGTCCGAGCCGGGCATGACGGCGGTCGCGGTGTCCATCCCCGTCCCGGACGGCGGCGACACATGATCCGGCTGCTGCTCGCCGACGACCACGCGATCGTCCGTGCCGGGCTGCGCGCGCTCCTCGAATCCGGCGCTCCCGGTGCGTCCGACCTCACGATCGTCGGCGAGGCCGGCTCAGCCGAGAACGCGGTGTCGTTCTGCCGTGATCACGACGTCGACCTGGTGCTCATGGATCTGCGGTTCGGCGCTGGAGCGTCCGGCGTCGACGCCACCGCCAGGATCCGTGCGCTCGCCGATCCGCCGCAGGTGCTCGTCGTCACGAACTACGACACCGACGCGGACATTCTCAGCGCGATCGAGGCCGGAGCCGCGGGGTATCTGCTCAAGGACACGCCGCCGGCGGAACTGCTCGCCGCCGTCCACAGCGCCGCCGCGGGCGAGAGCGTGCTGTCACCCGCCGTCGCATCGCGCCTCATGACGCGCGTGCGGCGGCCCCGGACGAGCCTGAGTGCGCGCGAGATCGAAGTGCTGGGCCTCGTCGCCGACGGGCTGTCGAACCGCGCCATCGGCAAGCAGTTGCTGCTGTCGGAAGCGACCGTGAAGTCACACCTCGTCCACGTCTTCGGCAAGCTCGGCGTGAACTCGCGGACGTCGGCGGTCGCCTACGCCCGCGAGCACGGGATCCTCTGAACCCCTGGATCTTTCGCCGATCAGCGGCCCGGGAGGTACTTCATGGCGGAGACGAAGCGCGGCATGATCTTCGCCCAGATCTTCGGCGGGAGGCCGCGGGGGCCGCCGAGGTTGAGAATGCGCGTCACGGCGATCGTCTGCGGCTCGGTGTACTTGCGCAGGCCCTCGACGCCGTGGCGACGGCCGACGCCCGACACACCCATGCCGCCCATCGGCGCACCCGTGCTGCCCCACGCGGGCGCGTAGCCCTCGTCGACGTTGACGGTCCCGGCGTGGATCTTCGCGGCAATCGCCTCGCCCTCGTCCTTCGATCCCGCCCACACGCTCGCGTTGAGTCCGTATTCGGTGTCGTTGGCCTGCGCGATCGCCTCGTCCACCGAATCCACGGGGTACACGGAGACGACCGGCCCGAAGGTCTCGTTGCGATACACCTCGGCGTCCTCGGGGACGTCCGTCAGCAGCGTCGGCTCGTAGAACAGCGGGCCGAGGTCGGGACGCGGCTTGCCGCCCGCGACGACCGTCGCACCCTTGACGACGGCGTCGTCGACATGGCCGGAGATCGTCTCGAGCTGGTCCTCCGAGATGAGCGACCCCATCTCGACACCGAACTCGTAGCCGGGCGCGACCGTCATCTTCTTCACGCGCTCACCGAGCATCCGCGTGAACTGCGTCGCGACGGGCCGCTCGACGTAGATCCGCTCGATCGAGATGCACAGCTGGCCCGAGTTCGAGTAGCACGCGCGGACCGCGGCATCGGTGACCTCACGCAGGTTCGCGCCCTTGGTCACGATCATCGGGTTCTTGCCACCGAGCTCGGCGGAGAAGCCGATGAGGCGGCGGCCGGCCTGCTCGGCGAGCAGCGCACCCGTCGCCGACGAGCCCGTGAACATCAGGTAGTCGGTGTTCTCGACCAACGCCGTACCGACGACCGAACCTGGCCCGGGGACGACGGCGAACAGGTCACGCGGAAGCCCGGCGCGGTACATCAGCTCGACGCAGGCGAGCGCACAGTACGGAGTCTGGCTGTCGGGCTTGAGGACGACGGCGTTACCCGCCATGAGCGCCGCGATACCGTCCGACACCGCGAGCGTCATCGGGTAGTTCCACGGCGAGATGACGCCGACGACACCCTTCGCCTGGTAGCGCACGACTGTCTTGGTGAGCAACGGCAACATGCCCTGCACGCGCGAGGGCTCGAGCGCCTTCTTCGCGATCCGCGCGTAGTAGCGCGCGGTCATCGAGATGTCGAGCACCTCTTCCTGCGCCGACACCCGCGACTTGCCGGTCTCGGCCTGCGCCATGTCGATGAGCGCGTCACGGTTGTCGAGCACGAGGTCGCGGTAGCGGTGGAAGATCTCGGCCCGCTCCGATACCGGGCGCTTCGCCCACTCTCGCTGCGCGACGCGGGCCCGCTCGACCGCCGCGACGGCGTCGGCGGCCGTACCCACCGGGATGGTCGCGAGCTGCCTGCCGGTGAACACCTCGACGACCGAACGAGTGGGTCGAGAGTCGGCGTCGTCGATCGCCACCAGACGGCGAAGGCGATCGAAGGTCGCGGCGGACGGAGCAGGCATGTCAGCCCCCTACTGGTGAGTAGTTCTTGCGGTTACACCTAACCTACCCCCTCGGTGCGCGGGGTCACAGATGCCGACCGTCACCTGCGCGCGGCACGCGGATCGGGGCCGAACGGCGGGAACCCTATCCTTGTGACCATGACCGAACGCACCACTCCGACCTTCCCGCAGTACGTCGGGTATCTGTTCGGCCGGCCGCTGCCACGCTCGATGCAGGACTGGGTGTTGCGCGACGTCACCGGTCCCGGTTCGACGATGCGGTATCTCGTGCGCTTCGTCGTGCCGGCGACGTTGTTGCTGCTGTTGTTCCTGCTCATTCCGGGGCCGATCTGGGTTCCGCTTGCCATGATCGCCCTGCTCGTCGTCCCGCTCGCGTATTTCGCGATCGCGCTGATGACGATCTACCGACGACACCGGCTGCAGCAGCACGGCCTCGACCCCGATCTCGTCGGCGAGCGCGAGCGGCGGCGCCGCGACGCAGTGCGCAACGACTACGAACGTCGGCACGGGCGCATCGACTGACGGTCTGCCGTCACGCCGCCGACGGGCGACCCGAACCGGGTGGTTCGAAGCCGGGAGGCTCGAATCGGGGTCTGCCCCTCGGTGTCGGGACGATTCGCCAGTTGCTGTGGTGGATGTGGCGATGGTGCTTGCCGCACAACAGGACTGTGTTGTCGAGGTCTGTGGGTCCGCCGTCGGCCCAGTGCTCGATGTGGTGTGCTTCGCACCAGCTCACGGGTGCTGTGCAGGTCGGGAACGCGCAGCCGCGATCCCGGACGGTGAGTGCGCGGCGTTGTGCCGGGGTGACGAGCCGGGTGGTGCGGCCCATGTTCAGTGGGACGCCGTGGTCGTCGATCACGATCGGCGTCACGTGCGCGTCGCACGCCACCGCCCGCGCCGTCTCAGGCGTCAGTGTTCCGCCCCACAGCATCAAGGGCAGACCGATGCCGTCGAGTAGGGCCGTGACGGACACGGTCACCCGCTCGTCGTGGTCCTGCGGCTGTGCTTTCAGGTCTCGATGGTGGATCAGGACTGTCACGTGGGGCTTCTCGGCGGCTTCGTGTCCGCTGTCGCCCGCGTCGAGGTGGCGTCGGCAGATCTCGATCAGCCCGTCCGCTCGCCGTTGCCCGGCAGAACGGGGATCGCGCGTGCCGTCCGCTGCCGGGCGCGGTGCGGACAGCTTCGACAGAGCGGTCGACAGGATCTCACCGGACAGGGCGTCGAAGTCGCCGTGCAGCACGACCCTGCCGTTCAGGGTGTTCGAGAGGGTGAGTGTGTTGAGGTCGTCGCGTTCACGGGTCGTCGGCCCGTCGGTGTCGATGTCGAGGCGCGCCCGCAACGTTTCGATCGCGGTGCGTACCGACCTCGTCGCGGTCTCCGGGCCCGGCACTGCCGCGGCGAGCAGCGCATCGCGGCATGCGGTGATCACTGCCGCATGCTCGTCGGGATCGTTCTCCGCCAGCGCTGCGAGCAGCGACGGCGGCGTGTCGAAGAACGCACACAGCATGCTCGCGTGCCGCGGCGAAATCCGCTGTTCGGCGACAGCGGCGGCGATCTCGAGCTCCGACCGCAGGCTCGTCCCCAACGCTGCGACGTCGCGCGCCTCACCGATCTCGAGCATCGAATGCGCTGCGAGCCAGGCCCCGGCATCCCGGTAGCCCGCCCCGGTCGCGAGACCACGGTCGTCGAGCTCGCCCATCAGCGTGATGCGCCGGGCCTGCAACACCTCGATCTGCCGCGACACGTCCAGCACCGCCGCAGACAACTCGGCGTCACCGAGCTGCCATACCTGCGTCTGCGAATCCCCCGACCCCATGCGACAAATCTAGTTCGTACACCCGTTCGACACAAGACTTATTTCCGCACTTGGGGACAACCGTCGAGCTGTGGACAACCGGCCCTCGTCAGCGGAGTCGCGCCCACGATTCGGGGTGGTCGTGGAGGTACTGCGCGAACGATGTCGCGGGCCGCCCGGTGAGCATCGAGACGTCGTCGGTGACGGTGGACAGTTCTCCGGTCGCGACGGCGGCGTAGGACGTCACCCACCCGTCGACCTCCCATTTCGGCGCGTCGTACACCTCCCGCGAGAGGTACGCCTCCTCGATGGTCTCCTCGGCGTAGCGGATCGTCGTGCCGGTCACGTCGCTCAACTGCGTCGCAGCTTCGGCCAGCGTGAATGCCGCCGGCCCGGTCAGCTCGTAGGTCTCGCCGTCGTACGGGCTCGGGTCGCGTTCGGCGCCCGCTTCGACGACCTCGGCGGCCGAGTCGACGACGTCCGCGGGCGCGACGGCGGACACTCGCCCGTCCCCGGCTGGTCCGCGGATGACGCCTTCGTCGTCGACCATCGCCGGAATCATCGACTGGTACCAGGAATCGCGCAGAAAGGTGTGTGCCACACCGCTTTCGCGGATCTCCTGCTCGGTGTACCAGTGGTCGCGGCCGAAGGTGAACGTGCACTCGGGCCCGGCCCCGAGGAACGACAGGTAGACGATGCGCCCGACCCCCGCACGGACGGCGGCGGCGACGGCCGTCGCGTGGTCGTCGCGCCGCGTCGGACTCTCGTGCGCGGAGACGAGCAGCATCGTGTTCACCCCCGCGAGCGCCGATTCCATCGCTGCCGCGTCGCCGTAGTGTGCGACGGCGACGCTGGCGTCCGGGAACGTGCCGGCGAGCGCCGACAGCCTGCTGCCGTCGCGCCCGACGAGGCGCACCTCCTGTCGTTCGGCGAGCCGCGCGAACACTCCGCCGCCGATCACGCCCGTGGCTCCGGTCACTGCGATCGTCATGGGCCCCGATCCTGCCACCACCGGCGAACTATTGTCGGTAACCATGAGCGAATCCGTCACCCCCGTCGCCACTGCAGACCTCGCCGACGAGATCGGCCCCGACATCCGCAGCTGCGACACCCAGTTCCTGCGCTTCGGCACGCGCGACTCGTTCGCGGGACCGATCACGACGATCAAGTGCTTCCAGGACAATCTGCTGGTCAAGCAGACGCTGAGCGAGCCCGGCCACGGTGGCGTGCTCGTCGTCGACGGCGACGCATCGGTGCACACGGCACTCGTCGGCGACATCATCGCCGGCCGCGCGGTGGAGAACGGCTGGTCGGGCGTCATCGTGAACGCCGCCGTCCGCGACGCCGCGATCCTTCAGACCCTGGACATCGGCATCAAGGCGCTCGGCACCAACCCGCGCAAGAGCACGCAGACCGGGTCGGGCGAGAAGAACGTGCCCGTCACGTTCGGTGGCGTGACGTTCAATCCCGGTGAGACCGTCTACAGCGACCCGGACGGCGTCGTCGTCCGCTGACCGAATCGAGATGATCGCGATGCAGGATCTCCGCACCGCCGTCCACGCCGACATGCCGCGCGCCCGCGACGAGCTGGCGACGCTCGTGGCGATGCGGTCGGTCGCCGACGCCCGCCAGTTCCCGCCCGAGGAATGCGAGCGTTCGGCGGCCTGGGTGCGGGATTCCCTGCACGGCATCGGTTTCGACGACGCCGAGACGATCGAGACGTCGGACGGCTCGTTCGCCGTCGTGGGCAGCGCTCCCGGCCCGGCCGGGGCGCCGACCGTCCTTCTCTACTGCCATCACGACGTCCAGCCGCCCGGCGACGAGAGCCTGTGGACGACACCGCCGTTCGAGCTGCACGAGCGCGACGGCCGCTGGTACGGGCGCGGTGCGGCCGACTGCAAGGGCAATCTCGTGATGCATCTGCTCGCGCTGCGGGCACTGCGCACGACGGCGGGCGAGCAGTATCCCGTGAACATCCGCTTCGCCGCGGAGGGCTCGGAGGAGCAGGGCGGCGCGGGCCTCGAGGACCTGGTCGCGGAGCGTCCGGAGCTGTTCGCGGCGGACATGATCCTCATCGCGGACACCGGCAACGCCGCCGTCGGTCAGCCCACCACCACGGCGTCGCTGCGCGGCATCGCGAATCTCACGGTGCACGTCGAGACGCTGAGCGGCGCCGTGCATTCGGGCATGTACGGCGGGCCCGCGCCCGACGCGCTCACGGCCCTGGTCGCGATGCTGGCGACGCTGCACGACGAGAACGGCGACACCACGATCCGGGGTCTCGACGCCCACGGAACGTGGCCGGGCGTCGCCTACGATCCCGAACGTTTCCGCGCCGACGCCGGCGTGCTGGACGACGTCGATCTCGTCGGCAGCGGCTCGGTCGCGGATTCGGTGTGGGCGCGGCCCGCCGTGACGATCCTCGGCATGGACACTCCGCCGCTCGTGGGCTCGGCCGCCGCCGTCCAGCCGCGCGCGTCGGCACGCCTGAACCTGCGCGTACCACCGGGAGTCGACCCGCGCGTCGCACAGGACGCCCTCGCGTCCCACCTCGAGGCGGTCACACCGTGGCACGCCCGCGTGCGCATCGAACGCGACGAGGTGGGCTCGCCGTTCCGGTCACGGACCGACGGCCCCGGCTATCGCACGCTGGTCGACGCGCTGTCACGGGCGTACGACGCGCCGGTCGGGACCATCGGGCAGGGCGGCTCGATCCCGCTGTGCACCGTGCTCGCGGAGCAGTTCCCTGACGCCGAGATCGCGCTCTTCGGCGTCGAGGAACCACAGTGCCTCATCCACGCCGCGAACGAGAGCGTCGATCCGTCGGAGATCGAGAACGTCGCCGTCGCCGAGGCGCTGTTCCTGTCGGAGTACGGCACCGGCGCGAACACCGACGACTGACGGCGCCGCTCACATCCCTTCGGGCGGGTGCCCCAGGCAGAACAGCGCGCCGAACGGATCGCGGACCGCCGCGAGCGTGCCGTACGGCGTCTCCTCACCGGCCATGACGATCGCGCCGCCGAGCTGCTCGACCTGCGCGACGGTGGCCGCGACGTCGTCGACGTAGACGTACACCTGCCAGAACGAGGGGACCTCGGGCGGGAACAGCTTCGCGGAGTTCATGATTCCCGAGTACGACGTGTCGCCGAGGAACACCTGCCCGTACTCGTCCGGGCCGGCCTGATCGGGATCGCCTCCCGTGCCGACGGGTTCGATCCGCGCGCCGAGGACCTTCTCGTAGAAGTCCACCGACTTCGCGTACTCCTTGGACTGGCTCTCGAACCAGTACGGCGAGCCGTGCCCGCCCCACTCGGTGAAACCGGCGTTCGTGCCGGGCTTCCAGAAGCCGACGGTGGCGCCGGCGCTGTCCACGGCCACCATCATCGTGCCCTCGCCGCCGACGTCCATCGCCGGAACGAGGACGGTTCCGCCCGCCTCCTCGATCGACTTCGCGGTGACGGCGGGGTCGTCGGTCCGCAGGTACACCGACCACACGTCGGACGGCCCACCGCCCTCCATGTGGGGCATCAGACCGGCGACGCGCTTGCCGTTCTTCGTGAAGACCTGGTAGCCGCCGAACTCGTCGCGCGGCGGCCCCTCGACCTCCCATCCGAAGATCCGGCCGTAGAACTCGGCGGCGGCGGCCGGGTCGCTGCTCATGAGGTCGAACCAGATGGGTGCGCCCGCGGGCGCCGAATACTCGGACATCGTGGTGCCTTTCGTCGAAACCGGGTTGAGGGGATGCTGTCACTACCGACCGACACCGCGCGTGGAACTCATCGGCGCCGGCTGCCGGGAAACGCCGCGCTGCCCTGTCACGAGCGGCGACGGCCGTCCCGGCAGCACGGCGCCGCACACGATCGCTCCGGCGAGGAAGATCGCGGCGCACCACGCGAACGCCGTGTGATAGCTCGTGAGCTGGGCCGCCTGTGCGAGCGCGGCCGCGGATTCAGGGCTCACCGCCTGCCCGACGTGCGACGTCGAGTAGTTCGTCGCTGCCGTGACGGCGACGGTGCTCAGCAGCGACACCCCGATCGAGCCGCCGACCTGCTGTGCGGTGTTGAGGGTCGCGGACGCGATGCCCGCGTCGTGCGGTGCGACGCCGAGCGTCGCGTTGGTGATGACCCCCGAGAAGATCAGCCCGATCCCGGCACCCATGACGAGCAGCCGCGGCAGGATGCCGGTGACGTAGCGAGTGTTCTCGTCGATGAGCGTGAACCACGCCATCGCCCCCGAGGCGAGGAGCATGCCGGGCGCGACGAGCAGCCGCGGCCCGATGCGGGTGACGACGCGGGGCATGACGACCGTCGCGAACAGCGCGATCATCACCGGCATCGGCAGGAACGCGAGCCCGGTGCGCACGGCGCTGTATCCGAGCGTGACCTGCAGGTAGTACGTCAGGAAGAGGAAGACGCCGAACATCCCGACGGCCGCGACGAGCATCGACATCACGGCGCCGCCGCGGAAGCGATCGGCGAGAACTCTCGGCGGCAGCAGCGGGTACCGCACCCGCAACTCGACGACGGCGAACGCCGCGAGTAGGCCCACGCCGCCGACGAGGCAGCCGATCGTGATCGGGTGCGACCAGCCGTCGCGTTCGGCGCTCGAGAAGCCGTAGACGACGGCGAGCAGGCCGAGCGAGGCGAGCACGGCACCCGGAACGTCGACGGGATCGACGTCGTCGGGCCTGCTGTTGCGGAGGAACACGAACGCGCCGACGGCGGCGACCGCGGCGAAGACCGCGTTGACGTACAGGCACCAGCGCCAGTCGAGGAACTCGGTGAGCACGCCACCGACGAGCAGTCCGATCGCGCCGCCCGCGCCCGCGATCGCGCCGAAGACGCCGAAGGCCTTGGCGCGCGCGTTCGAGCCCGCGAACGTCACGGTGAGGATCGACAGCGCGGCGGGCGCGAGGAGTGCGCCGAACAGGCCCTGTGCCGCGCGCGCGCCGATGAGGACGCCGAAGGTGGGTGCGGCGCCGCCGAGCGCGGATGCGGCGGCGAAGCCGACCAGACCGGTGACGAACGCGATCTTGCGGCCGACGCGGTCGGCGATGCGCCCGCCGACGAGCAGCAGGCCACCGAAGGCGAGGGAGTACGCCGTCACGACCCACTGGCGGTCTGCGTCGGAGAAGCCCAGTTCGCGCTGGGCCGAGGGCAGCGCGATGTTCACGATCGTCGCGTCGAGCACGACCATGAGCTGGGCGAGGCCCACCGTCGCGAGGATCCACCATGCGTGCTTGTGCAGGGGATTCTCGGCGGGTGAGGGCCGGCTTCCGGGGAGGTCCGAACGGTCGATGCTCGACATGTGCACACCTCGATCTCGAGGACGACGGCAAAGTTTCCGGGGATGCGGCTCGGGGGATGCGGCTCGGGTGACGCGGCTGCTGTGGACACGGGTGAATCGCTTCGCGGCTCGCGTCCGGCGGGGACGGGCGCAGCGATGCGCGCTACCGGATTCACGGTACGCCCGCGATTCGGTACGCGCGATCGTGATTATCCGGACACCGCGGCGCGAGTTGTCCGGACATCGTGAAGACGTATGTCGCTCTCCGAATAGCGTTGTGACGCAGCACTTCTGATGTGGCACACGAGTCCCGCTCGCGCTAGCGTGTCGGCATGCGGACCCTGGCACTTCGACGATCGATTCTCGTGACGGCCGTGGTCGCGGCGGCCACGGCGGCAGTTCCCACCGCATCGGCAAGCACCCTCGGCCACGCCGAGTACGGCGCCGAGCCCGTCGAGCCCACCACGGTCTCCACCGAACATCCCACCGGCACCGCCGAATACGTCGCGATGGGCGGTTCGTATTCCGCCGGGCCGAGCATCGAGCCCATCGTCGACGCGGCGTGCGAGCGGTCGGGCGCGAACTATCCCACCCTCGTCGCTCGCGAACTGGGCCTCGACCTGCGCGACGTCACGTGCTCGGGCGCGACGACGTCCGAGGTGCTGGACGAGTCGCAACAGCTCGCGGACGGCGAGCAGCGTCCGCCGCAGGTCACCGCCGTCACCGAACGGACCCGGCTCGTGACGCTCAACGTCGGCGGCAACGACATCGGGCACGTCGGCAACGCGGTGCTCGACAGCTGCGGGCAGGCGCTCATGGAGATCGCGCTCCCGATGTCGTACCGCGATCCCGTGAAATGGGCCGGACGTACGACCTGCTCGTATCTCGCGAAAGGTGGTGCACGCAGCGATCGCACGCTCGACGGTACCGTCACGGCCCTGTCGAATCTCGTCGCGACGGTGCGGGCCGTCAAGGCGACGGCACCGGCGGCGCGCATCGTGCTCGTCGGGTACGTCCCGCTGGTTCCGCCGACGAGCGACGACACCGACTGCACGGCGGCGGGCCTCTCGCCCGAGGGCGTCGTGGTCGCCCGCGCGGGGCAGGAGGTGCTCGACACGGTGATGCGGTCGGTCGCGGCGGCCGAGGACGTCGAGTACCTCGACATGAACGACATCGCCGCCGAGCACTCGGCGTGCGCGGAGGATCCGTGGCTCACGCCGCTGTCCTTGCGCACCATCGCGACGGGCACGGCGCCGCTCCACGTCACCCCCGCCGGGATGACCGCGACCGCGGACGCCCTCGTCGCGTACCTGCGGGGGTGACGTCCGAAACTCCCTTCGCAGCGGCGCCATCCGCGCTTAGGGTTCCGATATGGATGCTCACGATATCCGGCAGGCGTACCTCGACTTCTTCGTCGCGCGTGGGCATCACGTGATCGCGCGGGCCCCACTCGTCCCGCGCGACGACCCGTCGACGCTGTTCAACGGATCGGGTATGCAGCAACTCGTGCCGTATCTGCTGGGCGCGGAGCATCCGGACGGCACGCGTCTGACCGACAGTCAGCCGTGTCTGCGCGCGCAGGACATCGAGGAGGTCGGCGACAACCGGCACACGACGTTCTTCGAGATGCTCGGGAACTGGAGTCTCGGCGACTACTTCAAGCGCGAACAGATCCCGTGGTTCCACGAGTTCCTCACCGACGTCGTCGGTCTGGATCCGGCCCGGATCTACGTCAGCTGTTTCTCGGGGATGGAGCGGTTCGGGCTCCCGAAGGACACCGAGTCCGCGGACATCTGGGCGGGGCTGTTCGAGGCCGCGGGCCTCGACGCCGAGCGGGTCGATCTCGGGACGGAGGAGGCGGGCGCGCGGCTCGGCACGGGCGGCGCGCGGATCGCGTTCTACGGCGACAAGAACTGGTGGTGCCGGATGGGCAGCGCCGACGCGATGCCGGTCGGCGAGCCGGGCGGCCCCGACACCGAGGTGTTCTATCTCTATCCCGACGTGCCGCACGACCCCGCGTACGGCGAGCACTGCCACCAGAACTGCGACTGCGGGCGTTTCATCGAGCTCGGCAACAGCGTGTTCACCGAGTACCGGCGCACCGAGACGGGCTTCGAGAGTCTGCCGCGCAAGAACGTCGACTACGGCGGCGGGCTGGAGCGGATCGCGGCTGCCGCGATCGATTCCCCCGACGTGTTCGCGGTGTCGGTGCTGCGTCCCGTCGTGGACCGGCTCGTGGAGCTCTCGGGCGCCGACTACGGCGAGCACGCCGCGGCGATGCGCGTCGTCGCCGATCACCTGCGCGGGGCGACCTTTCTCGTGGTCGACGGCGTGCGGCCGAGCAACAAGGAGCAGGGGTACGTCCTGCGCCGGCTGATCCGCCGGGCGGTGCGGTTCGCGTTCGGCCTTGGGCTGACCGAGGAGTTCGCGGCCGATCTCGTGCCCGTCGTCGCCGACGTGTATCGCGATCGCTATCCCGAGGTCGCCGCACATCGTGACGACGCCGTCGCCGTCGTCGCACGCGAGGAGCGGTCGTTCCGGCGGACGGTGCGCCGTGGGATCGCGCTCATGCACGAGACGAGCGAGCGCGGCGGACGGCTCACGGGTGCGGACCTGTTCACCCTCTACGACACGTACGGGTTCCCCGTCGAGCTCGGGCTCGAGGAGGCGCGGCGCTCGAACGTCACCGTCGATCCGGGGTGGCGCGAGGAGTTCGACGCGGCGATGGCCGAGCAGCGGGAACGCTCACGCGCGGCGGCGAAGCGATGACACCCGCAGCGCGACGGTGGCACCCACGACGACGACCGCGACGGCGATCGCCGTGACCGCGACGGGCGTGGACGGGAAGGTCTCCTCGTCGAGCCGGGCGACGGCGATCCACACGAGGCCCCACGCGATCGCGGCGGCGACGGCGAGCCGGCCGCGTCCGGCGACCGCCAGTACGACACCCACGATCGCGACGACGACGAGTACGACGATCGCCCATGGCTCGGCGCCGAGCCCCAGTTCGGGCGACACGGACGCGAGAGCCGCGGCGAGGTTCGCGACGACCGCGACGCACACCCAGCCGAGGTACAGGTTCATCGTGCCGTCGACGACGGTCGCCTCGATCGGGCTCGTCCCCGCGGCGGGACGCGTCGCGACGAGGATCGTGAACACGCGCAGCAGCGTGAGCAGCAGCACGACGATCACGACCGCACTGACCCACAACGCGTCGAGTTGCACCGCGAGGATCCAGACGGCGTTGAGCAGCATCGCGGCCGCCGCCCACCAGCCGACCGCCCGCTGGCGCGGGTCGCGGCGGTACGCCGGGAGCGCCTGCAGGATCGCGTACGCGACGAAGCCGATGTACACGACGGTCCAGATCGAGAACGCGGGAGACGCGGGTGCGACGGCCGTCGAGCTCGGCTGGAACAGGCCGCCCGCCGCCTCCGAGACCGGCGTGCCGACCACGGCTCCCGAGCCGACGAACGACCCGGCGATCGCGAGCACCGCCGCGACGAACACCCCCACGACGCGGACGGTGTCGCGGGACTCCGGTGGGCTCGTCCGGTCGCTCACGGCTCGTTCGCTCATACCCCGAACGTACGACGGGGCCGAGCCGGAGTGGGGTGGACTCGCGCGACGGCTATTCGCGCACGACGACGACCTCGACACCACCGAGCTCGACGATGTCGCCGGGCCGCAGCTGCCGGCCGCGCCGCGTCTCGGTCTCCCCGTCGACCTTGACGAGGCCGTCGGCGATGACCTCTTTCGCTTCGGCGCCGGATTCGATGAGGTTCGCGAGCTTGAGGAACTGGCCGAGGCGAATCACGTCGTCACGGATGGGGACGTCGGTGGGGCGGCTCATGACCACCATTGTCCGTCAGCGTGGTGGTGGCTGCGCTCGCGGCGTCGTCGAAGTCCGCGAAGTCTCACCGCGCGCGCCTGGTGCGCGGCACACTCGACGATCACGAGCCCGCACGTGCGTGCGGGACGCGGAAGGACGGGCCGATGCCGGCGCACGAGACAACGACACGGCGGCGCGACGACACGCGCCTCGCGCCTGACGACGCCGAGCCCGCCTCGGTGAGTGCGGCGCCCGGAGCCGCACCGCCCGGGGGCCGCTGGTCGCAGGTGCCGCACTGGGCGGGCGTCGTCCTCGGCGTCTTCGCGGCGGCGGTGGCGGTCTGGAGCATCTCGCCGACGCTCCGCTATCTCGTCCACGGCCCACGCGACTACATCGACACCTACTACCTCGACGCACCCGACACGAGCCTGTCGTGGGCACTGGTGATGGCGCTGCTCGCCGCGGCGATCGCGGCGCGCAAGCGGATCGCGTGGTGGATCCTCACGCTGTATCTGCTGACGGTGTTCGCCGTCGACGTCGGGACGGCGATCGTCTCGCGCGACATCAACGCAGTCGTCGCGGCGGTGGTTCTCGCCGCGGTGATCGTCGTGCTCGTCGCCGCGCGCGGCGAGTTCGCGACCCGGGTCCGCCGCGGCGCGGTGTGGCGGGCACTCGGCGTTCTCGTCGCGGGGCTCGCCGCGGGAACACTGCTCGGGTGGGGGCTGGTCGAGCTGTTCCCCGGCTCGCTGCCGGGCTCCGAACGCTTCTACTGGGCACTCAACCGCGTCACGGCGCTCACCGTCGTCGCCAACGACCAGTTCTCCGGGCGCCCACACGGATTCGTCAACACGCTGCTCGGGCTCCTCGGTGCGCTCGCCCTGCTCGCGGCCGTCGTGACGCTGTTCCGTTCGCAGCGCGCGTCCAATGCGCTGACGGGCACCGACGAGTCCGCGATCCGCGGCCTGCTGCTCGCGCACGGCGGCGACGACTCGCTGGGCTACTTCGCGACCCGTCGGGACAAGGCAGTCGTGTTCGCGCCCGACGGCCGCGCCGCCGTGACGTATCGCGTCGAGATCGGGGTGTGCCTCGCGAGCGGCGATCCGGTCGGCGACCCCGCGGCGTGGCCCGCCGCGATCGAGGCGTGGCGCGACCTCGCGCGACGCTACGGCTGGGCGCCCGCCGTCATGGGTGCGTCCGAGGCGGGGGCGACGGCGTATCACCGCCAGGGGCTCGGCGTGATCCATCTCGGTGACGAGGCGATCCTGTACCCCAAGGACTTCAGCCTCGCGGGGCCGTCGATGCGACCCGTCCGCCAGGCGGTGACGCGGGCGCGACGCCAGGACGTGACCGTCCGCATCCGGCGTCACCGGGACGTCCCGCCCGAGCGTATGACCGAGATCGTCGCGCTCGCGGACGCGTGGCGCGACACGGCGTCCGAACGCGGCTTCTCGATGGCACTCGGGCGACTCGGCGATCGACTCGACGGCGACTGCCTACTGGTCGAGGCGGTCCGTGGCGACGAGACCGTGGCGGTTCTCTCGCTCGTGCCGTGGGGTTCCTCGGGCGCATCGCTCGACCTGATGCGCCGCAGCCCGGACGCCCCCAACGGCACCGTCGAGCTCATGATCACCGAACTGTGCACGAACGCACAGCAGTTCGGGATCGCACGGATCTCGCTGAACTTCGCCGTCTTCCGGTCCGTGTTCGAGGAGGGCGCCCGCATCGGCGCGGGACCCGTTCTGCGCGTGTGGCGTTCGATTCTCGTGTTCTTCTCGCGATGGTGGCAGCTCGAAGCGCTCTACCGCTCGAACCTGAAGTACGACCCGCAGTGGGTGCCGCGATACCTGTGTTTCGAGGACAATCGCGAACTCGTCCGCGTCGGTGTCGCGTCCGGCATCGCCGAGGGATTCGTCGCGGTCCCCCGGTTCGGGGGCCGCCACCCGCACACCGGGACGCACGAGACGCTCCCGCCGGCACTCGTCGCGGCCGAGGGGCTGCACGCCGACGGCAGCCCTCCCGACGCCCTCGCCGCGCCCGCACCCACGGGGCCGCGCCGCCCCGAGCAGGTGCAGGTTCGGCTCCGCAAACTCGCCGACCTCGAGTCGGCGGGGATCGACCCCTACCCGGTCGCCTATCCCCCGACGTATTCCGCCGCGGACGCGCTGCTCACCCCGCCGGGGACGACGGTGCGCATCGCGGGCCGCATCCTCCGGATCCGGGCGCTGGGCGGCGTGGTCTTCGCGACGGTGCGCGACTGGAGCGGCGACCTCCAACTGCTCCTCGACGCCGAACGCATGGGCACCGACGAGGTGTCGCGGTTCACGCGCGAGTTCGATCTCGGCGACCTCGTGGAGGCGAGCGGACCGATGGGCACGAGCCGCCGGGGCACGCCGTCGCTGCTGGTACGGAACTGCCGCATGAACGCGAAGTGCCTGCATCCGCTGCCCGACAAGTGGAAGGGACTCACCGACCCGGAGGCGCGGGTTCGGCAGCGCTACGTCGATCTCGCGATCGACAGCGATTCGCGTCGGCTGCTCGCGAGCCGGAGCGCGATCGTGAAGTCGTTGCGCGACTCGCTCGACGCCCGCGGCTTCATGGAAGTGGAAACGCCCATCCTGCAACAGGTTCACGGTGGAGCCAACGCGGCGCCGTTCGTGACCCACATCAACGCGTACAACCTCGACCTGTATCTGCGCATCGCACCCGAGCTCTATCTCAAGCGGTTGTGCGTCGCGGGCGTCGAGAAGGTCTTCGAGATCGGCCGGGTCTTCCGCAACGAGGGCGCCGACTTCAAGCACAATCCGGAGTTCACGATCCTCGAGGCCTACGAGGCGCACAGCGACTACGAGAAGATGATGGTGATGTGCCGCGAGCTGATCCAGGCCGCCGCCGTCGCAGCCCACGGACGTGAGATCGCGATTCGTCCCGGTCCGGACGGGAACCCGGTCGAGATCGACATCTCGGGAGACTGGCCCGTCAAGACTATGCACGAGGCCGTCGGCGAGAAACTGGGTGAGGACGTGACGCCCGAGACGCCGCTCGACGAGTTGCGCGCGATCTGCGATCGGCACGACATCGACTACGAGCCTTCGTGGGAGGCGGGCGAACTCGCGCAGAACATGTACGAGGACGTCGTCGAGGACGACACCGAGTTCCCGACCTTCTACACCAACTTTCCGACGTCCATGTCGCCGCTCACTCGGCCGCATCCCACGATCGCGGGCGTCGCGGCGAAATGGGACCTCGTCGCGTGGGGCGTCGAACTCGGCACCGCCTACAGCGAACTGACCGATCCCGTCGATCAGCGGGCGCGGCTCACGGAGCAGTCGCTGCTCGCTGCGGGGGGCGACGACGAGGCGATGGAACTCGACGAGGACTTCCTCGAAGCCCTCGAACGCGGTATGCCCCCGACGGGCGGGCTCGGGATGGGGGTCGACCGGATCGTGATGCTCGTGACGGGTGGCAGTATCCGCGAGGCACTCGCGTTCCCGCTCGCGAAGCCGCGCGCATGACCGCTCCGCACCGAACGCAAGGCGGCGCGCGTGACGTCGTCGGCGTCGTCACCGCGGTCCTGCTCACCGCGGCCGGAATCTGCTACGCGTCCTGGCTCGCCGAGAACGTCCTCGACACGGGGCTCGCGGCGACGCGGTCGTTCGTGAGCGAACTCGGATCGCTCGACGCCCCCGACGGATTCTTCTTCCGCACAGCCGATATGGTGACGGGGACGATCGCCGTCGTCGCCGGACTGCTCGGCGCGTACGGATTCACGAGCGGAGCGCTCACGGCGATCCACTGGTTCGGCGTCGTCCTCTTCGGCGCGGCGACGATCCTCGACTCCCGCTTTCCGTTGCGGTGCACCAGCGCACGCGATCCGGGCTGTGAGGACGAACTGCTCGAGCAGGCCTCGAGCCTGCACGGCTTCACGAGCTTCGCCGCGGCGACCGGCGCCGTCGTCTCGGCGCTCGCGCTGCTCGTCCTGGTGTTCGTCGCGGCGTGGCCGGTGTGGCTGCGGACGTTCGAGCTGATCGTCGTCGGCGCCTTCCTCCTCGGCGGCGGCTGGATGCTCGTCGGCACCGCCCTGCTCGACCCCGATCGCGCGTGGCTCGGTGTCGGGCAACGCATCCAGCTCACCGCCGTGAGCGGGTGGCTCGTGTTCGCGGCATGCGCCGTCCTCGTCACGCTCCCACCCAGCAGGTGGCGGCGGACCTGAGCCTTTGTTCACCGCGCTCGCACCGCGAAAGTTCACCGCGACGCCACATGGGGTTGGCTGCGCTCGCCCCGCTCGTTCAACCACGCACCGCACGCTGCACCCGGCGAAACGTCCGTTTCGCTCCGGGAGCGCTCACCCCCTCGGCGCTCCCCGAAAAGGCGTGTGACCAGTCCGTTCGCGGTGTGAGCGGTCTCAGGAGGAGAACAGTGAAGTCGAGAACTCGGATCGCCGCTGCTGCGGCGGGTCTGGTGGCGGTCGCCGGACTGGCCGGATGCTCCGAGCCCGGGGCAGCGGACGCCGACGCCGACGGTGCGGCCGGCGGACCGCTCACCGTCTACACCTCCGAGCCGCAGGCGAAGATCGACGAACTGGTCGCCGCTTTCACCGCCGCCAACCCCGACATCGAGGTCGAGGTCTTTCGCGCGGGCACCGGCGATCTCACCGCGCGGATCGAAGCCGAGCGCACGACGGGCGCGATCGGCGCGGACGTGCTGCTCGCGGCGGACGCACCGACGTTCGAGCGCTACAAGTCCGACGGCCTGCTCGCACAGTTCACCCCGGCCGATGTCGACGCACTCGATCCCTCCGTCGTCGACCCCGACGGGTACTACGTCGGAACGCGGATCATCCCCACCGTGATCGCGTACAACACGAACGCGGTCGACGCACCGCCGACGAGCTGGCAGGACCTGACCGACCCGGCGTACCGCGGCGCGATCACGATGCCCAACCCGGACGTCTCGGGTGCCGCGGCCTACAACACCGCGGTGTGGCTCGAGACCCCCGAACTCGGTGAGCAGTGGCTCGAATCGCTCGTCGCGAACGAGCCCGTCGTGGCCGAGAGCAACGGCCCCGTGGGCCAGGCCGTCGCCGCCGGGACGCAGCCGATCGGGATCGTCGTCGACTACCTAGTCCGCGAGCTCGCCGCGAAGGGTTCGCCCATCGCGCTGTCCTATCCCACCGACGGCGTCCCGTACGTCGCGCAGCCGGCCGGCATCTTCGCCGACTCCGACAACCAGGACGCGGCGCAACGATTCGTCGACTTCCTCGTGAGCGCTCGCGGCCAGTCGCTCGCCGTCGAGCAGCAGTACCTTCCCGTGCGCGACGACGTGGGCACTCCCGAGGGCGCACCCGCGCTCGCCGACCTCCCCCTGCTCGATCCCGACCCGAAGGAGATCACCGCGGTCCAGCAGGAGGCCGTGCGGAAGTTCGACGATCTTGTCGGTTGACGTTCCCCGCTCGGCGCGGCGTGTCCGCGCCGAGCACCGGCCCGACGCCGTCGCCCTCGGCCGCGTCGGGCTGTGGCTCGTCGTGGGTGCCCTCGTCGTCGCACCGCTGCTCATGGTCGTCGCCCTCGGCGCGAGCGGCCGCCATGTCCGGCGCCTGCTCGACGACGGCGTGGGCGCGGCGGCGTGGGCGAGCCTCACCTCGGCGACGGCGTCGGCCGCGATCGCCGTCGCCGTCGCCGTCGCGATGGCTCTGCTGCTCGACCGCACCGATCTTCCAGGACGGTCCGCTCTGCGGCTGATCCTGTTGTCGCCGTTGCTCGTTCCGCCGTTCGTCGGGGCGATCGCCTGGATCGGGCTGCTGGGCCCGAGTGGAATGATCAATCGCTGGTGGGCCGACACGTTCGGCGGACCGCTCTGGAACATCCACGGCGGCGACGGCGTGATCCTCCTGCTCGCCGTGCACTCGTATCCCATGGCCTACCTGGTGATCTCGGTGGCGCTCCGAAGGATTCCCGCCGACCTCGAGCAGGTCGCCCGGATCGCGGGCGCTACGCCGTGGACGGTGATGCGCACCGTCACGCTGCCGCTGCTGCGGCCTGCCGTGCTCGCGGCGTTCACGCTCACGGCGGTGTCCAATCTCGCCGATTTCGGGATTCCCGCGCTCGTCGGGCTCCCCGAGCGTTACGTCACGCTCTCGACGATGGTGTACCGCTACATCCAGTCGGGCACCGTCGACCGGCCCCTCGAAGCGGTCGCCACGATCGGCATCGGTCTCCTCGCGTGCGCCGTCGTCGCCGTCCTCGTCGAACGGCGGCTCGCACGTCGCTCGTCCGAACTCGACGGCGCCGTCACGGCACACGCACCGATGTCGCTGCATCGCGCCCGAATCCCTGCCGCGGTGGCGCTGTGGACGGCGGCACTGGCCGTCACGGCCGGCCCGCTCGTCGCACTCGCGACCCAGGCGCTGCTCCCTGCGCCGGGCGTCCCGTTGACGTGGGCGAATCTGACGCTCGACAGCATCCGAGCGGCCGTAACCGCACCGGGAACGATCGTGGGCCTGCGCAATTCGGTCACCCTCGCCGTCTCCGCCGCGGTCGTCTGCGTCGTGCTCGGGCTTCTGCTCGGCGTCGTGACGACGCGCACCCGCTCGCGCGACAACACCGCACTCGCCGTCGTCGCCATGGCGCCCCAGGCGATTCCCGGACTCGTCCTCGCCGTCGGCTGGCTCGTCCTCGGCCGCTACACCGGCCTGTTCGACACGCAGTGGGTGATCCTCTGCGCCTACGTCACGGCCTTTCTCGCGATCGTCGTCCAAGCCGTCCGCGGCCCGCTCGCGACGACACCCGTCGCGCTCGAAGAGGCGGCGCGATCGGCGGGTGCGTCGAGACTGCGTTCGCTGTGCGACGTTCCGTGGGCGATGACGCTCCCCGCCGCACTGGCCGGCGGTGCGCTCGTCGCACTCACCGCGGTACGCGAACTCACGATGTCGGTGCTGCTCGTCGCGCCCGGAACGCAGACCCTCGGCGTCACCGTCTTCAACCTCCAGCAGGCCGGCGACTACAACGGCGCCGCAGCGCTGTCACTGCTGATGGCGCTCGTCGGTGCCGCCGGACTCGCGCTCGTGGCCCGCACCGGACGACAGACAGGAGCACACTGATGTCCGCCATCACCCTCACGTCCGTTGGTCTGCGTTATCCCGACGGCACCGTCGGACTCGCGGGCGTCGACCTGCACATCGGCGACGGCGAGTTCGTCGCACTCGTGGGGCCGTCCGGATCCGGCAAGACGACGCTGCTTCGGACGATCGCCGGATTCCTCACACCCACGACCGCCACGATCTGCATCGACGACGACATCGTCGCGGGCGACCGTGGGACCGTTCCGCCCGAGAAGCGCCGGCTCGGAATGGTCTTCCAGCAGCATGCGATCTGGCCCCACCGGTCCGTCGGACGCAATGTGGGCTATCCGCTCGAGGTGACGCGCACGCCTCGCCGCGAGCGGGCCACCCGGGTCGCCGCCACGCTCGACCTCGTCGGGCTCGGTGGTTACGAGAACCGGGACCCCGCGACGCTCTCCGGCGGCCAGCGGCAGCGAGTCGCGCTCGCCCGCGCCCTCGTCGCGCAGCCCCGCGCACTGCTGCTCGACGAAGCGCTCTCGGCACTCGACGAACCGTTGCGCGACCGACTCCGGCTCGAGCTTCGCGCGCTCACCCGGGCGCACGGGCTCACCGTCGTGCACGTGACACACGACCGCGCCGAGGCACTCGCCCTCGCCGATCGAGTCGTCGTCCTCGGCGACGGCGAGCTCCGGCGAGTGGGCACGCCCGAGGAACTCCTCACCACACCCGGTACACCGTTCGTCGCCGAATTCCTCTGGAGCGCGACCCTTCTCGAAGGACGGCTGGACGCCACCGGTTTCGTCGACACCGACGGCTCCGTCGTCGCCGCACGCGGGGCGATCACCGGGTCGGATGCGGCCGAGGAAGCAGGCACCCTCGCGGTTCTGCCGGCCGACGTCGAGCTCAGGGCCCCGGATGCCCCCGACGCGTGGACCTCCGGCATCGTCACGTCGTCGCTGTTCGGCCGTGACGCGAGCGATGTCGTGATCGCGTGCAACGGAATCGGCGTGCGGTGTGCCGTGCGCGGACCACGTCCGCGGGTCGGCGACCGCGTGGGGGTGACGGTGCGGCGAGCGTCCTTCCACCCGCAGCACCGCGGTGTGCTCGGTGGATCTCCGGCCGCCCTACCCGACACCGTGGCGACCGGGTGAGATCACGCGATGCACGGCCCATCTGCGCGCAGCGAACCGCCTCCGAGGCGAGGCGGGATCCGATCGCGGTGAGCACAATCGTTCCGCCGCGCCGTCGCTGCCCATAGATTTCCGGTTCGGCCATCCGATCGGTGGCCGTTCCGATTTCTATCGTGGAGACATTCGTTGAAGATCAACCGCGTTCTCGCCGCCGCAGCCGTACCCGTTCTGGCGGTTCTCACGGCCTGCTCGTCCGGATCGGGGGACCAGAATGCCATCCGTATCGGAACGACCGAAGCGAGCGACCGCTCGTGGGAGTTGTTCGAGGAGAAGGCCGCCGACGCCGGGATCACGCTGGAGGTGGTCAACTTCTCCGACTACTCGCAGCCCAACACCGCACTGTCGCAGGGACAGATCGACGTCAACCTGTTCCAGCACCTGCAGTTCCTCGGTGAATACAACGTGGGCGCCGACGACGATCTGACCCCGATCGGGGCGACCCAGATCGTGCCCCTCGGCCTGTACTGCAGCGCCACGCAACAATCGACGACATCCCGCAGGCCGGCGAGATCGCGATCCCGAACGATCCGAGCAATCAGGCGCGTGCCCTCTTCGTGCTCGAGGGCGCAGGTCTGCTGAGCCTGCGCGGCGACAATCCGTCGCCCACCCCCGCCGACATCGACGAGGCGGCGTCGAAGGTGCGGGTGACGCCGATCGATGCTGCACAGACCGCGCTGTCGCTCTCCTCCGTGGACGGCGCGATCGTCAACAACACCTTCCTCGAGCGTTCCGGCATCGACCCGGAATCCGCTCTCTACAAGGACGATCCGTCGAGCCCCGCCGCCGAGCCGTACATCAACGCCTTCGTCACGCGCGCCGAGGACAAGACGAACGAGACGTACCTGCAGCTCGTAGGCATCTGGCACGACCCGGAGATCCAGGACGCCGTACGCGAGGAGTCGAAGGGCACCTCGGTGGAGGTCGAACGCGACGGCGCGGCGCTCGAGCAGATCCTCGAGCGGGTCGAAGCCGGCATCCGCGCCGGGCAGTAGTGGCAGGCAGTAGTGTCGGACACGATCGTCCGGTTCGACGACGTCGGCAAGACGTTCTCGGCCGGAAAGCAGACCCTCACCGCCCTGGACGGCGTCGACCTCTCCGTGCGCCGAGGCGAGATCTTCGGGGTCATCGGCTATTCGGGCGCAGGCAAGAGCACGCTCGTCCGGTTGATCAACGGCCTCGAACGTCCGACCTCGGGACGGATCGAGGTCGACGGCCTCGACATCACAGGACTGTCGGAATCGCGGCTGCGCGACGTCCGCTCCGGGATCGGCATGATCTTCCAGCAGTTCAATCTGCTGCGGTCGCGGACCGTCGCCGGAAACGTCGCCTATCCCCTCGTCGTCGCAGGGTGGCCTCGCGCCCGGCGGCGGGAACGCGTCGCCGAACTGCTTCGATTCGTCGGCCTCGAGGACAAGGCGGCGGCGTACCCCGACCAGCTCTCGGGTGGTCAGAAGCAGCGCGTCGGCATCGCACGCGCCCTCGCGACGTCGCCGGCACTGCTGTTGGCCGACGAGTCGACCAGTGCCCTCGACCCCGAGACCACGCAGGACGTGCTCCGGCTGCTCCGGAAAGTCAACCAGGAGCTGGGAATCACCATCGTCGTCATCACCCACGAGATGGATGTCGTCCGGTCGATCGCGGATCGCGTCGCCGTGCTCGCCGAGGGCCGGGTCGTGGAACTCGGGACGGTGTTCGACGTGTTCTCCGATCCGCAGACCGCGGCGTCGAAGAGCTTCGTCGGCACCGTCCTGCGCAGTAGGCCGGATACCACGGACCTCGATCGACTGTGGCAACCGGAGAGCGGCCGCATCGTCAACGCGGAGGTGCGCGACGCGAGCCGCATCGGGCACGTCCTGTCCGATGCCGGGAGCCACGGCGTGCGATTCGAAATCCTCTACGGCTCGATCACGACGTTGCAGAGCCGGTCGTTCGGCAACCTGACGCTGGAGCTGATCGGACCGGCCGACGGCGTCGATCGGGTGCTCGTGTCGCTGCGAGAGGTGACGACCGTCGAGGAGGTGATCCGATGAACACGGACTGGGAACGCCTGCGCCCCATACTGTTCGAGTCGATCGGCACCACCGTCTACATGGTGGTGATCACGCTGATCGTCGGCGGCCTGATCGGTCTGGTCGTGGGGACTCTCCTCTACGCGACACGCAAGGGCGGGGTGCTCCAGAACGTCGTCGCCCACACGACGCTCAACGTGCTGGTCAACGTCGTGCGGCCGATCCCGTTCATCATCCTGCTCGCCGCACTCGGCCCCGTCACCCTCGCAGTGGTGGGGCGGACCATCGGGACGGAAGCCGCGATCTTCGTGATGATCGTGGCGTCGTCGTTCGCGATCGCGCGCATCGTCGAACAGAATCTCGTGACCGTGGATCCGGGCGTGATCGAGGCGGCGCGCGCGATGGGCGCGGGCCCACTGCGCATCCTGACCACCGTCGTGCTGCCCGAAGCTCTCGGTCCGCTCGTGCTCGGATACACCTTCGTGCTCATCGCCATCGTCGACATGTCGGCGATGGCCGGCACGATCGGTGGCGGTGGACTCGGCGACTTCGCCCTCGTCTACGGCTACCAGCGATTCGACTGGCAGGTCACGTTGGTGGCGACGCTCGTGATCGTGCTGCTCGTGCAGGCGTCGCAGTTCTTCGGCAACTGGCTGGCACGTCGGATTCTGCGTCGCTGATCGGCCCGGTCAGCGCACACCGGCGACCGTCTCGACGCACGCTCCGAGGTAGCGCCCCGCCTGCTCGTCGTCCCAGCCGTGAGCCTCCTGCACGCCGCGGCGAATGGTGTCGAGGTAGGCGGATGCCGGGGCGGCGCGGCGCACCGCGTCGGCCCGGGCGCGCGTGGTGAACGTGTACATCGGGAACCCGTCGCGCTCCCCGACCTGCAGCACGCGGTCGTAACACGCGGGCTCCTGTGCCCGAATGTCGGCGAACTGCTCTTCGGTCACGAGATAGGCGCGGGCGAGGACGGTGCCCGAACCATCCGGGTCGTAGAACGCGCGGCCGCCGGTCCACTGCCGCGACTCACCGGCGAAGTACAGGGCGCCGGGCAGGACGAGCGGGGCATCGCCGGTGGGGGAGGAATGATCTCGCGCACCCGGATGTGCGTGGGCGCCTCCCTTGGGCCGGCCACCCTCGAGGTAGTAGCGCAGGCGCCGACGCTGCATGTTCGATCCGTAACTCACGTACCAGACCCGCATCGCACCGACCGTACTCCCCCTCCCGAAGACGGCTGCAGAGTGCCCGCGTCAGGAACCGAACAGGTGACGCAGATTCGCGCCCTCACCGCGGCACGGTTCAAGCCTTCGCGCGCAGCCAGCTCTTCATCCACTGCAGCGCGGTCGTGCCCTGGCCGTCGACGACATAGCGGCTGTAGTCGTGGTGCACCTGCGACGAGTAGAAGGTCGTGAGCTGATCGACGCGGGCGTTGTTCGCCTGCTTGTCGAACTGCGCGGCGAGCACGGGCAGCCCACCTGCCGCCCAGAGGTCGTGCCACAGCGCGAGCGCCTCGTCGGTGAATGTGCCTGTGACAGGCCCACCCGAGCTGAGCGCCAGGAACCCCGAGAGGCGCGTCACGAAGTCGTCCTTCTCCGTCGAGCAGTACAGATCACCCGTGGCGCAGATGGAGACGACGGACGGCGTCGCCCACCCGAAACCACCGGGACGCGCACCGGCGGCGCCGCTGCCGGGAACACGCGGCCCGACGAGGTTGTCGGTTTCGCTGCGTCGCGGATCCGACAGCAGCCCCACTGCGACAAGCCGATCGGCCGGAATCACACCTGCTCCAGAGCCGATCTCGGCCGCGAGATCGCCTGCGGCGTCGGCGCCCTGGCTGTATCCGAGCAGTGCGATGTCGGTGTCGGCGCACGTCCGCGCCATATCACCGATCATCCCGCGCGCCGCCGAGATCGCCTGAGCCTTGGAGCGGCCGTAGATCTCGCCTTCCCACGGGAAGGCCGTCGCGGCATAGGTGACGTAGTCGGTGCGAACCGAGGACGGCAGACCCCGCGTGACCGCGGACAGCATGCCCGGGCCCGGCTGGCGCCCGTCGGGTCGGTCGGCCGTCTCCCACGTGCCGGGAACAGCCACCACGTACAGGCTGGGACACGGACCAGGATCGGCTGCAGCAGGAGCCGCGGCAACCGCGGGAAGGACAGCAGCTGCCATGATGCCCACCACGAGGGCGACGAGTCGTCTCACGAGGCGGATCGTGTCAGTGCGCGATGAACACGTTGTGGGCTTCAGGTTGCGTACGCGTTACCCCTGGCGAAGCGACTGTGTCGGCCCGGACACCGGAGCGGGCGAATGTGACCCGCTCGGGGCGTGCGCTACGGCATCCTTCCCGTTAGACGCAGACGACCGGAGGTGTTCGTGCCACTCGTGTTCCCGACGTCCGCAGTGCGCCGGCTCGCCCTGTCCCTGCTGGTGGGTGCGGTGGGCTCCGGTCTGGTGGCGGCAGCGGGCGCCACTGTCTCGCTCGCGATCTCGACCGGCATCGTCGCTACCGGGGGCGTGTTCGTGGTGTCGGGCTGGATAGTGCTGTGGCCCATGGACGCCGTGACGACGACACGCAACGTCGCCCGCGAGAACTTCAGTCCGGTGGTGGACGAGGTGGCGCTCGTCGTCGCGGCATCCGGCGGCCTCGGCGGCATCGTCACGCTGCAGGTGGCCGGTGGCTCACGTGCAGACCCCGTCGACGCTGCCGTGGCACTGCTCGGCGTCTTCCTCGCCTGGGGATCGCTGCACCTGATGTACGCCACCCGCTACGCCTATCTCTACTACGACGGCGACGACGGGGGCATCGACTTCAATTCCGACCTGCCCCCGGCATTTCGCGACTTCTTCTACTTCAGCTACAACCTCGGCATGACCTACCAGGTGTCCGACACCGGAGTGTCGAACCCGGACATCCGCGCCGTCGCGCTGCGGCATTGCCTGCTGTCGTACGTCTTCGGCGCCGTCATCCTCGCGGGCACCATCAACCTCGTCGTCGGTATTTTCGCGAGTTGAGCCGCACACGACGAACGCCCCCTCCGAGGAGGGGGCGTTCGGGTACCTGACGTCGCTAGCGTTGCGCGACCGTGGTCGGCAGGATCGGCGCCGGCAGCGCCGTGCTCTGCTCGAGGTACTCGTCCACCGCTGCGGCGGCCGAGCGCCCTTCGGCGATCGCCCACACGATGAGCGACTGGCCGCGGCCGGCGTCTCCGGCGACGAAGACGCCGTCGACGTTCGTCTCGAACTTCTCGCCGCGCGCGACGTTGCCGCGATCGGTGAACTCGAGACCGAGATCGGTCAGCAGGCCCTCGCGCGCGGGACCGACGAAGCCCATCGCGAAGAGGACCAGATCGGCGTCGAGCTGGAAGTCCGACCCCTCGACCTTCTCGAAGCGGCCGTCGACCATCTCGACCTCGTACGCCTTGAGCCCGGTCACGTGACCGTTCTCGCCGACGAACTCCTCGGTGCTGACGGAGAACACCCGCTCGCCGCCCTCTTCGTGAGCGGACGACACGCGGTACATCAGCGGGTACGTCGGCCACGGAGTCGACTCGGCGCGAGTCTCCGGCGGCTTCGGCATGATCTCGAACTGATGCACGGTCTCGGCGCCCTGACGGTGCGACGTGCCGAGGCAGTCCGCGCCGGTGTCGCCGCCACCGATGATGACGACCTTCTTGCCCTTCGCGTTGATCGGCGGCATGCCGTCCGCGTCGGTGATGTCGTCGCCGAGCTGCACGCGGTTCGCGAGCGGCAGGAACTCCATGGCCTGATGGATTCCGTCCAGTTCGCGTCCCGGGATCGGCAGATCGCGACCGATGGTCGAGCCGTTCGCGAGCACGACGGCGTCGAACTCGTCGCGCAGCTGATCGGCCGTGACGTCGACGCCGACGTTCACGCTCGTCCGGAAGACGGTGCCCTCGGCCTCCATCTGCGCGAGACGGCGGTCGATGTGGCGCTTCTCCATCTTGAACTCGGGGATGCCGTAGCGCAGCAGACCGCCGATGCGGTCCTCACGCTCGAACACCGTGACCGAGTGCCCGGCGCGCGTGAGCTGCTGTGCCGCAGCGAGACCCGCGGGGCCGGAGCCGACGACCGCGACCTTCTTGCCGGTCGGCCGCGACGCGCGGATCGGCGTGACCCAGCCCTCGTCGAAGGCCTTGTCGATGATCTCGACCTCGACCTGCTTGATCGTCACCGGATCCTGGTTGATACCCAGGACGCAGGACGCCTCGCACGGTGCGGGGCACAGCCGCCCGGTGAACTCCGGGAAGTTGTTGGTCGCGTGGAGCCGCTCGATCGCCGACTCCCAGTTGCCCTTGTAGACCAGGTCGTTCCACTCCGGAATGAGATTCCCGAGCGGGCAGCCGTTGTGGCAGAAGGGAATACCGCAGTCCATGCACCGGCTCGCCTGCCGCTGCAGGGTGTCCTTCGGGAAGTCCTCGTAGACTTCCTTCCAGTCGAGCAGCCGCAGCGGAACCGGGCGTCGGACGGGCAGCTCACGCGAGCCGTGTTCGAGGAAACCGTTCGGATCACCCACGAGCCGCCTCCATGATCGCTTCGTCGACATCGGCGCCACGAATCTCGGCGTCCTTGATTGCCATGAGAACCTTCTTGTAATCGCGGGGCATGACCTTCGCGAAGTGCCCCGCCTGCTGAGACCAGTCGGACAGGATGCGCGCGGCGACCTCCGAGCCCGTCTCGTCGCGATGACGCTCGATGGCTCCCTTGAGCCACACGAAGTCCTCGCTCTCGAGATCCTCGAGATCGACGAGCTCGGTGTTGAGGTTGGCCTCGAAGTCGCGGTCGGGGTTGTGGACGAACGCCACACCACCCGACATGCCGGCACCGAAGTTCCGGCCGGTCTTCCCGAGGATGACGACCTTGCCGCCGGTCATGTACTCGCAGCCGTGATCGCCGACGCCCTCGACGACGGCGGTCGCCCCCGAGTTGCGCACCGCGAACCGCTCACCCACGACGCCGCGCAGCAGCACCTCACCACCCGTGGCACCGAACAGGATCACGTTGCCGGCGATGATGTTGTCCTCGGCCACGAAGCCCTCGGCCGTCTTCTCCGGCGGGCGGACGACGATCCGGCCACCCGACAGGCCCTTGCCGACGAAGTCGTTCGCGTCGCCGTGGAGCCGCATCGTGATGCCGGCGGGCACGAACGCACCGAAGCTGTTGCCGGCGGAACCGGTGAACTCGATGTCGATCGTGTTGTCCGGCAGTCCCTTCGCGCCGTGCACCTTGGTCAGCTCGTGACCGAGCATCGTGCCCACGGTCCGGTTGACGTTGGTGATGTGCGTCGTGATCCGCACCGGCGTGCCGTTCGCGACGGCCTCGCGCGCCTGCTCGATGAGCTGGTTGTCGAGTGCCTTGTCGAGACCGTGATCCTGCGTCTTGGTGCAGTACAGGTCCTGATCCATGAACGCCGACTCGGCCTGGTGCAGGATCGGCGAGAGATCGAGCTTGCCCGCCTTGCTGCCCTTCCAGTGCTCGATCGCCTTGGCGGTGTCGAGCATCTCGACGTGGCCGATCGCCTCGTCCAGCGTCCGGAAGCCGAGCTGCGCGAGGTACTCGCGCACTTCCTCCGCGATGTAGAGGAAGAAGTTCTCGACGAACTCCGGCTTGCCCGTGAACCTGCTGCGCAGCACCGGGTTCTGCGTCGCGACGCCGACCGGGCACGTGTCGAGGTGGCACACGCGCATCATGATGCAGCCCGACACGACGAGCGGCGCCGTCGCGAAGCCGAACTCCTCGCCGCCCAGCAGTGCGGCGACGATGACGTCGCGGCCCGTCTTGAGCTGGCCGTCGACCTGCACGACGATGCGGTCGCGCAGTCCGTTGAGGAGCAGCGTCTGCTGGGTCTCGGCGAGGCCGAGCTCCCACGGCGCACCCGCATGCTTGAGCGAGGTGAGCGGCGACGCGCCCGTACCGCCGTCGTGACCCGAGATGAGCACGACGTCGGCGTGCGCCTTCGACACACCCGCGGCGACCGTGCCGACGCCGACCTCGGAGACGAGCTTCACGTGGATGCGCGCCTGCGGGTTCGCGTTCTTCAGGTCGTGGATCAGCTGTGCGAGATCCTCGATCGAGTAGATGTCGTGGTGCGGCGGCGGCGAGATGAGGCCGACGCCCGGCGTCGAACCGCGCACCTCGGCGACCCACGGGTACACCTTGTGCGGCGGAAGCTGGCCGCCCTCACCGGGCTTGGCGCCCTGCGCCATCTTGATCTGGATGTCGGTGCAGTTGCTCAGGTAGTGCGACGTGACACCGAACCGGCCCGACGCGACCTGCTTGATCGCGCTGCGACGCCAGTCGCCGTTCTCGTCCGGGGTGAAGCGGTTCGGATCCTCGCCGCCCTCACCGGAGTTCGAGCGGGCACCGAGCCGGTTCAGCGCGATCGCGAGCGTCTCGTGCGCTTCGCTCGAGATCGAGCCGTAGCTCATCGCACCCGTCGAGAACCGCTTGACGATCTCCGACGCGGGCTCGACCTCGTCGATCGAGATCGGCTCGCGCACACCGTCCTTGAACTCGAAGAGGCCACGCAGCACTGCGAGACGCTTCGACTGGTCGTCGACGAGCCGGGTGTACTCCTTGAAGACCTTGTACTGCCCCGTCCGCGTCGCGTGCTGGAGCTTGAACACGGTCTCCGGGTTGAACAGGTGGTACTCGCCCTCACGGCGCCACTGGTACTCGCCGCCGATCTCGAGTTCGCGGTGCGCGCGCTCCTCGGGATTGTCGAGGAACGCGATGCGATGCCGCGCCGCGACCTCGTCGGCGAGCTCGTCGAGCCCGATGCCGCCGAGCTGCGAGGTGAGGCCCGTGAAGTACTCGTCGACGATCTCCTGCGAGAGTCCGATGACCTGGAACAACTGCGCACCGGTGTACGACGCGAGTGTCGAGATGCCCATCTTGGACATCACCTTGAGCACGCCCTTGCCGGCCGCCTTGATGTAGTTCGCGATCGCCTTGTCCCGCGAGACACCCTGCAGCTGTTCGGTGTTGACGAGTTCGTCGACCGTCTCGAACGCCATGTAGGGGTTCACGGCCGCGGCACCGAAGCCGAGCAGCAGCGCCATGTGGTGCACCTCGCGGGCATCGCCGGCCTCGACGATGAGCCCGACCTGCGTACGCGTCTTCTCGCGGACGAGGTGATGGTGCACGGCAGCCGTCAGCAGCAGCGACGGGATGGGCGCGAACTTCTCGTTCGACTCGCGGTCGGAGAGCACCACGACTCGCGCGCCGCCGGCGATCGCCTCGGACACCTGGGCCCGGACGTCGTCGAGCGCCTTGCGCAGTCCGGCGCCGCCGTCGGCGACCGGGTACAGGCCGCGCACGACGACGCTGCGGAAGTCCTGGAAGTCCCCGTCGTCGTTGACGTGGATCAGCTTGGACAGATCGTCGTTGTGCAGGATCGGCTGGGGCAGGTAGATCTGCCGTGCCGCCTCGGCTGTGGGCTCGAGCAGGTCGTGCTCGGGGCCGATCGTGCCGCCGAGGCTCGTGACGACCTCTTCGCGGATCGCGTCGAGCGGCGGGTTGGTGACCTGCGCGAACATCTGCTGGAAGTAGTCGAACAGCATCCGCGAGCGGGCCGAGAGCACCGCGATCGGGGTGTCGGTGCCCATCGAGCCGAGGGCTTCGCCGCCGGTCGCCGCCATCGGGCGCACCAGCAGGTTCACTTCTTCGGCGGTGAACCCGAACATCTGCTGCCGCAACACGACTCGCTCGTGCGACATGTACGTGTACGGACGCGCGGGCAGGTCGTCGATGTGGGTGAGACCCGCGTCGAGCCACTCCTGGTAGGGGTGCTCGGCAGCGAGTTCGTCCTTGATCTCGTCGTCACCGATGATGCGGCCCTCGGCGGTGTCGACGAGGAACATCCGGCCCGGACGCAGCCGGACCTTCTTGACGACGGTCGCCGGATCGATCGGCAGCACGCCGACCTCCGACGCCATCACGACGAGGCCGTCCTCGGTGACCCACAGCCGCGACGGACGCAGGCCGTTGCGGTCGAGGACGCCGCCCACGACGGTGCCGTCCGTGAAGCACACCGACGCCGGGCCGTCCCACGGCTCCATCAGCGTCGAGTGGTACTGGTAGAACGCCTTGCGGGCGGGGTCCATCTCGTCCTGGTGCTCCCACGCCTCGGGGATCATCATCAGGACGGAGTGCGGCAGGCTGCGCCCACCGAGATGCAGCAGCTCGAGCACCTCGTCGAAACGCGCGGTGTCCGATGCGCCGTCGGTGCAGACCGGGAAGATCTTCTCGAGCGCCTCGGGGCCACCGAAGACGTCCGAGTCGATGAGCGCCTCACGGGCACGCATCCAGTTCTCGTTGCCCGTGACGGTGTTGATCTCACCGTTGTGCGCGACACGGCGGAACGGATGCGCGAGCGGCCACGACGGGAACGTGTTGGTGGAGAAGCGCGAGTGCACGATGCCGAGTGCCGACTCGACGCGCTCGTCCTGCAGGTCGACGTAGAAGCCCTTGAGCTGCGGCGTCGTCAGCATGCCCTTGTAGACGAACGTCTGGCCGGACAGGCTCGGGAAGTAGACGGTCTCCTGACCGGTCGCGCCCTTGCCCGCACCCTCGCTGCCGAGCTCGTGCTCGGTGCGCTTGCGGACGATGTACGCCTTGCGCTCGAGCTCGAGGCCGTCGAGCGAGCCGTCCTCGGCGCCGATGAAGATCTGGCGGAAGGTGGGCATCGCATCACGTGCGAGCGCGCCCAGCGAGGAGTCGTCGATCGCGACGTCACGCCAGCCGAAGACCTTCAGGCCCTCCGCCTCGACGATCTTGTCGACGGCCTCGGCAGCCTGCTCGGCGGCCTTGCGTCCCTGCGGCAGGAAGGCGATACCCGTCGCGTACGCGCCCTGCGGGGGCAGCGGGAAGTCCACGACGGCACGGAAGAACTTGTCCGGAACCTGGATCAGGATGCCGGCACCGTCGCCGGAGTTCGGCTCGGATCCGGCGGCACCGCGATGCTCGAGGTTGATCAGCGCGGTGATCGCCTTCTCGACGATGTCCCTGCTCCGACGACCCTTCATGTCCACGACGAACGCGACACCACAGGAATCGTGCTCGTTCGCGGGATGGTAGAGGCCTTGCGGCCCTGGAAGTTGCTTCATACCTAGCCTTCGCATGCCAAGAGATGCACCGACGACCAGCAGCGCTGATGGCCATCATCCTGAAAGGCGCACCGTCACCTCGATGTGACAGGCACCACCGATACGCTCTCGCTCCACACAGGCGCTGGGTGCGGCTCGCACCGATCTGGCGCAGCCTCGCGACGCGGCTCTCGGTCGGTTGAGACTGTTGTGAGTCAACCGTGTAAACGGAACGATAATTCAGACAGGTGAGAAGTACACAACTAAGGGTCGGCTAATACCTCGTCCACCTGCGACAACTGTGTCGGAGAGCACGTCTGCACCCGGTTTACTCATGTGAAACGAACGTCGATCACATCGCTCGGCTCCTCGTCGGAACGAAGCCCCGGAACGCACACGCCCCGGAACGCGTCGGATCAAACGCGAGATCCGGCACCCTCGACCAGCGACAACGAATGTTCCGCCCGTGGCCACGACGGCGTTCTCGACGTGATCACGCACTCGCCGGTGCAACACCGCGACCGGCACGCTCCATTGTATGAGACGCCACCAGCGGCGGGGAATCGACTTCGTCACCCCGGTACATGCGGCGAACTGCGAGAACGGTGCGCCGGCGCACTCCCCCGGCGCGACCCTCTCGCACTCCGGTGAGACAATTCCCGCCATGACAGAAAGCGGGGGGCAGAGCGACCGTCGTGACACGTGGTATCCCGCGTTCACCCCGGCGCCCGCGGACACGAACGATTCACGTCCCGACCAGGGACAGGGTCGCTCCGGACCGAACGACGGCGCCGCAGCGGGCCCTGCGGACGGCACCCCTGCCCCGCCGCCCGTGACGTTCGGTCCGCCACCCGCCGCACCGACGCCGATGTGGCTCACCGATCCCGCCCCCGAGGCCGCGGCGCCGCAGCGCGGCCGCAAGCGAGGCTTCGGCCGGAAGTCGAAGGAACCCCGCGACAAGAAGGCGCCGCACCAGCCCGCGCCCGCTCCCCGCGATCAGGCTTCCGGGAACCCGATGCCTCCGAACCCTGCTCCGCAGAATCAGGGACCGCAGAACCAGGCTCCGCGGAACCAGGCACCGCAGCCGTACGCACCGTCCGCGCAGCCCTATCCGCCGCAGCAGCAGCCGTACTCTCCGCAGCCGTACGCGCCGCCCCAGTACACCCAGGGCCAGCAGTACCCGCAGGGGCCGTTCACGCAGGGGCAGCCGTACGCGTCCCAGCCGTACACGCCGGCACCGCCGCCGCAACAGTCGTACGTCCCGACGCCGCCGAAGGCTGCCGAGCCGACATCACCGAAGGCGCCCGAGCCGAGCGCTCCCACCGCGAAGCCCGAGCCCCCGGAGGCTGCCCCGACGACGTCCGAGCCGACGACGCCCGGGCCGTCGACGCCCGGGCCGTCGAAGGACGAGCCGCCGGCAGCGAAGCAGCCTCCTGCCCAGCCGCCCGCCCCGAAACCGTCCGCTCCTGAACCGTCTGCTCCTGAACCGGTCACACCGAAGCCGGTCGCACCGCCGAAGCAGGCCGCTCCGCCTGCCGCACCCACCCGGCCCACTCCGCCGGCGTCTGCGCCCATGCCGACCCCGCCTGCTGCGCCGGCCTATCAGCCGCCGCGCCCCGCGCCCGCCGCGCAGCCCACGCCTCCGCCGCCGCCCGTCCAGCCGCCTGCTGCGGCGACACCCGAGGACCCCGCGCCCGAGCCCGCACGGCGGTCGTCGAAGCCGCTGATCATCGGTGTCGCGTCGGTCGCCGTCCTCGCGCTCGGACTCGGTGGCGCGGCACTGATCGCGCTCGGCGGCTCGGACGAGCCCGCCGAGGCCTCACCGGCGAACGGTGACGCGGGTGTCTCGCTCGCCGAACGACCCACCGACGACGCCGCGGCACCCGCCGGGGAGTTCTGCTCCGAGGCCACCTACGGCGACACCATCGTCGGCGCCGGCGCCGGCGGGCACGGCAACGGCGCCGACGCGATCCTCGGCTTCGATCACGCCTACTACGTGTTGCGCAGTGGCGAGCGTGCATGGGATTTCGTCGCGCCGGAGTCGTCGATGGTGCCTCCCGGCGAAGTCCAGGCCAACATCGACCAGCACATCCCCGAGGGGACCGAGCACTGCCTGACGATCACCCCTGCGACGGAGCCCGGGGTGTATGCGGTGACGCTCGGTGAACTCAGGCCGGACGGAACGAGCGCGGAGTACAAGCAGCGGATCACCACCGTCGAGGTCGACGGTCGCCACTTCGTCGACCGGATCGAGGGCGCGGGCTGATGTCTCCCCCGCTCACCTGGGTGCCGTACCCCACCGCGGTGATCGTGGCGGGGGCGTGCGGCGGCGCGGGAGCGACGACGACGGCGCTGGGCCTGGCGAACATCGCTGTGACACAGGGTGTTCCGATCGTCGCGGTGGACGCGACCCCGGCGGGAGACGACATCGCGGATCGCGGCGCCGACGCCATGACCGCCGAACTCGGCATCGAGCAACTCCTCGCGACGACGTCCGACGGCATCATCGGCGACGACGCCTTCATGCGCGCGTCGTCGCACACGAGCACCGGGGCACGCATCCTGCAGCGCACGGGAACGACGCTCGCGAACGACCGCGAATACCGCGCGATCGCCGACTATCTGCGTGCTCGCCACGCGAGCGGTCTCTACTCCGTCGGGCATCGCCTCGGCGCCGACTACCTCGCGCCGATCCTCCGCTCGCGGCACGCGCCGATGGCCCTCGTCGTGCCGTGCCGAGTCGACGCGATCAACCGCATGCGCTTCACGCTCGACGCGATCGCCGCGGCCGCGGGACGAGATCTGCTCCAGCGCACCGTCATCGCGATCTCGCATCAGGACCCGAACGGCTGGAAGGTCGACGTCGACCTGCTGCGCCGCTATCTCGAGGGCCAGATCCACGCGATCCTCGAGATCCCCTACGACCAGCACCTCGCCTCGGGCACGCTGATCGAGCCGAGCCGGCTCGCCCCACCGACCGTCACCGCCTACAGCATGCTCGCCAGGGCACTCGCCGAAGCGTCCGACGACGCCTCCTGACGGCCCGCGACCTCACCGGGCTCACGTCCGGACCTCACCGGTCGAACAGCCACGTCTGCGACGCGAGATACCGCTCGGCCACCGCGACGGAACCGGGAATCTGCGCGTCCCACAGGGCAGGCGGCAGTGCGTCCGAGCGGTGCGTCGTCGTCCATCCGAGCATCGTGAGCCGCCGGATCATGCTGAGCGTGTTCGCGTACACGAGCAGGGAGTCGGGCAGCTCACGCACCGAGCGGTAGCCCTCGACCCACAGCTTCGCGATGTCCGGCGCGTACTCCTCGTGCTCGACGAACGAGAGTGCCGACGCGAAATCGTAGAGCAGCCAGCTGAATCCACAGTCGTCGAAGTCGATGAGCGAGAGCCCGCCCGGACCGACCATGACGTTGGACGGCCGCAGGTCGGCGTGCACGAGCCCCCATTCGCCGTCGAACGACGAGAGCGTCGCGACGGCGAGCGCTTCGGCGCGGGCGAGGACGTCGCGCTGCGGCGCCGTGAGGTCTGCGCCGCGCCAGTCGCCCCATCGGCTCGTCTCGCCGAGCATGTCGGGCAGTGCCCACGTGAAGCGGTTGCATCCGTCCGGGAGCGACCAGCGCGTCACGTGATCGTGCAGCACGGCCGTCGCGGCACCGATCTCTCGGTAGTGCGGCCGCGGGTCTCCCGCGTCCTCGAGGACGACGCCCTCGACGAAACCGAATCCGACGCAGTGCCATTCGGAACCCGCGTCGTCCACGAAGGAGACGAGGGCCGACCCCGCCGCACCGGGGACGACGTCCGGGACCGAGACGACGCCGGCGTCGCCGAGCGCCGCGACCCACGCGAGTTCGCCGAGGATCTGGCTCGTGTCCTCGACGTGCCCCGGCCGATGGACCCGCAGGACGAAGTCGTCGTGTTCGCTCGACCGGACGAGAAAGGTCGCGTTCTCCGAGACCGTGACGAGTTCGATTGCGGTGGCGGCGGGCGGGAGCCCCCATCCGGCATGGACGGCGTCGGCGAGCCACGTCGGCGCGCTGTCGCCTCGGCTCAGGTGATCGAACGCGGCGAGCGGCGCTGCACCGGGCTGCGTGCGTTCGGCACCGAGATTCAGGGGGACGTGTGACGTCATCGGACTCCTCGAAGCGAGAGGAGAGCGTGGGACCCGAAGCGTCCCATACCGATCCTGTTCGATGCCAGGGTTCGCCGGGCGTGTTCACGCCACCGAAACACCCCGCACCACACGAAACGGATCGTTCATCTGCCGGCGCCGTCGTTCACGTGTCCGATACATCCGGAGGGGCGAACCGCCACGTCCGTCGGCGAGACTGGACACACCGATCACCGGAGGGCGTGGGGCCCGAGATCCGACCGGCGAAACACCGAGGAGTGACGCATGTCCGCGCGTTCGACGATCATGGACGACAACAGCTTTCGCGCAGAGCACGCCGACGCGCTCGACCCCGCGACCAGGGCGCTCACCGAGCGCAGAGAGAAGAGCCTCGGCGGCTCCTACCGCCTGTTCTACCGCCGTCCCGTCCATCTCGTCCGCGGCGAGGGCCAGTACCTGTGGGACGCGAGCGGCCGCCGCTATCTCGACATGTACAACAACGTCGCGAGCCTCGGGCACTGCCATCCCGCTGTCGTCGAGGCCGTGACGCGGCAGGCGAGCACGCTCAACACGCACACCCGCTACCTGCACGAGACCATCCTCGACTACACCGACGACCTGCTCACGACGCTTCCCGCCGAACTCGATCGCGCGATGTACATGTGCACGGGTTCGGAGGCGAACGACCTCGCGCTGCGCGTCGCGAAGTTCGTGACCGGTGGCGACGGCGTGATCGTCACCCGCGAGGCGTACCACGGCACGAGCGAGCTGACGTCGAGCGTCTCGCCCGCACTGGGGTCGGGCCAGCCCATCGCTCCCACCGCGCGGCTCGTCGACGCCCCCGACGCCTATCGCGTCGACACACCGGACCTCGGCGCGTGGTTCGCGCAGCGCGTGAGCGACGCGATCGACGACATGGAACGTGCCGGAACACGATTCGCGGGACTCCTCGTCGACTCGCTGTTCTCGTCGGACGGCGTGCTTCCCGGGCCTGCGGGCTACCTGCGCGAGGCGGCGGACGTCGTGCACCGCGCGGGCGGCGTCGTCATCGCCGACGAGGTGCAACCCGGCTTCGCGCGCACCGGCGAGGCGTTCTGGGGCTTCGCGCGGCACGGCATCGTCCCGGACGTCGTGACGATGGGCAAGCCGATGGGCAACGGCATCCCGGTCTCCGGGCTCGTCGCGCGCACCGAGGTGCTCGACGCCTTCAGCGACCGGATCCCGTACTTCAACACCTTCGGTGGCAATCCCGTCTCGATGGCCGCGGCGCGCGCCGTCCTCGACACGATCCGCAGCGAAGGCCTGCAGGAGCACAGCGCCGCCATCGGCGCGGAACTGCTCACGGCGCTGCGCGGCCTCGCGACCCGGCACGAGGCGATCGGCGACGTCCGCGGCGCCGGGCTGTTCGTCGGCCTCGAGCTCGTTTCCGATCGCACCGCGCTCACCCCCGATCGCGCGCTCGCGCTCGACGTCCTCGAGGAACTCCGCGAGCGCGGCGTCCTCACCTCGGTCGCCGGGCCGCACGGCAACGTCCTCAAGCTCCGGCCGCCGCTCGCGTTCGCGAGCGCCGACATCGCGTGGGTCACGACGGCGCTCGACGAGGCGCTCACCGTCCTCACCTCCTGAGGGCCGCGCCCGTAGGCTCGGGGTGTGCCCGAGGTCGACGAGGTGCCGTGGTCGCTCGACCTCGCCGTGCTCGCCATCGCGCCCGGCGAGCCCGTCCTGCTCGTGCACCGCGTCACGACGGACGAGCAGGGCAACTGGATCCGCGCACGACGGTGACCGAAGACGGCGCCGTTCAGTGCCGCTTCGCCGCCGGCGCCTTCGCCGCGATGAGGTGCTTCGTCGTCGACGGTGAGGTGAGGAACGTCTCGACCAGTTGCTCGTTGCTGCGATCGACCCCGGTGAGCCGGTCGCGATGCTGCCGCATGTGTTCGGCCCACGAGCGCACGACGAACGTCTCCAGAAAGCGATTCTCCTCGGTGCTGTCGCGATACACCTGCCACTCCATCGCACCCGTTCGCTGCCGGGAACGACCGAGATAGGCCATCGCGTCGAGGAACTCGCGTTCGGCGCCCTCACGCACCCGATAGCTGCTGAGCACCATGACGGGTCCGTCGTCGGGATCGGGCTCGAAGACGAGATTCGGCTCGGGCCACAGCGTCGCCACCTCGACGTCCATCGGTCGTTCCTGCTCGCGCAGCGGCAGCCACCACACCGACACTGCGGCCGCGGCGAGCAGAACCGTCGCGATCGACAGTGCCGCGGAATCACCGAGCCGGCCCGCGACGACGCCCCACGCGAGCGCACCGATCGCCTGTCCGCCCATGAAGACCAGCAGATAGACCGACAACCCGCGGGCACGGACCCACGCGGGCAGCATGAGCTGCATCGCGGAGTTCAGCGTCGACAGCGCGACCAGCCACGCGATACCCGCGAACAGCAGCACCACGAGGACGATCGCGAACACGTGGACCGTCGCGAGCACGAGGGTCCCCGCCGCGAAGATCATCGCCGACGCCGCGAGTAGTTCGTTCTCGGAGAACCGGCGCCGGAGCCGGGACAGCACGAGCGCACCGAGCACGGCACCGAGGCCGAGCGCACCGAGCATGAAGCCGTACCCCGAAGAGCCGAGCCCCAGATCGTGCCGCGCGACGACGGGCAGCAGCGCCCACAGCGCGCTCGCGGGCACGACGAACAGCACCGACCGCAGCAGCACGCGCCGGATCGCCGGTGCGGCCCGGATGAACCGCCACCCGGCGTCGAGCGCCTGGAACGGTTTCTCCGCCGGCAGCGAGCTCGTCGTCACCGGTTCCCGCCACAGCACGAGGACCACCACGATCACGACGAACGACACGGCGTTGAGCGCGAACACCAGCGTCGGGCCCGACAGCGACACGAGGAAGCCCGCGATCGCGGGGCCGATCGCCCGCGCGACGTTGATGTTCATGCTGTTGAGCCCCGCAGCGGCGGGAATCTGCTCGCGCGGGACGAGTTCGGGCTGGATCGCCTGCCACGCGGGACCCGTGATCGCCTGCCCGCAGCCGAGCAGGAACAGCAGCGACAGCAGCACCGGCGGCGTCGTGTGACCCGTCCACGTCAGCACCGCGAGGATCGCCGCGAAGATCGCCATCGCCGACTGCGCCGCGATGAGCATGCGGCGCCGATTCACGAGATCGGCGAGCACACCCGCCGGGAGCGCGAGCAGCATCACGGGCAGCAGCGTCGCCGTCTGCACGAGCGAGACCAGCGTCGACGCGTTCGGCTCACCGACGAGCATCCACTGCGCACCGACCGTCTGCATCCACGTGCCGAGGTTGGACACGAGCTGGGCGATCCACAGCGCGGCGAACGCCATCGACGCCATCGGCGCCCACGTCGACACCGACGAAGCGGGCTGCTCGGCAGCGGTCATCGGACACACCTTCCGTCGTCACGACGAATCCGACGCTAACGGAACCGCTGACGCCCGCGGCCGGGAATCCGCGCAGGCGAGCCGTCAGGTCGCAGCGTTCACGAGCGGTGCGACGCGCGTGCCGAGCAGTTCGATCGAGCGCATCACGTCGGCGTGCGGCACGGGGCCGACGCTCGGATGCAGCATGAACCGGTCGAGTCCCAGCGTGTCGCGCATCGCGACGATCTTCTCGGCGACCTGCTCGGGCGAGCCCAGCACCAGCGAGCCGTCCGCGCCCCGCATCGTGTCGAAGGCACCGCGATTCATCGGAGTCCAGCCGCGCTCGCGCCCGAGCGCCGTCATCGCCGCCGCGTACGACGGATAGAACGCGTCGATCGCCTGCTGCTCGGTCTCGCCGACGAAGCCGTGGGCGTGGACCGCGACGGGCCTGTGCTCGTGGCCGCCCTCCGCGACCGCGCGGCGATGCAGGTCCGCGAGCGGTGCGAACGCGCGATACTGCCCACCGATGATCGCGAGTGCCATCGGCAGGCCGAGCAGACCGGCACGCACGACGGACCTCGGGTTGCCGCCGACCGCGACCCACACCGGCAACGGCCGCGCGGGCCGCGGGTACACGCTCTGGTCGTCGAGCGCGGGACGATGCCGGCCCTCCCACGTCACCGTCTCGTTGTCGCGCAGCGCGAGGAGCAGGTCGAGCTTCTCGGCGAAGAGGTCGTCGTAGTCGGCGAGGTCGTACCCGAACAGCGGGAACGACTCGGTGAACGAACCACGGCCCGCCATGACCTCGGCGCGTCCGTCCGAGATCAGGTCGAGCGTCGCGAACTCCTCGAACACGCGAACCGGATCGTCGGAGCTCAGGACGGTGACGGCGCTGGTCAGCGTGATCCGGCTCGTGCGTGCCGCGGCCGCCGCCAGCACGACGGCGGGCGCGGACGCCGTGTAGTCGGCGCGATGATGCTCGCCGACGCCGTAGACGTCGAGCCCGACCTGCTCGGCGAGTTCCACTTCCGCGAGCAGGTCGCATAGCCGTTGCCCCGGCGTCCGGCCGTCGCGGGCCGCGGCGGGGTCGATCTCGGCGAACGTCGTCAGTCCCAGTTCCACAACACACCCCGTTCTTTCCCGCCGTTCTGCACCCCTAATAGAACTCTGCACCCCTATCGGGCGACCGATAGGGGTGCAGAACGCTGTTCGGGGTGCAGAACCGCCTCAGGCGATCAGGAGAGCTTCGCGAGCAGCTCCGAACGCTGGCGGGCGCCGAGCCCACCGAGCCGGCGCGATTCCGCGATGCCGAGCTCCTCGATGATGCTGCGGGCCTTCACCTTGCCGACCTTGGGCAGCGACTCGAGCACGTACAGGACCTTCGTCTTGCCGACGAGTTCGTCCGAATCCGCCTTCGCGAGGGTGTCCGCGAGAGTCTGGTTGCCCGACTTGAGGCTTTCGCGCAGTTCTGCGCGCGCCTTCCGAGCTTTGGCGGCCTTCTCGAGCGCAGCCGCACGCTGCTCCGGGGTCAGTGTGGGCAGTGCCATGGTCACTTCCTTTCGATCGCTTTCGGCCGGTGCCGTGACCGTGCCTCTCGCAGAAACGTAGACCACATGGGTGACTCCATGTGGCGACGACGCGCAGAAATCCGCGATCCACCTGGAATTTCTCGCTGCACCCGACCGCGACGCGCCGGGATTGCCAGAATGGACGGATGAGCGACGTCGAACGCGCACTCGTCGTCGGTGGCGGCGGACTCACCGGCGTCGCCTGGGCTGTCGGCATCGCGTACGGCCTCCACGAACAGGGCGTCGACCTCCGCACCGCCGACAGATTCGTCGGGACGTCCGCGGGTGCCGTCGTCACTGCACAACTCGCGAGCCCGGCCCCCCTCGACGAGCTCTATCACATGCAACTCGACGGCACGGTCGAGGAGATTCCCGGCGGACTCGACCTCTCCGGCATCGTCGTCCTGACCGTGTTCGGCAGCATCGGACGCGACCCGGCGCCCGGCATGCGCCGCATCGGGCAGCGCGCCCTGCGGGCCCGCACCGTCCCCGGCAGCGCCCGGCGCACCGTGATCGAACACCGCCTCCCCGTCCACACCTGGCCCGACGCCGATCTGCGCATCACCGCACTCGACATCGAAACCGGTGAACGACGCGTGTTCACCGCCGCCGACGACGTCGACCTCGTGGACGCCGTCGGGGCGAGTTGCGCCGTCCCGCTCGTGTGGCCGCCCGTCCCGATCCAGGGCCGCCGCTACATGGACGGTGGGGTGCTCTCACCCGCGAACGTCGACCTCGCCGGCGACGCACGCCGCGTCGTCGTGATCGCCCCGATGAAGCGCGGCTTCCGCCGCGGCTACGCACCCGGCGTCGAACTCGACGCGCTGCCCGCCGAGCAGCGGATCCTCGTCCTGCCCGACCGCGCCTCGAGCGGCGAGCTCGGCAACAACCCGCTCGATCCGGCTGCCCGCCACGGCGCCGTCCTCGCCGGCCGCGCCCAGGCCGAACGCATCGCCGGGGACGTGCGCGCCGTCTGGGTCTGAGCCGCCCCACCTGTCCGCACGCCGCTGTTAGCGTGAAAAGCCGGGCGAAACCCGACGTCGGGGCGCCTGCGACGGGCAAGCCTTCTCACTCGCACATGACAGGAGACACCACTGTCCGCTCCACCCCACCGCATCGGCGTCGTCGCCGACGCGGGATTCTCCGAACGCGTCGGACAGCACGTCACGTCGGCCGTCGCGAAGGCCGCGCCGGGCACCGAGGTGTCCTTCGAGACCGTCGCCCTGCCACCCGACCGCATGGGCAACCCCGACTACGAACGTTGGGCCCGCGTCCTGGGCGACCGCTGGGACCTCGTGCTCGCGGTCTCCGAACTCCCCGCCCACGTCGGCCCGCGCCCCGTGCTCGCGGAATGCGCGTCCGACACGATCGCCGCCCTCTTCGTCCCCGCCACGGGCGCGCTGCGCGTCGGCCACCGCTCCGCGCGCGTCGCCGAAGCCGCGATCGCCCGCATGATCGGCCCGGACGACGACGACACCGCCGCGCCGCTCGCGAGGACCCGCTGGGTCGAGGAGGAGAACGGCCGCTGCCGCCTCATGGGCAGCGCCGCCCTCGGCCGCGCCCGGCTCGTCGCCGGCATGGTGCGCGCCAATCGCCCGTGGCGGCTCGTCCCCACTCTGACGCCCGCGTTCGGCGCGGCCAGCGCGGCGTCGGCGTTCGGCATCTTCTACTCGAGCATCTGGCTCATGGCCGCCTCGATCTCGGTGTGGCGGCTCGCAACGATCGTCCTCACCGCACTCGTCGCGATGTGCGCGTGGCTGATCCTGCCCAACCGGCTGCTCGAGAGGCGCGGCTTCCGGACGGACCGCTCCGAACGGTCGCTCTACAACACGGCGACGCTCGCGACCGTCGTCGTCGGCGTGCTGTGCATGTCCGTCCTGCTCGCGGTGGCCGTCGCGGCCGTCGCGGCGATCGTCATCTCGCCCGACTTCCTCGGCGACACCCTCGGCCGCGAGGCGACGATCGTCGACTACGCCAGGCTCGTCGCACTCTCCACGGCACTCGGGATCGTCGCCGGCGCCGTCGGCACGAGCGCCGCCGATCACGACGAGATCCTGCGCGCGACCTACGGGCAGCGCGAGTACGAACGCCGCATGCGCGACGCCGACAGCGGTAGCTGACCCACCGAGCTACTTGATCTCGGTGAGCACGGTGCCCTGCGTGATCGCGGCACCCGCCTCGACGCTGAGTCCCGTCACGACACCGGCCTTGTGCGCGATGACCGGGTTCTCCATCTTCATCGCCTCGAGCACCGCGATGAGATCACCCTCCGCGACGTCCTGGCCCTCGACGACGGCGACCTTGACGACGGTCCCCTGCATGGGCGCCGTGACGGCGTCACCCGACGCCGAACCCGCACCGCGGCCGCCCTTCGTCCGCGGCTTCGGCTTCTTGCGGACGACGCCCGTCGCACCGGAACCCGAGTTCGCCGCCGCGAACGACGCCGGCAACGACACCTCGACGCGACGGCCGCCCACCTCGACGACGACCGACTGACGCGGGCCGTCCTCGTCCGGTGCCGGCTCGCTGCCCGCGTGCGGCGCGACGGTGTTGTTCCACTCCGTCTCGATCCACTTGGTGTAGACGTCGAACGACGTGCCGTCACCGATGAACGCCGGATCCGCGACGACGGCGCGATGGAACGGGATGACCGTCGCGAGGCCCTCGACCTCGAACTCGTCGAGCGCACGCCGGGCACGGGCGAGCGCTTCGTCGCGCGTCGCGCCCGTCACGATCAGCTTCGCGAGCATCGAGTCGAACTGGCCGCCGATGACACTGCCCGCCTCGACGCCCGAATCGAGCCGCACACCCGGGCCCGCCGGCGGGACGAACTTCGTGACGGGACCCGGCGAAGGCAGGAAGCCGCGCCCGGCGTCCTCGCCGTTGATGCGGAACTCGAAGCTGTGCCCACGCGGCGCCGGGTCCTCGGTGATGTCGAGCTTCTCGCCGTTCGCGATCCGGAACTGCTGGCGCACCAGGTCGATGCCCGCGGTCTCCTCCGTGACGGGGTGCTCGACCTGCAGTCGCGTGTTGACCTCGAGGAAGGACACCGTGTCGCCCTGCACGAGGTACTCGACCGTGCCCGCGCCGTAGTAGCCGGCCTCGCGGCAGATCGCCTTCGCGCTCGCGTGGATCTGCGCGCGCTGCTCGTCGGTGAGGAACGGCGCGGGCGCCTCCTCGACCAGCTTCTGGAACCGGCGCTGCAGCGAGCAGTCGCGCGTGCCCGCCACGACGACGTTGCCGTGCTGATCTGCGATGACCTGGGCCTCGACGTGACGCGCCTTGTCGAGGTACTGCTCGACGAAGCACTCGCCGCGCCCGAAGGCCGCGACGGCCTCACGCGTCGCCGACTCGAACAGCTCCGGGATCTCCTCGACGGTCTGCGCGACCTTCATGCCGCGCCCGCCGCCACCGAACGCCGCCTTGATCGCGACGGGAACGCCGTACTTCTCGGCGAATGCGACGACCTCGTCGGCGCCCTTCACCGGATCCTTCGTACCCGCCGCCATCGGCGCCTTCGCACGCTCGGCGATGTGGCGCGCCGTCACCTTGTCGCCCAGATCGCGGATCGACTGCGGCGACGGGCCGATCCAGATGATGCCCGCGTCGATGACCGCCTGCGCGAACTCCGCGTTCTCCGAGAGGAACCCGTAGCCCGGGTGGATCGCGTTCGCACCCGACTTGCGCGCGGCGTCGAGGATCTTGTCGATCACGAGGTACGACTCGGCCGACGTCGAACCTCCGAGCGCGAACGCCTCGTCGGCGAGCCGGACGAAGGGAGCATCCGCGTCGGGCTCGGCGTAGACCGCGACCGACGGGTAGCCGGCGTCGCGGGCCGCACGGATCACGCGGACCGCGATCTCACCGCGGTTCGCAACGAGCACCTTCGAGATCTGCGGGTGCTCGGAGGACGTGGGCGACATGAATGTTCCTTTGCGAGTTATCGAGATCACCGGGCGGGCGATCGATGAATCGGTGGTGCTGGTTCTCGTCAGTGACGAGTGTGGACGAACGACGTCGGCGAGAACACCTGCCCCGCGTGCGCGGTTCCGCTCCGCAGCCCGTACCCGGGTGCGCCCCAGGTGTCGGGCGTCGCCGGAGGGGGAGCCGCGGCCGCGGCGGCCCGTGCGACCGCCATCGCGACGATCGTCGCGATCTCCTCGTCGGACGGATTGCCCGAGATCCGCAGCATCGGCTGCGCGTCGGCCCCCGGCTCGTGCACACCGGCGAGCAGTTCGATGCTCACCAGCAGCTCGTCGATCGGGGCCGCGTTCGTGGCGAGGCCGGGCGTCACATCGTCTTTCGTGGTCATAGCGGGATGTTTCCGTGCTTCTTCGGGGGCAGAGTCACCATCTTGCGTTCGAGCAACCGCAACGCCTTCACGATCTGGCCGCGCGTGTGGCTCGGCGGGATCACGGCGTCGACGTAGCCGCGCTCGGCGGCGACGTACGGATTGACGAGGGTGTCCTCGTACTCGTTCTGCAGCTCGATGCGCAGCGCGTCGACGTCCTCGCCCGCCTCCGCGGCGGCCGCGAGCTTCTTGCGGTACACGAAGCCCACCGCACCCGACGCGCCCATCACGGCGATCTGCGCCGTCGGCCACGCGAGGTTCACGTCGGCACCCATGTGCTTGCTGCCCATGACGTCGTACGCACCGCCGTACGCCTTGCGCGTGATGACGGTGACCTTGCCGACCGTCGCCTCGCCGTACGCGTAGAGCAGCTTCGCGCCGCAGCGGATGATGCCGCCGTACTCCTGATCGGTGCCGGGAAGGAAGCCGGGGACGTCGACGAGCGTCACGATCGGGATGTTGAACGCGTCGCACGTGCGCACGAAGCGCGCGGCCTTCTCCGACGCGTCGATGTCGAGGCAGCCCGCGAACACCGTCGGCTGATTGGCGACGATCCCGACGCTGCGGCCGTCGATACGGCCGAACCCGATGATGACGTTGCCGGCGCGGCCGGCCTGCACCTCGAGGAAGGCGTCGTCGTCGAGCAGCCGCGAGATGACGTCGTGCATGTCGTACGGCTGGTTCGCACTGTCGGGGATCAGCGTGTCGAGTTCGAGGTCCTCGGCGGTCAGCGACTCCTCGACGGCGCCGTCGACGGGCGAGGTCGGGGCGATCCGCGGCGGCGAGGCCTGATTGTTCGACGGCAGGTACGCCAGCAGATCCTTGACGTAGTCGAGCGCGTCGTGCTCGCCGTCGGCGACGTAGTGCGCGACGCCCGACTTCGTCATGTGCGTGTGTGCGCCACCGAGCTCCTCCATCGTGACGCTCTCACCGGTGACCGTCTTGATGACGTCCGGACCGGTGACGAACATCTGCGACGTCTGGTCGACCATGACGACGAAGTCGGTCAGCGCGGGCGAGTACACGTGTCCACCCGCAGCGGCGCCCATGACGATGGAGATCTGCGGGATGACACCCGACGCGCGCACGTTGCGATGGAAGATCTCGCCGTACAGGCCGAGCGAGACGACACCCTCCTGGATGCGTGCGCCCGCGCCCTCGTTGATGCCGACCAGCGGACGGCCCGTGCGGATCGCGAGGTCCATGACCTTGACGATCTTCTCGCCGTAGACCTCGCCGAGCGAGCCACCGAAGACCGTGACGTCCTGCGAGAACACGCACACGTCGCGGCCGTCGATCGTCCCGTAGCCGGTGACGACGCCGTCGCCGACGGGGCGGTTCGACTCGAGCCCGAAGTTCGTCGAGCGGTGCTTCGCGAGCGCATCGAGCTCGACGAACGAACCCTCGTCGAGCAGGAACTCGATGCGCTCACGTGCAGTGAGCTTGCCCTTCGCGTGGACCTTCTCGACTGCCTCGGGTCCACCGGGCTCGTTGGCCTGCGCCGTGCGCGCCCGCAGATCGGCGAGCTTGCCCGCGGTCGTGTGGATATCCGGGGCCGCCGCTTCGGACGGATCCTGGACACTGGTCATGGAGCACACCTTCCCGATATCGAAACACGGCACGCGCCGTGGGTGGTCGCCGCGCCGCGGATCACGCGGCACGAGTCGAGTGGGGCAGGGCCTGTGCCCTGCGGGTGACGGAGTTCGCGAACGGTCATACGCGAATCCCCGCCGTGAGGATTGCCGCCAGCTCGCGGTACGCCTCGCCGTCCCCGAGCCCCGTCGACTCGGCGACGCCACGGTTCTGGATACGTACCATCATGGTCGCCGTGAGATCGGCCGCGAACGCGGCATCGACTCCGCGGAACTCGCCCGCCTCGACACCCTCGACGATGAGCTCGTGCACGTGGGTCGCGGCGATGCTCGTGTTCTGCTCGTACACCTCGCGCGCGGGCTCGAAGGCGGCGACGTCCGCCATGAACTGATCCGAGCCGGGCGCGAGCGCGACACCGACCGCTGTGAGATACGCGACGATGCGTTCGCGTGCGGATGCGCCCTCCGGAACGGCTGCCGCAACCTGATCTGTAACGCGGCGAAAGAAATGAACGGTAGACGCACGGACGAGTTGTTCCTTCGAACCCGCCAGCGTGTAGAGGGTCGACTTCGAGCACCGAAGCCGGGCGGCGATGTCGTCGAGCGTGAGATGCGCGAACCCTTCCGCGAGGAAGAGGTCGGTGAGCTGGTCGAACAGCTGTCCCCGCCGCGCCGTCGCGAACGTGCGAGCACGCGCGCCGCCGACGATCAGCTGATCCATGCCGAAGACAGTACTACAGGACTGTCCGTAGTACTGTATGAGACTCACGGCACATGGAATATCACACAACGGGTCACGCCACACTCGCGCGCGGCCCGTGCGAGGAGCGAACACGATGGCCACCGAGCGCGGACCACGCCCTGTCGACCGGCTGCTACCGACCGACGAGGCCCACGACCTCATCGAGCTCACCCGCGACATCGCGGACAAGACGCTCGCGCCGATCGCCGCCGAGTACGAGAAGGCCGAGAAGTATCCCGACGTCGCGTTCGCGACACTCGCCAAGGCGGGCCTGCTCGGCCTCCCCTATCCCGAGGAGTGGGGCGGCGGCGCGCAGCCGTACGAAGTGTATTTGCAGGTGCTCGAGGAGATCGCCGCTCGGTGGGCCGCCGTCGGAGTCGCCGTCAGCGTCCACGGCCTGTCCTGCCACCCGCTCGTGAACTTCGGCACCGAGGAGCAGAAACAGCGCTGGCTGCCGTCGCTGCTCGCGGGCGACACGATCGGCGCCTACAGCCTCTCCGAACCACAGGCCGGCTCCGACGCCGCCGCACTGACCTGCCGCGCCGTCCGCGACGGCGACGACTACGTCGTTCGCGGCACGAAGGCGTGGATCACCCACGGCGGCATCGCCGACGTCTACAACCTCTTCGCGCGCACGGGCGAGGGGTCGAAGGGCGTCTCGTGCCTGCTCGTCGACCGCGACACCGACGGCCTCTCGTTCGGCAAGCCCGAGGACAAGATGGGACTGCGCGCCGTCCCCACCGCGGCAGCGACCTACGACGACGCGCGAGTGCCCGCGGACCGGCTCGTCGGCACGGAGGGCCAGGGTCTGCAGATCGCGTTCAGCGCCCTCGACTCGGGACGGCTCGGCATCGCGGCCGTCGCCACCGGCATCGCGCAGGCCGCACTCGACGAAGCCGTCCGGTACTCGCAGGAACGCGAGACGTTCGGCAAGAAGATCGCCGACCACCAGGGACTCGGATTCGTGCTCGCCGACATGGCCGCCGCCGTGGACTCGGCCCGTGCGACGTACCTCGACGCCGCGCGCCGTCGCGACGCGGGACGGCAGTACTCGCGCGCCGCATCCGTCGCGAAGCTCGTGGCGACCGACGCCGCGATGAAGGTGACGACCGACGCCGTGCAGGTGCTGGGCGGCAACGGCTACACCACCGACTTCCCTGCAGAGCGCTACATGCGGGAGGCGAAGATCACCCAGATCTTCGAGGGCACCAACCAGATCCAGCGCCTGGTGATCAGCCGCACCCTCGCCGCCTCGTTCTGAGCCGCATCGCCGTAGGCCGTTCTGCACCCCTAATAGCACTCTGCACCCCTACCAGTTGCCCGGTAGGGGTGCAGAGTGACGAAAGGGGTGCAGAACCGCGGGAGCGGATCAGGCGGTGAGCGTCTCCAGCGCGAGCTCGCCGTTCGGGCCGACCGGAGCGGTCGCCTGAGCGACAGCCGTCGCAGCGCTCTCGACGGCGACGACGACACCCTCGCCACCGATCGCCACGATCGAGCCACGCAGGCCCTCGAGCGCCTGCGGCGCCGCGAGAGCAGCATTGCGCGCTGCGTCGACGGCCAGATCGCCACCAGGCAGGCCCGCGATCTGATCGATCGTCTGCTGCGTCTGCGCCTTCACCAGCACGGCGTCCTCGGGCGAGATCACGGGGAGGGGCTCGGGAGCGGGAGCCGGAGCCGCCTCGGGAGCGTCCGCCAGGACCTCACCCTCGACGACGGGCGCCGGAGCGACTTCCTGCTGCTCGACGACTTCCTGGCCACCGAACGCCGTCGCACCGATACCGGCACCGATGGCACCGCCGACTGCTCCGCCGATCAGTGCAGTCGGAATGCCCGCAACCGCCGCACCCACGCCAGCACCGATAGCAGCGCCCTGAGGAGCAAGCACGTACGAAGCCGGTGTTGCACCCGCGCCGCCAATGGTCCAGCCAATCAGACCGCCAGTCCCCGCGCCGACCGCTGCACCGAGCAGCGCCGGCGGAATGCCGGCGACCGACGCACCGATGACGGCACCGGTCGCACCGCCGGCGATGGCACCCGCCGTCGCACGGTCGGCCTGCGACGCATCGACACCGAGGTCGGTGAGGAGGTTGCCACCGTCGGCCTGGAGGGCAGCTGCGGTGTTGTTGAAGCGCTCGGCGTCGTCCTCGGAGATGAAGCCGGGGCGATCGAAGAGCGCGTGACCGATGAGGATCTTGCCCTCGGGAGCCTCGATCGGCGCGATGCGCTTGACCTCGACGGTCTCGACCGGGACGGGTGCCGACTCCACGACGGCGGGCTCGACCTCGACCGGCGCTGCGGTCTGCGGCTCGCTCCAGCCCTCGCTGTACTCCTGCGAGTACGACTGCGGCTGCGTGTAACCGGGATCGGTGTAGACCGGCTCCGGCGCGACGGCCTGCGGCTGCACCGTCTGCGGGGCGATGTAGCCCTGCTGGAAGTCGTCGTACGTGCGCCACTGCGCGTTCTGCACCTCGGGCGACGGCGTGTAGCCCGGGAGGTACTGGCGCGGCTTCTCCGGCTGCGCCGGCAGCGTCACGCCCGGCTGCTGCGACGGGCTGCTCGGCGACGTGACGCCCGGCTGCTGTGCCGGTGCGGCCTGCGCGACGGAGGCTGCTGCCAGCGCCAGTGCGACCGGGATCGTCGTCGTGACAGCGGCGCGCTGCCGGGCGCGCCTGTGGCGGCCCCGAGATTCCTTGCTCATGCGTTGTTTCCTTCGGGTAGTGGCGAGCCGTGAACGGCCAACTCCGAAGGGTCGACAGGGTCGTTGCACACGGCCGACGGCCGGTGAACGACGCGGACATGCGCAGACAGCGAGAAAGCCGAGAAAGGCGCAATTCCCCCCCGTTGACATCGTCCCCCCGAACCCCTTCCCAGCGTTGATTCCAGACCATTGCCGGAACGAGGGCATAGTACAACTGTCCAGTCCGCTAGGCGAGATCGGGATACATGTGACGCGCGTTACCGCATATCGGGGTCGTCGTCACGCCCGCTCGCGAGGAGCTCGAGCAGCTCGCGCGGGATGGGTGCGGCACCCGAGGCGGGCGACCTCGGCGATACCTCGGCCCCGAGCCGCGACACCTCGGTGTGCAGGCGCTCCATCTTCTGGTCGAGCTCGCCCGCGGCCTGGGCGGCCTCGGTGAGCTCCTCCAGCAGCTCGGACGGAATCTCCCGGTCGTACTTGTAGTAGATCTTGTGCTCGAGGCTCGCCCAGAAGTCCATGGCGATCGTGCGGATCTGCAGTTCGACCCGCACCTTCTGGACGCGATCGGTGAGGTACACCGGGACCTCGACGATGAGGTGCAGGCTCTTGTAGCCGTTCGGCTTCGGCGCGGCGATGTAGTCCTTGACCTCGATCAACCGCAGGTCGGACTGGCCCGTGATCATCTCGGCGAGGCGGTACGTGTCGGAGATGAAGCTGCACGTGATGCGGATGCCGGCGACGTCGTTGATCCCGGCACGGACGGCGTCGAGCGTGAACGGCAGACCGCGGCGACGGATCTTGCGCAGCAGGCTCTCGGGGCTCTTGACGCGCCATTCGACGTGCTCGATCGGCGAGTAACGGTGCAGGTGGGTGAACTCCTCCTGCAGGATCTCGATCTTCGTCAGCAGCTCACGGGCGCCGAACTCGTACTCCATCATGAACCGCGTCAGGTCGTCGCGGAGCGTGGCGTAATCGAGCTCGCCGTCTGCACCGGAAGCCGGTCCGAAATCGACAGTCACAGCATCCAGTGTGCCAAAACCCCTCTCCCGCGACTGAACACGAATATAAGATGCTGAACATGAGTTCAGCCGAGGACCGGACGGCGCGCGCACGAATCCGTGACGCCGCGGTCGAGGTGTTCGGCCGTGAAGGGTTCTCCGCCTCCGTCCGGACGATCGCGGCGCGCGCGGGCGTGAGCCCGGGCCTCGTCATCCATCACTTCGGATCCAAGGAGGGTCTGCGGCAGGCGTGCGACGACCGCATCGACGCCCTCATGGCCGACAAGATCGCGACCGTGTCGGGGCCGGGCGAGATGGGGCCGGCCGTGCTGGCCTACCTCTCCGACACCGACACGCTCGGCGGCGTCTACCTCTACGCGATCCGGAGCATCCAGGCAGGCGGACAACTGGCACACGGCCTCTACGACCGGCTCACCCGCGCCACTCGCCGATACCTCGAGACCGGTGTCGCCAACGGGTCGATCAGGCCCGGCGCCGACGAGGACGCACGCGCCGCCTACCTCGTACGGCATTCGCTGGGCATCATGCTGACGGACTTCCTGCTGCACCCGCCCGCGCCGGACGACGGCACCGCCGAGATCGTCCAGGGCTATCTCGCGCGCAACGCCGCGCCCGTCGTCGAACTGTTCACGTTCGGAATGCTCACGGACACAACCTTGTACGACGACGTCCTGAAACACTTCCCACCGACCGGAGGCACTTCATGAGCACGTCCCACGACGTCGTCGACGTCCGCGATCTCCGTAAGACGTTCGGTTCGGTCGTCGCGCTCGACGGACTGGATCTCGGTGTCGCGCAAGGCGAGGTGGCCGGATTCCTCGGACCCAACGGCGCCGGGAAGTCGACTGCCATCCGCGTCCTGCTCGGCATGTACCGCGCCGACGGCGGCACCGCGCGCCTCTTCGGCTCCGACCCGTTCGCCGATGCCGTCGCACTGCACTCGCGGCTCGCGTACGTCCCCGGCGACGTCTCGCTGTGGCCGAAGACGACGGGCGGCGAAGCGATCGATCTGCTTCTCTCGCTGCGCGGCGTCGACGTCGCGACGTCACGCAAGAAGGAACTGCTCGAGGCCTTCGAACTCGACCCCACGCGGCGCACCGACACGTACTCGAAGGGCAACCGGCAGAAGGTCGCACTCGTCGCCGCGCTCGCCGCCGACGTCGACCTGCTCGTGCTCGACGAGCCCACGTCGGGCCTCGATCCGCTCATGGAGGCGACGTTCCGCCGCTACGTGCGCGCCGCGGCGGAGCGCGGAACCTCGGTACTGCTGTCGAGCCACATCCTGTCCGAGGTCGAAGCGCTCTGCGACACCGTCACCATCATTCGTGCCGGAAAGACCGTGCAGTCCGGCACTCTCACCGAGTTGAGGCATCTGCGCCGCTCGAAGGTCACCGTCGATCTGCCGGACGGCAACGGCGTCGAGACGCTGCGCGCGATGCACGGCGTACACGATTTCGACGTCGAACGCACCGAGCACGGAGCCGACTCCGTGACGTTCCACGTCGACGGCACCGACGTTCCGCGCGTCGTCGCCACGATCGCCGAACTCGATCCCGCGGGCCTCACCATCGCGCCGCCCTCGCTCGAAGAGCTCTTCCTCCACGAGTACGGCGCCCACGACGACGAGGTGCGATCATGAGCGCGCCCGCCGCCGTCCGGGGCACCGTCGTCCAGAGCTCGCCGCTCGCGGGATGGGGGACGCTCGCGCGCATCGCATTCCGGAACGAGCGGCTCGCGATTCCCGTCACCGCGATCGTCTTCGTGCTCATGTACGTCTCGACGGCCGCTGCCCTGACCGAGGCGTACGGGACGCAGCAGAGCCGCGACGCCCTCGCCGCGACGGCGGGAACCAACCAGGCCTTCCTTCTCCTGCTCGGTCCGCTCGACCACACCCAGTCCGTCGCCTCGGTGATGTCGTGGCGCATCGGCCTGTTCCTCGTCACGACGCTCGCGGTCCTCGTCGTCCTCACCGTGGTGCGGCACAGCCGGAAGGACGAGGAGCTGGGGCGGCTCGAACTCGTCCGCTCGGGACGAGTGGGAGCGCTCGCACCGATCGCCGTCGCGATCGCGTACGGAGCCACGCTCTCCGTCGTCACGGGTGCTGCGGCGGCTGCCACGTTCCTCGCCTACGGCGGCGACGGCATGTCGTCGCTTGCCGTCGGAATGCAGTACATCGGAGTCGGTCTCGCCGCGAGCGGTATCGCTGCCGTCACGGCGCAGATCGCGACGACGGCGCGCACCGCGAACACCATCGGCACCGTCGTCGTCGTGGCCGGCTATGCGTTGCGCGGCGGCGGTGACGTCGAGGAGTCGCTCGGCTGGCTGCGCTGGCTCTCGCCCGTGGGGTGGGCCCAGGAGATCGATCCGTTCGGCGCCAACCGGTGGTGGCCTGCACTGCTCTGTGTGTTGCTGTTCCTCGTGACGGCGGGCGCCGCGGTGTGGATGCAGGTGCACCGCGACCTCGGCGGTGGGCTCATCGCGCCGCGACCGGGGCCTGCGGGTTCGACGAGACTGAAAGGCCCGCTCTCGCTGACCTTTCGGATGCACACCGGCGCGTGGGCGTCGTGGACGATCGCGGTCGCCGCGTACAGCGCGCTCGTCGGATTCCTGCTGACGTCCGTCGACTCACTCGCCGGTGATTCCGATCAGATGCAGCAACTCATCGAGCAACTCGGCGGTTCGGGTGCGCTCGCGGACTCGATGCAGGTGGTGATCTCCGGCTTCATCGCGCTCGCCGCCGCGGCATGGGCGGTCACCGTCGCGACGCACATGCGGTCCGACGAGACCGCAGGGCGCGTCGAGACGACGCTCGCGACGCGCGTGTCGCGGCGTGCCCTGTTCGGCTCCGCGGGGTTCGTGACGTTCCTCGGTGTCGCGGCGATGCTCGTCCTCTCGGGGCTGTGCATGGGTGTCGCGCACACGATCACATCCGGGAACTGGGGCGACGTCGGCCGTGGTGTCGCAGCGTTCGCCGTCCAGATTCCGGCGGCGCTGGTCGTCGGCGCGGTGGCGCTCGTGCTGTACGCGTGGCTGCCGCGCATGACAGGGCTGAGCTGGGGAGTCCTCGTCGTGGTGCTCGTCGTCGGGCTGTTCGGCGAATTGCTGCGGCTGCCGCAGTGGGTGCGCGACATCTCGCCGTTCACGCACACGCCTGCGGTGCCGCTCGACAGCGTCGATCCGGTTCCGCTGATCGCGATGTCCGTCGTCGCGGGCGTGTTGTTCGCCGTCGCCACCGTGGGGTTCGGACGCCGCGACATCCCCAGCTGATCAGCGAGAGCGCGCGTACTCGACGACCTCGACACCGGACGTGAACGCCTTCGTGTCGACGAGGTCGAACCGCCTCGGCGAGTAGGCGTTCGGCGCGAACGCGGGAATGCCGCCGCCGAAGACGATCGGGTGGCGCTTGAACACGATCCGATCGATCTCGTCGGCCAGCTGCGTTGCAAGGTTTCCGCCGCCGCACAACCAGATGCTGCTTCCCGCTTCGTCTTTGAGGGAACGGACGACGTCGACGGGATCGTCGTCGGTCACGGTCAGGTTCTCGCCGGCACCGGTGTGATTGCGGGAGAAGACGATCTGCCGCAGGTGGCGGTACGGGCTCTCGCCGCCAGGGACGCCGAGCCCGACGGCGTAGGTGTTCCACCCCATGAGCACGGTGTCGAAGCACGAGCGGTCCTGCGCGATGCCGAGGTGATCGGCACCCGCCGTCGGGATCGCGTCGGCGAAGCGTGCGAGGTCGGCCATGTGGTCGCCTTCGAGCGAGAACGCGTCGAACGCGCCGTCCGGGCTCGCGAGGTGGCCGTCGAGGCTCACCGCGGCGTAGTACACGAGTTCACGCATGTTCCACTCCAATCACTACGAACATTGTGGTCTGAAACTACAACACATGGAGTGGTATGGGAAGTGCTTTCTTTCGCCGGTCGTTGAGCGTGGAGGCAGCCCGCGAACTCGCCCGACAGCGTTGGACAGTCCCACATCGGAACCCCTTGACTCGAACTCGTGTTCTAACTATGGTGTATCCATGGGGTCGGGGGAAGATTCTTCGCTTGTCGCGCACGGTGATTCACTGTGGCAGCAGACCGATGCCGAACTGCGTAGCCGAGCGTTGACGCTCTCGGAGCAGATCGCCCGCCTCGAAGCCGAGCGGATCACCGTGATGGGTGAGATCGAAACCCGCCGCGCGACCGATGATCTCGGCTATCGCGACGCGGGCACCTGGCTCGCCGCGCGCACCACACTCGAACCGGGCGCCGGGCGTGCGATCGCCCGGGTCGGCGTCGCGCTACGCGAGATCCCCGAGTTCGCCGCGGCCGTCGGCGAGCTGCGGATGTCTCCGCGACACGCCGAGATCGCGGCCTCGTTTCTCCTCGACCCGCCCGGCCTGCTGGCCGCGCTGCGCGAGTCCGACCCGCACCGCTACGAGGTCGTCGGTGGGCAGTGCATCGAGGCGTTCCTGATCGCCGCGGCCCCTGGGCCGGGCGTGACGGCCGCGAGCGTGCGCCGCGTCAAGGAACACCTCGAGGCGCGCCTGGCCACCGATACCGCACCGGCCAAGGACCGTGCCGACCTCAACCGGCTGTCCGTGTCCCCGACACTGCACGGGCGCGTCCGGATCGACGGCGACCTCGACGCCCTGTCCGGCGAAACCCTGCTGACCGCCCTGTCGAAACTGTCCGCGCCTGCTCCCGCGGCCGACGGCACCCGCGACCGCCGCACTGCGCAGCAACGACGCGCCGACGCTCTCACCGAGATCGCGCGGCGCTTCCTCGACACGGGTGCTGCCGGAAACGAAGCCGGCGAACGTCCCCACGTCACCGTCGTCATCCGAGACACCGGCCTGACACAGCCACCGCAGCGATCCACCGCCACACGCGGGGCCCGATTCACTCGCTGCCACGGCACCCACCGGCCGCCTGTGGCCACCACGGACAACCGACCCGGCCCAGCCGACGTGGACCTCGATTTCGCGTCACTGGGCCTGCCGGACATGCCGTGGACCGGGCACATCACCACCCGCACCGCACGACTGATCGCATGCGACGCCCGCATCACCGCACTGACCGTCGACGACGACGGCATCCCACTCAGCATGGGCCGCACCACACGCCTGGTCACCGCCGCCCAACGCCGCGCGCTGCACGTACGCGACCGCGGCTGCGCCTACCCCGGCTGCACCACACCCTCTGCCTGGACCGACGCACACCACATCGTCCACTGGGCAGACGGCGGACCCACCGATCTCGACAACCTGATCCTGCTCTGCCGACACCACCACCGACACGTCCACGCCTCCGGCGAACACATCCGATTACGCGACGGACGGCCGCATTTCGCGCGGACGGGCGCCGAACCGCGAGGGCCGTTGAAGTCGTGCGGCCGAAGCCGTGAGAACAGCAGAAACGAGTAAGGCCCCAACCATTCGGTTGAGGCCTTACTCGATGGTGGGCGAAGGGGGACTTGAACCCCCACGTCCCGAAGGACACTGGCACCTGAAGCCAGCGCGTCTGCCATTCCGCCACTCGCCCTCGAGCGACCGCAACACTAACACAGCAGGTCTGAAGACAACGATTCCGCAGGTAGGAGGCCTGCAGAAGGATGCTTCCAGACCGTGATCGTTCTGCAACGTGCTGGGCGGGTTGCGTCGATATCATGCAGACACGATCGGACCGGGGTCGTATCGTTCGCGTTCGCGCCCAGTGGGTCGGACCGAACAGGCAACTCGACACAGTACCGTGGTGGTCACACCGCGGTCCGGAACGACACGATCGCGGACGAGAGAACGGCCCGAAGGTGGCCGGGTGAGTGGAAGGAGACACCGATGGGCATCGTGGCCCGCTTCGAGCGCAAGCTGCAGGGCGCCGTCGGTGACGCGTTCGCTCGGGTTTTCGGCGGCGGCGTCGTCCCGCAAGAGGTTGAGTCGGCGTTGCGGCAGGAGGCATCGGATCGCGTCGAGCACCTCGACGGCGGTCACATGCTCGCGCCCAACAACTACGTCATCACGATCAACAACTCCGATCACGACGCCCTCGCCGCCGACCGTGACATCACGGCCAAGGCATTCTCTCGGCACCTCGAGGACTACATCCGTGAGCAGGGCTGGCAGACGTACGGCCCCGTGCAGGTGGTGCTCGAGCCGTCGCAGTCGCTCCACACCGGCCAGTTCCGTGCATCCGGCTCCGTCGACCCCGACGCAGGCCGCCGCGATCCGGGCCGCGCGCCGAGCGCCCCGCCCGGCCCTCGACCAGACTCCCGGGTGCTGCCGCCACCCGGTCCGGCGGCACCGAGCCGTCCCCAGTTGTCCACCCCCGACATGCCCAACGCAGGAGCTGGCCCCATGACGCAGAACTCAGGCTACGACGCCGGCCGCGAGCCCGCGGCAGGCCGCAACCAGGATCCGCAGTACGTGCGCAACGGCCACACTCGCGCGGACCAGGACCAGCGGTACGCCCAGAGCCCGCAGAACGGGTACGACCACGGTGCCGGCGAGTACCAGGGCGGCTACGGGCAGGGGTACGGCCAGGGCTACGCCGGCGAGCAGCAGGGGTACCAGCAGGACTCGTACGACCGCGGCTACGGACAGAACTACCAGGATCAGGGCTACCAGCCGCAGGGTTACCAGGATCAGGGCTACCGGGACCAGGGTCACCAGGACCCCGGCTACCGCGACCAGGGCTATCAGGACCAGGGCGGCTACGCCGATCCGGGTTACCAGCCGGGCGCCTACCGCGACCAGGGCTACCAGCAGGATCAGGGTTACCGGCCGCAGGACTACCAGTACGACCAGGGCGGGTACGACGACGCGTACCAGCAGCAGGGTTCGTACGACCGTGGCTACCAGCAGGATTACGCCTACGAGCAGGGCGGATACGCGCCGCAGGGCTACGCGGACGGCCACACCTTCACCGCGACGCTGCAGCTCGAGGACGGCAGCGGCCGTCACTTCCAGCTGCGCGAGGGCAGCAACATCGTCGGTCGCGGGCAGGACGCACAGTTCCGGCTCCCCGACACCGGTGTGTCGCGTCGTCACATCGACATCCGGTGGGACGGCCGCGTCGCGATGCTCTCGGATCTGGGATCGACCAACGGAACGACCGTCAACGGCGCTCCGGTGCAGGATTGGCAGCTCGCGGACGGTGACATCATCCGCGCCGGCCACTCGGAGATCCTCGTTCGCATCGTCTGACGCGTCGGCGGCCCAGCCGTGTCCGGTCGACATGACGTGACCGACACGGCACGGCCGACGTGTCCGAGGACCCTTCGATGTGTGTGGCAGTCCGTATCCTGAGCGCGGATACGGGTTGCCCCTATGATGCTGCAATCCTGGTGCAGTCGTGTGACCGGAAGGAGGTGGACCGCCGTGCAGGGATTGATCCTGCAGCTCACCCGCGCAGGCTTTCTGCTGTTGCTGTGGCTTTTCGTGTGGTCGATCATCCGGTCGCTGCGCACCGACATCTACGCGGGTTCCGGCGTCCGCGTCCCGACCCGTTCGCGGGGCGGCTCGGTGCTGCAGTCGCTCGGTAAGCAGAAGGTCGCGCGCACGCTGGTGGTGACGCAGGGCGCGCTCGCGGGCACCCGCATTCCGCTCGGCACGCAGCCCGTTCTCATCGGCCGCGCCGACGATTCGACTCTCGTCCTCACCGACGACTACGCCTCGACCCGGCACGCACGACTCTCCCCTCGCGGCACCGACTGGTACGTCGAGGATCTCGGCTCGACGAACGGCACCTATCTCGATCGCGCCAAGGTGACGACGGCCGTCCGCGTCCCGCTCGGCACCCCCGTGCGCGTCGGCAAGACCGTGATCGAGCTGCGCCCGTGACACTCGTCCTGCGTTACGCGGCGCGCAGCGACCGCGGCCTCGTGCGCTCCAACAACGAGGACTCGGTGTACGCCGGTGCGCGGCTGCTCGCACTCGCCGACGGCATGGGCGGGCACGCGGCCGGCGAGGTGGCGTCGCAGCTGATGATCGCGGCCCTCGCGCACCTCGACGACGACGAGCCGGGCGCCGACCTCGTCGGCAAGCTCGGGCGGGCCGTCGCGACCGGCAACGAGACGATCGCCGAGCACGTGCAGGAGGAGCCCGAGCTCGACGGGATGGGCACGACGCTCACCGCGATCCTGTTCGCGGGATCCAAGCTCGGTCTCGCGCACATCGGCGATTCGCGCGGCTACCTGCTGCGCGGCGGCACACTGACGCAGATCACGCGCGACGACACCTTCGTCCAGTCGCTTGTCGACGAGGGCCGCATCACCGCCGAGCAGGCGCACACGCATCCGCAGCGTTCGCTCATCATGCGGGCGCTCACGGGCGGCGAGGTCGAGCCGACCCTGACGGTGCGTGAGGCGAAGGCGGGCGACCGCTACCTGCTGTGCTCGGACGGCCTGTCGGACGTCGTGAGCGACGAGACCATCCAGAACACCCTCGCGGAGGGCACCGAGGACGAGGCCGCGGACCGGCTCATCGAACTCGCATTGCGCAGTGGCGGTCCCGACAACGTCACCGTCGTCGTCGCGGACGTCATCGACCTCGACTACGGGCAGTCCAATCCGATCGTCGCGGGTGCGGCGTCGAGCGAGGACGAAGAGGACACCCCGCCTCCGAACACGGCCGCGGGCCGCGCGGCCGCGATGCGTCCGCCGCGCGCGACCCCGAAGCGCGTCGTCCCGCAGGCCGCCGACGAGCCGCCGCCCAAGAAGCGTCGTGCGCTGTGGTGGGTCGTCGCGGTTGTCGGCGTGCTCGTGGTCCTCGTCGCGGGCGCCGTCGCGGGCAGGTTCCTGATCCTGAACAACTACTACGTCGCCGCCGACGACGACCGCGTGTCCGTGATGCGCGGCGTCCCCGGCTCGGTGTTCGGCTATTCGTTCCAGAGCACCGAGCTCGTCGGATGTGTCACGGACGACGGCGAACTCACGCTCGTGCCGCCGGATCCGCTTCCGGCGACGTGCGACGTCCTCACCGTCGACGATCTCGCGCCGTCGGCACGCGCGCAGGTGCGTGCAGGTCTGCCGTCGGGCAATCTCGACGACGCCCGCGGCCAGATGCAGCGGCTCGTCGACGGCGACCTGCTGCCGGTGTGCGCCGATCCCACCACCGCGACTCCCCCGCCGCCGGCGCCCGCGCCCGGTGAACCGGCGCCCCCGGCTCCCGCGCCCGCACCGGAAGGCGGCGCCGAGCCGGCCCCGCCCACCGAGGGTGCGCTGCCCGAGGGGCAGGCGCCCGCGCCCGGTCAGAACTGCAGGGCGGTCGGCTGATGTCGGTGACGCAGACCGGTTCCTTTCCGAGCCCGCCCGGCGGGTTCGCCCCCGCTCCGGCGCAGCCCACCCGACGGGGAACCGAATTACTGCTGCTGGGGCTCGCATTCGTCGTGACGACGGTGTCGCTGATCCTCGTGGAGGCGAGCCAGGAACAGTCGATCACGTGGGACATCGGGAAGTTCGGCATCGCGTTCGTGGTGCTCTACCTGGTGGCGCATCTCGCGGTGCGACGGTTCGCGCCGTACGCGGATCCGCTGATCCTGCCGATCGTCGCGCTGCTCAACGGGCTCGGCCTCGTGCTCATCCACCGGCTCGATCTGGCCGACGAACAGTCGGCGGCCGCCCTCGGCACCGCTGCGCCGTCGTCGGACGCCAATCAGCAGATTCTGTGGACGGCCGTCGCGGTCGTGTGTTTCGTCGTGATCATGGTCGCGCTGCACGACTACCGGCTGCTCGCGCGCTACGGCTACACGCTCGGGCTCGTGGGGCTCGTGTTCCTCATGATCCCGGCGCTGCTGCCCGCGAGCCTGTCCGAGGTCAACGGCGCGAAGATCTGGATCCGGCTGCCCGGGTTCAGCATCCAGCCGGGTGAGTTCTCGAAGATCCTGCTCATCATCTTCTTCGCGACGATCCTCGTGCAGAAGCGCGAGCTGTTCATGACGGCGGGCAAGCACTTCCTCGGGATGGACTTCCCGCGCGCACGCGATCTCGGTCCGATCCTGCTCGCGTGGGCGGTCTCGGTGGGCGTGCTCGTGTTCCAGAAGGACCTCGGCACGTCGCTCCTGCTGTTCGGCACGGTGCTGGTGATGATCTACATCGCGACCGAACGCGCGGCGTGGCTGGCGATCGGGGCGACGCTGCTCGCGATCGGGTTCTTCTTCGCCTATCAGATGTTCGGTCACGTCCGGGTGCGTGTGCACACGTGGATCGACCCGCTCGGCGACTACAACAACACCGGGTACCAGATCTCGCAGTCGCTGTTCGGCCTCGCGACGGGCGGGATCGCGGGCACCGGTCTCGGCAGCGGGCGCCCGAACACGGTGCCGTTCGCGAAGACCGACTTCATCGTCGCGACGATCGGCGAAGAGCTCGGTCTGATCGGTCTCGCGGCGATCCTCGTGTTGTTCCTCGTGCTCATCGTGCGCGGTCTGCGCACGGCGCTCGCGGTGCGCGACAGCTTCGGCAAGCTCCTCGCGGCCGGCCTGTCGTTCACGATCGCGATCCAGGTGTTCGTCGTGGTCGGTGGCGTCACCAAACTGATCCCGCTGACGGGACTGACGACGCCGTTCATGTCGTACGGCGGATCGTCGCTGCTCGCGAACTTCATCCTCGTCGCGATCCTCATCAAGATCTCCAACGCGGCCCGTGAACCGGCGGCGCCGCGCAAGCGTCCGCTGCCGCCGATCGCGGACGCGCAGACCGAAATGGTGGAGCGGCGATGAACACTCCGCTGCGCCGAGTCGCGCTCGCCGTGATGGTGATGGTCGTCGCGTTGCTCGCCAACGCGACGTACGTGCAGGTCATCAAGGCCGACGATCTCCGTTCGGACCCGCGCAACTCACGTGTTCTGCTCGACGAGTACTCGCGGCAGCGCGGTCAGATCTCGGCTGCCGGCCAGGTGATGGCGCAGTCGATTCCGACCGACGATCGCTACAAGTACCTGCGGACGTATCCGGCGGGCGAGGGCGTGCCGTCGAGCCCGCTCGCGAACGCTCCGGTGACGGGCTTCTACTCGATGCAGTACGGCAGCACGGGGCTCGAGAACGGGATGGATTCGATCCTCAACGGCTCCGACAATCGGCTGTTCAGCCGCCGGTTCTTCGACATGGTGTCCGGGCGCGATCCGCGCGGCGGCAACGTCATCACCACGATCGACCCGGTGATGCAGCAGGTCGCGTACGACCAGCTGACCTCGCGCGGATACACCGGTTCGGTCGTGGCGATCGAGCCGAGCACGGGTCGCATCCTCTCGATGGCGAGCACGCCCAGCTTCGATCCGAACGAGCTGTCGAGTCACGACGGCCGCGTGAGCACCGAGGCGTGGGAGCGGCTGACGTCCGATCCGGATCAGCCGATGCTCAATCGCGCCGTGTCGCAGACCTATCCGCCCGGCTCGACGTTCAAGGTGGTGACGACGGCCGCGGCGCTCGGCGAGGGAGCGACACCCGACACCCAGCTGACGGCGGCCCCGCAGATCACGCTGCCCGACACCGCGACCACGCTCGAGAACTACGGCGGCGCGACGTGCGGCGGCGGGCCGACGGCGTCGCTGCGCGAGGCGTTCGCCCGCTCGTGCAACACGGCGTTCGTCGAACTCGGCGAGCAGGCGGGTGCCGACGCACTCGAGTCGCAGGCGTCGGCACTGGGCATCGGCGACGAGATCACCGGTGTGCCGTTCCCCGTCGCACCGAGCACGATCGGCTCGATTCCCGACGGCGCGGCGCTCGGCCAGTCGAGCATCGGGCAGCGCGACGTCGCGCTCACTCCGCTGCAGAACGCCGTGATCGCCGCGACCGTCGCGAACGGCGGCGTCCGGATGGAGCCGCAGCTCGTCTCCGAGTTGCAGGCTCCGGACCTGTCGAGTCTCGGCAGCCCGTCGCCCGTCTCGAACGGCGAGGCGTTCTCTTCCGAGGTCGCGGCGACGCTGACCGATCTCATGGTGGCGTCCGAGAATCAGACCGGTGGGACGGGTCAGATCCCCGGCGTCCAGATCGCGTCGAAGACGGGGACGGCCGAGCACGGCAGCGATCCGCGGAACACGCCGCCGCACGCGTGGTACATCGGTTTCGCGCCCGCCGAGAACCCGACGATCGCGATCGCTGTCATCGTGGAGGACGGTGGCGATCGCGCACTCGCCGCGACGGGTGGCTCCGTCGCGGCGCCGGTCGGTCGCGCCGTCCTCCAAGCCGGATTGCAGGGAAGGTGACATGGCTCTTCAGAACGGCGCCCTGATCGCCGACCGATACCGGCTGATCCGGCTCATCGCGACCGGCGGCATGGGTCAGGTGTGGGAGGCGGACGACACCCGGCTGGGACGACGCGTCGCCGTCAAGGTGCTCAAGTCCGAGTTCTCGACCGACCCGGAGTTCCTGGAGCGGTTCCGCACCGAGGCCCGGACGACCGCGCGGCTCAATCATCCCGGGATCGCCGGGATCTACGACTACGGCGAGACCAGCGACGCGTCGGGCGACTCGACGGCGTACCTCGTCATGGAGCTCGTGAGCGGGGAACCGCTCAACACGGTGCTCTCGCGTGTCGGACGGCTGGCGGTCCCGTACGCGCTCGACATGCTCGAGCAGACGGGCCGTGCGCTGCAGGTCGCGCACGAGGCGGGCGTCGTGCACCGCGACGTCAAGCCCGGCAACATCCTCATCACTCCGCAGGGCCAGGTGAAGATCACCGACTTCGGGATCGCGAAGGCGATCGACGCGTCGCCCGTGACCCGCACCGGCATGGTGATGGGAACGGCGCAGTACATCGCGCCCGAGCAGGCGATGGGGCAGGACGCGACGTCGTCGAGCGACGTGTACTCGCTCGGCGTGGTCGGCTACGAGGCGCTCTCGGGCACCCGGCCGTTCACCGGTGACGGCGCGCTGACCGTCGCGATGAAGCACGTGCGGGAGACACCGCCACCGCTGCCGGCCGGGCTCGCACCGAACATCCGCGAGCTCATCGAGATCACGATGTCGAAGGAACCGGAGTCGCGGTACGCGACGGGCGGCGAGTTCGCCGACGCCGTCGCCGCCGTGCGCGCCGGACGCTATCCGCCCCAGCCGGGGACGGTGTCCGACCGCACGACCCGCGTCATCGCGCCGCCGCCACCCCCGCCGACGGACCGCACGCGCGCGATCCCGCCGACGCAGCAGACCTACGCGGCCGCCGACACCGCGGGATTCGGCGACGAGCCCGGGAAGAAGGGCCTCACGAGCGGGCAGAAGGCCGTCGCGTGGGCCGCCGGCGGGCTGCTGCTGCTGGCGGTACTCATCGCCGGTGGGCTGCTGCTGCTCGGCGGCGGAGGCGACGACGACCCCGCTCCGGCGCCGACGACGTCCACGCTGCGTACGCTCACGACCGCACCGACGACGACGTTCACCACAACGTACGAACCGCCGCCGACGACGCAGGCACCGCCGCCCGTCACGACGACACCGCCGCCCGTCACCACGACGACGACGGAGCCGCCCGTCACCACGACGACGACGGAGCCGCCCGTCACGACGACGGCCGAGCAGACGACAACCGAAGAGACGACCCCGCCGGAGGAGCAGATCCCCGCGAACCCGCAAGGACAGCAATGACGACACCGCGCAACCTCTCGTCCCGTTACGAGCTGGGAGAGATCCTCGGGTTCGGCGGTATGTCGGAGGTCCATCTCGCGCGGGACGTCCGCCTCAGTCGCGATGTCGCGATCAAGGTGCTGCGCGCCGATCTCGCGCGCGATCCCACGTTCTATCTGCGGTTCCGCCGGGAGGCTCAGAACGCTGCTGCGCTGAATCATCCGGCGATCGTCGCCGTCTACGACACGGGCGAGGCGGAGACCGAGGCGGGTCCGCTGCCGTACATCGTCATGGAGTACGTCGAGGGCGACACGCTGCGCGACATCGTCCGCACGTCGGGTCCGCTCACGCCGCGCCGCGCGATGGAGGTCGTCTCCGACGTCTGCGCGGCCCTGGACTTCTCGCACCGCAACGGCATCGTGCATCGCGACGTCAAGCCCGCCAACGTGATGATCACGCGGAACGGCGCCGTGAAGGTCATGGACTTCGGCATCGCGCGCGCGATCTCGGATGCGTCGCAGTCGATGACGCAGACGGCTGCCGTGATCGGAACGGCGCAGTACCTGTCGCCGGAGCAGGCGCGCGGGGAGCAGGTGGACGCGCGTTCGGACGTGTACTCGCTCGGTTGTGTGCTGTTCGAGGTGCTCACGGGTGAGCCGCCGTTCTCGGGCGATTCGCCCGTCGCGGTGGCGGTGCAGCACGTGCGCGAGGATCCGCGGCTGCCGTCGACGCTGAATCCGGACATTCCGCGCGAGCTCGATTCGATCATCCTCAAGGCGATGAGCAAGAACCCCGCCAACCGCTACCAGTCGGCGGCGGACATGCGCAGCGACCTCGTGCGCGTGCTGGGCGGTCAGCGTCCGAGCGCGCCGATGGTGATGAACGACGACGACATCACGACGATCATCGGCGCCGTCGGCGACGACGATCGTCCGGCGCGGGGCGGCGGCAAGCGGTGGAAGATCGCGCTGCTGAGCCTCGCGGGGATCGCGGTCGTCGCGATCGTCGGGTTCTTCCTCGCCAGCGTGTACAGCGCACCGGGCCGCACGGAGGTCCCGGACGTCACGAATCTCGCGGCCGATGAGGCCGAGACGACGCTGCAGAACGCGGGGCTCCGGGTCACGCGCCAGGTCAAACCCGATCCGGTGGTCGCCGAGGGCAATATCGTCGGCACGCGGCCCGTCGGTGGTGCCGCCGTCGACGAGGGCAGCACCGTGACGCTCGAGGTGTCGAGCGGTCCCGCGCAGGTCGACGTGCCGCAGTTGACGGGCATGACGGCCGACGAGGCTCAGCGAGCACTCGCGGACGTCGGGCTCACCCTCGACCGCGACGTCGAGGAGGGTCCGTCGAGCCGCGAGGACGTCGACAAGGTGATCGATCAGGATCCGTCCCCCGCGGCGAGCATCGCGTCGGGCAGCCCCGTGAAGATCACGGTGGGCTCCGGTCCCGAGCAGATCCGCGTCCCGGACGTCACGGGCCAGCAGGAGGACGTCGCACGCGCGAACGTCGAGGGCGCCGGGTTCGAGGTGGACGTGTCGACCGTCGACTCCGGCCAGCCTCGCGGGACCGTCGTGTCGATGAACCCGCCCGGCGGAACGTCGGCGGACAGCAACTCGACGGTCGAGTTGCGGGTCTCGACGGGCAGCAACATCCCGATGCCGGATCTGACGAACCAGACGGTGTCGCAGGCGCTCGCCACGCTCCGCCAGTCCGGCTGGACGGGGACGTCGCAGCAGTTGCAGCAGTCGCAGACGTCGACGCTCGATCCCGACATGGTCGGCAAGGTGCTCTCGCAGCAGCAGCCGCCGGGGTCGGAGGTCTCGCGTGACGCGACGATCTCGGTGAACGTCGGTCAGCTGGGCATTCCGCGCTGAGTGGGGCCTCGGCGCCACGTCCAGCCCAACATCTGTACCGTCCGGTGTGTCGGAATCGTCGAGTGTGACACACCCCCGTAGTGTCCGCGTCACATGACGACGGTCACGGTGGACGTGGCACGGCACGAGGGGTTGCGGTGGTGGAACGACCGACGGCCGAGGTCACACGGCGACGCTTCCTGACGAGCGTGGGCGTCACGGGCCTGCTGCTCGCGGGCGTCGGCTCACGGTTCGCGCCCACCGCCGCGGCACAGTCGGCCGAGATGCCGCTGCCGCCGGTGCGCGACACGACGGCCGGCATTCTCGCGTTCGTCGTCCCGGGTGACGACGCGTGGTCGCGGCACCAGGGTGTCGCGACGGATCGACCGGGTGGCGCGACACCGGGTGCGTGCGCGTCGCTCGAGCGGACGTTCGACGCCGCTGTACCGTTCCCGCTGCTCGGTCCGGCGTTCGGGATCACGCTGCCGGGCGCGGCGGCGATCAGTGCGCTGATCAATCTCTTCACGGTGACGATGGACGGTGCGTCGGTGCACGGCCCGTTCGCAGCGCCGTTCGCGAATCTCTCGCACGCCGCGAAGGCGCACGTCTTCGAGCTGCTCGATGTCGATCCGCTGCTGCCCGGTCTGCCGCTGAAGTTCGCGACCAACGCGATCCCGACGCTCGCCGCGTTCGCGGCGTACTCCGAGGTGTCCGCCTTCGACCGGCGGACGCGGACGCTCACCGGACGGCCCGCGGGCTGGGAGCTGAGCCGGTACGAAGGCGTCTCGGACGGGTGGGACGAGTTCCGCGGCTACTACCGCGGCGTGGACGACGCAGGCTGAACAGGAGACACCATGACCGACGTGATCGTCATCGGCGCCGGTGGGGGTGGCCCCGTCGTCGCGAAGGAGCTGGCCGCACGCGGGCTGGACGTGCTCGTCCTCGAGGCGGGGCCGCGATTCGCGGACCCCGAGAACGAGTGGACCCATTTCGAGGACGACGCGAACAACCCGATCACCGGGTTCCTGCGGGTCGGCCCGGGTGATCGCGGCCAGGCGCCGTGGCTGCGCGATCTGCCGCAGAGTTCGTTCGTGTGGCAGGTGAGCGGCGTCGGCGGCACGACGTTGCACTACTTCGGCAACTGCCCGCGCGCGGCGCCGGGCGTCTTCGCGGGGTACGACGGCGCCGACCGCGACATGTACGACACCGCACATCTGTTCCCGTTCGGCTACGACGAGCTGCGCCGGTACTACGAGTGGTGCGAGACGACGCTGCCCGTCCAGACGGCTCCGATGGGAACGAAGGAGGAGGTGTTCCTGCGCGGGGCGGCGGCGATGGGGCTGGCGCATCAGACCTCGCTCGACATCACCGAGCCCGCGCATCGCGCGCAGCAGAACTCGATCCTGCAGCCGGGCGGGACGGCGGGCCGCACGAGCGATCCGGCGCAGCTGCATCATCCGCAGGCGACCGGCTGCACGATGTGCGGGCACTGCTACCAGGGCTGTTACCTCCCGAAGGGCGCGCCGCGCAACCTCAAGGCGCGCCGTTCGACCGACAACTCGTACGTCCCGATGATGCTCACGGCCGATGTGTGGGCGCAGGGCGGGCGGCCCGCGCGGCTGATCGCCGACGCCTTCGTGACGAAGATCCTCGCGCACGACGTCCACGGCGAGACGACGGCGCACGGCGTCCGGTTCCGGACGTCGGACGGCGCGATCCACGAGGAGACGGCGGCGGTCGTCGTCCTGGCGGCGGGGTGTGTCGAGTCGCCGCGGTTGTGGTTCCAGTCGCTGCTGCCGAACCCGAACGACTGGGTGGGACGCGGTCTCACCGATCACCACATGGACGGCGTGTTCGGGGTGTTCGACGAGTACACGGGGCAGACGAAGGGCGCCGGTTCGAATGCGCGCGTGGACTATCCGGGGTACGGCGGCATCGAGCAGATCTGCCTGCCGCCGGCTCTGCAGGCGTACGCGCTGAACTTCTCCGACTCGGGCATCTCGGGGTACGGGCGCGGCGGCAGCGTCGTGGACGGGCGTGGCGCCGACACGTACGGGCGGCTCGTCGGACTCGATCTGCTCGAGACGCTCGACGACGCGAACCGGACGCTGAGCGCGCTCGTCATCGCCGACGACGACGTCGAACCCGAGAATCGCGTGACGGTGCCGGGCATCTTGCCGCCCGACGAGCACGGTCTGGCGCCGAGAGTGACGGTGCGACACCGGAACCGCTCGGCGCGCACGCGGCGCAATCGCGAGTACTGCACCGAGCGCGCCGTCGAGTTGCTGCGGGCCGCGGGCGCGAAGTCGGTGCACCGCTGCGACTGGCCGCCGCTGATCCTGCACTCGCAGTCGAGCATGCGGATGGGTGAGAGCGAGCGTGATTCGGTCCTCGACTCGGATGCGCAGGCGCGGTGGGTCAAGCGGCTGTACATCGCCGACAACTCGGCGCTCGCGAACGGCGTGGGCGGGCCGAATCCGACGCTGACGACGCAGGCGCTCGCGACGCGCACCGCCGAGAAGATCTTCGCGACGTACTTCGGCGGCGATCCGTGGGTGGGCCGCGAGAATCCGGTGTCGTCGATCGACGACCGCGTCACCGAAGCCGTGATCGCACGGGGGTTGTGACGAGCGCACGCACGAAATCCACTGAGCGGGAACGCCGTCCGCACAGTGGGTCCCGCGGTGCTATCCCTGATGCATGCGCGAGGAGATCGTGGAGGCACTGGCCGAGGTGGCGTCGGCACTCGACCGCCGGGACTGGGAGGCACTGGGCGCGTCGTTCACCGACGACGCCGAGGGCTACAGCGCGTCGGGACGCGACGCGATCGTCGCCGTCGTTCGCGCGCATCTCGGCGGGTGCGGGCCGTCGCAGCATCTGCTCGGGAACCATCGCATCGAGATCGACGGCGACACCGCGCGTTCGCTCACGTACGGCCGCGTGCATCACGTCGCGGCGGACGGCGACGCCGTCTACGAGTGTTTCGGCGAATACGACGACCGCTGGGTCCGCTCACCCGGCGGGTGGCGGCTGACGCGCCGCGTCTTCACGGTCTCGTACGAGTTGGGCGATCGCGCCGTCCTGCAGCCGGGCTGACGCCTCACACGCCGAGCGCGGTCTCCATCTCGCGTTCGAGGGTGCGGACGAGGGTCTCGTCGGGCGCCTCGCCGCACACGGCAAGCCAGTTCGCGAGCATGCGGTGCCCGCCCTGCGTCATGACGGACTCGGGGTGGAACTGCACGCCGTGGATCGGCAGTTCGCGGTGCCGCACCCCCATGACGATGCCCGAGTCGGTCGTGCCGGTGACTTCGAGCGAGTCCGGCATCGTCTCGGGCAGCACGGTGAGCGAGTGGTAGCGCGTCGCGACGAACGGATCGGGCAGACCCGCGAGCACGCCCTCGCCCTTGTGGTGGACGAGCGAGGTCTTGCCGTGCAGCAGTTCGGGCGCGCGGTCGACGGTGCCGCCGAAGGCCGCGCCGATCGCTTGATGCCCGAGGCACACGCCGAGCAGCGGCGTCGCTTCGTCGGCGGCGGCGTGGACGAGTTCCATCGTGACGCCCGCGCGCTCGGGCGTGCCGGGGCCGGGGCTGAGCAGGATGCCGTCGTAGCCGCGGGCGGCGGCGGTGATGCCGCCGGGGCCGGTGAGCCGGTCGTCGTCGTTGCGCCACACGTCGGCCTGCGTTCCGAGCTGGCCCAGGAACTGGACCAGGTTGAACACGAAGCTGTCGTAGTTGTCGACGACCAGGATCTTCATGGGACCAGGGTAACGGTGCGGCTCACCGACACGGCGTCAGCCGCCGGTGTACGCGGGCACGGTGATCTGCGACGACGGCTCCTGGGTGTAGCCGAGCCCGAACCGCGTGGCGTACTGCTTGTAGATCGCGACGCCACGCTCGGCGTCGAGCGCCTGGCCGAGCCGCTCGGGATCGCCGATCGCGGTGACGACGTACGGCGGGCTGTAGGTGCGGCCGTGCAGCAGCAGCGTGTTGCCGATGCACCGGGGTGCGGACGTCGCGACGAGCCGTTGGTCCTGCATGCCGATGGCCTCGGCGCCGCCGGCCCACAGCGCGTTGAGCACGCTCTGGACGTCCTGTTGATGGACGACGAGGTCGTTGGGCGACGCGTCGGCCGGGTAGCGGCCGTCGGGGCCGCGGGGTGCGTCGGTGAGGGTCACCGTCATGCCCGGCCCGGTCACCTCGGTGCGGCCGGCGTCGGCGGCGATCGCGTCGATCTCGGTGAGGGTCGCGGCGACGTCGGTGTCGGCGGTCGCGGCGCGATCCTGCGCGTCCTCCACCGCGGCGGCGAGTTCGTCACGCTGTGCGGCGAGGCCGTCGGCGTGCTGTTGCGCGTTGCGCACGAGATCCGACAGCCGTGGCGAATCGCCCGCCCGGATCTCGGTGCCCTCGGAGACGTCGCGCGTCGTCGCGAGCAGCAGGCCCGTGACCAGGCACACCGCGAGTGCGAGGACCCGCCAGGCGCGGCCTCCGGTCACTCGTGCACTCACGGTCGTCGGCTCCTCGTCGTCTTCCGATAGCGTGTATATGGGACACGGGTAGCCGAAATCTACCCGCCGTGAGCAGCCCACACACGCACGAGCGAGGACGTCATGCCCAAGTCGAAGGTACGGAAGAAGAACGACTACGCGATCAACCCTGCCAGCCGCACACCGGTGAAGGTGAAGGCGGGGCCGTCGAGCACGCTCTACGTCTCGGTGATGCTGGGGCTGATGCTCGTCGGACTCGCGTGGCTCATCGTTTACTACCTCGCGGCGGAGCACATCGGCTTCATGAACGCCCTCGGGCCGTGGAACTTCCTGGTCGGGTTCGGGTTCATGATCGTCGGGCTCGTCATGACGATGCGGTGGAGATGACCTGCGCAGATGGCGCACCGAGCCGGTCAATTACAGCCGTGTCATTAATCCCCACTGTGGAGAAACGCTGTGGATGAATCGACCGAACGGTCTCACTCGGTCGTGTCCTGGTCGACTCCGACGGCCGCCGTCGTCGCGCTCGTCGCCGGCGGTGTCGTCCTCGCGGGCGCCGCGGCGTTCGGTGGCCTCGACGTGGCGGGCCAGGTGCTCATCGGGCTCGCGGCCCTCGGATTGTTCGTGAACGCCGCGCTGTCGGCGCGGCAGCGACCGCGGCTCGCCATCGGGCCGGGACCCACGCTCGTCCTACAGCGTGTGTCGGCGCGCCGCGTGTACGAGCGCGGCGACATCGACCGGATCCGGCTCGTGAAGTACCCGCGGCTCGGCCGGCGCGTCCCGATGCTCGAGCTCGACGTCCGCGAGCCCGACGGCACCGAGAAGCTCGTCATCTTCGGCAGATGGGATCTCGGGACGAGCCCGCAGACCGTGTTCGAGGCGCTCTCGGTGCACGGTCTCGTCCCGGACGAGAAGTGATCCCGTTCAGCCGATCACGAACTGCTGACGCAGCTGCAGTGCTCGCGCGGCGATGAGGCCGATCGTCACGATCGCCACGACGGCGACCGCCGCCCACCCGAGCTTGGCGGCCGTGTCGCCGGTCGCCTTGCGCCACTGCGGGACGTAGAGCAGGCCCGCCGTCGCCGCCGCACCCGCGACGAGACCGCCGAGGTGCCCGAACAGCGAGATGCCCGGCACCGAGATGCTGATGACGATGTTGAGCGCGATGACGGCGACGATCGAGCCGGGGCTGCGGCGCAGCCGGAGCAGGATGACGGCGAGCGCACCCATGAGGCCGTAGACGGCGCCCGAGGCGCCCGCGGTCGGCGCCATCAGCGACTGGAACCACACGACGGATGCCGAGCCGCCGAGCAGCGCGATGAGATACACCGAGAGGTAGCGCGCACGGCCGAGCGCGGCCTCGACGTCGCGGCCGATGATCCACAACACGAGCATGTTGACAGCGAGATGCATGATCCCGAAGTGCAGGAATCCGCTGCCGATCACCCGGATCCACTCGCCCGGCGCCGCGAGCATCACGGGGACGAGCGCCCAGTCCGCGAACAACGACGAGCCGGCGGCGTTGTTCATGACGCTGCCCGACTGAGCGGCCGTCACGCCGAACACGGCGACATTGAGCGCGATGAGGATGTAGGTGACGAGCGGCGTCGCGCGCTGCGAGGACATGGTCGCCCCCGCGATCGTGCGGGGCTGACGGATCGACTTGTTGCCTTCGGCGACACAGTCGACGCACTGATAGCCCACGGACGCCTCGCGGAGGCAGTCGGGGCACGCGGGTCGGCCGCAGCGCGTGCAGGACAGGGCCGTGGGTCGGTCCTGATGCCGCACGCACCGCGGCTGGGGTGGGATGCCGCCGTCCGGCGCACCACCCCAGCCGGGGTTGCTCATGAGTTGTCCTTGCTTCTCGCTTCGGCCGTCAGGCCTTCTCGATGGTCACCGAGTTGACGACGACAGGCTCGACGGGGCGATCGCCGCGGTCGGTCGCCGTCGTGGCGATCGCGTCGACGACCTTCTTCGAGTTCTCGTCGACGACCTCGCCGAAGATCGTGTGGCGACGGTTCAGGTGCGGCGTCGGGCCGACCGTGACGAAGAACTGCGAGCCGTTGGTGCCCGGGCCCCGGTTGGCCATCGCGAGCAGGTACGGGCGGTCGAACTGCAGCTCGGGGTGGAACTCGTCCTCGAATTCGTAGCCGGGGCCGCCCGCGCCGCTGCCGGTCGGGTCGCCGCCCTGGATCATGAATCCGTCGATGATGCGGTGGAAGGTGACGCCGTCGTAGAACGGGCCGGAGTTGCCACCCGACGCATTGGCGGTCGAGTAGTCCTTGGTGCCCTCCGCGAGCCCGACGAAGTTCTCGACGGTCTTCGGTGCGTGGTTGCCGAACAGCGCGATCTCGATGTCGCCGCGGTTGGTGTGCAACGTTGCCTTGGCTGTCTGATAAGGTGAAGTCACACCCCCATCGTGCCACCTGCGACGCTGCCGTCTCTGCTCGTCCCGGTAACGGGCCCTTCGCGTCTAGAGTGAGGACATGAGCCGTACTGCGAAGAAGGCCGAGACCACGCTTCCCGTACCGAGTGCGCTGCTGGCGCAGGCACCCGTCGTCGCCGAGACCGCGAAGGACGTCGCGGCCGAGGCCCGCGAGCGCGCCGTCGAGATCGCCGAGCGCGTCGAAGAAGCCGCGGTGGCGGCGAAGAACTCCGAGGCCGCCGAGTCGGCGCGCTCGCTCGCCCGCCGTGGCGCGAGCGCCGTCGGACGCGGGCTGACCGATCTCGCCCGGTTCGCCGGGCGCAGCGGCACCGCGGTCGCCGCGGCCGGTGCCGCGAAGAAGATCACGCCGTCCGGACGAAGCGAAGCGAAGGCCGAGGCGGAGGCTGCGCGCAAGAGCACGCGCCGCCGCCGGGTCCTGGTGTTCGGTGGGCTGACGCTCGGCGCCGTCGCGATCGGCGGCTACCTGTACTCGCGCAGCCGCACCGAGCCGCCCGTCGCGGCCGCACCGCCGAAGCTCGCCGAGTACCCGACGCGCGCCGACCGCAAGGTCGTCGAGGACACCGCCGACGACAAGGCCGATTCCGTCGCCGAGACGACGAGCGACATCGCGCCCAGCGACGAGGTTCCCGGTGCCCCGAAGACCAACGGCGCAGCTACCGGCGGCGCCTCGGGAGCGTCGGGTACGGGGGCGTCGGGCACGGGCGCTGCGGGCAACGGCACGTCGTCGAGCAGCGACGACAAGGCCTGAGCCTCACTCCTCGAGGGCGCCTCACTCCTCCAGCGCGCTGCGCACCGTCGCGACGTCGTCAGCGGTCCAGTCGAGCTGCTGCAGGATCGCCGCCCAGAGGTCGGCGGCGTCCGATCCGTATGCGTGGCCGTGCCCGTCGGGGACGTCGGCGGAGAACACCATGTCCAGGGTGACCTGCCAGAACGTGACGGCGGGCAGCCAGCGTATGCCGGGATCGACGTCAGGGCCGAGGGGTTCGCGCAGCCAGTCCGGCCGACGCAGGATCAGGTCGGGTGACCACCAGACGATGGGGTCGCTCGCGTGCTGCCAGTAGACGATGCGCTGCTCGCCCCACGGCGTGCCGAGGTCGAGGTCGCTCGGCGATGCCGCGAACCGGACGGCCTCGCCGTCGTCGATGACGGGCAGGCGCTGCGGTGAGCCGGGGTCACGGTCGTCCGTGATGCGTTGCCACTGCGGCGTGAAGTGGGGTGTGCCCGTCCAGATTCCGCCGTCGACGCGCGCGAGCATGTCCTGCTCGCCGGAGAACGCGGCCTGTCCGCCGAACGAGCCGAGGCTCTCGCCGAAGACGTAGAGACGTGGACGGGCGTCCTCGGGCATGGCGTCCCAGCGCGAGTAGACGGCCTCGAAGAGTGCGCGGCCGGCTTCGGGCGGGCTGTCGCGGTCGGCGAGGAAGGCGAGCGGGCTCGGCAGGTAGGAGTACTGCATCGACGCGATCGCGCTGTCGCCGGCGGTGGTGTATTCGAGTGCCTGCGCGAGGTTCTCGTTGATCCAGCCGCGGCCCGTCGTCGTCGCGACGGCGAGGACGTCGCGGCTCCACGCGTCGGTGCGGTCGAGTTCGGCGACGACGCGCGCCGCGATCCCGTCGAAGGAGTCTGCGGCTTCGCGGCCCGCGTAGGCGCGGATGGGTTCGATCGCCGGGCGGCCGATGGTCTCCTCGATCTCGGCGGCGTCCGGACCGGAGGCGACGAACGTCCGGCCTTCCTTGCCGAGGCTGTCGAACGGCTCCGCCGACTCCGGTGAGCCGGACCGTTCGGGCTGCGTCGGCGGCTCGACGTCGTCGGCGGTGCCGTTGTCGGCGAGGGCGAACGACTCGTCGATGTTTCCGACGAGGGCGCGGTAGGGCGCGCCGTCGATGAGGAACAGGGCGAGGACGAGCAGGAGCGCGACGCTCGCCGTGCGCGCGATGGGGCCCGGGACGTAGCGACTGCCGTAGCGGGTGAGGCGGTTGCTGGCGCCGCGGACGAGCCGCGCGAACCCGACGAGGATCGCGACGACGAGTGCCGCGACCAGCAGCACGAGCAGGTAGCGGGAGCGTCCGGGCTGGGGCGCGCCGACGAGGTCGCGGACGACCTCCTGCCACCACGAGCCGAGGACGAGGAAGGCGGGGATCGCGATCGCGGCGACGGCCGCGAGCACCCACCAGCCGGTGCGCCGCGTCCGCTCCGACCAGGACGGGGAGATGCCGCAGCGCCGCACCAGCCAGGCGGCGACGACGCCGATCACGTAGCCACTGACGAAGCTCAGTCCCGTCGCGACGGACTGCAGCAGCCACGTGCGTGGGAGGAGCGACGGCGTCATCGACCACACCGCGAAGATCAGGCCCAGCGCCAGGCCCACGGGGTGGAACCGGCGCAGTTGGCCCAGTAGAAAGTCGCGGATCATGTGCTCAGTATGGTTCGGTGCCGCGCGATGTCGAACGCTCGACACGTCCGAGCCCACTGATGCGACGCACGGCTGTCATGCCTCGTCCGCGGCGGTGGCCAGCGGAGTTCCCAGTGCCTTCACGAGCCGGCTCCTCATACGTTCCTTCCGGGCCTCGAAGAAGGACAGAAACTCCGACAGCTCCAGCGGAAGATCGTCCAGATCGTTGTCGTGGACGTAGTTCTTCCGGTGCGCGTCGGTGGGAAACGCCGACTCGATCCAGGAGCCGGGAAGAGAGTCCTGCTTCTCGATGTTCGCGCTTCCGGCCAACAGCTGGAGGTTCGGTAGCAGATTGACGCTTCCGATGAAGTCGTCGACGACCTCGGCGGGAATCCCCGAGTTCAGCAGACGCTTCTTCGTGAACCGCGACTTCGGGAAGATGTGGTCCTCGTGGAACTGCTTGCTCAGGTCCAAGCCCGGGTAGAGGACCGACAGCACCGAGAAGGTGCGCTGCCCTGCGTATTTCAGGTTGAGGAGCTCATCGACTTCGACGTCGTCGAACGACAGCGGCTTGCCCACCGCAGCCATCGCCGACTCCACCTCGGCGACCGGGAAGCCGTCACCTGCACGAGCGATCAGCGCCTCGCGAATACGAGTGAGGGTCGTGTCCAGACCGGACCCCCAGATCCCGCGCTTGATCAGTGATCGCGTCACCCATCCCTGTACGGCCAGTCGATCACGTGCGTCCGAGCTGGAGTCGAGATATGAATCCTGTGCTCCTCGCAGGTGGAGGTAATGGGCGAGAGGAACGATCACGCTGTTGGCCGTCAGATTGTGCTCGTTGTAGCCGAACTGCTGTAGCAGCGCGGCGGCCCGAAGCAATGCACCCTTGACGTCCGGCCACGCCGACTCGACCTTCTCCATGTTCGCCTGCGTGAAGTTGGAGACGGTGAACCGGACATCCACGCCTGCGATAGTGAGTGCCGTCTTGAGAACGACATCCTTCGAGAACGAGAACTGCCGGCCCGCATTGCTGTTGAGATCGGCGACCAGCGATCGAACCTCCTCGCGGGCGTCGAGTTCCTTCCACTGATTCGTCGCCATCGACAGCAGCAGGTCGGAGTACGACAGCGGGGTGCCGCCGCTGTTGACGCGGACGAAAATCTCCAGGACCTTGTCCGCGTCCTGATCCGTGACGAGGAAGTAGTTGATCGGCTTGAGTACACGGACCGCGTCGTACAGGTCGTACAAGCGCTGGAACGCCTCGCCGTCATCTGCGATGCGCCGTCGTGCCAGCTCCTTCATGATGGCGGGTCCGGAGTTGGCCAGGCCCAGCACGGCACCGACCCGGAACCACTTGTCGGGCTCGCCGTCACGCGGCGCGGCTTCCGTGTCCTGCAGGAAGCGCAGGTCGTACTTCAGCCCGAGTTCCTCGTCGGCGGGGTCGTCGACGAGGTTGAGGTAGAGCCGCTTCACCGGGAAGGCGCCGGCGCTGTTCCACCAGGCGTACTTCTTCTTCTCCGCGAAACTCCCGTACAGAGCGATGTTGAGCGAGGTGAGACGCTGCTGACCGTCCAGAACCGCCGTCGTTCCCGTGCCAGCAGGGACCGTGGCTCGATCGGCGTACGGGTTGTCCCGCTCGTGGTAATCGGTGAGGAACTCGTAGAACGTGTACGACCTCGCCGTCTCCGGCTTCACCTCCCACAGCAGGAAGGAGCCGACCGGGTATCCGCGCATCAGGCTGTCCACCAATCGCACGATCTGATCCGTGCCCCAGACGAATTCGCGCTGAATCGCCGGCATGAGGTACTCGCGCCGATGAATCGCGCCGAGAACGTCCTCGATGCTGCGAGGGGTTTGGAAGGACACTGTCGCTCCTTTGGAGGGAAAGGTCGAGCACACCTGCATGCACGTCGACACCGGCCGACGAAATGTCGGTGCTCGGCTATAGCGCTCGGCCGGTCCGCCGTTACATACGCGGGCGTCCGACGATCGGGCCACTGTTGACCTCTTGACTTGACCGGTTGACCAGCGGACGATGGGGTTCATGGGCACACCGCTGAAGAAGGTCGTGGACGATCAGCTCGAAGCGAGCGGCATGGCCGAAGAGCGCCTCGATGCCGAGGACGTTCGCTACCTCCAAGCGGGTGTCGCCAAGGTGCTGTCGAATCTCAGGGCACGACGCGTGTGGGAGAACCACATCGGCCCGGTCCTCACGCACCGACAGATGCTCGACGTCACTGGTTGGTCGAAGCAGGCGTTGAGTCAGGCGGTGCAGGCACACCGCGTGCTGCGGCTCGTTGCCGAGGACGGCACCGTCGGTTACTGGTCGGGCGGCCTCACAGACACACCTCCACACCGCCCGATTCCCGGCCTCAAGGAGACGTTGACCGCCTGGGCTGCAGCCGACGTCGAGGGGTGGACCGTCGCGTCCTGGCTGACGACCGAACAGCCGGAGCTGGATGGGCGGACACCCCGCCAGGCGCTGATCGATGGAGACGACAACGACGTGGTTGCGCTGGCTCATCGAGCCGCCCAGCGGCTGGTCTCGTGACGCCGCCGCGAGCAACGCGACACCTCTCGACACCACCCACTCCCGACAACCTGCGCAACTTTCCGACGAGAACGATTCCGGCGGGGTCCGCCCTGTTTCGCACCCACCGTGCCGCACTGAGTCCCTGGTGGTTCGGGAGCAGCATGGTCGGCAGATTCGATCTCCCCGCCCCGTTGGGAACCTGCTACGTCGCGGAGACCGAGATGATCGGCCTCTACGAGATGCTTGCCGGTGTTCGATTCGTCGCGGAACCCGACATCGCATCCCGGACGGTCTCGGAGTTGACGGTCGACCACGATCTGATCGTCGCGGACGCCACCGCCAACGACGGGATTCGATACGGGCTCACTGCCGAGATTTCGACCGTCGTCGACTACCGACTCACGCAGCACTGGGCCAAGGCGCTGCAGGCTGCTGGGTTCGACGGGATTCGCTACTGGGCCCGCCACGAGTTGGCACATGAACATGCCTGTCTTGCTCTGTTCGAATCCTCGGGCGACAACACCGTGTCCGTCGAGACGCCCAGCGACTACCGGGTCTCTCGCACCCACAGACTGACGGATAGAGCAGACCTGTTGGATTCTCTGGAGCGGCATGCCGGTATCACCGTCGTGGCGCCGCCGCGGACGCTCGGTCCGCTCTAGCGTCGCAGCTACACGAGACCTCGTCAGTCGACGAGGCCTGCGCGCATCGCGGCGAGTGCGGCTCGGACTCGGTTGTCGGTGCCGAGCTTGGTGAACACCGATGAAAGGTGGGTCTTGACGGTCGTCTGGCCGAGATACAGCCGCGTCGCGATCTCGGAGTTCGAGGCGCCGGTGGCCAGCTCCTGCAGCACCTGCCGTTCCCGCTCCGACAGGTTCGCGAAGGCAGAAGGCACGACGGTGGGTGCCGGGTCGGGGTGGTGGGCGGCGATGCGGCGCAGCGATTCCTGACTGAAGAGCGTGTTGCCGGCGGCGACGACGCGCACCGACTGGTGGAACGTCTCCGGCGCTTCGCCCTTGCTCAGAAAGCTGTGGGCGCCTGCGGCCACCGCCTGGACGACGAGGTCGTCGACGTCCATCGCCGTCATCGCGATCACCTTCGGCGCGTCGGGCAGGGCGAGCAGCTGGCGCGTGGCCTCGAGGCCGCCGACGCGGCGCATCTTGAGGTCCATGAGGACGACCTGCGGCGTCGTGCGGCGCACGGCGTCCGGCACGCGGTCGCCGTCGTCGGCCTCCCCCACCACCGCGATGTCGTCGGTGGCCGCGAAGATGTCGGTCACGCCGCGCCGGACGAAGGGATCGTCGTCGACGACGAGGACGGTGATGGGCGGCGTGGCTGTCATGGTGGCGACAGCATAAGCAGGCCATCCGACATCGCACGGCGAGAAGACGATTCACGCGAACCACGGGAGCCAGCACGAGACGACGAAGCCGTCGGCGGTGACTCCCGCGTGCACCGTCCCGCCGAGCTGACCGGCCTGCTCGGCGAGCCCCGTCAGGCCCGTCTGCGAACCAGAGGCGACCATCGGCGGCGCACTGCTCAGCGCGTTGCGAACGTCGATGCGGATGCCATCGTGCTCGCTGCCCGTGACGCCGACCTGCACCGTCTGATCCGCGGCGTACTTCTGCGCGTTGGTCAGGGCCTCCTGCACCACGCGGTAGGCCACGTGGCCGGACGCGGTGCCGACGTCGCCGGGCTGCAGATCGGTGAACAGTGTGACGTGCAGGCCGGCGGCGCGCGCCGACTGCACGAGGTCGGCGACGGCGTCGATCCCCTGGTGCCCACCGGGTGAGTCGGCCGTCCCGCGGAGCACGCCGACGATGTTCTTCAGTTCGTCGAGCGACTCGTGGGCGGTGGCGCGAATCTTCGAGGCGGTGTTGACGATCTTCTCCGGTTCGTCGACACCGCTCACCTGGATGCTCCCCGCCAGAAGCGAGATCCGGCTCAGACCCGCGGCGAGGGTGTCGTGCATGTCGCGGGCGATGCGGGTGCGTTCCTCGGTGCGGATCACTTCGTCGTGCATCGCGCGGGTCTGCTCGGTGGCTTCGTCGCGGCGGCGTTCGGCGACGTCGAGCTGGGTGCGGGTGCGTTTCACGACGGCAAGCGCCACGACGATCCCGACCAGGACGGCGGCGACCAGCCACGGTATCCACCAGTCCATGTCCCAGACCGGTTTGGGCGCACCGGGTTCGGGTTTGCGTTCCATGCTGAGGACGGAGTTGTCGCGGGTGCGGTGTGCGTCGTAGACGAGCGACACCACACACGCCACGTAGACCGCGGCCACCGCGGCGACGACGCGCCGGCCCTGCTCCGCCTTGAGGAGCGCGAAGAGCGCAATGAGCGCCGCCGTGGCGTCGGTGGAGAAGAAGAGCGGCCCCACCAGTGCGGCTGCGAGGACGGCCCACGGGTGCTCGTGGCGGCGGATCAGCGCGACGGCCGCGACGAGGTTGAGCACGAATCCGAGTGCGTAGTTCCAGGTGGGCGCGGTGCCCGAATCCTGCGACAGGACGAACGTCGCCAGCGAGCAGAAGGCGCTCAGCGTCACGGCGCCCGTCGTCCATGCGCGCCGAACCCAGCGGGAGCGGCGCGAGGGCGGGGCTGCGGTCGCGGTCACGATGTGCACGCTACGCACGTGCACCGACGTGCGGTATCGACCGATCGGACCGGTATCCGACCGAAAGGAGGAGGCGATCCGGCCGGTCGGACGAAGCGCCCGCGGGTGGGCGTCGAGTGAGCTGAGAGCACAGCCGGCGGAGTTCGTCCGCCGCTCAGCGTAAGGAGACGAGATGTCCACTCCCGGTTCGTACCCCACCCCCGAACAGCAGCCGCAGCACCAGCCGCCGCAGAAGAAGCGTCGCGTGTGGCCGTGGCTCGTCGTCGGCGTTCCGGTGTTGCTCTTCGGAGCGTGCGGGGTCGCTATGGTCTCGAGCCTCGGTGGTGACGGCGACGATGCCGCCGTCACCTCCGGTCCCACTCCGGCGGGTGACGCGGTCGCCGCAAGCGGCCCTGACTTCCCGGGCAAGCTCGACGACGACACGGCGGCGGAGGCCGGCGCCACCATCACCGGCGACGACCTCGCCTACACCGTGGGCCCGCTCGAGGCGGTCGATTCGGTGATCGGCAGCTACCTGTGCAGCTCGGTGACCATCGAGAACGTGGGGAGCGCGCAGAACGACTTCAACGGGTACACCGACTGGAGCCTGCAGGATCCGAGCGGCGCGATCCGTGACGCCACCTTCGGCACCGACCGTCCGATGCTCAACTCGGGCCAGATCGCGCCGGGCGGGCAGGCCAGCGGTAGCGTCTGCTTCGACGCGCGTGGCAGCGCAGCCCCCGGCACCTACGTCGTGCTGTTCGAGGACATGTTCTCGCTGTCCAGTGACCGGCTCGCGTGGGTGGGTGGGCTCTGAGGACGGCCGAATTGACGACGACCCACCGAGTTCGCGATCAAGTGCCCTCTCGGTGGGTCTGCGCACCTGCCGTTGCTGTTGTGCCCGTGTTTACTTCGCGGGATTCATCGCGTCGACCACTGCCGCGGCAGTCTGCTCAATGCCTTCACAACGTTGATCGGGAGTGGTAGGCGAAGCGGGCGAACCGAGGTCGCGATCCGTTCGCAGCAGCAAGACAGCGCCGAAGTCACTCGGGAGCGCGGCAACGCAGGAATCGGGTACCCGTGGATCGAGCATCATCAGTGCGGGGACTCCAGCGAGCGAGGACTCCGTCGCGTAGCCGGAATTGCGAGCCCGGTGTTCGTCGAGAGTGACGTTCCCGGCGGTGACGGTCAGGTGATAGCGGCGGGGATCTGTCTTCCAGCTGCACCCGAGGAACGTCTGCGACTCGCCGAGCGTGTCGGCGCCGTCCTCGGTCGCGGGATCGTATCCGATAGCGGAGATCGCCTCGTCCGTCAGATCTCTGCACGGGTCGAAGGTGACCTGCGGCCGCTCCGACTCATCGATGTGTCGCGGCGGCAGCGCTGGCGAACTCGAGTCCGCCTCGTTGCTGGAGCTCGGTGAATCTGCGCCGCCCGCGTTTTCGGAAGCGCACGACACGGCAAGGAGGAGCGCAGCGGCGATCAGTGGTACGCGCAGCGAGTTGGCGCTCATAGTGCCTTCGCGTCCCGCAACATGTCGTCGCAGTGTGCGACGCGTTTGTCGATGGTTCCTTCGTCGAGTCGTACTACAGCCATCGGTGTCCTCCCCCTCGCCTCGGCAGTTCAGCCGGTCAGCCTAGCGTGTCGGCGGCAGTCGCCACCCACATACTTTAGAAGTACCTTTGAAGTATGACGGTCGATGAGGTGACGTTCTCAGAGCTGCAACTACAGGGGAAGGCGACGGTCGAGCGGCTACGACGGTCGAGCGCGCAGTCGTTGCTGGTGCGCCGCCGGGACGCCGAGGATCTGGTATTGACCACGGCGGCGCGAGCCCAGCTCGAGCACACCGCCGCATCGGTGTCGACGCGGATGCTCGTGACGTTGGTGCAGCGAGACTCGCGTGCTCGCGAGAGCGTCGTCGCGGCCCTTCCCGAGGTGTTCCCCTGGGTGACATTCCTGCCTCCTGACGACGTCGAGGAGTTCGTCACCGAACTCCTCGACACCCTCCGCGCGGCGGATTCACTCGACAATCCCACGCCGGTGGTCCACGTCATCGACGCCTGGCAGCACACAGCCGAAGTGCTCGCCGACCCGGAACTTGCCGCCGTTCTCGCGTCGGACACCGATGGTGATCATGGCGCCGTCCTGCCCCCTGGCGAGTCGTGAGCCCGAAACGCGGGGACCGGGTCACCCCTCCGGCAGATCCGTCAGACGGCTGGGAGCTTCGCTTCGCTACGACCGAGGCAGTGAAGGGCTGGGACACACTGTGCCAGCAGGTACCGAGCAACGCTCTCACCGCATGGACCGAGCTCCGCACTCGTCGCGACCAACCCGCCCCCACATCACGGCATCATTGCCTCAAGGGCTCCCTCGCCACCGCGACTCACAGAGGAATAGCCATGGAGCAGTGGCAGTACGAAGTCACCGGAGGCGGACGGATCTGGTACCTCGTCGACATCGACGGACGGACCCTGTGGATCAAGGCCACTGGTACCGGTCACCCCAAAGCCACCGATTAGACAGTTCAGCTCACAGCTCCCAGACGTGGTCCGGATCGTCGAGGGCCGCGCGGATCTGACTCAGATCACCGGCATTCGCGAGTGGCGACGAGCGAGCGACGTCGACGGTGCCGTTCAAGACGGTGCCGATCACTGCACCGTCGCCCTGCTCCAGAGCGGAGTCGAGTCGCTCCAGCAAACCGTCGAACACCGCACGCCGCTCGGTGAACGACTGCTCGAAGTATTGCCGGAGAACGGATTCCGCGGCCTTGATCTTCGCGACTTCGGTGCCCTCGTACGCGGCGATCTTCCGTTGCTTCGTCTTCTCGACGGCGAGAACGTTCACGCAGGTCTGCGCCGAGTCGACGATCTGCCTCAACGCCGCGAAGCCGTCCAGCTGGCTCACCGTTCGAGGCGGCAGCACCTCCCCGACATGTACCTTCTCTGGCTCAGCCATGGTTCTCCTCGCTCATTGCCTTGTACTTGATGGTCACTTCGTAGCCCTCAGGTGCCAGTTCGCCATCGGCGTCGAGCACCGGCACCTTCGCCACGTCGGCAACCGCTTTCGAGAGTTGAAACGCACGTTGCATCCGCGCGGTGTGTCGGACCGGGTCGAACTCTTCCGACTCCAGAATGTCGAGAGCTCGAACTCCGTCCAATGCCAGGCGTTCGAGGAGTTCCTGCAACTCGTCCGCACGTGCGCGCACCGCGTCGAGTCGAACCTCGTGCTCGTCGAGCTCTGCGATGGCGACAGCGGCGTCGGCCTGCGCCTTCTTCGATTGCGTCGCTAGCTTGCTCGCCTGCGCCGTGGCCGCGACTCCTCCGATGAGGAGGGCCGGGCCGATCGTGACGAAATTCAGGGCGAGTCCACCCAGCGCCATCCCGCCACCACCGGCCGAGAGTGCGCCGCCGCCCAGCCACGCCATCGTTGCATTCGTGGCCGCGACACCGGACAGGCCGGAAATCGCGGTACCCGTGCTCGCCGCACCGACGGCTCCCGCCGTTCCGAGGACTGCCGCCGAAGCTCCCGATACGGCGGCGGTGGAACCCAACACCCCGCCCAGCCACGAGAATGCGTCCAGCGCCAGCTTCTCCGCTTCGGTGATCTGACGTTGATTGGTTTCGACTCCGTCGGCGACGAGTCGTTCCGACGCGGCGACCTTCTTCTCGTTCCGCTTCATGAAGTCGATGAACCTGAACACGACCGCAGCCAACGCCCGCTCCTGCTGCTCACCGAGCATCGAGATCCGTGCGTTGACGGCTTCGACGCACTCTTCGATCTCGCCGTAACGCTTTCGGTACTGCTCTTCGGCTTCTCGCTTCTGATCGGCTGCGCGCTTCATGTCGAGTGCGGCCTTGCCACCTAGCGTGAGCCCACCTCCGCCGGTGAGCGCTCCCACTGCGATGAGCGCTGCCGGTATCAACGGCAGAACCATGGACCCTCCCTGTAGCGAACGCAGCCGGACGCGCTGCACGACGTTGAACTGCCTGGACGACGAGATGCGACCGAGGTGGAGACGAGTTGCGATAGCGATACTGCTGGTCCTGTCGCAACTCCGCACCGAGTCGTTACCGAGGCGCTGAGCCGAACGCGGCTGCTCGCAATGCCGGCACTGAGACACGGTCTATCGGGAGTGCACCGCTGATCCTCCGAGGTTCGATCACGAGGTTCCGCCGATATGACTCGACTCTGCAGCATCGTCGCCACTTGCGGGTACGGAAGAGCGCGGTGGTCGTCGGCTTGAACCATCGCCTCGACAGCCTGATTCGCCGGAACTGCTCCGGGAATCCCATGTCCCGGTACACCTGCTGCTCTGAATCTGCCATCAGCCCGAGGGCGTACGACCACATCAACGGCGGAGCACACACGATCGAAATTGCAGCGACGAGGCAGATTTGGATCGTCGATGCGCCGGAAATCGAGAGGACAAACGCCACCACATTTCCGAGGAACATGATCGATGCCGAGGCAACTAGAATCGTCGGCACACCCGTCACGGCCGGGACGGCATGCGATCGCAGGTACCGGTCGGCGAAACGGTTGGCACGACGCTGCGCAGCAGCGCGAATTGCCAGGTCCTCGGTGGCACTCGCGAACGAGTAGGAGAGCTGAGCCTCTTGGCCCCAGTGATGTCGCGCTCGCGAGCGTCGGACGAAACCACTGCCGAAGAGCAAGCCGATGATCGAGAGACCGATGGGGATCAACGAAATCCATGACATGCGCAAGAGGGTAGGACCTGACACCGACATGTCCGGCCGCATGCTGCCAGCGACAGTGCCGCTATCCTCCGAGCATGGCACGAGTTCGAAAGCTCGAGAAGGGCATTCAGCGCATCCAGCCCCACACGTCGGAGGTGGATTGCTTCTACAACGTCGTTCTCGACGGTGAGGACACTCTCCTCCACCTGACGACCTTCGGATCGGACCTGAGGCAGTCGAAGCCGAAGAGCAGTCAGTCCATTCAGATCGACGAGAAGATGGCGCAGCAGCTCGTAGAGCTGATGCGCAACACCTTCCCGTCGATCCCGTGACGGCGGGGGCCGTCACACGGTCTGTGGTTCCGCCGTTCGACTGACACTCGTGGCGAGTACGTCCGCGTCGACCCGCTCGAGCGCGATGACCTGATAGCCCCGCGAGTTCAACCACTGGTCACGGTCGGCATCGTCGCTCGTGACCACCGCGACCTTCGCGGACTCCCAGAGCAGCTCGATCGGCCAGCCGTCGCCGACCTCGTGGCCGATCTCGGGCACGTCGACGCCGCGTTGGGCGAGCTCCGCGAGAAGGGGCCGCGCCTCGGCATCTGCCGTCGTCATGGCGGTGTGCCATTCCTCCGAAAGCCCTGCGGAAACCCGGATCTCACGGAAGATCGCCGACGCTCCGGCGCGGCTCAACCGCTCGTGGACGCGGCCGTTGCGGTAGCTACGGAGGCACCCGTAACAGGACGTCTCCTCGCCACATTCGCACGCGTTCAGACGTTTCACCGACGCTGCGAGGACCGTTCCGAGGTTCTCGGCGATCCGCTTGGCAGCCCCTGCGCCGCCGGGCACCGTGTCGAACAAGACGATGCTCCGCCGACCGTCCCTGGCCCACGAGAGTGTGCCGTCGATGTCGTCGCGGCTGATCTCGAGCGCCATCGATGCGCCTTCGAGCAACGCGTACAGCACCGAGAGCCAACGATCCTCGGCATCGCGGTCGTACGAGTAGTCACCGAAGGTGAACTCGGCGACGTCGGTCTGGTAGCGATGGGCCAGCGACATCAGCTCGAGCTTTCCGTCACAAGGCTGCCCGGTCAGCGGACGCTCGTGCGCCCCCTGGCCACGTCGGTACCCAGCCGGATCGGCCCAACCACACCACTGGCAGACGATGAAGCCCGCGCCGTCTCCTTCCGAGACGACGGCGAGTGTGGCGCGCGTGCCCGCACGCGCTTCCACTGCGATACCGCCGGTCGATTGCCACGTGAAGGGATCGCCCGTCTCCCCGATGTCTTCGACGTGACTCGACCCGCTCCACTTCCGCACCGGGGGCGCGGTGCCGACATCGCTAGCACGGCGTTCGGCGACGAACCCGTACTCGGGAACGACCATCGTGCGAACAGCGGGAAACGGCTCGTCGCAGTTCGGGCACGGGGCGCCGGCATCGAGAATTCGTCCGACCTCGAAGCGGTCGCAGTGACGGCACACGCGGTACTGGAACCGTTCGAGTTCCTTTTTCGGAACCCGGTGGATCCCGCGCGACGTCCACAGCTTGCCGCCGGCGACGACCTGGTTCCCGGGGGCATAGTCGTAGATCGCCTGGCTGAGGTCACGCGCAAGCTCGAGCTTGGTGCCGATGGGCTCCTGCGTATGCAGCGTCCGCAGTTCTACGGTGTCGACGGGGAACCCGTACTTGGGCAGCACGTTCTTGTTCGCGAGGTATCCCAGGAGCTGACGCTCGTCGATCGTACGAAGGGTCTTCTGCAAACCGTAGGCGAGCTTGAGTTGGTCCTTTCCCTTCGCCTCCTCGATCAACTGGCGGAAGGTCTGGAGATCCGATTCGACCTCCTTCTGCACGTCCCCGAGCAGATCGTCGAGCTTGTCCACCCACTCATCGGTGTCCAACCCCATCTGGTCGTGCAGCGCTTCGGGAAGAATCGCGCGCAGAGCTCGTTTCATCGATTCGGGGACGGGCGTGAGGAACCCCTTCACCAGCTGCGCCGGCGACGGCTCGTCCGGTTCCGGCCGCGTGAAGAACTCGCCGACGTGCCGCCATGCGACACCGTTCTGCTCGAATCCGTGTCGGAAGTAGTCGGCCAGCGCTACCGAGTGGGCGTGCCGGCGGGCGATCCGCTCGTTCTCGATGGGAATCCACGGAATTCGCATCCGACCCGCGATCATCGTCTTCGGGTCCTGGTACTGCGCGAGGTCGTGCGAGTTCCGGTTCGCGTAGGTGAGGACGAGCGCCGCGGAGTCTGCACGCCGGCCCGCCCGACCCGCACGCTGTACGTAGTTCGCGGTCTTCGGCGGCATGTTGCGCATCACGACGGATTGCAGGTCACCGACGTCCACGCCGAGTTCGAACGTCGTCGAGCACGACAGCACGTTGACTCGCCCGGCGATGAAGCTGCGCTGGATCTCGGCGGCTTCACGAGGACTCCACTGAGCTGTGTGTTCGCGCGCGCTCAGCGGCGCCGGCGTCATCGTGGAGTACAGCGCTCGGTAGTGATTGCTGTCCTCGTCGACATTCGGGACCGCAAAGGGAGCCAGCGTTCCGCTGCACTTGCTGTTCGGGCACACCGACCGCACGGCGAAGGCCGTGATTCGGCGACAGGTCCCACACTGATACCAGAGAGTGTCGAATCCATTGTGGACACATAGTTTTCGATGATCGAGCTGGTACGCATCGGCGACGAACTTGTCGCCTTCGGGAACGAGGTACTTGTGCTCCTTGAGAAACTGCCAGCACCCGTCCAAGACCTTCTGGGCATCGATCGTTGCCCCGAGCGCGTTCATCACCTTGTCTACGAACCGCACTCGGTTGTTCGTCGTTCCCACCCGCCCACTGGGCAGCCAGCTGAAGACCTTGTGCTTGGGATCGGAGCCGATGCGGTTGAGGCGAATACGCATGTTGCGCGGCTCGAACCGCTCGCTCTTGATGTCGACGCTCTCCAGAAGGTTGACCGCGCCGTTGACGCGGGCCGATTTCGCGAGCTCGTCGAGGAAGTCCCAGACCTCGTCAGGCGTGAGACCGAGGCGTAGCAACCCCTTCGGGAGTGCGGCGTCGACACGTCGGAGGGCGACCTTCATGAGGCCGAGTCCCTCGAGCGACTGCTTGTGGTCCATGGTGAGCACCTCGCCCATGACCCACTCGTTGGTCTCCTTCTCGAGCTTCACTCGCCCTGCGTTCTCGGGGAAATGGTGTGCCGCACGGGCCTTCTTCAGCGCAATGATCGCGAGATCTTCGAGCGTGAGGTCCTCGTCCTCGTACTTGCGGTCCTGCAGCGCCAGGGTGAGATATCGGCGTTCGAGCATCCGGTTGTAGGTCCGCGACAGATACGGCGCCGCGAAGGCGGCGGCTTGCCGCGAATCCGCGAACATCAGAAGCTTTCGCCCCTCACCGACCTCCTGAACGGTCTCGTCGGTGGCGCGGGGAAGCTGCTGGTACAGCGCCGTGGTGATGACGGCGGGAGCTGCGTTCGAGTCGGTGCGCAACCGTCTGATCAGGGAACGCGAGCTGGCACCACATTCGGTACAGGTGTCCATCGCGCGAGTTCTGCCTCGATGCTCACGGACCTTGAGCGTCGTCCCGCTCGGGCAGGCGGGGGTGGTGCAGAGCCCTTCTGCCTCCGTGAGCAGTCCGCAGCCGGTGCAGAGATAGCGAATGTCCGAGTGGTCCTGCGTCTTGCGCTCGTGCAGCGCTTCGTCGTCCTCGTCCACGCTGGTGTCGTCTGCGGTCGCCAGGACGAGCCACTTCACCGATGCATCGGTCTTGGTGGGGACGAAATACCGGCCTGTTGTTCTCGTGTCGAGGTTTCCCGCGAGATGCACCGCGCCGCATCGCTGACAGGTCCCGATCTCGAAGGCGGCGCGACGGGTTTCGGGGTCGACTTCGCGTCGAGCCAGGGTCACTCGCGGCGCATCGTCGTCGAAGGTGACGAACGCGCCTTCCGTCGCCCTGACGAAGGCGTGATACCTGGCCGACAGAACGGGTGTACCGCTCGAGTCCTTGACCGACGATCCCACTGCGACGATCGCTTCGAGTTTTTGCTGCGCGGACGCGTCGCCGGGCCACAGCCTGTCGGCAAGTTCGCCCGCATCCGTCGGGCCTGCCGCCAGTGCGGATCGGAGCCTGATGATCGTGTCCTCGGCGTGCAGATGCCCGGCGACATCCTGCTCGTCTGTCGCCGACGCGAATGCCTGCCCTGGGTCCGATGCCGCCGACCATTCGAGAAGGTCGGCGTCGTCCACCTTCCAGGTGGCCTCCGTGGTGTGGCGCCGGCGCACCGGCTTCACCAGATCCTGACGCGTGGCATCGTCGGTGTCGTAGACGAACTCACCTTGGAAGAGGTTGCGAGCGAACGTCATCGCCTCTTCGGGAGGTCCGTCGAGCGATGCCGACGTGGCGATGCACTGCAATGTGGTTTCCGGCGCCACGCGCTGACGCAGGCGGCGCAGCAACAGCGCCACCTCGGACCCCTGAGCGCCGTCGTACACGTGGGCCTCGTCGAGCGCGATGAAGCGCCACGTCTGAGCGTGCGGGCCGTCGAAGAGGTCGAGGTCCTTGGGGCGGAGCAGGAGGTACTCGAGCATCGCGTAGTTGGTCAGCAGAATGTGCGGCGGGTGCCGTCGCATCGCTTCGCGGCTGAGCAGTTCGTTGGGCAGCAGTTCTTCGCCCGGGTTGGTGGCTCGGAACTCCGACGCGGCCTTCTGCTCCGACTCCACGGTTTCGCCCGTGTACCTGCCGAAGGTGACCTCGGGAAGGTCGCGCAGCATATGGCGGAGTCGCTTGAGCTGGTCGTTCGCGAGCGCGTTCATCGGGTACAGCAGGAGCGCACGGACGCCGGGGCCCAGCGTTCCTGCCTCACGTTCGGCGACGAGCGAATCGATGATCGGCACGAGGAAGCTCTCCGTCTTGCCCGAGCCCGTGCCGGTGCTGACGACGATGTTGCGCCCGGCGACGACTTTGCGGATCGCCGTCTCCTGGTGCACGTAGAGCGGTCGATCGACCGGCAGCACTCCACTCGTGAGAAAAGCCTTGTGCAACACGCCCTCGTCGACGAGTTGCCTCGGCGTCGCGCCCGGCTCGTAGGGCGGGGTGAGCTCGAGCAGCGGCCCCTTCGTCAACAGGCGACTGCCGTCGACGGCGGCTTCGAATGCGTCGGCCAGAGCCCTGTCGCTGGGGTCCAAGAGCGTCTTGAGGTACCGCTTGTAGACGATCTCGATCTGGGATGCGACCTGCATCGGATCCAGCCGTTCAGTCATTCGTCTCTCCGATCAGGTCGCCGTACTTGGCGTGCACCACCATGGCTTCGGCGATGAGAAGGTCGGACATGACCAGGCCGGGGCACAGCCGCGCGAGCGTGGCCCAAGCCTCGTCGAAGTCGGCAGTACTGACCTGGTAGCGCAGTATGTGGTGTGCCGTGAGCCGTGCGAGAACCGCCAGTGTCAACGACTGCAACGACAGCAGCATCCAGGGACACCGACCGATGTCCACCCCGTGCAGGCGCTCGTTGCGAGCCTCGACTTCGGTGTAGAGCTGCCGTCAGGTCCGCTTGATCGTGTCCAGGGCGCGGAGCGTCGCCGAGCCGAAGGACTGCGACCACCCGTCGGTCGTCCATCGGTGCCGCTGCTGAAAGGCGGTGATCGCGCCGGCCATTCGGGTGTCGACGTCGAGCAGCGCACCCGGCACGAGGCGCGATTCCTCGATGATCCGCTCGACGGCGGGCGTCGGCATCGCATCGAGCCTGAGGGTCCCGGACTCGAACACCGCCGCGTAGGCGTCGTGGGACTTCCCGACTCGCAGCAGGTCGATCAGGACGTCACCGCCCTTGTCCGCCAGATAGTCGAGGGTGGCGAGGCGCTCGGCCGCGACCTCGTGCTTGCGGGCCCAGAGCGACGGGAGGTCGGCGATCTCGATCATGCAGCCGACCCAGGGATCGGGGTGCAGATCGTTGAGGGTGAACTCGGCGCGAAAATCCTTGTAGACGAGTCCGGTTCGGATCAGGAGGGACACCATGTCCGACGCGCCGACGGTGCTGTTGCCCATCGCTTCGAGTGATGCGCGCGGATTGTCCTTGAGCAGCCGCGACAGTGCGGACCTGAGCCGCTGGGTCTGCACGTCCTCGGAGTCCTGAGGCAGCACAGCGAGCGCCGACCACACCTCCGGCATGTCGATCGCATCCGACGGCGCCAGGCCTTCGCCTGCGAGGAACCGGGAGAGGGCGTTCCTCCCGCGGTCGTCGTCGTGCATCCACCCCGGCTGATCGACGCTCAGCGCGGTCTCCCCCGGCCACGCCGGGGGCGTGATGGTCACCCACGGGTCGTCGACGAAGACGTCGACGAGGAGTGAGCCGGCACCGAGGTACTCGGCGGACATGCGTGCTCGACCGTTCTCGACGGGCACAGTCAGGACGGGTCGCCAGGGAGCCGTCCGCGCCCAGATGTTGACGGCGAGGTCCTCCTCGTCCGCGGGATCGTGCAGGACGAGGTCTCCGCCGTCGAGGGTGACGCGTGAACACAGCGCGGCGGGACGCACGTGACAGATCACGACCGTCGTCGTGTCGCCGTTCTCGTCGTCGAGCTGCGCGACGATCTGGCACGGGCCCTCGTTCCTGATCACGTCGTAGAAGACGCGGCTCGAGGACTCGAAGTACTGATAGTGAGGAGTCGCGGGCGTGACGTCCTTGAGGAGGGTTCCGTCGCGTCGCCGCGCTTCGAACACCGCGGATTCGACACCGTCCGCGTGCAACCCGATGATGCGGTCCTCGTCCAGCTCGGCGGGGACGAGCACGCCGGCGTTCACGCGCCACTGCGCGGGCTGGCCACGCACATCGGAGCGAACGCGTACGTAGGGCGGGACGACGCGCAGCCGGTAGGCGTGGCTGCTGCGGCGGATGCTGATCATCTTCTCGCGGTCGCTCGCCCCGAACTCGATTCGCGGTGTGTCGACGACGAGATCCCACTCGCTCTCGATGGTGGCCGTGGTGGGCTTGAGCCCGCCGCTCACGTGTGACCGGACGGGGACCGAGAAGTCTACGGAGATGCCCTCTGCCACGAAGGTCTGGTGGCGCAGGTCGGAGCCGACGGGCCCGGTCACCTGGATCTCGAACTGCCCGAGGACGGCATCTTCCCAATCGGCGAACGGATCGACCAGCGTGTCTTCGTCCTCCGACTCGTAGTCGTTCTGCAGGAGCCACGACATCGAGTTGGGACGTTTCACCCGGACGGTCCACACGATGTCCGAAGTCCCGGTTCGCTCGGGAATGGTGATCGTCGGCCTGGTACCGAACACGGTCAAGCCGTTGAGGGTCTCGATTCCGGTGATCGGCTCGCCGTCTTCGAAGACGGGGGCGGCCGCGTCGCGGACGGTCCGCGCTTCGGAGAGAGCGCCAGCGTCGCGGAGGAGGGCGATGCTCCGTGCCCCGCTCAGATCGAGCTCCGAGAGCACCCATCCCTGCCAGCCGGTCACCGAGGATTCGGCGCCCGACGCGGTCACGGTCTCGATCGGCTCCCGCGTCCCGTGCTCGACCACTCGCGCGTTGCCGGGGTGCAGAGCGTAGACGAGGTCACGCGGAAGAATCGAGCGGCGCGACAGGCGCTTCCCGTCGAGGTCGAACAACAGAAGTGGGTCGGACTTGTCCACGACGTCGATCGATGCGGTCTCGCCGCTGCCGGGATGCTGCAAAAGGATCTCGCGGACCGCGCTCGGCACCGGCACGGGCGTCGGCGGGTGTTCGTCCTTTCCGGTGATCCCCCACCCCGGCTCAGCCAGGACCTCACGCGTGATTCCGTCGAACGAGACACGCCAGGGCGACCCGGGATCGACGTCCGGGTACGGGACCTGGACCAATACCTGTCGATCCAGCGGCGACAAGACGATGCCCGGCTTGCGCCGGCGTCGACGCGGAGGCGCCGGCGCGCGGCTGCCACGCCCGAACGGCTGCTCCTCGAGCAGCTCGACCAGCCGCTCCAGCAACACGGTGGGCAGCCCTGTCGTGGAGGTGTCGAGGTCGATGTCCGACGACGACCAGTCCTTGTCGTGGACGGTGAAGGCGATGAAGTCGATGATTCGGTCGAGGAGGTCGATCGCCAGGTCGCCGCCGTAACGGATGAAGTTGCGGACGGGGACGTCCAATGCGCCCATCCGATGCTTCTTGCCGGGCTGGCGCAACCACTCGATCACGGCGGCACCGCTGACCTCGGTGCCCGCGCTGAGGCGCTCCTCGAGGATGCGGACCACGTCCGCCATGCAGTACACCGGGAAGGCGGCGTGCAGAGCCATGAGCTGGACGTAGTCGTGCTCGAGCTCCGGGAAGTCGCGGAGGCCGAACCGCGAGATCAGGCGGCGTAGCCACTTCCTGAACTCCTGCTCGAGCGATTGAGTGCGCTCGAGGCCGAGGATCTCGAAGAAATCGTCCCAGTACCTGTTCTGCTCGTACCCGATCGCCGCATGGCCGACGAGAACCGCGAGGGTGAGCGCAGGGTATTCACGGATGACGGCGTCGGGAGCGGCGGCCAAACGCAGTTTCTCGCGTGCGTGGATCCCGTAGATCTCCTGGATCTGTTTGATCCGGTTCTCGTCGAGATTGATCTCGACGACGAGCGACGCCCGTTCGAGTTGACGCGCCACCACCAGTTCCTGTTCGGACAACCAGTCCTGATGGAACGAACCCCCACCCACGGCACTCACCTTCACCCTCGCCGACCGAAGACGGATATCGTGACACAGAACACCGACACCGCCCTGCTGGGCGAGGTGTCGGTCGAATCATCGCCGTGGGGGTCTGATTTGATACTTCAACCCTCGTGGATGGCAGGAGAACCAGATGTCAGGGGCCGACACCGTCGACGAGCTCAACGTCGCGCCCGGGTCGATCGTGGTCGTGCGCGACGAGGAGTGGCTGGTCACGTCGGCGGAGCAGGGCTCCGACGGATGGCTGATCAAGGCTCGCGGCCTGTCGGATTGGCTCGACGGCGCGACCGCCACGTTCTACTCGAGTCTGGATCGGATCGAACCGCAGGACCCTCGTGAGGCCACGCTGGTCCCGGACGACTCTCGCTCGTACCGCAAGTCGCGCCTCTGGCTTGAGGCCTTCCTCCGCAAGACGCCGTTCCCTTACGGCGATCAGACGCTGACGGTCTCGACCCGGATGCTCGCGGCACCGCTGGGTTACCAGCGGGCAGCCGTCGCGAAGGCGCTCGATCCGCAGCACATCAGGCCGCGCATCCTGATCGCTGACGCCGTCGGGCTGGGCAAGACCCTCGAGATCGGAATGATCCTCTCCGAGCTGGTGCGGCGCGGCAGGGGCGAGCGGATCCTGATCGTCACTCCGAAGCATGTTCTCGAGCAGATGCAGCACGAGCTGTGGTGCCGGTTCGCGCTGCCGTTCGTTCGGCTCGATTCGGCGGGCATCCAGAAGGTGCGGCAGAAGCTGCCGGCGACGCGTAACCCGTTCACGTACTACAAGCGCGCGATCATCTCGATCGACACTCTGAAGAATCCCCGCTACAAGGCGCACCTGTCGCGCCAGTTCTGGGACGCCGTCGTCATCGACGAGTCGCACAACCTCACCAACGTGGGCACTCAGAACAACGAGCTGGCAAGGGTTCTCGCACCCAACACCGAGGCGTTGATCCTGGCGTCGGCGACTCCCCACAACGGTAAGGAGGAGTCGTTCGCGGAGTTGCTGCGGCTGCTCGATCCGACCGCGGTGGCCGCCGATGGCACGTTCCGCAAGGACGACGTCGCGTCACTGCTCATTCGCCGACACCGGCACCATCCGGACGTGGCGGCAGAGGTCGGCAGCGACTGGGCGGAGCGCGCCGAGCCGGTCCACACATTGGCCACGCCGTCCGCTGCCGAGGATCGAGTCGCGGAAGAGCTCTCGCACACCTGGCTTCACCCCGAGTCCGGGAAGTCGCCGTACTCCGGTGCCACGACCGGGCTGTTCCCGTGGACGTTGGCGAAGGCGTTCCTGTCGTCGCCGGCTGCACTGGCCGAATCGATCACGCAACGACGCGCGAAGCTGAACCCCGCCGACGCCGACGAAGCCGTCGAACTGAAGGCGCTCGGTCACCTGGCAGAGCTCAACGATCAGGCGATCGACGACACCGCAGGGAAGCAGGCAGCCCTCGTCGAACGACTGCGCGAGATCGGAGTCGGCCGCAAGTCGACCGTGCGCGCCGTGGTGTTCGCCGAGCGCGTCGCCACGCTGCGGTGGCTCACCGATCGGCTGCCGAAGCAGCTGGGACTCGCACCCGAGAACATCGCGATGCTCCACGGCGGCCTGTCCGACGTCGAGCAGCAGGAGGTGGTGGAGAGCTTCAAGCTCGAGACGTCGCCGATTCGCGTCCTCGTCACCGGCGACGTCGCGTCCGAAGGCGTGAACCTCCACGCGCAGTGCCACCATCTGATCCACTACGACATCCCGTGGTCGCTCATCCGCATCGAACAGCGCAACGGCCGCGTCGACCGCTACGGGCAGAAGCATCCGCCGGTCATCTCGTCACTGATCCTCGAGCCGACTGATCCCGCGTTCTCCGGCGATCTTCGGGTCCTCTCCCGACTGTTGGAGCGGGAGAATCAAGCACACGGCACCCTGGGTGATGTCGCATCGCTCATGGGCAAGCACTCGGTCACCGACGAGGAGAACGCGATCCGTGCCGTCCTCGCCGGCAAGTCCACGCTCGACGAGCAGGTTCGCGACATCGACGAGATCGCCGCAGGAGACGACCTCGAAGGGATGTTCGCGGAGTTCGATCTGGCAGAAGCCGCCGATGCGCAGTCGGTATCCGAACTGCCGGAAGCACCCTCGGAGAGCCTCTACCCCGACGACCTCACGTTCTTGACCGAGGCACTGGCAGCCGCCTTCCACGATGTGCCCGAGTCCGACCCGAGCAAGGGCGGCGTCGGCTGGGCGGTGCACAAGAACCACGCCGTCGCCGAGCTGATCCCGCCGCGTGATCTGCGGCAACGCCTCGAGCAGCTGCCGCAGAACTACCTGCAGGCCGGCAAGGTGCGCGAGCGCCTGGTCCTGGCGACCTCGCCGGAAGTCGGGAACGCGCAGCTCGCCGCCGCCAAGGAAGGGAAGGGCGTCGCCGGCACGACCTGGCCTGAGGCTCACTTCCTCGGTCCCCTGCATCCGGTGCTGGATTGGGCGAGCGATCGCGCGCTGAGCGCGCTGGGCCGCAACCAGATCTTCGCGATCCGCGGCGACGTCGACGGACCGACGGTCCTGGTGATGGGCACGCTGACCAACCGACGCGGACAGCTGATCTCGCGCGTATTCTCCACCGCCACGTTCCCGAACCCGAACAATCCGTCGTTCTGCGTCGTGGAGCCGGTCACCGATCTCGGCTTCCTCACCACCGACACGGGGCTGCGCCCAGGCTCGTGGAATCCGGGTCCGGTCGACGACGTCGAGCAGTACCAAGGGCTCGTCCCGATCGCGGTGGACGAAGCGGCCACGGCCCTGCAGGTGGTGCTCGACGCCCAGGAGACGTTCGCCAGCAAGCGTCTCGACCGCTGGCGCCGCCGCGCCGGTCGCTGGTATTCGGGCGCCGAGCAACTCGAGCTGTTCGGTGCGCGCCGCAAGAAGGTGGACTCGCTCTCCCGGCGGATCGCGGAAGAGCAGCGGCTCGCCGAATCCCTCGCTCCCACTCAGCAGCTGGTGCGTCCGTTGCTGTTGATCGTCCCCGCCGCCGAGGCGGACGGAAAGGACCAGTAGTCGTGGCGTCTTTCGATTCCATCGTCGTCGGCGAGGACTGGATCAGCGAGCACTACTTCACCACCGACTCCACCAAGGAGTCGTTCCACGGCAAGGTGCTCGAACTCCGCAAGTACTGGGACGCGGAGAAGAAGGAGGACCGCGCGACGGTTCGCGACGATCTGCTCTCCGCCACTTCGGGGTTGCAGACAGCATTGGCTGGTCTGGCGGAGAACCCGGACTGCGCCCCCGAGGCGCACGCCTTCGTGCGGAGGGCCCTCGGGTACCCGTCGGAGCTCTCGACGTTCAGGGCCGAACGCGCTGGTTCGGAAATCGAGATTCCCGACGCGAGGGCGGGTGACGCCACGAGTGTGCTGTTCCTGCAGGGAGTTCCCGTGGCGTCCATCGAGGATCTGCTCGATCCCGAGACCGGCCTCCTGATCACGCCGGCGACGGAGGACGGCAAGCCGATCGACTCCGTGGGCAAGGCGGTCTCGGCCGCGTTCCGCTCGGACACTCCCCCGGCGTTCGTCGTCGTGCAGGCCGGGCAGTGGCTCCTGCTCGCCGAGGCCGAACGGTGGGCCGAGGGCCGCTATCTCGCTGTGGATCTGCTCGTCGTCGTGGAGCGTCGACACGAGGCGCGCGGTGGTGAGATCGACCGCGTCGCCGCGATGTTCGGCAAGCAGGCGCTGCTGCCCGACGCCGACGGAAACATCTGGTGGACCGGCGTTCTGGAGGACTCGGTCAAGCACACCGTGGGTGTGTCGAAGGACCTCCGCGAGGGCATTCGGCTGTCCATCGAGATCATCGCCAACGACGTGGTCACGCGCCGCGGCCAGAGGGGACTGACGCTCGACGGTATCGACGGACAGGACCTCGCGAAGCACTCGCTGCGCTTCCTCTACCGGATCCTGTTTCTCCTCTACGCCGAGGCATCGCCCGAGATGCGGGTACTGCCCACCGGTGCCGCCGAATACGAAGAGGGGTACGGGCTCGACCGGTTGCGCGATCTGACGCTCACCGAGCTGGTGTCCGAGCAGGCACGCAGCGGCACGCACCTCTACGAGTCGCTGGCGACGCTGTTCTGCCTCGTCGACAGGGGCCACACGCCGAGGGAGCGGGAGAACGTCACCGACGACCCGGCGCCGGGTCTCGAGTTCCAGCCGCTGCGCGCGGATCTGTTCAAGCCCGCGTCGACGGCGCTGATCGACGAGGTGGGCCTGGGCAACGAAGCGACACAGCAGGTGCTCGAGCACCTTCTTCTCTCGAAGGAGAGCAAAGGACGCAAGGGCGCCGACCGCGGCTTCATCTCGTACGCGGAGCTGGGCATCAACCAGCTCGGCGCGGTGTACGAGGGCCTGATGAGTTACACCGGCTTCTTCGCCGAGGAAGACCTGTACGAGGTCGCGAAGAACGGCGATGCTGAGAAGGGTTCGTGGGTGGTCCCGATGGACCGCGCGGATCACCTGGACGAAAAGGACTTCGTCCGCACCCTTACT
>NZ_BCXD01000015.1 GCF_001894925.1 Rhodococcus rhodnii NBRC 100604 | reverse complement strand
CTCACCTTCCGCAGCTACTGAGCCGCGCACGAGAACGCCCCCACCCTTCGCGGGTGGGGGCGATTCGTCGTATCTAGCGGCGCACGCGGCGTGCGAGCGCGCGTACCCGCTCGTCACGGCGGGCCTGCTTCGCAGCCTTCTCGGCATCGTCCTGCTCGCGCGCCTCGGCGCTCTGCGGCCACTTCACGAAGACTCCGCCGATGAAGATGAGGAAGCCGACGACCATGACGGCGACACTCTCGGTCGCGGCGCCTCCACCGACTGCGACGAGCGCGCCGACGAGCGCGACGAATGTGCGAGGTTTCATGCGCTGTGCATACCAAACGGAAGCGCGCGAGCGCGAGGGAACCAGGTGCATCCCGGGTGCGTCGAATGGTGCATGGACGAGGGGGAGCGGGACAACCGATACGACTGGCTGCTGTGGGAACTCGAGCTACTCGCGTGGCGCAAGGGCGGCAGAGAGGAGGGCGACGGCGAGTGATCGAACCGAAAGTTGTCACGGAGTTGTCACAAGTCGCGCGCCGCTGGGGGTCATTCTGGCTCGCACCCGCTCGCTTCGGTGCAGGTCAGCGCGTTTCGGCTCGCCTCGGCTCGACACACTGGCGGACTTAAAATCCGCACAGTGTCGGTTCGAACCCGACTGGGGGCACCACGTTCTCTGCGCAGCGCGCTCGCATCTACCGATGTGGTCGGACCGCGCAGCCGCCGGTGACGGCGCGGTCCTGCACAGCGGACTCGGCGAACGCGACGACGTCGGCGAGCGAGGCGTCGAGCACGCTGCGGTGATCTGCGCCGTCGTACACCCGATAGCCGACGTCGCCGGTGCCGCAGAGCACCTGCGCCAGCGCGTCCGCGTCGGACTGCGGCACGAGGACATCGGCGCTGCCCTGCACGATCATCGTCGGCACGGCGGGGCGGGTCGTCGACGGGTCCTGCGCATCGAGGTACGTACCGAGGGCCGCGAGGTCCGTGTCGGCGCGGAACACGTCGCGCGGTGCGATCGCGGGCACCTCGCGCAGGTCGGCCAGGCAGCCGGTCCGGGCTGCGTCGAGCAGCGGAGCCGCATCGGTGGTGAGGATCTCGTCGGCGCGCAGCGTCGGGTCGGCGGCTTCCGCCCCGAGGACGAGCAACGGGACGAACGCCTCGGCCGCTTCGGCTCCGGGACCGCCTGCCTGCACGTACTCGACAGTCCGCGCCAGGCCAATTCCGCCCGGTGCGATCGCCACCGCGCCACGGAGATCGAGTTCGGGTGCCCGCTCGGCAGCGGCTTCGGCCGTGAACAGGGCGGCCTGGCCGCCCTGACTGTGCCCGGCGACGATCCACGACGCGCCGATGTCGTCGTCGTGCTCGCGGGCGGCCCGGACGATGTCGACGACGGTGTTCGCGGCACTCGCGCCGTTCATGTACGGGTGCCCGCCGGGCGTCCCGAGTCCCTCGTAGTCCGTCTGAACGACGGCGTACCCGGCGCGAACCCACTCGTCGAGCATCGCTGTGGCGATCGAGAAGTAGTCGTGCACCGGGCCACCGGGAAAGTCCGCCGACGGCGCGCACGCGTCGGCGTAGCCGCTCGTCCCGTGGGCCCAGGACAGCACGGGATACCCACCTTCCGGTGGCGGCGACGACGGAACCGACACCGTCCCGGAGACCATCGTCGCGGCGCCCACGGCGTTCTCCGAGGTGTAGGTGACGAGCGTCGTGTACCCGGCCGAAGGGAGGACTGCCGATGCGCCGGGGATGGTCGTCGACAACAGCGTGCCAGGCGTCGCGTCGTCGTCGGTGGGCTCGGAGGAACAACCGCCCGAGACGAGAACAGCGGCGATACCGAGGGCGAGAACGGTGCGGCGCACGACCACCTCCAGGAAGACGACGATGCGCCGCAACGTATTCGGCGATATCGGCTTCCCGGGCGGGAGTCTCGATCACCGAGACTCGTGAGGTCAGCGGGCGTCGGTGCGGCGGTGGCGGATCACGGTTCCTGCAATGCCGCCGACGGCAATCACCGCAGGGATCCAGACTGGGGACGGCCCGAGAATCAGCGTCATGACGATGTAGGACAGCGAGACGGCGATGAGGACCCACCCGATGTCCCGCGCAAGGTTGGGTCGGCGTGTCGTCATCGGCGGTCCCCTCCCCCAGCGAGGCGATCGATGTTCGCCTCCATGGGTGCATCATATGATCTGAGCACTCGAACAGATCCAGGTGGAACGAATATATGACCGAGGTCATGTCCTGTTCGCGAGGCGTCCCACCGCGACGCCGGTCGCGGTGAGGGTCAGGGCGCCGACGAGGGTGAGCAGCAGCCCCCATCCGAGGCTCGCCGAGACCGTGATGCCGAGTCGTTCGACGGCGTGCCCCGTGACCGTCCGGGCATCGACGATCGCGACCACCGACGCAACCGCGCCGAGGGTCGCAGGAATCCACCGGATCCACGTAGAGACGCGGTCGGCGGCGAGCGTCACGCCGAGTGCTGTCACGGCGGCGGCGATCAGCGCGAGTGCTGCCCAGCCGTCACCGTAGGTATCGATGCGAACGAGTCTGTCGCCCAACAGTTCCGCCCACGGGCCGAAGTGTCCGACGAGGAGAGCGCCACACGCCGCGAGCGCCATCTGTGCGTACGGGACGAAAGGACGGCCCACAGTCCATGTGGCGGTGGTGGATTCGCGCAGGCGCATCGGCCTCGCAGGTGGGGTGGGCTCGTCGAGGCGGACCGGTCCGTCGAATGTGGACGGCTCGCCGTCGAGCGCCACGGAGCGACTGCTCCACGAGGTGCCGTTCCACCACCGAGCATGTTCTGTGCTGCGCGGGTCGCGATACCACCCCGCCGGGTAGCTGCCGTCCATTCGAATCCCCCCACCGTCGTGACAGCGTCGGCCGGATCGCCGACCGTGACGGATGATGCCATGCCGGCGGACCGTCGCTCGCGAGGAGTGGGCGGCGACACCATTCGGATCACGCTGAGCGGAACGATTCTCACCTCGTGGATGCCGGGGTACAAACATGCGTCCCCGAATTCCCGCGCCGTCAGGAGCACGTATGTCGTCCGTCGCTGCGGCGCCCGCACGTGGCCGTCCCGGCCGCATCCGTGGTTCGCGGCGGCCGAGACTCGCCGCAGCCGCGATCTCGGGCGCCTCGGTCGTCGCGTTTCTCCTCGCATGGCAGGCGCTCGCCGCGACCGGGCTGTGGAGCGAAACGTTCGTGCCGCAGCCGTCGTCGGTGTGGAACGCCGTCGTCCAGGTCTCGACGACGAACGACGGCGTGCGCGGCTACCAGGGCTATCTGCTGCGGGAGCACCTCTACATGACGCTGCGCCGCGTCGCGTTCGGCGTCACCGTCGGTATCGTGCTGGGACTGCTGCTCGGGGTCGCGATGGGCCGGATCCGTTGGGTGCGGCAGCTTCTCGAACCGTGGCTCACCTTCCTCCGAGCACTGCCTCCGCTCGCGTACTTCTTCCTGCTCGTCATCTGGCTCGGTATCGACGAGGCACCCAAGATCACCCTGCTGGCCCTCGCGGCGCTCCCGCCCGTCGCTGTCGCCACCACGACGGCAGTCGCGGGCGCTCCGACGGCACTCGTCGAGGCGGCACGGGCACTGGGCGCCTCGCGCCGTGACGTCCTGCGCGACGTCGTGCTGCCCTCCGCGCTCCCCGAGACGATGACGGGGATTCGGCTCGCGGTCGGCATCGCCTACTCGTCCGTCGTCGCCGCGGAACTGTTCAACGGCATCCCCGGCATCGGCGGGATGGTCAAGGACGCCTCGAACTACAACAACACTCCCGTCGTTCTGGTCGGCATCTTCGCGGTCGGATTCTCCGGGCTGATCATCGACGCGCTGCTGCGTCGCGCAGAGCGCGGGCTCGCGCCGTGGCGCGGTCGCTGAACGCGTCATCCACACGAAAGGCACTTCCATGAGATCGTCCCGATTCGTCACCCGGCTCGTCGCCGCAGGCGCCGTCGCTGCTGCAGTCCTCACAGCGGGGTGCTCGGTGGACAACGCGTCCGGCGACACGTCGAAACCGACTATTCGTCTTGCGTACCAGACGTTCCCGAGCGGTGATCTCGTCGTCAAGAACAATGGCTGGCTCGAGGAGGCGCTGCCCGACTACACCATCGTGTGGACGAAGTTCGACTCCGGCGCCGACATCAACACTGCGTTCCTCGCCGGCGAGGTCGACTTCGGGGCGATCGGATCGTCACCCGTCGCACGGGGACTGTCGGCGCCGCTGAACATCCCGTATCAGGTCGCATTCGTCCTCGACGTCGCCGGCGACAACGAAGCGCTCGTCGCCCGCGAGGGAACGGGAATCGAGCGGGTCGAGGACCTGCGTGGCCGCCGGATCGCGACGGCGTTCGCCTCGACCGCGCACTACAGCCTGCTCGCGGCGCTCGACCGCGCCGGAATCGCTCCCGGAGACGTCCAACTCGTCGACCTGCAGCCGCAGGCGTCGCTCGCGGCATGGGAGCGCGGCGACATCGACGCCGTCTACACGTGGCTCCCCACCCTCGACGAGCTGCGGACGTCCGGCACCACACTGATCACGTGCCGCGAACTCGCCGCCGACGGCAAGCCCACGCTAGACCTCGGAGTGGTGTCGACGGCGTTCGCGCAGGAGAACCCGGAGGCCGTGGACGCATGGCGTTCGGTGCAGGCCAGGGCGCTCGACACGATCGCCGACGACCGCGAGGCGGCCGCCGCGGCGGTGGCCGAGCAGATCGGCATCACACCGGAGCAGGCCGCGGATCAGCTGTCGCAGGGCGTGTTCCTCACACCGGCGGAGGTGGCGTCCCCCGAATGGCTGGGAACGGACGGCGCTGTCGGGAACGTCGCGGTGAATCTGCACACCGCCGCCGAATTCCTTGCATCGCAACGACAGATCGATGCAGCGCCGCCGCTGTCGGTCTTCGAGGACGCCGTCTACACCGAAGGTCTGCCGGATGCCCTCGGGTCGTGACGGCGCGGACGCCATGATCGAGGTCGCGGGCGTTCGTCACGAATACGGCCGCGGCGCAGACGCCGTCGTCGCACTCGGGCCGATCGACCTCACCGTCTCGCGGGGCGAGTCGGCCGTCCTCGTCGGGGCTTCGGGATGCGGCAAGAGCACGTTGCTGCGGCTGATCGCGGGGTTCGAGTCGCCGACCGACGGGGCCGTACGGGTTGCCGGGGGCGAGCCCGAGCCGGGACGCTGCGGCGTCGTGTTTCAGCAACCGCGGTTGTTCGCGTGGAAGACGGTGGGCGGCAACGTCGACACCGCACTGCGCTACGCGGGCGTGCCACGCGGCGAGCGGGCGTCGCGCCGTGACGCACTGCTCGAATCCGTCGGACTGCACGACGTCGCGCACCGCAGAATCTGGGAGCTTTCGGGTGGGCAGCAGCATCGCGTCGCGATCGCGCGGGCCTATGCGAACGACACCGAGGTCCTGCTGCTGGACGAGCCGTTCGGGGCGCTCGACGCGCTCACCCGCGAACGGCTGCAGGAGGACTTCCTCGCGCTGGGCGCGGCGAGCGGACGCACGACGGTCTTCGTGACGCACAGCGCGGAAGAGGCGGTTCTGCTCGGATCGCGCGTGATCGTCCTCGGTGCCCGGCCGGGACGGATCGCGCTCGACCTGGCCGTCGATCTCCCACGTGAACTCGGGCCGTCGCTGCTGCGCCGGACGCCGGAGTTCGTCGAACTGCACGAGCGGGTGCGCAGCGAGGTCCGGGCTGCCGCGGGGGAGGGTCCCGCGGTCGCGCCCGGCCTCGCGGCGGCCAGGGAGTAGCGCGCGTCCGGCTACGGGGCGGATCAGTTCGTGCCGAGCAGCCAGTCGTTCGGCCCGAACAGCTCGTAGTGCGTGCGCTCCTCGGGCACGTTCCAGCGGCGGAGGTCGTCGCGAACTCCCTGGAGGAAACGCGTTCCGCCACAGAGGAAGACATGCGCGTCGTCGATCGTGGCGACGGCCCGGAGCCGATCGGGATCGAGTGCCGCGGTTCCGGTCAGCGTCGCGTTGCCGAGGCCGCCCAGTGCGCCGAGGAGCTCGCGGCGGAGCGGCTGGGTGTCGGACGACTCGCACACGTGGAGGACGTGCACGGAGCGGTCGCGGTCGTGCTCGGCGAGCTCGTGCAGCATCGCGAGCATCGGGGTGATGCCGATGCCCGCGGCCACCATCACGAGCGGCGAGTGGCCGGTGCCGTCGAGGGTGAGCTCGCCGAACGGCACGGTGACGTCGACGAGATCACCCGCGAAGACGTGATCGAGGAGGAAATTCGAGACCTCGCCGTCGGGCCGTCCGTCGCCGCCGGCGCGCTCGACGGCCACGACGTACCGCTCGGGCCGTCCGTCGCCGACCAGGCTGAACTGGCGCAACTGCCGTGCTCCGTCCGGGAGATGAACGCCCAGCGAGATGTACTGTCCGCCACGGTAGCTGCGCAACGGCCGTGCGATGTCGTCGGACTCGAGCGTGAACACGGCCCGGTCGTGGCCGTCGGATGCGCGATTCGTCACGCGGGCGACGCAGAACACGTCGCCAGGCTCGACGTTCGACTGCCGATACAGCTCCTTCTCGGCGCGGATCAGGTCGGCGGCCATGAGCCAATAGACGTGATCCCACACCGCGGCGATCTCCGGGGTGACGACGTCGGCACCGAGAACCTCGACGATCGCCGCGAACAGGCAGTCGTGGACGATCTCGTACTGCGCCTCGGTGACCCCCAGCGATGCGTGTTTGTGGGCGATCCGCGACAGCATCGGGGGCGTGCCGTCGCCCGCGGCGATCGCCGATGCATAGGTGACGATCGATGCCGCGAGTGCACGCTGTTGTGCCCCGCGTGCCTGATTGCCGCGGTTGAACAGATTGCGCAGCAGTTCGGGATGCTCGCCGAACATCCTGCGGTAGAACGCCGGCGTGATCTCGTCGATCGCGCCCCCGACGACGGGCAGCGTCGCGGTCAGCAGCGCCGTCTCGGACGTGCTGAGGGTAGGGGGTATCGCGGTGGGAGCAGACACGGGTGATCCTCTCGGCCTTCGATGAAAGAGCGATCGCTCAGCGGGCGCGAAGCTGCAACGGCCGCGCCGTCGGGGACGCCGCGAGTTCGGCGAGCGTGTGCCCGTCGAGTTCGCGATACGCGGCCTCGCGTGCCGCGGTGAGCAGCCGTCGCAGCCCGCACGCGGTGCACGAGGGCCCGTGACCGGGGCAGTCGGCAACGTCGGCAGTTGCGTCGAGCGATCGGGCCAGCACGCCGATGTCGATCGTGTGGCCGTGCTCGGTGAGAGCGATCCCGCCGCCGCGTCCGCGTCGTCCGTCGACGACGCCGTGCTGTGCGAGCGCGGCGACCACATCGGTGATCTGCCGCTCGCTCGTCCCGAGTCGTGCAGCGATACGTCCGACGGTGACGCGGTCTCCGGTAGCAGCGGCTGCCGCGAGAATCATCGCGAGCCGGAGGCCGAGTTCCGTCGTACGCGTGAACTGCATGAAAGCGACGTTACGCCCGAGACCGGCGGAATCCTACGCCGTTCGTGGTGGGGTCGATTACGCACCGAGCTGCGGGTTTCAGGTCACAGTGCCTGTCACGACGTCGCGCCGACCGTCCGGACGGTCGAGGGCTTCGGTACGTTGGTGCACGGCCCGACACGGGTGACACGAGGACGGCGCAACGCCCGAGGAGAGCGCAATGGTGTTTCTGTATCTGGCACTGGCGATCGTCGCCGAGGTGGGTGCCACCTCCCTGCTCAAGTTCACCGAAGGATTCACGAAGCTGTGGCCGTCGGTGGCGTGCCTCGGGCTCTACGGCGTGGCCTTTCTCATGCTGTCGCGCGCCATCCAGCGCGGCCTCGACGTGGGCGTCGGCTACGCCATCTGGGCCGGCCTCGGGACCACGCTCATCGTGCTCATCGGCGCCCTGTTCCTGCACGAGCCGTTGACGGCGGCGAAGGTCGCGGGCGTGGCGCTCGTGGTGTCCGGCGTCGTCGTGCTCAACATGAGCGGCGCGCACTGAACGCGCTCACCGCCCGGTCGCCGCGGCCCAGGTCCGTACTCCGCCGTCGAGGTTGACCGCGTCGCGACCGTTCTGACGCAGAATCCGCGCGGCGGAATGTCCGCGCTGCCCCACGGCACACGTGACGACGACGCGCCCGCCGGGAACCTCGTCCAGTCGCTCGCGGAGTTCGTCGAGCGGGACGTTGACGGCCTTCGGCAGCGAGCCCGACGCGAACTCCTCCGGAGTGCGGACGTCCACGACGGCCGTGCCTGCGAGGATCTCGTCCTCCACCTCGTGCCACTGGACGGTCTCGGTGACGCCCTGCGCGAGATTGTCGGCGATCATGCCGAGCATGTTCACGGGATCCTTGGCCGACCCGAACTGCGGCGCATAGGCGAGTTCGAGGTCTGCGAGTTCACTCGCGTGGAGTCCGCCGCGCATCGCGGTCGCGATGACGTCGATCCGCTTGTCCACGCCGGCCTCACCGACCGCCTGGGCGCCGAGGATCGTGTCGGTCGCGGGATCGACGAGCAACTCGAGCGACAGCGTCGCCGCACCGGGGTAGTAGGTGGCGTGGTCGGCGGGATGCGTGTGGATGGCTCGGTAGGGCCTGCCCGCCGCCCGGAGGCGCTTCGCGCTCCAGCCGACGGTTGCCGCGGCGAGCCCGAAGACTCCCACGATCGCGGTCCCGAGGACGGGGGCCGTCGAGGTGTGCCGCCCGGTGACGACGTCGGCGACGAGACGCCCGTGCCGGTTCGCCGTCTGAACGAGGGGAACGAGGGTCTGCTCGCCCGAGACGGCGTCGCGCTTCTCGGCGACGTCGCCCACCGCGTGGATGGCCGGATCGCTGGTGCGCAACTGCTCGTCGACGACGATGCCGCCGCGCTCGCCGATCTCGAGGCCCGCCTCGCGGGCGAGCGTCGACTCGGGCCGAACCCCGACGGCCGAGACGACGAGGTCGGCATCGATGCTCTCGCTGGTGTCGAGAACGACCGTGTCGGAACCGATCTCGCGTGCACCTGCGCCGAGCCGGACGGTGACGCCGTTGGCCTCGAGCCGGTCGCGGACGGGCGCGGCCATTTCGGGATCGAGCGGCGCGAGCACCTGATCGGCGAGCTCGACGACGGTCACGGCGACGCCGCGCCGAGTGAGGTTCTCGGCCAGCTCGAGGCCGATGAACCCGCCACCGAGCACCGCGGCGGTGCGAGGCGGGGTGTCGCCGGAGTCCAGCGCAGCGACGATCCGGTCGAGGTCGGCGATGTCGCGCAACCGGTGGGCGCGCTCGATCCCGGGCAGCGGCGGCGTCACGGGATGCGCGCCTGTGGCGACGACGAGTGCGTCGTATCCGAGCGTGTAGGTCTCGCCTGCGGAGTCGCGCACGTGGACGACCTGTTCGGCGCGGTCGATCCGCTCGACGGTGTGCCGGACACGGACGTCGAGCCGGAAGCGGTCGTACAGGCTCTGCGGCGTCTGCAGCAGCAGGTCCTCGCGGTCTGCGATCGCGCCGCCCAGGTGATAGGGGAGTCCGCAATTGGCGAACGAGACGTGCTCACCGCGCTCGAGCACGACGATGTCCATCGTCTCGTCGGCCCTGCGCAGCCGGGTGGCGGCCGACATTCCCGCCGCGACGCCGCCGATGATCACCGTGCGCATCGTCGTCACCTCCGCAGCAGCGACGAGAAGAATCCGCCGCCCGAACGATCGGGGTGTTCGCACGTGCACCGCTGTGCGCGTGGCACGCCCGCCATCACCTCGTCGACGTGCTGACCGCAGCCGTCCCACGTCGTCTTACCGCATGACCTGCACGCAACGGCACGGCACATGAGAGTCCTCCTCGCAACGAGTCATACCCCTGGGGGTACCTGTCGACGTCCATCGTACAGGTACCCCCAGGGGTATCGGTTTTCTCTCTCGCCGACCGGAGATGCCGGGGGGGTCGGCTCGGATGCGGGCGATTCAGATGCGGGAGAGCGCTTCGTCCAGAATCGCGAGCCCCTCGCGCGCCTCGTCGTCGGAGACCGTGCACGGCGGGACGACGTGGGTGCGGTTGTAGTTCACGAACGAGAGCAGTCCGAGCTTCTTGGACTCGGCGACGAAGCGGCCCTTCGCCTCGCTCGTGCCGCCGTAGGGCGCGAGCGGCTCCTTCGTCACGCGATCCGTCACCAGTTCGACGGCCCAGAAGACGCCGGTCCCGCGGACCTCGCCGATCACGTCGTGCTTGCCCGCGAGCTCGTGCAGCCCGGGACCGAGGATCTCGCGGCCGACGCGCTCGGCGTTCTCGACGATGCCCTCGTCCTCCATCGCGCGGATCGTCGCGACCGCCGCTGCCGTCGCGAGCGGGTGGCCCGAATAGGTGAGCCCACCGGGATAGGCGACGTCGTCGAAGCTCGCCGCGACGTGTGGCGCGATGGCAACGCCACCGAGCGGGACGTAGCCGGAGTTCACGCCCTTGGCGAAGGTCAGCAGATCCGGTACGACGCCGGACGGATCGATCGCGAACCACGTTCCGGCACGGCCGAATCCGGCCATCACCTCGTCGGCGATGAGCATGATGCCGTACTTGTCGCACAGTGCCCGAACGCCTTCGAGGTATCCAGGCGGCGGCACCATGATGCCCGCGGTCCCGGGGATCGTCTCGAGCAGGATCGCGGCGATCGTCGACGGCCCCTCGAACGCGATGGTCTGTTCGAGATGCTCGAGTGCGCGCTCGCACTCCTGCTCCTGCGTCTCGGCGTGGAACTGCGAGCGGTAGAGGAACGGCCCGAAGAAGTGGACGATCCCGGCGTTGCCGTGATCGTTCGGCCAGCGCCGCGGGTCGCCCGTGAGGTTGATCGCGGTCTCGGTGCCGCCGTGGTACGAGCGGTACCGCGAGAGGACCTTGTACTTGCCGGTGTGCAGCCGCGCCATGCGCACGGCGTGCTCGTTGGCATCCGCGCCGCCGTTGGTGAAGAAGATGCGGTTCAGCTCGCCCGGCGTGTGCGACGCGATGAGCCGCGCCGCCTCCGAGCGCGCGGCGTTCGCGTGCTGCGGTGCGACCGTGCACAGCTTCGCGGCCTGGTCGGCGATGGCGGCGACGACCTTCGGGTGCTGGTGACCGATGTTCGTGTTCACGAGCTGCGACGAGAAGTCGAGGAGGCGGTTGCCGTCACCGTCCCAGACGTACGAGCCGGACGACGCCGTGATCGTCATCGGCGTGAGTTTCGCCTGCGCGGACCAGGAATGGAAGACGTGTGCGCGGTCCAGTTCGTACGCGCGTGCCGCTTCGGCCCTCGCGTCGGCGACGGAGAGGCCGTTGGGGAGCGCATCGGAGGAGATGGAGGTGCTCATGTGCCGAAGTCCTTCCTGCTCAGACGTTCTGCGGGAAGCCGAGATCGACTCCGCCGTGGCTCGGATCGAGCCAGCGGCTCGTGATCGCCTTGCCCCGCGTGAAGAAGTGCACGCCCTCGGCCCCGTACGCATGGGTGTCACCGAACAGCGAGTTCTTCCAGCCGCCGAAGCTGTAGTACGCCATGGGAACCGGGATCGGCACGTTGATGCCGACCATGCCCACCTCGACCTCGTTCTGGAAGCGCCGAGCGGCGCCGCCGTCGTTGGTGAAGATCGCGGTGCCGTTGCCGTACGGATTCGCGTTGATGAGGTCGAGCGCTTCCTCGTAGCTCGCCGCGCGGACGACCGAGAGGACGGGGCCGAAGATCTCGTCGGTGTAGACGCTCATGTCGGGCGTGACATGATCGATGATCGTCGGGCCGAGCCAGAAGCCGTCGGTGCCGCCGTCCGCCTCGACGGTGCGGCCGTCGAGAACGATGGTGGCGCCGGACTCCTCACCCGCACCGACGTAGGACGCGACCCGGTCGCGGTGCTCGCGCGTGACGAGCGGACCCATGTCGGCGTCGCCGGTACCGTCGCCGGTCTTCACCGACCGCGCCCGCTCGGCGATCTTCTCGACCAGGGTGTCCGCGATGTCGCCGACGGCGACCGCCACCGAGATCGCCATGCAGCGCTCGCCCGCCGAGCCGAAGCCCGCGTTGACCATCGCGTCCGCGGCGAGATCGAGATCGGCGTCGGGCAGGATCACGGCATGGTTCTTGGCACCGCCGAGCGCCTGCACCCGCTTGCCCTTGGCCGTCCCGTTCGCGTACACGTACTGCGCGATCGGGGTGGACCCGACGAAGCTGATCGCCTTGATCGCGGGGTTCTCGAGGAGTTCGTCGACGGCGACCTTGTCTCCCTGCACGACGTTGAACACGCCTGCGGGAAGTCCTGCCTCCGCCCAGAGTTCGGCGAGCCACAGCGACGCCGACGGATCCTTCTCGCTGGGCTTGACGACGACGGTGTTGCCGGCCGCGATCGCGATGGGGAAGAACCACATCGGCACCATCGCGGGGAAGTTGAACGGCGAGATGATGCCGACCGGGCCGAGCGGCTGGCGGATCGAGTACACGTCGACCTTCGTCGAGGCGTTCTCGGTGAAGCGGCCCTCGAGGAGGTGCGCTGCACCGCAGGCGAATTCGACTACCTCCTGGCCGCGGTTGACCTCGCCGAGCGCATCGGAGAGCACCTTGCCGTGCTCGCGCGTGATGATCTCCGCCAGCTCACCCTTGCGGGCGTTGAGCAGTTCGCGGAACCGGAACATCACGGCCGTGCGCTGCGCGAGCGAGGTGTCGCGCCACGCGGGGAACGCCGCCGCTGCGGCCTCGACGACGACGCGCACGTCCTCGACGCCGGCGAGTGCGACCTCGCCCGTCACCGTTCCCGTCGCGGGATTGGTGATCGGCGCCGTGCGGTCGCCCGTACCGGCGAACGGCTTGCCATCGGACCAGTGGCTGACGGTAGGGGTCACGTGAGTTCTCCTGAACGCTGCGGGGTCGAGTCCGGCTGCGTGCCGGTCCGGGTTTCAGCGTGCCTGGTCGCGCCGCCGTCCGCACCCTGCGATTCGTATCGAATCGGAGCGATTGGTTTACGATCTGTCAATGCGGGTTCGTCCATGACGGCGAGGTGAGGAGCGCAACCGTGACCGTGACGGTGGCCGACGTTCTGGCGCTGTCCGTCGTCGCAGCGGCCACGCCCGACGTGCTCGCGGGCAGCGAGTCGCTGTCGGCGTCCGTGCGCTGGGTGCACGTCGCCGAGGTGGGCGAGATCGGCAGGCTCCTCGAGGGCGGCGAACTCGTCCTCACCACCGGCCTCGCCTTCGTGCACGACGCCGCTGCCGCGCCACGCCTCGTGGTCTCGCTCGCCGACGCAGGTGCCTCGGGGCTCGTCGTGGAACTCGGTGCGCACCTGCGGGCGCTTCCGGACGACATGGTGGCCGCTGCGCGCGAGCGTGGTCTGCCGCTCGTCGCTCTGCACGCCGAGGTGCGCTTCGTCGCGGTGACTCAACTCGTGCACCAGATGATAATCGACGAGCAGTACCGGCACATCCGGTTCTCGCAGACGGTGCACGAGGCGTTCACGCATGCGAGTCTCGAGAACGAGCAGGCTCCCGCGATCGTCGAGCGGACCGCGGCGCTGTGTGGCGGGTCCGTCGTCCTCGAGGACCTGCACCACCGCGTCCTCGCCTACACGGCAGTGGGGGAGACGACGGCTGCGCTGCTGCAGGACTGGGAGCGGCGGTCGCGGCTCGACGACGCGGAGTGGGTCACGACACCCGTCGGCGGTGCGGAGGCTCCGTGGGCGCGGCTGGTGCTGCCGTTGTCCGCCGACGATCCCGTCGCGGCGCGGACGGCGATCGAGCGTGCGGCGCAGGCGTTGCAGCTCGCGCGCATGATCGAGCGCGAACGTTTCGGGCTCGAGTTCCTCGCGCAGGGTGGATTCCTCGGTGACCTCGCCGAGGGGGCCACGTCCTCGGAGGCCGAAGCGATCGCCGCTGCGAAGGCGCTCGGTCTCGTGCCGAAGCGGTGGTACGTGCCCGTCGTCGTTCGTGCGCGGGATCGAGGTGAGGGCTCGCGTACCGCCGCTCAGGCGGAGCGGCGCCGTCTCGCCGAACAGGTAGCTGCCGCAGCACGTTCCGCGGGTTGCTCGGTCCTCACCGGCATGTGGGCGGACGACGACGTCGCGGCGATCCTCGCCACCGACAGCGAGGACGAAGATGCCGTGCTCGGCGACGTCGCGGCGGCACTCGCGCGGGCACGTGGCGACACGGCCGTCGTGGGAGTGGGGCGGCGTGACGCCGCGCTGAGCATCGCGGGCCGCTCGATTCCGGAGGCCGCGCACGCCGCCGATGTCGCGTCGTCGCTGCCCGCGGAGCGATCGCGGCCGTTCCACCGGACGTCGGAGCTGCGCATCCACGGCCTGCTCTATCTGCTCGGCGACGATCAGCGCGTCCAGTCGTTCGTCGAATCCGAGCTGCAGCCGCTGCTCACGCACGAGGCCAGCCGGGGTGGCGGCCTGCTCGATCTGTTGCGGGCATTCCTCCGTAGCGGAGGAAACAAGACCGAGCTCTCCCGTCGCTCGCACCTGAGCCGCCCGGCGCTCTACGCGCGGCTCGACAGGATCGAGCGGATTCTCGGCGTCTCGCTCTCGGACCCCGATTCGGTTCTCTCGCTGCACGTCGCGGTGATTGCCTACGACCAACGGCGTTGAGGCGCAGCACGAATCCCCGGACCTGGTGATCACGCCGCGGCCGTCCGCGAAGCACCCGGTGGCCGGTCCGGTGGGTCGGATACCGGTGGTTCGGCGCCCGGTGGTGTGAAGGTCGGCCGACCTCGCGGTGTCGAGGTGATCGTCCACTCGCTGTGGTGAACATGGCGGTGGTGGCTGCCGCAGAGCAGCACCATGTTCTCGAGGTCGGTCGGGCCGCCGTCGGCCCAATGCGTGATGTGGTGCGCTTCGCACCAGCTCGCGGGTGCGGTGCAGTTCGGGAACGCGCATCCGCGGTCCCGGACCACCAGTGCCCGGCGCTGCGCCGGAGTGACCAGTCGCGTCGTGCGGCCCATGCTCAGCGGAACCCCGTTGCCGTCGACGACGATCGGGGTCACCTGCGCATCGCACGCGACCGCCCGCGCAGTCTCCGGAGTAATGGTCGCGCCCCACGGCGCCCACGGCAGACCGATGCCGTCGAGCAGTGCTGTGATCGACACGTTCGTTCTCTCCGCGGCAGTGTCTGCACGGCGCTCGAGATCTCGCTGGTTCACCAACACCGTCACGTGCGGCTCTCACCCGCCTCGACGCCGGCGTCACCGGAGTCGAGGAACCGGCGGCACACCTCGACCAACGCATCCGCGCGGCGTTTCTGTGGTGAGCGGCGATCGGGTGTTCCGTCCTCGGCGGGCTGGGGTGCAGACAGTTTCGACAACGCCGTCAGCAGCATCTCACCCGACAACGCATCGAGGTTGCCGTGTACCACCACCCGCCCGTGCAGCGTGTGAGAGACGGACAGGTGGTTGAGGTCCTCGCGTTCGCGCGTCGGCGGACCATCGGACTCGGCATCCAGGCGGATCTCGAGCCGCTCCTTCGCTCGCCGCACCGACGCCGTCGTCGTTCCCGGACCGGGCAGCGCCGCCGCCAACAACGCGTCACGGCAGAACGCCGCCACCGTCGCGTACTCGTCCGGGTCGGCCTCCGCGAGCGCTGCGAGAAGCGACGGCGGCGCCTCGAAGAAATCGCAGATCATCTGCGCGTGGGTCGGCGACACCCGCTGCTCCGCAACAGCAGCAGCGATCTCCGGCTGCGAGCGCAGACTCACCGCGAGATTGACGACCCGCCGCGCCTCACCGGCTTCGAGCATCGTCCGCGACGCCAGCCACGACCCCGCATCCCGAAACCCGTCCTCACCGGAGATGCCGCGCTCTACGACCTCACCCATGAGCTCGATACCCCGCGCCTGCAACCGAGCGATCTCCGCATAGACATCGAGCACCTCGGCACGCAGCTCGTCGTCACCGAGTTGCCACGGTGCCCCGTTTGCTGTGTGTGAATCCCCCGACCCCATGCGACAAACCTATATCGCACACCCGTTCGACACAAGACCCATTTTCGCAGCTGGGGATAACCATAGACCTGTGGACAGCTGTCGCTCACGTAGCCTCGCCGCGCTCGGGCGGGCGGTGGCGGCCGAGCGGTCGGTGGCACCCGCACGCGAAGGGGTCGACGAAGCCCGATCCGCCACAGACGATGCTACGGAGTGGAGGTGGGAGCGTTGGCGCCGAGCCAAGGGGCGAGGAGGTGGTCGTTGTCCACCAGGTGCCGCAGTTCGGTGTTCACGTCGGCGGTTGCTGCTCGGAATGCCTTCTTGCCCAATGCGTTGAGTCGAACGCGAGATCCACGGGCATCGCTGGGGTCGCGCTCTCGGTCGATGTAGCCGGCGTCGATCAACTGCACGACCAGTCGCGAAATCTGTGATTGGCTCCGCGAAACGGTGTGTGTCAGGTCCGCCACCCGCACCCATGTGCCGGCTTCCGCAATGCGATCCATTATCTCGTAGGCGCTGACGCAGAGGTGATGGTCGCGTGTGAGAACTCTTTCGATCCGCGCTGTCGAGGATTCGTACGCACGCACCAGCGCGAGCCAGCGGTCCGCCGACGACATGTTCTCTTCCACAGCCCTGAGGGTACACCGACTCGATACTTATAATTCATGCACATGCAGTGAACTTGCTCGGGAAAGGAGCCTCGAATGACTGAAAAAGCCAACGCCAGTGGTGCCGTCCCTTCTTCGCGGGGGGGGGGGGGGGGGGGGAGCTCGGAGGCGAAGACGACGCGGTGGTCGCTCCTGACTGGACGGCGATGGTAGTCGTCGGGATGGCGCAACTGATAGTCATGCTCGATGCGACCGTCGTCAACGTCGCCATACCGAGCATCGGTCGAGATCTCTCGGCGAGTGAAGCTGCGCTGCAGTGGATCATCAGCGGCTACGTCTTGATGTACGGCAGCCTGCTGTTGTTGGGTGGCCGCTTCGCAGACGTGATCGGTCGGCGCCGTGCGTTCGCCGTAGGTCTTGTGCTTTTCGCCGCCGGCAGTATGTGGTGTGGGCTGGCTACCGACGCGGGCGTGCTCGTTGCGGGCCGCATCGCGCAGGGAGCCGGCGCGGCGGTCCTGTCCGCAGCCGCTCTGTCGATCGTCGTCACGACCTATGTCGCCGCAGACCAGCGACGGATCGCACTGACCGCGTGGAGTGGACTCGGTGTTCTCGGCGCCACGCTGGGCGTCGTCGTCGGCGGCGTGCTGGTCGAGCTGCTCGGCTGGCGGTGGGTGTTTCTGATCAACGTGGCCTTCGCCGCTGTCGCGCTCCTCGCTGCGTACCGCGCCGTCGACCCCATGCGCACCGGACCCCGGCGGTCGTTGCGGTTCCCGACGGCGATCTCGGTCAGCGCCGGTCTCGCTGCGCTGACATACGCGGTGATCGAGCTTCGAGATGGGCCCGGCCGACCTCAGGTGTGGATCTTCCTCGCTGTCGCGATCGTCGTCCTGGGTGCGGTCGGGACGCTCGAATCCCGCTCCACCGATCCACTTCTTCCGCTACGTCTGCTGTGTATCCCGGCCTACCTCGCGTCCAGCATCGGTCTGTTGTTCGCCTCCGCCGTGATGATCAGCAGCAGCTACCTCGGCAGCATCTACTTCCAGGACGTGCACTCCTTCGGTCCGCTGCCGGCGGGCCTGAGTCTGCTGCCGATGGGTCTCGCATCACTGGCCGTCGCCCTGATCATCCCCAAGGCAATCGCCGTTCGCGGACCTGTACGTGTCTATTCGGCCGGTGCCGCTGCTCAGGTCGTCGGCGCTGCCGCGCTGGCCACCGGGCCCGAGAACCCTGCCATGGTGATCGTCCTGCTGGCGTTGATCGGGGCGGGCCTGCCCAGCGCGTTCGTGCCCCTCTACGGCATCGGCTCCAGCCACGTCGCATTCGCCGACGCCGGCGTCGGTTCCGGGCTGTTGAACACCTTCAACCAGACCGGTGGTGCTCTCGGTATCGCCGTCGTGGGCACCGCGATGGCCGCGGTCGTCCGCACCCACCACTCCGGTGCGAGGCCCGCCGCAACACTCGACGGAGTCGGCGCCGGATTCCTTGCCGTCGCGATTGCCGCTGCTGCAAGCCTTGTCGTCGCCGCAGTGCTCCGCCGTCTGACCCGGACGACAGGAGTGAGGCTCGCTGCAGAACAGGCGTGAACCCGACTCAGGCGACGGGAAGGTCCGGCCGCCGGTCGAGCAGATAGGGATTGCGCTGCTGCGCCTCGGCGACCACCTCGGTGTCGACGACGGCGGTCAGCAGCGCCCGGCCGTGGACGGCGGAATCGAGCACGCCGGCGTCGGGTCCGACGATGCTACTGCGGCCGACGTACTCGGTATCGCCCTCGTGCCCATCGTGATTCACGTAGGCGAGGTAGACCTGGTTCTCCCACGCCCTGGTGCGGACGACGTGTTCGGCGACGTACTCGAAGGGCGTCATCTGCGCGGTGGGGACGGCGACGAGGTGCGCGCCCGCCGCTGCGGCGGCGCGGACGTTCTCGGGGAACTCGACGTCGTAACAGATCATCAGGGCGATGCGGACACCGCGGTGATCGACGAGAGTCGCCGCTCGATCGCCGGCGGTGAAGTAGCGCTGGTCGAGTTCGCCGAACAGGTGGGACTTGCGGTGTCGCGCAATGATATCGCCGGTGTCGTCGATGAAGAACGCCGTGTTGTACAGCAGATCGCCGGACTGCTCGGGTGCGCCGAGCACGATCGCGATGCCGTGGCGTTGCGCGATGACCGCGGCCGCGTCGATCGTCGACGGTGACGCCAGCTCGCGGACGGCGTCACCGATGTCGTAGCCGGTGACGAAGAGCTCGGGCGTCACGAGCAGTCCTGCACCACCGGCAACGGCACGTGCGGCAGCCTCGTCGAGTTCGGCGAGGTTCGCGGTGACGTCCCCGGGCGTACCGGGAGTCTGCAGGGCGGCGACGGTGAGATGCACCGGTCCAGCGTGTGCGCGGCCTGCTCGCCGCGCAACCCGGGAGGTATCAGTCGAAGACGATCACCTGACGCACGGCCAGTCCGTCGGCGAGTCGGTCCATCGCCTCGTTGATCTCCGACAGCCGGATGCGTGACGAGATCAGCTTGTCGACGGGGAGCCGTCCGTCCCGCCACATCTGCGCGTAGCGCGGGATGTCGCGCGCCGGGACGGCGGAGCCGAGGTAGCTGCCGACGACGGTGCGGGCCTCGGCGGTGACGGTCAGCGGCGAGATCGACGCGCGAGCGTCCGGAGCGGGAAGTCCGACCGTGATCGTCGTTCCGCCGGGAGCGGTTGCGGCGAAGGCGGATTCGAAGGCGCGCGCGTGGCCGGCGCACTCGATCACGTAGCGCGCCTTGATTCCTCGCTCGGCGACCTCCTCCGGCGTGTGCGTCTCGGTGGCGCCGAGTTCGCGTGCGAGGTCGAGCTTGTCGGGAATCGTGTCGACGGCGATCACCCGCTCGACGCCGACGGCGACAGCGGTGAGGATCGCCGCCATCCCGACACCGCCGAGCCCGACGACCATCACGGTGTCGGACGGAGCGGGCTTCGCGACGTTGAGCACGGCGCCGCCGCCGGTGAGTACGGCACACCCGAGGACGGCCGCGACCTCGGCCGGGACGTCGTCGCCGACGGGGACGGCGGACGCGCGATCGACGACTGCGTGCGTCGCGAAGCCGGACACGCCGAGGTGGTGATGCACGGGTTCGCCGTCGCGAGACAGGTGGTGCGAGCCGTGGAGCAACTCACCCGAGTTGTTCGCCGCTGTCCCCGGCGTACAGGGCAGCCGGCCGTCTTCTGCACACGCCGCGCAGTCCTCGCAGCGCGGCAGGAACGACATCACGACGCGCGTGCCCACGGCAACGTCGGTCACATCGCTGCCCACTGCCTCGACGATTCCCGCGGCCTCGTGACCGAGCAGCATCGGCGTGGGGCGCACGCGGTTGCCGTCGACGACGCTGAGGTCGGAGTGGCACACTCCGGCCGCCTCGATGCGCACGCGCAGTTCGGTGGGGCCGGGTTCGCCGAGGTCGAGTTCGGCGACGGTGATGGGCCGCGTCTGCGCGAACGGGCGCTCGCGACCGACGTCTTCGAGGATCGCTCCGGTGATCTTCATCGGTGACTGCTCCCTTGTCGGTGGCGCTGCGCCGACTCTACCCACGGCTGGTCGGGTGTCCTAGTGTCGAGTGTCGTGCCCGCTGAATCCGTTACGCCTCCGCTGCCCGTGCCCGACGACTTCGCCGTGCTGTGGCCGGTGCCGACGCGCTGGTCGGACAACGACCACTACGGCCACGTCAACAACGTCGCGTACTACTCGTACTTCGACACGGCGATCAACGCCTGGCTCATGGCCGCGAGCGGCGTCGACATCCGCGAACTCGACGCGATCGGCATCGTCGCCGAGACGGCGTGCGTGTTCCGCCGTGAGCTGAGCTTTCCCGATGCGCTCGAGGTGGGGATCGGCGTCGAGCGGCTCGGGACGCGCTCGATCGTCTACAGCCCGGCCATCTTCCGTGTCGGTGACGACGGCGAGCGTGTTCTCGCGGCGACGGGCCGTTTCGTCCACGTCTACGTCGATCGCGAGAACCGCAAGCCCGTGTCGATCCCGGAGCCGATCCGCCGCGTCGTCGCCGACCTGAGTGCATCGGGCGCAGATCTCATCGGAACGAGCACGCCGGGGGAGCCCTCCGGGGCACAGTGAGGGGAACTGCCCCGACGAACGGAGGACGGCTGTGGATCAGCTCCAGCTGCTGGAAGATGCTTTCGACCGCGTCGCGCAGACGGTGCACGCGACCCTCGACGGGCTGCCCCGCGACGCCCTGACGTATCACGTCGATCCGGACGCGAACACGATCGCGTGGCTGACCTGGCATCTCACCCGCGTGCAGGACGATCACGTCGCCGACGCCGCGGGCGACGACCAGATCTGGGTCACGGACGGCTGGGCCGATCGATTCTCGCTGCCGTTCCCGTTGTCCGACATCGGATTCGGGCACTCGTCGTACGACGTGGGGCAGGTGGACGTCGCGCCGGATCTGCTGCTGGGCTATCACGACGCGGTGCATTCGCGCACCGTCGCGTACCTGCGGACGCTGAGCGGGGACGATCTCGATCGCGTCGTCGACACCTCGTGGGATCCGCCGGTCACGCTCGGGGTGCGACTCGTGAGTGTCGTGAGCGACGATCTCCAGCACGCCGGTCAGGCCGCGTTCGTCGCCGGAATCGGGCAACGAACGCGGGCCTGACCCCGGGTCACGATCCGTGGGCCACGGGGCGTAGCGCAGGATCGCCGACGCGGGGCCGCCACCCGGGATCTCGGGCTGACGCAGTGCGACGACGCGGCCGCTCGACAGCAGCGTGCGTCGGGCGATCTCGTCGACGACGCCGTACGCCACGGGATCGTTCTCGTCGGAGAGGGTGACGGTGCCGTCCTCGTCGTCGACGGTGCCGGCGACGACGGAGTCGATGTCGACGAACAGCGTGTCGATCTGGCCCCACGTCGCGGACCGGCCGAGATCGGACATCTCGACCTGGGTACGGCCCTGCGAGGTACGCGTGTCGAACAGTTCGGCGTACTCGGCGACGAGAGTGCGGTAGTGGCCGTCGAGGATCGTGCGCGACCGGGCCGCGAGGTCTTCGTCCGAAAGGCCTTCGGGGCTACCGTCGATGCCCTCCGAGAGCAGCCCCTCGTAGCCCGTGACCGAACGGTAGATGCCTGCAGTCGGTTCGGTCGCCGCGAGGATCAGCGGAGTGCCGCGGTAGCCGAGAACCGAACGCAGCGAACGGTCCACCGCACGCGCGAACTGGCGGATGCGGACCTTGCGCCCCTCCTCGCCCTGGAGCCGTCGCCGCGGCGAGCGGTCGTTCGGCGAATCGACGGCGACGTACGAGTCGACGTCCTTGGGCATTCCGGGTACGTGGATCGTCTCCGCGGGGCTGTCCGCCGAGACCTCGACGACGCGCACCGAACCCTCGGCGAGCGCGAGAACGTACGCCGACTGCGGGAAGGTGATGGCGCGCAGCACGGGCTTGATGTAGTAGCGGTCGCCCACGAAGGTGTGCTCCGGCAGGCGATTCGGGAGCCGGAACACGCGCAGGCGTTCGGCGGTGGCGAAGACCGCGAGCGTGCGCGACTGGTAGCGCCAGAACTCCTCGTCCTCGAGAAGCGCGTCGAACTGCTCGGCGAACAGCTCGCGCTCGGTGTCGTCGGTGATCTGCTCCAGCGCAGCCTTGACGTGAGTGCCGAATGCGGTGTGGTTGATCTCCGAGTCGTTCGCGATCCCGTACTCCGTCGGGACGTAGATCGACACGCAGGTCGGGCCGACTATTTCTGCGAGAGAGAGGATCTCGCGAGTTCCGGGGACGTCGTTGTGCGCCATTGCAGGGGCCTCCTGAGCATCGACGTTGGCCGGGGAGGCCGCGCCGACGGCCTCCGCCGCTGTCACCATCGACCGTACCCGGACGCTTCCGGCGTGTGGGGCGAAGTGACCTCCGCGTCAGTTGAGAAGCTGCTGCCAGTTCTGTGGTACCGACCCGGCAGGCCCGGGCACCGGTTGGTCCTCGGGATGGGACGTCGGCGGCGCGAGCGCCGGGCCTTCGTAGAAGTTGCCGTCGTCGTAGCTGTAGAACCACTCCTCGCCCGGCTCGAAGCTCGCGATGAACGGATGCCCGGTGGCACGCGCGTGCTTGGTGCCGTGCTGCTGCGGCGAATTGTCGCAGCAGCCGACGTGGCCGCACTGCGCGCATCGGCGCAGGTGCAGCCACCATCCGTCCGCGGCGAGACACTCGGCGCACCCGGTTCCCGACGGCGGCGCCGTCGGATCGATTCCCTGCGGTTCGGTCATCTCCCCAGTCAACCGCCCCCGCCCGGCGTCCGGGGCCGGTTCGCGCCGATTCGGCGTGCTCAGCCGAAGCCCCCCGCGATCCGCACCGCGGTGCGGCCGGTGCGCCCACCGCCGCGGATCTCGTCGAGCACGGCGGCGATCTCCGTGGCATCGACGTCGGTGACGAGCGCCATGAGCCCGCTGGGCCGCAGTTCCGCGTCGAGCCGCCGCCACAGCTCGCGTCGCGGTGCGATGGGAAGTTGCACGGAGTCGATGCCGAGCAGCGCGACACCCCGAAGGATGAAGGGCATCACCGTCGTCGGGATCTTCACTCCACCGGTGAGACCGCTCGCCGCGACGGCGCCGCCGTAACGGACGGTGCTCAGTGCCTCCGCGAGCGTCGCGCCGCCGACGCCGTCGACGACTCCCGCCCAGCGCGCCTTGCCGAGCGGCTTGGGTGCGTCGTCGTCGAACCGGCCGACGATCTCGGCTGCGCCCAGGTCGCGGAGCAGTGCATGGGCGCCGGTCTTCCCGGTCGACGCGACGACCTCGTAGCCGAGCGTGGCGAGCAGGTTCACCGCGACCGATCCCACGCCGCCGCTGGCGCCGGTGACCAGCACCGGGCCGTCGGAGGTCGCCACCCCGTGGCGCACGAGCGCGTCGACGCTCTCGGCGGCGGTGAAGCCGGCTGTGCCGATCGCCGCGGCGTCGTGCGTCGAGAGCCCGTCCAGCACGACGGCGTGCGCCGCGGACACGAGGGCGTACTCGGCGTACCCGCCGTCGCGGCCCGTCCCGATGTCGTAGCCGTGCGCGAGCACGGAGGTGCCCGGCGGAATCGAGGGGTCGCCGCTGGCCACGACGACGCCCGCGAGATCGATACCGGGAACGATCGGGTACTCCCGCACCACTCCGCCGCGAGGCGTCACGGCGAGAGCGTCCTTGTAGTTCACGCCCGACCACTCGACGCGCACGAGCAGGTCGCCGTCACCGGCGGTGGGGGTGGTCACGGACTCGATCGCGAGGTCGACGGCGTCGTCGTGCTGCCGCGCGACCCAGGCCGAGTGCGTCGCGGGGATCTGCGGATCGGCTGCTGTGGTCTGCGTCATGCCCCGACGATAGGTCATGGTGTAGCTGGGGCCCGGCCCGGCGGGGCCGGTCGTCACTCGATGTCGAGTGCGCCCTTCTCGAGTTCGGCGACCGAGTACGCCGAGTACGTCTCGTACGGTCCCCGGCCCGCGAAGTATCCGCTGAGCGCGCTGTCGATCTCGCTCGCGGTGAACTCGGAACCCGCGGCATCCCAGCGTTTTTCGACCTGTGGAGCCTGCATCAGGGCGATCATCGTGCCGTAGACGACGAACACCTGTCCCGTGATCTCGTCCGAGGCGGGCGACGCGAGGTGCCGGACGAGGCTCGCGACGCGTTCCGGTGCGAGCGGATCGAGACCCTCGCCCGGGGCGTCCGTTCCGAAGGCCTCGGTGGTCATCGCCGTCCGCGCACGCGGGCAGATCGCGTTGGCGCGCACGCCGTAGCGCGCGAGTCCCTGTGCCGTCGAGAGCGTGAGCGCCGTGATCCCGGCCTTCGCCGCGGAGTAGTTCGGCTGTCCCGCCGACCCGAAGAGGAACGCCTCGGACGAGGTGTTGACGACCCTGCCGAAGATCGGCCCGCCCGCACTCTTGCTGGCAGCCCGCCAGTGCACGGCCGCCGCGCGCGACGTCGCGGCGTGTCCCTTGAGGTGCACGCGGATCACATCGTCCCAGTCGGATTCGCTGAGGTTGAACAGCATCCGGTCCCGGAGGATGCCGGCGTTGTTGACGAGGACGTCGAGGCTCCCGAACTCCCGGACGGCGGTGTCGACGAGGCTCGCCGCCAGTTCCCAGTCGGACACGTCGCCGGTGACGGCGACGGCACGGCCCCCGGCGCCGACGATCTCGTCCACGACATCGTGTGCCGCGCTGCCCATGTCGTTGACGACGACCGCCGCCCCGGCCTCGGCGAGTGCGAGGGCTTCCGCCCTGCCGAGTCCGGCGCCCGCCCCGGTCACCACCGCGGCTCTGCCGTCGAGCGTCGCGGTCTTCTCGCTGTCGTGCGAACCCACCGTGGCTCCTCCTCCGTGATACGAACGGCGGCGCGAGAAGTGCTGCCGCCGAATGACGTATCGCCAGTGAACGCCGACGGCCGATCAGCCGCGATTCGCGGTCTCACTGACCGGTAGCGGGGGGAGAGACGGTGTCGCGACGACCGCTCGCTTCGGAATGCACGCGACCAGCAGGAGGGTCACGACGGCCGCAGCGATCGACACACCGATCGCGACCGCGAACGCCGCGGACGACGGAAGCTGTCCGCCCGCCGCGTCCATCGTCATGCCGGCGAGGATCGCCGAGATCACGGCCGCCGACGTCGACGTCCCGATCGAGCGCATGAGCGAGTTGAGCCCCATCGCGGCCGCGGTCTCGGAGACGGGAACCGCCGCCATGATGAGCGCGGGCATGGCACCGAAGGCGATCCCGATCCCCGCACCGATCACCATCGTCGAGACGAGGATCGCAGCGACGCCCAGGTTCATCGCGAACATCACGGCGTACCCGATGCCGAGGACGACCGCGCCGAGGCCGAGCGTCGCGCGCGGCCCGAAGCGCCGTGTGCACGCGGCGGAGACGGGGGAGAACGCGAACATCACGAGGCCCGCCGGGCCCATCACGAGGCCGGCCTCGAGCATCGTGAGCTCGAGCCCGTAGCCGGTGGTGCGCGGGGCCATGAGGACCTGCATCGGGATGAGCGACATCCCGAACAGCGTGAACCCGACCGCGATCGACGCGAGGTTGGTGAACAGCACCGGACGGCTCGCGCACAGCCGGAGATCGACGACGGGGTCGCGCCGGCGCCACTGATGGCGCCCCCACAGCGCGAAGACGACGGCGGCGGTGACAGCGGCGCCGACGATCGTCGGCGACGTGGCGCCCCACTCGCCGATCTTCGTGATGACGAGCAGCACCGAGACCAGGCCGACCGCGAGCCCGACGGCGCCGACGACGTCGAACCGGGCAGGGGCGCGCACGGTGTCGGCGGCGATGCCGAACGTCGTGGCGACGATCGCGACCACGCCGAATGCCGCGGCACCCCAGAAGACGACGTGCCAGTGCGCGCGTTCGGCGACGAGGGCGGCGACGGGCGTGCCCACCGCGCCGCCGACGCCGAGTGTCGCGCTCATGACGGCGATCGCCGAACCGACGCGTTCGGCGGGCAGGCGGTCGCGCATGATGCTGATGCCGAGCGCGATGGTGCCGATCCCGGCTCCCTGCAGGGCCCTGCCGACCACGAACGGAGCCGCACTCGTCGCGAGCGCGCACACCACCGAGCCGATCGTGAGCGACGTCAGACATGCGATCACGACGGGTTTCTTGCCGATCATGTCGCCGACGCGGCCCGCGATCGGCGTCGTCACCGCCCCCGCGAGCAGCGTCGCGGTGACCGCCCACGACGCCGTCGACGGCGAGGTGTCCAGCAGTGTCGGAAGTGCCGGGACGAGCGGAACGATGAGGGTCTGCATGAGCGCCGCGACGATGCCCGCGAACGCGAGGATCGGCACGATGCGTCGCTCGGGGCGCGCGGCGCTCATGTCAGCCGACGCCGGTCGCGAGGAGCTCGCGTGCGTCCGCCCGTCCGTCGAGGATCCGTCCGACACGCCTCGTCACCTTCCACTGCCCGTCGCGTTTGACCATCTCCCACCGGCTCGCGGTGACTCGCTGCACGCGGAACGCCTCACCGTCGTACGCGATCAGCTGAGACTTGCAGGTCGCGACGGCGGTGTCGCCGTCGATCCGGATGTGCCCGGGTTCGAGAACGTGACCGCAGCCACCGTCGATCCAGTTCCGGTGCCCCTGGGACCGGACCATCGCGGCGATCTCGTCGTGCCCGCGAAGGATACCGGTGTCGATGTCGTACACCCCGTCCTCGGTCCACAGATCGGCGACGGCCTCCTCGCAGCCCGCATCGACGGCGGGTCCGTAGGCCGTCATCAGGCGGGTGATCGCGAGCGTGTCCTCGACGGTGCCCAGCTGTCGTTCGACGTCGGCGAGGCGTCGCTCGAGGTCGTTCAGTCGCTCGGTGGGGTCGGTTTGCGATGCGGCGGGCGAGGCCGATGAAGCCGTCATGCGGGTGCTCCCTCTGTTCGTGGGTCCGATGCTCGTGAGGCCGTCGTTCGTGAGGCCGGGGGCACCTCGCCGCCGGCGGGGGCGAAGGCGATGCCCATCGGTTCGGCCAGCTCGCGCAGCGCGACGAGGGCGTCGACGAATCCAGCGGGGTCGTCGGCGATCACGGAGGTCTTGGCGACGGTCGCGCCGGTGTCGCGCAGGCGGTCGAGTGCGGTGCGCGTGCGGTCCGGTTCGCGGACGGGGTCGACGGTGCACGACAGGACGACCTCGAAGTCAGGGGGAGTCTCGACCTTCGCGAGGAGCGTCGACGTCTCGTCGGCGGACAGCGCGAAAGGGACCCAGCCGTTGCCGAGATCGACTGCACGACGCAGGGATCGGAGGGTGCGGCCACCGACCCAGATCGGGACGGCGCCGGCGGAGTGCGGCCGGACCTCCATGTCCGCGAAGCTGTAGTGCGTGCCGTCGTAGCGGGGACGGGGTGTCCCGAACGACGCGTGCAGGGCGCGCAGGGCGTCGTCGGCGCGGTCGCCGCGACCCGCGAACTCCGCGCCGAGCAGATCGAACTCCTCGCGCAGACTGCCGACGCCGACGCCGAGGACGACGCGGCCTCCGCTCAGGACGTCGAGCGTGCCGTAGCGCTTCGCGATCTCGAGCGGGTGGTGGTAGCCGAGGACGACGACGAGCGTCGCGAGGCGGATTCGCGTCGTCGTGGCCGCGAGGTGGGAGAGCGTCGCGACCGGATCGAAGTACACGGTGCCGCGCTCGGTTCCCGCGGCGACCGGCACGGCGACGTGCTCGCTGCAGCCGAGATGGTCGTAGCCGAGGTCGTCGGCGGCACGTGCGATGCGACGCAGGTCGTCGGGCCCTGCTGTGGTCTCCCAGGGCCGGCTGGTCGCGGGGTGTGCCGTCACGATCGGTGTCGCGACTCCGATTCTCACGTTCGCGTCCGTGCCCTTCTGTCGGTGTGTGCGTTCCGCTCGTGTCTAACCCGGTACCGGCGATCTGTGACGCCGCGATCCCGATGGCCGGAATTCGTTCCTGTTATCTACTTCACAAATCCGGCACGGTGAGGCTAGTGTCACGAAAAGAATCAATTTCATTTTCGGAGCAGGAGGTTCCCGATGACCGTCCTCGACGTCGATCAAACCGTTCCCGAGAGTCGCGGTGCGACAGCCGATGACGCCGCCCCGCAGCCTCCCCGCGACGCGCCCGTGTCGATGGTCGAACGAGTGACGCTGATTCTCGATTCCTTCGATGCTCCGACGACGCGCCTCACTCTGGAGGAGGTGTCCTGCAGAGCGGGACTGCCGCGCTCGACGGTGCACCGGATCCTCGATCAGCTCGTGAAGCTCGACTGGATCGAGCACGCGTCGTTCGGCTACTGCCTCGGCCGTCGCTCGCTCGGCTTCGGTGCGGACCCGGACGGCCACGCGCGGATCCGCGAAGCCGCGGCACCGGTGCTCCACACACTGCACATGCGCACCGGGCTCGTCGTCCATCTCTCGGTGCTCGACGGCGGCGACGGGGTGTATCTCGACAAGATCGGAGGCAAGCTGGCCGCGGCGCTGCCGTCGCGCGTCGGCGGCCGGGTGCCCGCGCACGCGACGGCATGCGGCAAAGCGCTGCTCGCGTGGCTCGACCCGGAATCCGTCGACGATCTCTATCGGCACGAGTACCCGCGCCGGGCCACCGAACGCACCATCGGCGACGTGTCCCTGCTCCACCAGGAACTCGGGCGTATCCGCCGCCGCCACGGCGTCGCGTTCGAACGCGACGAGGCCGTGCGGGGCGTGTCCTGCGTCGGGGTCGCGGTGCGCGGCCACGACGGCCCCGTCGCGTCGATCTCGCTGGCCGGGCGGACGCAGGAGGTCCACCTCGAACGCGTCGCGCCGATCGTCGCCGAAGCGGCGCGCGACGTCACCGGGGCGCTGTTCCCCGAGACCGGGCGGCGGCGGACGCGCGCGGTGCCCGACGCCGTTCCCCCGAGCTGGACGCCGCCGGCGCTCGACCGGATGCTCTCGATGCCACCGACGGGCTGGCTCTGACTCGCGCGCCCGGCAGGCGATCAGACCTCGGGGGTCTCGATCCCGAATCGGCCGCAGTAGAACAGCATCGGACGCTCGGCGGCGCCGGACTCGAGGCCGAGGACGCGGCCCACGACGACGTCGTGATCACCCGCGACGTGGACGTCGTGGAGTTCGGCGTGCACGCGCATGAGCACTCCGTCCAGCGACGGCGTGCCCCACGGTGAGACGTTCCAGTCGAGGCCGTCGAACTTGCGTCCGTCGCGGGTGCCGAAGGCGCCGCACACGTCGGACTGCGGTTCCGCGAGCACGTTGATCGCGAACCGTCCGACGGACCGGATGCGGGGCCAGGACCTGCTCGAATGCGCGGCGCAGAACAGGACGAGCGGGGGATCGAGCGAGACCGACGCGAAGGACTGACACGCGAATCCGACGGGCTCGTCGTCGTCGAGTGCCGTCACGATGGTGACGCCGCTCGCGAATCGGCCCATCAGCCGCCGCATCTCCTCGGGCGTCGGTGCGTGTGTGCTCTCGGTGGTGACCACGGGAATCTTCCCCATCCTCGTCGAAGTGCAGGCCGCTCGTCGAAGTGCAGGCCGAACGTGCCCCCCGAACGTAGGAGCCGGATCGGTCGCCGCGGACCGGGTCGTCTCATTGGGCGGGAGCGACGCTGCCGGGCGGCGTGATCCGTTGGCAGCGTGGCACCCATGACGATCGACGTGACGTACGAGGCGACGCTGAAGGAAGTCCGGACGGAGCGCGGGGTGCTGCGCTACCACGAGGCCGGCGACGGACCACCACTGTTGTTGCTGCACGGCTCGGGCCCCGGCGTGACGGGCTGGCGCAACTTCCGCGGCAACCTCGGTGTCTTCGCCGAGCACTTCCGCACGCTCGTGCTCGAGTTCCCCGGCTTCGGCGTGAGCGACGACTTCGGCGGGCACCCGATGGTCGATGCGCTGAGCGCGGCCGTCGACTTCCTCGACGCACTCGACCTGCAGGACGTCGCGGTCGTCGGCAACTCGATGGGCGGCATGGTCGGCATCAACATGGCGATCGATCATCCCGAGCGTGTGAACAAGCTCGTCACGATCGGCGGCATCGGCAAGAACATCTTCAGCCCCGGCCCGGGCGAGGGCATCAACCTGCTGATGGACTTCACCGACGATCCGACCCGTGAGCGGCTGATCGCGTGGCTGCACTCGATGGTCTACGACCCCGCGCTCGTCACCGACGAACTGATCGAGGAGCGCTGGACGCAGGCGACCGAGCCGGGAACGCTCGAGTCGGCCCGTCGGATGTACAGCCGCGCGGCGTTCGAGGCGGGGATGCGTGCGCAGGCGGAATCCGACGCGACGCCCTACTGGGCGCGGATGCACAAGATCAGCGCGCCGGTGCTGCTCACGTGGGGACGCGACGACCGCGTCAGCCCGCTGGACATGTCGTTGCTGCCGATGCGCACGATCCCGCGTGCCGAACTGCACGTGTTTCCGCAGTGCGGGCACTGGGCGATGATCGAGCAGAAGACCGCGTTCGATAGCGCCGTCCTCGCCTTCCTGCGCCGCAAGGACACCGGCGCGCGATGACCCCGCCACGCCGGCGGGGCGTGGTCCGACGACATTCGCGTACAACAGAAGTGAGGACTGCACCATGAGTGAGGTAGCGAAGCCCGGCGAGGTACTGAATCGGATCGAACAGTACGCCGACGAGCTGCGGGCGGAAGGCGTCGAGGGCGACCGTCTGATGCGGCTGAGCGACACGTCCGCGAAGCGGCTGCGCGAGGCCGGCGTCATGCGGATGTTCCAGCCGAAGGAGTACGGCGGCCAGGAGGCGCACCCGCGTGAGTTCGCCGAGACCGTCATGGCGATCGGTGCGCTCGACGGCGCGACGGGCTGGGTCTCGGGCATCGTCGGCGTGCACCCGTGGGAGCTGGCGTTCTTCGATCCGCGTGCGCAGGAAGAGGTCTGGGGCGAGGACCCCGAGATGTGGATGGCGTCGCCGTACGCACCGATGGGTGTGGCGCGTCCCGTCGACGGTGGCTACATCCTCAACGGGCGCTGGTCGTTCTCGTCCGGAACCGACCACTGCGGCTGGGTGATGATCGGTGCCGCGATCGGCGACAGCGACGGAAAGCCGCTCAGCCCGCCGCAGGCGCTGCACGTCGTGCTGCCGCGCTCGGACTACGAGATCGACGCCGAGAGCTGGAACGTGGTGGGGCTGCGGGGGACCGGGTCGAAGGACCTGATCGTCCGCGACGCGTTCATCCCCGACTACCGGACGATCGCCGCCGACAAGGTGCAGGACGGACGCGCTCCGAAGGAGGCCGGCCGCGACGAGACGCTCTACCACTTCCCGTTCTCGTGCATCTTCCCGCTCGGCATCACGTCGTCGCTCATCGGCATCGCAGAAGGTGCGCTCGCCTGCAACATCGCCGCGCAGCGCGAACGGGTCACGGTCTACGGCCTGCCGATCAAGGACGACCCGTACGTGATGTTCGCGATCGGTGACGCGGCCGCGGAGATCGCGGCGTCGCGGGCGGCGATCCTCGACACCGTCGACAGGTTCTGGGACATGACGGAGAAGGGGCAGGAGGTCACGTTCGAGCAGCGTGCGGTCGGCCGCCGGACGCAGACCGCCGCGGCGTGGCGAGCGGTGCGTGCCGTCGACGAGATCTTCGCGCGATCGGGCGGCGGCGCACTGCAGTTGGCGACGCCGTTGCAGCGGTTCTGGCGCGACGCGCACGCCGGGCTCCAGCATGCGATCCACGTCCCCGGATCGATCTTCCACGCCTCGGCCCTGACTCAGATGGGCGGCGAACCGCAGGGTGTTCACCGCGCCATGATCTGAGCCCCGGACGATCCGGCCACGAAACGAGAGAGGACAGCATGACCGACATCCACAGTCTCGGGTATCTGCGCGTGCAGTCCACCGATGTGCCGCGATGGCGAGAACTCGTCGTCGACGGTCTCGGCATGGCGGAGGGCACCGGCTCCGCGCCCGACGGGCTGTATCTGCGTGTGGACGAACGCCGTTCGCGCCTCCAGGTGCTGCCGGGCGCGGAGGATCGTGCGCTCGCCGTGGGCTGGGAGGTGCGCGATCACTACGCACTCGCGCGCGTCCAGGAGGCCGTCGAGAAGGCGGGCACGGCCGTCGAGGTGCTCACGGATGCGCAGTCGCGGGAACGTGACGCCGAGGCCGTGATCGCGTTCGACGATCCCGCGGGAACGCGCCTCGAGGTGTTCTTCGGGCCGGTGCTCGACCACTCGCCCGTCGTCACGCCGTTCGGTGGCCGATGGGTCACGGGCGGGCAGGGACTCGGCCACGTCGTGTTGCCGGCGACGGCGTTCGACGAGGCCTACACGTTCTACACCGACACCCTCGGCTTCCTTCCGCGCGGCGCGATCCGCGTCGGGGATCCGTCGGCGCCGGGACCCGCAGCGCGCGTGCGTTTCCTCGGCGTCAACCAGCGTCATCACAGCCTCGCGCTGTGTCCCGCACCGCCGACCGACAAGCCGGGGCTCGTTCACCTCATGACCGAGGTCGACACCCTCGACGCTGTCGGGCAGGCGCTCGATCGTCTCGGGAAGCTCGGCTTCACGATCTCGTCGACCCTCGGCCGGCACACGAACGACAAGATGGTGTCGTTCTACGTGCGTGCGCCCGGCGGCTGGGACCTCGAGTTCGGCACCGAGGGAATGCTCGTCGACGAGAACAGTTACAGCGCCGAGGAGATCACCGCCGACAGCTACTGGGGCCACGACTGGTCCGCATCGGAGCCGCTGGCGGCCTTCGCGCCGTAGCGCATCGCGGCAGCGGCCCTGCACACATCGTGCAGGGCCGCTGTCGTGCGTGGCGTCGCTGTCGCGACTCGTGGGGTCAGCGGCGCATGAGCGCGCGCATTCCCTCGGCGGCGGCGCGGACGCGGTCGGTGCGGGGGAACTCGGCCCGCTTGCGGACGGCCGCGTAGTTTCCGCCCGCGATCCACACGGGCCCGTCGGTCAGGTGCGCTAGCCCCTCGCGCGCGACGTCGACGGGTTCGGCGACGAGCATCCCCGGGATGTCGAAGTCGAGGCCCGCCCGCTGCATCGCGGGGGTCCGCGTCACGCCGAGGACGAGGTCGAGGACGTCGACACCGTGCGGTTCGAGTTCGACCCACAGGCTTTCGGCGAAGACGTTGGTGAACGCCTTCGACGCCGAGTACACGCTCTGGTTCGGGGCGCCCATGTACCCGGACATCGAGCCGACGAGAACGATTCCGCCGCGGCCACGTTCCCGCATCGCGGGTGCGAACAGGTGAACGAGATCGAGTTGCCGCGTGATGTTGAGATCGACGACGGCGCGCAGCCGGTCGAGCTCGCCGGTCGCGAACTCGCTGCCGTAACTGTTGGCGCCGGCGTTGTAGACGAGCAGCCCGACCTCGATGTCGGCGGTCTCGCGCGCGATGCGATCGACCGCGTCGGCGGCGAGCAGGTCGAGCGCGAGCGTACGCACCTCGGCGCCCAGTTCCCGCGCCTGCCGCGCCGTCTCCTGCAGTGGTTCCGGTTTGCGTGCGATGAGAACGAGGTTCGTTCCGGCGGCGGCGAGTTCGGTCGCGAAGGCGGCGCCCACGCCCTCCGAACCACCGGCGACGACTGCCCACGGCCCGTATCGGTCGGTATCGATCATGTCTGTCTCCTCGGCATGTACACGTAGTGGTGCTGGGTGGCAGGTCTGTTCACACGACCATCGGCCGCGGCACCGGATCGGTGTCGCTGATCGGGATCGCCCCCTCCTGCGCCGCGCGCGTGATGGCCTCGGAGAGGGTCCGGCAGCCGGGATGTGGTGCGTCGGGACGGCGCGCGGTGCGCTCGGCGAGCTCGGGGCACACGCGCCGCGCCTGCTCCGTCCACTGCACGGCGGTGTGCTCCCAGCTGTTCTTGCCGACGCTCACGCACGCGCCGCAGTCAGCGCACTGCAGCGGCTGCATCGCCGGGCTCCCGCGTATCGGACTCGCGGGCGGCGAGATTCGCGGCCACCTCGTCCTGCCACGACGCGACGGCGCGGGTCGTGTCGAGTTCGAACTCGAAGCGGTCGGTCATCTCCGCGGTGACATCGGCGACGTCGACGTAGAACTGCTCGTACCAGCGGCGCAGCTGATAGACGGGGCCGTCCTCCTCGCACAGCAGCGGATTCTCGATGCGCGTCTTGTTCTTCCAGATCTCGATGTCCTGCTCGAAGCCCTTCGCGATGAAGTCGCCGAACTTCTTCGCCGTCACGTCCGCGGCGTCGGCCGGCAGCTGCTCGGACTTGCGCACGATGATGCCGTACTGCAGCACGAAGCGATTCGCGTCGACGGGATAGTGGCAGTTGATGAGAACCGAGTCGATCGTGTAGTGCTCGTATTCGTACTTCAGGTCGTCGACCATGAACGACGGGCCGAAATACGATGCTTCGGAACGGCTCCCGAGCATCACCGGCTGTCCCGACGCCTGCGGCCGGGTGTCCTGACGGGCCTGGCCGTTCATGAACTGCGTCGCGACGTGACCCTCGAAGACGTTCTTGAAGTACGTCGGGAACGAGTAGTGCACGTAGAAGAAGTGCGCCATGTCCACGACGTTGTCGACGACCTCACGGCAGTTCGTGTCGACGGTCGTCTGGTACCAGACCCAGTCGGTCCACTCGGGGTCGGTCGCGCCTGCGATCCGCGGCACGTCCACGTTCGGCGGATTGCCCTCGGGGTCGTGCCACACGAACACCATGCCGTCCTGCTGCAGCGTGTGCCAGGTCCGGGTACGGGCCAGCGGCGGAACCCGCCGTGCGTAGGGGATGTCCGTGCACCGGCCGTTGCCGGACCAGCGCCAGTCGTGGAACGGGCACGCGACCGCGTCGCCCTTGATCGTGCCCTTGCTGAGGTCGCCGCCCATGTGACGGCAGAACGCGTCGAGCACGTGCAGTTCGCCCTGCGAATCGGCGAACACGACCAGCTTGGTCCCGAACGCCTCGAGTGCGTGCGGCTCGCCGTCGGCGAAGTCCTTCGCCAGGCCGATGCAGTGCCATCCTCGCGCGAACCTCGTCGGCGGGGTGCCCGACTCGATCTCGCGCACGGCGTCGCCGGGCTGCTGTGGTGCGGTCACGGGGGTCTCCTCTCTCACCGGGGTCTCTCACCGGATACGGTCGAACGTAGGCAGGCGGGCTCCGGCGGGCTGCCGCGTTCCCGGTGTCCGAGACAGCCGGATGCGTGTGCGCGCGTCGTCGGCGATCGTCGTGGTCGAACCGCCCGCGAGCGAAGGGAGACGCCGATGTCCTCCGTCCGTCCGGCCGAGGCCACCTCCACGCCGAGACGCGCGCGTCGGCGCTCGGCGGCGAGCAGTCGCGACGCCGCATCGGTGCGGGATGCGGTGCGCGAGATGGTCCCGGACGTCGCGGAACGCGCCCAGAGCGTCGACGAGACCAGGCGGATCTCCACGGCGACGATCGACGCGCTCGACCGCGCCTACGTGTTCCGGATGCTGCAGCCCGCGCGGTTCGGCGGGCTCGAGACGACGCCGATGCAGTTCTACGAGGTGGTGCGCGAACTGTCGGCGGCGTGCGCGTCGACAGGCTGGGTCGCGTCGATCCTCGGCGTGCACCCGTGGCACGTCGCCCTGTTCGCGCCCGAGGCGCAGCACGAGGTGTGGGCCGAGCCCGCGGCGCGGATCTGCTCGTCGTACTCGCCCGTCGGCACGCTGACGCCCACCGCCGACGGATACGTCCTCGACGGGCGCTGGATGTTCGCCTCCGGCTGCGACTACGCGGGATGGGCGCTGCTCGGCGCCAAACTGGTCGCGGACGACGGACGTGCGGTCGACTTCGTGACGGTGCTCGTTCCCGCGGCCGACTACACCGTCAACGACGTGTGGGACACCGTGGGCATGCGTGGGACGGCGAGCAACGAGATCGTCGTCGCGGGAGCGCACGTGCCGGCGCACCGGATGCTGCGCAACTACGACGTGGCGCGGCTGTCGGTGCCGGGCCACCGGCTCAATCCCGGCCCGCTGTACCGGATTCCGTTCGCCGCGATGTTCACGACGGCCGTCGCGATGCCGATCGTCGGCACTGTCGCCGGCTGCTACGAGCGCTACGTCGCGGCGATGCGCGACCGGACGAGACTCAGCCTCGGCGGCGGCCGATTCGCGGAGGACCCGTTCGCTCAGGTGGCGCTCGCGCGCGCGTCGTCGTCCATCGACGCCGCTCGCCTGCAACTCGAGCACAACATCACGGCGATGTGGGAGTGCGCGACCGCCGATCGACCCATCCCGATGGAAATGCGGCTGCGGCTGCGACGTGACCAGGTCCTTGCGACGGAACGGGCGCTCGAGGCGATCGACACGCTGTTCACGACGGCGGGCGGGTCCTCGCTCGGGCGTGGGAATCCGATCGAGCGTGCGTGGCGCGATGCGCACGCCGGCGGTGTTCACGTCGCGAACGAGGTCCCACGGGCGCTCGCGCTCTACGGCCGGGGTGTGTTCGGGCTGCCGGTCGAAGACAATCTGGTGTGATCGCGGTGGCGGACGGTCTCGGTGATCGGAACGCATGCCCCCGGGCCGTGCGACGGATGTCACAATCGAAAGCGACCACGACGGGGAGGACGACCGATGCCGAGGATCGCAGCCGCACGCGACGCGGCCGAGCCGAGCTCGGACGAGCAGCACGCGCGGCATCAGCGCATGCTCGTCGCCGCGGCGACGCTCGCGGGGCAGAAGGAGTTCGCCCGCGTGCAGATGCACGACGTCGCGCGGATGTCGGGGGTCGCGATCGGCACGCTCTACCGCTACTTCCCGTCGAAGACGCACCTGTTCGTCGCGGTCACCCTCGATCAGGTGGAATCGCTGCACGCCGCGCTCACCCGCAACCCGGGGCGCCGCACCTCGCCGTCGGAGGCCGTGTACACCGTGCTGGTCAAGGCGACGCGCGCGCTGCTGTCGAATCACGCCCTCTCGACCGCGATGATCGGGTCGACGAGTACCGCGAACGCGCTGCTGGTGCCCGACGCGACGCGCGTCGACGAGCGGTTCCGGCAGATCCTGCTCGACGTCGCGGGCGTCGAGAATCCGACCGCGGGCGAGGCGACGTCGCTGCGACTGCTCGTGCATCTGTGGTTCGGCATCGTGCAGTCGTGCCTCAACGGCCGGGTGTCGGCCGCCGAGGCACAGGAGGACATCCGGCGCGGCTGCGAGCTGCTGCTCGTCGGGTTCCCCGATCGCTGACAGCGCGGTGTTCGACGCGGGCGACCCCGCACACCGACAAAACTGAAATTCATTCTATTCTCGAACGTGAGGAGTGACCATGGGAGACGTGGTCGTCGTCGACGCCGTCCGCACCCCGATCGGCAAGCGCGGCGGGGGCCTGTCCGGCCTCCACGCCGCCGACCTGCTGGGCAGGGCACAGACCGCGCTGCTGGAGCGCGCCGGAGTCGCGGACACCGGGATCGGTCAGATCGTCGCCGGGTGCGTGACACAGGCGGGGGAGCAGTCCAACAACGTCGCGCGGCTCGCATGGTTGCACGCCGGGCACGACCACAGCGTCGCGGCGACGACGATCGACTGCGCGTGCGGCTCCTCGCAGCAGGCCGCACACATCGTCTCGGGTCTCGTCGCGTCCGGCCAGATCCGCGCGGGCATCGCGTGCGGTGTCGAGTCGATGAGCCGAGTGTTCCTGGGACAGGCGAGAACTCCCGAGACCGGGAGCCCCTACCCGGACGACTGGAGCATCGACATGGGCGACCAGTTCACCGCCGCCCAGCGCATCGCCGAACGCCGCGGGATCAAGCGCGGCGACGTCGACGCCTTCGGTCTCCGCTCACAGCAACGCGCGCGGCAGGCGTGGGACGAGGGCCGCTTCGATCGCGAGATCGCGCCCGTGACCACGCCGGACGGCACCGTCTCGCGAGACGAGGGACTGCGCGAGACCTCGGCGCAGGCCCTCGCCGGTCTGAAGCCGGTCGTCGACGGCCACATCCACACGGCGGGAAACAGCTCCCAGATCAGCGACGGCGCCGCAGCCGTCCTGCTCGCGGACGAGGACTGGGCCCGCGCGCAGGGGCTCGTCCCGCGGGCACGGATCAGGGCGGCGACGATGGTCGGCTCGGAGCCCTGGTATCATCTCGACGGGCCGATCGACGCGACCCGGGCCGTGCTCGACGCCGCGTCGATGACGTTGGCGGACATCGACATCGTGGAGATCAACGAGGCGTTCGCGTCCGTCGGCCGCCCTTGGCGCAGGTGCTGGAGGCCGACCTCGATCGGGTCAACGTGAACGGCGGCGCCATCGCGCTCGGGCATCCGGTCGGGTCGACGGGTGCGCGGCTCATCACGACGGCACTGCACGAACTCGAGCGGAGCGATCGTGAGACCGCACTCGTCACGATGTGCGCGGGCGGGGCCATGTCCACCGCGACCGTCATCGAACGGATCGGGTGAGCGCCGTGAGCACCACACGGACACTCGCGATGACGGCCGACGAGCGCGACCTCGGCGACGCCGTCCGGACGTGGGCGCAGCGCACCGTCACACCCGAGGTCGTCCGTGAGGCCGTGGACGCGAAAAGCGAGCGGCGACCGCTCTTCTGGCCGTCCCTCGCCGAACTCGGTGCCCTCGGTATCGCGACGGACGAACGGCTCGGCGGCGCGGGGCTCGGTCTCGTCGAGGCCGCTGTCGTCGTCGAGGAGCTCGGCCGCTCGCTCGTTCCGGGCCCGACGCTCCCGAGCATCGCCCTCGCCGTCGTCGCAGGTGCGGCCGGTGACGACGACCTCGCCGCCGCGATCGCGGCGGGGGAGACCACGGGCGGGATCGCACTGTCGCCCGGGACGCTCCGCGTCACGCGCGAGGACGGGCATGTGCTCATCACCGGTGACTCCGGCCTGATCGTCGGTGGGCAGTGCGCCGACGTGCTGCTCGTCGCCGCCGTCGACGGCGAGGACACGGTCTTCGTGACGGTCCCACGTGACGGCGTCGAGGTCACCGATCTCGACAGCCACGACGTCGTGCGCCGCGCCGCCCGGCTCACCGCCGACGGCGCTCGTGCCGAACTCGTCGACCTGGACGCCGAGCGGATCCGCGACGTCGTCGTCGTGCTCGCGGGTGCCGAGGCCGCGGGGGTCGCCGAACGCGCGCTCGCGACCGCGGCCGAATACGCCGCGGTCCGTGAGCAGTTCGGCCGCGTCATCGGCCAGTTCCAGGGTGTCAAGCACACCGTCGCCCGGATGCTCACCCGTGTCGAGGTGGCGCGCGCGACGGTGTGGGACGCCGCGCGCGCGATCGGCGCGGCCCCGGCCGGGGACCGCGAGGCCACATTCGCCGCTGCGGTCGCGGGCGCCACCGCGCTCGACGCGGCGGCCCGGGTCACGACCGACTGCATCCAGGTCCTCGGCGGCATCGGCTATACCTGGGAGCACGACGCCCACCTGTATCTCCGCAGGGCGCAGAGCCTTCGGCTGCTGACCGGGTCCACGGCGCAGTGGCATCGGCGCGTCGCCGACCTGACGCGGGACGGCGTGCGCCGCGAGCTCGGCGTCGACCTGCCGCCCCACGCCGACGAGATCCGGGCCCGCGTGCGCGCGGATCTCGACGCCGTCGTGGAGCTCGACGAGTCCGGCCGCACGGCCGCGCTCGCCGAACGCGGTTTCACCGCACCTCATCTCCCCGCGCCGTGGGGCCGGGGCGCCGATGCCGTCGAGCAACTCGTCGTCGCGGAGGAACTGCGGCGCGCCGACCTCACCCCGCACGACATGATCATCGGCAACTGGGTCGTCCCGACGCTGATCGCCCACGGCACCGGCGAACAGCAGCAGCGGTTCGTTCCGCCGTCGCTGCGCGGCGACATCGTGTGGTGCCAGTTGTACTCCGAGCCGGGCGCCGGCTCCGACCTCGCGTCGCTCACGACTCGCGCGGTGAAGGTCGACGGCGGTTGGTCGCTCACCGGGCAGAAGGTGTGGACGTCCATGGCCCGCGAGGCCGACTGGGGAATCTGCCTCGCGCGAACCGATCCCGCCGCGCCGAAACACAAGGGCCTGTCGTACTTCCTGATCGACATGAAGAACAGCGAAGGGCTGGACATTCGGCCGCTGCGCGAGATCACCGGCGAATCTCTCTTCAACGAGGTGTTCTTCGACGAGGTCTTCGTGCCGGACGGCCGGCTCGTCGGGGAGCCCGGCGCGGGCTGGACCCTCGCCCGTACGACCCTCGCCAACGAGCGGGTGTCGCTGTCGAGCGGATCGTCGCTGGGATCGGGCGGCGAAGCGCTGCTGCACCTCGCGGACGGCGTCGACCTCGACGCGCACAGGAGCACCGTGCTCGGGCAGGTGTTGTGCGACGCGCAGGCGGGCGCACTGCTCGGGCTGCGGGCGACGCTGCGCACTCTCGCGGGGTCGCAGCCGGGGGCGGAGTCCTCCGTCGCCAAGCTGCTGGGCGTCGAGCACATGCAGCAGGTGTGGGACGTCGCGATGGAGTGGACCGGAGAGGACGCGATGGTCGCGACCGAGCGCCGCAGCCCCACGATGATGTCGCTGAGTTCGCAGTGCATGTCGATCGCCGGCGGCACGACCAACGTGCAGCTCAACATCATCGGCGAGCGGCTTCTGGGGCTGCCCCGAGATCCGGAGCCGGCGCGATGAGCCGGCCCGCAACGCCACTCCACTGCGATTCGGAGGAGATTCGATGACCATCGACCGCGACGCCGCCCTCGGCGCAACCCCGCGCACGCGCGAGATCTCCTGGACCGAGCGTGATGTGATCCTGTACCACCTCGGAGTCGGGGCGGGCACGCATCCACTCGATCCGCAGGATCTCGCGTGGTGTTACGAGAAGCAGCTCGCCGTGCTGCCGACCTTCGCCGTCGTCGCGGGGCAAGGAGTGTCGTCCGGTGCACGTGGTGCACCGTCGATGGCGTTGCCCGGCATCGACGTTCCACTCGCGAGTCTGCTCCACGCGGGTCAGCGTCTCGACGTGCACGCGCCGATCCCGGCGTCGGGTACGGCGCGGATCGAGTCGCGCGTCGCCGAGGTCTGGGACAAGGCGAAGGCCGCCGTCGTCGTCCTCGAGGATCACGCACACGGTGAGGACGGTCCGTTGTGGACGTCGCGGTCGCAGATCTGGATGCGGGGTGAAGGCGGCTTCGGAGGGCCCGCCGGGCCCGGGTCCACGGACGAGATCCCCGAGCGTGAGCCGGACGCCGTCGTCGAGACACCCACGGCGCCAGGGCAAGCCGCGCTCTACAGGCTCAGCGGCGATCTCAATCCGCTGCACATCGACCCCGCCTTCGCCGCTGCGGTGGGCTTCGATCGCCCGATCCTGCACGGACTCGCGACCTACGGCATCGTGTGCCGCGGCGTCGTCGAGGACATCGCGGAGGGCAAGGCGGCGCGCGTGCGCTCGTGGTCGGTGCGCTTCGCGGGGCCGGTGATCCCGGGGGAGACGCTGCGCACCGCGGTGTGGCGGGACGGCGACGGCCTGACGTTGCGCACGAGCATCGCCGGCGACCCCGACCGCATCGTGCTCGATCGCTGCCGGATGGAGCTCTCGTGACCGCGCACCCGACGGCGAACGGCAGCCGCGACGGCACCGTCCTCACATCGCCACCCGCCGACGCCCCGATCGATCGTGCGACGGCCCAGGCGCGGCGACTCGTCGAAGCACTGCTGCGCACCGACCGTACCCGGGGCGATCTCGCCGCCGTCGCGGACGAGCTCGGCCGGATCGCCGACCAGCTCGAAGCCCACGCGCCCGATGTGAGCGACCGGCTGATCGACATGTGGCAGGGCGAGGGCGTCACGCGGCATGATCCCGTCACCGGTCCCGAGAACGTGCTCGCGCCGCCGCTCGTCATCCACGGCCGCGCCGACGGCTCCGTCGACGCGACGGTGACGCTCGGGCTGCCCTATCAGGGGCCGCCGGGTCACGTCCACGGCGGCGTCTCGGCGCTGCTGCTCGATCACGTGCTCGGTGTCGCGAACGCGTGGGCCGGGCACAGCGGCATGACGGCGCAGCTCTCGGTTCGATACCGCCGCCCGACACCGCTGTTCGAATCGCTCACCGTCCGGGCTCGGGTCGAAGAGGTCGACGGCCGCAAGATTCGCACGACAGGCGAGATCACGACCGCGAACGGAGACGCCTGCGTCACGGTCGATGCCTTGTTCGTCACCGCGATGCTCCCGCGGCCGCGGTGAACCGGGCACGGTCGCTCGTACTCGATGCACACCCCCCACCAGAGGAGTTCATGTGATCGACGATTCGACCGGCCGGCGGTTCGCCGGCAAAGTGGCATTCGTGACGGGCGCGGCCCGCGGCCAGGGACGCAGTGAGGCAGTACGTTTCGCCGAGGAGGGCGCCGACCTCATCGTGCTCGACGCGTGTACCGACTTCGCATCGACGTCCTACCCCGGTGCGACCGAGGACGATCTGGCCGAGACCGTCCGGCTCGTCGAGAAGGTGGGTGGCCGCATCCACGCCGGCACGGCGGACGTCCGCGACTTCGACGCCGTCGACGCGGTGCTCGCGGAAGGAGCGGAGCGATTCGGCGGGCCCGACTTCGTCGTCGCGAACGCCGGGATCTGCAGCTCGGCGCTCTCGTGGGAGATCGGGCTCGACCAGTGGAAGGAGACGATCGACGTCAACCTCACCGGTGTCTTCCACACCGCGAAGGCGGCGATTCCGCGCATGATCGAGCACGGCCGCGGCGGGTCGATCGTGTTCACGTCCTCGCTGTCCGGACTCAAGGGGACGCCCTTCACCGGCCACTACGTCGCGTCGAAGCACGCCGTGACGGGCCTCGCCAAGACGATGGCGAACGAATTGGGCGAGCACCGGATTCGCGTCAACACCGTGCACCCCGCGGGCGTCGAGAGCGGGATGGACATGAGCGACATGGGGCCGCTGCTCGACCGGTTCCAGCACACGCTCTCGCCCATCTACATGAACACGCTGCCCTACACGATCCTGCAACCCGAGGACGTCGCGGCCGTCGTCGCCTGGCTGTGCTCCGACGACGCCCGCTACACGACGGGCGCGGCCGTGCCCGTCGACTTCGGCAACCTGAATCGCTGACGGGCGGCCGATGGCACTCAATCTCGCGGATCTGTTCGAGGCCGTCGTCGACGTCGTTCCCGATCGGGACGCGATCGTGTGCGGCGACGAGCGGGTGACGTTCGCCGAACTCGACAGGGCGGCGAACCGATTCGGCCACTGGCTCGTGGAGGCCGGTGTGCGGCCCGGCGAGCACGTCGCGATCCATCTGCGCAACGGCATCGAATACGTGCAGTGCGTGCTGGGTGCGCTCAAGGCGCGCGCCGTGCCGATCAACATCAACTACCGGTACACGAGCGACGAGCTCGCCTATCTCTACGACAACTCCGAGAGCGTCGTCGTCGTGGTGGGTGCGGACTTCCTGCCCGCCGCGCTGGAGGCGCGCGACCGGGCGCCCGGGGTGCGCAGTGTCCTGACGGTGGGTGCCGAGGGTTCCGATGCCGCGGCATCGGTGCATCCGTTCGAGACGCAGGTGGCGCACTGCGCCGGTGAGCGCGAGTTCGGGCAGCGCTCCGAGGACGATCACTTCGTCGTCTACACCGGTGGCACCACGGGCCTGCCGAAGGGAGTGGTGTGGCGGCACGAGGACTTCTACTTCGCGGCGCTCGGCGGGGGCAGCTTCACGGGCCCGCCGTTGCGCGACGAAGGTGCGCTCGCCGATGCCGTCGCGGGGAGCACGTTCGCGATGTCGTATCTCGTGACGGCACCGCTCATGCACGGCGCCGCGCTGTACTCGCTGTTCGCCGGGTTCTTCAGTGGCTCACTGCAAGTGCTCATGCCGACGTTCGAGCCGGTCGAGGCGTTGCGGCTCGTCGAGGCAGAGCGGATCGGGTGCGTGATGGTCGTCGGCGACGCCATCGCGGGCCCGCTCGCCGACGCCATCGACGAACATCACGACCACTTCGACCTGTCGTCGTTGTTCATGGTCGGCTCGGGCGGTGCGTTGTGGTCGGACGCAGTGCGGACGCGGTTGCGGCGGCATCTGCCGCAGTTGTATCTGCGGGACGGGTTCGGCGCGTCGGAGTCGGGTGTCGACGGCGTGCTCGAGACCGGTGAGGACGGGCGCCCGCGGATCGAGGCGAGCGAAGCGATGTTGCTCGTCGACGAGGAGCACCGGCCGATCCCGCCCGGATCGTCGGAGGTGGGTCTGCTCGCGCGGACGGGGCACGTCCCGCTCGGCTATCACAACGATCCCGTGCGGTCGGCCGAGACCTTTCCGACGATCGACGGCCGGCGTTCGGCGGTGCTCGGCGACATGGCGCACTGGGACGGCGAGGATCGTTTCGTCGTGCTCGGGCGCGGGTCGGTGTGCATCGACACCGGCGGTGAGAAGGTGTTCGTCGAGGAGGTCGAGGCCGCCCTCAAGGGCCATCCCGCGGTGTTCGACGCCGTCGTCGCGGGTGCGCCCGACGACCGCTACGGCGAACGCGTGTGCGCGGTGATCGCGCTACGCGATCCGGCGGCGGTGATCGACGAGGCCGAGTTGACCGAGCACTGCCGCGGCGGCCTCGCCGGCTACAAGGTGCCGCGCAGCTTCGTCGTCGTGCCGGAGATCGTGCGCTCGCCGAGCGGCAAAGCGGACTACCGATGGGCACGCGCGACCGTCGCCGAGTCCTGATCCGTTGTGGCGCAATGTCACATCGTGTGCACCGAGAGCGCACCATGTGACATTGCGCCAGCGCGACTGGGGGCCGGTGGCGGGGTGGTGGACCACCGCGGCGACGGCGACGGCGGTGCCGCGTCACGTCGAGAGCGAGGTGCCGTCCAGGCCGAGGGCGGTGATTCCCTCGCGTTCGAGGATGTCGAGGCTCGCCTCGATGCGTCCGGTGTAGGTGGGGGCGCAGTCGCACACGAACACGACGGCTTCGGTCATCTCCTCGAGTGACTCCGGCACGAACCACTGCGAACCGACCATGTCCGACGCGATCGACAGTGCACCCGCCGTCGCGACGGCGGACCGGGGTCGCACCGAGTTGACGCGGATGCCGGTGCCGGCCAGCTCGGCAGCCAGTCCCGCCGTCATGCGGTCCTGTGCCGCCTTGCTCATCCCGTACAGCGCCGTCCCGTGAATCGGGGCATCGAGGTCGGTGGTGCCGTCGCGCGGCAACTCCACAGGACGCAGCCGCGAGGTTCCACTGCCGATGTTGACGATCCACCCTTCGCCCTGCTCGCGCATCCCCGGAATCACCTGCTGTGAAAGAGTGAGCGGCGCATGCACGTTCACCTCGAAGGTCAGGTGCGCGCGTTTCGCGGGGTAGTCCCGCAACGGCTGGAACATCGCCGCGGCAGCATTGTTGACGAGGATGTCGATCGGTCCGTCCAACGCGGCTTCGGCGGCCGGGACGATCCGTCCACGCGACTCCGGATCCTCCAGCGACGCACCGATCGACGCGGCCGTGCCGCCGCCGCCCTCGATCAGGGCGGCGACACGGCGCAACGAGCCGGTGGCTCCGCTGCCGGCGTCGTCCACGGTTCGAGCGACGATCGCGACGGCAGCACCTTCCGCGGCGAGCCGCTGGGCGATCGCCGCACCGATGCCACGACTGGCACCGGTGACGATCGCCCTGCGGCCCGCGAACCGTCCGCTCACGGGCTCACCCGACACGGCGTCGCATCAGGCTTCGATCCGGGTACGGACGATCTTTCCGGTGGCGTTGCGCGGCAACGGCTCCGAGGTGATCCGCCACCGCGTCGGCACCTTGTAGTACGCGAGTCGCGACTCCACGAACGAGCGCAGGTCGGCCTCGTTCGGGCTCGCGCCGTCACGGACGACGACGACGGCGGCCACCTCGTTGCCGAGTTCGGGATGCGCGACGCCGACCACCGCCGCCTCGTCGACGTCGGGATGCTCGTCGAGGCACTGTTCGATCTCGGTCGGATACACGTTCTCGCCGCCACGCAGAATCAGGTCCGAGCGGCGGCCCGTCAACCGCAGCCGGCCGTTCTCCACGACACCGAAATCGCCGGTGCGCAGCCAGCGGCCGTCGTCGATCGCGGCGCGTGTCGCCGACTCGTCGTTCCAGTAGCCGAGCATCACGAACGGGCTGCGCACACAGATCTCGCCTTCCTCGCCGTCCGGCAGCCAGTCGCCGAGCGGATCGCGAATCTCGAGGCTCACCGTGATGATCGGCCGGCCCAGGGTTCCCGGGAAGTACTCGAGTTCGGGGCCGGTGGCGGCCGCGATCGCGGTGCTGCACTCGGTGAGCCCGTAGCTGTCGACGAGGGCGTCGCGCGCGAATGCGAACCGCTCCTTGAGCCGTTCCTTGAAGGCCACGGACGACGGCGCCGAGGCGAGTGCGAATGCCCGCAGCGACGACAGATCGTACTTCTCGACGTCGGGGTGGGCGAGCAGTCTCGCGGCCATCGTCGGGACGGCGCCCCAGTTGGTGACGCGCTCCCGCTCGACGAGCGAGAGGACGGCGTCGACGTCGAAACCACCCTCGGGCATGACGACGGCGCTGCCGGTCGCGAGCCGCGGGACGACGAGATTGTGCAGCGACGCGATGTGGAGCAGCGGTGACGTCAGCAGGTACCGCAGCTCGCTGGGTTCGGTGGGCTCGTAGCGGCGGCCGGTGAACGCGGCGGCCAGTCCGTCGTTGTACCGGTGGTAGTCGACGACGGCGAGCAGGTTCCGGTGCGAGTGCAGCGCGCCCTTGGGCCGTCCGCTGGTGCCACTCGTGTAGAGGATGGTGGACGGATCGTCCTCGTCGACGGTCGCGAGGTCGAGCGGAGCGCCCAGGTACTGCGCGACGAGGTCGGGCAGATCGTTCTCGAGCGTGAGCACGGTGACGCCGTCGAGAACGCCGTCGCCGGCGAGACTCTCCAGGACCGCCGCGCGCTTGGCGTCGGCGAACACGACGACGGGCGTGGAGTGCTCGAGGCCGTAACGGACCTCGGGCGCAGCCCACCACGCGTTCATCCCGACGCCGATCGCGCCGAGCACCTGTGTCGCGAAGAACGCCGTCACCCACGAGGGCGAGTTCGCGGCGAGGATCGCGACACGATCGCCGCGCCCGACGCCGTGACGCTCGCGCAGCGCCGCGGCAAGGGCGGCGACCTCGGCGCGATGCTGCGCGAACGAGACCCGTGCGTCCCGCGTGACGAGGTAGTCGCGGTCACCCCACGCGTCGCTGTCGCGCACGAGTTCGCCGACGGACGCGCGGCGGCCGAGCATGACGGGCATGCGGGCGCCGAGGACGTCCTCCTCGGCGACCTCGAACACCCCGCCGGGGCCGGTCAGTTCGGTGATCACCTGGTCCAGATACGCCTGTGGATCGGGAGGTGCACTCATGGGGCTTCCTTTCCTGCGGTCTGTGGCTCGACCGTGCTGTGTCGGGGCCAAGCTCTCACGCGTGCGCACCCGTCCGGCCGGCGTTACCACTCACCGAGACAACCCGAATGTCCTTGTGGGCCCGTGGTTAGCGTTGCGAACCTGTCGCACCCATTCGAGCAGGAGCACCCATGACGACCTCGCCTCGCGCCGCGGCGCCGCCGGACGTGCCCGGCACACCGACCGACGACCTCCTCGGCCCCGTGAAGCTGGGGCCGATCACCTTGCGCAACCGCGTCATCAAGGCCGCAACCTTCGAAGGGCTCACCCCCAAGGGCCGGGTGAGCGACGAGCTGATCGAGTTCCATCGCAGGCCCGCGCGCGGCGGCGTCGGGATGACGACCGTCGCCTACTGCGCCGTCGACAAGGACGGGCGCACGTCCCCGGGACAGATCACGTGGGACGACGAGGCGATGCCCGGCCTGCGGACGCTCACCGACGCGATCCACGACGAGGGCGCCGCGATCTCGGCGCAGATCGGTCATGCCGGCCCCGTCGCGAGCGCGAAGTACAACCACGCGCCCGCGCTCGCGCCGAGCCGTCAGTTCCGGCTCACGACACAGTCGTTCGCGCGCCGCGCGTCGTCGGCGGACCTCGACCGCATCGTCGAGCGGCACGTCCGCGCCGCGAATCGCGCGATCGAGGCGGGCTTCGACGCGATCGAGCTGCACTTCGGTCACAACTACTTCGTGAGCTCCTTCCTGAGCCCGCGCACGAACCGCCGTCGCGACGAGTACGGCGGCTCGCTCGAGAACCGGGCGCGGCTGGCTCGCCGCGTCGGCCGCGCGGTGCGCGACTCGGTCGGTGACCGTATCGCGATCCTCGCCAAACTCGGTATGGACGACGGCGTCCGCGGCGGCTTCTGGGTCGACGAGGCGATCCAGGTCGCGCAGTGGCTCGAGGCCGACGGCACCGTCGACGCCCTCGAACTCACCGCGGGCAGCTCGCTGCTCAATCCGATGTATCTGTTCAAGGGCGACGCTCCGCTGCGCGAGTTCGCGGCCGTCATGCCGCAGCCGACGAAGCTCGGTGTCCAGCTCTTCGGCAAGCACTTCCTGCGCGAGTACCCGTACCGCGACGCGTACCTGCTCGAGGACGCGCGCCAGATCCGCGCCGCGGTGACGCTGCCGCTCGTGCTCCTCGGCGGCATCACCGATCGTGCCGGAATCCAGCTCGCCGTCGACGAAGGGTTCGAGTACGTCGCGATCGCGCGGGCACTGCTGCGCGAGCCCGATCTCGTCGAGCAGATCCGCCGGGGCGATCATCGCTCCGGCCTGTGCATCCACTGCAACAAGTGCATGACCGCGATCTACGGAGGGACACACTGTGTGCTCCGCACGAGCTGATCTCGAGGCGGGCTCCACCGCGACGCAGCACGCCACGATCGCGGCGATGCTGCTGGATCGCCTGGGCGACGAGCATCCGGGTCTGCGCACCCGCGAGCACACGTGGAGCTGGGACGGGGTCGTGCGCGAGAGCGCCGCGCGTGCGCGACTCGCCACCGACCTCCGCGAGCCCGGGCCGTTCCACATCGGCGTCCTCCTCGAGAACGTGCCCGACTTCGTGTTCTGGCTCGGGGGAGCGGCGCTCGCCGGCGCGACGATCGTCGGCATCAACCCGACGCGGCGCGGCGACGACCTCGCAGCCGAGATCCGGCACGTCGATCTGCAGCTGATCGTGACCGACGACGCCGGACGCGAGCAACTCGTCGCTCTCGACGTGCTGCCCGAACACCGGATCCTCTCGATCGACTCCGACGCCTATCGCAACGCCGTGGCGGACCGCCGCCCCGACACGGCGGACACGGGACTCGAGGATGCGGGGGTCGTGGCAGCAGAGGTCGAGGCCGAGAGTCTGTTCCTGCTGCTGTTCACGTCGGGGACGACGGGTGCGTCGAAGGCGGTGCGGTGCAGCCAGGGCCGGCTCGCCCGGCTCGCCTACGCGAACAGTGCGAAGTACGGGCACGTGCGCGAGGACGTCGACTACTGCTGCATGCCGCTCTTCCACGGCAACGCCCTCATGGCACTGTGGGCGCCCGCGCTCGCGAACGGCGCGACGGTGTGTCTGACGCCGAAGTTCACGGCATCAGGATTCCTGCCCGACGTCCGCTTCTACGGCGCGACGTTCTTCACGTACGTCGGCAAGGCGCTCGGGTATCTCATGGCGACGCCCGAGCGTCCCGGCGACCGCGACACCACCCTCGTGCGCGGTTTCGGGACCGAGGCATCGCCCGAGGACAAGGCCGAATTCGTCAGGCGATTCGGCGCCGAGCTGTTCGAGGGATACGGGTCGAGCGAAGGTGCCGGCTCGGTGGTGCGCGACCCGGCCGCGCCGCCGGGGGCGCTGGGGCGGCCCGCGAACGAGAACATCGCCATCGTCGATCCGGAGACTCTCACCGACAAGGCTCCGGCACGGCTCGACGAGCACGGCCGCGTCCTCAACCCCGACGACGCGATCGGCGAGATGGTCGACAAGGCCGGCGCGTCCCGGTTCGAGGGCTACTACAAGAACGAGTCCGCCGTCGCCGACCGCATCCGTCACGGCTGGTACTGGACGGGCGATCTCGGCTACGTCGACCAGCAGGGTTTTCTGTACTTCGCGGGACGCAAGGGCGACTGGATTCGGGTCGACGGCGAGAACACGTCCGCACTCGACATCGAGCACATCCTGCGGCGCCACCCCGGCGTCGTCGCGACGGGCGTGTTCGGCGTGCCCGACCCGCGCTCGGGCGATCAGGTGATGGCGGCGATCGAGGTCGCGGACGTCGACGCGTTCGACCCGGTCGCGTTCGCCGACTTCCTGGCGGTCCAGCCCGACCTCGGGACGAAGTCCGCGCCGCGCTTGCTACGGGTGTCGGCGTCGCTGCCCGTGACCGGGTCCAACAAGGTCCTCAAACGCACTCTGCAGCAGCAGCGTTGGCGGACCGAGGACGCGGTGTTCCGATGGGTGGGACGTGGCAGCCCGCAGTACGCCCTCATGTCCGAGGGTGACAGGGACGCGCTCGACGCCGAGTTCGCGCGGTTCGGCAGGACGCGGCTGCTCGGGACGTAGCAGCCGGTCGGGCGTCGTGACACGCGAAGGAGGCGTATGAGGCTCAGCGTCGTGGTGCCCGTCGAGACCGGCGAGACGGCCGACCCGGACTGGATCGTGCCGTTCGCGCGTGCCGCCGAATCGCTCGGCTTCGACGAGATCTCCGCCGTCGAGCACGCCGTCGTCGTCGGCAGCACCGAGAGCCGGTACCCCTACGCGTCGTCGGGGCGTTCGCATCTGCCCGACGACTGCGACATCCCCGACCCGCTCGAACTCCTGTCGTTCGTCGCGGGTGCGACCGAGCGGCTGGGGCTCGCGACGGGCGTGCTGGTGCTGCCGGACCATCATCCCGTCGTGCTCGCGAAGCGGCTCGCGACGCTCGACCGGCTGTCGCGCGGGCGCGTGCGAATCTGCGTCGGAATGGGCTGGATGCGCGAGGAGATCGAGGCGTGCGGCGGCGACTTCGCCTCGCGTGGCCGGCGCGCCGACGAGGCGATCACGCTCATGCGAGCCTTGTGGTCGGGTGAGGGCGGCGTCGATGTCGACGGCGAGTACTACAGCGTCCACCGTGCGTACAGCTACCCGAAACCTGCTCGCACCGAGGGGGTTCCGATTCACATCGGCGGACACAGCGCCGCAGCGGCGCGGCGGGCCGGCCGGCTCGGCGACGGCTTCCAGCCGCTGGGGCTCTCCGGTGAGGCGCTCGACGGCGCACTCGACACGGTGCGCACCACGGCACGCGAGTCCGGCCGCGATCCGGCCGACGTCGAGATCGTGCTCGGTGGTCTCGTGACGCGGCTCGACGAGCGCTCTCTCGATCGCGCCCGGGCGCGCGGTGCGAGCCGCATGGTGCTGTCGCTGCCACCGGACATCGGCTCCGTCCAGGAAGCCGCCGATCACCTCACCGCATGCGTCGACCGGATCGCGGTGACCCGATGAGCCCGGCGGACCCCATGAACCCAGCGAACTCCATGAACCCCATGACGACGGTCGGGCCGCTGCTCGCCGGACGCCGCGCTGTCGTGACGGGCGGCGCGCGCGGGATCGGAGCGGCGATCGTCGTCGCCTTCGCGACGCACGGAGCCCACGTCACCTCGCTCGACGTCGTCGCCGCAGACGACCCGGTGTTCGATCCCGCGGCAGGCGGGACCATCGAGTCGGTGCTCGCGGACGCGCGCGACGCTACGACCGCAGACCTCGTCGTCGCGGCGCGACCCGACGTCCTCGTCAACAACGTCGGCCACTTCCTGCGCCCGCCGCGCCGGTTCGCGGAGACCGAGCCTGCCTGGTGGGACGAGCTCGCCGAGATCAACCTGGGGCACGTCCTGCGGCTCACCCACGCGGCGCTGCCGGTGCTGGCGCCCGGTGCGTCGATCGTCAATCTCACGACGGTCGAGGCGCACCGCGCGATACCCGGGCACACCGTCTACTCGGCGTACAAGGCTGCGGTGCACCAGTTCACGCGCAGCCTCGCCGTCGAGGAGGGGCCGCGGGGGATTCGTGTGAACGCGATCGCGCCCGACCTCATCGACTCCGTGCAGGTGCCGTACGACGACATCGTCGCCGAGGAGGACCGCGGGACGTGGCCCCGGTGGGCACCGCTCGGCGGTCCCGGAACACCCGAGGACGTCGCGGGTGCGGCCCTGTTCCTCGGCTCGGAGCTCTCGCGCTACGTCACGGGGACGACGATCCACGTCGGCGGCGGTTCCAAGGCCGCGGGTGGGTGGTTCGCGCGCGCCGAGGGCGGCTGGACGAACCGGCCGCGACATGCGTGACACCCCACCGAACGAACGAACAGGAGTCTCGTGGTTCAGCTGAGCGTCAACGTCCCGAATTTCGGATCCACTCTCGCCGGGGGCGACTGGTCGGCGCTGCTCGACGCGTGCGTCGCCGCCGAGGATGCGGGCTTCGATCGTGTCCTCGTGACCGATCACGTCGTGATGGGTTCGGACACCGACGATTACACGTGGTCCGCCTTCCCCTCCGTTCCGGACGACGAGTGGCTCGAACCGCTCTCGGTGCTCGCGGCGGTGGCGGCACGCACGTCGCGGATCCGGCTGGCGACCGGCATCGTCATCGCGGCGCTGCGCGGCGGTGCGTTGCTCGCGAAGACGGCTGCGACCGTCGATCGTCTGTCGGGCGGGCGTCTCGAACTCGGGGTCGGCACGGGCTGGCAGAAGCGTGAATACGAGGCGGTGGGTCTCGATTTCGGGGAGCGCGGCAGGCTGCTCGACGACACGCTCGACACGTGCCGGGCGCTGTGGTCGTCGGCCCCGGCGACGATCCGGACCTCGGCGGGCGAGGTCGGCGACGTGTACTGCTCGCCGCGGCGTCCGATCCCGGTGTGGGTGTCGGGCTCGGCGTCGAAGGCGGTGATCGCGCGGACCGTGCGCTACGGCGACGGCTGGATCCCGATCATGGGTATCGACGACGACACGCTCGCCGAGCAGGTGAGAGTGTTCCGGAAGGCGTTCGCCGACGCCGGACGTGACCCGGAGTCGCTGCAGGTCCGCGGCCGGCTGTCCGTGGTGCGGGGCGGAGATGGCGAGATCGACCTCGACGCGACGGTCGAGCACTCCCGCACCCTCGTCGCCGCGGGAGCGACCGATCTCGTCGTACCGTTCGCGGCGCTCGGTGGCAACCCCGACGAACGTCGTGCGACGATGCAGGCGCTTCGCGCTCGTGCGTGACTTTCCGGTCTCTGGACCGGAAAGTCACGCACGAGCGGCTCCGCCGCCTATATCGAGGTGGCGTTCGGCGAAGACCCACCGCCCGTCGATACGTATGTACCGATCGGCGTAGCGGATGTGCACGCAGTCGTCGTGCACGGTCCCTCGACGCTCGTAGAAGTGGTGGGCCGCGCACCACGTCTCACCGGTGGCGGTCTCGGGGCCGTCCTGCTCGATCCGCTGCTGCCCGACGTCGTGCCGCGTCGAGACGAGATGGGCGAGTGAACCCAGGATCGTGTCCGTGATCTGCTGCGCGCCCACCGGATCGGGGCCGTCGCCGCGCAGGGCTGCGGGACGGATCAGGCGCGCATCGGGCGCGAACAGCGCGACGAGCGCGTCGCGGTCGCGGCGATCGACGGCACGCGCGTACTCGGTCGTGAGGTCGTCGAGACGAAACACCGGTGTGGGCACGATGCCATTGCAGGCGGTGACGCGGGCGGGTGGCAGTGATGGTCCCGATGGCCGGGACGTCGACGGCACCCGACTTCGCGTCTCGTTAGCGTCCGGATCATGGAATTGAGGGAGAGCGCGGCGCATCGGGAACTGCGCCGCGAGCTGCGCGAGTACTTCACCGGGCTGGTGCCCGCCGACGTCCGCCGCGTCGCCGGCGAACAGGGCGTCGGCGGCGAACACTTCCGCGACATCGTCTCGCTGCTCGGCAAGGACGGCTGGCTCGGCATCGGCTGGCCCACCGAGTACGGCGGGCAGGGCCGCCCGGCCGACGAGCAGTTCGTCTTCTTCGACGAGGTGCAGCGCGCGGGTCTGCCGTTCCCGTTCGTCACGGTGAACACCGTCGGGCCGACGCTCATGAAGTACGGCACCGAGGAGCAGAAGCAGCGCTTCCTGCCCGGCATTCTCGCGGGCGAGATCGTCTTCGCGATCGGCTACACCGAGCCCGAGGCCGGTACGGACCTCGCCTCGCTGCGCACCCGGGCGACGCGCGACGACGACGGCTGGTCGATCGACGGCAACAAGATCTTCACGTCGGGCGCGAACACCGCGGACCACGTGTGGCTCGCCGCGCGCACCGACGCCGACGCACCGAAGCATCGCGGCATCTCCATCTTCACGGTGCCGACGAGCGATCCGGGCTTCTCGTGGGCGCCGATCGACACGGTGGGCGGACTCACCGTCACCGCGACGTACTACGACGGCGTGCGCGCAGGCACCGGCGATCTCGTCGGCGACGAGAACGGCGGCTGGTCGCTGATCACGGCGCAGCTCAATCACGAACGCATCGGCCTCGCGGCACTCGGCGGTCGCACCTACGGGCTCTGGGCGCAGGTGCTCGACTGGGCACGGAGTGAAGGGCTGCTCGACATCGGCTGGGTGCAGCAGGATTTCGCCCGTACTCACGCCCGTTTCGAAGCGATGCGGCTGCTCAACTGGAAGATGGCGACCGAGGTCGCGCAGGACCGGCTCACGGGCGGATCGGCAGGAGCCACGAAGGTCTACGGCACCGAGACGCACCTCGACGTGTACCGCACGCTGCTCGGAATCGTCGGTGCCGCAGGACGACTGCGCCCGGGATCGGAGGGTGCCGTCCTCGCCGGGCAGCTCGAACAGCTGTCCCGTCAGGGCGTGGTCAACACGTTCGGCGGCGGCGTCAACGAGGTGCTGCGCGACATGGTCGCGGTCGGCGAACTCGGTGCGGCGCGAGCGAGGCGTGCGTGAGCGACTTCCACGAGCGGCTCCGCACGTTCGAGGGCTGCACCCTCGTCCCCGAGACGGCGGGCCCCGACCCGGTGAACACGCCGATGATCCGGCACTGGACCGACGCGATGGGCGACACCTCGGCCGTCTACCGCGACGACGACGCAGCACGCGCGAGCGGCCGGACGTCGGTGATCGCGCCGCCGCAGATGCTCCAGGTGTGGACGATGCGCACGTACGCCGATGTCGCGAATCCCGGCGCGGCGTCACCGGTCTGGACGGAACTGATCGCGCTGCTCGACGGCGCGGGCTTCACGTCGGTCGTCGCGACCGACTCGGATCAGGAGTTCGAGCGCGAACTGGAGCCGGGCGACGTCGTCACCGTCGAGGAGGTCGTCGAGTCGATCTCGCCCGAGAAGCGGACCGCGCTCGGGCGAGGGCACTTCGTCACGACGCTGAAGACCTATCGCAGCGGCGGTGAGGTCGTCGGCACGCAGCGGTGGCGCACGCTGCGCTTCGCACCGGCCCCCACCGAGCCGCCGCGTGCCCGGCGGCCGCGGCCGGCGATCAACGCCGACAACGCTTTCTGGTTCGAGGCGGCGCGCGAGCACCGGCTCGTGATCCAGCGGTGCACGGCGTGCGGGGCGCTGCGTCATCCGCCGGGCCCGATGTGCGGGGAGTGCCGGTCGCTGGACTGGGACACCGTCGACGCGAGCGGTGACGGCACCGTCTACAGCTTCGTCGTCAATCATCATCCGGTCCTTGACGCGTTCGAGTACCCGCTCGTGGTCGCCGTGATCGAACTCGCCGAGGGAACGCGGCTCGTCGCCGACACGATCGGTATCGCGCCCGAGGACGTGCGCATCGGAATGCCGGTGACGCTGGACTGGATCGACGCCGACCCGGAACTGACGCTGCCCGGGTTCCGCGCAGTGGAGGAAGGACTCTGATGGATTTCTCCTACGACGAGGAGCAGCGCACGGTGCGTGATCTGGCGCGCACCGTGTTCGCCGGTGCGGCGGACCGACTCGCCGCCACGGAAGCGAGCACCGACCGCATCGACCGCACGACGTGGACCGCACTCGCCGAGACCGGCCTGACGGGTCTCGCGATCCCGGAAGCCCACGGCGGCGGCGGGCTCGGCCCGGCCGCGACGATTCCGCTGTTCGAGGAACAGGGCGAGCACACCGCACTCGTGCCGCTGTGGCCGCACGTCTTCGCGGCGTGGGCGATCGGCGAGTTCGGCGACGAGGCGCTGCGCGGCGAACTGCTGCCCGGCGCGGCCGACGGCACGACGATCCTCACGGTCGCGCTCGAAGAGGGCGGCGGGGCCGAGCGCACGGCGCCGCGGCTGCGCGCCGATCGCACCGGCGACGGGTGGTCGCTGCACGGCACCAAGCTCGCGGTGCCGTCCGTTCATCTCGCCACCGCCGTCGTGGTGTCGGCGCACACCGACGACGGGCCCGTGCTCGTCGTCGTCGATCCGGCCGAGTCGGTGCACCAGGACGGCGAGTCGGTGCACCAGGACGGCGACACAGTGCACCAGGACGGCGAGTCCACGACGCACGAGCGCTGCGCGACACTGGTGTTCGACGGAACGCCCGCGCGTGCCCTCGCTGCACCGGGTTCCGGCGGCGCCGAGGCCCTCGCCGGCTGGTGCGCGCTCGCGGTGTCCGCGCTCGCGCTCGGCGTGGGCGAGGCGAGCGTGCGCCGCACCGTCGAGCATCTCAACGCGCGCACTCAGTTCGGCCGTCCGCTCGCGACGTTCCAGGCGGTCGCCCATCAGCTCGCCGACAGCCACATCGACCTCGAAGCGATGCGGGTGACGCTGTGGCAGGCCGTGGGCCGTGCCGCTGACGGCGAGCCCGACGCGGCGTCGGCGATCGCGATCGCGAAGTGGTGGGCGGCGGACGCGGGCCAGCGCGTCGTGCACCGGACCCAGCACCTGCACGGCGGCATCGGTGTCGACATCGGTTACCCGCAGCACCGATACCTGTTGTGGGGCAAGCAACTCGCCGTGACGCTCGGCGGCGCCTCGGCCGAACTCGCACACCTCGGCAGGCTCGTCGCCGAGGGACGGGTGGTGGCGGTATGACGTCGCACCTCACGCGCGAGGCCGCCGTGCGGACCGGCGACGAACTCCCGCCGCTCGACATCCCGCTCACGCGCACGCTCATCGTGGCGACGGCACTCGCGACCCGCGACTTCCAGGACGTCCACCACGATCCCGCACTCGCGGTCCAGCGCGGCTCGAAGGACATCTTCATGAACATCCTCACCACCAACGGGCTCGTCGGCCGGTTCGTCACCGACTGGGCGGGACCGTCCGCTCGGCTGCGGCGCATCCGCGTCAGGCTCGGCGCCCCCAACTACCCCGGCGACACGATGCGCCTCACGGGCGCGGTTGCGGCGGTGGACGGCACCCGTGTCGTCGTCGACGTGCGCGGCGCGAACTCGCTGGGCGATCACGTCACCGGCACCGTCGAGGTGGACCTGCCGGCCCTGCAGGGAGACGGCCGATGAGCACCCTGTCGCGGACCGCGGCGATCGTCGGCATCGGCGCGACGGAATTCTCCAAGAACTCCGGCCGCAGCGAACTGCAACTCGCATGCGAGGCGATCACGACGGCGCTCGCGGACGCCGGCATCGAGCCCGGCGAGGTCGACGGGCTGAGCACGTACACGATGGAGACCAACGGCGAGGTGATCGTCGCGCGCAACTGCGGGCTCGGCGAGCTGTCGTTCTTCTCGCGCGTCGGCTACGGCGGTGGTGCCGCCTGCGCGACGGTGCAGCAGGCGGCGATGGCGATCGCGACGGGCGTCGCCGAGGTCGTCGTCTGCTACCGGGCGTTCAACGAACGGTCCGGCGTACGGTTCGGGCTCGGCCAGCACGATCGGCCGATGGACACGACGGCCGACCGCGCGGCCTACGCCTGGCTGACGCCGCAGGGACTGAGCACTCCCGCTCAATGGGTCGCGATGTTCGCACGCCGGTACATGCACGAATACGGTGCGACGAGTGAGGACTTCGGACGGATCGCCGTACTCGCGCGGCGCCACGCCGCCACGAATCCCGCGGCGTGGTTCCACGGGCGGCCCATCACGCTCGACGATCATCAGCGGTCGCGCTGGATCGCCGAACCGCTGCATCTACTCGACTGCTGCCAGGAGACGGACGGGGGACAGGCACTCGTGCTCGTGTCCGCCGATCGTGCGCGCGACCTCCCGAAACCGGCGGCCGTCGTCGCCGCCGCCGCGCAGGGCTCGGGCAGGGACCAGCACATGATGACGAGCTACTACCGGCCCTCGATCACCGGAATCCCCGAGATGGGCGTCGTCGGACGGCAGCTCTACGCGCAGAGCGGGCTCGGGCCCGGTGACATCGACGCCGCGATCCTCTACGACCACTTCACCCCGCTCGTGCTCCCGCAACTCGAGGAGCTCGGGTTCTGCGGCGTGGGCGAGGCGAAGGACTTCGTCGCCGACGGGAACCTCGAACGCGACGGAGCACTTCCCGCCAACACGCACGGCGGACAGATCGGCGAGGCCTATCTGCACGGCGTCAACGGCATCGCCGAAGCGGTGCGGCTCGTGCGCGGCGAGTCGGTGAACCAGCCGCCCCGGGGCGTCGAGCGCGTCGTCGTCACGGCGGGAACGGCCGTCCCCACGAGTGGATTGATCCTCGAGAGTCAGGAGACACGATGACGAGAGCGACGACGGAGAACCCGGTGCGGTGCGCGGGCGACTGGGAGGGCGTCGAGCTCGGCCGGCGCACCGTCGCCTACGACGAATCCGCCGCGATCCTGTATGCGCTCGCGGTCGGTGCCCGCGCCACCGAGCTCGACCTCGTCCTCGAGAACCGGCTGCGGGTGCTGCCGACGTTCGCGCTCACCCTCGCGCAGTGGGCGCCCGATCAGCTCGGCTCGCGCGGTGCGTTCGACACCGCGACGGCACTGCACGGCTCGCAGCGGCTCGACGTCCTCGCTCCGCTCCCGCCGCGCGGCGAACTCGACCTGCATGCGCGCGTCGCGAACGTCTGGGACAAGGGGGGCGCGGCGGTGTTCGACGTCCGCGTCGAGTCCCGGTGCTTCGAGGCGACGTGGTCGATCTTCGCTCCCGGCGCGGGCGGATTCGGCGGCGAGCGGGGACCGGCGAAGCCGAAGCCGATCGAGCGCGAGCCCGACGTCGAGGCGACGACGGCGACCTCCCCCGATCAGGCCGCGCTGTACCGGCTCACGGGCGACCGCCACCTCATCCACATCGATCCCGAGGCCGCCGCCCACATCGGTCAGCCGCGCCCGATCATGCACGGGCTGTGCAGTCTCGCGGCGAGCGCCCTCGGTCTCGCGCGCGCCGTCGGCGCCCATCCCGCCGACCTGACGGCGCTCGAAGGACGGTTCGCTGCACCGGTGTTCCCAGGCCAGGACCTGCAGGTGCGTGCCTGGCACGAGGGCGACGGCCACGTGTTCGACGTCGCCGCCGACGGCGCCACCGCGATCGCAGGCGGGTCCGCGTCGTTCACGGGAGCCTCGTGACGACGGCGGGTGTGCTGTCGGACCGGGCAGCGCTCGTCACCGGGGCAGGACAGGGAGTCGGACGCGGAATCGCGCTCGCCCTCGCGAAGCAGGGCGCGAACATCGCCGTCGCGGGCCGCACGGAATCCAGCGTCCGGCGCACGTGCGCCGAACTCGACGACCTGGGCGTCCGGACGGCGGCGATCGTCGGCGACGTCAGCGAGCGCGACGACGCCGCACGCATCGTCGAGGAGACGGTCGCCGCGTTCGGCGGCATCGACATCCTCGTCAACAACGCGAACGACTGCCGTCCCGGACCGCTGCTCTCCGTCGTGGACGAGGACTACGAGAGATCGTTCGCGACAGGGCCGCTCGCGACGCTGCGCACGATGCGCGCGGCGCACCCGCACATGAGCGCGCGGGGCGGCGGCACCGTGATCAACCTCGTGAGTTCGGCGGCCGTGCGCTGGGACGCGTCGAACTACGGCGTGTACGCGTCGATCAAGGAATCGATGCGCTCGCTCACCCGCGCCGCGGCCTGCGAATGGGGGAGCGACGGCATCCGGGTGCTCGCGGTCGCACCCCATGCGGCCAGCCCCGCCCTCGAACGCTGGGCCGAAACGAACCCCGAGGAAGCGGCCGCGTTCGTCGCGGGGATTCCGCTCGGACGGATCGGCGATCCCGAGGCCGACATCGGCCGCGCCGTGGCGTTCCTCTGCGGCCCCGACGCCGGTTACCTCACCGGCGCGACGATCCCGCTCGACGGCGGCCAGTCGCGGTGGGGCTGATTCCCGACCATCGGGACGCCAGGCCGTCGTGACGCACGCAACATGGTTGGGTCCCGTGCGTAGGTTCGCTCGACGCATGGAAGGACGGGATGCATGAGCTCCGTCGAAACACGCCCCGGTACTCGCTCGATCGTGGTGACGGTCGCGGCCGTCGTGGAGGAGACCGCGGATGCGCGCTCGCTGGTCTTCGAGGTACCGCCCGAGTGCCGCGACCGCTTCGCCTACCGGCCGGGGCAGTTTCTGACCCTGCGGATTCCGAGCGACCGCACCGGATCGGTCGCGCGCTGCTACTCGCTCGCGAGTTCCCCGCACACGGGTGAGGCACCGAAGGTCACCGTCAAGCGCACGGCCGGCGGGTACGGCTCGAACTGGGTGTGCGATCACGTCGCGGTCGGCGACACCATCGAGGTGCTGCCGCCGTCGGGCCTGTTCACGCCGCCGGATCTCGACGAGGACCTGCTGCTGTTCGCCGCGGGCAGCGGGATCACGCCCGTCATGTCGATCCTCAAGAGCGCACTGGGGGGCGGGCGTGCCGCGGTGACCCTCGTGTACGCGAACCGGGACGAGAACTCGGTGATCTTCGCCGAGGAACTGCGCGAGCTGACCGCGGCGCACGCCGATCGGCTGACCGTGATCCACCAGCTCGAATCGGTGCAGGGGCTGCCGACGCCGGCGTCGCTCGCGGCACTGGCCCGCCCGTACCGGCCGCGCCGGGCCTTCCTCTGCGGGCCGACGCCGTTCATGGACGCTGTGCGCGCCGGGCTCGACAAAGCGGGCATGCCCGCCGATCACGTGCACGCGGAGGTCTTCACGTCGCTGTCGGGCGATCCGTTCGAGGAGATCGTCGTCCCCGAGGGTGACGACGCCGCGGACGCCGCGACCGCCGTCGTCGAACTCGACGGGGAGACACACGAACTCGTGTGGCCGCGCTCGTCGACGCTGGTCGACGTCATGCTCGCGAACGGGCTCGACGCGCCGTACTCGTGCCGCGAGGGCGAGTGCGGATCGTGCGCGTGCACCGTCACGGACGGGGAGGTCGAGATGGCGCACCAGGGAATGCTGGACGCCGACGACATCGCCGCCGGATACGTCCTCGGCTGCCAGGCGCGGCCCGTGAGCGATGCGGTGAGCATCGAGTTCTGACGGTCACCCGTACGTCGGGTGACGGTTCGTGCGGCGATCGAGACTCAGCCGTCGATACCGTGTGCCACCATCGCCATTCCTTCGGTGAGAAGGTCCGCCAGGTCGCGATCGGTGTCACCGAGCCAGCTCTCGTAGGCGGCGAGTGCGACGCCGAGCAGGAGATACCCGATCGCGCGCGGCACGTGCGAATCCGAGGGGACTCGCAGGCGGGCGGCGGCGAAGTCGGCGATGACGTCCCGCCATCCGGCGTACATGATCGCCGAATGGGCCTGGAGTGCAGGGACACGAAGGATGAGCTCCATTCGTCTCCGGTGGTTCGCGGCTTCTTCCGTGGGGAACGAGTTGAAGTCGAGGAGCGCGGCGGTGAGCGTGGCGGACATGGCCGAGCCCGGTGAGGTGTCGGCGAGCCGCGCTCTCATCCGGGCCAACTGCTCGTCGAAGTCTCCCCAGGGGATCGCGTTCTTCGAGGGGAAGTAGCGGAAGAGCGTGCGGCGTGCGATGCCGCACGCTTCCGCGATGTCGTCGACGCTCGTGTCGTCGAACCCGTTCTCGACGAAGAGCTCGAGGGCGACCGTGCTGATGTGATCGCGCGACGTCGCGGGTCGCCGGCCGGGGCCGGTCGTGCTGGATCGGTTGGAGGCCACGGCTTTCGGTCGCCCTTTCTCGCTGTCGGTCTGGAATTCTGCACTCGGTGCCATTACTATCGTGACATGGAACACTCGAATCACCGGGTGTGACTGCTGCAACTCATCACGATCGCAACTCATCACGACGAGAGGGCTCCGATGTCATTTCACAACGATCCCGGCCTCGGTGAGGTCACGCACGGCGACGAGGGCGAGGTTCTCGTCGAGGAGACGCTCGTCGAAGAGGTCTCGATCGACGGTATGTGCGGCGTCTACTGAGATGCCGCAGCAGGCTGCCGCGTTCGACCCGGACGCGTCGTGGGCGCTGCATGCGCAGGTCGCGGTGCGTCCGGAACCGTTCGGCGCGTTGCTCTATCACTTCGGGACCCGCAAGCTGTCGTTTCTCAAGAGTCGCGCCGTCGTCGACGTCGTGCGGTCTCTCGAACACCACGAGAGCGCGTCGGCCGCGCTTCGGGGACACGGCCTCGCGGGTGCCGCCGCACAGCCCTATCTCGCCGCGCTCCGGGCGCTCGCGGACTCCGCGATGATCGTTCGCCGCGGGGGTGCTCCAGCGAACGAGGAGGATTCGTGACGACAGCCGCTTCGCCCGGCCGGCTGATCGACCAGTTCGAGCGCGGTCTCGACGCCCCGATCTGTCTGACCTGGGAACTCACCTACGCCTGCAATCTCGCGTGTGTGCACTGTCTTTCGTCGTCGGGGCGACGCGATCCCCGCGAACTGACCACCGAGCAGTGCAAGGCCGTCATCGACGAACTCGAACGCATGCAGGTGTTCTACGTGAACATCGGCGGCGGGGAGCCGACGGTGCGCTCGGACTTCTGGGAACTCGTCGACTACGCGACGGAGCACCACGTCGGCGTGAAGTTCTCGACGAACGGTGTCCGGATCGACGAGAAGGCCGCGGCCCGGCTCGCGGCGAGCGACTACGTGGACGTTCAGATCTCGCTCGACGGCGCGACCGCCGAGGTCAACGACGCCGTCCGCGGCCCGGGATCGTTCGCGACCGCGATCCGCGCACTCGAGAATCTCTCGGCGGCGGGCTTCCGCGACGCGAAGATCTCGGTGGTCGTCACCCGCGAGAACGTGAGCCAGCTCGACGATTTCGCGGCACTCGCCGACCGGTACGACGCGACGCTGCGCATCACACGGCTGCGGCCGTCGGGTCGCGGAGCCGACGTGTGGGACGACCTGCACCCGACGCCACAGCAGCAGCGGCAGCTCTACGACTGGCTCGTCGAGCACGGCGAGGGCGTCCTCACCGGGGACAGCTTCTTCCACCTCTCGGCTTACGGCGATGCCCTGCCCGGGCTCAACCTCTGCGGGGCGGGACGGGTCGTGTGCCTGATCGATCCGGTCGGCGACGTCTACGCGTGCCCGTTCGCGATCCATGAGAACTTCCTGGCCGGCAACGTCCTCACCGACGGTGGCTTCGGCGCGATCTGGCGTGAGTCGACACTGTTCACGGAACTGCGCGAGCCGCAGTCCGCGGGCGCGTGCGCGTCGTGCGGCCACTTCGACGCGTGCCGTGGCGGCTGCATGGCGGCGAAGTTCTTCACCGGCCTGCCGATGGACGGGCCCGATCCCGAGTGCGTGCAGGGCTTCGGGGAGGTCGCGCTGGCTGCCGATCGCACGGTTCCCGCTGCAGCAGTGGATCATTCGCGGACCGGACGCCGCAGGACCGGTGCACCGGTCCGGCTGACACTGCTCGCCACACCACCTCGTCGGCCCACCACGGCGTGCGACGAGAACCCGCTCGCCGATCTGCCTTTCCCCGCCGCCGGCCTGGCTCGAACGGAGTCGTCGTGAAGAATCCTCTCGCACACAACCCCTGGGCGCGCAATCCGTGGTTCGAGACCGTCGCGGAGGCGCAGCGGCGTGCCCGCAAGCGGCTGCCGAAGTCGGTGTACTCGGCGCTGCTCGCGGGCTCGGAGAAGGACGTCACCGTGTCCGACAACGTCGCGGCCTTCTCGGAGATCGGGTTCGCGCCCCACGTCGTCGGCCTCGCGGACGACCGCGACCTCGCCACGACCGTCCTGGGAATGCCCCTGTCGTTCCCCGTTCTGATCTCGCCGACCGGGGTGCAGGCCGTGCATCCCGACGGCGAGGTCGCCGTCGCACGTGCCGCTGCGGCACGGGGAATCGGCATGGGGCTCAGTTCGTTCGCGTCGAAGCCGATCGAGGAGGTCGTGGCGGTCAACCCGCAGACACTCTTCCAGCTGTACTGGATGGGAACGCGCGACGAGATGCTCCGCCACATGCGGCGTGCGCAGGAGGCAGGAGCGAAGGGGCTCGTCCTCACGCTCGACTGGTCGTTCTCGATGGGGCGCGACTGGGGTTCGCCCGCGATCCCGGAGCAGATGGATCGCGCCGCGATGATCAAGTTCGGTCCCGAGGGGATCATGCGGCCGCGGTGGCTGCTCGAGTACGCGAAGCGCGGCGAGCTGCCCGATCTCACCACACCCAACCTGATGCCACCGGACGGGCCCGCGCCGACCTTCTTCGGTGCCTACGGTCAGTGGATGTCGTCGGCACTGCCGACCTGGGACGACATCGCCTGGGTGCGTTCGCAGTGGGACGGGCCCCTGGTGCTCAAGGGCGTCGTGCGCGTCGACGATGCTCGCCGCGCCGCCGCCGTCGGGGTCGACGCGATCTCGGTGTCGAACCACGGTGGCAACAACCTCGATTCGACTCCCGCGTCGATCCGAGCACTGCCTGCGATCGTGGATGCGGTGGGCGATCGCGTCGAGATCCTGCTCGACGGCGGGATCCGCCGCGGCGGCGACGTCGTCAAGGCACTCGCGCTAGGCGCCCGCGCCGTCATGATCGGCCGCGCCTATCTGTGGGGCCTGGCGGCCAACGGTCAGGCCGGAGTCGAGAACGTTCTCGACGTGCTGCGTTCGGGCGTCGACTCCGCCGTCATGGGCCTCGGGAAGAACTCGGTCCACGCGCTGACCGCCGACGACGTCGTCGTCCCGCCCGGATTCCGCCGCGACCTCGGGGTGGGTGCCGGGGCCGGAGTCGTCTCCGTCGCCGACTGACGACCGGTGACCACCGTTCCCGGTGCCCGCGGTCTCGGACGACTCACCTCGCCCGAGGTCACGCCGGCCACGGTGATCGTCCCGGTCGGGTCCGTCGAACAGCACGGGCCGCACCTGCCGCTCGACACCGACACACGGATCGCGTCCGAGATCGCCGCACGGCTCGCCGCCGCTGACGACACCGCCTTGGTCGCGCCCGCGATCGCGTACGGCGCGAGCGGCGAGCACGCCGGGTTCGCGGGGACGGTCTCGATCGGGCTCGCCGCGCTCGAACTCCTGATCCTCGAATACGGCCGATCGGTGTGCGACTGGGCATCGAGGGTGGTGTTCGTCAACGGTCACGGCGGAAACGCCCACGCGATCGCGGCCGCGGTGGTCACGTTGCGCAGCGAAGGGCGCGACGCCGCGTGGCTCCCGTGCGTCGTGGCAGGCGACGCGCATGCCGGGCTCACCGAAACGTCCATACTGCTACACCTGTGCCCGGAGGTGGTCCGGTTCGACCGGGCCGTCGCCGGAAACAGCGAACCTGTCTCAACTCTCATGTCCCGGTTGCGTTCGGGCGGTATCGTCAGCGTGTCTCGCAGCGGTGTGCTGGGGGACCCGACACGCGCGAGTGCCGAGTACGGCCTGCGCCTGCTGACGGACATGCACCGGCGGGCGCACGAGTGTTATCGGCGCTGGACACCGGGATCGGAGGGGAGACTCGAGTGACGCAGGGGCGCCTACCCGACGGGTTCGGTGTGCGGATCGACCCACGAGTGCGCAGCTACTCCGAGGGTCGGGTCCTCATCGGCGGCTCGCCGACACGCATGGTGCGGCTCGCACCGCGCGCGGCCGCCGATGATCCGCGACGGCGGCTATCTCGAGGTCTCGGATCAGCAGTCGGCGGGGGTCGCACGCAGGCTGCTCGACTCGGGGGTCGCGAACCCGCGCCCCACCGGCTGCCCGTCGCCACGTGACGTCACGATCGTGATCCCGGTCCGCGACAACCCCGACGGGCTGATCCGGTTGCTGCGATCGCTGCAGAGTTTCGACGTCGTCGTCGTCGACGACGGCTCGTCCGTCCCGGTCTCGGTGCCCGATCCCGCGCGCGGCTCGATCGGCTCCGTGACCGTCCTGCGGCATCGTTCGCCGCGCGGCCCCGCCGCCGCGCGCAACACCGGAATGCGCGTGGCGACAACGCCGTTCGTCGCCTTCCTCGACTCCGACGTCGTTCCCCGCACCGGCTGGATCGAGCCGCTGCTCAGTCACTTCAGCGACCCGGCCGTCGCGCTCGTCGCGCCGCGGATCGTCGCGCTCGAACCGCAGACGTCGGCACTCGCGCGATACGAGAGCGCGCGCTCGTCGCTCGATCTCGGCCGCAAGGAGTCGGCCGTCGTGGCCGGCGGCCCGGTGTCGTACGTTCCCAGCGCCGCGGTCGTCGCGCGCCGCGACGTCCTCGCCGAACTCGGCGGGTTCGACGACGAGATGCACGTCGCGGAGGACGTCGATCTGTGCTGGCGGCTTCTCGACGCAGGCTGGCGGGTGCGCTACGAGCCGGTCGCGCGTGTCGCGCACGATCACCGAGTTCGTCTGGGCTCGTGGATGACTCGGCGTTCGTTCTACGGTACGGGCGCGGCGCGGCTGATTCGGCGGCATGAGGACAAGGTGCCGCCGCTCGCGATGTCCCCGTGGATGCTGGGCGCGTGTCTCGCGGCCACGGCCCTCTCCCGTGTCGGCCTGCTCGGCGCGCTCGTCGCACTCGCGGCCGTCTTCACGCGTCTGCGGCGGACCGTCGCGGCGCTCGATCAGCCGACCCGGATCGCCGCGGTGCTCACGGCACAGGGATTCGTCGCAGGACTGTGGCAGCTCGCGTCGGCGGCGTGTCGGCACTACTGGCCCGTGACGCTGCTCGCCGTGCTGCTGTCGCGGCGGATTCGCCGAGCCGCCCTCGCGCTCGCGGTGGCCGAGGGCGCGGTCGACTGGGTCTCGCACCGCGGCTCGGGCGGTCTCGATCCCGTGCGGTACATCCTCTTTCGTCGCCTCGACGATCTCGCCTACGGTGCCGGATTGTGGCGCGGCGCCGTCGAGCAGCGAACCCTCGGGCCGCTGGTGCCGCGCCTTCGCTCGTGATCTGCAGTCCGCCGTGATTCCCGGCGCCGATGTCGTCGTGATCGGTGCCGGGTCCGCGGGGTGTCTCGTTGCGGCACGCGCGAGCGACGATCCGGCACGGACGGTGCTGCTCCTCGAATCGGGACCCGCCGGGCCGCTCGGTTCGGACGGTGAGATCGGAGTGCTTCCGGTCGGGCCGGGAGCGGCGCGTGCCGTCGAGTACCCCGCACGCCTGATGCGCGATCGGAGCCCGACCGTCGTGCGGCGCGGCACCGGAGTCGGCGGGTCCGGTGCGATCAACGGCGCCTACTTCGTTCGTGCGCCCGACGCCGATTTCGCGGCGTGGCCGGCCACGTGGACCGCGCGCGACGTCGCGCCGTGGTTCCGGCGAATCGAGCGCGACCTCGACGTCAGCAGCCCGCGCCACGGCGATGCGGGCCCGATCCCGGTGAGCAGGGTGCCACTGCACGATCTCGCCCCCGTCAGCGCGCGGTTCCTCGCCGCCGCGGCGGACACCGGGATGCCGTACGTCGCCGACATGAACGACGGCGGCCGCGACGGCGTCGGTACCGTCCCGATGAACGCCGTGAACGGTGTGCGCGTGAGCACGTCGTCGGCATGTCTCGCGCCGGTCGCCGGGCGGCCGAACCTCACCGTCCGCACCGGGGTGCGAGTCGATCGTATTCTGTTCCAGCGCAACAGGGTACATGGAGTCGTGGTGCGTGACGGCGAGGCAGAGTACGTCGTCGCGGCGGGTGAGGTCGTCCTGTGTGCGGGTGCGGTCGAGTCGCCGCTCGCGCTGACGAGATCGGGCATCGGCGAACCGGAAACGCTGCGCGGCAGCGGTTTCCCCGTCGTCACCGACCTTCCGGGCGTGGGGAGCGGCCTGTCGGATCACCCCGAGGTGCTCGTGCCCTACGCGGCGGACGGACTGCGGCCCGGTACCGCGCTGCTGGAGGTGTGCGGCGAGTGGCACGGATACGAGATGCGACCGTACACAGCGGGTTTCGATCGGTTCATCCCGGGATCGGGTCCCGGCGACGCGTGTGTGGGCGTGTCGCTCATGGCGAGCGACGCGCGCGGTGTCGTGCGATCGTCCGGCGGCCGCGCGGTGATCGAGTACGACTATCTGCGCTCCGCCCGCGATCGGCAGCGGCTGCGTGAGGGCGCGGCGCACGCCGTCGAGATCCTGCGGCGCGCGGGACTGGGGGTACCGCCGGGTCCCGTGGACGACACGTGGGTGCGCGAGCGCCTCGCGACGAGTCAGCATGCGAGCGGCACGTGCCGCATGGGGGAGGCCGGCGACCCGCACGCGGTCGTCGATCCCGCCGGCAAGGTCCACGGCGTCGACGGACTGCACGTCGTCGACGGCTCCATTCTCCCGGTCGTTCCGTCGCGCGGACCGCACGCGACAGTGGTGATGGTCGCGGCGCGTCTCGCGGAGTCGCTGTTCGGCGCCGGGGCCTGAGTCTGCCGTACTGTGATACGCATCACCCGACGAGGTGGTTCGACTTCACTGCGGAAGGAGTCCCCGTGTCCGACACCGGTGACCTGCGGGAGAACGACGGCGACCGACGTTCGCCCCGTGCCCCGAGTCGCGATTCCGGTCCCACCGACACGCCGCTCCCGGCCGGGACGATCGGTGACGATCTCGCCCGCACCGTCTCGAGTCACGGCGACCGCGACGCCCTGGTCGACGTCCCGTCGGGGCGGCGCTGGACGTATCGCGAGTTCGACCGCGCCGTCGACGTCGTCGCGGCCGGGCTGCTCGCGCAGGGCGTCCGTACGGGCGATCGGGTCGGGATCTGGGCGCCCAACTGCCCGGAGTGGACGATCCTGCAGTACGCGACCGCGCGCATCGGCGTCGTCCTCGTGACGATCAATCCGGCGTACCGGACGTTCGAGCTCCAGTACGTCCTGAACCAGGCGCAGATCGGCACGCTCGTGGCCGCGACGGCCTTCAAGACGTCGGACTACACCGCGATGATCGAGGAGTCGCGCGACGAGTGCCCGGACCTGACGAGCGTCGTGTACATCGGGACGGACAGCTGGAGCGACCTCGTCGCGGCGGGGGAGCGGGCTCTCGCGGACGATCCCGACACGGTCGCGGCCGTCTCGCTCGGGCTCTCGCCCGACGATGCCGTCAACATCCAGTACACCTCCGGGACCACGGGTTTCCCGAAGGGTGCGACGCTGAGCCATCGCAACATCCTCGGCAACGGCTTCTTCGTCGGTGAACTGTGTGGGTACACCGAGGTCGACCGCGTGTGCATCCCGGTGCCCTTCTATCACTGCTTCGGAATGGTCCTCGGCAACCTCGCGTGCACGAGTCACGGTGCAGCGATGGTGATTCCGGGCGAGTCGTTCGATCCCGCCGCGACGCTCCGTGCCGTCGAGCAGCAGCGGTGCACCTCGCTCTACGGCGTCCCGACGATGTTCATCGCCGAACTCGCGTTGCCGGACTTCGCGTCGTACGACCTCTCGAGTCTGCGGACCGGGATCATGGCCGGCTCGCCGTGCCCTGTCGAGGTCATGAAGCAGGTGATCGATCGGATGGGTATGACCGAGGTGTCGATCTGCTACGGCATGACCGAGACGTCGCCGGTCTCGACGCAGACCCGCGCGGACGACTCCATCGAGCAGCGCGTCTCGACGGTCGGGCGGGTCGGGCCACATCTCGAAGTGCAGATCGTCGATCCCGTGACGGGCGAGACCGTTCCTCGCGGCGAATCGGGCGAACTGTGCACGCGCGGCTATTCGGTGATGCTCGGGTACTGGCGTGATCCTGCGAAGACGGCCGAGGCGATCGACGACGACGGGTGGATGCACACCGGCGACATCGGGGTCATGGACGACGACGGCTACATCGCGGTGACGGGGCGCATCAAGGACATCGTCATCCGCGGCGGCGAGAACATCTATCCGCGCGAGGTCGAGGAGTTCCTCTACACCCACCCGGACATCCTCGACGCCCAGGTGATCGGCGTTCCGGACAGCAGGTACGGCGAAGAACTCATGGCGTGGATCCGGATGCGCGACGGCGCCGCCGTGCTCGACGCCGAGGCGCTGCGCGCGTTCTGCTCGGGAAGGCTGGCGCACTACAAGATTCCGCGCTACGTCCACATCGTCGACGAGTTCCCGATGACGGTGACGGGAAAGGTGCGCAAGGTGCAGATGCGGGAGGAATCGCTCGCGCTGATCGAGTGAGACGCTCTGTACCAGGAGCCGCGCGGGCGCACCGCGGCGTCGGAAACACTCTGGCGCGGTGCGGAAATGGCCTTCGTCATAGGTGGTGGCGGTCACTCGCTGCGTGCCGCAGAGTGTAGGGCGTGAGCGCACCGATGCAGGACCTCTCGTCGCCGCCGTCGCCCGGACCGCATCCGGCGTCCCCGTCGCTCGTCGCCCTCGCCTGCGGGATTCTGGTGATCGCCGGAGCGACGGTGCTGCACGACGGTCCGCCGTTCGCCTCGTGGATCGCCTCGGGCGGTTGTGCCCTCGTGTTGCTGGGTCTGCTGGTGTGGCGGGCCCGCGAGCGATCCCGTCACGGCATGGGTGGCAGGCGAGCCGGCTACGGGATCGCCGCGCTGCTCGCGCTCGTCGCCGCACCGGCGCTCTTGCCGGTCGCAGCATTCCATCTGGGCTACCTGGTCTTCCTCGGTGCCGTCTTCGTCGTCCTCGGAGTGCGGTCGCAGCAGCGGGTCACGTGGGTGTCCGGCGCTGCGGTCGCCGTGATCGGGCTCGTCGTCGAGTCCCGGGCCGGGTTCGCGCTCGACGTGTCCGCGGAGACGGTGGTGTTCGTCGAGGTGTTACTCGCGATCGCCGTCGCGGCAGCGGCGGTGGCGCCACTGCTCCGTGCACGTCCTCCGGGGCCTGGGCGGCTCGCGGCGGTCGTGGCCGCGGCCAACGAGGAGGGTCCACGAACCTGAATCACTACGTCCGCAGTGGTACGGTGCGCGTGACCGAGGGAGTGACGTGGTTCGTACCAATCCGGAGCGCCGCAGGGCACTGCTCGACGCGGCCATCGAGGTGCTGGCGCAGCGCGGTGCGCGCGGCCTGACCTTTCGTGGTGTCGACGAGGAAGCGGGAGTGCCCGTCGGCACGGCGTCGAACTACTTCACGAACCGCGACGACCTGTTCGTTCAGGTCGGGCATCGGTACTACGAGCGACTGACTCCCGATGCGCAGACCATCGCGGCCGCGCGCGAGCCCCAGACCCGCGAGTCGCTCGTCGACGTCATGACCGAGGTCGTCGAGCGAGTCGCGAGCTTCCGCACCGGCTACCTCGCGATCCTCGAACTACGTCTCGAGGCGACGCGGCGACCGGAGCTCCAGGCGCTGCTCACCGAACGGGTGCGCGCGGACATGGAGTACAACGTCGACAACTATCGCTCCACCGGGCTGCCCGGGGGCGCCGACTCGGTGACGCTGCTGCACCTCGCGCTGAACTGGCTGATCCTCGAAAGGCTCACGCTGCCCGGCGTCGTCGACGCCGATCGGGCCGCCGAACTCGTCCGGCTCGCGGTGGAGCGCGCGGTTCCCGGTGAGTAGTTCGGTTCCCGGTGAGTAGTTCGGTCCCGGATGCCTAGTGCCGGTCAGGCCGCGATCCCGATCAGCCGGAGCGCCGCGGCGCGGAGCACCGGCTTGCTGTCGGCGAGCGAGCCGCGCCGCGCGCTGTAGGGCGTCGAGTTGAGCAGACCGAACAGGCCGTGGGCGACGACGCGCGCATCGGCCTCCGCGAGCGCCGGGTCGTGTGCGCACAGCGCCGCGACCCACAGTTCGACGTAGCGGCGCTGGGTGCGGCGGACCTCGCGCCGCGCGTCGTCGGGGAGATTGTCCAGGTCGCGATCCTGGATGCGGATCAGTTCGGGCTCGCTCGTCGCGAAGTCGACGTGGAAGTCGACGAGTTCCTCGAGCGTCGCCGCGGCGTCGGAGCCGGACTCGGTGACTTCGGTGCCGCCGTCGAACAGTCGCGTACTGATTCCCACGAGCAGTTCCACGAGCACGGCGTCCTTATTGGGGAAGTGCCGATAGACGGCGGGGCCGCTGATGCCCACGGCCGCACCCAGATCCTCGAGGCGGACGCCGTGGAATCCCCGCTCGGCGATGAGCCGCGCGGCCGCGTCGAGCAGCTGACGCCGGCGATCGGCCTTCATGCGACCACGCCGAGTCGTCGGCGGCGATGTCCGCGGCTCCGTCTTCGTGGTCACGGTCACACTCCTGTCTGTCGTGTGCTGGACAACACACTGTGGTGCGGTTATCTTGAGTTCGGTTATCGATCATTAACTCTTTTGGGTTCGTCGTCAACCGGGAGGTTCGCATGACAAGCGATGTGCAGAGCGGCATCGACGGCGAGAATCGTCACACCGAGACCCCTCGTGATGCCCATGTCTCACTCGTCGCGAAACTGCGGACGGCTCTCGCCGCGGCCGCGCTCGGCGGCAGCGAACGATCGCGCGAGCGCCACGTCGCGCGCGGCAAGCTGCTCCCGCGCGAGCGCGTCGACGCACTCCTCGACCCCGGCAGCCCCTTCCTGGAGATCGCACCGCTCGCCGCCCACGGGATGTACGACGACGAGTCGCCGGGGGCGGGGATCATCACCGGGATCGGCCGCGTCGAGGGGCGCGAGTGCGTCGTCGTCGCGAACGACGCGACCGTCAAGGGCGGCACCTACTACCCGATGACGGTGAAGAAGCACCTGCGCGCGCAGGAGATCGCGCTGCAGAACCGCCTCCCGTGCATCTACCTCGTGGACTCGGGCGGCGCCTTCCTCCCGCGGCAGGACGAGGTCTTCCCCGACCGCGACCACTTCGGCCGCATCTTCTACAACCAGGCGACGATGAGTGCGCAGGGGATCGCGCAGATCGCGGCGGTCATGGGTTCGTGCACCGCCGGCGGCGCGTACGTGCCGGCGATGAGCGACGAGGCCGTGATCGTGCGCGGGCAGGGCACGATCTTCCTCGGCGGCCCGCCGCTCGTGAAGGCAGCGACCGGCGAGGTCGTCACGGCCGAGGAACTCGGTGGCGGCGAACTGCACTCCCGGATCTCCGGTGTCACCGACCATCTCGCCGACGACGACCTCGACGCGCTGCGCATCGTCCGGGAGATCGTGCGCACCCTGGGCCCGCGCGAGCCGGTCCCGTGGCGCACCGAACCCGCGCTCGCGGCCCTCGGTGACCCGCACGAGCTGTACGACGTGGTCCCGGTCGACTCCCGCACGCCCTTCGACGTGCACGAGGTGATCGACCGCATCGTCGACGGCGGCAGGTTCCAGGAGTTCAAGGCCGAGTACGGCCGCACCCTGGTGACCGGCTTCGCGCACATCGACGGGCATCCGGTCGGGATCGTCGCGAACAACGGTGTGCTGTTCGGCGAATCCGCCGTCAAGGGAGCGCATTTCATCGAACTCTGCGATCGCCGCTCGACGCCGCTCGTGTTCCTGCAGAACATCACGGGGTTCATGGTCGGCCGCGACTACGAGGCGGGCGGTATCGCCAAGCACGGCGCGAAGATGGTGACGGCGGTCGCGTGCGCGCGCGTCCCGAAGCTCACCGTCGTGATCGGCGGATCGCACGGCGCGGGCAACTACTCGATGTGCGGGAGGGCGTATTCGCCGCGCTTCCTGTGGATGTGGTCCAACGCGCGGATCTCGGTGATGGGCGGCGAGCAGGCGGCGAAGGTGCTCTCGACGGTGCGGGGCGATCAACGCGCCGCCGCGGGGGAGCCGTGGAGCGAGGCCGACGCGGAGGCGGTCGAGGCGCCGGTGCGCGAGCAGTACGAACGACAGGGCAATCCCTACTACTCGACGGCGAGGCTGTGGGACGACGGGATCATCGATCCCGCTGAGACCCGCACGGTGCTCGGACTGGCGCTCGCGGCCTGCGCGAACGCGCCGCTCGAACCGGTCTCCTACGGCGTCTTCCGGATGTGAGGTACACGATGACGGAGAACAGTCCCCGCACCTTCGGCGACCGCCCGTTCGAGTCGGTGCTCGTCGCCAACCGCGGCGAGATCGCGGTGCGTATCATCTCGACTTTGCGCCGCAAGGGTATTCGGTCGATCGCTGTCTACAGCGATGCCGACGCCGACGCACGTCACGTGCGCGAGGCCGACGAAGCAGTGCGGCTCGGCCCCGTACCCGCCCGGCAGAGCTATCTCGACGTCGACGCCGTGCTCGGCGCAGCTCGCCGGACGGGGGCGTCGGCGATCCATCCCGGCTACGGCTTCCTGTCCGAGAACGCCGCGTTCGCCGCGGCGTGCGCCGACGCGGGGATCGTGTTCGTCGGACCGCCGGCCGCGGCGATCGAGGTGATGGGCGACAAGATCACCGCGAAGTCGACGGTGTCGGCCTTCGGTGTCCCCGTCGTCCCGGGGATCGCGCGCCCCGGACTCGGTGACGACGACCTGATCGCCGCGGCCGAGGAGATCGGCTATCCGGTGCTCGTGAAGCCGTCCGCCGGTGGCGGGGGCAAGGGCATGCGCGTCGTCACGGGTGCCGAGGATCTACGCCCGGCGCTGATCTCGGCCCGTCGTGAGGCGGCGTCGGCATTCGGCGACGACACGTTGTTCCTCGAACGATTCGTCCAGCGGCCCCGGCACATCGAGGTGCAGATCCTCGCAGACGCTCACGGCGCCGTCGTGCACCTCGGCGAACGCGAGTGCAGCCTGCAACGCCGCCACCAGAAGGTGATCGAGGAGGCGCCGTCGCCCCTGCTCGACGCCGCGACGCGCGAGCGCATCGGCGCCGCGGCCTGCGACACCGCACGCAGCGTCGACTATCGCGGTGCCGGCACCGTCGAGTTCATCGTGTCGGACGACCGCCCCGGCGAGTTCTTCTTCATGGAGATGAACACCCGCCTCCAGGTCGAGCACCCGGTCACCGAGATGGTGACCGGAATCGATCTCGTCGAACAGCAACTGCACATCGCGGCGGGCCGTCCGCTCGCGATCGCACAGTCCGACGTCGTGATGCGTGGTCACGCGATCGAGGCTCGTGTCTATGCCGAGGACCCCACACGGGGCTTTCTTCCCACGGGCGGAACGATTCTGGACGAGTCGCTCGCGAGCGACCCGGAGCGAGGGGTTCGCGTCGACTCGGGTGTCGCCGCCGGGACGGTGGTGACGAGCGACTACGACCCGATGCTCGCGAAGGTCGTCGCCCACGCGGACGACCGTGACGCGGCGCTCGACGGACTCGACGCCGCCCTCGGGCGGACGACCGTCGCGGGCGTCGTGACGAACATCGACTTCCTCCGGTACCTGCTCGCCGCTCCGCGGGTGCGCTCGGGTGAACTCGACACGTCGCTGCTCGATGCGATCGCGGGGGAGTACCGCCGCGAGGAGCCGCCCGCCACGGGTGTCCTCGCCGCAGCGGTCGCGGCGTGGTGCGAGGGCTTCGACGCCGCGCGCGACGGCGGGCCGTGGGATCGGCGGGACGGCTGGCGGATCGGCGCTCCCGCCGCGACGACGTATCGCCTCGCGGTCACCGGTTCCGGCGGCGAGCGCGCCGTGCGGGTGGCGCTCACGGGGAACCCGTCGTCCGCGACAGCCCGGATCGGTCCCGACGACGATCCGGCGGAGGCCACGTCGCACACGCTCTCGGCCACGAGTGCGCCCCGCGGCCCGGGCGTGCACGTGTCGCTGGTCGTCGACGATCACCGCACCGAGTGGGGCGTCGTCGCGGACGTCGACCGGATCTGGCTGACCGGTGCCCGGGCGACATGGGTGCTGCGCCCGCTTGCCCGTGAGCGGGCACTGCGCGAGGAGACACACAGCGGCGACGCGGAACTCGTCGGCCCGATGCCCGGCACCGTCGTCTCGGTGCCGGCCCTGGCGGGAGCGCCGGTGCGCGCCGGCGACGTCGTGCTCGTCGTCGAGGCGATGAAGATGGAACACCCGATCACGGCACCCGTCGACGGAACGGCCGAGATTCTCGTCGCGGCCGGCGATCGTGTGCAGGTCGATCAGGTTCTCGCGCGCATTCTGCCGCCCGCACCGGAGGCGAGCGGGACCGAGCCAGACAACGCGACAACGACACCCGAGGGGATCGCATCATGAGCGAGACGTATCTGTGCACCGGTCAGCTGCCGGACCACTACCAGCAGCTGGTCAAGTCGGTCGCGGACTTCGCGACCAGTGTCGTCGCACCGGTCGCCGCGAAACACTATGCCGAGCACACCTTTCCGTACGAGGTCGTGGCCGGGATGGGACAGATGGGGCTGTTCGGCCTGCCGTTCCCGGAGGACTGCGGCGGGATGGGCGGCGACTACTTCGCACTGTGTCTCGCACTCGAGGAGCTCGCCAAGGTGGACCAGTCCACCGCGATCACGCTCGAAGCGGGTGTGTCGTTGGGCGCCATGCCGGTCTTCCGCTTCGGGACCGAGGAGCAGAAGCAGCGCTGGCTGCCCGAGCTCACGGCGGGACGCGCCATCGCCGGATTCGGGCTGACCGAGCCCGGTGCGGGCAGCGACGCGGGGGCGACGGCGACGACGGCACGCCTCGACGGCGGGGAGTGGGTGATCGACGGCGCGAAGCAGTTCATCACGAACTCGGGCACGGACATCACCTCGCTCGTCACCGTCACGGCGGTCACGGGGAAGCGGGACGGCGGCCGCAAGGAGATCTCGACGATCCTCGTCCCCGCCGGCACACCGGGATTCACGGTCGAGTCCGCCTACGACAAGGTCGGATGGAACTCCTCCGACACCCACCCGCTCACGTTCGACGGCGTCCGCGTCCCCGAAGCGAATCTGCTCGGCGAACGCGGCCGCGGCTACGCGAACTTCCTGCGCATCCTCGACGAGGGCCGTATCGCGATCGCGGCGCTCGCGACGGGCGCGGCACAGGGCTGCGTCGACGAGTCGGTGAAGTACGCCCGCGAGCGCGTGACCTTCGGCCGCCCGATCGCCGACAACCAGGCGATCGCCTTCCAGATCGCCCGGATGGAGGCGCGCGCTCACACCGCGCGCGCCGCCTACTACGACGCCGCGGCACTCATGTTGTCGGGCAAGCCGTTCAAGAAGGCAGCGGCGATCGCGAAACTCGTGGCATCGGAGGCCGCGATGGACAACGCACGTGACGCGACGCAGATCCACGGTGGCTACGGATTCATGAACGACTACCCGGTCGCCCGTCACTACCGCGACAGCAAGATCCTCGAGATCGGCGAGGGAACCACGCAGGTGCAACTCATGCTCATCGCGCGGGAGGCGGGGCTGTGACCGAGCGGATCACGCAGCGGGGACTATGGTTCGACGAGTTCGTCGTCGGCGCCGTCTACGAGCACCGGCCGGGCCGCACAGTCACCGAAGCCGACAACGTCCTGTTCACGACCCTCACGATGAATCCGCAGGCGCTGCACCTCGACGCAGCGTACGCGGCGACGACGGAGTTCGGCCGCCCGCTCGTGAACTCGATGTTCACGCTGTCGACGCTCGTCGGGCTCTCGGTCGCCCAGCTCACGCAGGGCACGCTCGTCGCGAATCTCGGGTTCTCCGAGATCGCCTTTCCCGCACCGCTGTTCCACGGCGACACCCTCTACGCCGAGACGCTCGTCGTCGACAAGCGACCGTCGCGCAGCAGACCGGGGCAGGGAGTGGTGACGCTCGCGCACACGGGGCGCAATCAGGACGGCACCGTCGTCGCGACGGCACAGCGCTCCACGCTCGTGCGCACGACTCCGGAACCGGAGGCCGCGTCGTGACGGCCCGGCTGTGGCTGCCCGGTCCCGCGTGGCTGTTCTGCCCCGCCGACCGGCCGGAACGGTTCGGCAAGGCGGCCGCCGTCGCGGACGTCGTGATCCTCGACCTTGAGGACGGCGTCGGCCCCGGTGCGAAGGATGCCGCGCGGCGGGCGGTCGCGGCGTCGGACCTCGATCCCGAACGCACCGTGGTGCGGGTCAACGGCATCGACTCGCCCGAGCACACCGTGGATCTCGCGATGCTGGCGGACACCCCCTACGAGCGGATCATGCTGCCCAAGGCCGAGAGCGGGGCTGCCGTCGAGGCACTCGCGCCCCGTGAGGTGCTCGCGCTCGTGGAGACGCCGCTCGGCGCGCTCGCCGTGCGCGAGATCGCCGCAGCGGGGCCCACGATCGGCGTCATGTGGGGCGCCGAGGATCTCGTCGCGTCCCTCGGCGGCAGCGCGAGCCGCGACCGCAGCGGAACCTACCGCGACGTCGCCCGCACGGTCCGTTCGCTCACGCTGCTCGCGGCGAAGGCCCACGGCCGCCTGGCTCTCGACGCCGTGCACGTCGATCTCGAGAACGACGAGAGCCTGGCGGCCGAGGCGGCGGACGCCGCGGCGACCGGCTTCGACGTCAAGGTGTCGCTGCATCCGCGGCAGGTCGACGTCGTGCGCCGCGCGTTCGCGCCCGGTGACGACGAGATCGACTGGGCCGAGAAGGTTCTCGATGCGGCCGCTGGGCAGCCGGGCGCGTTCCGCTTCGAGGGCGCGATGATCGATGCACCGGTGCTGCGGCATGCCGAGCGCATCCTGCGGTCGGCCCGGCGAGGGGACCTGCCGTGACGGCCGAGCCCGAACTCCTCTGGACACCGCCCGCCGGCGGGACGCCCGCGGTCGAACGGTTCGCGGCCGCGGCCGCGGAGCGGTTCGGCGCCCCCACCTCCACCTCCGAGCCCGCCCACGACTACGCCGCGCTGTGGCGGTGGAGCGTCGAGAACCCGGCGAGCTTCTGGGGGCTGCTCGCGCAGTGGTGCGGGATACGGCTGCACGGTGAGCACTCCGTCGTGCTCACCGACGACGACATGCCCCACACGCGGTGGTTTCCCGGCGCCACGATCAACTACGTCGAGCAGGTGTTCGCGGGCCGCGACCTCGATGCCGTCGCCCTCGTCGCGGCACACGAGGACGCCGCCGACGTGCACCTCACGTGGCGCGAGCTGCAGGGGCGCGTCGCCTCGCTCGCCGCGGTGCTGCGCGAGCGCGGCGTGCGCGCGGGCGATCGGGTCGCCGGCTACCTGCCGAACGGGCCCGAGGCCGTCGTCGCCTTCCTCGCGGCGGCCTCGCTCGGTGCGGTGTGGGCGGCGTGCGGTCAGGACTACTCCGCGCCCGCGGCGCTCGATCGGCTCGGTCAGCTGCGTCCCGTCGCCCTCGTCGCCGCGGACGGCTACCGCTACGCCGGCAGGTGGCACGACCGCACTGCCGAGGTAGGGGCGCTGCGGGACGGGCTCACCGGCGTCCACACCGTCGTGCTCGCCGGGCACACCGGTGACGACCCGGATCGGGTGGACAAGGACGTCCTGGACTGGACCGCCGCGACATCGCGCGACGAGCCTCTCGACCCCGTACTCGTACCGTTCGATCACCCGTTGTGGGTGCTCTTCTCGTCGGGCACGACCGGTAAACCCAAGGGCATCGTCCACGGTCACGGCGGCGTCGTGCTCGAACACGTGAAAGCACTCGCCCTGCACTGCGATCTGGGGGAGGGCGACGTCCTGCTCTGGTACACGAGCCCGAGCTGGATGATGTGGAACTTCCAGGTGGCGGGCCTGCTGGTCGGTGCCACGATCGTCACGTACGACGGCAGCCCCTTCCATCCGGGCCGCGGCGGGCTGTGGTCGCTCGCGGGCCGTACCGGGGCAACGCTGCTCGGCACGAGCCCCGGCTACGTTCTCGCGTGCATCAAGGACGAGGTCGATCCGGCCGAGTGCATCGCCGCGGCCGGCGGCGACCCGGCGGTGCTGCGCACCGTCGGCATCACGGGTGCGACGCTGCCGGCCTCGTCGGCGCGATGGCTGCAGCATGCGATCGGGGAGCGTGCGCAGATCGCGTCGATCTCGGGCGGGACCGACGTGGTGTCCGCGTTCGTGGGCGCAGTGCCGACGGTTCCGGTGTGGGCGGGTGAGATCTCGGCCCCCTACCTGGGTGTCGCGCTCGATGCGTTCGATCCCCACGGCACCCCCGTTCGCGGCGAGGTCGGCGAACTCGTGATCCGGGCGCCGATGCCGTCGATGCCCGTGTGCTTCTGGGACGACTCCGACGGAACACGCTATCGCGACGCCTATTTCGGCGCGTATCCCGGCGTGTGGCGGCACGGCGACTGGATCACGATCACCGACCGGGGGTCGATCGAGATGCACGGACGCTCGGACGCCACGCTCAACCGCGGCGGCATCCGGATGGGCAGCGCCGACATCTATCAGGTGGTCGAGTCGATCCCCGAGATCGCCGAGGCACTCGTGCTGGGCGTCGAGGGCGACGACGGCGCCTACTGGATGCCGCTGTTCGTCGTGCTCGCGCCCGGAGCCGAGTACACCGACGCGCTCGGGGAGACGGTCGCGCAGGCGATTCGCAGCGAACTCTCGCCGAGGCACGTTCCCGACGAGATCGTCGTGGCGCCGGGCATTCCGCACACGCGGACGGGCAAGAAGCTCGAGGTTCCGCTCAAACGGCTGCTGCAGGGGGCCGACCCCGCGGCCGTCGTGGACCGCACCGCGATCGACGACGGCGCGCTGCTCGACTGGTTCGTCGACCGCTACCGGGAGGTCACCACTCCCAGTCGAGACGACCGGTGATGCCCAGATCGTCGGCGAGCGAGCGGATGCCGCTGTAGTCCTGGACGAGACGGCCTGTCGCCGTGTCGGTCTCGACGTCGCGGATCATCGCGTCGTTCAGGCTCTCGGTGTGCAGGACCGCCCGCCAGGTCGTGTAGTCGTTGCTCGTGAACGCATCCATCGCGTCGACGAGCGCGTGCTCGAAGTGAGTGCGCTCGTCGGCCGTGAGCGTGTCGTACACGATCGCCGCGGCGTCGGCGGTGATCGAGGCGTGGCAGTACTCGTCGCGGTTGTGCAACCGGACCGTCGCGCGGTGGAAGGGCTGCACCACGGGATCGTCCGCGAACAGGTCGAGGTACGTCGTGATGGAGATCTCCGCGACCGTCGTGTAGGCGAGAGAGGTGATCGAGCCCGCCCGCTCGTCGGTGCAGCGGCTCAGCGCCACGGACCGTCGTCGTGCCGACTGTGCCTGCGGCAGAATCCAGTTCGGGAGCGGCCAGCCGCGGTGCGTGCGGGTGAACTCGCTGCCGCCGTGGTGCATCAGCGTGTGGTACTGCTCGTCGACCATCGACTGGTACACCGCGATGCCGAGATCGCCGCTCACGCCTGCCGCGAGCCGATCCTGGGCGAGGACGTCGAAACCCGGTTCGACGACGCAGCGTTCGACGTCCATGACATTCTTGTTGAACGAGATCCAGGCCCACGCGCGGATGCGTCGCCGCTGTTCCTCGTCGTAGGCGAGGTACGCAGGATGCGCGCCGAAGGGCAACAGCGAGTCGGGATAGTCCTGCAACTCGGGGTCGAACGCCTCGGCGGCAGGGTCGAGGTCGCGCTCCGCGCGGCGCACGGTCGCGCGCCTGCCCCACGTCCGTGCGAGCCGCGACGCGACGGCTGACTCGACGGGGTCGCCCGGGCGAGGACGGGGCATACCGGCCGGGAGTGCGCGTTCGGGCTCGTCCGTCACGGCGTCCTCCCCGCATCCGTGAGCATCGCCGCCGCGGTCTCGGCGAGTCGGTCGCGTGCGTCGCCCAGCCCCTGCGCGGCGGACCGGACGAACTCGGTGAACTCGTCCGGATCGTCGGACACCGATGCTGCGTCGAGTCGCGACACCGCCGCGGCCAGCGCCGATCTCGCGGCGGCCGCCGCGGGGCCCGCATGCTGAATGTCCCGGTACACGTGCGGATTCGCCGACGTCACGCGCGCGAGCAGCGCGCTCTGTGCGACGAACGGCGGCAGTGCCAGTGCGAGCAGATCGCCGGGGTCGAGATCGAGGTCGGCCAGCGCGGCGCCGAACGACAGGATCGTGGCGTGCGTCAGTGCCTGCAGGGCACCGCACAGGTCGTCGTGCTGCTGCGGCTCGACCGTGATCGCACGCGATCCTGCCCCCGAGAACAGGCCGGTGGTCCAGTCGAGCGCCGCGGCGTCGTCCCGGTACCGGACGACCGCCACGGCGCGGCCGCGCGGATCGAGCGTCGGGGCGAACATCGGATTCGCCCCCACCGCACGCACACCGGGCATCCGCGTGAGTGCCGCGGCGTAGGGTGCCTTGACCGACAGCGTGTCGAGCACGACGGTCTCGGGGCGCAGTGCGTCGGCGAGGGATGCCACGGCGTCCAGTGCGACCGCCTCGGGCAGTGCGAGGACGACGACGTCGGCGGCCGCCGCGAGTTCGGCGGCGGGATCGGAGAAGACGTCGGCGCGGACCGCGACGATCCCGGGCTGCACGGCGACGGCATCGACGTCCACCGTCGTCGTCGCGATGCCGCGTTCGGCGCACAGCCGCGCGACGAACGCACCGACCGCACCTCCGCCGAAGACGGCGGCGCGGCGTGGTGCGAACGGGTCGGCTGCCGTCACGATCGGGCGTCCCGACGTGCGGCGAGCTGTTCGCCGAGCGCACCCACCACGCTCGTCGCCTTCACGATCGTCTCGGCGAACTCGTCGTCGGGATCGGAGAGCGCGGTGATGGCCCCTCCCACACCGAAACTCACGTCGTCGCCGTCGACGACGAGGGTGCGGATGACGACGGACAGATCGGCGGCGCCGTCGAGTGAGAGGAAACCGATGGAGCCGGAGTAGATTCCGCGCGGTCCGGCTTCGAGCTCGTCGATGATCTCCATCGTGCGCAACTTCGGAGCGCCGGTCATCGAACCGCCCGGGAACGCCGCGCGGATGGCGTCGACCGTCGACACGCCGTCTGCGAGCCTGCCCCGCACCGTCGAGACCAGTTGGTGCACCGTCGAATACGTCTCCACCCGGAACAATGCGGGAACGTGGACCGAGCTCGGGACGCACACGCGGGAGAGATCGTTGCGTGTGAGATCGACGATCATGAGGTTCTCGGCGATCTCCTTCTCGGTCGACGTGAGCTCGTCGCGCAGGGCCTCGTCCGCGGCCGCATCCCGACCGCGGGGCCGAGTCCCCTTGATGGGCTTCGATTCCACGGTGCCGTCGGCGCCGACCCGCAGGAAGCACTCGGGGGACGACGACAGGACCGACAGCTCGCCGAACCGGAGATAGGCGCTGTACGGGACGGGGCTGAGGGCGCGCAGGCGCGTGAACGTGTGCAACGGCTCGATCGGTGCACCCTCGACGTGTGCGGCGTTCGTCAGGCACACCTCGTACGACTCGCCGAGCCGGATGGCGTCCTGCGCCGCGCGGATGGCCGCGAGATACGCGGGGCGGTCGTGCAGGAGCCGGACACCGGCGTGATCGACGGCACCGGTCTCGGACGCGGGCGCGAGCGGGGTCGCCGGCGGCTCGGTCGTGCGGGTGGGGAGGCCGGCGAGACGGGCGGAGACCGCATCGAGCCACGCGTGCGCGTCGGCGTCGTCCGGGCCGCTCGACAGACACGCCGCCGTCGCGACACCGCGATCGTGGTCGAGCAGCACGACGCGGTCGGCGAACACGAGGCCCGCATCCGGCGTCGGCGCGTGGTGGCGCGGCGCTGCCGCGCCCGTGAGTGCCTTGAGTTCGTACCCGAGCCAGCCGACGTAGCCGAGCGCGAACGGCAGCCCCGGGAGCGGGTCGACGGCACGGGCGGCGATCTGCCCGGCCAGATAGTCGAAGAGATCGGCGTGGATGCGTTCGTCGGGCAGCCCGGCGCGTTCGACGCGCACGACGCGATCGGCGACGTCGTACGTCACGAACTCCGCACGCGGCCCCGACGTATCGCCGAGTATCGACACGCGTGATCCGGGGGCGGCGTCCACCCGGTCGAGCCAGAACGCGTGGGTGCCGCCGGCGAACAGGGCGTCGAAGACGGCCGCGGGATCGAGGTCGACGGCGGTGCTCCGGGTGAGCGGAGTGGCCGCGCGGGGCGGCCGGGGTGCAGGAGCGGGTACCGGCGGTTCCGGCGAGGGTGCCGTGCGCCGGGGGCTCGTCCGCCGGCTGTTCGTGTGCCGGTTGTTCGTGAGTATCGACAGGTCACGGAAGTTCGCGAGCAGCTCGCGGCCGTACCCGCTCGAGATCGACTCGGGGTGGAACTGCACGCCCCATCGGGGCAGGTCACGGTGCTCGATTCCCATGACGACGGTGCGATCTCCCTCGGTCGTCCACGCCGTCGTCCGAAGGTGGTCGGGGAGATCGTCGACGACGAGCGAGTGGTATCTCACGGCGGCAAACTGCTGCGGGATCCCCGCGAAGAGGCCGGCGCCGTCGTGGCCGACGCTCGATACGCGGCCGTGCATCGGGCGGTCCGCGAGCCGGACGTGGCCGCCGTACGCAGTGGCGATCGCCTGATGGCCGAGACACACTCCGAGGACCGGCAGCGTCGTCTCGCGAATCAGCCGGGCCCCGATGCCGATGTCGCGCGGGCGCGTCGGGTCCCCGGGACCGGGGGAGACCACGATGTTGTCGAACCGAGCGAGGTCGAGTTCCTCCGGCGGGTGGTCGTTGCGGACGACGGTCGGCTCGGCGCCGTTGACCTCGGTGAGCAGCGTGAAGAGGTTGTAGGTGAACGAGTCGTAGTTGTCGACGAGGAGCGTCGCGACCGGCCGTCGTGACGCGGGCGCCGGGCGCGCGCCCGTGCGATCCGGCGACTGCACGTCAGGTCCCCCCGCGGGCGATCGCCTCGCGCTCGACGCGCGACGCCTCGGCGATGAGCAGGGTGTAGAGCGCGCGGGCGAACTCGGCGGACATGCCGTGGCCGAGCGCGTACCGCTCGGCACGTTCCGTGACACGTGCGGCCCGGCCCGGTTGCGACACCGACAACGCCGAGCGCGCCTTGACGTCGGCGATCCGGCGAGCGATGTCGAGTCTGCTGGACACCGCGTCGAGCAGCTGCCGGTCGACGGTGTCGAGGGCGGCACGCAGATCGTTGAGCGCGACGTCCGCCGCTGCCTCGGCGCTCTGGGGCGTGGGCGGATTCATGGCTTCCCTCTCGGCGGTACGGAGTCCGTCTCTCGCTGGCGCTCCACGGCTGCGGGGCTCCACGGCTGCGGGGCTCGACGGCTGTGGTTTCCCATCCGGTCGCGTGCCCACTCCGAATCCCTCGTCGGGAAGAGTGCCGATGTTACAGGAGCTGGTCGGATGCGATTCGAGTGGGAAGAGGGCGTGATCGTGGGGCGTCGATGTGCTACGCTCTTCCGACGCGATCGTATCCCTTCTCACCTGCGAGTTCGCGCGGAACCTGCTGATTGTTCGCATTTTTGGACGAGCGACCAGATGAAGATGGCGCAATTGTCACGGGAATCACCGTCTTTCGCGTGAGGTCACCGTCGTCGCAGGTGAAAGACGTTGTGTATCAGTCCCTGTGGCATGTATTGGAAATACGGGTAACACATGACGAGAATGGGTCGATATGCCTCGATGTCGTGGAGAAGGGTCCGGGTCCGCCGCTGCGCGGATGCGGTCTCACGGCAGCGGCACGATCGGCATCGGAGGAACGGGAGGCGCGTTGACGCAGTCGGGTATCGTCGGGGACTCCACTGCGCACGCCGAGGTGGACGTGTATCCGCTCTCCGCAGGCCAGCGAGGCATGTGGTTCGCGCAGCACGCACTGGGCGCCACGCCCCTCGTGATCGCGCAGTACATCGAGTTGCACGGGTCGGTCGACGTCGATCTGCTCACCGAGGCCGCGGTCAGGTCCGGCCGCGAGTTCGGTACCGGCTTCCTGCGCATCGTCGAGGTCGACGGTGAACCGATGCAGACCGTCGACGGCACGATCCAGGACTCGATCACGGCGGTCGACCTGAGCGGCAGCGAGGACCCGGAGGCCGCAGCGCACGAGTGGATGCGCGGCCACTGCAGCGAACCGCTCGACCTGCTCGAGGACCGCCTCGTCCGGATGTACGTGCTCCGCGTCGACGAGCAGCGTCACTTCTGGTACGCCCGGATCCACCACATCGCCCTCGACGGCTTCGGCGCGATGGCCATGATCAACCGTGTCGCCGAGATCTACACGGCTCTCGAGGCGGGCCGCGAACCCGCGCCCGCGCGCTCGATGGGACTCCGCGAGATCGTCGAGGACGACCATCGCTACCGCGAATCCGCCCGCTTCGCCGCCGACCGCGAGTACTGGCTCGAACGCATCGACGGGCTCCCGAATCCGCCGTCGCTCGCCGGTCGCGCGGCGGACCCCGCCGACACGGCGATCGTGGCCTCCGGACTCCTCGGGGATGCCGCCACGCTCGACGCCGCGGCCACACGTCTCGGCTCCGCGTCGGCACCCGTGCTCGTCGCGGCCTTCGCGGCCTACCTCGCGGACCTGACCGCGCAGACCGACGTCGTGCTGAGCCTTCCCGTCTCCGCCCGCACCACCGCGGTGCTGCGGCGCTCGGGCGGCATGGTCTCCAACGTCGTGCCGCTGCGGCTGCGCGCGGGCGCCACCGACACGGTGGGCGAACTCGTGCACGCCGCGCAGCTCGAACTCACCGGTGCCCTGCGCCGCCAGCGGTACCGCACCGAGGACATCCGCCGCGACCAGGGCCTGGGCGCGGGCCGGCGTGGACTGTTCGGGCCGTCGGTGAACATCATGATGTTCTCGAACGAGGTCGAACTCGGGTCCGTCGTGGGCACCCAGCACATCCTCACGACCGGGCCGGTCGACGACCTCTCGCTCAACATCTATCAGTCGAACTCCGGCCGGCGCGTCCACGTCGACTTCGAAGCGAATCCCACGCTCTACCCGCGGGACGAGCTCGCCGCGCACCACGGCCGGTTCACCCGGTTCCTGCAGCGTTTCCTGGACGCCGGGCCGGACACCACGCTCGCGCACCTGCCGGCGGTCGACGCGGACGAGCACGCGCAGCTCGTGCACGGCTGGAACGGCGAGGACGCTCCCGAACCGGAGGACGTCTCGGACCGCCTCTGGGCGGCCGTCGCGACTCACGGCGAGGCACGCGCACTGACGGAGGGCGACACCGACCTCGACTACCGCGGGTTCGCGGACCGCGTCGCCGCGTTCGCGGCGGCGTTGCGCAGCCGCGGTGTGGCGCCCGGCGACCGAGTCGCGATGATGCTGCGACGCTCGATCGACGCGCTCGCCGCGTTCCACGCGATCCTGGACATCGGCGCCGTGTACGTCCCGGTCGATCCCGACCATCCCGAGGACCGCATCGCGTACCTGCTCGGCGCCGCACGGGCGTCCGTCGTCGTGTCCGACACCGTCGACTCGCCGGGCGACGCACCCGTCGTCACGCCCGCGGACGCCGACGCCACGAATGCCGACGAGCATGCCCCCGCTCCCGTGCGCCGCGCGGATGCGCCCGCCTACATCGTCTTCACGTCGGGATCGACGGGCAGGCCGAAGGGCGTCGTCGTCTCGCGGCGGGCACTCGCGACCCAGATCGACTGGATGATACGGAGATTCGCACTCTCGTCGTCCGACGTCGTTCTGCAGAAGACCCCGTTCACGTTCGACGTCTCGCTGTGGGAGATGTGTGCGCCGCTGCTCGTGGGTGCGCGTCTCGTCGTCGCCGAGCCGGGCGGCCACCGCGACCCCGATCACCTCGCCGACCTCGTCGCGACCGAACGGGTCACACACATCTCGTTCGTTCCGTCGATGCTCGCGGCGTTCACGAGCGTCGTCCCGCGCGAGGCGCTCGTGTCGCTGCGCGCCGTGCTGGTCGCGGGGGAGGCGCTGCCCGCACCGACGGTGCGCGCGCTCGCGGCGCTGTGCGACGCCGAGATCCACAACCTCTACGGGCCCACCGAGTTCACCGTCCACGCGACACACGCCCACGTCGATCCGTCGTCGGAGGGCGCGGTCCCGATCGGTGACCCCGTCGCCACCACCCGCGCCTACGTTCTCGACGGCGCCCTGCGGCCCGTACCTCCGGGTGTCGCGGGTGAGCTGTATCTCGCGGGCGGCCAGGTCGCGCACGGTTATCACGATCGGCCCGGGCTCAGCGCCGAGCGTTTCGTCGCCGATCCGTTCGGCGACGACGGACTGCGGATGTACCGGACCGGCGATCTCGTGCGCTGGTCGACGTCGGGCAGCCTGATCTACGTGGGGCGCACCGACTTCCAGGTCAAGGTGCGGGGGCAGCGCGTCGAGGTCGGTGAGATCGAGGCCGTCGTCGCCGGTCACGACGCGATCGATCACGTGGCCGTCGTCGCGCACGACGCCGCGGGCAGCACCCGGCTCGTCGCGTACGTCGCGCCCGCCGCGGGCACCGCACCGAGCGCCGAGGACATCCGCCGGCATGCGCGAGAGCGGTTGCCCGCGTACATGGTTCCCGATGCCGTCATGATGCTCGATCGGCTGCCGACGAGCGCGAGCGGAAAGGTCGATCGCCGGGCGCTGCCCGACCCGGTCTTCGAGATCGAGGAGACCGAGTACGTCGCGCCGCGGGACGAGCGGGAAGCCCTCGTGGCGGAGCTCGTCGCCGGGTTGCTCGGCGTCGAGCGCGTCGGCGCCACCGATTCGTTCTTCGCGCTGGGCGGCGACAGCATCACGTCGATCCAGCTCGTCGCTCGCGCGAGGGAGGCGGGGCTGCGGCTGCGCGCGAAGGACGTCTTCGAGCAGCGCACCGTCGAGGCGATCGCCCGCATCGCGGAGTCCGCCGAGCCGGAGCACACGCTCACCGAGCCGCCCGGTGGCGGGATCGGCAGCGCACCTGCACAACCCGCGGCGGCGTGGCTCGCGGAGCAGGCGCACGACGGTCACGTGTCCGCTGCCCGGAACGGGGACCGCCCGGCCGACGTCGACGGCGTCGGCCAGAGTGTCGTGCTCACGGTTCCGGACGACGTCGACCTCGATGCCGTGCGTGCCGTCGTCGGCGCGGTCGTGGCACGGCACGACGGTCTCCGTGCCCGGTGGGAGCGGACCGCCGACGGACTCACCGTCGTGACGGCAGCGCCCGGTGACGTGACCGCCGCCGTGCGCGAGACCGAGATCGCGGCCGCCGACCCCGCGATCGACACCGCCCCCTTCGCCGCGCTGCGCGACGCCGAGGCGGGCGAGCTCGATCCCGCGACCGGCGCCGTCGTCCGCGCGGTGCTCGTGACGGGTGGCGCACGGCGTTACGTCCTGCTCGTGCTGCATCACCTCGTCGTCGACGGTGTGTCGTGGCGCATCCTGCTCCCGGACGTCACGGCGGCATGGTTCGCGTACCGCTCGGGCGCGACGATCGAACTCGCACCCGTGACGACGTCGGTGCGCGCGTGGGCGATGGGCCTGGCCGAATTGGGCGCTTCGGGTGCGCGGCGCGGCGAACTGCCGATGTGGCAGGAGATCCTGGACGGTCCCGATCCCGTCGTCGGCGCGCGTCCGCTCGGGCCCGACGATCGCGCGGACTCGCTCGCACGCACGACGCTGCGGATCGCGCCCGAGACGGCGCGGCCCGTCCTGACGGCACTGCCGGACGCGCTGGGGACGGGCGCGGACCGCGTCCTCGTCGCCGCGCTCGCGATCGCGCTCGCGCGCTGGCGGGATGGCAGGGGCGACGCAGAGCGGTCGGTCCTGCTGCAGCTCGAGGGCCACGGCCGTGAGACGGATCTGCTTCCGGGAGCGGATCTGTCGCGCACCGTCGGCTGGTTCACGTCGGTGTATCCGGCGCGATTCGAGGTGCCCGAGGAGTGCCTCGGCGACCTCGGCCCGCAACGTCTGCTCGAGGTCGTCAAGTCGGTCAAGGATCGGCTCGCTGCGTTGCCCGACGGCGGCGTCGGGTACGGCATCCTGCGCTACCTCGATCCCGAGGCGGGTGTTTCGCTCGGGGAGCGGCGCTCGCCGCAGATCGGATTCAACTACCTCGGCCGCAGCGCGCCCGTGTCGGACGAACTCGTCGGCGTCGCATGGCTTCCCGAGCCCACGACCGGATTCTCGGGGACCCGCTCGCCGCGCGGCCCGGTGCAGCTGGCGCTCGACGTCATCGCGATCGCCGGCAACGACGGCGGACTCGTCGTCACGATGGAGCATCCGCTGGGCGTGCTCGGTGAGTCCGAGGTCGGCGAGATCGCGCGGCTGTGGCAGGAGACGCTCGCAGCCTTCGCGGCACTTCCGGTGGACGGGATCGGGCACAGCACTGCCGATTTCGGTCTGGTCTCGCTCGACCAGAGCGACGTCGACACACTCGACGAGCGGTACGGCGACTCCGGTGTCGAGGACGTGTGGCCGCCCACTCCGCTGCAGCACGGGCTGTACTTCCACAGCGTGCTCGCGGGCGAGGGCGAGCGGGCGGACGTCTACACGACGCAACTCGTCCTCGAGCTGACCGGCGACGTCGACGGGGAGCGGCTGCGCTCCGCCGCCGCGGCGCTCGTCCGGCGGCATCCGACGCTGCGGGCGGGATTCACGACGACAGCGGCGGGCGATCCGATCCAGGTCGTTCTGCGCGACGCCCCGCTCCGCTGGACCGAGCGCACCACGGCCGACGACGCCGTCGACGCGCTGCTCGCCGCCGAACGCGACGAGCGGTTCGATCTCGCGGATCCGCCGCTCGTGCGGTTCCTGCTCGCCCGGACCGGCCCCGAGAACACGACCGACGAGAACACGACGGACGAGCGTTCGGTGCTCGCCGTCACCGTGCACCACATCCTCGTCGACGGCTGGTCGATCCCGGTCCTCGTGCGCGATCTGCTCACCGAGTACGCCGGAGCGGACGCACCGCCCGCCGCGCCGTTCCGCGATCATCTCGCGTGGTTGCGCGAGGTGGACCGCGACGCGTCGCTCGACGTGTGGCGCGCCGAGTTCGACGGCATCGACGAGCCGACGCTCCTCGGACAGTCCTGGGAGGCTCCGGAACCCGGTGTCTCCGAATCCGAGTCGAGCACGGCGGAGATCGTCCGCGCCGTCCCCGACGGGCTGCTGGACGCACTCACCCGGACCTCGCGCGAGCACGGCGTCACGCTGCACACACTGCTGCAGAGCGCATGGGCGCTCACGCTCGGCCGGATCGCCGACACGGGCGACGTCGTCTTCGGCACCACCGTCTCGGGACGCCCGCCGCAGGTACCGCGGGTCGAGGACATGCTGGGCCTGTTCATCAACACGCTCCCGGTGCGCGTCCGGCTCGATCGGTCCGACACCGTGCGGTCGCTGCTGAGCCGCGTCGACGCGAGCCGGACCGCCCTGCTCGACCATCACTACGTCGGGCTCGCCGACATCGCCGCTGCGGTGGGCGTTCCCACCCTCTTCGACACGCTCGTCGTGTTCGAGTCGTACCCCGTCGACCGCGAGGCGCTCGCAGCGATGGGCGCGATCGACGGACTGCGCGTCGCCGACATCGGCGTCCACGACGCGACGCACTACCCGCTCGCGATCGTCGCGGTGCCCTCGCCCGAGTTCACCGTCACCGCGAAGTACTCGCCGGAGATGCTGGGCGACGAGTCCGTCCATCGAATCCTCGACGTCCTGATCGAGGCGCTGCACTCGCTGACCGGAGATCCCGACGCGCCGCTCGCGCGGGTCGGTGAGCCGCACGACGTCGTGCGTGATCTCGAGCGCGAACCGGGAGAGTCGCCGCGCACGCTCGCGGTGCTGCTCGGTGACGCTGCCGCGGCCGATCCGGAGGCGATCGCGGTCGTCGCGGACGGCGTATCGCTCACGTACGCGGAACTCGACGCCCGGTCGTCGGCGCTCGCGCGCGTGCTCGTGGACCGCGGGATCGGACCCGAGGACGTCGTGGCGCTCGGCATCGTCCGGTCGCTCGACTCGGTCGTCGCGACGTGGGCCGTCGCGCGCACCGGCGCTGCCTTCGTCCCCGTCGATCCGCGGTACCCGCGGGAACGAGTGCGGCACATGATCACCGATTCCGGTGCGGCAGTGGGATTCACGACGACCGAGCATCGCGGCGCGCTCCCGGACGACGTGCCGTGGCAGGTGATCGACGACGCCGACTTCGTCGGCGCGGTCGCGGACACCGACCGGTCGACCTTCCGGGACGACGAGCGGCTCGCTCCGGTGGACCCGGACAACCTCGCGTACATGATCTACACCTCCGGGACGACCGGCGTGCCCAAGGGCGTCGCCGTGACCCACCGGGGGCTCGCGGACCTCGCGGCGGAGCAGATCGAGCTGTACTGTCTCGACAGCGGTTCTCGCACGGCGCATTTCGCGTCACCGAGCTTCGACGCCTCGATCCTCGAACTGCTGCTCGCGGTGGCCGCACGCGCGACGATGGTGGTCGTTCCCGCCGACGTCTACGGCGGCGCGGAGCTGCACGCGTACCTCACACGCGAACGCGTCACGCACATGTTCCTCACGCCCGCGGCGCTCGCGACCGTCGAGCCCACCGGGCTCGGCGACCTCGCCGTCGTCGCGGTCGGTGGTGAGGCGTGCTCGCCGGAACTCGTCGCGCGGTGGGCCCCCGGTCGCCGGATGATCAACGTGTACGCACCGACGGAGTCCACGATCGTCCGCACGATGAGCTCGCTCGTGCCCGACGTCCCCGTCGACATCGGCGGCCCGATCCGCGGCACGGTGGTGCGCGTTCTCGGCCGCGATCTGCGCCCCACACCGTTCGGGGCCGTGGGCGAGGTCTATCTCGGCGGCTCGGGCACGGCGCGCGGCTACCACCGCAGGCCCGCCCTGACCGCAGCACGATTCGTCCCGGACCCGCTGGGCAGCGGCAACCGGCTGTACCGCACAGGCGATCTCGCGCGCGTGGTCGCCGATCCGCGCCAGGCGTCCGGCTACACGCTGCGCTACGCGGGACGCTCGGACTTCCAGGTGAAGGTCCGCGGTTTCCGTGTCGAACTCGGCGAGATCGACACCGCGATCGCCGCACTGGACGGCGTCGACTTCGTGACGACCCTCGCGCGCGAGGTGGATTCGCGGGGAACGCTGCTCGTCTCGTACGTGATGCCCGAGGCGGGTGCTCACGTGGACGCGGCGCAGGTCACCGAGCACGTCGCACGCGAGCTTCCGTCGCACATGGTCCCCGCCGCCGTCGTGATGCTCGACGCCGTGCCGCTCACTCCCGTCGGCAAGCTCGACCGCTCGGCGCTGCCCGAACCGCGCTTCGAGGCGCGCGCGGACATCGCGGCCGCCCGCACCGACACCGAGCGGATCGTCCTCGGCGTCGTGACGGACGTCCTCGGCACGACCGACCTCGGCGTCACCGATTCGTTCTTCGATCTCGGCGGCAACTCGCTGTCGGCGACCAAGGTCGTCGCGCGGCTGAGCGCCGACACCGGTGTGCACGTGGGGGTTCGAGACATCTTCGAGGCTCCGACACCCGCGGCGCTCGCCGAGCGCATCGACAGGAGCGTGTCGGCCGACACGGCTCCGAGCGTGCCCGGGCTCGTGCGCCGCGACCGGCCGTCGGCCATCCCGCTCGCGACGGCGCAGCAGAGCATGTGGCTCACCCACCGGCTCGACCCGCAGTCCGCGGCGTACAACATCCCGTTGCCGGTCGTCCTCCGCGGCGCACTCGACGTCGACGCGATGCGCGACGCCGTCCGGGACGTGCTGGAGCGGCACGAGGCGCTGCGCACCCGGTTCCCGGCCGGGGCGGACGGTCCCGTCCAGGTGATCGAGCCCGTGTCGTCGATCGACACGGCCCTCGCGGTGCGCGAGACCGCGGACGCCGACACCGAGATCGCCGCGTTCGTCGCCGAGCCCTTCGACGTCGTGGCCGCGCCGCCGGTGCGCTTCGGTCTGTTCGCGATCGGCCCGGACGAGCACGTCTTCGTGGCGGTCGTCCACCACATCAGCGCGGACGGCGCGTCGATGGCGCCGCTCGCGCGCGATCTCGTGACGGCCTACGCCTCGCGGACCGCCGGGACCGCGCCGTCCTTCGCGCCGCTGCCGGTGCAGTACGCCGACTACGCACTGTGGCAGCGCGAGCTGCTCGGCGACCCGAGCGATCCCGCGTCCTTCGCTGCACGCGAGATCGCGCACTGGCGTGAGGCACTCGCGGGTGCGCCGCGTTCGCTCGAGCTGCCCCGTGACCGCCGGGTTCCCGCACGCCGCACGTATGCCGGTGGTGCGGTGGACTTCTCGCTCGATCCTGCCGCCGCCCGTGCGCTCGACAAGCTCGGTGGCCCGCACGGCGCCACCCCGTTCATGGTGATGCACGCCGCGCTCGCGGTGCTGCTCTCGCGGCTCGGCGCGGGCGACGACATCGTGGTCGGCACTCCGGTCGCGTCGCGGCAGGCGCCCGAACTCGACGACCTCGTCGGCATGTTCGTCAACACCGTCGTGCTCCGTACCCGGGTCGATCGGGCCGCGTCCTTCGGCGCGGTGATCGACGCCGTGCGCGCGGCCGATCTCGACGCCCTCGCCCACGGCGGGCTGCCCTACGAGACGGTCGCCGACGAACTCGGCGGACCGTCGCTGTTCGACGTCATGCTCTCGTTCCAGAACAACCCGTTCGGCGACGTGCGGTTGCCCGGCCTCGACGTGAGCGTCGTCGACGATCTCGCGCCCGGCGCGAAGTACGACCTCACCCTGACGGTGTTCGACGATCCGAACGAGTCGGGCTCGCGCACGATCCGCCTCGGCTACGCGACCGACGTCTTCGACGACGACACCGCGGCGCTGCTCGCGCAGCGTCTGCAGTTGCTGGTCGCAGCCGTGACGGCCGATCCGGACCGGCGCATCGACGACATCGACCTGCGCACCGACGCCGAAAAGCGGACGGACAGCGCCTCCCTCGACGACCGCACGTCCCCCCAAGACAACACGTCCCCCCAAGACAAGGAGCCGACCATCTCCTCCGCGCCTCGGCCGCGCCACACCGCAGCAGATCTGCCGCGTCTCCTCGAATCGGCGGCGCGCATCGCTCCCGACTCGATCGCGGTCTCGCACGACGGTGTCGCGGTGACCTACCGCGAGTTCGACGAGCGGCTGCGGATGGTCGCCGAGCCGATGGCGCAGCGCGGGATGAGTGCCGACGCGATCGTGTCGGTCGTCCTGACGGGGCTCGTCCCCACGATCGTCGCGGCGCCACCGACGCCCGACGGCCGTGACGGCTTCGGTGCCGTGCTCGACGGCGTCATCGCGGACGCCGCTGCCCTCGCGTCGGAGAACGGTCGTGACGACGAGACGCCGGGCTTCCTCGAGTCCGCGATCGCGCTGTCGCGGACGAACGGCCACACGCCGGTGCCCGCGGCACCCACCGAGCCGGAGCTGCTGTCGTACGTCGCGGCCTGGTCCGCGTCGGTCGATGCGGCGCCCGGTGCACCGGTACTCGTCGATCCGGACGGCGTGGTGTGGACGCGCCGCGAACTCGACGAGAGCGCGGGGCGGCTCGCGCGGCTGCTGCGGGGCGCCGGGGCCCGGCACGACGGCGTCGTGGGACTCGTGGTTCCGCGCTCGGCGCAGTGGATCGTCGGAATGCTCGCGTGCTGGAAGGCGGGCGTCGCGTACGCGCCGCTCGATCCGGAGTGGCCGCTCGCGCGGATCGCCTCGATCGCGGCGGACGCCGGACTCGCCGCGATCGTCGCGACGCGCGACTGGGCGGACGCGGCCGACTCGCCGGTCCCGGCGATCGTGCTCGGAACCCCCGAGACGGACGAGGCGCTCGCGTCGGCGGAGCCCGTCACGGGCGACCCGTGGGCCGACGCGTCCGCGGGCGATCGGCTCGCGTACGTCGTCTCGACGTCCGGCTCGACCGGCAGGCCCAAGCCGGTGCTGGTGCCGATGCGCTCGATAGTGAACATGTACGGCTGGTACCGGGACGCCGTCGCGATGCGCGACGGACTCGGTGTCGTCGTCGCGGGGTCGCCCCTGTTCGACCAGACGCAGAAGAACGTGTGGGTGGCGCTGGGCCACGGCGGCGTCCTGCACATCGCGCCGCCCGCGTTCGATCCGCGCGAGGTCCTGCGGATCGCCGCGCGCGACGACGTCGGCGTCGTCAACCTCGCGCCGAGCGCGCTCGAGGTCGTCGCCGATCTCGACGACGCCGGTGTGCTGCGCACGCTCGACGTGATCGTCGCCGGCGGCGAGCAGCTCCAGCCGTCGACGTGTGCCCGGCTCTTCGGATCCGATGTGCGCCTGCTCAATCCGTACGGCCCGACCGAAGCGGCGGCGACGGCCGCGGCGTACGAGGTCGACCTGTCGGCGGAGGACGCCGAGGACTGGCCGGTGCCGTTCGGTACCGCGATCGACGGCGTGGCGCTGCGCGTTCTCGACGACCGCCTGCGCCCCGTGCCCTCGGGTGTCACGGGTGAGCTGTACATCGGTGGTGTGGCCCCCGCGCGTGGTTACGGAGCGATGGCGGCGGCGACCGCGTCGCGCTTCGTCGCCGATCCCGCGGGCGGGCCGGGGGCCCGGCTGTACCGGTCGGGCGATCTCGTCCGGCGCAGGACCGACGGCGATCTCGTGTTCGTCGGCCGCGCCGACTTCCAGGTCAAGATCCGCGGCATGCGCGTCGAACTCGGCGAGATCGAGGCGCACCTCGCGGCGCACCCCGCCGTGCTGCACGCGGCCGTGATCCTCGCCGCGACGCCGCAGGGCGACCGGCTCGTCGCCTACGTCTCGCCGCGCGACGACGCCGAGCTCGACGTCGAGGACCTGCGGCGGCACGCCGCGGCCGAGCTGCCCGAGCATCTCGTGCCCGACACGATCCAGGTGCTGGCCGACATGCCGCTCACGTCGAGCCTCAAGGTCGACCGGCGTGCGCTGCCCGAGCCCGAATTCGACGACACCCCTGTCGATCACGTCCCGCCGCGCACCGAGGCGGAGCATCTCGTCGTGAACGTCCTCGCCGACGTTCTCGGCCGCGATCGCGACGAGATCGGCGTCGATCGGTCGTTCTTCTCGCTCGGCGGCAACTCGCTGTCCGCCGCGCGCGCCGCGGCACGGCTCGAGGAGGCCGGCGGCCGGGAGATCTCGTTGCGTTCGTTCTTCGAGGCGGCGACCGTCGCCGAGCTCGCCGAACTCGTGGGTGGCGAGGGCGGCCCCGCGGTGGACTCCGTGCACGCCGTGAACCCCGTGACCGCGGTGCACCCGCGGCCCGACCCGATCCCGCTCTCGCCCGCGCAGCAGCGGATGTGGGTCCTCAACCGGATCGATCCGCTCTCGCCCGCGTACAACGTGCCGCTCACCGTGCGGCTGCGCGGACCTCTCGACGTCGACGCGCTCGTGGGCGCCGTCGGCGACGTCGTGCGCCGCCACGAGATCCTCCGCACCGTGTTCCCCGAGGCGGAAGCGGGCCCGCACCAGGTGATTCTCGATCCCGCCGACGCGACGCCCGAGATCACTGTCGTCGACGTGGCCGAGCGGGACCTCGAGTCGGCGCTGTACGACCTCGGCGCTCGCGGCTTCGACGTCCGCGACACGGCACCGGTGCGGGTCGGCCTGCTGCGGGTCGGCGACGACGATCACGTCCTCGCGCTGATCCTGCATCACATCGCCTCCGACGGCGGCTCGGGTGTGCCGCTCGCACGGGATCTCATGTCCGCGTATTCGATTCGTCTAGAGAACGGGAACACGGCCGACTCTGCCGTCCTTCCCGCGCTGGACGTCCAGTACGCCGACTACGCGATCCGGCAGCGCGAGCAGCTCGGCGACGAGAGCGATCCGTCGTCGCGTGCGCACGGGCAGATCGAGTTCTGGCGTGGGGCGCTCGCGGGCGTGCCCGAACCGATCGAGTTGCCGCTCGACCGGCCGCGGCCGCAGAACCGCACCATGGCCGGCGCGTTCACCGACTTCACGATCGACGCCGATCTGCACGCGCGCGTCACCGCACTCGCGCAGCGCCACGGCGTCTCGACGTTCATGGTCATGCACGCCGCGCTCGCGATCGTCCTCGCCCGCACGAGCGGGACGACCGACATCGCGATCGGCACCGCGGTCTCGGGGCGCGCGCGTCCCGAACTCGCCGAGCTCGTGGGCATGTTCGTCAACACCCTCGTGCTGCGCACCGAGGTCGCCCCCGACGCGACCGTCGAGGACCTCCTGGCGCAGGTCCGGTCCGTCGACCTCGCGGCGTTCGACAATCAGGACGTCCCGTTCGAGATGCTCGTGGACGCACTGCGCCCGCAGCGCTCGACGTCGTACGCGCCGCTCGTCCAGGTCGCGCTGACGCATCAGATCGGTGGGCTCCCGCCGGCGCGCTTCGGCGGCCTCGACGCCGAGGTGGGCGCAGTCGACGTGCGCTACAGCAAGTTCGACCTCACCTTCGACGTCCGCGAGAGCGCGCCCGGTGACGAAACCGGGGGAGCGGCCGGAGTCGTCGGATTCGCGACCGAGATCTTCGATCGGTCGTCGGTCGACGCTCTCGCCGCACGCTTCGTCCGTGTGCTCGGCGAGATCGTGCGAGATCCGTCGGCCGCGACGGGTGACCTGGACCTGGTCGACCGGGGCGAGCTCGCGGGCCTCGTGCCGGCACGCGGCGAGGCCGGGCCCAAGCCCGTGCTGCTCGCGGAACTGATGCGCACCGCAGCGCGCCGCAATCCCGACGGCGTGGCGCTCGTGTCGTCTGCCGGCCGGGTGACCTACGCCGAACTCGACGCGCGGTCCAATCAGATCGCCCGCGAACTGATCTCGCGCGGCGTCGGTCCGGAGACGCGGGTCGCGCTGGGCATGACGCGGTCGCTCGATTCGGTGACCGGCATCTGGGCGGTCGCGAAGACCGGCGCGGCGTACGTGCCCGTCGATCCGCGCTATCCCGACGAGCGCATCGCCCACATGATCACCGATTCCGGTGTGCGCGTGGGACTGTCGGTCGCCGCCGAGGCCGAAGGCCTGCCGAGCGAGGTCGACTGGATCGTGCTCGACGATCCAGCGTTCGTGCGTGCTCGTCGCGGCCGCTCGGCGGATCCGATCGCGGAGGACGAACTCGTCGCCCGCCCGCGCATCGACAACACCGCGTACCTCATCTACACGTCCGGAACGACGGGACGGCCCAAGGGCGTGGCGGTCACGCACCGCGGCCTCGCGAACTTCGCGGCCGAACAGCGCGGCCGGTACGGGCTCACCGCGAACTCGCGCGCCCTGCACTTCGCGTCGCCGAGCTTCGACGCCTCGGTCCTCGAACTGCTGCTCGCGCTCGCGGCGTCGGCGACCCTGGTCGTCTCGCCGACCGACGTCTACGGCGGACCCGAGTTCGAGGCCTTCCTCCGTCGTCATCGCGTGACGCACGGCTTCCTCACGCCGTCGGTGCTCGCGTCGATCGACCCCTCGGATCTGCCCGACTTCCGTGACGTCGTCGTCGGTGGCGAGGCGTGCCCGCCCGAGCTCGCGGCACGCTGGTCCGTCGGCCGCCGCCTGCACAACGGCTACGGACCCACCGAGACCACGATCATGACGAACATCAGCGATCCGCTGACCCCGGGCGGGCCCGTCACGATCGGCGGACCCATCGCGGACACGCGGGCCGTCGTTCTCGATCGGCGACTGCACCCGGTCCCGTTCGGTGTCGTCGGCGAGCTCTTCCTCGCCGGTGCCGGCCTGGCGCGCGGCTACCACGCTCGCCCGGCCCTCACGGCGGCACGCTTCGTCGCGGATCCGTTCGAGCCCGGCGGCCGGCTCTACCGCACCGGCGACCTCGTGCGCTGGACGCTCGTCGACGGAGTGCCCGCCATCGCGTACCTGGGCCGATCCGATCAGCAGGTCAAGGTGCGTGGGTTCCGCATCGAACTCGGCGAGATCGACGCAGCCGTCGGCTCTCATCCCGATGTCGACTTCGTGACGACCTCGGTCGCCGAGAGCCCCACTGGCGACGCGATCGTCGCCCACGTGATGGCAACGCGTGGAACCGATCTCGACACGGCTGCCCTGCGCGACCACATCGCGGCGTCGCTGCCGAACCACATGGTGCCGAGCGTGTTCGTCGTGATCGACGCCGTGCCGCTCACCCCGGTCGGCAAGCTCGATCGGCGTGCCCTCCCGGCGCCGGAGTTCGCCGCGCCCCAGCGTGGCTCGCGCGGCGCGGACACCGATCTCGAGCGGGCCGTCGCCGACGCGTTCGCGGACGTCCTGGGCATCCCCGCGGACGCGATCGGGGCCGAGGACTCGTTCTTCGATCTGGGCGGCAACTCGCTCGCGGCGACACGTGTCGTCTCCCGCATCGCCGACGCGCTCGGCGTCGCCGTCCCCGTGCGCGACGTCTTCGAGGCGCCGTCGGTCGCCGCCCTCGCGCAGCGCCTCGCCGACGATCCCGCGGCCGCACGTCCGCCGGTGACGGCGGGACCGCGTCCCGCACGCGTTCCGCTCTCGCTCGCGCAGTCGCGGATGTGGTACGCGAACCGGTTCGACCCCGAATCGGCGCGCTACACCGTCCCGTTCGCGCTGCGGCTCACCGGCCGGCTCGATCACGACGCGCTCGCCGCGGCACTGCGCGATGTCGTCGCGCGGCACGAGACGCTGCGGACGGTCTACCCGGACGACGGCAGCGGTCCCTCGCAGGAGATCCGCGACGTGGCCGACGTCGACGTGTCGGTGCGGCGCGAGACGGTCGCGGCCGGTGAGCTCGAGGCCGCGATCCGTGACATCGTCTCGGGCGGCTTCGATGTCACCACCGATGTCCCGATCCGTGCTGCCGTGCTCGACGTCGCGACCGGCGACGCGGGCAGGGGAGACGAGCACGTGCTCGTCGTCGCGATCCACCACATCGCCACCGACGGTTCCTCGCTCGCACCGCTCGCACGGGATCTGGTGGGCGCGTACGGCGCTCGTGCGGCGGGCGATGCACCGGGATGGACTCCGCTGCCCGTCCAGTACGCCGACTACGCGCTGTGGCAGCGCCGCATCCTCGGCCGGGTGGACACGCCGGGTTCGGCTGCCGCGCAGCAGATCGCGTACTGGCGCGAGACGCTCGCGGAGGCGCCCGAGGTGCTCGAGCTGCCCGTCGACCGACCGCGGCCGACGGTGCGCGACGGCGTCGGCGGCAGGGTGCCGTTCACGGTTCCCGCCGACGTCTGGACGCGGCTCGAGGAGTACGCGCGGACACAGGGTGCGACGCCGTTCATGGTCGCCCACGCCGCGCTCGCGGCGCTGATCGCACGGCTCACCGGTGGCTACGACGTCGTCGTCGCGACGCCCGTCGCGGGACGCGGCGACCGCGCACTCGACGACCTCGTGGGGATGTTCGTCAACACGCTCGCGCTCCGCACGCGGCTCGACGCCGCGGCGAGCTTCGACACCGCCGTCGAGCGCGCCCGCACCGGCGATCTCGACGCGTTCTCGCACGCCGACGTCCCGTTCGAGCAGGTCGTGGACGCCGCGGCACCGAAGCGGTCCGCGGCCGTGCCGACCTTCGCGCAGGTGATGTTCTCCTTCCAGAACCTCAAGCGGCCGCACGTCGAGTTGCCCGGGCTCCGGGTCGAGGCCCTCGAGACCGACCTCGCGACGACGAAGGCGGAACTCGCGTTCGCGCTCGAGGACCGCGGCGCCGCCGCTCCCGACACGGATGTGGCGGGCCGGCTGTCCTACGCCGTCGACGTGTTCGACGAGGAGACGGCGCACTCGATCGCGCAGCGTTTCGTCGCCTTCCTCGGCCGCGTCCTCGCGGATCCGACGGCGGCCATCGGCGATGTCGACCTGCTCACCGACGACGAGCACGGCACCGGTTCCAGCGAATCCGGCACCGAACCGGATGCCCCCGAACAGGAACTCGCGGAACAGGAGCTGCTGGAGCGGCCGCTCTCGGAGCTGCTGCGCACCGCCGCGGAACTCGATCCGACGGGCGTCGCGCTCGCGCACGGGACCGCCGAGGTCACGTACGCGCAGCTCGACGAGAAGGCGGGCGAGCTCGCCCGCACGCTCGGTGCTGTCGGCGTCGGACCCGACGCCGCGGTGACCGTCGCGATCTCGTCGCTGCTGCCGGGCCTCCTCGAGTCCGAGGGTGACGGCTTCGCACAGACGCTGGCGTCGCTGCTCGCGTCGATGATCGCCGATGCCTCCCAGGCCGGCGCACGCAGCGACGGCAACCGCACTCTCACACGGCGTTTCGAGGCGCAGGCGGCGCAGACACCCGATGCCGTCGCCGTCACCGACGGAACGCGGTCGCTCACGTACGCCGAACTCGACGACGCGTCTGCGCGGCTCGCGAGCGTCCTGATCGCCCGCGGCGCGGGCCCCGACGCGCTCGTCGCGGTCGGTCTCGGCCGCACGGTCGACCTCGTCGTCGCGCTCACGGCGGTCCTGCGCTCGGGTGCGGGATACCTGCCGATCGACGTCACGTACCCCGCCGAGCGGATCCGGTTCGTGCTCGGCGACGCGAGTCCCGTCGCGCTCGTCACCGACCGCGAGTCGGCCGAGGCGCTGCCGGATCTCGGCGATCTCGCTGCGGCCGTGGTCGACACGGACGATCCCGAGGTGCAGCGCGAAGTCGCCGAGGCAGACCCCGGCGCGCTGGACGCGCTGCGCGCACGGCCGAGTGCAGCGAATCTCGCGTACGTCATCTACACGTCCGGCTCGACGGGGCGGCCCAAGGGTGTCATGGTGCCGCACGGCGCCGTCGTGACCCTGCTCGACCGGACCGATTTCGACTTCGGGCCGGCCGACGTGTGGACCCTCTTCCACTCGTACGCGTTCGACTTCTCGGTGTGGGAGATCTGGGGCGCGCTGCTGACGGGCGGACGGCTCGTCGTCGTCGATCACGCGACCTCGCGTGCCCCCGACGAGTTCCGCGCGCTGCTCGCACGCGAGGGCGTGACCGTCCTCAACCAGACTCCGTCCGCGTTCTATCAGCTCTCCGCCGCCGATCGCGGTGCCGACAGCGACGATCTGGCGCTGCGGTACGTGATCTTCGGCGGCGAGGCGCTCGAACTCGCACAGCTCGCGAAGTGGTACGAACGCCACGACGAGACCCGGCCACAGCTCGTGAACATGTACGGCATCACCGAGACGACGGTGCACGTCACGGAGCAGCCGCTCGGCCGCGATTTCGCCGCGGCCCGTTCGGCATCGGTGATCGGGCGCCCGATCGACGGTCTGCGCGTGCACGTCCTCGACGCGCGGCTGCGTCCCGTGCCCGCGGGCGTCCAGGGCGAACTGTACGTCTCGGGCGGCCAGCTCACCCGCGGCTACCTCGCGCGTCCCGACCTCACGTCGACGCGGTTCGTCGCCGACCCGTACGGCGAACCCGGCGCCCGGCTCTACCGCACGGGCGACGTCGGCCGCTGGAACCGGCACGGCGAGCTCGAATACCTCGGCCGCTCGGATCATCAGGTCCAGTTGCGTGGCTTCCGGATCGAGCTCGGCGAGATCGAGTCGGCGCTCGTGCGCTCGGACGACATCGCCGCCGCCGCGTGCCTCGTCGTTCCCGGGCCGTCCGGCGCCGACGCGCTCGTGGCCTACGTGGTGCCCGAGCAGCAGCGCCCGCTCGACCGCGACGCGGTCCGGTCACGCCTCGGCGAGTTCCTGACGTCGTACATGATCCCGGACGCCGTCGTGGTGATCGACGCGATGCCGATGACGACGAACGGAAAGCTCGATCGCGCAGCGCTTCCCGCGCCCGAGTTCGCGTCGTCCGCGGCGGAGTACGTCGCGCCGCGCACGTCGCTCGAGCGCGCCGTCGCCGGTGCGTTCGCCGAGGCGCTCGGTGTCGAGCGCGTCGGCGCGACCGACTCGTTCTTCGACCTCGGTGGCAACTCCATCACCGCGACCCGTGTCACGACGGCGCTGCGCCGCAGGACCGGCGCCGACCTGTCGGTCCGCGAGTTCTTCGAGCGGCCCGTCGTGAGCGAACTCGCGCATCACCTGGAGGGCGCCGCGGGCAGTGCAGGCACCGGCCCGGTGCTCGCACCGCAGCCGCGCGGCGAGCGCATCCCGCTCTCGCTCGCTCAGCGGCGGATGTGGTTCGTCAACCAGTTCGACACCGGATCACCCGCCTACAACCTGCCGCTCGCGGTGCGGGTGAACGGCGGCATCGACACGGCGGTGCTGGCCGACGCGTGGCGCGACGTCCTCGAACGTCACGAGACCCTGCGAACCGTCTTCCCCGCCTCGGGCGACGACGCGCATCAGCTCGTGCTGGACGCCGACAGTGAGGATTCCGCGCCGATCGTGCGCGACGTCGTGTCCGAGGACGAACTCGTCGCCCACCTGCGCGAGATCGCGGGAACCGGATTCGACGTCACGCGCGAGCGCCCGGTGCGCGTCGCGTGCCTGCGGCTGCCGGCCGCGGAGCAGGACGTCCCGGACACCGAACGAGACGTCGTGCTGCTGTTGGTCGTTCACCACATCAGTGCCGACGGCGCGTCGCTCGCGCCGCTGTTCGACGACCTCGTGACCGCGTACGCCGCACGCAGCGCGGGTGCGCCGCCGCAATGGACGCCGCTTCCCGTGCAGTACGCCGACTACACGGTGTGGCAGCGCGCCCGGCTCGGCGACGAGAACGATCCCGATTCGGACGCCGCCGCGCAGCTCGGCTACTGGCAGCGCACGCTCGCGGGGATCCCGGAACTGCTCGAACTCCCGACCGTGCATCAGCGGCCCGCCGTCGCGTCGATGCGCGGTGGCAGCGTCGACTTCACGATCGATCCGGCCACGACCGCCCGGCTCGCCGAGATCGGCCGCAGCGGTGCCGCGACGCCGTTCATGGTGATCCACACGGCCTTCGCCGTGCTGCTCGAGCGGCTGTCGTCCCAGCGCGACGTCGTGATCGGCACGCCGATCGCGGGCCGCGATCACGCCGACCTCGATCGTCTCGTCGGCATGTTCGTCAACACGCTCGCCCTGCGGACGCCGATCGACCCGGACGAGTCGTTCGCCGACCTGCTCGCGCGGGTCCGCAGCATCGATCTCGACGCGTTCGATCACGCGGCCGTGCCGTTCGAGATGCTCGTCGACACGCTCGATCTGCCGCGCTCCACGGGACACCAGCCGGTGTTCCAGGTCGCGCTGTCGTTCGACAACAACGAGCCCGTCGCGATGTCGTTGCCCGGCTTCGACATCCAGGCTGTCGACGCGCCGTTCGAGATCGCCAAGTTCGACCTGCAGCTCAGCGTCGGTGAGCGGACGGGCGAGGACGGCTCCGCAGCGTTCGCGTGCCGCCTCACCTACGCGACGGATCTGTTCGACGGTCCCGCGATCGACCGCCTCGCGCAGCGCTTCCTGCGGATCCTCGACGCCGTCGCGCTCGACGAGAGCGCCGTCGTCGGCGACATCGAGATCCTGTCGGACGACGAGCGGACGCTGCTCGCGCCGGTACGGGGAGCCGTGCCGGTGGCGGAGCGGACGCTGCCCGACCTGCTGGCGCTCGGTGTCGCGCATTCGCCCGACACCGTCGCCGTCACGTGCGGCGGCAGCGCACTCACCTACCGGGAGCTCGACGCCCGTTCCACTGCGCTCGCCCGCGTTCTCCTCGAGTCCGGTGCTGCCCCGGAACGGTATGTCGCACTGCTCGTCTCGCGTTCGGTCGAGTCGATCGTCGCGATCTGGGCGATCGCGAAGACCGGAGCTGCGTATCTCCCGATCGACCCGACGCTCCCGAGCGATCGCGTCGACCACATGCTCTCGGACGCCGGCGTGAGCCTCGGCGTCACGGTGCGCGCCGCGGAGCGAGCCGGTGCCGAGCACCCGGGCGTGCACTGGATCGTGCTCGACTCCGACGAGACCGTCGTCGAACTCGCGACGCGAAGCACCGAGCCGGTCGGTGATCACGAGCGGCTCGTGCCCCTGAACCCCGACCACCCGGCGTACATCATCTACACGTCGGGTTCGACGGGCCGCCCCAAGGGCGTCGTCGTCCCGCATCGCGGACTCGCGAATCTCGCACACGACGCCCGCGAGAAGTACGGCGTCTCCGCTGCGTCGCGCGTGCTGCACGTCGCGTCGCCGAGCTTCGACACCTCGGTGGGCGAGCTGCTCGCGGCCTTCACCGCGGGTGCGACCCTCGTCGTGGCGCCGCCCGACGTCTTCGGCGGTCACGAGCTCGCGGAGCTCGTGCGCGAGGAGCACGTCAACACCATGGTGATGACGCCGACCGCGCTCATGACCGTCGATCCCACGGGACTCGACTGTGTGCGCACCGTCGTCGTCGGGGGAGACGTCTGCCCGCCCGAGCTGGTCGCCCGGTGGGCACCCGGCCGCACGATGCGCAACGCGTACGGGCCGACCGAGACGACCGTCATCGTCACGATCTCCGACGCCCTCGTGGCCGGTGAGCCCGTCACGATCGGCGCACCGCTGCGCGGCGTCGAATCGCTCGTGCTCGACGACAGGCTCCGGCCGGTACCCGTCGGGGTTCCCGGCGAGCTCTACATCGCGGGCCCCGCCGTCACGCGGGGATACCACGACCGGCCCGGCACGACGGCCGCGCGGTTCGTCGCGAATCCGTACGGCCCCGACGGTTCCCGCATGTACCGCACCGGCGACGTCGTCCGGCGCGTCGACAGCCGGCGCATCTCGTACGTCGGCCGCACCGATCACCAGATCAAGGTGCGCGGCTTCCGTGTCGAGCTCGGTGAGATCGACGCCGTCCTCGGCGGAGTGCCCGACATCGAGTTCGCCGTCACCGTGGGACGCACGAGCCCCACGGGAGACACCGTCCTCGTGTCCTACGTGCTGCCGCGCGGCGGCGCGGACCTCGACACCGAGGGGCTGCGCGACCTGATCGGCGACCGGCTCCCGGCATACATGGTTCCCGCGGCGATCGTGACGATCGACGAACTGCCGTTGACTCCGATCGGCAAGCTCGACCGGACGAGACTGCCCGATCCCGTCAACGCCGAGACCGAGTTCCGGCTCCCGGCGACCGACGAGGAACGCATCGTCGCCGAGGTGTTCGCCGAGGTGCTCGGTGTCGAGACGGTGAGTGTCGACGACAGCTTCTTCGAGCTCGGCGGCAACTCGCTCAGCGCGACCCGCGTCGTCGCGCGTGTGGCCCAGGCCTTCGACACCGACCTGCGGGTGCGGGAACTGTTCGAGGCGCCGTCGGCCGCCGAACTCGCGGCACGCGTCGCCGCGGCGACGGGTGAGCGCGCCCGGCCGCGGCTCACCCGCCGCGAGCGTCCCGAGCGCATCCCGCTCTCGCTCGCGCAGTCGCGGATGTGGTTCATCAATCGCTTCGATCCCGACTCGTCCGCGTACAACGTCCCGCTCGCAGTCCGGCTCACTGGTGCCCTCGATCTCGAGGCGCTCGGCGACGCGATCCTCGACGTCGCCCAGCGGCACGAGACGCTGCGCACCGTCTACCCGGACTCGGCCGACGGCCCGCATCAGGTGGTCCTCCCGGTCGAGCGCGTGCCCGCCACGGTGGAGCCGCGTCGTCTCGACGAGGCCGACGTCCGCCGCGAGCTGACCGAGTTCGTGACCCGCGGATTCGACGTCACCGCCGACGTCCCGCCGATCCGGATCGCGCTGTACGAACTGGGCGAGAACGATCACGTCCTCGCCGTCGTGGTCCATCACATCGCGACCGACGGCGAATCCACCGCTCCGTTCGTGCGCGACCTCATGACGGCGTACGCCGCGCGGTCCGCGCGGCGCAGGCCGACGTTCGTCCCGCTCGCGGTCGACTACGCGGACTACGCGCTGTGGCAGCGCGAGGTGCTCGGTGAGGAGTCCGATCCCACGAGTGCTGTGGCGGAACAGATCCGCTACTGGCGCGGGCAGCTCGCCGGCGTCCCGGATCTGCTCGAACTGCCGGTGGACCGGCCCCGGCCCCCCGTGCAGACGCTGCGCGGCGGCCGCGTCGACTTCGTCGTGCCCGCACAGGTGCGCCGTGCCGTCGACGCCCTCGCGCGCCGTCACAACGCGAGTGCCTTCATGGTCGTGCACTCGGCGTTCGCCGTACTGCTCGCACGGCTCGCGGCGAGCGACGACATCGTCGTCGGCACCCCGACCGCGGGACGTGGTGAGGCCGAACTCGATCCGGTCGTCGGCATGTTCGTCAACACGCTCGCGTTGCGGCTCGGCATCGACGGCGCCGAGTCGTTCGACGCCCTCGTCGACCGCGCGCGTGCGGTGGATCTCGACGCGTTCTCGCACTCGGACGTTCCGTTCGAGCGGCTCGTCGAGGTGCTCAACCCGACGCGGTCGACCGCCCACCACCCGATCTTCCAGGTGGGTTACTCGTTCCAGAACATCACGCGCGCAACGCTCGAGCTGCCCGACCTCACGGTCGCTCCCGTCGAGCCCGAGGGCGAGACGGCGCAGTTCGATCTGCACCTGATCCTCAGCGACACGACGGCCGGCTCCGACGCGGCGGCGGACACGAACGCCGTCTTCACCTACGCGACGGATCTGTTCGACGCCGACACGGTCCGCGAGATCGCGGACGCGTTCGTCCGGCTGCTGACGGCCGCGGTGTCCGACCCCGGTGCGGCCGTGGGTGATCTGCCGATGCTGGGCGAGACGGGCATGCGCGCCCTCACCGCGGCCAACGACACCGAGACGGAACTGCCGCAGCTCACGCTCGCCGACCTGCTCGATCGTGCGATCGCGGCGAACCCCGACGCGATCGCGCTCGACGACGACGCGAGCGGGGAGCGGGTGACCTACCGCGAACTCGGCGAACGGGTCCACCGGGCGGCACGGGTTCTCGTCGACCGCGGTGTCGGCCCCGACGTGCGGGTCGCACTCGCGATGCGCCGTTCGCTCGATCAGGTGATCGCGATGTACGCGGTCGCGGCCGCGGGCGGCGCGTACGTCCCCGTCGACCCCGATCATCCCGCCGAGCGCATCGAGTACGTGCTAGGCAGCGCGGCACCCGCGCTCGTGCTGGTGGCGAACGACGACGAGACGCAGTGGCCGACCGACGCTCTCGTCCTGCGCGCGGCAGAACTCGCCTGCCCCGACGTCACCACCGGTCCGCTCACCGACGGTGAACGTCGCTCGGCACTCCTGCCGGGCCATGCCGCGTACGTGATCTACACGTCCGGCTCGACGGGCAGGCCCAAGGGTGTCGTCGTGTCGCACGAGGCGATCGTCAACCAGTTGCTGTGGAAGCAGCACACTTTCGCGCTGGACGAGGATCGCGCCGTGCTCCTGCGCACGGCCGCGACGTTCGACCTGTCGGTGTGGGAGTACTGGTGGGCCACGGTCTCCGGCGCCCGGCTCGTCGTCGCGACGCCGGACGGGCACGCCGATCCGGCGTACCTCGCCGACCTCGTCGCGCGGGCGGGAGTCACCGACGTCCACTTCGTGCCGTCGCTGCTCGCGGCCTTCCTCGGCGCGGCTCGCGACGACCAGCTGACCGGCCTGGCGCGCATCCTGTGCATCGGTGAGGCACTGCCGACGGCGACCCTCGCCGGAGCCCACGCGCGCACGAGCGCCGACGTCGTGAACCTCTACGGCCCGACCGAGGCCGCGGTGAGCGTCACGTGGCACCGGCCCGAGCGCGGCGACGCCGCACCGCAGGGCGCCGTCACGCCGATCGGCGTGCCCGAATGGAACACCCGGGTCCATGTGCTCGACGAGCGCCTGCACCCCGTTCCGGCGGGTGTCGCGGGTGAGCTCTATCTGTCGGGCGCCCAGCTCGCACGGGCGTACCACGACCGCCCCGACCTCACGGCGGACCGCTTCGTCGCCGATCCGTACGCACCTGCGCACGCCGCCGGCACGCGGATGTACCGCACCGGCGACGTCGTGCGGTGGAACCGCGACGGCGCGCTCGAGTACGTGGGGCGCAGCGACTTCCAGGTGAAGGTCCGTGGTTTCCGCATCGAGCTCGGCGAGATCGAACGCGCGCTGCTCGCCGATCCCGCGGTCGAGGCCGCAGTCGTCGACGTGCACAGTGCGGCCGAGACGGGCGACCGGCTCGTCGCCTACGTCGTCCCGGCGACGGGAACGCTCGACACGGCGGCGCTGCGCGAGACGCTGGGCGCAGTCCTGCCCGGGTACATGATCCCGTCGGCCTACGTGACGCTCGACGCGCTTCCGCTGAACCTCAACGGCAAGCTCGATCGCAGGGCGCTGCCCGAACCGGAGATCGACCTCTCCGCCGACTACGTCGCCCCGCGCGGCCCCGTCGAGGAGGTCGTCGCCGGAGTGTTCGCGGATCTGCTCGGCGCCCCGCGCGTCGGGATCGACGACACGTTCTTCGATCTCGGCGGCAACTCGTTGCTCGCGACCCGTGCCGTGGCGCGAGTGAACACCGCGCTCGACACGGAGTTCGGGGTCCGCGATCTGTTCGAGGCGCCCACGACGCGCGCCCTCGCGGCGCTCGCGCACGAGCGGCGCCGCGCAGGCCGCCCCGCGCTCGTCGCCGGGCCGCGTCCCGAGCGGATCCCGCTCTCGCCCGCGCAGACCCGGATGTGGTTCGTCAACCAGTTCGACACCGACTCCGCGGCCTACACGATTCCGCTCGCGCTCGAACTGCGCGGCACGCTCGACGCCGACGCCGTGCGCGCCGCCGTCGGCGACGTCGTCGAGCGGCACGAGAGCCTGCGGACGTCGTACCCCGACGACGGCGCGGGCCCCCGCGCGCTCGTGCATCCCGCCGAGACGGCGGGCGTCGCCCTCGAGGTCGAGACGATCGCGGAAGACGAACTCGCGCAGCGCGTCACGGCCGTCGTGACGGCGGGCTTCGATGTCACGGCGACGCCGCCCGTGCGCGTCGTCCTGCTCCAGGTCTCGCCCGAGCGGCACGTCCTCGTGCTCGCCGTGCATCACATCGCAGCGGACGGCGCGTCGATGGCGCCGCTCGCCCGCGACATCATGATCGCGTACGGCGCGCGGGTCGGCGGCGAGGCGCCCCCGTGGGAGCCGCTGCCCGTGCAGTACGCCGATTTCGCGCTGTGGCAGCGCGATCTGCTCGGCGAGGAGTCCGATCCGGACTCGCTCGTCGCGCGCCAGATCGAGCACTGGACGACCACGCTCGCCGGGCTTCCCGACGCGTTGCCGCTGCCCTCGGACCGGCCGCGGCCCGCGGTGCGGACCGGCAACGGCGCGACCGCCGAGTTCACGATCCCCGCAGAGCTGCGGGACCGGCTCGACGCGCTCGCGCGCCGCAGTGGCGCGTCGCTGTTCATGGTCGTGCACGCCGCGCTCGCCGTTCTGCTCGCGCGGGTGTCCGGGACCGACGACATCGCCGTCGGCACCGCGACCGCGGGACGCGGCGACGCCGCGCTCGACGATCAGGTCGGGATGTTCGTGGGAACTCTCGTGCTGCGCACCGAGATCGACCGCGGCGAGACGTTCGAGGATCTCCTCGCGCGGACGCGCCGCGCCGACCTCGATGCGTTCACGCACACCGAGGTGCCGTTCGAGCGGCTGGTCGAACTGCTCGCCCCCGAGCGCTCGACCTCGCACACCCCGCTCTATCAGGTCGCCCTCGCGTTCCAGAACATGGAGCGCGCGCGGTTCGAGATTCCGGGTCTCGTCGCCGAGCCCTTCGGCCGCGGGCCCGACGTCGCGAAGTTCGATCTGCAGTTCACCCTCGCGGACGCCGAGGACGGCGGGCTGTACTTCGCCCTCACGTACGCGACGGATCTGTTCGAGCAGCTCACCGCGACGAGGCTCGGCGACCGGTTCGTCGGGCTGCTCGGCGACCTCGCCGACGCACCGGAGCGTGCCGTCGGCGATGTCGGCGTGCTCACGCCGGCGGAGACCGCCGAGCTCGCCCCGGTGCGCGGCCTCCCCGCCGCGACGCCGCGGACCTTCGCGGAGATCCTCGACGCCGCGGCGGCAGCGGATCCGGGTCGCGACGCGATCGTCACGGGTGACGAACGGCTCGACTACCGCGAACTCGACCGGCTCTCCGCGCAGCTCGCGCACACGCTCATCGGCCGCGGCGTCGGACCCGGTGACACCGTCGCGCTCGCGATCGAGCGGTCGCTCGACTCCGTCCTGGCGACATGGGCCGTCGTCCGTACGGGCGCCGCGTTCGTTCCGGTCGATCCGACCTACCCGCGCGATCGCATCGAGCACATGATCACGGACTCCGGTGCGGCAGTGGGCATCACGTCGCCAGGGCGGGACGACGACCTCCCCGGCGGCATCGAGTGGCTGCCGCTCGTGCGCGCCGAGATCGAGGGCGACACGCCGGCACCGACCGATGTCGACCGCGTCCGCCCGATCCGGACCGACGACGTCGCGTACGTCATCTACACGTCAGGATCGACCGGCAAGCCCAAGGGCGTCCTGGTGCCGCACACGGCACTCGCGAGCCTCGTCGAGACCGACATCGAACTCGTGGGCGTGACGCCGGAGTCGCGGACGCTGCACTTCGCGTCGCCGAGCTTCGACGCGTCCGTCTTCGAGTTGCTGCTCGCGGTTTCGGCCGCCTCGACGATGGTCGTGGCGCCGAGCGGAACCGTCGGCGGCGACGAGCTCGTGCGAATCCTGGTCGATCAGCACGTCACGCACGCGTTCATCACGCCGGCCGTGCTCACGACGATCGATCCGACCGAGGTGAGCGAGCTGCGGACGCTGCTCGTCGGCGGCGAGGCGGTGCCACCCGAGACCGTTGCACGCTGGGCGCCGGGCCGCGCGATGTACGACTGCTACGGCCCGTCCGAGACGACGATCTGGGGCACCGCGGGCCGCGTTCGCGCAGGCGAGCCCGTCCTCATCGGTGCGCCGATCCGGGGCTTCGACGTCGTCGTCCTCGACGACCGCCTGCAGCCCGTGCCCGAGGGCAGCTCCGGTGAGCTCTACATCGCGGGTGACGCACTCGCGCGGGGCTACCGCGGCCGCGCGGGACTCACGGCGTCGCGCTTCGTCGCCGACCCGTCGGGCCGTGCCGGTGCCCGGATGTACCGCACCGGCGACGTCGTGCGCTGGGTGCGCGACGCCGAGGGCGCGCTCGCACTCGACTACCAGGGACGCAGCGACTTCCAGGTGAAGGTCCGCGGCTTCCGGATCGAGCTCGGCGAGATCGACGCGGCACTCGCACGGCACGAGGCCGTCGAGTTCGCGGCGACGATCGGGCACGAGCACCCGGCCACGGGGCAGACGCGGCTCGTCTCCTACGTCCACGGACGCGGCGACATCGATTCGGCAGCGCTGACCGAGTTCGTCGCGCAGTCGCTTCCGGCGTACATGGTGCCGTCGGCGATCGTCGTGCTCGGCCACCTCCCCGTCACGCCGGCAGGCAAGCTCGACCGCGCGGCGCTCCCGGAGCCGGTGTTCGGCGAGGACGCCGACGCCGACACCGAGGTGCGCGCGCCGTCGTCGGAGATGGAAGAGGCGCTCGCGCGGGTCTTCGCGCAGGTGCTCGGGCTCGAGCGGGTCGGCGTCGACCAGTCGTTCTTCGCACTCGGCGGCGACAGCATCGTCTCGATCCAGCTCACCGCGCGTGCCAAGGACGCGGGCATCGTGTTCACGGCACGAGACGTGTTCGAGCACAAGACCGTCGCGGGCATCGCGGCCGTCGCGCAGTGGGCGAGCGAGGCCGCCGAGCAGCGGCTCGACGAGGTCGAGGGTGGCGGCATCGGCGCCGTGCCCGCGACCCCGATCGTCCGGTGGCTCACCGAGACGGCCGGATCGTTCGAGCAGTTCTCGCAGGCCGTCCTCCTGACGACTCCCGTCGGCGCGTCCCGTGAGGTCGTCGAGGGCGCCGTCGCCGCCGTACTGGAGCACCACGACATGCTCCGCGCCCATCTCGTGGACGCGGGCGACGACGACGAGACGCCCACGCCGCTGCGTGGTCTGCGGCTCGAAGTTCCCGCACCGGACGAGAGCGCCCCCGTCTCGCAGCTGTTCGAGGTCGTGCGGATCGCCGCGCGGCCGGGAACCGCGGAGTTCGAGCGGATCGCGACGGACGCGATGAACGCCGCGGCCGCGACGCTCGATCCGACGGCCGGCGTCATGTCACGGTTCGTGTGGTTCGAGCCGGTCGATCCGGCACGCAGTGGCCGCCTCCTCGTCCTCGTGCACCACTTCGCCGTCGACGGTGTGTCGTGGCGAATCCTGGTGCCGGACTTCGCGACCGCGGGATCGCAGCTCGCGCGCGGTGAGCGTGTCGAGCTCACCCCGGTCGCGACGTCCTTCCGGACGTGGGCGCACGCACTCGCCGACGCCGCGCACGACGACGAGACACGCGGCGAGCTCGCGCACTGGACCGAGGTCGTCCGGACCCCGGATCCGCTCCTCGGGGCGCGAGCCCTCGACCCGGCCCGGGACGTCGTGCACCGCACCAGGACCGTCTCGGTGCGCTTCGACGAGCGGCTCACCGACGCGCTGCTCACCGACGTTCCCCGGGCAGTGGGCGGCGGCGTCAACGACGGCCTGCTCACCGCGCTCGCACTCGCGGTCGCCCAGTGGCGCGAGCGGCGCGCGATCGCGGACGGCGACGCCCCCGTCGTCGTCGCGCTCGAGGGCCACGGGCGCGAGGAGCACGTCGTCCCCGGCGCCGACATCGGCCGGACCGTCGGGTGGTTCACGTCGATGTTCCCGGTGCGGCTCGCCCCCGGCAGCACTCGTCCCGCGATCGCCGACTCGGCCGCCGCGGGCAGTGCGCTCAAGCGCATCAAGGAACAGATGCTCGCGGTGCCACGCAACGGAATCGGCTACGGCCTGCTCCGTCATGTCGCCGGCGCACCCGAACTCGCGGACGCCCCCGCACCGCAGATCTCGTTCAACTACCTCGGCCGCGCCGGGGGAGTGGAGCTCGGTGACGACGTCCTCGACGCCGGCTGGATTCCGGACTCGTCGTCCGGCTCGTTCGGTGGCGCCGCGGACGACGACATGACGGCACCGGCGCTCGTCGCCGTCAACGCCGTCGTCGGCCGCTCCGCCGAGGGATCGGTGCTCGACGCCTCCTTCGCGTACGCCTCCGAGGTGCTGGGCGAGGACGACGTGCGCGAACTCACCGAGCTGTGGCAGGACGCGGCCAGGTCGCTCGCGCACTACGCGACGAGCACGTCGCGCCGGGCGCTCACGCCGTCCGACGTCCCGCTCGCCGGAGTCGACCAGGCCGCGATCGACGCCGTCGAGGCGCGGTGGCCGGTCCGGGATCTCTGGTCGCTGAGCCCACTGCAGAACGGCATGTATTTCCATGCCGCACTCGCGACGGGCGGGCTCGACGTCTACACTGCGCAACTCGTGCTGCGGCTCGGCGGCACCGTCGACGCGGCGCGGCTGCGGCGTGCGGTCGCGGCACTGCTCGGCCGGCACGAGAACCTGCGGGCGGCGTTCGTCCAGACCGACACGGGAACGCCGGTGCAGGTCGTCGTCGACGACGTCACCGCGCCGTGGGAGGAACGCGACCTCACGGAGCTCCCCGAAGCCGAGCGCGACACGGAACTCGCGCGGCTGCTGCGCGAGCACCACAGTGCGCCGTTCGATCTCGCGAGCCCGCCGCTGCTGCGGTTCCTGCTCGTGCGGACGGCGCCCGGCGAGTACCGGTTCGCCATCACGAACCACCACATCCTGCTCGACGGGTGGTCCGGTCCGCTGATGCTGCGCGAGCTGTTCACGCTCTACGTCACCGACGGCGACGCCACCCATCTCCCGCGCGTCCGCAGCTACCGCGAGTTCCTCGCGTGGCTCGCCGCGCAGGACACCGAGCGCTCGCACGCCGTCTGGCGGGACGCGCTCGCGGGATCGTCGCCGACGATGCTCGCGCCGCACGCACCCGCCACGCAGCGGGAGGCGCCGAGCACGCTGGCGCTCGACCTGCCCGCCGACGTCGCGGGACGGCTCGCGACGTTCGTGCGCGAGCGGGGAACGACGATGAACACCGTCGTGCAGGCGGCGTGGGGTCTGCTCCTCGCCCGCGCGACGGGCTCGGCCGACGTCGTCTTCGGCACGACGGTCTCGGGCCGCCCGCCCGAGATCGACGGCATCGAGTCGATGGTCGGTCTGTTCATCAACACCGTCCCGGTGCGGGTGACGCTCGATCCCGCCGAGACGGTGCGCGATCTCGTCGACCGCATCCAGCGGGAGCAGTCGGCGCTGCTCGGCCACCATCACGTCGGGCTCGCGACGATCCAGCAGCTCGCGGGCGGCGGCGGACTCTTCGACACGCTCGCGGTCTTCGAGTCCTATCCCGTCGACAGCGCGGTGCGTGGCCGCGGCGATCTCGCGGGCATGCGGATCGAGGGCGCCGACGTCAGCGACGCGTCGCACTATCCGCTGACGATCCTCGCGCAGCAGAACCCGGATCTCGACATCGTCCTCGAGTACCTGCCCTCGGTGTTCGGCGACGCCGCGATCACGCGGCTCGCGGAGCAGTTCGTGGCGGCGCTCGCGTTCGTCGCCGACGGCCCGGTCCGCCGGGTGCGGGAGTTCGCTCCCGCGTCGGCGGCGGATCGCGCGCGCACGATGATCGAGTGGAACGGCCCCGACCGGGAGGTCGGCGACGAGACCGTGCTCGACCTGCTCGCCCGCGCGCGGAGCGAGGGAGACGGCGCGGCTGCGGCGCTCGTGGACGACGTCACGACCACCACCGCCGCGGACGTCGACGCCGCGGTGGCGGCGGCAGCGCGTGGTCTCGTGCGGCGCGGCGTCGGGCCCGACGCCGTCGTCGCGATCGCGATGCGCCGCAGCGCGGACATGGTGATCGCGGTGCACGCCGTGCTCGAGGCGGGCGGCGCGTGGGTGCCGCTCGATCCCGACGGCCCCGCGGACCGCGCGGCCGCGGTGCTCGCGGCGGCCCGGCCGGTGCTCACGATCACCGACGGCGGTGAGCACGGCGGTGTGACGGTCGCGGACCTCGTCGACGGTGAGGCCACCGACCCGATCGATCCCGCCGAGCGGAGCGGACCGGTGCGCGGCGAGAACCTCGCGTACGTGCTGTTCACGTCGGGATCGACGGGCACCCCCAAGGGTGTCGCCGTGTCGCATCGTGCTCTCGCGCACCAGTTGACCTGGCTGCGAGACGAATACGGCTTCACGAGCGACGACGCGCTGCTGTTCAAGACGCCGTACACGTTCGACGCGTCGGTGTGGGAGATCCTGCTGCCGCGGACGATCGGTGCGCGGCTCGTCGTCGGGGACGCGGATGCGCATCGCGACGCCGAGCGTATGGCCGAGCTGATCGCCGATCACGACGTGACCGCCGTCCAGGTGGTGCCGTCGGTACTCGGTCCGCTTCTGGACGCGATGCAGGGCAAGGACGTTCGTGCACTGCGCCGGGTCTTCGCGGGCGGCGAGGCGCTCCCCGCCGATCTCGCGCGCCGGCTTCCCGCCGGTGCCGACCTGGTGAATCTGTACGGGCCCACCGAGGTCACGATCGACGCCGTCGCGCAGACCGTCCCCCGTCCGGAGGGTGAGCTACGGGACCACGAGCGAGGCATCGCCCCGATCGGCTCGCCCGCGTGGAACACCCGCGCCTGGGTGCTCGACGACGCGCTGCATCCGGTGCCCGTCGGTGCAGTCGGCGAGCTGTACCTCGACGGCGTCCAGCTCGCGCGGGGCTACGCGGGGGATCCCGCGCGCACCGCCGAGCGGTTCGTCGCCGACCTGTACCGCGGTGCGGGCGCGCGGATGTACCGCACGGGCGACCTCGTGCGGTGGACCGATGCGGGCGTGCTCGAATTCGTCGGCCGCACCGACTTCCAGGTCAAGATCCGCGGCCAGCGCATCGAACTCGGCGAGGTCGAGGCGGCGCTCGAGCGGGTGGACCCGGTGTCACGCGCCGTCGCCGTCGTCCGCGAGGAGGCGGGCGGAGCGACGCTCGTCGGGTACGTCGCGGCCGACGCGGGCACCGAACCGGTGGCCGTGCGCGACGCCCTCGGCGAGCTGCTGCCGCGCTACATGGTTCCCGACGTCGTCGTCGTGCTCGCACAGTTGCCCACGACGCCGAACGGCAAGATCGACCGCAACGCGCTGCCCGCGCCGGAGACCAGGACCGCGAGCACGCGGGCTCCCGAGACCGGCACCGAGCGGATCGTCGCGTCGCTCGTCGCGGAGATCACCGGCCGCAGCGACGTCGGGGCCGAGGACGACTTCTTCGCTCTCGGTGGCGACAGCATCGCGTCGATGTCGCTCGTGTCGCGAGCCCGAGCCGCGGGCGTCCGCTTCACGGCGCGCGACGTCTTCGAGCAGCGCACGATCGCGGCACTCGCCCGGATCGCCGACGCCGCGGTCGACGCCGTGGCGCCCGCGCCCGACGACGCGATCGGGACCGCACCGCTCACCCCGGTCATCGCGAAGACCGTCGAGCGCGGTGGGGACCACCGCGGCTTCGTGATGCCGATGCTGCTCACGCTGCCCGCGGGGGCGGACCTCGCGACCATCGTCGCGGTGCTCTCCCCGGTCTTCGGGACGCACCCGATCCTGCGGTCCATCCTCACGGACTCGTACGTCGAAGTGCTGCCCGCGGATTCGATCACGGTCGCCGATCTGGTGACGCGCGTCGACGTCGAGGGCACCCCGCCCGGCAGCGACGAGTTCGACCGGATCGGTGGCGAGACGTTCGCGGCGGCGGTCGCGGCGCTGCGTCCGCACGACGGCGTGATGATCCGGTTCGTGTGGTTCGACGGCGGCCCCGACGCCGAGGGCCGGCTGCTGGTGGTGCCGCACCACACCGTCGTGGACGCGACGTCGTGGCGGGTTCTGGTCACCGACATCGCCACCGCGGGTGCGGCCGTCGCGGCGGGTGAGCCTGTGCGGCTCCCGGATGCGGGAACGTCGTGGCGGCAGTGGGCGATCGGCCAGCGCGACGCCGCGCAGCGCCGGACCGGCGAGCTGGAGCTGTGGCGGTCGATGGTCGACGGCCCCGACCCGCTGCTGGGGCGCCGCCGCGTCGACACCGAGGTCGATCTGGTGGCGACGGCGCAGCGCACGACGCTCGAAGTGCCTGCCGAGCTGACGGCGCGAGTGCTCGCGCCGCGGACCGACGGCACCGGGGTGCGCGACGTCCTCACGGCGGCGCTCGCCCGCGGCGTGCGTGCGTTCCGCGCCGCGCGGTCGGACGACGACTCGAGCGTGCTCGTCACGCTCGAGGGTCACGGGCGCGAGGAATCCGTCGTGTCCGGTGCCGACCTGTCGAGGACCGTCGGCTGGTTCACGTCGATGTACCCGGTGCGGGTCGACGCGAGTGCCGCCGACGGCGCGAGCCTGGTCCGGTCGGTCCACGAGCAGCTCGACGCGATTCCCGATCGCGGTATCGGCTACGGCATGGTGCGGTACCTGACGGACGAGGGCCGCCGCGTCCTCGGCGGGTTCCCCGAACCGCAGATCGTGTTCAACTACATCGGTTCGGTCGGCGAGAACGACGTCCCGGAGGAACTGCGCGGATCGCCGTGGCTTCCGGACTTCGACAGCCGGATCTCGGGTGGTTTCGAGACGAACCGCATGCCGGTGCAGGCGGTGCTCGACATCCAGTCGGTCGTGCGCGTCGTGGACGGCGAGTCGGTGCTCACCGCGCACGTCTCGTACCCGCCGGACGTCCTCACCGCCGACGAGGTGGCCGAGTTCGGCGAGCACTGGGTCGCGGCGCTGCGCGACGTCACCGAGCAGTAGCGCGGACGATCCGGAAAGTCTCGATGTTAGGTGGAGACTTTCCGGATCGTCGACTACGCTCGGCTGGTGACAGATTCAGTGCCGAATCCCGTGCGCCGCAAGTGGAGTGGCCATCTCTCTCGTCGCGGCGCAGGCATCCTCGCCGCGGTGTTCGCCGTGGCTGTTTCGCTCGTGAGCGCCCCCGCTGCCGCCGCGAATCCCCCTGCCGCCGTGAATTCTGCGGCCCAGGGGGAGTGCGTGCCCACGGCCGAACATCCGACGCCCGTCGTCCTCGTCCACGGCACGTGGGCCACGGCGGAGGCGACGTGGCCGGCGATGACGCAGGCGCTCGACGATGCCGGACTGTGCGTGTACTCCTTCGAGTTCGGCGACGCGCGCACCGGCACGACCAACATGCTCGGCCTGCCCGGTGGCGCCGACATCCGTAGGTCGGCCGCCGACTTCGCCGCCTTCGTCGACGACGTGCGCGCACGGACGGGCAGCGAGCAGGTCGACGTCGTCGGGCACTCGCAGGGCGGTCTCGTCGCCCGTGCGTACCTCCGATTCGAGGGTGGCGCCGACCCCGTCCATCCCGAGAACACCGCGGTGCGCCGTCTCGTGACGCTCGGAACCCCGCATCACGGAACCTCGTTCGGCGACGTCCAGGTACTCGGCGCGATCGCCGAATTGCTCGGCGCACCCGTCGTACCCGCCGCCGCGGCCGTCGTCGGGCCGTCGTACATCCAGCAGATGAGCGGCTCGCCGTTCCTGAACGAGCTCAACGCCGGCGGCGACACCGAAGCGGGTGTCGACTACACCGTCGTCGCGAGCCGCGACGACCGAGTCGCCTCACCGCCCGAGCGCGGCTTCCTCGCGCCGAATCCCGACGCCACCGTCCGCAACGTGTGGGTGCAGGACGAATGCCCCGGCGCCTACGTCGACCACGCGATGCTCACGACCGACCCCTGCACCGTCGGCATCGTGACCGACGCACTGCGCCGCTAGATCCGGCAGTGGGGGGTCACGCCGATGGATCGAGAAAGCGTCGCTGCGACGAGACGAGGATCGTTCCGCCTATCGCAATGATCGTGAGCGCGCAGTACACGATCAGAATCATCGTCAGCGGGAAGTCGACATCGATTGCATAGCCGGATCCCCGAATGATCCTGGATTCGGCCAGTCGTACCAGCAGCAGCGGGACCGAACAGAGAAGCCCGGCACCGACGATCGCGGTACCTGTCGAGATCGACAACGTCGACACGGCTTGGAGCCGAGTCTGCCCGAGGGCGTAGAGCGACGAAACACCCCGTCTGGCACCCGCGGCGAAGTTGAGGACGAGCCCTGTGAGCGCGATTGCTGCGATCAACAGCGGAGGGACTGCGATCGCTGCCAGCCCGACTATCTGTGCCGTCAGGCCGCTGCGAAGCTGCGCGGTCGTCCACGCGTCCCAGGTGACCGAATCAGGAGGAGCGCTGGCGGCGTCCCGCGCCAGCAGGATTCCAGGGTACGGCGGTGGGCTGGGAAAACTGCTGTCGTCGACCAGATACTGGTGGGCGACGTACTTGTTCGTCGTCCACACCCCGGCCACGCGAACTGTTACGGGGCCACCTTCCGGTGAGATCCAGTCGAGGGTATCGCCCACTTCGTCTCTCGGGTTCGTGGAAATCACCGACGAGCCCGCGAAGTCGGGAAGGTGCGCATCGCCGTGGAAGAACTCACCGACTCGGCTCGGGTCGGACACTCGGATGACGGGAACCACGCTCGGACTCTCCCCAGGTCCGGTGGACCACCGCTGATCCGACCGCAGGCCGAGCCGTCCCTCACCGAAGAGGCTCCGCCAGGCTTCGGGTGTCGCCTCGTCGTCGGAGTGAACGTACTGTGCCGAAACCGAGGACAGTTTGTCGTATCGGTCGGCGCTGCGGCCGGTTTGGGCGAGGGAGAAGACGACCCCGACGACACACACACCGAGAAGGACAGGTACCGCGATGCGGGTCGCTCGAGCGGACCCATGGCGAGAGAAGCCGGTCGCAGCGACGACGGCCGACGCCCACGGGCGGGGCGGACTCGACTCGACAGTCCGTTCCACTACGAAGGACAGGCCGAACACGACCAACGGCGCGACGGTGGCAGCGCCCACGGTCGCGAGAAGTGCGACCAGGAAAGGGACCCAGTTGATGGCATCCTCCTCGACGGGCGAGCGCAGTGCGAGCAGCGCGCTGCCCGAGACCATCGCGGTGCCGGGGAGGGCGAGACGCCAGGGGCCCTCGTGGCGAAGTCCTCGGTCCTCGATCCTTCCAGTCTCCGTACGACGTCGCGGTAGCCCGAGTAGCACCCGGCCAGCACAGCGACAAGAACAACAACGACGGACGATAGTGTCATCACGGGGGATATGACGGGCCGGAGGAACTGCGACGAGAGGTCCAGCTCGACCAGCCACGAGTGGGTGCTTCGCACCGACGAGCCTCCGACCGCGGCACCCGCGACGGCTCCCACTCCTGCGAAGAACAGCGCTTCGGACAGAAAAACCCCACCGACGCGTCGTCGTGACATGCCGAGCCGGAAGTAGGCGAAGTACGACGGGAACCGCGATTCGACGATGGACCCGATCAAGGCTTTCGTCACCAATGCAACCGAGACGGCAGTGACGATACTGAACAACAGCGAGAACGAGGTGAGGGCGCCTGCCTCTGTGAGAGCCCGCGCGTGTTCGTTGACAGATCCGAAACCGCTGAGATTGGATCGGTCGACCGACGCCGCCAGAAGGCCGAACCCGTTCGAGAGCAGCGTTGCGGAGACGAACCCCGCAGCAAGTACCAGCGAAAAGATGCGGCGGTTGCCAGAGGCCGCGAACATGATCCACCGCACCGCTCAACCAGGCATCATGACCGACCCGAGTTCAGCCCGTGACGGGCTCGACAGTTCCCGCACGATCGCGCCCGAGCTCAGTGCATAGACCCGGTCGGCGGCAGCAGCGACGAGCGGGTCGTGAGTAGCCACGACCACAGTCGTTCCGCTCCTGGCGTGCTGCGCCAGAAGGTCGACGACATTGTCCGAGTTCTCGCGGTCCAGCGCCGCGATCGGTTCGTCGGCTAGAACGATCCGCGCTTCGGAGAGCACGCCCCGCGCGATCGCGAGACGTTGTGCCTCTCCTCCGGAGAGATCGCCGGGAAAGCGGCCGCGAAGTTCCCGGAGGCCGACGGATTCCGGGACCCTCGCGGCGACCCTCTGGTCGATTCGTCGCCGGCGGAGCAGTTGTGAGACCTCGAGATTTTGGTGAGCGGTCAGATTCTCGATCAGGTTGAGGTCTTGATGGATGTAGGGCAGTGTTCGCCCTGAACCTCGCTCGTCGTGCGTCGGACATCCCGGTCAGGGTGTGGCCGCACACTTCGACCGTGCCGCCGTCGGGTTCGATCAAGCCCCCGAGAATCGACAGGATCGTGCTCTTGCCGGACCCGGAGTGTCCGACCAGCGCCACGAACTCGCCTTGTGCCGCGCGCATGTCGATCGTGCGCAGGAGTTGCTTCCTGCCGCGCCGGCCACCCACGCTGTAGTTCACCCCACGGACGACTGCAGAGCCCCGAGTTCGCTCGCGTTCGACCACATCATTCGTAAGATTTCCCCCCGGGTCGATACGACACTCGGAATCCGACGGCGCAGACGACCCGTGTTCGACGCCGCACGAGTATCGATCCGAATGTGCCGTACTGCCTGTGATTCGAGACGCTAAC
>NZ_BCXD01000014.1 GCF_001894925.1 Rhodococcus rhodnii NBRC 100604 | reverse complement strand
TCTTTCGGATGCATACAGGGTCAACGGGTCAACGGTGAGGCGATACCCTCACTTACACAGTCACATTCGGTCACACTTGGCGACTTCCGGGTCGCTCGGCGCCCGATCCGTAGGTCGCGGGTTCGATCCCCGCCCGCCCCACCACTCACGCGCGCGGTGGCAATCCGCGCGCGCCGCGCGTGCTCACGGCGCACACTCGAACCGTGACCAGCAGCGAGGCGACCGAACGGTGGGTGCTGCACGTCGATCTCGACGAGTTCATCGCGGCCGTCGAGCGGCTGCGGCATCCGGAGCTGCGAGGCAGGCCGATCGTCGTCGGCGGACGCGGCGACACCACCGAGCGCGCCGTCGTGTCCACCGCGTCGTACGAGGCGCGCGAGTACGGCGTCGGGTCGGGAATGCCGCTGCGCATCGCCGCACGCAAACTGAAGAACGTGCCCGAGGCCGTCTTCCTGCCCGTCGACCAGGAGGCGTACTCGACGGCGTCGGAATCCGTGATGGCGACGCTGCGCACCTTCGACGCCGTCGTCGAGGTGATCGGCTGGGACGAAGCATTTCTCGGCGTGATCACCGACGACCCCGAACGGCTCGCGCAGCGCATCCGCGCCGCGATCCTGCGCGAGACCCACCTGCACTCGTCGGTGGGCATCGGCGACAACAAGCTCCGCGCCAAGATCGCGACGGGCTTCGGCAAACCCCGTGGGGTGTCCAGGCTGACGGCGCACGAATGGTTCGCCGTCATGGGCGAGCGCCCGACCGACGCACTGTGGGGGATCGGCACGCGCACCGCGAAACGGCTTGCCCGGCACGGCATCCACACCGTCCAGGAACTCGCAGACGCACCGGACGACGTCCTCGCCGGCGAGTTCGGCCCGAAGGTGGGTCCATGGATCGGTGAGATCGGGCGCGGCGTCGACACCTCACCGGTGTCGGCCCAGCCGTGGATCGCCCGCTCGCACAGCCGCGAGACGACGTATCAGCGCAACCTCGTCACCCGCGACGAGATCGACGATGCCGTGCGCACTCTCGCAGGACGTGTCGCCGAGGACATTCGCGCCGAGGACAGGCCTGGCGTGCGGGTCGCGCTCAAGGTGCGCTATGCGCCCTTCGAGACCCACACGCACAGTGCGCCGCTCGCCGAACCGACGCTCGATCCGATCACGCTCGCCGCCGCCGCGGTCGCGCTCACGGACCGACTCGATCACACGCGTGAGGTGCGGCTGCTGGGGGTGCGCATCGAGATGACACCGCCATGAGGTGAGTCATGCCGTGACGACGACACCCTCGCGCAGCAACCGGCGGATCAGCACCAGGGCGTCGTGTTCGTCGAGACCCGGAAGCGCTGCGGGAGTCAGCGTCTCGCCCGACATCACGGCGCGCACGGCGTCGTCGCACGACACGGGAAGGGAGAGCGTCGCGGTCGGCAGCCGCAGCGTCGTCCGGTCGCCGCGCCGCTCGACCCGCGGGTGCAGCCCCGCCCGCACGCGCACCGCGGTGTCCGGGCCGAGCGCCGCGATGGCGTCGACCGTCGCGAGGGGACGAACCGGTTCGGGTCGCGTGAGGTCCACGAACCGCGCGGCGAGCGATGCGCTGCCGCTCGCGACGACCCCGTCGGGCCGATCGATGCCCTCGGTCTGTTCGTGCAGCAGCTTTCCCATCGTCTGCGCGACGTCGCGGACGATCGGTTCGAGGGCCACGGGATCGGCGGTGTCCAGACCCATCGGCAGCGACGCCCGCAGCTCGGCGCGGTCGCCGAGCGCGGTGAGCAGCGCTCGCACGACGTCGAGCTGCGTGAATGCGGACACGCCGACCGTCAGATGCACGGACGTCTCGCCGAGCGAGCGAGCCGAATGGATCCAGCCGCGTGGCAGATAGAGCGCGTCGCCCGGCGCCAGCACGGCGTCGATCGCCGCGGGTTCGGCGGCACGCGCCTCGACGGCAGCGCGGTGATCGGTCCACGGCTGATCCGCCAGCGGATCGGGATGCACCGGATCGTGCACCAGCCAGTGCTTGCGCCCCGACACCTGCAACACGAAGACGTCGTGCACGTCGTAGTGCGGATCGAAGCCGCGGTTGTCGGGCGGCGTGATGTAGGCGTTCGTCTGCACCGGATGCCCGAGTTCGACGGCGAGGCCGCCGACGAACGCGATGATCGGTGGCCACAGCCGGTGCAGTCCCTGTAGCACGATCGTCGCGCCCGAGGCGAACTGAGCGAGCACACCCGACGAGTCGATCTGGTCTGCCATCTCGGCACCGAAACCGCCCGTGCGCGTGAAACACGCGCGGTCGACGAGCCGGCCCTCCCGGGCCATGCGCAGAAACGGGGTGCGCACGCCCCGTTCGGCTACGAGCTCGTCGACCGCCTGGGGCGAGAGCAGATCGGTGAAGTCCCGCGGCAACTCGGCCGCGGGACTGTGCAGCGGGCGCCGCCCCCAGTGTTCACGCGCGAATCGCTCCGGCGACGGGGCGACGCACCGCTCGATCATGCGGGGCCGTCGGCCCCGCCGTCGTGACCCTCGGGATTCGATCCGCCGTCGGCAGGTCCTTCTTCGGGCGCGGCCGGTCCGTCGGCCCCGCCGTCGTGACCACCCGGGTTCGAGCCGCCGTCCGCCGGGCCCTCGTCCGACGACGCGGGGCCGTCGGCACCGCCGTCGTGGCCGCCCGGGTTCGAGCCGCCGTCCGCCGGGCCTTCACCGCCGGGTCCGGACGTGGTGATGTCGTCGTCCTCGAGTGCCATCGTGCGCCCTCTCGTCAGCGGACGCCGGGTGCGTCCGTCCGAGTGGGCATGCCTCGTCGCGCCGAGATTCAAACATCGCGCCCCGATTCGACCATCAGGAGCCGCGGCGGTCCCATTCGATCGCGGGACACGTGTCCATCACCATCGCGACGCCGGCACCCGTCGTCCGGGCGAACGCGTCCTCGTCGATCACGCCGAGCTGGAACCAGACGCCCTTCGCGCCCGCCCGGACGGCCTCGTCCGCGAACGGGCCCGCGGACTCGGAACGACGGAAGACGTCGACGACGTCGATCGGGAACGGGACGTCGGCCAGCGACGCGTAGCCCTGCGCCCCCAGCACGGTGGGTGCGGACGGGTGGATCGGCACGATCGTCTTGCCGCGCTCCTGGAGCAGTGCGGCGATCCGGTACGCCGTCTTGGACGGATCACCGGACAATCCGACGATCGCCCAGGTGTCGAGGTCGTCGAGCATGAGTGCCACGGCCGAAGGGTCCTGCCACGACGTGGTGGAAGCGGTCTCGGAATCGGTCATGGTCCCGACGGTACGCGGTCGCGGGGACACCCGACCGCCCTCGTAGGGTGGACGCGTGCGCAGCCTCGAACTCCTCGCCGACTGGCCCGTCGACCACGTCGCGGCCGCGATCGTCGCGCCCGACGGAACGATCGCCCAGACGGGCGACGTCGACCGCGTCTTCGACCTCGCGTCCGTCACCAAACTGCTCGTCGCCTACGGCGTGCTCGTCGCTGTGGAGGAAGGCGCCGTCGAACTCGACGACGCCGCGGGGCCGTCCGGCTCGACCGTCCGGCATCTGCTGGCGCATGCGTCCGGCCTCGCGTTCGGCGAGCGCCGCGAGCAGGCCGAGCCCGGGCGCAAGCGCATCTACTCGTCCGCCGGATACGAGGTGCTCGCCGACACCGTCACGGCAGCGACGGACATCGCGTTCCCCGAGTACCTGACCGAGGCCGTGTTCACGCCGCTGGGCATGGCGAGCGCGTCGCTGCCGGGCTCCGCGGGCCACGGCGGACGTGCGTCGGTGCGAGACCTGCTCGCGTTCGTCGGCGACGTCCGCGCACCGGCACTGCTCGCGGCCGAGGCCGTCGCGGAGGCGACGAGCGTGCAGTTCCCCGGGCTCGACGGCATCGTCCCCGGGTACGGAACGCACAAGCCGAACGACTGGGGGCTCGGCTTCGAGATCCGCGGCGAGAAGTCGCCGCACTGGACGGGCGGGGAGAACTCGCCGCGCACCGTCGGGCACTTCGGGCAGGCGGGCACGTTCGTGTGGCTCGATCCGGTCGCGGAGGTCGCGGCGATCGTTCTCACCGATCGCGCCTTCGGGGACTGGGCGAAACCGCTGTGGCCGGCGTTCTCGGACGCCGTGCTCCGCGACGTGACGTGACACGTTCACCACGAGTTCCACAGAATCACTGGCACAACAGCCGTCACACCGGCAGACTGTGACCCGGTGCCGTTGCATGCACGTTCGCGAGGTCCACGTTCGAGAGGTCGTTGGGGAAGACGTCCCTCGTCGAACAAGTTGGAGGTTCTCGTGCACGCATCACGCCAGTTCGCGGACACCGCTGCCGGTGTGGTCTACGTCCACGCCGCAGCACCTGCGTTGTGCCCTCACGTGGAGTGGGCGCTCGCCGGAGTCCTCGACAGCCCACCCAATCTCAAGTGGACCGCGCAGCCCGCGGCCCACGGTGTGCTGCGGGCTACGGCGGACTGGCGCGGCCCCGTCGGCACCGCATCCCGACTCGTGCGCGCTCTCGCGCCGTGGCCGATGCTGCGCTACGAGGTGACCGAGGACCCCACCGAGGGCGTCGACGGCGTTCGGTTCAGCTACGTGCCCGACCTCGGACTGTGGCAGGGGACGACGAGTGCGTGCGGCGACGTCGTCCTGGGAGAGATGCGCTTGCGGGCGCTGCTCGCGCAGGGCGGCGACGTCGCCACCGCGATTCGTGACGGACTCGGCGAGCAGTGGGATGACGCGCTCGAGCCCTACCGCAGCGGCGGCGAGGGTGCCGAGGTGACGTGGCTGCGGCGTGACGTGGGCTGATCGCTCGTGAGTGACTTTCCGGTGTGGGGGCCGGAAACTCACGCACGAGCGCGGAGCGCCTACAGCGGAATGTTCGTGTGCGCGCCGCGCCGCGGCGGCGCTGCGGCGAGGGCTGCGGCCACCGTGCTGCGGGTGCGTGCCGGATCGATCTCCTCGTCGACGACGCCGATCTCGATCGCGCGGTCCACACCGCCCGCGGCCAGTGCGTGCTCCTCGGCGAGCCGGTCGTGCAGCGCATCGCGCTCGTCGTCGGGCGCTGCGGCGAGCGCACGCCGGTGCAGGATGCCGACCGCGGCCTTCGCGCCCATCACGGCGACCTCGGCGTCCGGCCACGCGTAGACGGCCGTCGCGCCGAGCGCACGCGAGTTCATCGCGATGTAGGCGCCGCCGTAGATCTTGCGGGTCACGACGGTGACGCGGGGGACGGTCGCCTCCGCGAACGCGTGCAGCAGCTTCGCGCCGCGCCGGACGACGCCCTCCCACTCCATGCTGACGCCGGGCAGATAGCCGGGGACGTCGACGAGCACGACCAGCGGGACGCCGAACGCGTCGGCCATGCGTACGAAGCGCGCCGCCTTCTCCGCGCTCTCGGAGTTCAGGCATCCGCCGAGGTGGAGCGGGTTGTTCGCGATGACGCCGACGGTGCGGCCCGCGAGCCGGCCGAAGCCCGTCACGATGCTGCGCGCGTACCCGCCCTGTAGTTCCTCGAAGCTCGAATGGCCCTCGACGTTGTCGAGCAGTTCGTCGACGATGGGATGGACGTCGTACGCGCGACGCGGCGACGCGGGCAGCAGCGCACGCAGATCGGTGTCGCCGTGTTCGGCCGCGCCGAGGTCGAAGCGGCCCTGCTCGCACAGCATCGACACGAGCCGGCGCGCACGGTGCACGGCGTCGGACTCGTCGCGCGCCGCGATGTGGGCGACGCCCGACTTCGTGTAGTGGGTCCTGGGGCCACCGAGGGTGTCCATGTCGACCTGCTCGCCCGTCACGGACTGCACGACGTCCGGACCGGTGACGAAGACGCGCCCCTCGGGCGCCATGATGACGACGTCGGTCAACGCCGGACCGTACGCCGCGCCGCCCGCGGCGAAGCCGAGGACGACGGAGATCTGGGGGATGCGCCCGGATGCGCGGACCATCGCCTCGAAGACGCGGCCCACCGCGTGGAGGGCCTCGACGCCCTCGGCGAGCCGTGCGCCGCCGGAGTGCCACAGGCCGACGATCGGGGCGTCGTTGTCGAGTGCGTGGTCGATCGCGGCGACGACGTGGCGGCATCCGTCGATGCCCATCGCGCCGCCCATGACGGTCGCGTCCGAGGCGTACGCGACGGTGAGAACGCCGTCGATCGTTCCGGTGGCGGCGAGCATGCCGGACCGGTCTCGTTCGTGGAGCAGCCGTGTCGTTCCCGGATCGAACAACCGCTCGAGTCTGGCGAGCGGATCGCGGGGATCGGTCTCCGACGCTGTGCGGGCTTCCGGTGCGAGGACAGTCATGGCGTTCTCCTCTGGTGTCTGCAGGCGGTGCGATCGCGGTGACGACCGCGCCCCGGGGGTCCGGGGGAGCGGGTCGTCACCGCGATCACGAGTGCCTCGCGGACTCAGGCCCGGCCGAAGGCGAGTGCCACGTTGTGGCCGCCGAAACCGAACGAGTTGTTGAGAGCGAACTCGTAGTCGCCGGAACGCGCTGCGCCCGCGACGACGTCGAGATCGATGTCGGGGTCCTGATTCTCGAGGTTGAGCGTCGGCGGGATGACGCCGTCGCGCAGAGCCAGGACCGTCAGCACGGCTTCGAGAGCGCCGACGGCGCCGATCGAGTGGCCGAGTGCCGACTTCGGTGCGTAGATCGCGGGGTGGGTTCCCACCGCCGCCGCGATGGCCTTCGCTTCCGCGATGTCGCCGATGGGCGTCGCGGTCGCGTGGGCGTTGACGTGCGAGATGTCGGCCTTCGTCAGGCCGGCGGTCTCGATCGCCCTGGTCATCGCACGCGCCGCTCCGGTGCCCTCCGGGTCGGGCGCCACGATGTGGTACCCGTCGGAGGTGATGCCGGCTCCGAGGAGCCGGCCGTGGATCGTCGCGCCGCGCGCCTTCGCATGCTCCTCGGTCTCGAGGACCATGAGCGCACCCGCTTCACCGAAGACGAAGCCGTCGCGATCCTTGTCGAACGGACGCGACGCGGCCTTCGGGTCGTCGTTGCGGGTCGAGAGCGCACGCATCATCGAGAAGCTCGCGATCGGCACGGCGTCGAGGAATCCTTCGACACCGCCCGTCACGATGATGTCCGCGTCGCCCATCGCCAGCATGCGGTAGGCGTGCGCGATGGCCTCCGAGCCCGACGAACACGCCGAGACGGGGGTGATGACCCCACCGCGCGCACCGAGCTCGAGCCCGACGGTTGCGGACGGGCCGTTCGGCATGACCATCTGCACGGAGAACGGCGAGACCTTGCGGTATCCACCGGTCTTCATCTTGTCGACGGCGTCGATGAGGGCCTCACCGCCACCGAGGCCCGTGCCGATGCCGACGGCGAGCCGATCGCGATCGACCTCGGGGCTGCCGGCGTCGGACCACACCTGGCGGCTCAGGACCAGCGCGAGCCGCTCCACGAAGCTCATCCGGCGCAGCTCGACACGCGAGAGCGACTCGTCGGGGGAGACCTTCAGGTGTCCACCGATGCTGACGGGAAGCTCGTACTCCGTGACGAAGTCGTCGTGGAGGGTGTCGATTCCGCTCTCGCCTGCGAGCAGAGCCTTCCACGTGCCATCCACGTCACCCGCGACCGACGTCGACGCCGCGAGGCTGGTGACGACGATGTTCGGGAAAGAACGGTTTGCGGACGTCACGTACGACTCACTCGTCGTTCTTGTCGGCGTCGAGCTTGGCCTTGACCGCCTCGGCCTGCTCGCCGTTCTCGGCCTCGAGCTTCTGGATGTACGAGACGGCGTCGCCGACCGTGCGCAGACCCGCGAGGTCCTCGTCGGGGATCTTCACGCCGTACTTGTCCTCGGTCTGGACGGCGATCTCGACCATCGACAGCGAGTCGATGTCGAGGTCGTCGACGAAGGACTTCTCGACGGTCACCTCGGAGGGTTCGATGCCGGTGACCTCCTCGATGATCTGTCCGAGCTCGGCGACGATTTCTTCCTGGGTGAGTGCCACGGGGGTGGCTCCCTTCTCGTGATGATGGTGCGGGTTGCAGAGCAGCCCGTCGCCGGACGGCTCGCTGCGGAGGACGGCGACGTGCCGTCCCGCATGTCTTGTTGTCGCGCGAAGGTGCGCGCGCAGAATCTAGCCGGTGGGTGCCGGCTCGGCGATGCCCGCGACGTCGACGGGGGTCTTGACGGCGAGGGCGGGCGTTCCGCGCATCTCGCGCTTCGCGATTCCGACGAGCGTGCCGGCGGGCGGCAGTTCGACGAGCTTCGTGACGGCGGTGTCGCGAAGCGTCGCGGTGCAGAGGTCCCACCGCACGGGGCGGGTGACCTGGGCCGCGAGCTTGGTGAGGGCGTCCGCGCCGGACGTCACGGGCGCGCCGTCGGAGTTCGACAGCAGCGTGCGGGTCGGTTCCCCGGGCACGATGCGCGAGGCCGCCTCGGAGACGGCGTCCTGTGCGGGCGCCATGAACCGCGTGTGGAAGGCGCCGGCGACGGGAAGCGCGCGCACGCGCGCCTTCTCGGGCGGATTCGCGGCGAGTTCGTCGAGGGCCGTACGCAGGCCCGCTGCCACGATCTGGCCTGCGGCGTTGCGGTTCGCGGGTTCGAGTCCGAGCTCGTCGAGCCGCGCGAGGACGGTCGCTTCGTCGCCGCCGAGGACGGCGGACATGCCGGTCGGTTCGAGCGCGCAGGCCTTGGCCATCTCGGCGCCGCGCAGAGCGGCGAGTGCGACGGCGTCGTCGGCCGACAGGACACCTGCGACGACGGCGGCGGCGAGTTCGCCGACGGAATGGCCCGCGGCGATCGCATCGGCAGGCACGAGGCCCTGCTCGTCGGCGTTCTCGAACGCGAGGAGCGCGGCGGCGACGACGAGAGGCTGGGTCACCGCGGTGTCGGTGATCTCCTCCGCGGTCGCGGTGGTGCCGAGCCGGACGAGGTCGAGGCCCGCGGCCTTGGACCACACCGCCAGACGGTCGGCGGCACCGGGCAACTCGATCCATTCGGAGAGCATGCCGGGAGTCTGTGAGCCCTGTCCGGGGGCGAGCAACGCAATCACCACTCAAGGGAACACCCCGACAACCCTTGCTACAGATGTTGTCGGCAATGAAAGGTCGCGGCTCTGTTTGTGGGATTCCCACAAAATGGCACGTCGCCGAGCCGCATCGTTCGTGCTGCGTTCCGCGTTACATTCCGATCGGTCCGATTTGCGCGAATGTGAAACCAGTGGCGGGTGTGACGGGCGCGCGCAGTTCGTTACGTGACTGTGTCAGCCGTTCGAGCGTCATGGCGATGCGCAAGACGTAGGCGTCGCGAGCGAGCATCGGATCCAGAGATGTGAGCTCGGCTATCCGTTTCAGTCGATATCTCACAGTGTTGGGATGCACGAACAGGGTGCGAGCACACGCCTCGACGGCCCCGCCGCTGTCCAGATACGCGTCGAGCGTGTCGACGAGCGAGGTGCCCGCGTCGAGCAGTGGCCGCACCAGATCGGTCCCCAGCGTCCGGATCGCGACGTCGTCGCCCAGCAGCGCGCGTTCGGGCAGCAGTTCGTCGGAGAACACCGGACGCGGAGCGCCCCGCCAGCCGGCGACGGCGTGCACCGCGACGAGTGCCTCGGTCGCGCTCGCGTGCGCCGCACCGAGCCCCAGCACGGTCGGCCCGAAGACGACGGGCTCGTCCGAGAACAGCGCCAGCAACGCCGTCACGAACTCCGAGCGCCGGGTGCCCGCGCCGTTGCCGTCGTGGAGATCGCCGCTCACGATGACGACGAGCCGGGGGCCCTGCACGACGGCGAGCGCGGCGCGCCGGTGCCGTCGGGCGACGTCGTGCACGCGGGCGACGACACCGATCCGATCGCCCGACGGCGGCATCCCCACGACGACCGTAGCGGGGGCCGTCGCGTCCCAGTTCAGCGTCGCGGCACGCGAGAGCATGTCGGAGCCGGTGTCGCCGCGCACGACGGCGTCGACGACGAGCGCCTCGAGCCGGGTGTCCCACGCACCGCGCGACTCGGCGGCGCTCGCGTACACCGCGGCCGCGGCGAATCCGAGCTCGCGGCCGTACCGCAGGATCGCCTCCGTCAGGGCGGTGAGCTGCGCGTCGTTGCGGGCCAGCGCGGGCAGCCACTGCTCGAAGAACTCCATCGCGACCCGGATCATGTCGACGGTCTGCCGCAATGTGAGCCGGCTCGCGAGATCCTGCGAGATGATCTGGAAGGTGTCGAGGCCGAACCGGATGTCGGTGTCGGAGTCCTCGAGCCAGTCGAGGAAGTTGATGACCGACGTCTGCACGACCGACTGCACGTTCGCGCGCTGCGCGGCGTCGAGATCGTCGAAGAAGTCGAGCCGCTCGCCCATCGTCTTGACGGCCTCGGTGGCGAGCCGGCCCGAGACCTGCTTGACGCGACGCAGCAGTGCGTCGGGGAGCGGTTCGCGGGCGCTGCGCGTCCACGGGCGCCCGTGATCCTGGGCGGCCCGTCCTCGGTCGGACCTTCCCTCGTCGGCCATGCCTAGAAACTACCCGTGCGTCGCGGGCGCGCGGCCGGCCGGGAGCGTGTCCCGGCCGGCCGCGGCGATCACGCGACGCCCGGGTCCGAGGTCTGCTCGGGTGCGGCGTCGACGTCGTCGATCCGGTACTGGTCCGCGGCCTTCGCCACGACGTCGCGCTCGACCGAACCCTCGGCGGCGAGCGCCTGCAGGACGGCCACCACGATCGACTCGGCGTCGACGTTGAAGTAGCGGCGTGCCGCAGGACGGGTGTCGGAGAAGCCGAACCCATCGGTGCCGAGCGTCGTGTACGACCCGGGCACCCACTGACGGATCTGATCGGGCACCGCGCGCATCCAGTCGCTCGCGGCGACGAACGGGCCCGCGGCGTCGGCGAGCGCCGTCGCGACGTAGGGGACGGGCGCGTCCGTGCTCGGATCGCGAAGCGCCGCCTTCTCGCACTCGACGCCGTCGCGACGCAGTTCACCCCACGACGTCACCGACCACACGTCGGCCGCGACGCCCCAGTCCGACTCGAGCAGCTCCTGCGCCCGCAGGCCGTCCGGAACCGTCACACCCGACACGAGGATCTGGGCCTTCGGCCCCGAGCCCTCCGCCTGCTTGAACAGGTAGATGCCCTTGAGGACGCCCTCGACGTCGAGGTTCTCCGGCTCGGCCGGCTGGTGGTACGGCTCGTTGTACATCGTCAGGTAGTAGATGACGTTCTCGCCGCCGAGCTCGCCCTCCGCGGCGCCCTCGCCGCCGTACATCCGGCGCAGGCCGTCGAGCACGATGTGGGCGATCTCGTACGAGAACGCCGGGTCGTACGCCGCGACGGCGGTGTTCGTCGACGCGAGTAGCAGCGAGTGACCGTCGGCGTGCTGAAGCCCTTCGCCCGTCAGCGTCGTCCGGCCCGCCGTCGCGCCGAGGATGAACCCGCGGGCCATCTGATCGGCCGCCGCCCACAGTCCGTCGCCGGTGCGCTGGAACCCGAACATCGAGTAGAAGATGTACATCGGGATCAGCGGTTCGCCGTGTGTCGCGTAGGACGTGCCGACCGCCGTGAACGACGCCGTCGACCCGGCCTCGTTGATTCCCTCGTGCAGGATCTGACCGGCTTCGCTCTCCTTGTACGCGAGCATGAGCTCGGCGTCGACGGAGGTGTACAGCTGGCCCAGCCGGTTGTAGATCTTCAGCGACGGGAACCACGAGTCCATACCGAACGTGCGTGCCTCGTCGGGGATGATCGGGACGATCCGCTTGCCGAGTTCCTTGTCGCGCAACAGTTCCTTGACGATGCGCACGAACGCCATCGTCGTCGCGACCTCCTGCTTGCCCGATCCCTTGCGCACGACCGACAGCGCCGACTCCGCGGGGATCGCCAGCGGTGTGGCCTTCGTGCGGCGCTCGGGCAGGAATCCGCCGAGCTGACGACGCCGGTCGAGCATGTACTGGATCTCGGGCGACTCCGGCCCCGGGTGGTAGTAGGGGGGCAGGTACGGATCCTTCTCGAGTTCCTCGTCCGAGATCGGGATCCGCTGGACGTCGCGGAACGCCTTGAGGTCGTCGAGCGTGAGCTTCTTCATCTGGTGGGTCGCGTTGCGTCCCTCGAAGTGCTTGCCCAGCGTGTAGCCCTTGATCGTGTGGGCGATGATCACCGTCGGCTGGCCCTTGTGTGCCATCGCGGCGGCGTACGCGGCGTAGATCTTGCGGTAGTCGTGTCCGCCGCGCTTGAGATTCCAGATCTCCTTGTCGGACAGGTTCTTCACGAGCTCCTTGGTGCGCGGATCACGACCGAAGAAGTGCTCGCGCACGAAGGCGCCGTCGTTCGCCTTGTAGGTCTGGAAGTCGCCGTCGGGCGTGACGTTCATGAGGTTGACGAGCGCGCCGTCCTTGTCCCCGTGCAGCAGTGCGTCCCACTCGCGGCCCCAGATCACCTTGATGACGTTCCAGCCCGCACCGCGGAAGAACGACTCGAGTTCCTGGATTATCTTGCCGTTGCCGCGGACCGGACCGTCGAGCCGCTGCAGGTTGGCGTTGACGACGAACGTGAGGTTGTCGAGACCCTCGGTCGCCGCGACGTGCGCGAGACCGCGCGACTCGGGCTCGTCCATCTCGCCGTCGCCGAGGAACGCCCACACGTGCTGCTTCGAGGTGTCCTTGAGGCCGCGGTCGTGCAGGTAGTGGTTGAGCCGCGCCTGGTAGATCGCGTTCATCGGGCCGAGACCCATCGAGACCGTCGGGAACTCCCAGAAGTCGGGGAGCAACCGGGGATGCGGGTACGACGGCAGGCCGCCACCCTTGCTCTTGTGGCTCTGCTCCTGGCGGAACCCGTCCATCTGCGATTCGGTGAGCCGGCCCTCGAGGAACGCGCGGGCGTAGATGCCGGGCGACGCGTGACCCTGGATGAAGATCTGGTCGCCGCCGCCCTCGTGATCCTTGCCGCGGAAGAAGTGGTTGAAGCCGACCTCGTACAGCGCGGCGGACGACGCGTACGTCGAGATGTGCCCGCCCACACCGATTCCGGGACGCTGCGCGCGGTGCACCATGATCGCGGCGTTCCACCGGATGTAGGCGCGGTAGCGGCGCTCGACCTCTTCGTCGCCGGGGAACCACGGCTCGTTCTCGGTCGGAATGGTGTTGACGTAGTCGGTCGAGGTCAGCGCCGGCAGTGCGACGTGTTTCTCGCCCGCCCGCTCGAGCATGCGCAGCATCAGATACCGCGCGCGCTGCGGACCGGACCTGTCGAGCAGGCCGTCGAACGACTCGAGCCACTCCTCGGTCTCGTCGGGATCGATGTCCGGCAGGTAGGACGCGACGCCCTCGCGGATGACGCGAACGCGCCCTTCCGATCGGCTGGGCCCGCCCCGCTGCTGCGCAGCCTCGTCGGCGGCGTCGGGAGTCGATCCTTGAACCAGGTCTGACAAGGTTTCTCCTCGCTCGTGTGGGACGGCCACGGCGCTGCTGCGGTGAGCTCGCGCGCCGATCGTGGGCCCGGTCGGCCCGTGTCCCGGCTTCCGTTCTGATCTACGGCGTGCCTCCATCTTTGCGCATCACGCGGCGCTCGTCACAGCCCCTCCGGGTTACCCGCCAGTAGCGTTTCCCCTCGTCAGCGACGGTAATCGTCCGGGGTGCTCGCGCGCGGCGGTTTCGTCGCACGTAGAGCAGTCGCGAGGGCCGCGGAGGTCGACACGGGAGGTGCACGGCAGCGGAGAAACACACGTGAAGTGGATTCGCCCCGTAGGCTTCGGCTTGCACGATCTCGTACGACGTTGTTCGCTTTGTCGACACTGTCACCGAGCACTACCGACATCGAGGTGCCGCCCGAGCGGCACACCAGAGGAGGAGGACCTCACCGTGGTCGCCGCGGCGGATGCCCAGAGCTACGTTCAGAAACTCGGAATCACGTCCGACATGTTGGTTCAAGAACTGGGCTGGGACGATGACACCGACAACGACCTGCGTGCTGCGGTCGAGGAGGCCATCGCCGACGAGATGATGGACGAGGACACCGACGAGGTGGTCGACGTCGTCCTGTTGTGGTGGCGCGACGACGACGGAGACCTCGCGGACGCCCTCATGGACGCGATCGGTCCGCTGTCGGACGAGGGCTTCGTGTGGGTCCTGACTCCGAAGACGGGACGTGAGGGCCACGTCGAGCCCAGCGAGATCGCGGAGTCCGCGGGTATCGCCGGACTCACGCAGACCTCCGCCGCGAATCTCGGTGAGTGGACGGGCAGCCGGCTGGTGCAACCCAAGTCGAAGCCCACCGGCAAGCGCTGATCTACTGGAGCGGCCGGACGTCCGCCGGCACTCCACCGAGCGAAGGACCTCTCATGCCACTCGAGGTCGGTGCGATCGCGCCGGATTTCACTCTCAAGGATCAGAACAACCAGCTTGTGTCGCTCGCCGACTACCGCGGCGAGAAGAACGTGCTGCTGGTCTTCTTCCCGCTGGCGTTCACCGGAACGTGTCAGGGCGAGTTGTGCCGGGTCCGTGACGAACTGCCGAAGTTCGAGAACGACGAGAGCGCCATCGTCGCGGTCTCCGTCGGTGCGTCGCCGACGCACAAGATCTGGTCCGCCGAGCAGGGATATACCTTCCCGCTCCTCGCCGACTTCTGGCCGCACGGCGCCGTCGCGCAGGCCTACGGCGTGTTCAACGAGGACCTCGGCTTCGCCAATCGCGGCACCTTCGTCATCGACAAGGACGGCGTGGTCCGCTTCGCCGAGATGAACGGTCCCGGTGAGGCCCGTGACCCGGGAACTTGGGAGAAGGCGCTGGCCGCGCTAGAGTCCTGATGCGCGTTCGGCGGGAGCCTTCTCCCGCCGAACCACGCGGGCGTGTAGCTCAGTGGTAGAGCTCTGGTTTTACACACCAGCGGTCGGGGGTTCGATACCCTCCGCGCCCACCGCGTTTCCGTTCCCACACGAATCGATCGGCCGATAACGAAGATTGATCTCCTCGACCGGATCGCCGTTGACGAGTTCGAGGTTCACCGGTTTGCCGCCCGGCGCGTCGTAGAGCCGGATGCCGTCGCCGAGCAACACCGGCAGCACGTGCAGGTCGATCTCGTCGAGCAGGCCACGCTCCAGAAGCTGGCGGCCGAGCGACGCGGACAGCACCTCGACGTTCTTGCCGCCCGCGGCGCGCCGCGCGATCTCCACCGCCTCGGCCAGGTCGCAGTCGAGGAAGGTCACGCCCTCGGTGGGCTCGGCGTCGTCCGGATGGTGGGTGAGGACGAACAGCGGGCCGCTCCACGCACCGCCGTAGACGCCGGTGGCGTCGGGGAAGGCGTCCCACCCGTCGCGGCCGCCGAGGATCGCGCCGGTCGTCTCGATGTACTCCTCGATCAGCCCGGTCCGGTTGGTGGCCGCGGGCATCCAGTCCATGCCGTGCTCGGGCCCGGCGACGAAACCGTCGAGCGACATCGAGAAGTGCCACAGCACTTTTCCGTCCGCCGTTCGTCTCGGGGTGTCGTGCATGCCGTCGCTCCTCCGCTGGGGGCGATCGTCCGGGTCCGATCGCGCTCTCGGACGTCATGACTCGCGGTCGCGCGGAAAGTCATCGCGGCCGCCGGGATCGCGGAGGACGAGGGTCACGGTGATCAGCATGCCGCCGACGGCGACGAGCAGTGCCCCCGCCGCGGTGTAGGCCTGCATCCCCAGCGTGACGGCGTCGCGGACGGCGCCGAGCAGCTCGGGGGAGTCCAGGCGCTCCGCCGTCAGCGTGCCCTCGGGGATCCCCGCCGTGGCAACGGCGGCGTCCGCATCGGGAACGTCCGGTGGCACCGTGTCGGCGAGCGCGGCGCGGTAGATCGTCATGCTCACCGCACCACCGGCGGCGATGCCGAGTGCACTGCCCAGCTCGCCACCGACCTCTTGAGCCGCGGCGGCCGATCCGGTGTCGCGTTCCGGCGCGCTGGAGATGATGAGATCGCTCGTGAGCGCCATCGCCATGCCCTGGCCCAGCCCCACCACCGAGATCGCGGCGACGACGAAGGGCAGGGAGGTGCCGGCGCCCGCCACGAGGAGGGCGGCGTAGAGGAGGACGGCGCCGGCGACGGTGACCGCGAGTCCGAGCGCGACGACCACTGCGGGTCGCATCCGTCCGGCGAGCGGCGGCGCGAGCAGCGCCCCGGCGACGTTCAGGACGACGTACGGGAGCGTCCACACTCCGGCCTGCAGTGGGGTCAGTCCCACGACCCACTGCAGGTACTGCGTCATGAGGAAGAACATCCCCACCACACCGATCGCGGTGAGCAGCAGCGCGGCGAGCGACGCGCCGATCCTGCGGTTGCGCAGCAGCGCGAGGTCGAACAGCGGATCGCGCAGGCGTCGCTGACGTCGCACGAACAGCCCGAGAGCCACGGCACCGGCGACGACGAGGGCGAGGTTCGGCCAGACCGATCCGGTGCCCGCCTCCTGTCCCGCGGCCAGTTCCTGGATCGCATAGACCACCGCGAGCATCCCTGCCACCGAGAGCGCGACGCTGCGGAGGTCGAGTCCGACGCCGCGCTCTCCGGTCTCGTTCCGCTCGGCCGTCGCGGCCGTCCGCTCCGGCAGCAGCCTGCGCCCGGCGACGACGAGCAGGACCATCGGCGGCACGTTGACGAGGAAGACCGACCCCCACCAGAAGAACTCGAGGAGTGCGCCACCGAGGAGCGGCCCGATCGCGCCGCCCACGGAGAAGGCGCTGAACACGATGGCGATCGCCGTTCTCCGCTGCGTCTCGTCCGCGAACATCGTGCGCAGCAACGAGAACAACGACGGCATCAGCGTGGCACCTGCGATGCCCAGCAGCGCGCGTGCGGCGATGAGCATCTCCGGCGTCGACGAGAACGCCGCGACGACCGACAGCAGGGCGAAGGCCGTCGCGCCGACGAACATCAGCCGCCGGGAGCCGACCCGATCGCCGAGACGGCCCATCGTGATGAGGAACCCGGCGATGAGGAATCCGTAGACGTGGACGATCCACAACGACTGCGAGGCAGTCGGATTCAGCTCCTCGCCGAGCGTGGGCAGAGCGAGGAACAGCACCGTGAGATCGCTCGCCAGCGTCAGCATCGGCAGGACGAGCAGCGCGAGCCCGATCCACTCCCGGCGGCCGGCGCGGCCGGCGACCGAGGGTTCGGCGACGCCGGTCCCCGGCGGCCGGTCGGGCGCGGTCACGAGTGCCCCGCCTTCGCGTCCCGCAGCGCGCGAGCCCACCACAGCAACTGGTCGAAGAAGCCCGCGGCCGCGCCGGCCAGCGCGTCCGGGGCGGTGGGTGTGCCGTCGTCGTGGAAGTGATCCGGATAGTCCGGGAAGGTCAGCACGTTGCGGATGGTCATCGTGCCGAGTTCGACGAAGACCGTGCGCAACTGCTCGACTGCCTCGATCCCGCCCGTCCGGCCGCCGTAGGAGACGAAGCCGATCGGGGTTGCCGCCCACTCGTCGTGGAACCAGTCGATGGCGTTCTTCAGCGACGCCGGGTAACCGCGGTTGTACACCGGAGTGACGATCACGACGGCGTCCGCGGCGTGCAGTTGCCCGCCGAGGCTCGCCAGTGCGGGGTGCGCGCCGTGGTCGTTCATCACCGTCGGCAGGTCGAGGTCGGCGAGATCCGCGACGTCGACGTCGATGTCGTCGCGCAGCCGAGCGTGCTCGGCCGCCCATCGGGCAGGCACGGGGCCGAAGCGCCCTTCTCGGGTACTGCCGGTCATCACCAGCACGCGGACGGGTCGTTCGTGGTCGCGGGCCGATCGCGGCGTCGGGTCGGGGAGGGTCGTGGGCCGAGTCATGATCTGCTCCTTCCAATACGTTACGTAACGCACCGTAACTGTCGGAGCGTCGGGTCCGCAATGGTCTGTTGGCGAGTTTTGCGTGGATCGAGCCGGACGCTGCCCGGTGCTGTTACGTACCGTCACGCAATGCCCGGCGTAGGCTGACGGCATGTCACGACGATCCGGGGACGTGGCGGGGCGACCCGAGACGGAGGCGGCGAGCGGGCGCCCCCGCAACCCGCAGATCGGCGAAGCGGTGCTGGCCGCGACCCTCGAACTCCTGGACAAGCACGGGTACTCCGGGATCTCGTTCGAAGCAGTGGCACGTCGTGCCGGCACCACGCGCCCCGCGATCTATCGCCGCTGGTCCGGTCGGGCACCGCTCGTCCTGGATGCGCTCGCGCTGCGGCTCGACGTCCCCGAACCGCCCGATACCGGCTGCACCCTCTGCGACATCGACGAGAGCTTCGGGATCTTCCTCGCCGCCTATCGCAGTACGCGTCCCGACGTGCTCAGTGCCCTCTATGCCGAGTGTGCGCCGGACCCGGAGCTACGCGAGCGGTACCTGCGGGCCATCATCGAGCCGGCTCGACGCGCGGTCGGGAGCACGCTGAATCGGGCGTTCGCGCGCGGCGACCTGCGTCCGGACGTGGACTGCGAACTGCTGCTCGACCTCGTCGAGTCCCTCGTGCACTATCGCGCGATGTTCCGGCCCGATCACCTCACCGACGTCGAGGCGGGAAAGGCTCTCGAACTGCTGATGCAGGGTGCGGCACGCGACTATCCCGCGCTGCTCGCGCACAGCGAGGCCCTCGAACAGGAGCATCACCACACCGCGTAGGGCCCCCGCCCTCGGTCGGGCCGCGTCACGGTGTGACGGCGGCGAGCAGTCGATCGAGTGCGGCGTGCGCTCGATCGCGCGCGGCCGCGTCGTCCGGGTGGGCGGCGATCCACAGCGCGGCTTCGTTCATCGCTCCCGACAGTTGCGCGCTCAACGCATCGACGAGGTCGTCGTCGACGCCGGCGGTGATCAGTGCGTCGCGCAGATGCGCGCCGGAGTTCTCGGCGTCGAGTCGTCGCCACTCGTCCCAGCCCACGACGGGCGGCGCCTCCACCAGCAGAACGCGCGCCGCGGTCGCCGCCGTGATCGCGTCGAGGAAGGCGTGCGAGCCCGCTGCGAGTTGGGCGTGCGGGTCGTCGCCCGCTGCCTCGGCCGCGGCGACGACGGCCGCGGCGACGCGGCGTTGCAGGTGGGCGACGACGGCGCCGAACAGGCCCGCCTTGTTCCGGTAGTGGTGATAGACCGCGCCGCGAGTGACGCCCGCGGCCCGCGCGACGTCGTCGAGCGAGACGGCCGCGAACCCGTGCGAGGCGAAGAGGTCCGCCGCGGATTCCAGCACCTGCTGTGCGGTGCGGGCGGCGACGGCTGCGGACGTACGGGGCATCGGACACCTTCTTTTACGTGCAGAGCGTATGTATAGTCGAACAGTATTCATACGCAGTGTACGTAAAGGAGAGTTCGATGGCTGTCACCAGCGTGTATCCCGTGCTCATGTCACGTGACGTCGCTACCGCGGCGACCTTCTACCGCACGGCACTCGGCTTCGAGACCACCTTCGAGACGGACTGGTACGTCAGCCTGAAGGCGGGGGAGTTCGAGCTGGCGATCCTCGCCCACGAGCACGGCACCGTCCCCGAGGGATACGGAACGCCGCCGAGCGGAGTGATCGTCAACGTCGAGGTCGACGACGTCGATGCCGTCCACGAGCGACTGACGACGGAATTCGGGCTCGACCCGGTGCTGTCGCTGCGGAGCGAGTCGTTCGGGCAGCGGCACTTCATCGTCGCGGCCCCCGACGGCGTGCTCGTGGACGTGATCGAGCCGATCGCGCCCGACGCCGACTTCGCGCAGGCCTACACCGGTGCGTGACGCGGTCGGTCAGCGCCGGCCGTAACGATCGGCGAGCTTGGCCGAGTCGTGTGAGGTGTTCTCGGTGGGGGCGTCCTCGGGGAGCGACCGATCGCGCTGCGCCGATCGCCTGCGCCGACGGAACGGGCCCGTGGGAATCGCGATGTCGCCCATGTAGACCTCGGGCGTATCGGAGTCAGCGTCGGTACGCGCCGGAGTGCGGGGCTCGGGAGCCACAGGCTCTGGAGAGACAGGCTCGACGGGCGCCGGAGCCTCACCGGCGGCGCGTGCCCGGCTCTTGCGACGCTCGCGCAACTCGGCGCGGACGAAGTACGCGAGCCCGAGCGGCGCCATGATGCCGAACGCGACCCACTGGAGCCCGTAGGACAGGTACGGCCCGGCGTCGAGCTGGGGCAGCGGGATCAGGCCGAGCCCGCCCGCCTGATCGGCTTCGAGCTGGACGTACCCGTCGAGCAGTGGCATACCGACGATCTCGCCGATCGGCCCGGGGGCGATCGTGTAGACCTGCGGGACGCCGTCCTCGACGAGCGGCTCGCGGCCGGGGACGACGGGCTCGGCCAGGCGAATCCGGCCCAGCAGGGTCTGCTCACCGCTCGGCGGTGCCTCGACCGGCGGTGCCGCCGTGCCCTCCTCGGGGCGCACGTAGCCGCGATTCACGAGCACGGCGTCACCCGAATCGAGCGCGAAGGGAGTCAGCACCTCGTAGGCGGGGCGCCCGTCGATGGACCGCAGTCGCACGAGGACGTCCGCATCCTGGACGTACTCGCCGGTCGCGGTGACGGAGCGCCATTCGTCGTCGGTCGCGACGGTGCCGCCGCTCGTGATGTCGGTGATCGGGACGACCGGCGCTTCCATCGAATCGGCGATGAGCTGATTGCGGTGCTCGGTGCTCGTGTTCTTGCCCAGCTGCCACGGCGCGAGGATGTAGAAGCACAGGAACGCGAACGCCAGCACCAGCGCGGCGAGCACGAGCCAGCCGGGGCGCAACAGAAACTTGAGCCGTCCCACGGCGTCCACGGTAGCCGGTAGCCCGAGTACTACGGTGCGTCGGGGGCGTGTTCGCGCACCCACTCGACGATGCCGGGAGCCGCGGCTTCGATCTGACGCAGCACCTCCTCGAAGTCGGCGCGGTCGCCGTAGTACGGGTCCGCGACCGAGTCGCCGTCGGCGTCGGGGTCGAAGCTGCGCAGCAGCCGGCGGCGTTCGGTGGGCACCCCGAGACCGGCGAGGTGCCGGTCGTGGCTCGTCGCGAGCGCGACGACGAGGTCTGCGGATGTGTGCTCGTCGCCGACCTGCGCGGCGCTGTGATCCGTCGGATAGCCGTGCTCGCGCAGGACCTCCTCGGCGCGCTCGTCGGCGCGCTCGCCGATGTGCCAGCCGTCGGTACCCGCGCTGCTCACCCGGACGACGCCGGACAGGCCCGCGTCCTCGAGCCGGCGCCGCAGGACGAGCTCCGCCATCGGCGAGCGGCAGATGTTGCCGGTGCACACGAACGTCACGTGCAGTGGTCCGTCATCGCGCGAGCTCACGCAGGACCTCCTCGAGTTCGCCGGTCGTCGCGACCGTACGCCACGCGTGCTCGGCTTCGGCGGGGGCGCCGTAGCCCCAGGCGACGAACACGGCCTTCACGCCCCATAGCGCGGCACCCTCGACGTCGTGTTCGCGGTCGCCGACCATGACGATCGGGACGCCGTCGTGCTCGCCGGGATTCACGCCGAGCGCGCGCAACGAATGCGCGATGACGTCGGACTTCGCGCGACGTGAGCCGTCGAGCGTCGCGCCGCCGACGAAGTCGAGATACTGCGTGAGGTCGAAGTGTTCGAGGATCCGGGCGGCGAACGGCTCGGCCTTCGATGTCGCGACCGCCGTCCGCAGTCCCAGCTCCCGTGCCGTGCGCAGGACGTCGCGCATCCCGGGATACACCGAGTTCTCCGCCCAGCCCTGCTCGTCGTACCGCTCGGTGTAGGCGGTGATCGCTCGCTCGGCGGTCGGCGGATCGAACCCGAGCCGCACGAAGGTGTCGCGCATCGGCGGGCCGATGATGGTGGCGAGGACGTCGTCGCCGGGGACCGGTCGGTCGACGGCGGCGAGCGCGTGCCGGAACGTCCGGTGGATCCCGGGCGCCGAGTCGGTGATCGTCCCGTCGAGGTCGAACAGCACGATGGGGGCCGGTGCGGAATGCTCGGTCGTCACGTCGCCGAGTGTCCCACTTCGCCGCCGCGCGCCCCGAACGGCCGCTCGTGGTGATACGACAGACCGGGGCCACCGAGCACATCAACGTCAGGAGTTCACCGTGACAGCACCGACGCTCGCCGAGGTGATCGCGACCCTCGATGCCGCGTACCCGCCCCATCTGGCGGAGTCGTGGGATTCGGTCGGGCTGGTGTGCGGCGATCCGGCCGACGTCGTGGAGCGCGTCGTCGTCGCCGTCGACGCCACCGCCGAGGTCGTCGACGACGCGATCGCGTCGGGTGCCGATCTGCTGCTGGTGCATCATCCGCTGCTGTTGCGTGGCGTGGACACTGTGAGTGCGGCGACGCCCAAGGGTGCGCTCGTGCATCGGCTGATCCGTGCCGGGTGCGCGCTGTTCACGGCGCACACCAACGCCGACTCCGCGGACCCGGGTGTCTCGGACGCGCTCGCCGCAGTGCTCGGCGTCGAGGTCGAGGGGCCGATCGAGCCGATTCCGTCCGATCCCGTCGACAAGATCGTCGTGTACGTGCCGCCCGGCGACGCCGAGCCGGTGCGCCGGGCGATGTTCGACGCCGGCGCGGGCGCCCTCGGCGAGTACCGCGACTGCAGCTGGGAGGTCACGGGCACCGGGCAGTTCCTGCCCGAGTCGGGCGCCCGCCCCGCGGTCGGGGAGGTCGGGGTACTCGAGCGGCTCGCCGAGATCCGGATCGAGGTCGTCGCGCCGCGGCGGGCGCGAGGCGCCGTCGTCGCGGCGATGCGCGGTGCACACCCGTACGAGGAGATGGCGTTCGGCGTGTTCGAGCAGGCGGGCGTTCCCACGGCCCGCGGGCTCGGCCGGGTCGGCACCGTGGGGGAGACGACGCTGCGGGAGTTCACCGAGCGGGTGTCTCGCGCGCTGCCGCGGACGACATGGGGTGTGCGCGCCGCGGGTGACCCGGACGCACCGGTGCGGCGGGTCGCCGTGTCGGGCGGTGCAGGCGACTCGCTGCTCGGTGCGGTCACGCGGCTCGGCGTCGACGTCTTCGTCACCGCGGACCTGCGGCATCACCCCGCGGACGAGCATCTGCGGGCGGGCGGCCCCGCCCTGATCGACGTCGCACACTGGGCGAGCGAGCAGCCGTGGTGCGGGCAGGCGAAAGACGTCCTCGATCGTGCCTTCGCCGATCGGGGAACGACGTGCACGATCAGCGCGCTGCGGACCGACCCGTGGACGCTCGGGGGCCACGGATGCGACACCGACTCCGCGTGACTCGCGCGGTACGGTGGCAACTACCGCCCTTTCACCATCAGGAGTTGCGCAGTTGAACGTCGAACCCACTGTTCAGTCCCGGCTGCTCGAGGTCGCCGGGGTGGACGCCGAGCTCGCACGACTGGCACATCGCCGGGGACACCTGCCCGAGCAGGCCGAGGTCGATCGGCTCGAGGCGGAGCGGGTCTCGCGCAAGGACGCCGCGGTCGCCGTCGAGATCGCCATCGACGACCTCGACCGCGACATCCGCAAGCTCGAGGGCGAGGTGGACGCCGTCCGCAAGCGCGGCGATCGTGACCGTTCGCTGCTGCAAGGCGGCTCGGTCGGGGCGAAGCAGCTCACCGAGCTCGAACACGAACTCGGCAGCCTCGAGCGTCGGCAGGGACTGCTCGAGGGCGAACTCCTCGAGGTCATGGAACGGCGCGAGGCGACGCAGGCCGATCACTCGCACGCCGGCGCGCAGCTGTCGAAGGCCGAGGACGAACTGATCGATGCACAGCGTCGCCGTGACGACGCTCTCGCGGACGTCGACTCGGCGATCCAGGCGCGCACGGGCAACCGCGACGAACTCGTCGCCGGGCTGCCCGACGACCTCCTGGCCGTCTACGAGAAGCAGCGCGCGTCGCGCGGGATCGGGGCCGCGTTGCTGCAGGCCCGCCGATGCGGCGCGTGCCGGATCGAACTCGATCGCGGCGAGATCGCCCGGATCTCGGCGACACCCGCCGACGAGGTCGTCCGGTGCCCCGAGTGCGGCGCGATCCTCGTCCGCACCAAGGAATCCGGCTTGTGAGCAGCGCCGCGACGTCGGTCGTCGTCGAGGCCGACGGCGGTTCGCGCGGCAACCCCGGACCCGCCGGGTACGGGGCCGTCGTCCTCGACTCCCACGACGCAGTGCTGGCCGAGCGCAAGCAGTTCCTCGGTACGACGACGAACAACGTCGCCGAGTACAGCGGCCTGATCGCGGGACTGCGCGCGGCCGCCGATCTCGGTGCCCGCGAGGTCGAGGTTCGGATGGACTCCAAGCTCGTCGTCGAGCAGATGAGCGGGCGCTGGAAGGTCAAGAACGCCGATCTTGCCGTCCTCCATCGTGAGGCGAAAGGCATTGCGGCGCAGTTCGATACCGTCTCCTACACGTGGATCCCGCGTGCCCGCAACGCACGGGCGGATCTGCTCGCGAACGAGGCGATGGATGCCGGCACGGCCGATCCGGCAGCTCCGCTCCCGCCCGACCCCAAGGCCGAGCACGGCACGAAGGCGCCCGTCGCGGCGCCGCAGTCGCCGGGCTGGATGGCGACGTCGGGAGCGCCGACCCGGCTGCTGCTGCTCCGTCACGGCCAGACGCCGCTCTCGGTGGAGAAGCGCTATTCGGGACGCGGCAACCCCGGGCTGACCGATCTCGGCCGCACGCAGGCCGCCCGTGCCGCACGGCGTTTCGGCGATCGCGGCGGTGTCGCCGCCGTCGTGACGTCGCCGCTCGCGCGTGCTCACGCCACGGCGACCGCCGTCGCCGACGCCCTCGGCCTTCCGGTGACGGAACACGAGGGACTGATCGAGACGGACTTCGGCGACTGGGAAGGGCTGACGTTCACCGAGGCCGCCGAGCGCGATCCGGACGTGCATGCGCAGTGGCTCGCCGACACCTCCGTTCCGGCACCCGGCGGGGAGAGTTTCGACGCGGTGCGTGCGCGCGTGGAGGCCACGCGGGCCGACCTGACCGAGCGCTATGCGGGCGGCAACGTCCTCGTCGTCTCGCACGTCACGCCCATCAAGACCTTCCTGCAGCTCGCGCTCGACGCCGGGCCGGGACTGCTCTACAAGCTGCACCTCGATCTCGCCTCGTTGAGCATCGCCGAGTTCTACGGTGACGGCGGGTCGTCCGTCCGGCTCGTCAACGACACGTCGCATCTGGCCTAGCTCGGGTGATCGGTCACCGGGCGCGCTCGCGTGCAGTGACGCCGCTCGCGCACCACAATTCCCGCTACGCACCTAGAATTTCGGGTGCGTGGGGCGATATCGGGTGCGCAAGCGAGCCCGCCGCCATCACGTCACGAGCCCCATCACGTCACCAACCACAGGGCTGTCACGGCGGCGACGAGGGCGAGTGGCGTCGAGATCACACCGACCGCCGTGAACGTCGAGAGCTGGACGGGTTCGCCGGAGAGTGCGCTGATCCGCCGCCACAGCATGGTCGCGAGCGAACCGACGTACGTGAGGTTGGGTCCGAGGTTCACGCCGATCAGCAGCGCGAGGATCAGTGCCGGTTCGGCGGTGGGCCCGAGCGCCGCGAGCAGCAGCAGCGTCGCCGGAAGATTGTTGAGGGCGTTCGACGCGAGCGCGGCGACCACGGCCACCGCGAGTAGCGCACCCCACGACGTGCCGGACGGAAGCACCTCGGCGAGAGCGGATCCGAGCGTCCCGGAGGACACACCGTCGACGACGACACCGAGCGCGAGAACGAACAGGCAGAACCACACGTCCGCCGCGCGCACGATGCGTCGCGGCGTGCTCGTGCCGTGGTGCAGCGCACCCGAACCGAGCACGATCGCGGCCGCGAGCGCCACCCACACCGGCTCGACGCCGAAGGCACCCGACACCGCGAAACCCGCGAGCGTGAACGCCAGCACCGTCAACGCGAACACCGGCGTCGGCTCGGCGGGGCGCGAGCTCTGTTGCGGCGCAGGAGGTGCCGGTCTCGCGGTGAGGGCGTCGCGGAAGTACACCCGCACCACGACGAACTGGACGACGAGGACAACCAGCCACGGCAACGCCATCGTCGCCGCGAACCCGACGAACGTCAGCCCCGTCGCACCGAAGGCGAGGAGATTGGTCAGGTTCGACACCGGCAGCAGCAGCGACGCTGAATTGGCCAGGTGCACCGTCGCATACGAGTGCGGGCGGGGATCCATGCCCGCACGCCGTGCCGCGGCCACGACGATCGGCGTCAGCAGGACGACGGTCGCGTCGAGGCTGAGCACCGCGGTGACCGCGGTCGCCGCGACGAACACCATGCGCAGCATCGCCCGCGGCGAATCTCCTGCCCGGCGATCGAACAGTGCCGCCGTCCACCGGAACACGCCGTGCGCGTCGGCGAGATGCCCGACGACGAGGATCGCCGCGAGGAAGGCGACCGTGGGGGCGAGTTCGCGCACGGTGTCGGCGGCACGCCCCAGCGGAACGAGCCCGCTGGCCACGGCGACGAAGGCCGCCGGCGCCGCGACGACGATCTCGGGAAGCCCGCGCGGGCGGACGATCGCGAAGACGAGGACCGCGGCGACGAGTGCGACCGCGAGAAGGGTCACGCGAGAATGCGCCGCAGCGTGCGCAGATTGCGCGACGTCGTCCCGGACTTCCACCTGCTGCGCGCGAGTTCGCGGCCGAACGTGCTGCCCAGCGTCTGCCCCTTCGGGACGTCCCAGTAGACGACACCGTCGCCACCCGCGACGCTGTCCACATCGCCGCGCGGGGCCGAAGCCAGTTCCGCAGCCGACCCGGCGTCGGCCACGAACACGACGTACGGCTGTCGGTCGTCGGCGAGATCGAACGGATATCCGTCGGCGATCCCGGCGAGCGTCTCGAGGTCCAGAACGAGCGTCCAGGCGTCGTATCCGAAGCCTGCGCGCAACGCATCGGTGATGTGCTCGGCGAGAGCGAGCCGATCGGTCTCGGGCGACTCGAAGACGACGTTGCCGCTCGCGAGCACCGGACGGACGCCGCCGAAACCGAGCGTCGCGGAGAACGTCGCGCGGAGATCGGCCGAGCGCAGCGTCACCCCACCGACGTTGACCCCACGCAGCAGCGCGACGTAGTTCATGGACACACACTAGTGCGGCCGGACGCCGCTTCGCGGTGCTCTACACTGGTCGGCGCGGACGAGTCGGCCGGGCGACCGCGTTCGGAGGAACCCACACGTCACTCGTGTGACGCCTCCGACCGAGGAAAGTCCGGACTCCACAGAGCAGGGCGGTTGCTAACGGCAACCCGAGGTGACTCGCGGGACAGTGCCACAGAAAACAGACCGCCGGCCTCTTTCGAGAGCGTCGGTGAGGGTGAAACGGTGCGGTAAGAGCGCACCAGCACCCCGGGTGACCGGGGTGGCTAGGTAAACCCCGCCCGGAGCAAGGTTGAAGGCCGCACCACCTCGGTGGTGCGGTTGCGCAGGTGTTCGAGGGCTGCTCGCCCGAGCCTGCGGGTGAACCGCTCGAGGTACCCGGCGACGGTGTGCCCAGATGGATGGTCGCCCCCCGGTGCGTGCACCGGGGACAGGATCCGGCTTACACGCCGGCTCGTCCGCCCCCGGTGGCCTGCACGTCAGATCGGGCGAATCGCGAAGACCGTGGCCCAGTAGGCCGCGGCGTCGGGCCCGAGGAAGGGCACCAGCTGGTCGAACAGGATCGTGGACACGTGTGCTCCGTTCGTTCGCTCGTCTTGTGAAGTCGAGCCCTGTGAGGTCGAGCCGTGCCGGCCGGGTGGCCGACCGCCGCCGAGGGTAACAGTGCTCGCGGCGACAGGGGCGTGTCGTCACCGGGAAGAAGAACACATGTGGTGTCGGGAGTGACACACTCGCACCATGACGACGGACCCCGACAAGCTCTGGTACTACGACCTGTCCACCGGCGAGGTTTCGCAGGGTCGGCAGGTCTCGACGTTCGACCGCATCGGGCCGTACCCCGACCGTGAGTCCGCGCAGCACGCGCTCGAGAAGGCTCGCGAACGCACCGAGGCCGCCGACGCCGAGGACCGGCGCTGGAACGAGGGCTGGAAGGACTGACCGGTCACGTTCCCAGCGTCACGAACAGATTGACCGCTGCGGCCAGCACGAACGTCCCGAACAGGTACGAGAGCATCGACTGCCGCAGCACGCTCATCCGGATCGCGTGCGACGAGATGTTCGTGTCCGACACCTGATACGTCATGCCCAGCACGAACGAGACGTACGCGAAATCCGAGTAGGCGGGATCCTCGCGCGGATCGTCGGCCGAGTTCTCGAAGTCGATGCCGCCGACGGGCGGCGCGTAGTACTGCCGCGCGTAACGCAACGCGAACACGGTGTGGACGACGAACCAGGACAGCACGATCGTCGCCAGACCGAGCGCGATCGTCGCGATCCGTGCGACACCGCCCTCCGTCGAGGCCCGCACCAGCAGCACGACGACACTCGCGAGACTCGCTACCGAGGCTGCGCCGAGGATGATGTCCGTGGTCCGCTGCGTCGCGTCCTCGCGCGTCGCGTGCGCCCGGGTGGTCCGCCCGTCCATCGGCCCGACGCGCCACCACGTGAGCGCGAGGAACACCGCGGCCGCTGCGTCCCAGCCCGCTGCCGCCGCGTATCCCCACGAACCCGCGACGACGATGATCGCGGTGACGACGACTCCGACGCCGAACGCGATCGAGACCCGCAGCGATGCGTCGTGGAACTCGTCGCCCCGGGGTTCGGCGGCCCGGTCGCCGTCGCCGCGGCCGGTCACGGGCGGAAGCGGTCCGTCGCCGACACGAGCCTGTCGACGATGCCGGGTTCGGACGCCGAATGGCCTGCGTCGTCCACGATGTGGAGCGACGACCCGGGCCACGCGCGGTGCAGTTCCCACGCGCTCGTCGCGGGACACACGAGGTCGTAACGGCCCTGCACGATGGTGCCGGGAACACCGGCGAGTGCGGGCGCGCCGCGTAGCAGCGCGCCCTCCTCGAAGAATCCGCCGTGCACGAAGTAGTGATTCTCGATCCGCGCGAAGGCCGTCGCGAAACGCGGCTGCGCGGTGTGCGCGACGCGGTCGGGGGACGGCAGCAACGTACTCGTCGCGCCCTCCCACGTCGACCACGCGACGGCAGCGGCGGCGGCGACGTCGGGATCGTCGTCGTGCAGCAGCCGGTGGTAGGCCGCGACGAGGTCGCCGCCGCGCTCCGCCTCGGGGATCGGCGCGAGGAACTGCTCCCAGTGTTCGGGGAAGACGTGGCCCGCACCGCCGCCGTAGTACCAGTCGATCTCGCTGCGGCGCAGCAGGAAGATGCCGCGCAGCACGAGTTCGGTCACGCGGTCGCGGTGTGCCTGCGCGTAGGCGAGCGCGAGCGTCGAGCCCCACGACCCGCCGAAGACCTGCCAGTGCTCGACGCCGAGATGCTCACGCAGCGTTTCGATGTCGGCGATCAGGTGGGGCGTCGTGTTCACCGACAGGTCGGCGCCGTCCGCGACGTGTGGAACCGAGCGCCCGCACCCGCGCTGATCGAACAGCACGATGCGGTACGAGGCGGGGTCGAAGAAGCGCCGCTGGTCGGGATCCGTTGCGCCGCCGGGTCCGCCGTGGGGGAACACGACCGGCTTGCCGTCGGGGTCGCCGCTCGTCTCCCAGTACAGCGACTGACCGTCGCCGACGTCGAGCATGCCCGTCGCGTACGGCTCGATGGCGGGATACAGGGTGCGCAACTCGGTATTCGACATGCCCCGATCATGCCCGCGCGCCGCGTGGTTCGGGCGGCGATGCGCCGCCGGAGGCGTCAGAACCCGACGATGCCGGAGGCGAGGTCGGGGATGTCGAGAGCCGAGATCGCGCCCTCGCGGACGTCGGGACACGCTGCGGCCGTGATGGTGTCGACACGGCCGCGATCCTGCAGGTACGCCGCGGGGTTCTGGCCGTTCTGCGCGATCCACGTGCCGACGAGGATGTTGAGCCCGCCGCGGCCGATCGACGGTGTGTACGTCCGCCAGCTCTGCAGCTGCCGCTCCATCTCGCTGCACAGTGCGTCGGCCTGCGTCTGTGTCACGCCACCGGCGACGGGCGCGTCGGGCGCGGGCGTCGTGGTGGTCTCGGCCGACGGTGCGGGGGCAGGCGCCGGCGGGGGAGGGGGCCCGCCGCAGCCCGCGAGGACGGCCGCGGTGGCGGCGAGCAGCACGGACACCGGCAGCGCGTGCCGCCGGTGTCGTGCCGTCTCGCGTCGTGCGGTCCTGCGTCGTGTGTCGGTCGGTCGAGCGGTCACGAACACCCCTGTTCGGGAGGGCGCCGGATCAGAAGCTGTGTTCGGATCCCGGGAACGTGCCCCTGGCCACCTCGTCGGCGTATGCCGCCGCGGCAGCGCGCAATTCGTCTCCGACGTTACCGAATCGCTTGACGAACCTCGCGGTGCGTCCGCTGGTGTAGCCGGCCATGTCCTGCCACACCAGTACCTGCGCGTCGCACTCGTTGCCGGCGCCGATGCCGACGGTGGGGATGGTGAGCTTGCGGGTGACCTGCCCGGCGATGTCGGCGGGCACCATCTCCATCACGACGGCGAAGGCGCCGGCCTCCTGCACGGCGATCGCATCGGCGACGAGTTGCTCGGCGCCGTCGCCACGGCCCTGCACGCGGAAGCCGCCGAGTCCGTTGACGCTCTGCGGCGTGAAGCCGATGTGCGCCATGACGGGGATACCGGCCGCGGTGAGCGCTGCGATCTGCGGGGCGACGCGTTCGCCGCCTTCGAGCTTGACGGCGTGGGCCTGGCCCTCCTTGAGGAACCGCACCGCCGTCTCGAGCGCCTGCTGCGGCGAGGCCTCGTACGTTCCGAACGGGAGGTCGGCGACGACGAGCGCGTGCGGTGCACCGCGGACGACGCCGCGCACGAGCGGCAGCATCTCGTCGGTCGTGACGGGGACGGTCGTGTCGTAGCCGTACACGACGTTGGCGGCGGAATCGCCGACGAGGAGCACGGGGATGCCGGCTTCCTCGAAGAGGGCGGCGGTGGAGTGGTCGTAGGCCGTGAGCATCGGCCAGCGTTCGCCGCGGGTCTTCATCTCCTGGAGATGGTGGGTGCGGGTACGGCGCGTGAGGCCGGTGTGGGGTGCGGAGCCGGAGGCCCCGTAGGGCGAGCGGTCGGCCGCGGTGGAGTCGGACGCAGACGTCTCGGACATGGTGTCCCTTTCGTGCCTCGAGGCCCGTGTGCGGGTCCCCGGGTGTGCAGGTGTGACGTAGTCGAGTCTGCCAGCCTGCGCGCGCCGTTCCAATCCCACCCGAGGTGGCGCACATCACACCTCGGGGTCGATGGCACGATCGGCGTCGTGTCCCGATTCTCGCGCCGGCGACGGCAGGCGGCGCTCGCCGCATCGGTTCTCGTGCTCGCGGCGTGCTCGACGGGCGGCGACGGGCCGGGTGACGAGGCAGCGGCGGTCCCCGCGGGACTCGAGTCCTTCTACTCGCAGCAGCTCGAGTGGGGGACGTGCGAGGCGGTCGCGCCCGGTGCAGGGGTGGGCGGCGACCTCGAGTGCGCGCGCGTCACGGTGCCGCTCGACTACGCCGAGCCCGGCGGCGAGACGGCGTCCGTCGCGATCTCGCGGGCGAGGGCGAGCGGGGTGCGCATCGGTTCGCTGCTCGTCAATCCCGGCGGCCCCGGCGCCTCGGGGCTGGCGCTCGCGAGCGTCGCGACGGGCACGCCCGTCGGCGAGTCGTTCGACGTCGTGGGCTTCGATCCGCGGGGAGTCGGTGCGTCGACGCCCGCGGTGCAGTGCCTCACCGGACCCGAACGCGACGCCGACCGCGCGGTGAACGACGTGGACTCCTCGCCCGAGGGAATCGCGGCGAGCGAGGCGCGCTCGCAGGAACGCGCGCGGCTGTGCGCCGAGCGGACCGGCGTCGACGTTCTCGCACACGTCGGCACGCGGGAGGTCGTCCGCGACATGGACGTCGTGCGTGCGGCGCTCGGTGAACAGCGGCTCGACTATCTCGGCTACTCGTACGGCACCCGCCTCGGTACCGCGTACGCCGAGGCGTTCCCCGACAATGTTCGCGCGATGGTGCTCGACGGCGCGATCGATCCTGCGCAGTCCGTCGTCGATCAGGTGCTGGGGCAGGCGGAGGGATTCCAGCAGGCGTTCGACGCGTTCGCGGCCGACTGCACTGCGCGCCCCGACTGCCCGCTCGGAACCGACCCGGCCGGTGCGACTGCACGTTTCCGGGAACTCGTCGACCCGCTGATCGACACTCCCGCCGCGACGACCGACCCGCGTGGGCTGTCGTACGGCGACGCGATCACCGGTGTCCAGCAGGCGCTGTACTCCCCGAATCTGTGGACGCCGCTGCGCGGTGGTCTCGCCGCGCTCACCCGCGGCCAGGGCGACTCGCTGCTCATGCTCGCCGATCTGTACGAGGGACGTGCCGACGACGGCACCTACACGAACATCGAGGACGCGTTCGACGCCGTGCGCTGCGTCGACGATCCGCCCGAGACCGACAGGGCGGCGATGGGCGCCGCCGACACCGCGTTCCGCAACGCTGCGCCGTTCCTCGACGACGGCCGCGGGACCGGTGCCGCACCGCTCGATCTGTGTGCGTTCTGGCCGGTGCCGCCGACGTCCGAGCCGCGCGTGCCCGACGTCCCGGGGCTGCCGCCGGTGCTCGTCGTGTCGACGACGGGCGATCCCGCGACGCCGTACCGCGCCGGGGTCGATCTCGCGGACGCTCTCGGCGCCGAACTGCTCACGTTCGAGGGGGCACAGCACACCGTCGTCTTCGACGGCGAGGCCTGCGTCGACGACGCCGTCGCCGCCTATCTGCGCGATCCGTCGGACGTGCCCGAAGGCCTGCGGTGCGGCTGAACGGGCGCGCCCTGTAACGCCACGCGTACCAGCGAAGTAACACGGATTTAACGCAGGGTGCATACGCTCGGCGTCATGGACCGCCAAAAGGAATTCGTGCTGCGCACCCTCGAGGAGCGCGACATCCATTTCGTGCGCTTGTGGTTCACGGACGTCCTCGGTTATCTCAAGTCGGTGGCGATCGCCCCGGCCGAGCTCGAGGGTGCCTTCGAGGAGGGAATCGGCTTCGACGGCAGCGCGATCGAAGGGTTCGCGCGCGTCTCCGAGGCCGACACCGTCGCCAAGCCCGACGCCTCGACCTTCCAGATCCTGCCGTGGGCGTCGAGCAAGGGCCACCAGCACTCCGCACGCATGTTCTGCGACATCGCGATGCCCGACGGCTCGCCGTCGTGGGCCGACTCGCGTCACGTGCTGCGGCGCCAACTCAACCGTGCCGGAGACCTCGGCTTCAGCTGCTACGTGCATCCGGAGATCGAGTTCTTCCTGCTCAAGAATCTTCCGCAGGACGGCTCGCCGCCGCAGCCCGCCGACGACGGCGGCTACTTCGATCAGGCCGTGCACGAGTCGGCGCCGAACTTCCGCCGTCACGCGATCGACGCGCTCGAGTCGATGGGTATCTCGGTCGAGTTCAGCCATCACGAAGGCGCCCCCGGACAGCAGGAGATCGACCTGCGGTACGCGGACGCGCTGTCGATGGCCGACAACGTCATGACCTTCCGCTACGTCGTCAAGGAAGTGGCGATCGAGGAGGGAGTGCGCGCGAGCTTCATGCCCAAGCCGTTCACCGATCAGCCCGGCTCGGCGATGCACACCCACATGAGCCTGTTCGAGGGCGACGCGAACGCCTTCCACGATCCGGACGACCCGTTGCAGCTCTCGGCGACCGGCAAGGCGTTCATCGCCGGAATCCTCGCGCACGCCAACGAGATCAGCGCCGTCACCAACCAGTGGGTCAACTCGTACAAGCGGCTGATCCACGGCGGCGAGGCACCGACCGCCGCGTCGTGGGGCCCGTCGAACCGCTCGGCGCTCGTGCGTGTCCCGATGTACACGCCGAACAAGGCGTCGTCGCGACGTGTCGAGATCCGGAGCCCCGATTCGGCGTGCAACCCGTATCTCGCGTTCGCGGTACTGCTGGCCGCGGGCCTGCGGGGCATCGAGAAGAACTACGAGCTCCCGCCCGAGGCCGAGGACGACGTGTGGTCGCTGACCTCCGCGGAACGTCGCGCGATGGGCTACAAGGAACTGCCCGGCAATCTCGACGAGGCGCTGCGCGAGATGGAGCGGTCGGAACTCGTCGCCGAAGCGCTCGGTGAGCACGTGTTCGAGTTCTTCCTCCGCAACAAGCGCGCCGAATGGGAGAACTATCGTTCCCGCGTCACCCCGTACGAACTCGAGGCCTATCTCGGACTGTGAGCGAACCTGGTAGTCGGGGGCAGACGGTCGGGGAGACGGAGAAGGCGGCGAAGTCAGGAATGGTCAGACCACCCACCTCACGGTCGATCGTTCCCGGTACCGGCAGGCTCGGGCTCGTCGAGCCCACGGCCGCCGAGGACCTTCGCACACTCGGGTGGACCGGTGTCGACGACATCCCGTTGCTGTGGGCGCTCTCGCGTGCTCCCGACGCCGACCTCGCCCTCCGCGCGCTCATGCGGATCCGCGAGGCACTCGGCGACGGCTGGCAGCGGATCGACACCGCGCTGCGCACCGATCTCGGGCTGCGTGGCAGGCTCTTCGGGCTGCTCGGGTCGTCGACGGCGCTCGGTGATCATCTGGTCGCGCACCCGACGCGTGTCGATCTGCTCGCGGGCGGCGCGGATCTGCCGTCGCGGGACGCGCTGGACGAGGTCTTCCTCGCGGCGGTCGACGCCCACCCCGAACCCGGCCGCGACGACGACGCCGTCGTGTACCGCGCCGGGGTGACGGGCGGCGACGCCGTCGCGGCCCTGCGCGATGCGTACCGCGATCAACTCGCCCTGCTCGCCGCGATCGACCTCGCGCCGACCGTCGAGGACGAACCCGTCCTGCCGTACAACGCCGTCGCGGAACACCTGTCGGACATGGCCGACGCCGCGCTCACCGCCGCGCTCGCGGTGGCGATCGCGACCGTGTGCGGCGACAAGCCGTGCGGGACGCGGCTCGCCGTGATCGCGATGGGCAAATGCGGTGCGCGCGAACTCAACTACGTGAGCGACGTCGACGTCGTGTTCGTCGCCGAACCCGCCGACGCCACCGCGAGCCGCATCGCCGGCGAACTCATGCGGGTCGGGTCGTCGGCCTTCTTCGACGTCGACGCGGCGCTGCGGCCCGAGGGCAAGTCCGGAGAACTCGTCCGGACCCTCGACTCGCACATCGCGTACTACCGCCGATGGGCCAAGACCTGGGAGTTCCAGGCTCTGCTCAAGGCGCGCCCGATGACCGGCGACATGGCGCTCGGCCGCGACTACGTCGACGCGCTCGGCCCGATGGTGTGGACGGCGTCCGAACGCGAGGACTTCGTCCCCGAGGTGCAGGCGATGCGTCGCCGCGTCGAGGAGATGGTCCCGCCGGAGCTGCGCGAGCGCGAGCTCAAACTCGGCCGGGGCAGCCTGCGCGACGTCGAGTTCGCGGTGCAGCTGCTGCAACTCGTGCACGGCCGCGCGGACGAGTCGCTGCGGGTGCGGAGCACGGTCGACGCGCTGACGGCGCTCGCCGCCGGCGGTTACGTGGGCCGTGACGACGCCGCGAATCTCACTGCGTCCTACGAGTTCCTGCGGCTGCTCGAGCACCGGCTCCAGCTGCAGCGGCTCAAGCGCACCCACACGCTGCCGCCCGACGACGACGAGGCGCTCCGGTGGCTCGCGCGCGCGGCACACATGCGGCCCGACGGCACGCACGACTCGCTCGGTGTGCTGCGCGAAGAGATCCGCCGCAACGCTCATCGGGTGCGGCGCCTGCACGTACGGCTGTTCTACCGGCCGCTGCTCGACTCGGTCGCGCGCATGGACCGCGACGCGATCGTCCCGAGCCCGGAGGCCGCCGTCCGGCAGCTGGCCGCGCTCGGCTACGCCGCACCCGAGAACGCGCTCGGCCACCTCACGGCCCTCACCGCGGGTGCCTCGCGCAAGGGACGCATCCAGGCGCTGCTGCTGCCGTCACTCCTCGAAACTCTCGCGGACACACCCGATCCCGATGCAGGTCTGCTCGCGTACCGCAGGCTCGCCGAGGCGATGCACGATCACGAGTGGTTCCTCCGGCTGCTGCGCGACGGTCCCGCCGTCGCCGAGCGGCTCATGCGCATCCTCGGATCGTCCGCCTATCTCGCGACCCTGCTGCTCAAGGCGCCCGACGTGATCCGGCTCTACGTCGATTCGCCCACGGGGCCACGGCTTCTCGAACAGCGTCCGGCGGACGTCGCGAAGGGGATCGCGACCGCTGCGGCCCGCTACGAGGACCCGGCACGGGCCATCGGTGCCGCACGGGCGCTGCGCCGTGCGGAACTCGCGCGTGTGGCGTCCGCCGACATCCTCGGCATGCTCGATGTCCCCGCCGTGTGTCACGCCCTGTCGTCGGTGTGGGTGGCGGTCCTCGAGGCCTCGCTCGGTGCCGTCGTTCGGGCCAGCGAACGCGAGCGCGGCGAGCCCGCGCCCGCCTCGCTCACCGTGATCGGCATGGGCCGGCTCGGTGGCTTCGAGCTCGGCTACGGCTCCGACGCGGACGTGATGTTCGTGTGCGAGCCGCGCGACGGCGTCGACGACACGACCGCCGTGAAATGGGCCTCGACGATCGCGGATCGCGTGCGCACCCTGCTCGGTACGCCCAGCACCGATCCGCCGCTCGAAGTGGACACCGGCCTGCGTCCCGAGGGACGCAACGGTCCTGTCGTTCGCACGCTCGCGTCGTACCGCGCGTACTACGAGCAGTGGGCCCAGTCGTGGGAGGTGCAGGCGCTGCTACGGGCGACGAGCGTCGCGGGCGACGCCGATCTGGGGCTGCGTTTCCTCCACATGATCGACCGCATCCGGTACCCCGAGGGCGGCGTGTCCGAGAACGCCGTCCGCGAGATCCGGCGGATCAAGGCGCGCGTCGACTCCGAGCGACTCCCGCGCGGTGCGGATCCCGCGACCCACACCAAGCTCGGCCGCGGCGGTCTCGCCGACGTCGAATGGACCGTGCAGCTGCTGCAGCTGCGGCACGCACACGCCGTTCCCGCACTGCACAACACGTCGACCCTCGAGACGCTCGACGTCCTCGAACAGACCGAACTGCTGGACGCCGAGAACGTCGAGTTGCTGCGTGAATCGTGGACGCTCGCGACGAAGGCCCGCAACGCTCTCGTCCTCGTCCGCGGCAAACCGACCGATCAGCTGCCCAGTTCGGGGCGCGTCCTCGCGGGTGTCGCGTGCATCGCCGGGTGGGGAGCGGTGTCAGACGTCGGCGAGTTCCTCGATCACTACATGCGGGTCACCCGACGCGCGCGAGGTGTCGTCGAGGACGTGTTCGGCGACTGACCGGCGCACGAGCAGTGGGAGAGGGGCCGCGTCCACGTGGACGCGGCCCCTCTCTCGTGCGGGAACGTGCGTGTGTCAGGGCATGCTGACGAAGCCGTTGTCGACGAGCCACTGCCGGGCTACCTCGGCGGGCTCGAGGCCCTCGACGTCGACCTGGCGGTTCAGTTCGGTCGCGACGTCGTCGGTGAGGGCGGCGGAGATCGGCGCCATCACCTCGGCGACGGCGGGATGCGCCTCCGCGAAGCCTTCCCGCATCACGACGGCCGCGTTGTACTTCGGGAAGAACGACTGGTCGTCCTCGAGCAGAACGAGATCGAGCGCGATGATCCGGCCGTCGGTCGTGAACACCTCACCGAACTTGCACTGGGTGCCGTCGGCCGTGGCCTGATAGATGATGCCGGTCTGCAGGATGCGGCGCTCCACCGCATTGGGGTCGAAGCCGTAGTGCGCGGCCATGCCGGGGAAGCCGTCCTGGCGGACGTTGAACTCGCTCTCGACGCACGTCGTCGCGGCGGCGGGATCGGTGCGGACGAGCTCCGCGTAGTCGGAGAGCGTCTCCACCCCGGTCGCCTCGGCCGTCGCGCGGTTCATCGCGAGGGCGTAGGTGTTGTTCATCGGAGCGGGGTCCGTCCACACCATCTGGTAGCGCTCGAGGTCCTCGTCGCGGACGGCCTCGAACTGCGCCTGCGGATCGGGGATCGGGGTCTCGTGGCCGAGATAGTTGATCCAGCCTGTACCCGTGTACTCGTACGTCACATCCACCTGGCCCGCGATCTGCGCGTCGCGCGTCGAGTTCGAGCCCTGGATGTTGGTGAGGTCCCGGACGTCCGCGCCGGCGGCCGACAGCGCGAAACCGATGACGTAGCCCAGGATCACCTGCTCGGTGAAGTCCTTGGAGCCGACCGTGATCGGGACGCCCTCGAGATCGGCGACGGGCTGGATGCTGCCGGGTTCGACCCGCAGCGGGAGCGAGCTGCCCGATTCCAGTCCGCACGACGCCGACGCCGTCACGGCGGCAGTCATCGCGACCGCGCACACCAGGGTGCGCCACGTGCGCTTCATCGCAATCCCTTCGGGCCCAGGTACTCTTCGGCGAGCGCCCCGAGCCAGTCGACCAGCAGCGCGAGGGCGATCGCGAGCACGGCTCCGACGATCAGCGTGACGTTGTCGCGCAGCTTGTATCCGGTGTCGATGAGAATCCCGAGCCCGCCCGCACTGACGAGGAAGCTCAGCGTCGCGGTGCCCACCGCCAGCACCAGCGACGTGCGCAGCCCGGCGAGGACGAACGGGACCGCGAGCGGCAGTTCGACGCTGCGCAGCACCTTGCCCGCCGACATGCCCTGGCCGCGTCCCGCGTCGATGAGCGCGGGATCGACCGACTGCAGGCCGAGCATCGTGTTGCGGAGCACCGGAAGCAGCGAATAGAACGCGATCGGCAGGACACCGATCCAGAATCCGGTCGTGTTCGTCCACAGGAACAGCAGGACGAGCAGGCCGATCGCGGGCGCCGCCTGGCCGATGTTCGCGATGCCGATGAACAGGGGAGCGAGCCGGTCGAATCCCGGTCGCGTGAGCAGGATTCCGAGCGGGACGGCCACCGCGACGACGATGAGCACGATGACGATCGTGAGCAGCACGTGCTGCCACGTCAGCGTCGCGAGGTTGGCCGCGTTGAGGCTCGCGGTCTGCGTCGCCGTGAGATCACGGGTGAACGCCCACGTCAGGACCGCGACGACGAGGATCGCGATGAGGACCGGCTGGATCCACAACCGGGCACGTTCGGCGCGGCGCTCGCTGCGCTGTGGCGTCCGCGAATCGGCGGCGGGTTCGGTCGTCGCGCTACTCACGGAGCGCTCTTCTCGTCCGGTACCGCCGGCAGTTCGCCGGTGCTGTCGTCGTCGCCGTACTCCTCGCGCATCGACGCGAGATGCCGCACGAGGGTGTCGATCGTGACGACGCCCTGGTACTCACCGCGCCGTCCGGCCACGATCGCCGTCGCGGAGCCCTCTTCCAGCAGGGCCTCGAGCGCGTCCTGCAGGGTGGACTGCGGCGAGACGATCTCGCCGACCGGCACGCCGATCCCGCGCAACGACGACGCGTGCGCGAGGTGACGCGTCGACACCCACGCCGCCGGGCGGCGGCGTTCGTCGAGGACGATCCCCCACGGATTCTTGCGGCCCTCGAGCGCCGCGCGCGCTGTGTCGACGGAATCGGTGATCGAGACCGTCGGGCGCTTGCTGAGCTTGACGTCCCGAACGCGGTCGAGCGTCAGCTGCTTGAGGGCGGCGCCCGATCCGACGAAGCCCTCGACGGTCTCGTTGGCAGGGGCGGCGAGGATCGCGGACGGCGTGTCGTACTGCATGATCGTCGAGCGCGGGCCGAGGACGGCGATCCGGTCGCCGAGCTTGACGGCCTCGTTGAAGTCGTGGGTGACGAAGACGATCGTCTTGCGCAGCTCCGCCTGCAGGTGCATGAGCTCGTCCTGCAGCAGGCCGCGGGTGATCGGGTCGACTGCGCCGAACGGTTCGTCCATGAGCAGCACCGGGGGATCGGCGGCGAGGGCGCGGGCGACACCCACGCGCTGCTGCTCGCCGCCCGAGAGCTGGCGCGGGTAGCGCGAGGCGTAGACGCCGGGATCGAGGCCGACGAGATCGAGCATCTCCTCGACGCGCGCACGGACCTTCTTCTTGTCCCAGTGCAGGAGTGCCGGCACCGTCGCGATGTTCTTGGCGACCGTCATGTGCGGGAACAGGCCCGCCTGCTGGATCGAGTAGCCGATCCCGCGCCGCAGTTCGTCCGGGTCGATCGAGAGCGCGTCGCGGCCGCCGATCGTGATCTTCCCGGACGTCGGCTCGATGAGCCGGTTGATCATGCGCATCGTCGTGGTCTTGCCGCCACCGGACGGCCCGACGAGTACCACGAGTTCGCCTGCTGCGATCTCGAGCGAGACGTCGTCGACGGCGGGGTCCTTCGAACCGGGGTAGACCTTGCTGACGTGGTCGAGAACGATGTCGACGCCGGAGATCTCCGGTGCCTGCTCGGTCGTCGTTGTTTCAGTCACGAAGCCCCCTCGAGGTGGTCAGCTTGCCGATGAGCACGTAGATGCCGTCGAGGACGAGGGCCAGGACGACGATGAGGATCGTGCCGGTCAGCGCTTGCGGAAGTGCGGTGGGGCTGCCGACGCGCGACAGTCCCGAGAAGATGAGGTTGCCGAGGCCCGGGCCCTTCGCGTACGCGGCGATCGCGAGGATTCCCATCGCCATCTGCGTCGCGATGCGCATTCCGGTGAGAATCGACGGCCACGCGATCGGAATCTCGATCCGCGAGAGCACACCGAGCCTGCTCATTCCGACGCCGCGCGCTGCGTCGGTCACCGACGGATCCACCGACGCGAGGCCGATGATCGTGTTGCGAATGATCGGCAGCAGCGAATAGAGCACCAGTGCGGTCACGGTCGGTGCGACGCCCAGGCCCATGATCGGAATCAGAAGGCCGAGCAGTGCGAACGAGGGAACCGTGAGCACGGTGCTGGCGAGTGCCGTCGCGATCGACGATCCGACAGGGCTGCGGTAGACGGCGATTCCGATGAGGACCGCCGCGATCGTGGCGATGACCACGGATTGCACGACGGCACTCACGTGCAGATACGAATCCGTGAGGAGTTGCATTCTTCGCTCGGTCACGAAGTCCCAGAGCTGTCCCAGGTCCACCGCTACGCCCACCTCGTCCCGACGCGAGAATTCGAATTCCGCACAGTCTCGTCTCTTCTGTTCACCGTGTGCCGCTAAATACCTACCGTGCCGAAAAAACCACGCGCAGTTCGGCGTTTCTCAAACTATCCCTTTTCACCCGTTCGTGGGGTGAACGAAACGTCGGATATCGGTGGACGGCGAATCGAGTGGTCGCGGAAACGGGACGAGCCCCGTTCTCCGTGACGGAGAACGGGGCTCGCCGGTGCGACTCGCTGCGCCGGGCGGCCGGTGCCGCCCGCGCGTGAGGATCACACGTCGTAGTACAGCTGGAACTCGTAGGGGTGCGGACGCAGGTTGACCGGAGCGATCTCGGCCTCACGCTTGTACGAGATCCAGGTCTCGATGAGATCCTCGGTGAACACGCCGCCCTCGGTGAGGTACTCGTGATCCTGCTCGAGGCGATCGATGACCGCGGGCAGGCTCGTGGGGGCCTGGGGGATGCCCTTGGCCTCCTCGGGCGGGAGCTCGTAGAGGTCCTTGTCGACGGGCGCCATCGGCTCGATCTTGTTCTTGATGCCGTCGAGACCCGCGAGCATCTGCGCCGCGAAGGACAGGTACGGGTTGCCCGACGAGTCGGGAGCGCGGAACTCGAGGCGCTTCGCCTTCGGGTTGTTGCCCGTGATCGGGATACGAACCGCGGCCGAACGGTTGCGCTGGCTGTACACGAGGTTGATGGGAGCCTCGTAGCCCGGAACCAGGCGGTGGTACGAGTTGATCGTCGGGTTCGTGAACGCGAGCAGCGACGGGGCGTGGTGCAGGATGCCGCCGATGTAGTGACGCGCCATGTCCGACAGGCCCGCGTAACCGGCCTCGTCGTGGAACAGCGGCTTGCCGTCCTTCCACAGCGACTGGTGCACGTGCATGCCCGAGCCGTTGTCGCCGAAGAGGGGCTTGGGCATGAAGGTGACGGACTTGCCGGCCGCCCACGCCGTGTTCTTCACGATGTACTTGAACAGCTGGAGATCGTCGGCGGCACCGAGGAGCGTGCCGAACTTGTAGTTGATCTCGGCCTGACCGGCGGTGCCGACCTCGTGGTGGCCGCGCTCGATCTCGAAGCCCGCGTTCTGCAGGTTCGTCGTGATCTGGTCACGCAGGTCGACGTAGTGGTCGTACGGCGCGACGGGGAAGTAGCCGCCCTTGGCGCGAACCTTGTAGCCGAGGTTCGGCGAGCCGTCGGGGTTGGTCGCCGCGCCGGTGTTCCACGCGCCCGAGACCGAGTCGATCTTGTAGAACGCACCGTTCATCTGCGAGTCGTACGAGATCGAGTCGAAGATGTAGAACTCGGCCTCGGCACCGAAGAACGCGGTGTCGGCGATGCCGGTGCTCTTCAGGTACTCCTCCGCCTTGCGGGCGACGTTGCGCGGGTCGCGGCTGTAGGCCTCCCGCGTGAACGGATCGTGGACGAAGAAGTTGACGTTGAGCGTCTTGGCTGCACGGAAGGGATCGAGCCGAGCCGTCGTGACGTCGGGCAGGAGCATCATGTCCGACTCGTGGATCGACTGGAAGCCGCGCACCGACGAGCCGTCGAACGCGAGGCCGTCCTCGAAGACGTCCTCGTTGAAGGCGGCAGCCGGGATGGAGAAGTGCTGCTGGATGCCGGGCAGGTCGCTGAAGCGGACGTCGACGTACTCGACGTTCTCGTCCTTGATGAACTTGATGACCTCGTCGGCCGTGGTGAACGCCACGCTTGTGCTCCTTTGATCGCTTCGGCCAAGTGGTGTTGGCGAATTCCTCGCCGCCGAGGCTAGGAACCGGGTGTTGCCCACCGGTCACTTGGATGTTTCACCCATGTTACGCATGACTGTGGACTGGGAAAACGCGGAAATGTGAGCCCGTCCACAGTCGACGACGGGAGGTGCGCAGCGAGGCAGGCGCGTTAGCCTACCCTGAAGGGCATGCCCCGTATCACCGGCTCCTGGCTCTCCGGCCCGTCCGCAGCACTGCCCGAGAACTCCGACGGCGCAGAACAGGCCTACCGAGGTCAGAACCTCGGTCTTCCGCCGAACGGCCCCGGGTCGATTCCCGGCCCCGGCCGCCGCATCGGGGGGCTCATGATCGACTGGTTCCTCTCGATGGGCGTCGCGACGCTCATCACCGGCGCCGACATCCCGTTCGGTGGGCTGATGCCCACCATGACGCTCATCGTGTGGTTCGTCATGGGCGTCGTGTGCGTGACGCTCTTCTCCTACACGCCGGGCCAGCTCTTCCTCGGGATGCGCGTCGGCCGCATCGACGCGCCCGCCCGCGTCGGCTTCGTCCGGGCACTCGGCCGCCAGGCACTGCTATCGTTCGTCGTCCCGGCGACGATCACCGACATCGACGGCCGTGGCATGCACGATCGCGCGACCGGCGTCGCGATGATCCGCACTCGCTGACCCGGGCAGCGACACCGGCCGGGGATACAGCAGGGGCCCCGCCGACGGCGGGGCCCCTGCTGTGATCGTGTCGGCGTGAGCAGCCGTCAGCGGCGACGGATCGTCCGCTGGACACCACGCATCTTCGCGCCGCCGGGCATCGGGCCCTTCGGCAGCGCCGCACCGCCCTGGCCGCGGCTGCTCAGCGCCGCGAGCCGGCCCTCGATCGCGTCGATGCGCTTGTTGTCGATGTTGTTCGGCAGTTTGCCGAGGTGGCGCTGGAGCTTGGAGAGCGGGACCTCGCCCTCGTCGTTGCCGATGACGAAGGTGTAGATCGGGGTGTCGCCGACGAGCCGGGCGACACGCTTCTTCTCCTGGCCCAGGAGCGCGCGGAGCCGTCCCGGGTCACCTTCGCCCACGAGGATCACGCCGGGCTTGCCGATCACACGATGAACGGCGTCGAGATGCGTCGTGCCCGCGACGGCCGTCTTGACCCGCCACCGGCCCTGCAGGTTCTCGAGCGCCCACGCGCCCGCACCCGCCTGGCCCTCGGCCTTGCGGTAGACCGACTTCTGGACGCGGCGCCCGAAGATGATGAACGCGCCGAGCACACCCAGCAGGATGCCGATGGGGAGCATGAACCACTCCATGCCCCAGATCAGGCCGAGCAGGAAGAACACGAGTGCGGCGCCGACGACCGTTCCGATCATCAGCGGCAGGAGGGCCTTGTCCTCCTTGCGCTGGATCTGGAACGCCTGCCACAACTGCTGACGCCGCTCGCGCGACGCCTTCTTGCGGGCGGCCTTCGCCGCTGCCTTCGCTTCCTTCGTGGGCTTGCCCTTGCCGCCCCGGGTGCCGTTCGCCATGGCTCCCAGGATACGTCCCTGACCCCGTCCGACCGGAATCGGTCGGACGGGGTCAGGGTCTCGCGGAGTGCGGGTGGACGCGGAGCGCGGACGTCAGGAGGTGCGGGCGAGCCGCTCGATGAGCGATCCTGCTTCCTGCGACGCCGAGCCGGCCTCGGCGAGGTGGGCCATGCCCTCGGGAAGCGTGCGACCGTGCTTCGCCATCGCCTGCGCGTACAGCCGGCCCGCGCGGTACGACGACCGCACGAGCGGACCCGCCATGACACCGGCGAAACCGATCTCCTCGGCCGCACGCGAATGCTCGACGAACTCCTCGGGCTTGACCCAGCGCTCGACGGGATGATGCCGCGGCGACGGGCGCAGGTACTGCGTGATCGTGACGATGTCGCAGCCTGCGTCGTGGAGGTCGTGCAACGCCTGGGTGACCTCCTCGGGCGTCTCGCCCATGCCGAGAATGAGGTTCGACTTGGTGACGAGCCCGAAGTCGCGCGCCGCCGTGATGACGCCGAGCGACCGCTCGTAGCGGAACGCGGGACGGATCCGCTTGAAGATCCGGGGCACGGTCTCGACGTTGTGCGCCAGGACCTCCGGGCGCGACTCGAAGACCTCGGCGAGCTGATCGGGCTTGCCGTTGAAGTCGGGGATCAGGTTCTCGACGCCCGTGCCGGGGTTGAGTTCGTGGATCTGCTTCACCGTCTCGGCGTACAGCCAGGAGCCGCCGTCGGGCAGATCGTCGCGGGCGACACCCGTGATCGTCGAGTAACGCAGCCCCATCGCCTGCACGCTCTCGGCGACGCGGCGCGGCTCGTCGCGATCCAGTGCTGCGGGCTTACCGGTGTCGATCTGGCAGAAGTCGCATCGGCGCGTGCACTGCTCGCCGCCGATGAGGAACGTCGCCTCGCGGTCTTCCCAGCATTCGTAGATGTTGGGGCACCCGGCCTCTTCGCAGACCGTGTGCAGCCCTTCGCGTTTGACGAGGCCCTTGAGCTCGGAGTACTCCGGGCCCATCTTGGCGCGCGTCTTGATCCAGCTGGGCTTGCGTTCGATCGGAGTCTCCGCGTTTCGGATCTCGAGGCGGAGCAGCTTGCGTCCTTCTGGGGCCACAGTCACGACGTCGATCGTACGCGGGCGCGACCCGTCTCCGGGACCGGGGAGCGGGGTTCGCAGGTTACCGATCGGTAGTGTTCAGCCGAGCCGCAGCGTCGTGAACACGGGCTCCGCAGCGGTTCCCATCGCATCGCCGTCGTCGGACCGGACGGTGCGATCGAGCTCGTGATCGCGCACCGGCAGTGCGCCGTCGAGCGCCGCGAGCACGGCCTCGGTGACGGCGGGAACGACCTCGTCGACGGTCACGTCGCGGCCCAGTTCGTGCGAGAGCGTCGTGACACCCGCGTCGCGGATCCCGCACGGCACGATCGCGTCGAATCCGTCGAGAACCGAATTGCAGTTGAGCGAGAAGCCGTGCATCGCGACTCCGCGCTGCACCCGGATCCCGATCGCGGCGACCTTGCGCTCGGGCAGGACGACGCCACCGCGCACCGAGGCCGCGAGCCACACGCCGGAGCGGCCGTCGATCCGCCCGCACACGATTCCGAGATCGGAGACGACGGCGATCAGTGCCTCCTCGATGCGCCGCACGTACTGGACGACGTCCACCGGCTCGGCGAGCCGCACGATCGGATAGCCCACCAGCTGCCCCGGGCCGTGCCACGTGATCTTGCCGCCGCGATCGACGTCGATCACGGGAGTCCCGTCCACCGGCCGATCGGCGGGCTCGGTACGCCGCCCCGCGGTGTAGGTCGCGGGATGCTCGAGCAGCAGCAGCCGGTCGTCGCCGCGGCCCTCCGCGCGCTCGTTCGCGATCGCGCGCTGCCGCTCCCACGCCTGCATGTAGTCGACGAGACCGAGACGATCGACGACGACCGGAGTCGAGGCCGTGCGGGCCGAGGGCTGCGTGCTGCTCATGACGTGTCACGGTACGCCGCGGAGCGCGGGCCGTCGCGAGTGCACGAACGGCGACGGCGCCGGCACCCACGGGGGTACCGGCGCCGTCGCCGTGTCGAACCGCTTGCTACAGGCCGAGATCGGCCTCGAACGCGCCGTCCTCGAGACGCTGCTTGATCGTCGTGAGGAAACGGCCCGCGTCGGCGCCGTCGACGAGCCGGTGGTCGTACGTGAGCGGCAGGAAGCACATCGACCGCACGCCGATGGACTCGTTGCCGGCCTCGTCCGTCACGACCGAGGGGCGCTTGACGATCGCGCCCGTGCCGAGCATCGCCGCCTGCGGCGGAACCAGGATCGGCGTGTCGAACAGCGCGCCCTGGCTTCCGATGTTCGTGATCGTGAACGTGCCACCCGAGAGCTCGTCCGGCTTGAGGCCGCCCGAGCGTGCGCGATTCGCGATGTCGGCGATCGCACGTGCCAGACCACCCAGCGAGAGGTCGCCGGCGTTGTGGATCACGGGGGAGAGCAGACCCTGCTCGGTGTCCACCGCGATGCCGAGGTGCTCGGCGTCGTAGTACGTGATCTGCTTCGAGCCCTCGTCGTACGACGCGTTGATGTTCGGATGCACCTTGAGTGCCTCGACGACGGCCTTCGCGAAGAACGGCAGGTACGTCAGCTTGACGCCCTCACGCTCGAGGAAGGTGCCCTTCGCGCGGGACCGCAGTGCCGCGATCCGCGTGACGTCGACCTCGAAGACCTGCGTGAGCTGTGCGGTCGTCTGAAGCGACTCGCGCGTCTTCGTGGCGGTGATCTGACGGATCCGGTTGGCCTTCTGCGTGGTTCCGCGCAGATGCTGCAGATCCTCGCGCACACCCGCGGTCGCGGGGGCGGCGGGCGCCGCGGCCGCCGGTGCGGACCGCGCGGCGGCGGCCGGCTTCTTCGCCGACTCGGCGGCGGCGAGGACGTCCTGCTTGCGGATGCGGCCACCGACACCGGTGCCGGACACCGACGCGAGGTCGACGCCGTTGTCGGCGGCGAGCTTGCGCACGAGCGGGGTGACGTACGGCGTCGACTCCGAGGACGGGCCACCGGCCGCGGACGCCTCCTTCGCGGGAGCAGGCGTGCTCTCGGCCTTCGCGGGTTCGGGCTTCGCGGGCTCGGGCTTCGGCTCTGCCTTCGGCTCGGGCTTCGACTCCTGCTTCGCAGGCTCCGGCTCCGGCTCGGGCTCGGGTTCCGGTTCGGGCTCCGCGGACTTCGCCGCAGGTGCACCGGAGCCGATGACGGCGAGCTGTCCGCCGACCTCGACGGTGTCGTCCTCCTCCGCCGAGATCTCGAGCAGGGTTCCCGCGACGGGAGACGGGATCTCGGTGTCGACCTTGTCGGTGGAGACCTCGAGCAGCGGCTCGTCGACGGCGACCTCGTCACCGACCTGCTTGAGCCAGCGGGTGACGGTTCCCTCGGTCACCGACTCGCCGAGTTCGGGCATCGTGACGGGGGTTCCCTCGCCGCCACCGGATCCCGACGACGGCTGTTCGGCCTCGGCGGACTCCGCGGGGGCGTCCTGCTCGGCTTCGGGCTCGGGCTCGGGCTCGGGCTCGGGCTCCGGCTCGGATTCGGCGGCGGAGTCGTCACCGGAGCCGGAGTCCGCGGACTCGCCGGCGTCGCCGATCACGGCGAGTTCGCCGCCGATCTCGACGGTGTCGTCCTCCTGCGCCACGATCTTCGTCAGCACACCCGCGGCAGGGGAGGGGATCTCGGTGTCGACCTTGTCGGTGGAGACTTCGAGCAGCGGCTCGTCGACGTCGACCGTGTCTCCCTCCTGCTTGAGCCACCGGGTGACCGTTCCCTCGGTGACGCTCTCACCAAGAGCTGGCATCTGGACGGAGAAGGCCATGTCTTCTGACTCCTCGACGGGTTGTGTGCGGGTTGTTGAATTCTTCGACTCGTGGTCGTGACCATTGTGCGCGCGGTCCGCGTCCAGTCGTGGCTCATGCCCGATTCTCGCGCGGCGATCGTCGTGCAGGGCCGGTTCTCGTGCCGGTGCCGGCGCGATCAGGGGGTCGTCGATCGGGTCGGTCATCGGTCATCTTTCCACTCGCCACGGTGCTCCGCCGAGGGAGGTCCACAGTCCGCGAAGCTACCGACGAGTAGCACTCGCCAGGGGGAATGTCCGAATTGCTGGCACTATGGGAAGACGAGGGCGGAGCGTTCGGTGCTCCGCCCGGACACGAGGAGGAACCGGTGGGTCTGTTCAGCCGAATCGGTCGTGGCGTCGGTCGACGTGGCCGGGGTGCGGGCGGCCGGCGCGGGCCCGAGCAGTCCGACGCCGCGTACCTCACGCAGTGGGTGCGCGAGCACCGCGGCGTCGAAGCGTACGTCGAGCCCGCGACCGTCGTCACCGAGGTGACCGTCGTGCTCGTCGCGTGGGACGGCGAGTGGACGCGCCGCAAGGTCGGCGGCGACCGCGGCGCGCGCAAGCTCGGCGAGGATCTGAAGATCCCCGTGTACGACGTCCGCAAGACCGGATACCCGAAGCGCATGCGCGACTTCGACAATCGCCGCCGCATCGAACGCCGGCGCGAGCGCCTGGAACGAGACGGGTGATCCGGCCTGCGGCCGCCGCTCAGCCGTTCGCGGCGATGTCCTCGATGGCGGAGATCATCGTGCGCACCGGGACGCCGGTGCCGCCGCGGCCGGTGTACCCCCAGGCGCCGCCGGTGTTGTAGGCCGGGCCCGCGACGTCGATGTGCGCCCACTGCACGTCGTCGGCCACGAACTCCTTCAGGAACAGTGCTGCCGCGAGCATGCCGCCGGCCCTGTTGTTGGTGACGTTCGCGAGATCGGCCACGCGCGAGTCGAGGTCTGCCCTGATCTCGGCGGGCATCGGCATCGGCCACGCGCTCTCGCCGACGCGCTGCCCGATCGCGGCGACACGATCGCGGAACTCGTCCGTGCCCATGACGCCGGACGTCCGATTGCCCAGCGCCACCGTCTGCGCGCCGGTGAGGGTCGCGGTGTCGATCAGGTAGGTGGGCGAGTCCTCGCAGGCCCGCACGATCGCGTCCGCGAGGATGAGCCGGCCCTCGGCGTCGGTGTTGATCACCTCGACCGTCGTTCCGCCGTACTGCGTCAGGACGTCGCCCGGCCGCTGCGCCGTCGCGGACGGCATGTTCTCGGCCATCGGTACGGTCGCGACGACGTCGACGGGCAGCGACAACTCGGCCGCGAGCGCGACGGTCGCGACGACCGCGGCTGCCCCGCCCATGTCGGAGGTCATGTGCTCCATTCCCGCGGCGGGCTTGATCGAGATGCCGCCGGTGTCGAATGTGACGCCCTTGCCGACGAGTGCGACCGTCGGGGCCTTCTTCGTGCCCGACGAGTAGGTGAGCCGGACGAGACGCGGCGGCCGGGACGACCCCTGCCCGACGCCGAGGATGCCGCCGTAGCCGCCGTCCGCGAGTGCCTTCTCGTCGAGGATCTCGACCTTCAGCCCCGCGGCCTTGCCGATGTCACGCGCCCGCTCGGCGAACGACGCCGGGAAGAGCGCGTTGGGGGGAGTGTTCACGAGTTCACGGGCCGTGGCGACGGCGCGCGCGATCGCGGCGGAGCGTGCCAGTGTGTCGCGCGCCGCGCCGTCCTTCGCGTCCGCGACCAGCAGCTCGATCCGCTCGACGGGCGCCGCGTCGGGGCCGGGTGCGCTCTTGGCCGAACGGAACTCGGCGAAGCCGTAGGCACCGAGTGCGAAGCCCTCCGCCGCCGCGCCGAGATCGATCGTCGAGAGCGTCGTGGCGACCACCGTCGAGCCCGCGAGTGCCCTCGCCGCGGCGCCGGCCGCGCGGCGCACCCGCTCGCCGTCGAGCTCGCTCGCGGGGCCGAGGCCGACCGCGAGGACGCTCCCGACAGGCAGCGCCTCGGGTGCCGGGACGCGGGCGGTCTTCTCGAGCGCTCCCGACGCACCGACCGCGACGAGCGCGTCGAGCAGGTCCGCGAGCACGGCGTCGTCGACGACACCGTCCGCGAGCGCGACCTCGGGGCCGTCCTCGCCCTTCGTGAGGCCGACGACGAGCACGTCGGCGTCCTTGCCCACCGCGGCGGCGAGAACGGTGTCGGGGACGAGGCCGGGACGAAGCGGTCGAGTCGAACGAGTGCTCACGAATGTCTCCTGAACGGTCGGCGGCGATGGAGTTCGGCGGGTGACCGAACGTGCCCTCGATCGTAGGTCGAACGCCGAGACCGGATAGGTTGAGGCCATGACCGATCAGTCGCTCCAGCAGGGTCCCGTGCACGCTGCCCACGTCGAGCTCGGTGCCACGTTCGCGCCGTTCGGCGGGTGGGAGATGCCCGTGTCGTACGCGGGCACGGTGTCCGAGCACAACGCCGTCCGCGACGCGGTCGGGCTCTTCGACGTCAGTCACCTCGGCAAGGCGGTCGTGTCGGGTCCGGGCGCCGCGGCATTCGTCGACTCCGCGCTGACGAACGACCTGCGCAAGATCGGCCCCGGCAAGGCCCAGTACACCCTGTGCTGCACCGAGACCGGCGGCGTCGTCGACGATCTCATCGCCTACTACGTGAGCGACGACGAGATGTTCCTCGTTCCCAACGCCGCGAACACGGCGGCGGTCGTCGCCGCGCTCGCCGAGGCGGCACCCGAGGGGATCACGGTGACCGATGCGCACCGAGACCACGGCGTCTTCGCGGTGCAGGGCCCGCACTCGACGGAGGTGCTCGACGAACTCGGGCTGCCGACCGACATCGAGTACATGGCGTTCGCGGACACGACGTGGCGCGACAAGCCCGTCCGGGTGTGCCGGTCGGGGTACACCGGCGAGGTCGGATTCGAGCTCGTGCCGCGGTGGGAGGACAGCGACGAGCTCTTTCGCGCGCTGCTCGAGCCCGTCCGCCGGCTCGGCGGTCAGCCCGCCGGACTCGGCGCACGCGACACCCTCCGCACCGAGATGGGCTACCCGCTCCACGGCCACGAGCTGTCGCTCGACATCTCGCCCCTCGAGGCGCGCACCGGATGGGCAGTCGGATGGAAGAAGGACGCCTTCTGGGGACGCGACGCGCTCGTCGCGCAGAAGGAGGCGGGTGCGCCGCGCAAGATGTGGGGTTTGAAGGCCCTCGACCGCGGCGTGCTCCGCGAGGGGCTCGCGGTGCAGCGCGACGGACAGCGGATCGGCACGACGACGTCGGGCACGTTCTCGCCGACCCTCAAGGTCGGTATCGCCCTCGCGCTGCTCGACACCGAGGCGGGCGCGGCTGCGGGCGACGAGCTCACCGTCGACGTTCGCGGCCGTGCGCTGCGGGCCGAGGTCGTCTCGCCGCCGTTCGTCGACACGCGCACCAGCTGACGCGCGAACACTGCGGATACGGCGTCGCGCGGGTCCGATACCATCGGTCCATGACCGACGTCGCCGAATTCCTCCGTGTTCCCCATCCCTCACCCGCGTCGGATCGCGCGCGCGGCGAGGTACTGGCGGCGCCCGGGTTCGGCCGGTTCTTCACCGACAACATGGTGTCGATCTCGTACACCGACGGCCGCGGCTGGCACGACGCCGTCGTGACGCCCTACGCGCCGATCGAGCTCGACCCGTCGGCGATGGTGCTCCACTACGGCCAGGCGATCTTCGAGGGGCTCAAGGCGTACCGGCAGCCCGACGGCTCGATCGGGACGTTCCGGATCGAGGCGAACGCGGAGCGACTGCGGACGTCGGCCCGCCGGCTCGCGATGCCGGAGCTGCCGACCGAGCTGTTCGTCGAATCGGTGAACCAGCTCATCCGTGCCGACGAGGCGTGGGTCCCGGACGCCGGCGGTGAGGACGCGCTCTACCTGCGTCCGTTCCTGTTCGCCACCGAGCCCGGGCTCGGCGTGCGGCCGGCTGCCGAGTACCGCTACCTGCTCATCGCGTCGCCCGCGGGCGCGTACTTCCCGCGCGGCGTCAAGCCGGTGAGCGTGTGGTTGTCGGAGGAGTACGTGCGCGCCGCCCCGGGCGGGACGGGTGCCGCGAAGTTCGCCGGAAACTACGCCGCCTCGCTGCTCGCGCAGGCGCAGGCCGCGGACCAGGGGTGCGATCAGGTCGTCTGGCTCGACGCGACCGAGCGGACCTACGTCGAGGAGATGGGCGGGATGAACCTGTTCTTCGTCTTCGGCACGGGTCCCGACGCGCGCCTCGTCACGCCGTCGCTGTCGGGCTCGTTGCTGCCGGGCATCACACGCGACTCGCTGCTGACGCTCGCGGGCGATGCGGGGCTTCCCGTCGAGGAACGCCGCATCAGCACCGCGGAATGGCGCACCGCAGCGGAGTCCGGCGAGCTGAGCGAGGTCTTCGCGTGCGGCACCGCCGCGGTGATCACGCCGGTCGGCAGCGTGAAGTCGACCGCGGGCGAATTCGTGATCGGCGACGGCGAGCCGGGCGAGGTCACCATGGCACTGCGCGACACCCTGACGGGCATCCAGCGGGGAACCTTCGCGGACACCCACGGCTGGATGAGCCCACTCGGCTGAGCGTCGCGGTCACATCGTCACGGTGAGGGCGGCGGCGACGACGGCGAGTTCGATGCCCGCACCGAGGACGTCGCCGACGAGGCCGCCGAACCGTCGCACTGCGTGGGTTCCGGCGGCCTCCGCGACCGCGAGCCCCACGACGACCGCTGCGAGGCCCGTCCATCCCGCCGCGGCAACCCCTGCCGCGGCCGCGGCGAGCACCCATGCGACGACGACCGGCCACGGCTGGGTCCCGGCGACGAGCGCGCCGAACCCCGAGGCCGTCGCCGCGGGAATCCCACGGCGGCAGCCGATCACGGCACTCACCCGGCCGACGACCACGGCCAGGGCCACTGCGGCGTACTCGCCGCGCGACGCCAGCGCGCCGAACGCGGTCGCCTGCAGCACGAGGACCACGACGAGCGTCACGACGGCGAAGGGGCCGGACGACCCGGACCGCGCCACCTCCCGGGTGCGCTCGGGCGTGCCGTAGACGCCGAGCCCGTCGGCGACGTCGGCGAGCCCGTCGAGGTGCATCCCGCGTGATGCCAGCGCGAGCGCCGCGGCGACGAGCAGGCCCACCGCGAGCGGGGGCAGAGCGGTGAGCGATGCGGCCGACGCGATCGCGGCGGCGCCTGCGCCGAGCACGAGGGCGGTGAGCGGTGCAGCGGTGATCGCACGCCCCGCGGCGCGGCGGTCGATCGGAGAGGGGGAGCGGACCGGCAGTACCGTCAGCCACGAGAACGACAGTGCGACACCGCGTCCCGCGTCGCCGAGCCGCGTCACCGGTGTCAGTCCTCGCCGGTCCGGGTGCTCACGCCTGCTTCCTCGAAGGTCGCGACCTCCGAGAGCGTCGCGACGGCGCCCCGCAGCAGCGGGATCGCGGCGACGGCGCCCGTCCCTTCGCCGAGGCGCATGTCGAGTTCGAGCAAGGGTTCGAGGCCCAGTCGCGCGAGCGCGATGGTGTGCGACGGCTCGGTCGACCGGTGACCGGCGACCCACCACGCCCGCGCGCCGTAGGCGAGTTCCTCGGCGACGAGCGCGGCAGCCGTCGAGACGAGGCCGTCGAGGACGACGGGGGTGCGGCGCTGCGCGGCCTGCGCGAGGAAGCCGGTCATGGCCGCGAGATCGGCGCCACCGCCCGTGCGCAGCAGTGCGACTGCGTCTCGAACGACCGGGCGGGTCCGGCGCATGGCGTCGCGAATCGCGGACGTCTTGCGCATCCACGCGTTGTCGTCGATGCCGGTTCCGCGGCCGACCGCGGCGACGGGCTCGGTGTCGGTGAGCGTCGCGACGAGGACGGTCGCGGGCGTGGTGTCGCCGATGCCCATGTCGCCGGCGACGAGAAGATCTGCACCGGCGTCGATCTCGGCGTCGGCGATCGCGCGGCCCGCGGCGAGGGCGGCGAGCGTCTCGTCGTGGGTGAGGGCGTCCTCGCGGTCGATCGAGCCGGAGCCGCGCCGCACCTTGTGCTCGGACACGGAGGGGTCGGTGTCGGCGTCGACGGCCATGTCGACGACGCGCACGCTCGCGTCCGCGACCCGCGCGAGGGCGTTGACGGCGCCGACACCCGAGGTGAGGGTGGCGACCATCTGAGCGGTGACCTCGCTCGGATACGCCGAGACCCCGGCCCGCGCGATCCCGTGATCGCCCGCGAAGACGACGACCCGGGCGCGCTCGAACGCCCGAGGCGGGCACGCTCCCTGGCATCCGGCGATCCACTCGCCGAGCAGCTCGAGCCGGCCGAGGGAGCCTGCCGGTTTCACGAGCCGGCGGCCCCGCTCGCGGGCGGCGTCGCGTGCCTCGCGGTCGGGCGGGGGGATCGGGTCGAACCGTGTGGGATCGGCCGGGGTGGGTTCGGACAGCGCGGGGTCGTTGCCGAGAGCTGCGGAATCGTCGGTCACGCGTTGCCTTTCGAGCCGGTGGGTCGGGGCGTCGACACCCTCCCGGAGGCTATCAACCACGCTTCGACCGGCACCTTCCGGCCGGTTGGCAGAAATCGAGCGAAGACCGTCGTTCATGCCACTGTCGCCGCGCGCGGCGGATCGAGACACTGATCACATGATCGAATTCCTGATCGCACTGGCGATACTCGTCGCAGTACAGGCCCTCATCACCGGCGTCGGACGTCTCGTCGGGGCACCACGCGCCGCGCAGTACCCCCGCTTCGTGCTGTGGCCTCCCGATCCCACGGGCATGCCCGGCGCCGAACGTGACCTGCTCGAGCGCGACCCGATGGCCGACGACGATGCACGCCGTCGCGATGCGGCGCGGCGTGCGGTGAGCAGATCGGCGCCGCATCACTGACGGAGTGCGACGGTGTGGCGTAGGTGTCAGATGGCGTCGCCCGGGCGCACCCGCGGCGAGGGAGCGCGCAGCTTGCGGATCTGCGATGCACGCACGAACGCGTACCAGCCCAGCTTGAAGCCGCCGTCCGGGGTGTCGGGGAAGCGTGCCCGCACCCGGTTGTTCACGTGGTAACCCAGGTAGATGCCCTCGACCACCATGAACACCATCATGATGAGCATGCCCAGCGTCACGATCGCCTGGAGCGCGGGGCTCACGAACATCGCCATGATGAGCACGAGCGCGAGCGGCATGAACATGCCGACGAGATTGCGGCGGGCATCGATGATGTCGCGGACGTAACCGCGCACCGGGCCCTTGTCGCGGGGAAGCATGTACGCCTCGTCGCCCGCGAGCATCTTCGAGCGCCGCTCCGCGGCCTCGGCGCGGCGGGACGCGGCAGCGGCCTTGCGCTCGTCCTTCGAGCCGCGATTCGCCTTGCGGCGTGCGCGCGCCTCCTTCGACGTCATCGGGGGCGGAGCGACGGGGCCGCGGCGCCTGCCCTCGGCCTCGCGGCGGCTCGGCGTCGGGCGGCCCTTGCCCGCGGTCGCCGCCGTGGACGGCTCGGGCGTTGCCGCAGCCGTGTCGACCGACACGTCGTCGTTGTCGGAGTTGTCGGAGGATCCACGGCGCAGCAGCTTCACGGCTTCAAGGGTAGGGGACGTGTCCGTTTCCGTCGATGTCGGCCCGGCCGCGACGCGTGCGTCGCCCGCGGTGCGCGCCACCCGAGGCGCTTCTAGACTGCGGCGATGCGCGTCCTGATCGCCCCCGATTCGTTCGGGGACACCCTCACCGCCGTCGAGGCCTGCGACGCGATCGCGCGCGGCTGGTCCGCGGCCCGTCCCGGAGACGTGCTCGAGCGGGCACCGCAGTCGGACGGCGGACCGGGCTTCGTCGACGTCCTCGCCGTCGCCGGCGGGACCGTCCACCGCAGCGACGTCGCGGGCCCGCTCGGCGCACCGGTGGAAGCGACGTGGCTGCTCGACGGCGACACCGCCTACCTCGAGTCGGCGCAGGCGTGCGGCCTCCATCTGCTCGGTGGTGCCCCCACGCCGCGCACGGCCGTGGCCGCCACGACCCACGGCGTCGGCACGCTGATCGCTGCGGCACTCGCGGCGGGCGCGCGGCGGATCGTCGTCGGGCTCGGCGGAAGCGGTACCAGCGACGGTGGGCGCGGCATGATCGAGGCACTCGGCGGTCTGTGTCCTGCGAGCGAGGCGCTCGGCGACGTCGCCCTCGTCGCGGCGACCGACGTCGAGAACCCCCTGCTCGGCCCCGACGGCGCCGCCGCGATCTTCGGGCCGCAGAAGGGTGCCGACGACGCCGCGATCGCGATCCTCGACGAGCGCAACGCGCGGTGGGCGGCCGAGATCCTGGAGGTCACCGGGCGTTCGGTCGCGGAGTCGGTCGGCGCCGGCGCCGCGGGCGGGCTCGGCGCTGCGCTCTTCGCGCTCGGTGCCACCCGGGAGGCCGGAGCCGCGATCGTCGCCCGTCGCACGGGCCGACACGAACAGATCACGGGCGCCGACGTCGTCGTCACCGGCGAGGGCCGGCTCGACAGGCAGTCGCTGCGCGGCAAGCTCGTGACCGCCGTCGCGGCCGCGGCACGCGACGGGGGAGCGGCGGTACTCGCGTTCGCCGGTGCCGTCGAACTGGACGACGCCGAACTCGCGGGCGCGGGCGTCGACGCCGCGCACGCGATCGTCGACTTCGCGGGATCGCTCGACGTCGCGATGAACGACGCCGCACACCAGCTCGAAGGTCTCGCACGCAGCGTCGCGGAGCGGTGGAGCGCACGTCCGTGACGGCCGACATGCTGGACCGAACGGCCCGGACCGTTAGACTCGGCCACGCGCGTCGGCGAGAAACCCGACCGGACACGATCGGCGGTGGGAATACATCGCACGAGGAGTACCGTTGAGGCGTTCACGGGTTTGGTACGACATGTGAGGGAGAGCCCATGACTGTGCAGAACGAGACCGCGACCCACGGCGTGCTGATGACCGACGCCGCCGCGTCGAAGGCCAAGGCACTTCTCGATCAGGAAGGTCGCGACGACCTCGCGCTGCGCATCGCAGTGCAGCCGGGCGGGTGTGCCGGCCTGCGTTATCAGCTTTTCTTCGACGACCGGAGCCTCGACGGCGATCTCACCGTCGACTTCGCGGGTGTGACCCTCGCGGTCGACCGGATGAGCGCGCCCTACGTCGAAGGTGCGTCGATCGACTTCGTCGACACGATCGAGAAGCAAGGCTTCACGATCGACAACCCCAACGCGACGGGTTCCTGCGCCTGCGGCGACTCGTTCAACTGAGTCGGCCGTACCACCGAGAACACGCAGCACCGAACGCCGCCGAGACCTCCCGGTCCCGGCGGCGTTTCGCGTGTCCGGGGCACGTCCGTGATCGGCTTCGCCGCTCGCCCGTCCGATCGCGGCAGGCGCGCCGGGAGTAGCGTGTTGTACTCCGGTGCGGGCGGGCGCACGTCGATGCCGTCGTGTCCGCCCCACCTTCTGCCGTCCCCGTGAAAGGCTCGCTCGTGACTTCTGCCGCCGGACTCGTCGCCGTCACCGGCTCGATCGCCACCGACCATCTGATGCGCTTCCCCGGCCGCTTCGCCGAGCAGTTGATCGCTGATCAGCTCAGCCACATCTCGCTGAGCTTCCTCGTCGACGACCTCGTCGTGCGGCGTGGTGGCGTCGGCGGCAACATCGCCTACGCGATGGGCGTTCTCGGCGGCGCGCCGGTGCTCGTGGGTGCCGTCGGACCCGACTTCGCGGAGTACCGCAAGTGGCTCGAGAGCAACGGCGTCGACTGCTCCGGCGTCCGCGTGTCCGAGACCGCGCACACCGCGCGGTTCGTCTGCACGACCGACGAGGACATGGCGCAGATCGCGTCGTTCTATCCCGGTGCGATGAGCGAGGCGCGGGAGATCTCGCTCGGCGAGGTCGCCGAGCGGGTCGGGCCGCTGGACCTCGTCCTCGTCGGCGCGAACGACCCCGACGCGATGATCCGGCACACCGACGAATGCCGTGAACGGGGCCTGCCGTTCGCTGCCGACCCCTCGCAGCAGCTCGCCCGCCTCGGTGGCGACGAGGCGCGGCGCCTCGTCGACGGCGCGACGTACCTGTTCACGAACGAGTACGAGTGGGGACTGCTGCGTCAGAAGACCGGGCTCACCGAGGACGAGGTGCGCTCGCAGGTCGGTGTCCGCGTCACGACGCTCGGTGCGAAGGGCGTCGACGTCGTCGACTCCGACGGCAACTGGGTCCACGTCGAGGTCGTTCCGGAGAAGGGGAAGGTCGATCCGACCGGTGTCGGCGACGGCTTCCGGGCGGGCTTCCTGTTCGCGCAGGCGCGTGGCCTCGGGTTCGAGCGGGCCGCGCAGCTCGGCTGCCTCGTCGCGGTGCTCGTCCTCGAGACCGTCGGCACGCAGGAGTGGCGCTTCGACCGCGACGAGGCGCTCACCCGCCTGACCGACGCCTACGGCGTCGAGGCGGCCGACGAGATCGCCGCGATCCTCTAGGCGGCTCCGCCGCTCGTGAGTGATCTTCCGGCCTCCGGACCGGAAACTCGCTCACGAGCGCGCAGCGGCTACACCTCGACGGGGTAGATCGGCTCCTCGATCTCTGGGACGATCCTGCCCTCGACGAAGATGCCGTGCCAGATCATCAGGCACAGCACCGTCCACAGCCGCCGGCTGTGATCGGAGACCCCGTCGCGATGCTCGGCCAGCATCCGGCGCACTGCGGTCTTGTCGACGATGTGCCCGGCCTGCGACTGCTCGATCGTCTCGTTCGCCCAGTCGTAGAGCTCCGGACCCCGCAGCCAGTGCCGGATCGGCACCGGGAAGCCCAGCTTCGCGCGGTGCAGGACGTGCCCCGGCACGATCCCTTCCAGCGCGCGGCGCAGCGCGTACTTCGTCGTGTCCTTCGTGATCTTCTGATCGAGCGGAACCTGCGACGCGACCCGGTACACCTCGGGATCGAGGAACGGCACCCGCAGTTCGAGCGAGTTCGCCATCGTCATCTTGTCGGCCTTGACGAGGATGTCGCCGCGCAGCCACGTGAACAGGTCGAGATGCTGCATGCGGGCCACGGGATCCCAGCCGCGCGACCGCTCGTAGATCGGGGCCGTGACGTCCTGGTGGGTCCACTCCGGCCGGAAGTCCTTCAGGACGGCGCGCAGTTGTGCGTCACCGAAGCTGCGCGCGTTGCCGTAGTAGCGCTCCTCGAGCGTCATCGACCCGCGGTGCAGCAGGCTCTTGCCGCGCGTCCCCTCGGGGATGCGCTCCGAGAGCGCCCCTGCCGCGCGCCGCAGCGGCTTCGGCAGCCGCTCGAACGGCTTCAGCGACAGCGGCTCACGGTAGATCGTGTATCCGCCGAACAACTCGTCCGCGCCCTCGCCCGACAGCACGACCTTCACGTGCTTGCGGGCCTCGCGGGCGATGAACCACAACGGGACGAGCGACGGGTCGGCCACCGGATCGTCGAGATACCAGATGACCGAGGGCACCGCGGCCGCGAATTCCTCGGGCCCGACGACGCGCGTGATGTGGCGCGCACCGATCGCCTCCGCGGACTCGGCCGCGACGTCGATCTCCGAATAGCCCTCGCGCTCGAAGCCCGTCGTGAACGTGACGAGCTTCGGGTTGTGACGCATCGCCAGCGCCGCGATCGCCGTCGAGTCGATGCCGCCCGACAGGAACGAGCCGACGGTGACGTCGGCACGCATGTGCTTGGCGACGGAGTCCTCGAGTGCCTCCGCGATCTCCTGATAGCGCGCGGCCTCGGTGCCGGGGGTGAACGGGCGCACCGGGAACGTCGGCTCGAAGTACCGCGTCTGCAGGGGAGCGGAGCCGGGCGTGATGCGGGCGAACGAGCCGGATTCGAGGCGCGTGATCTCGCGGTGCAGCGTCTCCGGCTCGGGCACGTACTGCAGGACGGTGTAGTGCTCGATCGCGCGATCGTCGAGTTCGGTGCCGATGCCGACGACGTCGGCGATGTCGAGGAGCGACTTCTTCTCGCTCGCGAACGCCGTGCCCTTCGTGCCGGTCGCGAGGAACAGCGGCTTGATCCCGAACGGGTCGCGTGCGACGAACATCTCGCCGGTCTCGGTGTCCCAGATCGCGAACGCGAACATGCCGCGCAACCGGCGCACGGCGTCCTCACCCCAGAAGTGGAAGGCCGCGACGATCGCCTCGCTGTCACCGTCGGTGCGGAATTGCGCGTCGAACTCCTCGGCGAGCTGTGCCCGGATCTCGAGGTAGTTGTAGATCTCCCCGTTGAAGGTGAGTGCGTAGCGCTCGGGCGACTCCGGAGGACCCCATCGCAGCGGCTGATGCGAGTGCGCGATGTCGATGATCGAGAGCCGGTTGAACCCGAACACCACGTGGGCGTCGTGCCACGTGCCGTGCTCGTCGGGACCGCGGTGCCGCATGCAGTGCATCGCGGCGTCGACGCGCGCGACGGTGTCGGTGGTGGTCTCGTCGGTGGTCAGTAGGCCGAGCAGTCCGCACACAGCGACGGGTACCTCGATTCGAATAGGCGATACGTCCCCACGTCGTGGAGACGACGAAACGGCTCCACGACGGTGGAGATGTCTGCGACTCTGAAGGAAAGTATGCCGCAGATCGTTCGCCCGCCCGTCCATGTCGAGGCGTCACGACACGTTTCGACCCTGGGGGCGGACTCCGGCCGGCTTTGGTCTACGCTGCGTAGTACTTGGGCCTTCCCGGTGGGTGAGCCCTACACAGTTTTGTGGCGATCAGGAAGGCGTGAACGTGGCGCAAGGTCGGATCCTTCGGCGAGCGGGGCTGGCGGTATCACTGGGCTTTGCGGCCCTGGTGCTGTCGGGTTGCTCCATCGACAACTCGGTGCTCCGTTTCGGCTGGCCTTCGGGTGTCACCCCGCAGGCGGAGCGGATGCGCGAACTCTGGACCTGGTCCGTGATCGCGGCACTCGTGATGGGCGTGATCGTCTGGGGCCTCGTGTTCTGGACGGTCGCATTCCACCGCAAGAAGAAGGACTCTCCGGAGTTCCCGCGTCAGACGGCGTACAACGTGCCGCTCGAACTCGCGTACACGGCGGTGCCGTTCGTCATCATCGCGGTGCTGTTCTACTTCACGGTCGTCGTGCAGAACCACGTCCTCGAGAAGGAGGACGACCCGGCGGTGACGGTCGACGTGACCGCCTACCAGTGGAACTGGAAGTTCGGCTACCGCGATCTCGACTTCGGCAACGGCAACGGCTACAACGCCGTCGACGAGGAGGCCGAGGCGAACGCGCGTGAGGGCGCCGAGGTCGTCGAGATCGACGAGGAGGGCCACGAGATCCCGGGCCCGATCCACGGCAAGTCCACGAACGACCTGTCCTACCTGCCCTACAGCAAGATCGAGACCGTCGGCACGAGCGCCGAGATCCCGATCCTGGTGCTTCCGACCGGACAGCGCATCGAGTTCGTTCTGGCGTCCGCGGACGTCATCCATTCCTTCTGGGTGCCCGAGTTCCTGTTCAAGCGCGACGTGAACCCGAACCCGCGGGAGAACAACTCGGACAACACGTTCCAGATCAGCGAGATCGAGCGTGAAGGTGCGTTCGTCGGACGGTGCGCCGAGATGTGCGGCACGTTCCACGCGATGATGAACTTCGAGGTGCGTGCGGTCTCGCCCGAGCGCTTCGAGGAGTACATCGAGCTGCGCAAGCCGATCGAGGAGGGTGGCGAGGAACTGACCACCGCCGAGGCCCTCGAGCGTATCGGCGAGTCGCCCGTCGCGACGTCGACGCAGCCGTTCGAAACCGACCGCACCTACCGCCAGGCCAGTGCCCAAGAGGGCAACTGACTCGGGCCTCGCTGACCGGCTCCTTCTCGGATACCAAGGAAAAGTGCTGATATGAAGATCGAAGCGAAGCTCTTCGAGATCCTGACGGTGTTCTTCATTCTCGTCGCGATCGTGTACGGCGTGTTCACCTCTCTCTCGCGGACCGGCATCGAGTGGGCCGGGTTCACGGCGATCTGCCTGTCGGCCGGTCTGACGCTCATCGTCGGAACCTACTTCCGGTTCGTGGCGCGCCGTCTCGACACGCGCCCCGACGACTACGACGACGCCGAGATCGCGGACGGTGCCGGCGACCTCGGCTTCTTCCCGCCCAGCAGCTTCTGGCCGATCCTGGTCGCGGGTGCGGCGGCCCTCGCGGCCCTCTCGCTCGCGTTCTTCGAGTGGTGGATGATCGTGCCGTCGTCGATCGCCGTCATTGCTGCCGCGGCGGGGATGGTCTTCGAGTACCACGTCGGGCCCGAGAAGCACTGACACACTCTCCCTCGAGCGGGGCGGCACCCACACCGGGTGCCGCCCCGCTCGTCGTCGTACGGCCGTTCTGCACCCCTAACGTCGTTTCTGCACCCCTACCGGTCGCCCGATAGGGGTGCAGAACGCAATTAGGGGTGCAGAACAGCAGAAGGGGAAGGGGGGCTCAGCGGGTGGCGTCGAGGAGGACGATGCAGCGCTGCGGCGCCACCGCACGATAGCTCGCGTCCAGCAACTCGGCGATCTCGTCCCAATCGCAGTCCGCGGTCACGTCCAGGCCCAGCCATCCGTAGGGGCCCAGGTACGCGGGGACGAAGAAGCGGGGATCGGCCGTCAGGGCCGGCCGCTCGCTCTGCTCGGGGACGAAGAGCACGGCGTGGTCGTGGCGTACGGGGCTCGTCCCCGAGCGGCCACTGCCCTTTGCCGACCCACCCTTCACCGAGCCCCCGTAGATCCCGAACATCTTGCCGCACCGGAACGTCGGACGGCCGTGTGCGATCGCCTCGCTCGCCTCCGGCAGTGTCAGGGCGATGCGACGTACCCGCGCCAGGAGCGGGTCGGCGTCGTCGAACATGGTCGGATGCGGCACTTCGCCAGCGTAGATCCGCACCCCGACATCCCGTAGCGAGAACGAGTCCCGTGCACCCCGTGAACGACGAAACGGGCGAGGCCCCGAACCTGTGCAGGTTCGGGGCCTCGCCCGGTGGGGTGGGGGAGCGGCCTAGTGACCGTCCTTCCCGTTCCCGTCTCCGGTGGAGCCGTCGTGCTCGGCGTCGGACGTGCTGCCCGAGGCGGACGTGCCCGTTCCGTGCGTACGACGCTGGTAGTCGCGCAGCATCTCGAGCTGACGCGCCTCACCTTCGTGCTCCGCACGCTCGAGCGCTTCGGCCTCGTCGCTCGGGTCGGCCTTGAGGAGGCTGCCGCGGCCCGGCTTGCCGGCGAGTCCGAGCTTGTTCATCTTCTTCGGGACGGCCGCGCCCTGGTACTCGAGCGGGATCGGATGGCCGTGGTCGTCGACCGGTCCGAGCGGCTGGTGGACCTCGATGAACTCACCCGACGGCAGGCGCTTGATGATGCCCGTCTCGATGCCGTGCTCGAGCACCTCACGGTCACTGCGCTGGAGCCCGATGCAGAACCGGTAGGCGACGAAGTAGGCGATCGGAGGCAGCAGCACCATGCCGATACGGCCTGCCCACACCATCGCGTTGAGCGAAACGTCCAGGTGGTACGCGATGATGTCGTTGATGCACGAGATCGTGAGGATCGCGTAGAACGTGATCGCCATCGCGCCGATGCCGGTACGCACCGGAACGTCGCGCGGACGCTGCAGCAGGTTGTGGTGCGCGGTGTCGCCCGTGAGCTTCTTCTCGATCCACGGGTAGGCGATCAGCAGTGTGAAGACCAGGCCCATGATCACGGCGACCCAGAACACCGCCGGGATCGTGTAGCGATCGAACAGATAGATCTCCCACGCAGGCCAGAGTCGAGCCAGGCCGTCCGTCCACATCATGTAGATGTCGGGCTGTGAACCCGCGGACACGTGCGACGGGTTGTACGGACCGATCGTCCACACCGGGTTGATCTGCAGCAGACCACCCATCAGGGCGAGGATGCCGAAGGTCATCGCGAAGAACGCGCCGGCCTTGAGACCGAAGACCGGGAGGATCCGGACGCCCACGACGTTGTTCTCGGTGCGGCCGGGGCCGGGGAACTGCGTGTGCTTCTGGTACCAGACCAGCGCGAGGTGACCTGCGATGAGCGCCAGGATGATCGCCGGGAACAACAGCACGTGCGCGACGTACATACGCGGGATGATCAGTTCGCCCGGGAAGTCGCCGTCGAACAGAATCCAGTGCAGCCACGTACCGATGACCGGGACCGACATCGTGATGCCACCGAGAGCGGCGCGAAGACCGGTGCCCGACAGGACGTCGTCCGGGAGGGTGTATCCGAAGAAGCCCTCGAACATCGCCAGGATCAGCAGCAGGCAGCCGATGACCCAGTTCGCTTCACGAGGCTTGCGGAACGCGCCGGTGAAGAAGATGCGCAGCAGGTGGATGATGATCGACGCCGCGAACATGAGCGCGGCCCAGTGGTGGATCTGGCGAACGAACAGACCACCGCGGACCTCGAACGAGATCTCGAGCGTCGTCTCGTACGCACGGGACATCGAGACGCCACGGAGCGGCTCGTACGCGCCGTTGTAGACGACGTGCGCGAGCGACGGGTCGAAGAACAGGGTGAGGTAGACACCCGAGACGAGCAGGATGATGAAGCTGTAGAGCGCGATCTCGCCGAGCATGAACGACCAGTGCGTCGGGAAGACCTTGTTGATCTGACGCCGAACGCCACCCGAGAGGTGATAACGCTCGTCGATCTCGTTGGCCTGCGCGGAAGCGCGGCTCTGCAATGTCGTACTCACGGGCGACGCTCCCAAAATGCCGGGCCGAGCGCTTCGACGAAGTCGCCGTTGGCGACGAGGAAGCCCTCTTCGTTCACTGTTATTGGCAACTGCGGAAGGGCACGGGCCGCCGGTCCGAAGACGGGCTTGCCGTAGTGCAGTGCGTCGAACTGCGACTGGTGGCACGGGCACAGGAAGCGGTGCGTCTGCTGCTCGTAGAGCGAGGTCGGGCAGCCGAGGTGCGTGCAGATCTTCGAGTACGCGAAGTAGTCGCCGTAGTTGAAGCTCTCCTGGCCCTTGCGCTTGACGACACGTGCGGTGTCCTCGGGGCGCAGTCGAATGAGCATGACCGAGTTGCGGATTCCGCGCAGGCCCTGCAGGAGAGCGTGCTCGTCACCGCGATCGGAGTCGCGGAACGGGAAGACCGTCTCGAGGCCGCCGGCGTCGAGATCCTCGGCGCGCACGAGCGAGATGTCGCCGGGGCGGCCGGTGTCGCGGCGAAGGTAGATCGTCTCGCCCTCGAAGCGGGGGGTCCAGCCCGACACCCACAGCGGGGAGTTGTCGCCCTGAGCCCAGGGGTTCTTGATCATTCCGCCGAGCGGCATGATCGCCATGACGCCGAGGGCGCCACCACCGAAGATCAGGCTGCGCTTGATGAGCTTGCGCCGCGGCAGCGTCGACGTCTGGAAGGAGTCGTCGAGCTGGGCGACGAGCGTCTTGCGATCGACCTCGGCGGACGGGCCGTCGTGGCGGTCCTGGATCGAGAGCTCTTCGGGGATGAACTTCTTGGTGAAGAGCACCGCGCCGACGCCGACACCGAGAATCGCGAGGCCCATCGTGAGGCCGAGCATCGGGGTGTAGAGGCTGTACATGAAGTAGTCGTCGTCGCCGGGACCCGCGTACTCCCAGGGCCAGAACAGGAATCCGACGATGAACGCGACGGCCGAGACGCCCGCGAGCGCGAACCAGAACGCGACGGCGCGCTCGGCGCGCTTCTCGGCCTTGGTTCCCTCGACGGCCCAGCGATCACGCCGGTACGCGATGTCGACGCCGTCGAGATTCGTGCCGAGCGTGACGAGCTCGTCGCGACTCATGGCGTCGAGTTCGTCCTTCGTGTACTTCCTGTCGATCGGCGACGCGTTGCCGTCCGCCGATTCGGGCGTTTCGCCGCTGCCGTGCCGGCCGGCGTCGCTCATTGCCTTGCTCCGATCCACATAGCCGCACCGACGACGGCGACGATTCCGACGACCCACATGGTCGGTCCCTCGGCCGCGGGGCCGAGACCGCCGAGACCGTAACCACCGGGGTTCTTGGTCTCCGCGTAATGCTTGACGTAGCCGATGATGTCCTGCTTCTCCTCGGGCGTGAGCTGCCGGTCGGAGAACTTCGGCATGTTCTGCGGGCCGGTGACCATCGCAGCGTAGATCTCCTGCTCGTTGGCAGGGTCGAGAACCGGCGCGTACTTGCCGCCCGAGAGGGCGCCGCCGCGACCGGTGAAGTTGTGGCACGACGCGCAGTTCTGGCGGAACAGCTCGGAACCACGGGCGATGTCGTCACCGCGCAGCGACGACTGTGCGATCTCGCCGTCCTCGTCACGGATGACCGTGGGGCCACCACCGTTGGCCTGGATGTACGCGCCGATCGCGTCGGTCTGCGCAGCATCGAACTTCGCGGGCTTGCGCGCTGCCTGCGCTTCGTTGCGGACCGCGGGCATACGGCCCGACGAGACCTGGAAGTAGACGGCGGCCTCGCCGACGCCGATCAGGCTCGGTCCGCGATCCTGCACGCCCTGCAGGTTCGCACCGTGACACGTGATGCACGACGTGTCGTAGAGCTGCTTGCCTTCACGGATGAGCGCTGCCGAGTCCTGGTTCGCCGTGGCGACCTGCGGACTGGGCGTGAGCGCCGAAGCGAGAAAGCCTGCGCTGACCAGACCCACCATCAGGACGAGCGCGCCGGAGATGCGCCTGCGCATCTTGCGTCCGCGACGCGCCTTCGCGGCGGCGGCCGCGGTGTCGGATGTGGGTGGGGGAGATGAACTCATCTGTATCCCTTTTTGTAAGTCGGGACGTACTGGACGTCAGGGGGCTGCCTGTGCGTTCAGTTGATCAACGGATGAAATAGATCGTGGCGAAGAGGCCGACCCACACGATGTCGACGAAGTGCCAGTAATACGACACGACGATCGCGGACGTGGCCTGAGCCGGCGTGAACTTGCTGACGCGTGTGCGCAGGATCAGGAACGCGAACGCGACGAGACCGCCGATGACGTGCAGGCCGTGGAAGCCGGTCGTGATGTAGAAGACCGAGCCGTAGACGCTGCTCGAGATCGTGGTGCCGTGCTCGACGAGGTGGTAGTACTCGTAGCCCTGGCCGAGGACGAAGAACGTGCCCATCGCGAGGGTGATCGTGTACCACCGGCGCAGGCCGAAGACGTCGCCGCGCTCGGCGGCGAAGACGCCCATCTGGCACGTGAACGACGATGCGATGAGGACCAGCGTGATCGGCACTGCGAGCGGAAGGCTCAGCTCGGTGGGAGCCGGCGGCCAGTTGCCGTCGGCCTGTGCTCTCGCGACGAAGTACATCGCGAACAGGCCGGCGAAGAACATGAGCTCGCTCGACAACCAGACGATCGTGCCGACGCTGACCATGTTCGGTCTGTTCAGCGAGTGCACCCGCTGGGTTATTGCTGATCCTGAAGTCCCTACTGCGCTCGTCACGAGGAGAAGTATGACGCCTTGTCGTACAGCCTGACTACCCGGGTCGGCGATCGGCGCGTCGCCGCAGTTCGTCGCCGGTGCCGGGCAACCCTCTAACCTGGGAGTCCGGCGAGCGGACCGACTCGTCGTGTCCGATTCGAAATGGGGGTGCTACGCCCGTGCGGGGTGCTCGTGACGCCGGAACACCGTGGTGGCGGCGAATCCTCGGCCGCAAGGTGCGTGCCGCGCTCGATCCGGACCGCCCCGATCTCGTCGTCGTGGCGCGGTGTTTCGACGACGTCGAGGCGTGCTCGACGACGCTCGCGCGCGCGGAGGAAACGGGATGGATCGCGGCCGACGACGCCGTGCTGCGGCATCACCTCGTGTTGCCGGCGGACCGGATCGCCGACGCGGCGGCGCTCGCCGCCCAAGACGGTTACGTTCTGCACGCGCCAGACGGTTACGTCCTGAACGCGGGGGACGGTGGCACGGAGCGCGACCCGCGCACGATCGTGTTCCAGCGTGTCCAGGTGCTCGACGCGCTGCACTGCTCCCAGGAGCGTTCGCGGATGGCCGGTCTCGCGCAACGGCACGACGGCGACGTCACGGGCTGGGACGCACTGCAGCCGCGACGTGAGCGGTCCGCGGCGCCCGACTAGGCTGCACGTGGCCACGGTCCGTCCGCGTGGTCGTCCGTCCAGCAGCAAGGCAGCCGAGCAGCACGGCAAGAGGGGACACGTCGATGTCGAGCCCGCACAGCGAATCCACCCAGCGCGCAGCAGCGCCCGCCGGCGGAGCGACGGTGTGGAGCTGGCGCGAGATCCTCGGGGCCCTGACGGACCGGCGGGACCTGTCCAGCGAGCAGGCGCGCTGGGCGATGAACGAGATCATGACCGACAACGCGACGTCGGCGCAGATCGCCGCGTTCGGTGTCGGCCTCAAGATGAAGGGCGAGACTCCCGACGAGGTGAGCGGGCTCGCCGACGCGATGTATGCGCACGCGCGGCTCGTGGAGGTGCCGGCCGGCACCGATGCCGTCGACATCGTCGGCACGGGCGGCGATCGTGCAGGAACAGTGAACATCTCGACGATGGCGGCTGTCGTCGTCGCGGCGGCGGGGGTGCCCGTCGTCAAGCACGGCAACCGGGCCGCGTCGTCGAAGAGCGGTGGCGCGGACGTCCTCGAGGCCCTCGGTGTGCGCATCGCGCTCGAGCCCGATCTCGTCGCCCGGTGCGTCGAGGAAGCGGGCATCGCGTACTGCTTCGCCCCCGTCTTCCATCCCGCGTTGCGGTTCGCCGGCCCGACGCGCGCGGAGATCGCGATCCCCACCGTGTTCAACGTGCTGGGCCCGCTGACCAATCCCGCGCGCCCGCGCGCAGGGCTGATCGGGTGCGCGTTCGAGGATCTCGTCCCCGTCATCGCGGGCGTGCTGGCCGGACGAGGCAATTCGGCACTCGTGGTGCGCGGCGACGACGGCCTCGACGAGCTGACGACGTCCACCACCTCGCGTGTCCTCGTCGTCGCCGACGGCCGGATCAGGGAGTACTCGCTCGATCCGCGCGAGTTGGGGATCGACCGGGTGCCGCTCGACGCGCTGCGCGGCGGCGATGCGGAGACCAACGCGCTGATCGCGCATCGGGTGTTCGGCGGCGAGCCGGGAGCGGTCCGCGACGCCGTCCTCCTCAACGCCGCGGGAGCGATCGCGGCGCATCGCGGCGTCGGATCGGATCCGCTCGCGGCGCTGCGGGACGGCCTCGCCGAGGCGACCCGTGCCCTCGACAGCGGCGACGCCGCGCGCCGGCTCGAGATCTGGACCGAGGTGTCGAACCGCCTCGGGCGCTGAGCCAGGCGCGGCTACTCGCCGATCGAGAAGCCCGCTTCGACGTCGGCGCTGGAGTACGACTGGAACGCGATGTGCGTCGCGGTCTTCACGACACCGTCGACCTTGTTGATCCCGCCGGTGACGACCTCGGCGATCTGCTCGTGGTCGCGGACCTTCACGACGGCGATGAGATCGATGTCGCCCGCGCACGAGTACACCGTCGACACGCCGGGCAGATCGGCGACCGCCTGAGCCGTCTCGGGGATCCGATGCGCGTCGGCGTGGATCAGGACGATCGCGTTGATCATGTGCACTCCCGGTGGGTCGTGTGGGTGCCGCAGTGTGCCGGTGGGCGGCGGCGTGGCCGGTAGCCAAGCCTAGCCGCCCGGGATTCAGGAGACTTCGCCCGCGGGAACGGGTGGCGCGGCGGCGTCGCGGGCGGTCTTCGCTCGTGCGCACCAGGGCGTCCAGGGGCCCGGACCGGCGACGAGCGAGCGGTACGGCGACGACGCCGCCACGATGCGCGCGTCGGGCGCCGACACCCACCGCAGGACGAGCGCGGCCTCCTCGCGGGTCGCGCCGCGCAGCGGGCCGTCGTCGGCGACGATCGTCTGTGCGCCGCGGACGAGGGACTCGACGGTGAGCATCGGCGGCGTGCCGCGCGGTGCGAGCCCCGCGGCGGCGAGTCTGCCGGCCCGCACGACGGCGAACTCCCAGCCGCCGGACCCGTCGGGGCGCGCGACGACGAACTCGTCGAGCTCGACGAGACTGCGGAGCCGCGCGAGCCCGGTGGCGGCTTCGGCGACCTCGCGGGTGCGATCACGCAGCCGCGCGGCACTCTCGTACAGCCCTGCGGCGGAGAGTTCGTCGATGCGCGTCGTCATGGCTGTCAGCGGCGCGGCGTCGAGACCCGCGTAGAAGCGGCGCACGCGCTCGGCGTTCGCCGCGTAGGCGTCGGCGCTCAGTCCCTCGGGTGCGGGGCAGCCGCCGATGCCGCGGCGAGCGCACGCGGGTCCGTGTTCGCTGCGCCGGGCGATGCGCGTCGTGCACGTGCGCAGGCCCGTGAACTCGGCGACGGTCGCGGCGACGTCGGCGGCCGCGGTGCGGGACCGGAACGGGCCCAGGGCGCCCGGCACCGGCGTCCGCACCACCGTGCTGCGAGGAAAGGCCTCGTCGGTGAGGGTGAGCCACCAGCCGCGCAGTGGGTACTTCGAGCGTCGGTTGTAGGGCGGAGTGTGGGCGGCGATGAGCCGCAGTTCCCGGACGCCCGCCTCGAGCGCCGTCGCACACTCGACGTGGTCGACCCGTTCGGCGAGTCCGATCATCTCCTTCATCCGCCCCCGCGTCTCGGAGCCCGTGAAGTAGGTGCGGACGCGCCGCCGCAGATCGACCGCGGTACCGACGTAGAGGACCTCGTCGGACGGACCGCGGAACAGATAGACGCCGGGGGAGCGCGGCAGCGACGCCGCGAGCGCCCGCTTCGCTCGTTGCTGCGGTGTCACGTCGGGGAGATAGTCGACGAGTTCGGTGAGGCTGTGGACGCCCAGATTGCCGACGCGCGCGATGAGTGCGTGCAGGACGTCCACGGTGGCGCGGGCGTCGTCGAGGGCGCGGTGTGTGGGCGTCGTGGCCGAGAACATCCGTGCGAGGTTCGACAGCCGCACCGACGGCGCCTCGTCGCGTGTGAGGACGCGGCGTGCGAGCTTGACGGTGCACAGGACGGTGAAGGCGGGCCAGTCGACGCCGCAGCGCCGTGCGGCGGCGCGTAGGAACCCGGTGTCGAAGGGCGCGTTGTGGGCGACGAGGACGGCGCCGTGCGCGAATTCGAGGAACGCGGGCAGGACGCGCTCGATCCGCGGTGCGTCCACGAGCATCGCGGAGTCGATGCCGGTGAGCTCGACGATGTGGGGCGGGACGGGACGGCCGGGATCGACGAGCGTGGCGAGTTCGCCGAGCACCTCGCCGCCGCGGATCTTCACAGCGCCGATCTCGGTGATCGCGTCGGCCTCGGCGCTGGCACCGGTGGTCTCGAGGTCGACGACGACGAAAGTGGTGTCGCGCAACGGAGTCTCGAGTTCGTCGAACGTGAGTTGCCGCGCGTGAGATGCCACGGTCGGTCAGCCTAGGAAAGACCTCCGACACCCCGCCCGCCCGCCGCCGGGAGCCCCAGGAGACGAGGATCACAGTGCCCCGATCGGGCCGCCGAACGCCGTCGGAACGCGGGTCCGTCCGGCGGCCGGGCGAAGGCCGTTCGCGGAACCGAAGCGGGCCACGAATCCCGGCCGGCCGGCGCTCGCGACGCGACCGGCCGTTGTGGGCGCGAACAGCGGCAACGCCGATGCGGCGTCGCGGCGCGGCGGTGGGTGGCACGGCGCGTGAGCCGCGGCGCACGGTTTCGGTAACGGCGATGACGCCCGTGCTGTTATGCCGGCGTTATCGAACGTTCGTCCGGGCGTCACGAAGGCCGGGAAATGCCCACGATCCACAAAATCGGCGCGGCGGGGTCGACATCGACGGTTGCCGTTTCGTAATCTCTTCGAGACCTTGCGGAGTCGGTCGCTCACACCGAGCGGCGTCGCCTGGTCACCGCTCAATCGGAACTCCTCGCGGAGTCCCGAACCGGGAACCCACGATTCCACCGGGGTGAATCCCGACGGAACGGCACGGAACCACTGCGCCACGCGCACAGCGGATCCGGTCGGACCGAAGGGTAGGGCTGATCTTCCCAGCCCGAACCCGTCAGCTAACCCGGTCGGCGGACGACAGGAAGAAACGGAGTTCTTCACGTGGCGACCACGAGTACCACACGGTCGGTCCGGCGGGCCCTCGCCGTCGGCGCCCTCGCCGCGGGCGCACTGACCGTGACAGCAGCCCCCGCTTCGGCGGATCCCGTGACCGTTCCGGGTGTGGGCACCTTCGACATCCCGGGCGTGGCAGTTCCGCCCGAGGTCCAGGCCATGATCGATCAGGCCGTCCCGCCGAACGCGCTTCCCGCACCGGTGGACGTCGCCCCGCTGCAGAGCATCGGCGAGCAGGCACTGCGCGCCGCCGAGTCCAAGATCGGCGCACCGTACGTCTACGGCGCCGCGGGCCCGGATGCGTTCGACTGCTCCGGCCTCGTGCAGTGGGCCTACCAGCAGGCCGGCCTGAACGTCCCGCGGACCAGCTACGACCAGGCGAGCGCGGGTGCCCCCGTCTCGCTCGGTTCGCTGCAGCTCGGCGACGTCGTGTCGTTCTACGGCGGTTCGCACTCGGGCATCTACGCGGGCGGCGGCAACGTCGTGCACGCGTCGACCTCCGGTCAGCCCGTCAAGCTCGCACCGCTCTCGTCGATGCCGGCGGACGGCGCGGTCCGTTTCTGACACGAGACGTGACGACGGTGAGCGCGTGACGCGGGGCGGGTTCGGTACCACCGGGCCCGCCCCGCGTCGTCGTTCTCACCCCGGTTGGACACGTCCCGTGCGCAATCCGTAACCTTGCCGAGACCTTCGCGCGGCCACGGCCGCCGCGGCGTTCGATGATCGGAGCACAACACCCGTGGGTGCACACACCAACCCCCACCGGCAGGCCACTCCTCGGTGGCGCGGCCGTCGACGCATCGCCCTCGCCGCCGGAGTACTCGTCGCCGGGGCCGTCCTCTCGCCCGTCGGTCCGGCGTCGGCGGACCCGGCCCTCGAGAACCCCACGGCCGCACTCGACCGGCTCTCCGAACTCTCGCGCGAATCCGAGCAGACGACCGAGGCCATGCACGCGGCGCAGATGGACCTCGACGCCAAGCAGGCCGCGCAGCACGACGCCGAGTCGCTGGTCGCCGCGGCGGCCGCGGCGGCGGACGAGGCCCACGGCCGGGTGGACGAGATGCGGCCCGCCGTCGACCGCGTGGCGCTCGCGAACTATCAAGGCGCACGGACCAATCGGCTCTTCGCGCTCATGGTGAGCGATTCGCCGCAGCAGATGCTCGATCAGATGTCCGCGCTCGACGTCATCTCCAAGCAGACAGCGGACCGCGTCGGCGGCTTCACCGACGCGTCGGCGGAGGCGGACGCCGCCACCGCGAGGGCCGAGCAGGCGGCGGGCGCCGCGCGCGCCGCCACCGCGGCCGCACAGGCCGTGAGCGACGAGCTCGCGCGCAAACAGTCCGACCTCGACGCGCAGATCGGGGAGGTGACGCGCGCGTTCGAGTCGCTCACGAGCGCCGAACGCGATCAGCTCGCCGGAACGCCGTTCCCGGACGGGTTCGATCCCGGCCAGATCCTCGCCGGCGCACTCCCGGGCTCCTCGTCGGGAGCCCTGCAGGCCGGCATGACCCGCGTCGGAAGCCCGTACTCGTGGGGCGCGACCGGTCCCGGGTCCTTCGACTGCTCCGGCCTGGTCGTGTGGTCGTATCAGCAGATCGGCAAGTCGCTGCCGCGGTCGAGCCAGGCGCAGGCGTCGGGCGGCACCCCGGTCTCGCGCGATCAGCTCCAGCCCGGCGACGTCGTCGTCTTCTACGACGACGCATCGCACGTCGGCCTCTACGCGGGCAACGGCAATGTGCTCCATGCGTCGACGTTCGGAGTGCCCGTCAAGGTGGAGTCCATGGACGGTATGCAGTACGCGGGAGCACGCCGCTACTGACCGGACCTCGGTCCGTCGCGAGGCCCGCCGTGCCCCTACACTCACGGCGTGCCCCGACCCGATCCGTCCGCCTCGACGCGTGACCCGCAGCGGCGCGCGCGGCGCCGGATCCGGCCCTGGGAACGGTTCGCGCTCGTCGGCCTCGTCCTCGCGGTCGCGGTGTCCGTCGCCATCACCGTCACGGCGCGCGGCGACGACGAGACCGGCGCACACCACCTGACGGGCGAGGATGCCGTCGCGGTCGCGGCGCTGCTCGCACGGTGGGGCGACGCCGTCCGCACCGCCGACGACCGTGCCCTCGGCGCCGTCGTCGACAGATCCGCTCCCGCAGGGTTTCTCGACGCCGAACGCATGCGCGCGGCGACGGTGGCGGCGATCGGCATGTCGACCTTCGACTACGTTCTCGCGGACGGCGCCGACGCCACGGTCCCGGCCGGGCTCGCCGAGTCGATCGGTGCGGACGCCGTCCTCGCACCCGACGTCGAACTCCGGTACGCGATCGACGGCATCGATCCGCGGCCGATGACCGAGCCCGCACCTGTCCTTCTCGCGCGCCGCGGCGACCGCTGGACCGTCGTGTCCGACGCGCTCGTGGGCGATGCGCCCGCGGAGGACGAGACCGCCGGCGACGGCCGGTGGCGCGGACCGTGGGACTTCGGCACCCACGGTGTCGTCCGTACCCGGGACGGATCGCTCGTCGTCGGTCACGAGTCCGACGCAGCACTCACCGAGAGCGTCGCCGAGGCACTCCCGGACGCGATCGCCGCGGTGTCGCGGATGTGGGACGGCGAGTGGCCCCGGCGCGCAGCGGTCGTCCTCACCGCGACCCACGACGAGTTCGCGGCGCTCGTGGGTTCCGGGCACGCGGGCGCGAACGTCGCCGCCGTCTCGGTGTCGGACTCCGTCGACCGCGAGGCGGGCGTCGCGACCGGTCAGCGCATCGTGTTCTCGCCGGCCTCGCGCGAGCGGCTCGACGCGCGCTCGCGGGCCGTCGTGCTGCGGCACGAGATGACGCACATCGCCGCGCGGACCGAGACGGTGGACGGTTCGCCGCTCTGGATGCTCGAGGGATACGCCGAGTACGTCGCGAATCGTGGCGACCGCGCGCCCGCCCAGATCGCGCCGGAACTCGCGCGCCGGGTGCGCGCGGGCGAGGTCCCCGAGTCGCTCCCGGACGACGCGGCGTTCACCGACGCCGGAGCCGGTCCACCGGCGTACGAGGTGTCCTGGTCGATGAGTGCGTTCGTCGCCGATCGCTACGGCGAGAACACCCTCACCCGGCTCTACCGCGCCCTCGCGACCGGCCCGGACGCGGACGTCGCCGGGGTGTTCGAGTCGGTGCTGGGCGCGAGCGAGACCGACGTGCTCGCCGCGTGGCGCTCGTGGACGGCGTCGACGCTGGGCTGAGCGACGGGCGCAGCGGCCGCGGCCGCCGTGGACCGTCTACGGTGGACGAGTGCCACGAACTCTGCTGGTGACCAACGATTTTCCCCCGCGCCCCGGCGGCATCCAGTCGTACCTCGAGTCGTTCGCCCGGCAGTTGCCGCCGGACGAACTCGTCGTGTACGCACCGCGCTGGCGCGAGGACTCGCACACCCGGTACGACGCCGCGGCGCCGTTCGAGATCGTCCGGCACCCCACGACGTTGATGCTGCCGACGCCCTTCGTCGCCCGGCGCGCGCGGGAGATCGTGCGCAGCCGCGACATCGAGACGGTGTGGTTCGGCGCCGCCGCCCCGCTCGCGCTCCTGGGCCCCGCGATGCGCAGGGCGGGTGCGCGCCGCATCGTCGCGAGCACGCACGGCCACGAGGTCGGCTGGTCGATGCTCCCCGTCGCGCGGCAGGCGTTGCGCCGGATCGGCGACACGAGCGACGTCGTCACCTACGTGAGCAAGTACACGCGCAGCAGGTTCGCGGCGGCCTTCGGGCCGACGGCGGCGCTCGAACACCTTCCGCCCGGCGTCGACACGGTGCGGTTCGCGCCCGACCCGAAGGCCCGCGCCCGGCTGCGCGAGCGGTACGGGCTGGGGGAGCGGCCCGTCGTGCTGTGTCTCTCGCGACTCGTCCCGCGCAAGGGCCAGGACGTGCTCGTGGCGGCGCTTCCCGCGGTACGCCGGGAGATTGCCGACGCCGTCCTCGTGATCGTCGGCGGCGGGCCGTACGGCGACACGCTGCGCGCGATGGCCGAGCGCACGGGGGTGAGCGACCACGTCGTGTTCACCGGCGGCGTGCCCGAGGACGAACTCGCCGCGCATCACGCGATGGCCGACGTCTTCGCGATGCCGGCACGCACGCGTGGCGGCGGTCTCGACGTCGAGGGCCTCGGCATCGTGTATCTCGAAGCGTCGGCGACCGGGGTGCCCGTCGTCGCGGGCGAGTCCGGCGGTGCTCCCGAGACGGTGCTGCCCGGGCGCACCGGTTTCGTCGTCGACGGCCGCAGGACGGGCGAGGTCGCCGCGGCGATCGTCGAGACGCTCTCGGATCGCGGCCGGGCGGCGGAGATGGGAGCGGCTGGGCGCGAGTGGATCGAATCGTCCTGGCGCTGGGACGTTCTCGGCGAGCGGCTCCGCGAACTGCTCGCGGGCTGACACGACGACGGCGGGCGGGCACGGAACCCGATCGGATTCCGTGCCCGCCCGTCGTCGGTGGCTCGTCGCCGGGGCGCGGCTACTTGGCGTAGATCTTCTCGATCTCGTCGGCGCGCTGCGCGGTGATGACGTTGCGCTTGAGCTTCATCGTCGGCGTCATCTCGCCGGTGTCCTCGGTGAAGTCGGTCGCGAGGATCCGGTACTTCTTGATCGCCTCGGCGTGCGAGACGTGCGTGTTCGCCTCCGCGACCGCGGCGTCGATTTCGGCGATGAGATCCGGGTCGGCGAGCAGATCCGCCGCCGCGGTCTCCTTCGGCTTGCCGTGCGCCTCGTTCCATGCCGGCAGCGTCTCCTCGTCGATCGTGACGAGCGCCGCGATGAACGGCTTCTGGTCGCCGACGACGAGTGCCTGGCTGATGATCGGGTTCGCGCGCAGCGAGTCCTCGAGCTGGGCCGGCGAGACGTTCTTGCCGCCCGCCGTCACGAGGATCTCCTTCTTGCGGCCCGTGATCGAGATGTACCCGTCGGCGTCGATGTCGCCGAGGTCGCCGGTGTGGAACCAGCCGTCCTCGATCGCGTCCTTCGTGGCTTCCTCGTTGTTCCAGTAGCCGTTGAAGACGACGGGACCCGACAGCATGATCTCGCCGTCCTCGGCGATCCGTGCCGTGTTGCCGGCGAGCGGACGGCCGACGGTGCCGACGCGGTGCGCACCCGGGGTGTTCACCGCGAACGCGGCCGTGGTCTCGGTCAGGCCGTAGCCCTCGTACACCGGAACGCCCATGCCGCGGAAGAAGTGGCCGAGCCGGGCGCCGAGCGGCGCGCCGCCCGAGATCGCGAGCTGGCACTTGCCGCCGAGGGCGGACTTGAGCTTCGCGTAGACGAGCTTGTCGAACACGAAGTGCTTGGCGGTGAGCAGGAGTCCGGCCTTGCCGTCGTCCTCCGTCGCCTTGCTGTAGGCGATCGCGGTCTCGGCCGCGGCGTCGAAGATCTTGCCCTTGCCGCCGGTCACGGCCTGCTGGCGTGCGGTGTTGTAGACCTTCTCGAACACGCGCGGCACCGAGAGGATGAAGTCCGGCTCGAACTCGCCGAACGTCGGGACGAGGTTCTTGATGTCGCTCGTGTGGCCGAGGGCCGCGCCGGCGTCGAACGCGGCGACGGCGACGGCACGCGCGAGCACGTGGGCCATCGGCAGGAACATCAGCGTCGTGACGCCGTCCTGCTTGAGCAGGTCGCCGAGGGTCGAGGCGAGGATGCCCTGGGACTCGGCGATGAAGTTCGCGTGCGTGAGGGCACAGCCCTTGGGGCGGCCGGTCGTGCCGGACGTGTAGATGAGGGTCGCGGGATCCGACGACCGCAGCGCGTCGGTGCGGGCCTTCAGGTCCTCGTCGGGGACGTTCTTGCCCAGTTCGACGAGTTCGTCGATCGCGCCGGTGCCGTTCGCGGGTGCCTCGATCTGCAGCGTCCTGCGCAGCGACGCCGCTGCCTGGGCCACGGTGGAGACGGTCTCGGTGTGCGCGTCGTTCTCGACGACGAGCGTCACGGCCGCGGAGTCCTCGAGGATCCATGAGACCTGGTCGGCGGACGACGTCTCGTAGATCGGGACGGTGACGCCGCCTGCGGCCCACACGGCGTAGTCGACGAGCGGCCACTCGAAGCGGGTCGCGGACATCAGCGCGACGCGCTCGCCCTGCCCGACACCGAGTGCGATCAGACCCTTCGCCACGGCGGTCACCTGTGCGGCGAAGTCGGCGGCCGTGACGTCCACCCACGAGCCGCCCTGCTGACGGCGGTACACGACGGCGGAAGGACGGTTCTTCGCGTGTGAGAACACCGAATCGACTGCGGACGCGTCGTCGGGGATCGTGAACGACTGGGGAACGCTGGATTCGGGCACGAAAACCTCCGGGCACTGAAAGATACTGACGAGTAGCTGTTGCCCTCGACTCTAGCCCCGCCGCCGAGCGGGTTGTGACGCGCCATTCATTCGCCCGGCAACACCGCAGGTCGCGGCCCTGGGACGGGCGGAATGCCGTGATATGTGAAGCTGTTCTCATGAGCACGATTCAGGTGGCGGATCAGACATTCGTCGCGGCGGCGCCCGCCCGTGTCGCGGCGGCGGTGGACCGCCGGGGGCGGTGGCGGTCGTGGTGGCCCGATCTCGCCGTCACGGTCGGGGAGAACCGTGGCGACAAGGGCGTTCGGTGGACGATCGGCGGGCCGCTCGACGGCACGATGGAGGTGTGGCTCGAACCGGTGCTCGACGGGACCGTCGTCCATTACTTCGTGCACGCCGAACCCACCCGGGAGGTCGATCCCGTTGCCGAGAACCGGGTGCGTCGCGTCCAGGGCAAGCGGATGTCGTTCGAGATCAAGGCGGAACTCGAACGCGGCCGTGCGGCCGGGGAGCCGCCGGAAGGCCCCGCGCCGGCGTCCTGACCGGCGGGAGCGACCCCGCGCGTGCACCGCGACGGCGTTCCGTGTGTGATGGTCGGACGTCGATCCACCCGTTCACCGCGAAGACCGCGAGATCCGCACGACGAGAGGGAGCGCTGCGCACATGTCGGACAGGACCAAGAGGTCGATCACCGTCGACGCCCCCGCCGATCGCGTGATGGCGGCGATCGCGGCGTTCGACGAGTACCCGGAGTGGGTCGAGGCCGCGAAGTCCGTCGAGGTGCTCACCTCGGGTCCGGACGGCCGCGCCTCGACGGTCCGGTTCGTTCTCGACGCCGGCATCGTGAAGGACACGTACACGCTGCGCTACGACTGGGCTCCCGACGGCCGCTCGGTGAGCTGGGAACTGATCGAGGGCGAGATCCAGAAGTCGCAGTACGGGTCGTACAGCCTCGAACCGGGTCCGGACGGTTCGACGACCGTCACGTACGAGCTCACGGTCGATCTCACGATCCCCATGATCGGTCTGTTCAAGCGCAAAGCGGAGAAGGTCGTCACCGACACCGCCCTCAAGGAACTCAAGAAGCGGGTCGAGGGCTGAGCGCGCAGCGCGCCCGGATCGTCGCCGTCGCGGGCAAGGGCGGAGCAGGGAAGACGACGGTCGCCGCGGCGACCGCGATCCGGGCCGCCGACACCGGTGCCCGCGTTCTGCTCGTCGGACTCGGCGGCGCGCACACTCTTGCCGACGTGCTGGGCACGCGCGCACCGCTGGGCTCGGCCCCGGGCGGTGGCGGCGGCTTCCGGGACGTCACGCCGATCGCGCCGCGCGTCGATGCGTTCGAGCCCGACGCCGTGGGACTCGTCGCCGACCGGCTCCGCGCGATCACCGCGCTGCTCGCCGCGGCGGGCCGTCACGATCACGGCGAACGACTCGGGCTCGGTTCGCTCGAACCCGACGAGTTGACGAGCGTCCCCGCGGCGGAGGAGATCGTCGCGCTGAGCGGGATCGTCGATCTCGCCGACAGCGGCGACTACGACGTCGTCGTCCTCGATTGTCCTGCGACGCACGAGATGCTGCGCATGATCGACGTGCCGCGCGCGCTGCTCGACTACGCCGAGCGGGTGTGGCCGAAGCACCGCCGGATGGCGCGGCTCGCCGACGGGGACGCGCGTTCCGTCGTGATCGTGTCCGCGATCGAACGCGTGCTCGGTGTCGCAGAACGCGCCGCCGCACTGCTCGCCGATCCGCGCACGACTGTCCGGATCGTCGGTGGCACCGGCACACTCGCGCTCGCGCACACCCGACGGCTGCTCGCGGTGGCGGCGTTGTGCTCGCTGCGTATCGACGCTGTCGTGGTGAACCGTGCTGTCGTGGTGAACCGTGCAGTCGTGGCGGACCGTGCAGGGGAGGGGCACGAGATTCCCGCCGACGTCGCCGCGGTGCTGCGCCGTGCGGCACCCGGCGCGAAACTGCTCGCCGCGAGCGACTTCGGCGAGGAGCCGATAGGGTTGGCCGACCTCACCCGTTTCGGGAGGCGGCTGTACCGCGACGACGCCGACGTGCTCGCTCGTCCGGACGAGCCGGCCGCGCCGATACGGGTCGAACTTGAGTCCGGGGAGGGGCTGGATTCGGTCTACGCGATGCGCGTGCACCTACCGCTCACCGACCCCGCGACGCTCACCCTGGGACGAGTGGAGGACGACGTGATCGTGGGGGCGGAAGGTGTGCGCCGGCGCGTACGACTCGCATCGGTCTTGCGACGGTGCGTCGTGACCGGGGCAGAACTCGACGGCACCGATCTCGTCGTCCGGTTCCGGCCCGACTCGCGGGTGTGGCCCGAGTGAGCGGATCGACGGCGTGGGCGAAGACGGCGTGGGCGAAGACGACGTGGGCGAAGACGGCGTGAGCGGCTACGACGACCCCGCGACACACGAGCGGCTCACGGCGGAGTGGCGTGCGCTCGTCGAGGCACTGTGCGAGCGCGTCGAGCCGATGGTCGCGCGCATCGCGACGGTGTCGGCACAGGCGCACGCGGAGGCCGCTGCCGAGGACGCCGCGTCGGACGCGCCACGGTGGGACGGCTGCAGTTGGTGCCCGGTGTGCGCGCTCGCGGCGACGCTGCGTGGCGAGCGGCACGATCTCGTGACGATGCTGTCGGTCCAGTCGAGCGTGCTCGTCACCGTGCTGCGGGAGATGCTCGACGGGCACGTGCCCCCGCACGTGAACCCGGCGTCCCCGCATGCCGCGGCACCGCGCGATGCGGACCGCGGCACGGACGGCGCCCCGGCTGCACCGAACGACGACGCGGCCGAGCCGCGCCCGCCGAGCGGCTACCAGCCGATCTCGGTCACCGTCACCGTCACCGACGACTGACGCCGCACCGCGTCGGCTAGCGTGACGACCATGGGGTTCGTGGCGAACAGGCGGCACGGCCGGCCGGGTGGCCAGGCCGTCGGTATCGACGTCGGCGGTACGAGCATCCGTGCGGCCGTGGTGGATCGGTTCGGCACCGTGCTCGACACCGTGCGCGCCCCGACGCCGTCGTCGGAGCAGGCACTCGACGACGCCCTCGTCCGCGCGGTACGCGATCTGCAGTCGCGTCACGACATCGCGGCCGTCGGTCTCGCCGTCGCGGGCTTCCTCACCGCCGACCGCAGCCGGGTCCGCTTCGCGCCGCACCTGCCGTGGCGCGACGCTCCTGTCGGCGCCCGGCTCTCGGAGCGGGTGGGTGTTCCCGTCGTCGTCGAGCACGACGCGAACGCCGCGGGCCACGCCGAGTACCGCTACGGCGCGGCGTCGGGGGCGCGCGGGGTCGTGCTCCTCGCCATCGGAACGGGGATCGGCGCCGCGTATCTGCGCGACGGCGAGTTGTTCCGCGGAACCTACGGCATCGCACCGGAACTGGGGCACATCCAGGTCGTCCCCGGCGGACGCGCCTGCCCGTGCGGCAAACGCGGCTGCTGGGAGAGGTACTGCAGCGGAACGGCTCTCGTCGACACGGCGATCGACATGCTCGCCGCCGACCCCTCGACCTCGGTCCTCGCCCACGACGTCGCGGTCGATCCCGGGAGCCTCACCGGACGGCGGATCGCGGCCGCGGCACAGGACGGTGACGCGCTCGCGGTGGCGGTGATCGACGATTTCGCCGACTGGCTCGCCGTCGGACTCGCCGTCGTCGTCGATGTCTTCGATCCGGAGCTCGTCGTGATCGGCGGTGGGGCAGGGGCGTCCGGGCCCCTCTTCCTCGATCGCGCGCGGGAACGGTGGGCGGAACTGTCGACGGGAGGCAGTTTCCGGCCCCGTGCCCGGATCCGAAGTTCGCAACTGGGGGAGGCTGCCGGAATGATCGGTGCCGCCGACATCGCACGCGCCACCATCGCGCGCTGACGACAGCCCGGGGTTCGCCCGCCGGCGCCGTGGGTTCGCTGGCTGGCGCCAGGAGCGGGCGGTACAGTTCCATGCGTATCGGCGTGAGGTCCGCGACACGGTCGTCCGGGCCGGCCCGCATCGGCGTGGCACGGAACGGGTCGACACCGAGAAAGGGTGCCATGTTCTATTGGCTGGTCAAGTTCGTGTTCGTCGGGCCGTTCATCAAGCTGTACAACCGGCCCCGCGTCGAGGGACTGGCGAACGTCCCGAAGGACGGGCCAGCCGTGCTCGCCGGTAACCATCTCTCCATCGCCGACTGGCTGTTCGCGCCGCTGGCGATTCGTCGCCGCGTCAGTTACCTCGCGAAGAGCGACTACTTCACGACGCCCGGATTCCGCGGCGCGCTGCAGAAGTTCTTCTATTCCAAGACGGGCCAGGTCCCGATCGACCGTAGCGGCGGCGACGCCGCGGAGGGTGCCCTCGTGACGGCGAAGCGGATGCTCGCCGAGGGTCGCCTCGTCGGCCTCTACCCGGAGGGCACCCGCTCGCCCGACGGACGGCTCTACAAGGGCAAGACCGGCGTCGCTCGCGTCGCGCTCGAGACCGGTGTGCCCGTCATCCCGGTCGCGATGATCGGCACCAACGAGGTCAGCCCGCCCGGGCCGTTCCGCTGGCGCCGGCGCCGCGTCACCGTGAAGTTCGGCGAACCGCTCGACTTCTCTCGATACGAGGGGATGGGCGGAAACCGCTTCGTCGAGCGCGCCGTCACCGACGAGATCATGTACCGGCTCATGCAGATGAGCGGGCAGGAGTACGTCGACGTCTACGCCGCAACGCTGAAGAAGGCACCCGCGCCGCTGCCGATCGGCGACGGGCTCGCCCCGACGCTGCCCGTCGACTCGTCGGGCCGCCCTGTCGGTGCGCAGGGCGACGAGCCCGCCGACCGCGTCCCCGACTCGCGCGCGAGCTGACGCGCTGCGCGATTCCGGCGATCGGCCGCTCGTACGGCATAGTCGGCGTGTGCGCTACTTCTACGACTGCGAGTTCATCGAGGACGGCACGACGATCGACCTCGTGTCGATCGGAGTCGTCGCCGAGGACGGACGTGAGTTCTACGCCGTCTCGACGGAGTTCGATCCCGACCGCGCGGGCCGGTGGGTGCGGCGCAACGTGCTCCCCAAGCTGCCGTCGCCCTCCTCGAAGGCGTGGATGAGCCGAAGCCGCATCCGCGACGAACTGTTCGAGTTCCTGGTTCCCCGAGCGGGGTCGCGTCCGCAGCTGTGGGCGTGGGTAGCGGCGTACGACCACGTCGCGCTGTGCCAGCTCTGGGGTGCGATGACCGAACTGCCCACCGACCTGCCCCGGTTCACCCGCGAGCTCAAGCAGTACTGGGAGGACAGTGGGCAGCCGATGCTGCCTCCCGCTCCCGACGACGCGCACGACGCGCTCGCCGACGCCCGGCACAATCTCGCGAAGTTCCGCGCGATCGAGGAGTACGGTCGCGCGGGCAGGTGACGGCGGACACCGACGACGGTCGCCGTCCGCGTGACCGATAGGCTGGAAACGTGAACTGGACCGTCGACGTGCCGATCGATCGCCTTCCCGAGCTTCCGCCGCTGCCGCCCGTGCTGCGCGAGCGCCTCGACGCCGCGCTGGCCAAGCCCGCCGCGCAGCAGCCGCAGTGGCCCGAGGACCAGGCCGCGGCCATGCGGACCGTCCTCGAGAGCGTGCCGCCCATCACGGTGCCCAGCGAGATCGTCGCGCTGCAGCAGCAGCTCGCCGACGTCGCGCAGGGCAGGGCCTTCCTGCTGCAGGGCGGCGACTGCGCCGAGACCTTCGCGGACAACACCGAGCCGCACATCAAGGGCAACATCCGCACCCTGCTGCAGATGGCCGTCGTCCTCACGTACGGCGCGAGCACGCCCGTCGTCAAGGTCGCACGGATCGCCGGTCAGTACGCGAAGCCGCGGTCGTCGAACATCGACGCGCTCGGCCTGCCGTCGTACCGCGGCGACATGGTCAACGCGCTCGTTCCCGACGAGGCGCTCCGCGCCCACGATCCGTCGCGGCTCGTGCGGGCGTACGCGAACGCCTCCGCGGCGATGAACCTCGTCCGCGCGCTCACCGGCGCAGGGCTCGCCGATCTGCACAAGGTCCACGACTGGAACCGTGAGTTCGTGTCGTCGTCGCCGGCAGGCGCGCGATACGAGGCGCTCGCGGGCGAGATCGACCGCGGCCTGCAGTTCATGAAGGCGTGCGGCGTCACCGACCCGAGCCTGCAGGCGGCGACCATCTTCGCGAGCCACGAGGCGCTCGTCCTCGACTACGAGCGCGCGATGCTGCGGCTCGACGTCGACGGCCTCGCCGGCGGCGATCACCCCAAGCTCTACGACCTGTCGGCTCACTTCCTGTGGATCGGCGACCGCACCCGGCAGCTCGACGGCGCCCACATCGCGTTCGCCGAACTCGTCTCGAACCCGATCGGGCTCAAGATCGGCCCGTCGACGACGCCCGAGATGGCCGTCGAATACGTCGAGCGGCTCGATCCCACGAACATGCCGGGCCGGCTCACGCTCATCTCGCGCATGGGCAACGGCAAGGTCCGCGATCTGCTGCCGGCGATCGTCGAGAAGGTCGAGGCGACGGGGCGCAGCGTCATCTGGCAGTGCGACCCGATGCACGGCAACACCCACGAGTCGTCGACCGGATACAAGACCCGTCACTTCGACCGCGTCGTCGACGAGGTGCAGGGCTTCTTCGAGGTCCACCGCGCCCTCGGTTCGCATCCGGGCGGCATCCACGTCGAGCTCACGGGCGAGAACGTCACCGAATGCCTGGGCGGTGCCCAGGACATCTCGGATCTCGACCTCGGCCGCAGCTACGAGACGGCGTGCGATCCTCGCCTCAACACCCAGCAGTCGCTCGAACTGGCCTTCCTCGTCGCCGAGATGCTGCGCGGCTGACGCGGGTACACGCGGTGATCACGGAAGCGAGTACAACTCGACCGTGCTCCCGGGGCGCACGAGATCCCCGCTCGACGGCCGCTGGCGGATGACACGCGAGCTGTCGGATTCGGTCAGCTGACGCACGCGCACGTCGAGGCCGAGCCGGCCGAGTTCGTCGCGCGCCTGACCGACGGAACGACCGAGCAGCGAAGGCAACTCGACGGCATCGGAGACCGTGAGCGACACCGTCGATCCGGCCTTGACCGTCGTGCCGGGCTCGGGGGAGACCTCGACGACCGAGCCGCCCGCGACGTCGTCGTCGAACTCGATCACGACGTCGCGCACGATCAGCCCCAGCTCTTCGAGCTCGGCGCGGGCCTGCGCCTCGGTCTCGCCCTCGAGATCGGGGATCTCGACGGGCGGTGCTCCCTTGCTGTAGACGAGCGTGACCGTCGAGCCGGTGTCGACGGCAGTACCCGGTGGCGGCTCGAGTGCGGCGACGCCGCCGACGGGAACCGTCGTGCTGTACGCCTCGCCGCCGTCCTCGGCGGCGAGGGTGCGCTCCTCGAGCAGGCGGCGTACCTGCTCGCTCGACCCGCCGCCCGGAATGCTCGGGACGACCGGCCGCCCCAGCGACACGACGAGTGCGACGGAGTCGCCGCGCCCGATCCGCGCGCCCGAGCCGGGGTCGGTGCCCAGCACGACCTCGGGTGCCGCCTCGTCGGAATACCGTCCCTCGATCTCGGTCGTGAGACCGGCCGACGTGAGCGCCTGCACGGCGCCGTCGCGATCGAGCCCGTCGGTGGCCGGGACGGCCGTGAAGCGCCCGGATCCGAGCCACCATCCGCCCGCGCCCAGTGCGAGCGCGACGAGCAGGACGACGAGCATCCAGACGATGCCCGATCGGCGTGAGCGCCGGCGATCGCTGCGGTAGTCGGGGAACGGGAAGCCGCCGCCGGGCTCGTCCGGTTCGTCGTCGGACGGGCGGGGAGCGGCTTCCGTGAGCATGCGGGTGTGATGCGCCGGCGAGCGGCCGACGTCGCCCGCAACGGCGGTGGTGGGCGACGCGTCGTGCGGCGGCGCGCCGTGGGGAGATACGGCGGACGGGACGCGGCGCGTCGGGTCGTCCGAACCCGCCGCGGCGAGCCCGGGTGCCGCGAAACCCGGTGATGCGGGCGGGCGCGTGAGCGACTGCGAACGGTGTTCGGCCGAACGCCGCGGTGCGGGGACGCGGTAGTCGGGAAGATCGAGTTCGCGGGCGATCGTCCGCAGAGCCTGCGCCATCGCCGCGGCGTCGTGGAACCGGTGCGACGGCTCGCGGTGCGTCGCCTCGGCGACGAGGTCGTCGAACTGCGCGGGCACGCCCACGATGAAGGAACTGGGCCGTGGAACGTCCTGATTGACCCGCTGATACGCGACGGACAGTGACGTGTCGCCCGTGAAGGGCGGTCTGCCCGTGAGCAGTTCGAAGATCAGGACACCCATCGCGTAGACGTCGCTGCGCGTGTCGGCGGAGCCGGTCGTGACCTGCTCGGGCGAGAGATACGCGGCCGTGCCGAGGATCACACTGTCGGAGGTCGTGGTGGACGCCGCCGCGGCGCGGACGAGTCCGAAGTCGGCGATCTTCACCTCGCCGGTGTCCGAGACGAGCACGTTCTCGGGCTTGACGTCGCGGTGCACGAGCCCGGCGCGGTGAGCGACGGCGAGGGCGTCGAGCACGGGGCCCGCGACCGCGGCGACCGCGTGCGGGGGCATCGGACCGCGCTCGCGGAGCAACTCGCGCAGCGTGCCGCCCTCGACGAGTTCCATGACGAGGAACGCGTGCCCGCCGTCGTGGCCCTGGTCGTAGACGGCGACGAGCGACGGATGCTTGAGCCGCGCGACCGACCGCGCCTCGAACTCGAACCGCGAGACGAACGCCGGGTCGGCGGCGAACTGGGGATCCATGACCTTGATCGCGACGGGGCGGTCGAGCCGGAGATCGAGCCCCCGATACACGGTCGACATCCCGCCCCGGGCGATCGGCGCGTCCACTCGGTAGCGACGATCGAGCAGCTGGCCGATCACGAAACCCCCTCGTCCACAGTGTGTTGTCGGATACAGCGTCGTCGAAGAACACCCCATCGTAACGACTCGCGCGGACAGCCCGGTGTGCTCGAGCCGTCGTGCGCCCCGCAGACCCGGCGCACTGCGCCGACCCGTGGTGGCTGCGGCGCGGTCGCGTCGCTACGGTTGACGGTGTGAGCGCCATCCCGTACGTCCAGGACATTCTCGACGAGTCCGTCTCCCTCCTTCCGTTGCCCGACGTGGCAGAGCATCTCGGCGTCAGCGTCACCAAGGTGCACCAGATGCTGCGCGACCATCAGCTGCTCGCCGTCCGTCGCAACGGCATCATCGGTGTTCCCGCGCTGTTCCTCGACGACGCCGGCGACATCCTGCGCTGGGTCCCCGGGCTGGTGTCGGTGCTGCGCGACGGAGGTTTCGACGACGAGGAGGCGCTCGAGTGGCTCTTCCGCGAGGACGAGTCGCTGCCGGGACGGCCGGTGGACGCGTTGCACACCGACTCCGCCCGCGAGGTCGTTCGCCGCGCTCAGGCGATGGCCTTCTGACGCCGCCGACCGCGCCCCGCAGCCGCGCTCAGCACGCGCGGGGCGCCGTCATCTTCGCGAGCTCGCGTGCCGCGACGGCGAGGCGCCTGCTGCGCGGAACGACGGCGCGGCGATGCAGCACCGCGAAGTCCTCGGCCTCGATCCGGTCGAGAATCTCACCGTAGAGGGTGAAGGCGGCCGTCACGGTGGCGCCCGCCCGCCGGCCGAGCATCGTGAGGCCCGGTTCCGCGGCCCGATACCGGGCGCGCGTGTGCGCGACGACGTGGGCGAGGGCTCGCCGCACCCGCGGATCGTCGTGGCCGTCGCGGCGGCAGCGCCGCAGCAACTCCTCGTCGACACCGAACGCCGCGAGTTCGTCGGCCGGCAGATAGAGACGTCCGCGATCGAGATCCTCGCCGACGTCGCGGACGAAGTTGGTGAGCTGGAACGCCTCGCCGAGTGCCGCCGCGTAGGGACGCGTAGCGGTGTCGGCGCCGAGCACGGGAAGCACCTGCAGGCCGATGACCGCCGCCGACCCGTACATGTACTCGTCGAGTTCGGCCATCGTCCGGTACGCGCGCCGGTGCAGGCGCGAACCGGGGACGTCCATCCGCATCGACTCGAGAAACGCGAAGAAGTAGTCGTGCTCGATGCCGTAGGCCGCGACGGTGTCGAAGAACGCCGGCAGGACGGGCCCCAGCGTGCTCGCCGGCCCGTCGACGAGAGAACCGGGTGAGCCGGAGCCGGACCACTCGTCGCGCAGCGCGCGCTCGATCGCGTCGAGTGCGGCGTCGCGCACGGCGTCCGGGGCGGCCCCCGCGTCGTCCATGGTGCCGGTGTCCACGATGTCGTCGGTCGCGCGTGCGAAGCCGTAGAGCGCGTGGATCGCGGGCCGGTGCTCGCGTGCGAGCAACCGGGTCGCGAGGAAGTACGTGCGGCCGTGCGACGCGGCGAGGTTCCGGCAGTGGCGGTACGACTCGGTGGTCACGGCAGGGGCGGCGCGCACGTCATGCTGCGCCCACGGGCGGGCGCTCGCCGGACGCGGACACGGCGTCACCACCCGGTGGCCGCTGACTCCGCAGCCGCAGCGGATCGATCGTGTACAGCGAGCGGGCCGCGACCAGGGCGACGAGCGTCGCGACGGCGACGTGGGCGAGGTTGTACAGGCCGATCGAGCCGTCGGGGTTGAACACGAGCATGAGCCACGTCGACAGGCCGACGAGCACGGTGAGGGTGCGCGCGCCGAGCGGGAAGCACGCGGCGATCGCGAGCGGCCAGGAGTAGTACCACGGCAGCGCGGCGGGGGAGAGGACGACGATCGCGACGAGCACGACCAGCGTGCCGAGGACGGCGTCGCGTTCGGTGCGGCGGAACCGCCACCACGCGGCGATGGCGATCGCGACCATCGCCGCGCCGCAGATCGTGCGCGTCACGCCCAGGACCTCGGTGAGCCGCAGATCGGCGAACCACGACGTCCCGACCGTCACGATGTGGGCGAGGATCGTCGGCAGCGACAGCCAGTTGATGATCTTCGCGGAGCCGGACAGGGCTGTCATCCAGCCCAGCCCGACGCCCGCCGCGAACGAGACTGCACCGAAGATCGCGACGAACAGGCCCGCGCCCGCGCCGGCGGTGCGCACGAACGACGTGAACGGATTGGGCGGCGGCTTGCCCTCCTCGGCGGCCTGCTTGCGCCGGTGCGCCATCCAGATCCAGACGATGAACGGCAGCGCCGCACCCGCGGTGGCCTTGACGGCGACACCGGCCGACACGAGCGCGATGCCCGCGAGGTGCTTGCGCTCGAGGGCGAGGACGAGGCCGGCCGTCATCAGGCCGACCATGAGGACCTCGTTGTGCACGCCACCGATGAGGTGGACGAGGACGAGCGGGTTGAGGACGGCGAGCCACACGGCGACGGACGCGCTGCCGCCGAGGTAGCGCGCGAGCCGTGGCACCGCCCACAGCGTCAGGACGAGACCGGGCAGCATGACGAGCCGCAGCAGCAGCGTGCCGACGACGACGTTGTCGCCCGAGATCATCGTGATTCCCTGCGCGATGAGCAGGAACAGCGGGCCGTACGGGGCCGTCGTCGTCGTCCAGACGTTGGAGACGTTGTCGAGCAGCAGGCCCGGGTTGACGACGGGGCCGACGGCGTAGGGGTCGAAGCCGTCGCGGAGCAGCGCGCCCTGGGCGAGGTAGGAGTACGCGTCCCGGCTGAACATCGGGACCGCGACGAGCAGCGGGGTCACCCAGGCGGCGCACACGCCGATGAGGCAGCGGACCGAGACGTCGCCCGCGATGGTGCGGCGGCCGAGCCGCACCCATGCCGTGATCATCGCGATGACGCCGCCCCACACGAGGACGGTCGAGATCCACTGACCGTGGCCGAATCGCAGCCACGACAGGAACAGCGCTTCGAGCAGCGGGTCCTCGCGGCGGACGGAACCGGCACCGAATCCGCCGAAGGTGATGAGAACCGCGCCGAGGACGCCGAGCAGTGCAGCGTGTCCCTCGGGTGCGCGGACGAAGTCCGCCCAGCTCCGGGCACGGACACGCAAGGCACTGCCGTCAGCGGATGCCATCGTTTTCAGTTCCTCCCCGCGGACTCGATGTCGTGTGGACGGTGTCGGTGTGGACACGCCCCGGGAGCTCCGAACTGCGTGATCGCCCGGTCAGTCTAGTGCCACCTCCGGGTGTGACGTACGCGCCCCACGCCGCGTCGGCGATGCGAGTCCACTCGCGCGATGCCGAAATCAATCGGGCGAAACGGTCGAATCGACGTCCCGAGCTCGCGTGTGGCTGCCCGTGATCCGCTCCGCGGCGAGCTTGCCCGACAGCAGGACGGTCGGGACGCCGACGCCGGGGACGGTGCTCGATCCGGCGAGCAGCGCGTTGGCGAGCCCGCGCACCGTGTTGCGGCGCCGGAAGGGTCCGGTCTGGGCGAAGACGTGTGCGGCGGCGAACGGCGAGCCGTCCCGCATCCCGTCGGCGAGCCACGTCGCGGGGGTGTCGACGCGGGCGACGTCGAAGTGCGCGGCGATTCCGGTGAAGCCGCGCCGCTCGAGCGTCGTGACGATCTCGCGCGCGTAGTGCGGGCCGAGCCGGTCCCAGTCGAACGGCGCGCTCCGCAGGTTGGGGCACGGCGCGAGTACCGACAACGGCTCGCGGGCGGTCTCACCGGACCCGATGATCAGGTCCGGATCGGTCGTCGCGGGACGGGTGACGAGGAACGACGGATCCGTCATGAGCCTGCCGCGGCCCGCGCGCGCCGTGATCTCGCGGAACGTCGCATCCCACGCGTCCCCGAAGTCGATCGTGTGGTGACGGCGTGCCGGCCACCGGTCGGTGACGCTCACCGGGATCGACCCGTGCAGCACGACCGCCGACGGCGACGACCGCACCGGCCGCCGGGGAGCCAGCCCGTGCGGGGCCAGCAGAGAGTCCACGACGTGGGTGTCCGGGGTGAGGACGACGGCGTCGCACGGATACACCGCGTCGGCGGTCCGGACCGCGGTGACGCGGCCACCCGCGACGTCGAGCGCGTCGACCCGCGCGTCGAACACGACGTCGACGCCCGCCCGGCGCGCGGCGTCGGTCATCGCCTCGGCGATCGACCGCATCCCGCCCGACGGGAACCACACGCCCATGCTCGTGTCCATGTGGCCGATCGCGCCGTAGACGCCGAGCGCGTCGCGCGGCGCGACGCCCGCGTACAGCGCCTGGAACGTGAAGATCCGGGCCAGCCGGTCGTCCCGGAGGATCGAGCCGACGCGCCGGCCGAGGCTGCCGAAGCCGCCGAGCCGGACGAGCCGGACGATCGCCCGCAGCGAGCGCGGTGACGCCACGAGGTCGAGCGGCGAGTCGAAGTCGGCGTCCATGAAGTCGTCGAACTCGGCCTCGAAGACGTCGCCGAGCCACCGTCGCAGCCGCCGGTACCGGATCGCCTCGTCGGGCCCGGCGAACCGGGTCACCTCCGCCGCCATCCGGTCCGGCTCGCTGTGGACGTCGAGCGACGCGCCGTCGGCGAACCGTGCGTGATAGGCGGGATCGAGGCGGGTGATCCGCAGCGGTGGATCCGTCTCGACGCCGCCGATCGCCGCGGTGACCAGCGAGGGCATCGTGAGGACGGTCGCGCCGGAGTCGATGTCGAACTCGTCGCCGTCGGGGGTGCGGAGCCGGTACGTGCCGACGCGGCCACCGGGGGTGCCGGCGGCCTCGAGGAGCGTGACGTCGCGGCCCGAGGCACGCAGATGCAGCGCGGCCGACAGGCCCGCGAGTCCGGCGCCGACCACGACGACGTGGCGCACCGGGCCGGGAACGGCCCTGGTGCTCACGCAGTCCGCCGCGTCGCGGTCTCGGCCATTGCCGCGAGGGCGTCCTTCGCGTCGGGCGTCGCCGTCGACTCGGCCAGGGCCGTGAGCGCGCGTCCGGTGAGCCGGTCGATCTGCGCCTCGACGTCCGCGACGGCGCCGAGATCGGTCAGCCGGGCACGCAGGCGTGCGACGTCGCCGTCGGTGAGTGCCGTCCCGAGCGACGCCCGGATGTCGGCGGCCGCCACGGGATCGTCGCGGTCGGCCGTCTCGAGCGCACTCGCGACGAGGACCGTGCGCTTGCCCGCGCGCAGATCGTCACCGGACGGCTTACCGGTGAGCTCGGGATCGCCGAAGACGCCGAGCAGGTCGTCACGCAACTGGAACGCGACGCCGATGTCGGTGCCGAACTCCCGGTACGACGCGACGAGGCCCTCGTCGGCACCCGCGATCGCGGCACCCAGATGCAGCGGCCGTTCGATCGTGTACGCGGCCGTCTTGTAGCGGTCGATCGCGTACGCGGTGTCGATCGACTCGTCGCGCGACGCCTCGGCGACGATGTCGAGGAACTGCCCGCCGAGCACCTCGGTGCGCATCGCCGACCACACCGGCTGGGCGCGACGCAGCGCGGCGTCGTCGATGCCCGACTCGCGCAGCATGTCGTCGGCCATCGCGAGCGCGAGATCGCCGAGCAGGATCGCTGCGGACGTCCCGAAGTGCAGCGGATCGCCCGACCAGCCCTGCTCGCGGTGCAGTCCGGCGTACTCGACGTGCACGGTGGGGAAGCCCCGGCGCGTCGTGGACGCGTCGATGATGTCGTCGTGGACGAGGGCGCAGCCCTGGATCAGTTCGAGCGACGAGACGGCCGAGACGACGGCGTCCGCGGCGTCGTGTGCGGGATCGCCGCCGGCGCCGACCCAGCCCGTCCACGCGAACGCCGGCCGGACTCGCTTGCCGCCGCGCAGCACGAACCGCGACAGCGCGTCGAGGCCCGCGGCGTAGGACGCGCCGATGGTGCGTGCGGTGGGCGCACGCAGCGCGAGGAAGTCGGCGAGCGCAGTTTCGACTCGGGCGGGCGAGAGGACTGCGGCGGATGCGTCCTGCCCCGCGGGGCCGGGCGTGGTGGGTGTGGACAGGGCTTCCTCCAGGCAGGACGGGCAGCGGACAGGACCGGCCGACGGGTGCCCCCACTGTATCGGCGCGCGCACGGCGGCCGGGATGGGCTGCGGCGCCCGGCCACCTGCCCGGGCCCCGCGACGTCGTCTCTATGCTGGACGACGTGATCTTCGATACCGTCCGGGGCCGCGCGAGTGCGGGCTGGCGCACCACCACGCCGTCGATCGTGGATCGGCTGCGCGGCGGCGACGACACCAGGATCCCGTTCTCCGTCGAGTTCTCGCCCCCGCGTGACGAAGCGGCCGAGCAGCGGCTGTGGCGCGCGGTGCGGGTGTTCGAGCGGCTCGGGCCTGCGTTCGTGTCCATGACGTACGGCGCGGGCGGCTCGACGCGGGATCGCACGGTCCGGGTCACGGGACAGCTCGCGGAGGAGACGACGCTGCTGCCCGTCGCGCACCTCACGGCGGTCGATCATTCGATCGACGAACTGCGCTCGATGGTGGGTGCGTACGCCGACCGGGGGATCAGCAACATCCTCGTGCTCCGGGGGGATCCGCCCGGCGATCCGCTCGGCGAGTGGCGTCGCCACCCCGAGGGCGTGGAGTACGCGCACGAACTCGTGCGGCTCGTCCGCGATCTCGGCGACTTCCACGTCGGCGTCGCATCGTTCCCCGAGGGACATCACCGTTCGCCGGACCTCGACCACGACACGCGGTACCTCACGGCGAAACTGCGTGCGGGCGCGGAGTATTCGATCACCCAGGTGTTCTTCGACGTCGAGGACTATCTGCGGCTGCGCGATCGGGTCGCGGCGTTCGACCCCGAGCAGGGCGCGAAGCCGATCGTTCCCGAGATCATGCCGATCACGTCGTTGCGCTCGGTGCGCCGCATGATGGAACTCTCGGGTTCGCGGCTGCCTCGTCACCTCGAGGAGCGCCTCGTGCGTGCCGCGGGCTCGGGTCCCGAGGAGGACCGCGCCGCCGTGCGTGCCGAAGGAATCGACATCGCGACGGAGATGTGCGAGCGGCTCGTCGACGAGGGCGCGCCCGGGCTGCACTTCATCACACTGAACTTCGCGCGGGCGACGGGCGAGGTGCTCGAACGGCTCGGTGGCCGGATCCGCACCGCGGCCGATTCCGCGCCCGTCCGTTCCGTCGGGTAGGCGCTTCGCGCTCGTGCATGAGTGTCCGGTCCCCGCGCCGGAAGATCACTCACGAGCCGTCCTGCGGCCTTTCCACTCGAGTCGCCGGCGCCGTCTCAGCGCGTGCGAGCGCGCAGTGAGCACGAGGGCGGTGACGACGGCGAGCGGATGAGCCGCGCCGGCCGCGACGTCGGCGACGTGGGGTCGTCCCCGCTCGAGCGCGCGCGCCGTCGCGCGAGAGGCGACGGCCGCCGCGGTTCCCGCTGCGGCCCAGCGTCGCTCGGGTCCACGGCAGGTCACCAGTGCGACGGGCGGGACGAGATACGCGAGTGCCGCGAGACCCGACACCGCGAGCGCCCCTCCACCCCCGCCGAACGCCGACCACAGCCAGCGCGAGTAGCCCTCGCGCGCCGCGCGCGCGTCGTCGTACATGCGGCAGCGGGCGTCGCCGCCCGCCCACAGCACCGTCGTGCGTCCGCCCGCGTCGCGCAGCGCTCGCGCCAGAGCCAGATCCTCGGTCGGGCTCGCCGCGACGGCGCCGTGGCCGCCGACGGCGTCGTACGCGGCGCGGTCGACCACGAGGAACTGCCCGACGGCCACCACCGTCGAGCGGCGCTGCGATCGCGCAGCGGCGACCAGCGGCAACGTCGACGCCCACGACCAGCACAGCATCGGTTGCATCAACTGCTCGCCCCACGACCCCGCGACCTGGAACGGCCACGGCGACACGAGCGCCGCGTCCCGGTCGCGCAGCGCCGCGCACGCCCGCGCGACGGCGTCCGGGCCGAGCCGCACGTCGGCGTCCACGAACACGACGATCCCGGCGGCCCCGGCATGCGCGACGCCGCGGGCGCACGCCCACTGCTTGCCCAGCCAGCCACCGGGCGGATCCTCGGTGAGCCGGACGACCGACACCCGCTCGTCGTCGCCCGCCGCGCCCCGGGCGAGGGCGGCGGTGCCGTCGCGCGAGTCGTCGTCGACCACCACGATCCGCAGGTCCGGGACGCCGCGCTGGCGGCGCAGATCGCCGACGACGGCGGCGATTCGGGTGGCTTCGTCGCGCGCGGGCACGATCACCGCCACCGGCTCGCCGACCGTCCCTTGTGCGGCGCCGAGCCGGAGGACAGGAGCGGTGACGGCGTTGACCGCGGTGACGACGGCACTCGCGACCGCGAGCGACGAGCCCGCCCCGACGGCGCCGCGCACGCCGCGAGCCCACGGTTCGGCGAGCGTCACACGGAGACGCGGTCGTGCGGTTCGGCAGCCGGATCGTCGGGATCCGCGCCGTGATCGTCACCGGCGCCGGAGGAGCGGCCGCTGCCGACGGCGGGTTCGCGGTTGCGGCCCAGATACGCGAGTCCGCCGACGATCGCCGCGAACGCCAGCGACACCCCGATCAGCAGGGCCGCCCAGCCCGCGAGGCTGCGCGTCGTCGGATCCTGATAGCGGACCTCCGCGGAGACGCTCGACTGCTCACCCGGCGGCAGCCGCCACGAGACGATCGAATCGCCCTCCCGGATCCCGTCGGTCGTCCCGACCCGGGTGGGGAAGGCGACCGTCAGCTGGACGTCGGACCCCTGCGCGGGCAGGCTCTCGAGGTCGACGAGTCCGTCGAGTGTCACCTCGTCGCCCGAGCGGCTCAGCGACAGCTGAAACGCACCCGCCGCCTGCGGGTACATCGTCGCGAGCTGGTCGACGTCGCCGAACGACAGATCGGTGAAGAACGCCTGCGTGCCGACGTACCCGTCCTGCGAATACGGTGCGACCCGGATCTTGCCGGCCAGCGAATCCGGCGGGGTGAGCTGCGGGCCGACGTCGTCGGGACCCGTGGGCATCGCGGCCGCGACGATCTGGCCGGACACGCGATCGTCCGCCGACACCCCCATCGACACCTGTACGCGCAGGCAGCCGGTCAGCGCGGGGACCACGAGCGCGAGCAGCGCCAGAATCGTCACCAGCCGGCGGCGACGGCGCGGCGGTACGGCGGCGCCCCGCGGGGGCGAGGAGGTGGCGGGCACGGAGGTCATCGTGCCAGCCGGGACCCGGACTGTCCGGCAGTTGGCGGGGTTCGGTGTGTACGTGCCGCGAACACCACGACGGCGGGAACACCGAGCAGGCCCATCCCGACGAATCCGTACATCGCGGACCACCGGAGCTCGGGGGCGTCGAGGAAGACTGCGTGCGCGAGCGCAGAGCCGAGCCACGTCCACGCGAACAGCACGACGGGCAGTGCGTCGCGCGCGAGATCGGCGCCTCGGCGCGCGCCGTCGCCGCCACCGACGGTCACGACGATCGCCATGAGGATCGCGACGGCGAACCAGCCCGCGTAGTTCGTCAGCGGGATGTGCTCGAGGCCCGGCAGTCCCGCGTCGGCGCGATGCCACACCCACCTGCCGTCCGCGACCATCTGCGGGTCGAGGTAGAGATCCCAGCCGACCATTCCCACCGCGACGAGCGGGACCCGTGCGACGGCCCGCATACGGGGCCGAAGGCGCGAGCACACGATCGTCGCGACGATCCACACCGGATAGAACCCCGCCGTCCACGCGAACGGAACGACGACCGGCACGTCCGCGACGACAGGCCCGAGCCCGTCGGGAACGTAGTGGTACGCGCCGTAGGGAATACCGGTGATCGTGCCCAGCACCTCGGAGGCGTAACCCACTCCCGCCGTCGCGACGACGAGCACCACCGCGAACCGCAGGCCCCGCGTCGCGAGCGCGTGCACGATCGACGCACTCGCGAGCAGGACGACGACGGCGACGGTCACGGCGTCGAGCGCGCGACCCGACACGAGCGGGTACAGGATCTGCGCGGCGATCGCCGCCCCACCGACGATGCTCGCGGCCATCGCGAGCCGCGTCACCGGCGCCACCGGCGGCGACGGCGGTCACGCAGCGCGGCGCGTGCGGCACTGCGTCCCGAGGCGCCGTTGACACCGCCGCCCGGGTGCGTCGAGGCTCCCGTGAGATACAGGCCGGGTGCATCCGGAACGCGATACCGCGCGAGCTCGGGGAGCGGCCGCCACAGCAGCATCTGGTCGAGCGACATCTCGACGTGCATGACGTTCCCGCCGATCATCCCCAGTTCGCGTTCGATGTCCGCGGGAGTCTGCACGTGGCGATCGAGCACGCCGCCGGAGAACCCGGGGGCGTACCGATCCAGTTCCGCGAGAACGCGGTCCGCCTCGGCGTCGCCGACGTCGTCCCACGAGCGTCCGCCCGAGAGCCGGTACGGGTGCCACTGCGACCACGCCGTCACCTGATGACGGCCCTCGGGTGCGATCGTCGGATCGAGCGCGCTGAAACTCATCGCGAGGACGACGGGGCGCGGGGGGAGTTCGCCGCCCATCGCCGCGCCGTGCGCCGCGTGCAGGGCCGCGCGGTCGTGGGCGAGCAGTTGCAGTCCCGTCGCCGTCTCGGCGACGTCGTGCTCGCCGTAGCGGGGGACGTCGGTCGTCGCGAGCCGGACGACGAAGCCCAGGCCCGGGCCGACCCGGATCGACCGCCGCCACCGGGCGATGCGGTCGGCGTCGTAACCGCCCCTGCCGAGGAGATCGAGCGTCGTCGCGATGTGGCAGCCGGCGACGACGACGCGCGAGCGCACGGCCCGCCCCGCTGCCGTGACGGTGACCCACGCGTCGCCCTCGCGCCGGACCGACACCGCGGCGTCGCCGGGTGCGACGATGCCGCCGGACGCGCGGAGCCGCGACACGAGTGCGTCGGCGAGCGCACCGCTGCCCCCGACGGCCCTGCCCGGGGGAAGGGTGTGCATGAGCGCTGCGAACCCGACCATCGGGGCGGTGCCGGGCTCGGACATCGGCGGCCCCGACTGCGCGCCGAACCACGACAGCGCGGCCTTGAGTCGCTCGCTGTCGAAGAACTCGTCGAGCAGCGCGTCGCCCGTCGTGAGGAACTGGCGGCTCAGGTCACCGCCGCCGTCGGCGTCGCCGATTCCCCAGAACGACGACACGAGCGCGCCGCCGGTCGGCGGCGACGAGAAGGCGCGCAGCACGCGCGCACTGCGCGGCCCCCAGATCTCGACGAACCGGCGATAGGCGCGGGCGTCGCGGTCGCCGCACGCCGCCGCGATCGACGCGCACGTCGCGTCGAGGTCGTGACGGAACACGATGCCCGGACCGTCCTCGCCGGGCGGCGGCGGTGCGAACGCCCACGGGTCGCAGTCGAGATAGCGCAGGCCGTGATCGCCAAGTCCCAGTTCCTCGACGATGCCGGTGTGCCGGATCATGAGGTGCGCGGACGAGCCGCGGTCGACGCGATGACCGGGGAAGCGCTCGACGGTCGAGGTCGCGCCGCCCACGACGGTGTCCTTCTCGAGCACCTCCACGGACCAGCCCGCGTCCGCGAGGTAGCACGCCGCGACGAGCGCGTTGTGCCCCGATCCGATGACGACGGCGTCGGTGGTCACGAGCGTCCTTCCCGAGCCGGCTGCGGCTCCGTGGGGTCTGTGCCGAGCGGCAGTGCGCGGCCGAGCACCGCGAAGGGGCGGGCGTCGCCGGCGAAACGAAAACGGCGGAGCACGTCGCGGAATCCGTGACGGCGGTAGAGCCGCCAGGCGCGGTTGTCCTCGGCGTGCACCTCCGGGGTCGAGAGGAGGACGGCGCTCTCGGGACGGCCGGTGAGCAGGCGCAGCAGCAGCATCTCGCCGATCCGCGCTCCCTGCGCCGCCGGATCGACATGGAGTTCGGTGAGTTCGAAGTAGTCGCCGAGCAGCGCGTCGATCGCGGAGTGCGTCCAGCCGCTGTGGCGCAGACCCGTCCTCACCTGCTGGTGCCACCACTGCCGGGGCTCGCCGCGATAGCCGTAGGCGATGCCGACGAGCCGGCCCGCGGGTCCGATCGCGGGATCGTCGGCCTGCGCGAACGCGCCGACGGCCGCCCATCCGGGGCGGTGGACGTGCTCGGCCCACATCGGTGCCCGGTGGGTCTCGGTGCCGCGGGGATAGTTCATCGCCGCGACGTACACCGAGAGCGCTTCGCCCATGTGGGCGTGGAACGACTCGGCGTCGAGGTCGATGACGCGCGGCGGCGTGACGGCGTTGACGACGGTCCCCTTTCCGGTGTCGGTGGGTACGGCTATATTGAACGTGTCGAACAAGAGTTCGATGACATCGGCGATCCGGTGGGGCCCGAGGGAAGCGGGCTCCACCGGATCCCGACACGACACGTACCGACGAGAAGGGGTGTGCGATGTCCACACGATCAGGGGCTGCTCGGTCACGGTCCACGGCACGTTCGACTGCCCTCGTCGGGCGTGCGCGCACCGGGATCCGCGGCGAGGCGATCGCCGGCACCGGGAGTCTCGGGGTCGCGTCGGGGGAGGCCCCCGCGCGGCCGGCGTGTGCCGTGCGGAACGGGCCCGGTCCGCGCCACGGCCGGTCGCTCCTGCGCCGTGCGGACGGACTCATGGCGCAGGCCTACGCGGCGGACGTTCCGGAGGAGCGGTTCCGTGCCGCCTATCTCGCGGCACTCCGCGGGGCGGGCGCCCTCGTCGACGCCTCGAGCACCGGTCGCCGGGGCGCGGCCGGCGGTGCATGGGTCGCGCTCGCACGCGCCGTGCCCGAGTTCTCCGGCTGGGCTTCGTGGTTCGCCGATCACTCGGCCCTGCGTACGGGTGTCGACGCCGGGGTGCGGACGGTCACGAGCGAGGCGGCGACGGAGTTCTTCGACGAGACGGCCCGCTTTCTCCACGACGTCGAAGCGGAACTCGATCGAGGATCCGCGCCGGAGCCCGCCGCACGCCGGCCCGCATAGCGCCTCATCCGCTCGGTGGGAGGGTGTCCCCGCCGCGTGTCCGTCTTCCAGTACGATCGGAGACGGAACTCGTACACCGAGTCGGTGGTACGGGACCCGTTCGACTCCTATCATCGACAGTAGGTAGCCGCGCAGGGTTACCCCACTTGCATCGTCCGGCGGGGCAAGTGGATCCACCAAGTGCCGGGGGAGGTACCGTGCCACTCTCCGAGCACGAGCAGCGCATGCTCGACCAGATCGAGAGCGCGCTCTATGCCGAGGACCCCAAGTTCGCGTCGCACGTGCGCGGTGGTCGCATTCGCGGAGCATCCAGCAGGCGACGCATGCAGTCCATCGCACTCTTCGTGCTGGGGCTGGTTCTGCTCGTCGCAGGCGTCGCGCTTCCGCTGCAGCCCGGCGGATTCCCCGTCATCAGTCTCGTCGGCTTCCTCGTGATGTTCGGGGCCGGAGTGCTGCTGCTGTGGGGAGGCGGCAAGTCGGGCACGCAGCAGAACGGTGAGTCCGACGCCGCGCCCGCGCCGAAGAACGGCGGCTCGGGCGGACGAGGTCCGAAGAAACGCGCGAACGGCGGCGGGGGCGGCTTCTCGTCCCGCATGGAAGAACGCTTCCGCAAGCGCTTCGAGCAGTAGGGGCCGTCCGGCGCGACGCGACATCGGTCGCCGCCACCGACACCCACCGGCTCGGGGCTCTCCCGCAGCTCGACCTCTCGTAGCGCGAAGGCTGTCGACGAGACACAGCGACGCTTCACGTAGTCGGCGCCGGTGATGCAGCACATGCTGCATCACCGGCGCTGTCGTGTGTCCGGGGGTCGGGTGCCGGCGCCGTCGCGAACCACCGAAGAACCCCACGCACACCACTCCGCCCACACCGCCCCACCCGCGCTTCTCCGGACACCCCACTGCGCTCCACTCGCGTACTCGTGTGGCGGGAATCCGGCCGCCGCGGCGTCGCGGCATGCCGTGGCAGGGTCGCGACCTGCCGTGGCAGGGCGCTGCCGACGGGCCGGGCCCGGGTTCCGTGAGCCGGACGACGACACCCTGTGGTCCGATTCGCCCGATGCCGACGCGCGCCGCCCCACTGTTCCCCACCTGTCGAAATCGCTGTGAGCTGTGAGTTCGGAACCCGCAACGGCAGGTGACTCGCGAACTTCCCCCAGTGGTGGGTGACAGTGGGGTAATGTGGGGCACGGCGGAGAGCAGGGGTCCGCACAGCATCGGGTTCGGTGCACACGGCGAGGGTCGTGGGGATCGAACAGGATTCGGCTGGCGAGCGCGGGCTGGAGGTGTCGAGTGTTCCTCGGTACCTACACGCCCAAGCTCGACGACAAGTGGCGGCTCACGCTGCCGGCGAAGTTTCGCGACGCACTCGAGGAGGGGTTGATGGTGACGAAAGGCCAGGACCACAGCCTCGCCGTGTATCCGCGGGACGAGTTCGCCGAGCTCGCTCGGCGTGCGGCAGCGGCGTCACGACGCGATCCCGAGGCGCGCGCCTTCGTGCGTGCTCTCGCAGCCGGAACCGACGAACAGAAGCTCGACAGGCAGGGCCGGATCACGATTCCCGCGGCGCACCGTGCGTGGGCCGGCCTCGAACGCGAGACCGAATGCATCGTGACGGGCTCGGTCGACTTCCTCGAAATCTGGAACCCCGACGCATGGAACGACTATCTCGCCGCCAACGAGGAGGAGTACTCGAAGGCGACGGGAGAGGCTCTCGGCGAGATCGTCTGACGAGTGTCTCGCGGCCTCTGCCCGACGGCACCCTGGCGCACTTCCCCAGCGCCAGGTGGCCGCTCGGACAGGGACCACGAAACATTCGCTGCCACAACCGATCCCAGGGCTCGGGCTCACCCCGGTGACGCAATCCCGGCCATCAGTGCGATTCCAGCGATCAGACCGAACCTGCTTCTCAGTACACCCCGTGGAGGTCAGCGTGGACGAGGCGAACGGCGAATTCGCCCACGTTCCCGTCATGCTGACGCGCGCCGACGAGTTGCTCGCACCCGCGATCGAGTCGGTCTCGCCCGACGGAACCGGCGCCGTCATGGTCGACGGAACACTCGGCCTCGGCGGTCACTCCGAACACTTCCTCACCAGGTTCCCCGGCCTGACGCTCGTCGGTCTCGATCGCGATCCCGATGCGCTGCGCATCGCGGGGGAACGTCTCGCGCGGTTCGGCGATCGGGTCGTGCTCGTCCACACGCGGTACGACGGCATCGCTGGGGCACTCGCCGGCGCCGGATTCTCGCCGACCGATTCGGTGCACGCCGCACTGTTCGACCTCGGCGTGTCGTCGATGCAGCTCGACGAGGCGGATCGTGGCTTCGCGTACTCCGTCGACGCTCCGCTCGACATGCGGATGGACCCCACGGCCGGGACGACGGCCGCCGACGTCCTCAACACCTACTCGCACGGCGACCTCGCGCGGATCCTCAAGACGTACGGCGAGGAGCGGTTCGCGGGAAAGATCGCGAGCGAAGTCCTGCGGCAGCGCGAGCGCGCTCCGTTCGAGACGAGCGCACAGCTCGTCGAACTGCTGTATCGCGTCATCCCGGCGGCGTCGCGACGGACCGGCGGGCACCCGGCGAAGCGTACGTTCCAGGCGCTGCGCGTCGAGGTCAACGGCGAGCTCGACTCGCTGAGAGCCGCGGTTCCGGCCGCGCTCGACGCCCTCACGGTCGGTGGACGCGTCGTGTTCATGTCCTACCAGTCGCTCGAAGATCGCGTCGTCAAGCAGGAGCTCGCCCCGCGTGCCCGGTCGACCAGCCCCGAGGGGCTCCCGGTCGAACTGCCCGGCACGGGTCCCGAGCTGCGCATTCTCACCCGAGGCGCCGAGCGCGCAACGGAAGGGGAAATCGAGTTCAACCCCCGATCGGCTCCCGTGCGCCTTCGGGCCGCCGAGCGAATCGCCAGGAGGTCGGCATGACTGTTCAAGGTTCCACCACGTCTCAGGGAACCTCCGGGACCCGCCGGGCGACGCGGTCGCGGCGGTCGGGTGCCGCGGCGCGTGCCTACGAGCGCCGGCAGCAGCGTGCAGCGCACGTCGGGGGAGTGTCGTCGTCCGCCGGAACCAGCGGAACACTCGTCGGCCGGGTGCCGTTCGTCGCGATCGTGCTCGCGCTGCTCGTGTGCGGCCTCGCCGTGACGCTCGTGCTCACGACGCGCTCGGCGGAGAACTCGTACCGGCTCGGCGCCGCGATGGAACACAACCAGTCGCTGTCGGAGCAGAAGGCCGCGCTCGCGCGGGACGTCGAGTCCGCGAACTCGGCTCCGCAGCTCGCCAATCGGGCCGCCGAACTCGGCATGGTGCCGGCGATCGATCCGGCCCGGCTCATCGTGCATCCGGACGGCGCCGTCGACGTCGTGGGTACGCCCGCACCCGCGGAGGGCACGCCCGCTCCGCCGCTCGACCGGCCCGTCTCGGGATCGGTGACGACGCCGTCGCATCCGGACGTGCGGTCGTCCGGTCCCGGACGCGGGTCCGCCACGCCGCACACCGGCAATGACCGGGAGATCGCGGCGCAGGAAGGACAATTGGTACCCGTGAGTCCTCGTTCAGATTCGGCCGAACCCGCCGAGGCGCCGCAGACCGACGACGCGGAACGCGCGGAGTCCGCGCCCGCCGGGGCCGTGCCCGCATCGGACGCACCGGGAGACTGATCCGTGGCCGGCTCCTCCCGCGGATATCCGCAGCCGCCGCGCCGCGACCCGCGGCGCGGCGCCGGATCCGCCGGCACCATGTTCGCGTCCCGGACGCGTGCCGCACGTGTCGTCATGTTCGTCGTGGTCGCCGTCGCCCTCGCACAGCTCGTCCGTGTCCAGGTGTTCGAGGCACCCGCGCTGTCCGCCGAGGGCGCGAACCAGCGCACCACGACCATGGTGGAGAAGGCGCTGCGTGGCCCGATCAACGATCGCGACGGCGATCCGATCGCCTTCACGATGGAGGCGCGCGCCCTCACGTTCCAGCCGCAGCGGGTCCGCGAGGAGCTGGCCGAGGCGCACGAGCAGGATCCGAGCGAACCCGAGGTCGACGCCCGGCTCGAGGCGATCGCCGACAAGGTCCACGACGAACTCGCCGCCGCCGAATCCGACGCCGCGGCCGAGCAGGTGACGTCGGCGCCGTCCGCCGAGGACGTGCTCGAGAAGCTGCGCAGCGACGAGACGTTCGTCTATCTCGCGCGCAGCGTGGATCCGGCGACGGCAGCACGCATCGCGGACGAGTTCCCCGAGGTCGGACTCGAACGGCAGGACATCCGTCAGTATCCGGGCGGCTCGCTCGCGGCGAACATGATCGGCGCGACGGGCTGGGACGGGCACGGCCTCCTCGGACTCGAGGAGTCGATGGACTCGATCCTCGCGGGTACCGACGGCTCGCAGACCTACGACCGAGGTTCCGACGGCGCCGTGATCCCGGGCAGCTGGCGTGACCGGCGGCCCGCCGTCGACGGCTCCGGCGTCGAGCTCACGATCGACTCGGATCTGCAGTACTACGTCCAGCAGCAGGTGCAGCTCGCGAAGGACCGCTCCGGCGCGCAGAACGCGTCCGCCGTCGTCCTGGACGCGAAGTCGGGCGAGGTCATGGCGATGTCGAACGACAACACCTTCAACGCCGGGATCGGCGTCGGCAACAATCCGCGCGACGTGCAGATGGGCAATCTTCCCGTGAGCACCCCGTTCGAGCCGGGGTCGGTGAACAAGATGATCACGGCCGCGGCGGCGATCGAGTACGGGCTGACGAATCCCGACGAGGTGCTGCAGGTCCCGGGGTCGATCGAGATGTCCGGGGTCAGCGTCAAGGACGCGTGGGACCACGGCGTCGAGCCGTACACGACCACCGGAATCTTCGGGAAGTCCTCGAACGTCGGGACGCTGATGCTCGCGGAGCGGGTGGGCGAGGATCGCTTCGCCGACATGCTGTCGCGGTTCGGGCTCGGCGCGCGCACGGACGTCGGGCTTCCCGGCGAGAGCGCCGGCAGCGTCCCGGCGCGCGACCAGTGGTCGGGCGGCACGTTCGCGAATCTCCCGATCGGGCAGGGTCTGTCGATGACGCTGCTGCAGATGACGGGCATCTATCAGGCCATCGCGAACGACGGCGTCCGCGTGCCGCCGCGCGTCGTGCGTGCCGTCGTGGATCCCGACGGCACACGGACCGAGGCCGAACGGCCGGAAGGGGTGCGCGTCGTGAGTCCCGACACCGCGGACACGGTGCGGGACATGTTCCGTTCCGTCACCCAGAGCGACCCGATGGGTGTCCAGCAGGGGACCGGCGTGCAGGCCGCCGTCGAGGGATATCAGATCAGCGGCAAGACGGGCACCGCGCAGCAGGTCGATCCCGCGTGCGGGTGCTACTCCAACTCGAACTACTGGATCACGTTCGCGGGCATCGCCCCGTCGGACGATCCCCGCTTCGTCATCGGCATCATGCTCGATGCGCCGACCAGGAGCTCGGACGGTTCGGGTGGACAGTCGGCCGCGCCGCTCTTCCACGACATCGCGTCGTGGATGCTGCAACGCGACAGCGTCCCGATGTCGCCGGACCCGGGGCGGGAGTTGGTTCTCGAAGCGGACTGAGGGGTGGCGCACGGGCGGAGTGCCGCCGGGCGGCACGGCGGTCACCGGTCCTGAGCGAGCACCCTCGCGCGGTACGCTGACTCCCCGGATCGGGATCGCCCCGGGGCCGTTTCGCGCGTGGTCGATTCGCGCGCGGATGTGCTGCGCGAGACGACCGGATGCAACGACGATCACACGAGAGGACGCCGGTACGGGGGTGGGACCGGCGGAAGATGACTCGGCACAGAAAGGAAGGCGTTTGCCAGTGTCGCCGGACTCCGATCCGTCGCCCGACCTCGCAGCGAGGATGGCGTCGGGTCGTCTGCGCCCGGAGCGGCGGATCAGTACCCCGCTCCGGGATCTCGCGCGACTCGCGCAGGCCCGCCTCGAACTGCCCGCACCGGACGATCCCGCCGACGGCGGCGCGGCCGTCACGGGCGTGGATCTGCGAGCACAGGACATCGAGCCCGGCGATCTCTTCGCCGCGCTGCCCGGGACGCGTTCGCACGGCGCCCGCTTCGCGGCCGACGCCGTCGCCGCGGGGGCCGTGGCCGTCCTCACCGACGAGGCGGGGCTCGCGCTGGCCCGGGAGTCCGGGATTCCGCAGACCGTGCCGATTCTCGTGCACGACGCTCCGCGCTCGGTGCTCGGCGTGATCTCTGCAGCGATCTACGGGAACCCGTCGCAGCGCATGAGCGTCGTCGGGATCACCGGAACGTCCGGCAAGACGACGACGTCCTATCTCGTCGAGGCCGCGCTCGCCGCCGCCGGTCGCCGGTGTGCGCTCGTCGGGACGATCGAGACGCGCGTCGAGGGGCGGCGCGTGCCGAGCGCACTGACGACCCCCGAGGCACCGCAACTCCACGCACTGTTCGCCCTCGTGCTCGAGGCGGGCGTCGACACCGTCGTGATGGAGGTGTCGAGCCACGCGCTCGCACTCGGCCGCGTCGACGGCGTGCACTTCGACATCGGCGCGTTCACGAATCTCTCGCAGGACCACCTGGACTTCCACCGCGATCTCGACGACTACTTCGAGGCCAAGGCCCGGCTGTTCGACCCCGAGTCGCCGGTACACGCGGACCGCGCCGTCGTGTGCGTGGACGACCGCTGGGGCGAGGCGATGGCCGCGCGTGCCGGTTCGGGCGACGGCGTCGTCGTCACCGTCGCGACGCGCGGAGCCGACGCCGACTGGGCGGCCGGTGCTCCGGAGGCGTCGGCGTCCGGAACGCAGACCTTCACGCTCGTCGGCCCCGACGGCGCGAGCCACACCGTCTCGACTCGGCTGCCGGGTGCGTACAACGTCGCGAACGCCTCGCTCGCGCTCGCGTGCGCCGCCGAACTCGGTGTCGCCGTCGACGACGCGGCCCGGGGAATCGCCGACGTCGACGTGCCGGGACGCGTGCAGCGCATCGAGCGCGGCCAGGAATTCCTCGCCGTCGTCGACTACGCGCACAAGCCGGCCGCGCTCGAGGCGGTCATCGCGACGCTGCGCGGGCAGAGCGCGGGGCGACTCGCCGTCGTCGTCGGTGCGGGCGGCGACCGCGACACCGGCAAGCGGCCGCAGATGGGGGAGGTCGCGGCACGCAGCGCGGATCTGCTCGTCGTCACCGACGACAATCCCCGCAGCGAGAACCCCGCCGAGATCCGCCGGGAGGTGATGGCGGGCGCGCTCGCTGTGCCGGTCACCGAGCGCGGCGAGGTACGCGAGATCGCGGACCGCGCGCACGCGATCGCGGACGCGGTGCGCTGGGCACGAAGCGGTGACGTCGTCCTCGTCGCCGGCAAGGGACACGAGATTGGTCAGGAGATCCACGGGGTGAAGCACCCATTCGACGATCGTGACGTCACGAGTGCGGCGATCGACCACGTTCTGGGAGAGCGCTCATGATCCCGATGACGCTCGCACGCGTCGCCGAGATCGTCGGCGGACGGCTCGACGGCGTCGACGACCCGTCGGCGCTCGTGACGGGCACGGTCGAGTTCGACTCGCGCACGGTGACGCCGGGCGGGCTGTTCCTCGCGCTGCCCGGCGAGCGTGTCGACGGGCACGACTACGCGCGCACGGCGGTGGACGCGGGAGCACTCGCGGTGATCGCGGCACGTCCCGTCGACGGCCCCGCGATCGTGGTGCCGCCCGCGCCGGACTCGGGCCCGAGCCGTGCGATGGCCCTCGAACACGACCGTGACGGCGCGGGCGCCGCCGTCCTGCACGCCCTCGCCGAACTCGCCCGCGTCTCGACGCGCGAACTCGCCGAGCGCGGCCTCACCGTCGTCGGGATCACGGGGTCGGCGGGCAAGACGTCGACGAAGGACCTCGTCGCCGCCGTCCTCGCGCCGCTCGGCGAGGTCGTCGCGCCACCGGGGTCGTTCAACAACGAACTCGGCCATCCGTGGACGGCGCTGCGGGCCGACGAGTCGACCCGCTTCCTCGTCCTCGAGATGTCGGCGCGCGGGACCGGGCACATCGCGCAGCTCGCCCGCATCGCGCCGCCGCGGATCGGCGTCGTTCTCAACGTCGGCACCGCGCACCTGGGCGAGTTCGGGTCGCGCGACGCGATCGCGCAGGCGAAGGGCGAACTCGTCGAAGCACTTCCGGCCGCGGACGACGGCGGCATCGCGATCCTCAACGGCGACGACTCGCGCGTCGTCCCGATGAGCCTGCGGACCACCGCGCGCGTCGTCTACGTGGGGCTCAACGCCTCGGCCGGAGTCCGCGCCACCGACGTCGTGCTCGACCCGAGCGCCCGCGCACAGTTCACGCTGACGACGCAGACCGAGAGCGCGCCCGTGCGGCTCGCGGTCCACGGCGAACACCAGGTCGGCAACGCGCTCGCCGCCGCGGCCGTCGGTCTCGAATGCGGCGCCGATCTCGCGACGGTGGTCCGCGCGCTCGAGGGAGCCGGGCCCGTGTCCGCGCGGCGCATGGCGGTTCACGAGCGCCCCGACGGCGTGACCGTCGTCGACGACTCGTACAACGCGAACCCGGATTCGATGCGCGCGGCGCTCAAGGCGCTCGTCACGATGGCGAAGTCGGACCGCACCAGCGAGCGCCGCAGTTGGGCCGTCCTCGGCGAGATGGCCGAACTCGGCGACGACACGATCACCTCCCACGACGCGCTGGGGCGGCTCGCGGTGCGTCTCGACGTGAGCCGGCTCGTGGTCGTCGGCACCGAGCGCCCGACGCGCGCCCTGCACCAGGGTGCGGTGATGGAGGGATCGTGGGGCGACGAGGCCGTACTCGTCCCCGACGTCGACGCCGCGGTCGCGTTGCTGCGCGAAGAACTCGCGCCGGGCGACGTCGTGCTGGTGAAGGCGTCGCAGGCCGCAGGACTGTGGCGGGTCGCGGAGGCGATCACCGGTGACGGCACGGACAACGGTGACGGCACGGACAACGGTGACGGCACGGACAACGAGGCAGGTGGCCGCGCGTGAGGCAGATACTGTTCGCGGCGGGCATCGCGCTCGCCGTGTCGATCCTGTTGACTCCCGTCCTGATCAAGGCGTTTTCCCGGCAGGGCTTCGGGCAGGAGATCCGTGTCGAGGGCCCGCAGAGCCACCAGTCCAAGCGCGGCACGCCCACGATGGGCGGCGTCGCGATCATCATCGGCCTGTGGGCCGGGTATTTCGGCTCGCACCTCATCGGCATCGGATACGACGCGCCGGGACCGTCGGCGTCGGGCATGCTCGTGCTCGGCCTCGCGACGGCGCTCGGCATGGTCGGCTTCCTCGACGACTTCATCAAGATCCGCAAACAGCGCAATCTGGGGCTGACCGCGACGGGTAAGTACGTCGGCCAGATCCTCGCCGCCGTGATCTTCGCGGTGCTGGCGCTGCAGTTCCGCGGTGGCAGCGGGCTCACGCCCGGCAGCACCAATCTGTCGTACGTCCGCGACATCACGACGGTGACGTTCGGCGCCCTCGTGTTCGTGCTGCTGTGCGTGTTCCTCGTCGTCGCGTGGTCGAATGCCGTCAACCTCACCGACGGGCTCGACGGCCTGGCCGCGGGTTCGATGAGCCTCGTGCTCGGGTCGTACGTCGTCATCACGTTCTGGCAGTACCGCAACGCGTGCGAGACGAGTCCGGGGATCGGCTGTTACGACGTCCGCGATCCGCTCGATCTCGCGTTGATCTGCGCGGCGGGTGCGGGCGCGTGCATCGGCTTCCTGTGGTGGAACGCCGCACCGGCGAAGATCTTCATGGGCGACACCGGCTCGCTCGCGCTCGGCGGTCTGCTCGCGGGCCTGTCCGTCACGACGCGCACCGAACTGCTCATGGTCGTCATCGGCGCGCTGTTCGTCGCGGAGGCGGCGTCGGTCATGATCCAGGTCGCGGTTTTCCGGTCGAGCCGACGGCGCGTGTTCCGGATGGCCCCGTTCCATCATCACTTCGAGTTGGCCGGGTGGGCGGAAACCACGGTGATCATCAGATTCTGGTTGCTCGGGGCGATCGCCTCGGCGATCGGTCTCGCGCTGTTCTACAGCGAGTATCTCGCGGCGATCGGCACGTGATGGCGCAGTCGCAGCGGCCGGACGGCGACGACCTCGCCCCGGCGCGAGAACGTGTGCTCGTCGCGGGCGCCGGTGTGTCGGGCCGCGCGACGATCGCCCCGTTGCAGGCGCTCGGTGCGCGGGTCACCGTGACCGACACCGATCCCGCCGCGCTCGCTGCGTGCGCGGCGCTCGGCGCCGACACCGTCGTGCTCGACGACGACGTCCCTGCCCGTATCGGCGAGTTCTCGCTCGTCGTCACGAGTCCCGGTTTCCGGCCCGACACACCGTTGCTGTCGGCGGCCGCGGGCGCCGGCGTCGCGGTGTGGGGGGACGTCGAACTGTCCTGGCGGATCGACCGCGCGGGGGTGTACGGCCCGCCGCGCCACTGGCTCGTCGTGACGGGCACGAACGGCAAGACGACGACGACGTCGATGCTGCGGTCGATCCTCGGTGCCGCCGACCGCAGTGCCGCGGCGTGCGGCAACATCGGCCTGCCCGTGCTCGACGCCCTGACGGCGGAGCCGCGCGTCGAGTGGCTCGCCGTCGAGCTGTCGTCGTTCCAGCTGTACTGGGCGCCGTCGGTGCGTCCCGACGCGGGCGCCGTGCTCAACATCGCCGAGGACCACCTCGACTGGCACGGCGGGATGCCCGGATACGTCGCGGCGAAGGCCCGCGCGCTCTCGGGTGACGTCGCCGTCGTCGGTCTCGACGACGAGAACGCGGCGGCGCTCGCCCCGCAGGCGTCGGGGCGGGTCGTCGGATTCCGGCTCGGCGAGCCCGCTCCCGGGGAACTCGGTGTCGCCGGGGACTCGCTGGTCGATCGCGCGTTCGGTGACGGCGGTGTGTTCGGCGACGGAGCCCGGGTCGCCCTCGGCCCCGCATCGGGCATCACGCCGCCGGGGCCGGCGGGTCTGCTCGACGCGCTCGCCGCCGCCGCGCTGGCCCGTGCGGCAGGAGTGTCCGCGGACGCTGTCGCGGCGGGGCTCGCGGCGCACGAGGTCGGCCCGCACCGAGGCCAGGTCGTCGCTGCAACGGACGGCGTGACGTGGATCGACGACTCGAAGGCGACCAATCCGCACGCTGCACGTCCGGCACTGCTCGCGCACGATCGCGTCGTGTGGGTGGGCGGGGGCCAGCTCAAGGGTGCCGCCGTCGACGCGCTCGTCGCCGAGGTCGGGCCACGCCTGGCAGGCGCCGTGCTCATCGGAGTCGATGCGGCGAAGATCGCAGCCGCGCTCGCGCGACACGCGCCGGGGGTCCCCGTCGTTCGGGTCGTCGCGGGTGACGATGGGGACGTGCAGCAGCGCCCCGACCCGGCCGTCCAGGCCGAGCAGCCGTCCAGGACACGCGTGCTGCCGCCGCGAACCTCCGCCGACGACGTGATGGCGGCAGCGGTCCGCGAGGCGGCCGCGCTCGCGACGCCGGGCACGGCTGTCGTCCTCGCGCCGGCGGCGGCGTCGCTCGACATGTTCCGCAGCTACGGGCACCGCGGCGACGCGTTCGCTGCGGCCGTGACCGCGGGCCGGAACCGGGACGAGCGGTATGACGAGCCGTGAGGCGCCGCCCCGCGACGTGACGCGGGCTCCGCAGCGGCGCCCCGCGCCGGCACGCGACGCCGCGTCGGGTCCGCTCGCCGGTGTGCGCACGCGCATCGGGCTGTGGCTCGCGCGGCCGCTCGCGTCGTTCCACCTCGTCGTCACCATCGCGTTCCTGCTCACGGTGCTCGGCCTCGTGATGGTGCTGTCGTCGTCGAGCGTCGAGCAGTACGCGGCGTCCGGCTCGGCCTACTCGCTGTTCGTACAGCAACTCGTGTACGCGCTGCTCGGCGCCGTCCTGTTCTACGTCGCGCTGCGCGTCCCGATCCGGGTGTGGCGGCGGCTGTCGTTCCCCCTGTTCGCCGTGTGTCTGCTGATGCTGGTGCTGATCCTGATTCCCGGTGTCGGCACCGAGGTCCAGGGTTCGACGCGGTGGTTCCAGGTCGCCGGATTCTCGCTGCAGCCGTCGGAGCTCATGAAGGTCGCGCTCGCCCTGTGGGGCGCGCATCTGCTCGCGTCCCGGCGGCCGGGCGCACCGCTCAAGACGATCCTGTTCCCGCTGGTCCCGATGGGCCTGCTCGTCTGCCTGCTCGTCGTGTCGCAGCCGAACCTGTCGACGACCATCGCGCTGGGCATCATCCTCGCGGCGCTGCTGTGGTTCGGCGGGCTGCCGGGCAAGCTCTTCGGCGGGCTCGCGCTCGGTGGTGTGATCGCGGCGGGCGTCCTCGCGGTGACGGCCGGGTACCGGTCGAGCCGCGTGCAGGCGTTCTTCAATCCCGGCGCGGACCCGCAGGGTATGAACTACCAGGCCCGGCAGGCGAGCTTCTCGCTCGCCGACGGGGGAGTGTTCGGCCGCGGGCTCGGCCAGAGCCGCGCGAAGTGGAGTTATCTCCCGAATGCGCACAACGACTTCATCTTCGCGATCATCGGCGAGGAGCTCGGCCTCATCGGCTGCGCCGCCGTCGTCGGGCTCTTCGCGCTGTTCGTCTACACGGGCCTGCGCATCGCGGTCCGGTCGGTCGATCCGTTCCTGAAGCTGCTCACGGCGACGGCCACGACGTGGATCCTGGCCCAGGCCATGATCAACATCGGGTACGTCGTCGGGCTGCTGCCGGTCACCGGTCTGCAGCTGCCGCTCGTCTCGGCGGGCGGGTCGTCGCTCGCGATCACCCTCGTGATGTTCGGCATCATCGCGTCGGCGGCGCGCCACGAACCGGAGGCGATCGCCGCGCTGCGCGCCGGACGCGACAAGCGGGCCGGCAAGCTCTTCCGGCTCCCCGTGCCCGAGCCGTACCTGCCCGTCGATCCGGCAGTCGCGCGCAACGCCGCCGTGCGCAAGGCGCAGGCGCAGAGCCGGGGTCGTTCCTCGGCGCCGCGCGCGGCGACATACGGTGGTGACGGCAGGCGGACGGCCGAGCGGCGCCGCGACGACGGCCCCGCCCGCGGGCGCCCGCGGCGGCCGGATGCATCCGACACCCGGCGGCGACGAGATCCACGAGAACGACGAGAGCGAGGACAACGGCGGTGAGCGAGCCGAGGACAGGCCCGTCGATCGTGGTGGCGGGCGGTGGCACGGCGGGTCACATCGAGCCGGCGCTCGCCGTGGCGGATGCCGTGCGCGAACTCGACCCGACGGCGACCGTGACCGCGCTGGGCACCGAGCGAGGTCTGGAGACGACGCTGGTCCCCGCGCGCGGGTATCCGCTCGAACTCATCCCGCCGGTGCCGCTGCCCCGGCGGCTCACCGCCGACCTGCTGCGCCTTCCGGCGCGTGTCGTCCGGTCGGTACGCCGCACCCGCGAGGTGCTCGATCGCACCTCGGCGGACGTCGTCGTCGGCTTCGGCGGCTACGTCGCACTGCCCGCATATCTCGCGTCCACGGGCGGCCCGCTGCGCCGCCGCCGCCGGATCCCCGTCGTCGTGCACGAGGCGAACGCGAGTGCCGGCATCGCCAACAAGATCGGCTCCCGGCTCGCCGTGCGCACGCTCGCGGCGGTCGAGGGATCGGGCGTCGCCGCCGACGCGCAGATCGTCGGGATTCCCGTGCGCGGGTCGATCACCGGTCTCGATCGCGCCGGACTGCGCGCCGAGGCACGGCGGTTCTTCGGCCTCCCGGACGACGGCCCGGTGCTGCTCGTCTTCGGCGGCTCGCAGGGCGCCCGTTCGCTCAACGTCGCGGTGTCCGGCGCGGCGCGCGCCCTGTCGGACGCGGGCGTCGCGGTACTGCACGCCCACGGCCCCAAGAACTCCGTCGAGGTGCCAGGTGATCCGGGCGGCGCGCCGTACGTCGCCGTCCCGTATCTCGATCGGATGGATCTCGCGTACGCGGCGGCGGACCTCGTGATCTGTCGTTCCGGGGCGATGACGGTTGCGGAGGTGTCGGCGACCGGCCTGCCCGCGTTCTACGTCCCGCTGCCGCACGGCAACGGCGAACAGGAACTCAACGCGCGCCCCGTCGTGGCCGCGGGCGGCGGCGTCCTCGTCGCCGACGGCGACCTCACCCCGGAGTTCGTCGCGACTACCGTGGTCGCCGTGGCGACCGACGCGACGCGGCTCGCCGAGATGAGCGCCGCGGCCTCGGGAACGGGGCACCGCACCGCCGCACACGACGTCGCGCGTGTGGCACTCGAGATCGCCGCGAGCACCGCGCGCGAGCGCACCTGACCGATACACGAGCGACACGAGTAGAGGGATAGCGAACGATGAGCGCGTCGGAAAGCCTGCCGCCGGAACTCGAGCGAGTCCACATGGTCGGAATCGGCGGGGCGGGCATGTCGGGGATCGCGCGCATTCTGCTCTCGCGCGGCGGCAAGGTGTCCGGGTCCGACGCGAAGGAGAGCAGGTCCGTCCTCGCGCTGCGGGCGCGCGGGGCGCAGGTGCGCGTGGGTCACGACGCCAGCGCACTCGACCTCGTCGAGGGCGGCCCGACGACGGTCGTCACGACGCACGCCGCGATCCCGCAGGACAATCCCGAGCTCGTCGAGGCTCGGCGACGCGGCATCCCGATCTCGTTGCGGCCCGCGGTCCTCGCGGCCCTCATGGCGGGTGACCGGACGCTGCTCGTCTCGGGCACGCACGGCAAGACGTCCACGACGTCGATGCTCGTCGTCGCCCTGCAGCACTGCGGTGTCGATCCGTCGTTCGCGGTCGGCGGCGAGCTCAACGAAGCGGGGACCAACGCCCATCACGGCAGCGGCGCCGTCTTCGTCGCGGAGGCCGACGAATCCGACGGCTCGCTGCTCCAGTACACCCCCGACGTCGTCGTCGTGACGAACATCGAGGCCGATCACCTCGACTTCTTCGGGACGGCGCAGGCGTACGTGCAGGTGTTCGACGACTTCGCGACGCGCATCCAGCCCGGCGGGCTGCTCGTGGTCTGTCTCGACGATCCCGGCGCCCACGCGCTCGGCGCCCGGGTCGCGGCGGCGCGCGACGACATCCGCGTCGTCGGCTACACGGGTGCGACGGCCGACGACGGCGATCCGTTCGCGCCCGTCGACGGGGTCGAGGTCGGGGTGCGGCTCGTCGGTTTCGAGCCGCGCGACGTCGGCGGCGTCATGCGCGTGCACGTCGCGGGGGAGTCGCGGCCGCGCACCGTCCGGCTCGGCGTTCCCGGCCGGCACATGGCGCTCAACGCGCTCGGAGCGTTCCTCGCGGCGCGCGACGCCGTCACCGACACCGGTGAGGCGCCGTCGACCGACGAGATCCTGGACGGCATCGCGGGCTTCGGGGGAGTGCACCGGCGCTTCCAGTTCACGGGCCGTGAGCACGACGTGCGGGTGTTCGACGACTACGCGCATCATCCGACCGAGGTGCGGGCCGTGCTGAGCGCCGCACGCGAACTCGTCGCGTCGTCGCACACGGGTGGCGACGGCCGCGTGATCGTCGTCTTCCAGCCGCACCTGTACTCCCGGACGGCGTCGTTCGCCGAGGAGTTCGCGCAGGCGCTCGATCTCGCGGACGAGGTCGTGGTGCTCGACGTCTTCGGTGCCCGTGAGGAGCCGATTCCCGGGGTCAGCGGCGCGCTCATCGCGCGGTCGGTGACGCGTCCCGTCCACTATCAGCCCGACCTCTCGCTCGTGCCGAGGCAGGTCGCCGACCTCGCCCGGCGCGGCGACATCGTCATCACGATGGGCGCGGGCGACGTCACGATGCTCGGCAACCAGATCCTCGGCGCGCTCGGCTCGGCGCCGCGGCTCGAGAGTCCGCGGTGACGCGGGACCGCCGAGATGCGGCGTCGCAGCGGGGGCGGCGCGAGAGCGAGCAGCGCCGCGCGCGCCCGGAGCGGGTGGGCGGCGAGCGGCCGGACGAGCGAGCCCGGCGCGCGGGAAAGGCCGAGCGCCGCGAGAAGCCCGGACGTGGGCCCGGTGCCGAGCGTCGCGAGCACACGGAACGGCCCGAGCGTCCGCGGCGGTCGTGGTACGCCCGTCCGCTCCCGATCGCGGTCGCGGTGCTCGTCGTCGTGCTGGGACTCGGTGCCGTCGTCTTCTTCACGCCGGTGTTGTCGGTCCGCGAGATCGAGGTGACCGGTGCAGCGACCGTCCCGGAATCGGACGTGCGCACGGCGCTGGCCGTTCCCGACGGGCAGCCGCTGGCGCGTGTCGACACGGGCGCGGCGGCGATGCGCGTCGCGGAGCTCCGCAAGGTCGCGTCGGCCCGGGTCCAGCGGGTCTATCCGTCCACCGTCCGCGTCACGGTCGAGGAACGCACGCCCATGGTCTTCGTGCAGGCGGACGACGGCCCGCATCTGCTCGACCGCGACGGCGTCGACTTCGAGACCGCCCCGCCGCCGCCCGGCGTCCCGGAGCTGGTCGCCGAGAACGCCGGATTCGGTGATCCCGCGACGGAGGCGGCGCTGGGTGCCCTGAGCGGTCTGCCGGCGCCGCTGCGCGATCAGGTGACGGTCGTGCGGGCCTCGACGATCTCGGATGTCGAGTTCACCCTCGCGGACGAACGGATCGTGCTGTGGGGTGCCGACGAGAACGCCGAGCGCAAGGCGGCGGTGACCCTGGCACTGCTCACCCAGCCGGGCGGGACCTTCGACGTGTCGAGTCCCGACCTGCCGACGGTGCGATGACGCCGGGTCCCCGCCGGTACCGGAACGCGCGACACGAGAATTCGTCCGCGAGCGGCGCGCCTAATGGCATCGAGCCCCGTGGCCACCTAACGTTCGGTCGCAGTCGAGCACTTGACATAACGCTAACCCTATGGTTGAGGTTGAGGGTTGTGGTCGAGGGTTCGGCCCGGACCGGAACACGACAGGTCGGGGCGGTCTCGGCGGCCCGCACACCGGGAAGGCGATAGTTGACCATCCGCAGCAGTACCAGCACCACCAGCACGAGCACGCGAAACACACTCACGGAAGGCGAGAGCCGATGACGCCCCCGCACAACTACCTCGCCGTAATCAAGGTCGTCGGCATCGGCGGCGGCGGCGTGAACGCTGTCAATCGCATGATCGAGCAGGGCCTCAAGGGCGTCGAGTTCATCGCGGTGAACACCGACGCGCAGGCGCTGCTCATGAGCGACGCCGACGTCAAGCTCGACGTCGGCCGCGAACTCACCCGTGGTCTCGGCGCGGGTGCCGACCCCGAGGTCGGGCGCAAGGCCGCCGAGGACCACAAGGACGAGATCGAAGAGGTGCTCAAGGGCGCCGACATGGTCTTCGTCACCGCGGGCGAGGGTGGTGGCACCGGAACCGGTGGCGCTCCCGTGGTCGCGAGCATCGCCCGCAAGCTCGGCGCGCTCACCGTCGGCGTCGTCACGCGCCCGTTCTCGTTCGAGGGCAAGCGCCGCGGATCGCAGGCGGACGCGGGTATCCAGTCGCTGCGCGAGTCGTGCGACACGCTCATCGTGATCCCGAACGACCGCCTGCTCCAGCTCGGCGACGCCGCCGTGAGCCTCATGGACGCGTTCCGCTCGGCCGACGAGGTCCTGCTCAACGGCGTGCAGGGCATCACGGATCTCATCACGACGCCGGGCCTGATCAACGTCGACTTCGCCGACGTCAAGGGTGTGATGTCGGGAGCCGGCAGCGCGCTCATGGGCATCGGCAGCTCGCGGGGCGAGGGCCGCGCGATCAAGGCGGCCGAGTCGGCCATCAACTCGCCGCTCCTCGAGGCGTCGATGGAAGGCGCCAAGGGCGTGCTGCTGTCGATCGCCGGTGGTAGCGACCTCGGTCTCTTCGAGATCAACGAGGCCGCGTCGCTCGTCCAGGAGGCGGCGCACGTCGACGCCAACATCATCTTCGGCACCGTGATCGACGATTCGCTCGGCGACGAGGTTCGGGTCACGGTCATCGCCGCCGGCTTCGACGGCGGGACTCCCACGCGCCGCCAGGGCGAGGGTGGCGACAAGGCGGGCCGCACCGCGATCGGTGTGGGACGGGCCGGCGACGTCGACGGACACGGCTCGCGTGAGGAGGCGCCGTCGCAGCCCGCAGGCGCGACCGGCGGGAGCACGTTGCCGCCGCTGCCGGATCCGGTTCGCGGCACCCCGCCGAAGCCCGATCACGGCCGCCGTGAGCCCGTCACCGACATCGGGGACGACGAGGACGAGATCAACGTTCCGACGTTCATGCAGCGGTGAACGACGCACACACCTCGAACGCACGCCGTGTCCGCCGGGTCGTCACGACCCGGCGGGGCGGTGTGTCGGCGGCACCGTACGACAGCTTCAACCTCGGCGATCACGTCGGCGACGATCCCGAGGCGGTCGCCGTCAATCGGCGCCGGCTCGCGGAGGGCATCGGGCTTCCGCCCGATCGGCTCGTCTGGATGGAGCAGATCCACAGCCGCAACGTCGCCGTCGTGACGGAACCGCAGGACGGGCCCGTCGCCGCGACGGACGCTCTCGTCACGACGGTGCCGAATCTCGCGCTCGTCACGCTCAGCGCCGACTGCGTCCCGATCCTGTTGTCCGACGACGACGCGGGCGTGATCGCCGCCGTGCACGCGGGCCGGATCGGCGCACGAATCGGGATCGTGCCGCGTGTCCTCGACGCGATGATCGGACTCGGCGCCGAACCCGCCCGGATCGGAGCCCTGCTCGGCCCGGCGGCGAGCGGTCGGCGGTACGAGGTTCCGCTCGCGATGCAGCAGGACGTCGAGACGCATCTGCCCGGCAGCGCGAGCCGTACCGAGAAGGGCACGCCGGGGCTCGATCTGCGCGCCGGACTGCGGCGCCAGCTGACCACGGCCGGCGTCGGCGCCGTCGCGGAGGATCCGCGCTGCACGATCGAGGACACCGAACTGTTCAGCCATCGTCGCGACGCACCGACGGGACGGCTCGCCGCGGTGATCTGGATGGAATCGGCGTGAATCGGGTGGAGCCGGGGGTGAGCGGGGCTCGCCGCGCCGAGCTCGCGGAGTCGCTGGCCGCCGTCGAGGCGCGGGTCGCACGGGCGTGCGCCGACGCGGGTCGCGCGCGCGACGCGGTCGAACTGCTGCCCGTCACCAAGTTCTTCCCGAGCTCCGACGTCGAGATCCTCTACGGGCTCGGTGCCCGGGCGTTCGCCGAATCGCGCGAGCAGGAGGCTTCCGTCAAGGTCGCCGACGTCGCCGCGGCGCTGGACGCCCCCGACATCCGCTGGCACATGGTGGGGCGGCTGCAACGCAACAAGGCGAAGGCCGTTGCCCGCTGGGCGTCGGTCGTGCAGTCGGTGGACGGCCACAAGCTCGTCGACGCACTCGAGAGGGGCGTGCGCGCCGCGCTCGACGACGGCGCGCGGTCCGGGCCGCTGTCCGTGTATCTCCAGGTCAGTCTCGACGGCGACACGTCGCGGGGTGGCGTCGCGGCGGCCGACCTCGCGAGTCTCGGCGAGCGGGTGTCGGCGAGCGACTCCCTCGACTGCGCGGGGCTGATGGCGGTCGCCCCGCTCGGCGCCGACGCCGAACGCGCGTTCGCCGATCTCGCGGGGATCCGCGACCGCTTCGTCGCGGAGTTTCCGCACTCGGGCGCGCTGTCGGCGGGGATGACCGGAGATCTCGAGGCCGCGATCGCACACGGGTCGACGCTCGTGCGTGTCGGAACCGCGATCCTCGGATCACGGCCGATAGTCTCGCCCTAGTTCTCGCCGCGCGAAGGAAGGTCGACAATGAGCAGCTTGCACAAGTTCAAGGCGTACTTCGGCATGGTCCCGCTCGACGACTACGAGGACGACTACATCGACGAGCCGGAGCCGCGCCGCGCGCCGCGGCCCGCACGTGAGCCGGCCTCGTACCGTCCCGAGGACCGCGAGTTCGAACCTTCCTACAGCGCAGCCGGATACGCGTCGCGGCGAGACGACGCGGATGCCGACTACGACCGCTACGAGCGCCGTGCGCCGCGCAGCGAAGCCGCACCCGTGCGTCCCCGTCCGGCGGCACCGGGCCCGCGGCCGGTTCGCGCGTCCGGTGGCGGCTTCGCGTCGCGTGGCGACGGCCGGTCGCCGTTGTTCGACGAGGGTGGTCCGCTGTCGAAGATCACGACGCTGCGTCCGCGTGATTACAGCGAGGCCCGCACGATCGGTGAGCGCTTCCGTGACGGCACGCCCGTCATCATGGATCTCGTCGAGATGAGCAACGCCGACGCCAAGAGACTCGTGGACTTCGCGGCGGGTCTCGCGTTCGCGTTGCGCGGATCGTTCGACAAGGTCGCGACGAAGGTCTTCCTGCTGTCGCCGGCCGACATCGACGTGTCGGCGGAGGAACGTCGCCGTATCGCGGAGACGGGCTTCTACAGCCAGAAGTGACGACGCCGCACCCGGCGGTGAGACCGACCGGATGACGAGCGCCGGGGCGATCGACCCACGCGGCGCCGTCCGGACGACCTGTCCTGCAAGATCTTCCAGCGCGACTCTCGGCCCCCGGATCTCAACGGTCCGGGGGCCGAGAGTGTGCCTGTGGTTTGGACCAGCCCGCGAGTTTCGGGCAGAGTGAGGATGTGGCCTTGTTCTCGGTGCTGTACCTGCTGCTGTTCCTGTTCTGGTTGCTGCTCATCGGCCGGATCGTCGTGGAGTTCGTCCGGACCTTCGCACGAGACTGGCGGCCGAGCGGCTTCGTCGTCATCGTGCTCGAAGCGATCTTCACCGTCACGGACCCGCCCGTGAAGCTGCTGCGCCGCGTGATTCCGCCGATCAATCTCGGTGGCGTCCGTCTCGATCTGTCGATCATGGTGCTGCTGTTTCTCGTGTTCATTCTGATGTCGATCGTGCAAGGACAAGCCCGTGCCGCGGGCGTGGTGTGACACAATGGTGACAATTGACGATGAAGAGTCGTCCGGAAAGTGTCCGGGCTGCTCGCCCGCCAAGTAACCGCGTGAAGGGATCCGTCCATGCCGCTGACCCCAGCTGATGTGCACAACGTCGCGTTCAGCAAGCCGCCGATCGGGAAGCGTGGCTACAACGAAGACGAGGTCGACGCGTTCCTCGATCTCGTCGAGCAGGAACTCGCACATCTGATCGAGGAGAACACGGATCTGCGTCAGCGGGTGACCGAACTCGACCAGGAGCTCGCAGAGGCCAAGAACGGCCGTTCCGCGTCGGACTCGGCTCCCGTCAAGGCCGAGACTCCGCGTCCTGCCGAGACCAAGCCCGTCCCGGCACCGGCACCGGCACCAGCACCGGCCCGCGCTCCTGCGGCGGCGCCCGCCGCTGCGTCCTCCGGTTCGGATGCGCACATGCAGGCCGCGAAGGTCCTCGGCCTCGCACAGGAGATGGCCGATCGGCTCACCAGCGACGCCAAGGCGGAGTCGGAGCAGCTGCTGGGCAGTGCTCGCACCAATTCCGAGCAGCTCGTGAGCGATGCGCGTACACGTTCGGAGTCGATGATCGCCGAGGCGCGTGAGAAGTCGGACACACTGCTGGCCGACGCGCGCACCCGCTCGGAGACGCAGCTGCGCCAGGCCAAGGAGAAGGCCGATGCGCTGCAGAGCGATGCCGAGAAGAAGCACACCGAGATCATGGCGACGATCAACCAGCAGCGTTCCGTTCTCGAGGGCCGCATCGAGCGGCTCAAGACCTTCGAGCGGGAGTACCGGGTGCGCCTGAAGTCGTACCTGGAGTCGCAGCTCGAAGAGCTCGAGCAGCGTGGCTCGGCCGCGCCCGCGGAAGGCAGCCAGGAGTCGTTCACCCAGTCCTACGCGAAGGGCGGCAACTGAGCCGACGGTCGGCCGGCGCGCCGTGCTGATCGCGACTCTCGCGCTCGCCGCGATCGGGTTCGCCCTGCTCGTGGTGGCCGTGACGACCGGCTCGGTCGCGTGGGCCTGGGCGTGTATCGCCGTGTGTCTCGCGGGCGCAGTGCTGCTGCTCGTGTCGGCACTCGGTGGCAAGCACGCCGGGCCGCGTGACGAGCCGGATCGGTCAGCGCACCGCCATCGTCGCTGAGTACGCCCGGTGGGGCGTGCGCACGCTCGTCGGGTCTGCACGCTCGTCGGCTCCGTGGTCACGGACTGCTAATCTCGACACATCGGGTGCTCCGATTCGTCGGCGCACGCGCAGGCACCGATCCGGCCATCACCGGGGAGTCTTTCGGAAGAACGGCCGCCGACGCGGCTCAGTAGAACCGAACGGGTGGACCCGTCACAGTCCGTGAGAGAGGCGCTGCCGTCACCGGCGAGCGGCGCAAGCGGGGTGGTACCGCGGCCCGGCGCGAGATGCGCCGCGTCGTCCCCGTGCCGGACACGACGGGCACGAGGAGACGAGCCACGATGACTGCCGACACCCCGACACCGCGGGACGTTCGCGACGGGTACCCGCGCATCGCCTACGACATGCCGCGTGACTCCGGCGTGTCGTTTCCGCGTCTCGAAGAGCAGGTCCTCGCCGACTGGGAGGCCGACGACACCTTCCGCGCGTCGATCACGCAGCGCGAGGGCAACGACGAGTTCGTCTTCTACGACGGCCCGCCGTTCGCGAACGGGCTGCCGCACTACGGCCATCTGCTGACGGGCTACGTCAAGGACGTCGTCCCGCGCTTCCAGACGATGCTCGGCAAGAAGGTCGATCGCCGGTTCGGCTGGGATACGCACGGTCTGCCCGCCGAGCTCGAAGCGGAGAAGCAACTCGGCATCAAGACCGGCGACATCTCGGACATGGGCATCGCCCGGTTCAACGACTACTGCCGGCAGTCGGTCCTGCGTTACACCGACCAGTGGCGTGACTACGTCACGCGCCAGGCTCGGTGGGTCGACTTCGACAACGACTACAAGACGCTCGATCTCGACTTCATGGAGTCGGTGATGTGGGCGTTCAAACGACTGTGGGACAAGGGCCTGATCTACCAGGGCTTCCGGGTGCTCCCGTACTCGTGGTACGAGCAGACGCCGTTGTCGAATCAGGAGTCGAAGCTCGACGACGCGTACAAGATGCGGCAGGACCCCGCCGTCACGGTCACGATGCCGCTGCGGGCACCGGGATCGGAACTCGACGGCGCCGCCGCGCTCGTCTGGACGACGACGCCGTGGACGCTGCCGTCGAACCTCGCGATGGCCGTACACCCCGAGCTGACGTACGTGCAGGTCGAGGTCGACGGCGCGCGGTACATCCTCGCGAAGGAACGGCTCGCGCACTACGCGCGGGAGCTCGGCGCCGAGCCCGCGATCCTCTCCGAGCACACCGGCGCCGACCTCGTCGGACTGGCGTACGACCCGCCGTTCGACTTCTTCGTGGGTCGCGAGAACGCGCACCGGATCCTTGCCGCGGACTACGTCACGACCGACTCCGGTACGGGCGTCGTGCATCTCGCGCCGGCGTTCGGCGAGGAGGACATGGACGTCGCGACGGCGAACGGCATCGAGCTCGTCCAGCCGCTCGACGCGGGCGGGAAGTTCACCTCGATGGTGCCGCAGTACGAGGGCCTCCAGGTGTTCGACGCGAACCCGGTGATCATCAAGGACCTCAAGGCGAACGGCCGGCTGCTGCGGCACGAGACGATCGAGCATTCGTACCCGCACAGCTGGCGCAGCGGACAGCCGCTGATCTACATGGCGGTGCCGTCGTGGTTCGTCGCCGTCACCGAGTTCCGTGACCGGATGGTCGAGCTCAACCAGCAGATCCGGTGGGTGCCCGATCACATCCGCGACGGGCAGTTCGGCAAGTGGCTCGAGGGCGCTCGCGACTGGAACATCAGCCGGAACCGCTACTGGGGCAGCCCGATCCCCGTGTGGGTCTCGGACGATCCGGCGTACCCGCGTACGGACGTGTACGGCTCGCTCGACGAACTCGAACGGGACTTCGGGGTGCGTCCGGACGACCTGCACCGGCCGGCGATCGACGAGCTGACCAGGCCCAATCCGGACGATCCGACCGGCAGGTCGACGATGCGCCGGGTGCCGGAGGTGCTCGACTGCTGGTTCGAGTCGGGATCGATGCCCTTCGCGCAGGTGCACTACCCGTTCGAGAACCAGGACTGGTTCGAGACGCACTACCCGGGCGACTTCATCGTCGAGTACAACGGGCAGACCCGCGGCTGGTTCTACAATCTGCACGTGCTCGCGACGGCGCTGTTCGACCGGCCGGCGTTCCAGTCGGTCGCCGCGCACGGCATCGTGCTCGGCGACGACGGCCTGAAGATGAGCAAGTCCAAGGGCAACTACCCGAACGTCAACGAGGTCTTCGATCGTGACGGCTCGGACGCGATGCGCTGGTTCCTGATGTCCTCGCCGATCCTGCGTGGCGGCAATCTCGTCGTCACCGAGCAGGGGATCCGCGACGGCGTGCGGCAGGCGCTGCTGCCGTTGTGGAACGCGTGGAGCTTCCTGCAGCTGTACGCACCGAAACCGGGTGTGTGGCGGACGGATTCGCCGAACGTCCTCGATCGGTACATCCTCGCGAAGCTCGCGGCGACGCGGGACGAGATGACTCGCGCGCTCGAGGCGATCGACATCGCGGGTGCGTGCGACGAGTTGCGGCAGTTCGCGGACGCGCTCACCAACTGGTACGTGCGGCGGTCGCGGACGCGGTTCTGGGACGAGGACGAGGACGCGATCGACACGTTGCACACCGTCCTCGAGGTGACGACGCGGCTCGCGGCGCCGTTGCTGCCGATGATGAGCGAGGTCGTGTGGCGTGGCCTCACGGGCGGCCGTTCGGTGCATCTCGCCGACTGGCCGACCGCGGACGAACTCACCTCCGACACCGACCTCGTCGACACGATGGACGAGGTCCGCACGGTGTGTTCGACGGTGCTGAGCCTGCGCAAGGCGCAGCAGCTTCGGGTGCGGCTGCCGCTGTCCGAGGTGACCGTCGCGGCGCAGGACGCCGAGCGGCTCGCGCCGTTCGCGGGCCTCATCGCCGACGAGGTCAACGTCAAGAAGGTCGATCTCACCGACGACGTCGGTGCGCACGGCCGGTTCGAGATCGCGGTCAACGCTCGTGCTGCGGGCCCGCGGCTCGGCAAGGACGTGCAGACCGTCATCAAGGCCGTCAAGGCGGGGGACTGGCACGAGGAGGCGGACGGCACGGTCGTCGCCGCCGGGATCGCGCTCGAGCCCGCCGAGTTCACGCGCAAGCTCGTGGCGGTCGAACCCGAGTCGACGGCGGCGCTGCCCGCGGGAACCGGTGTCGTCGTGCTCGATTCGCACGTGACCGAGGAGCTCGAGGCCGAGGGCTGGGCGAAGGACCGGATCCGCGAGCTGCAGGAGGCCCGCCGTGCCGCCGGGCTCGACGTGTCCGACCGCATCGCCGTCGTGCTCGATGTCCCGGGCGCGCGGCGGGACTGGGCCGAGCGTCATCGCGACCTCGTCGCGGGCGAGGTCCTCGCGACGTCGCTCGAGTTCAGCACCGTCGGCGACGACGGCGTGGACCTCGGCGACGGGGTGCGCGCGTCGCTCGCGCGGGTGGCGCGGGACTGAGCGTGCGGTGACCGCCCGCTGGGTGCTGCATCTCGACATGGATGCGTTCTTCGCGTCCGCCGAGCAGCTCAGCAGACCGACGCTGCGCGGTCGCCCCGTCCTCGTGGGAGGGCTGGGCGGCCGTGGCGTCGTCGCGGGTGCGAGCTACGAGGCGCGCGTGTTCGGCGCCAGGTCGGCGATGCCGATGCACCGTGCCCGCAGGCTCGTCGGGCCGGCCGGTGTCGTGCTGCCGCCTCGCGGCGCGTTGTACTCGGCGCTGAGCGGCAGGGTCTTCGAGGTGGTCCGGTCGTTCGTTCCCGTCGTCGAGCAGCTGTCGGTCGACGAGGCGTTCGCCGAACCGGCGGACCTCGCGGGTGCCTCTGCCGACGAGGTGCGGCAGTGGTGCGAACGGATGCGCGCCCGCGTCCTCGAGGAGACCGGACTCGTCGCGTCGCTCGGCGGCGGGCCCGGCAAGCAGGCCGCGAAGATCGCGTCGGGCCTCGCGAAACCGAACGGTGTGCTGGTGATCGGGCGCGACGACCAGCACGCCGTGCTCGACCCGCTTCCCGTCCGGAAGCTGTGGGGCGTCGGCCCGGTCGCGGAGCAGAAGCTCGCGCGCGTCGGGATCGACACGATCGGGGAGTTCGCCCGGACACCGGAGGTCGAGGTCGCGTCCCTGCTCGGCGCGACGATCGGCCCCGCACTGCACCGCATCGCGCGGGGCCTCGACGATCGCACTGTGGCGGAGCGCGCGGAGGCCAAACAGATCAGCGCCGAAACGACCTTCGCGAGCGACATCGTGACGCTCGCGCAACTGCGGGCGGCGGTCGACGCGAGTGCCGCCCAGGCGTTCGGGCGGCTGCGTGCCGACGGCCGGGCCGCGCGGACCGTCGTCGTGAAGCTCAAGAAGTCCGACATGTCGGTGCTGACACGATCGACGACGCTGGCGTACGCGAGCGCCGACCCCGAGGTCCTCGCCGCGGCGGCACGGCGCAGCATCCTCGATCCCGCGGAGATCGGGCCGATTCGGCTCGTCGGAGTGGGGTACTCGGGCCTGTCGACGGCGAGCCAGGGATCGCTCTTCCCGGATCTCGACTCGCTCTGTCGGGACGGGGGATCGGTCGCGCTCACCACCGGCGGAGACCCCGACACGCCGGCGGGGCCCGAGACGATCGGCGAGGTTCCGGCGTCCGCGCGCCGTCCCACCGACCGCTGGTATCCGGGGCTCGACGTGCGCCACCCCGAGCACGGGCACGGCTGGGTGCAGGGAGCGGGACACGGCGTGCTCACCGTCCGATTCGAGACCCGCACGACCGGTCCCGGCGTCGCGCGCACATTCTCCGCCGACGATCCCGATCTCATTCTCGCCGATGCGCTCGACAGTCTCGCCTGACGCGCCGCCGGCGCCGTGCGGCGCGTCGGCCTGCCCGCCGGTCTCTCAGAGAGTCCACAGGTGCGGCCGGTAGCGTGCGCCGACGGAAGCCACGTGTGTCCCCGACCGGTGGTGGGGGTCCGATACGCTGAACCGGCCCGTCGCCCTCGTCGTGGACGCGTGTGGCGGTCATGCCACGATCGTGCGAGACCGCCGATCCCCGAGACGAAGAAGGATATCGAGTTGAAGCTTCGCAAGTTCCGGACCATGTCTGTTGCCACCGTCGCCGTGGCCGCTGCGTTGACGATGACGGCCTGCGGCTCCGACGATTCGGGTACGACCGAGACCACGACGACCACGGCCGCCGCCACGACGACCGAGGACGCCGTGATCGCCGAGCTGCCCGACGCCGCCTACTTCAACGACCTGCTCAACCGGGCGCTGGACCCCGCCGTCCCGCTGGAGGAGAAGGTCGGCTGGGTCGAGGGCGCCGAGCAGGATCCGGAGCTGATCAACCAGGTCGTCGCTGCCGCACAGCAGAACGGCGTGCAGGTCCAGGTGCTCGACCCGATCATCGACAACGGTGACGGCTCGGCCTCGGGCCAGTTGCAGCTGACGATCAACGGCCAGCCGCAGCAGGGCGGCCCGGCGGCGCAGTTCGTGCCCACGCCGGACGGCGAGTGGCAGCTCGCGCAGGCCAGCGCGTGCCAGATTGTGACGCTCGCGGGCCTCACGTCGCCTGCGTGCCCCGCCTGACACACGGCACGCGAACGACCTCTCGTGGGCCCCGGAACCGTACGGTTCCGGGGCCCACGGGCGTCAGGGGCTCGGGCCTACCGGGTCAGGGCGCGTCGAGCCGCGCCACCGCGGCATCGACGAGATCCGTGACCTCACCGGAGTCGGCGGGTTCGGTGCCGGTCACGACGACCTGGGTGAGGGTCGGCCCGACGGCGACGAGTACGGCGTCCGAGTAGAGGGTGATTCCTTCGCTCGTCGACTCCACCCGGACCGTCGCGCTCGGCGGCGCCGGATCGCCCGGCACGGCGACGTCCTCGCCCGCACCGACGCGGTACTCGATCGAGTAGCCGTCGGCGTCCGTACCGCTGTACTCGGAGCATTCGGCGAGCGTGCGCTGCACCGCGGCGAACGCGTCGGCCGCGGCGGCGGAGTCGCCGTACGACGCGCTGTCCTGATCGATGCTCGTGAAGCCTGGTCCCGTGAACGCGCGTGCGGCTGCGGACTCGGGATCGCTCTGCCGGTCCAGCGGCGCGAGCACGTCACCACACTGTGCGGGATCGGTGCGCGAGTCGTCGGGTCCCGGTTCGGGATCGAGGCCGAGGTCCGCGACCGGATCGGGCTGCGCGACGAACCCGGGCGGCAGATCTGCGACGTCGAGCAGCGTCGCCGCGAGCGCGTCGTCGCCGAGGATCGGCGTTCCGGGTGCCTCGGGGTTCGCGGTGACCGGCGCTCCGATCGGTTCGGCTCCCGTGCCGTCGTCGTCGCCGCAGCCCGCGGCCATGAGTGCCACCGCGGCGACGGCGCCGAACGCGGTGCGCCGCAGTACTGTGCGCCCCAGTACTGTGCGGCCCGGTGCTGTGCGCCGCAGTACTGCTCGTGAAGCCGGTCTCACTGCTCGCTCAGCTCGACACTGTTGGTGGTGGTCTGGTGCAGCGCCGTCGTCCCCGCCGGATCGCTGTACGACTGTTCGCCGCCCACCGACACGTCGAGGAGCGTGGGCAGCGGTGAGCCGATGTCGACTCGCGCCGTCCCGGTTCCCTGCATGACGTAGCGGTCGACGTCGAGGGTGCCGCCGTCGCCGGGCAGCGTCCACGTCGGTGACTGCGGGGTCTGGTCGACGCTGAACTCCACTGTCGCGACGTCGCCGTCGAGTGCGGTCAGTGTCGCCGTCGTCGTCTGGTCGAGCGCGATTCCGCTCTGCACGTTCTGGTGGATCGTCCACTGCGCGCCGACGCCGATCGGCTCGGCCGGGAACGCGATCATCCGATACACGGCCGTGTAGAAGGCCTGCTCGATGGCCGAGCGCGCGATGTCCTGCGAGTCGGGTGCCGGCCGGAGTCGGAGTGCGGTGACCGAGCCGTCGGGTGCGACAGTGAGGCCGGCGCCGGAACCGGCAGCGTCCTCGAGCGCGCGACCGAGTGTCTCGTCGGGGCTGGAGGTGTCCGCGATGGTCATCTCGACGCGGTAGCCGCCGGTGGGCTCGGTGTGCGTCCGCGCATCGAGATCGAGCGTGAGTTCGGGGGACGAGAAGTCCTGCGTCGGCTGGGTTCCGATCTGCTGATGGACACCGGATTCGGTCGTCATACGTATCCGCTGCGAGGTCCCGTCGGCGGGGGCGACCTCGATCGTGGCGTGCGGTTCGGCGCCCGGATCGAGCAGTCGCGTCGTCATCGCCGAGATCGGGACCGTCACCTCACCGGTCGCTCCGCCCGCCGGGGGTGCCGTGGCGGGCTCGTCCTCGGACGAACACGCGGCGACGAGCGAGAGCGAGGCCACCGCCGCGACGGCGGCCGCACCGACGCGGCGCAGCCGGCGGCCGCGTTCGCCGCTCGACGCCACGCGACCGCGAAACGGAGCCGATCGGGGACGGACACGGGCTGCGGGGAGGGGCGGCGCGGCAGACACCCGTCCAGGTTACGGACCGGGGGGCGGCCATCGGCTCGCGCATCGTGGATGATGGAGGGGTGAGCCCCGACGTCCCCCACGATCGCGCGTCCGCGACCGGACACGACACGCCCGACAGCGAGGCCGCGACGCGGCCGCACGACGACGCCGAACCCGCGGGTCGGCCGCGTATGACGACGCTCGTCGCGCTCGCCCTGTCGATTCTCGTCGCCGACCTCGTCACCAAGATCGCCGCGGTCGAGTTCATCGATCCGCGCGATCCCGTCGAGATCATCGGCGACACCGTGACGCTCACGCTCGTCCGCAACCCCGGCGCTGCGTTCTCGATGGCGACCGGGATGACGTGGCTGCTGACGCTCGTCGCCGTCGCCGTCGTGATCGGCGTGATCCGCATGGGACGGCGGCTGCGGTCGGGGTGGTGGGCGCTCGGCCTCGGACTCGTCCTCGGCAGCGCCCTCGGCAACCTCGTCGACCGGCTCTTCCGTGCCCCCGGGTTCATGCAGGGCCACGTCGTCGACTTCGTGTCGGTGGGCTGGTGGCCCGTCTTCAACGTCGCCGACTCGTCGATCGTGTGCGGCGCGATCCTGCTCGTCGTGCTCACGCTCTTCGGCATCGAGCCGAACGGCACCCGGTACGAGCGCGACGGCAAGTCGGGTGACGCGCAGAAGTCCGAGACGACGCAGAAGTCCGAGGCGAAGCAGCCCGGCGCGGAGACCGCGGAATGAGGGAGACGCGGTCGATGCCCGTCCCCGACGGACTCGACGGCATGCGGGTCGACGCCGGCCTGTCGCGCCTGCTCGGGCTCTCGCGCACCGCGGTCGCCGCGCTCTGCGACGAAGGAGCGGTCGCCCTCGACGGCGGGCCGGCCGGCAAGTCGGATCGGCTCCCCAGCGGGTCGTGGCTCGAGGTGCAGTTGCCCGAGCCCCCGCGGCCGCTCACCGTCGAAGCCGAACCCGTCGAGGGGATGGAGATCCTCTACGCGGACGACGACATCGTCGCCGTCGACAAGCCCGTCGGTGTCGCTGCGCACGCGAGCGTCGGCTGGACCGGGCCGACCGTCGTGGGCGGTCTCGCCGCGGCCGGCTTCCGGATCAGCACGTCCGGAGCGCACGAACGGCAGGGCATCGTCCACCGCCTCGACGTCGGGACGTCCGGCGTCATGGTCGTCGCGACGTCCGAGCGTGCGTACACCGTCCTCAAGCGTGCCTTCAAGGAGCGCACGATCGACAAGCGGTACCACGCCCTCGTGCAGGGGCATCCCGATCCGAGCAGCGGCACGATCGACGCGCCGATCGGACGGCACCGCAGCAGCGACTGGAAGTTCACGGTCACCGCGGACGGCAAGCCCAGCGTCACGCACTACGACACCGTCGAGGCGTTCCAGGCGGCGAGCCTGCTCGACATCCACCTCGAGACGGGCCGGACGCATCAGATCCGCGTCCACTTCTCCGCGTTGCGGCATCCGTGCTGCGGCGATCTGACGTACGGGGCCGACCCGCGGCTCGCCGAGCGGCTCGGCCTGCAGCGCCAGTGGTTGCACGCCCGCTCCCTCGGCTTCGCGCATCCCGCGGACGGCCGCTGGATCGAGATCACGAGCGACTATCCCGCCGATCTCGAGCACGCGCTCGACGTCCTCCGGAACGTGTGAGGTGTCTCGCCGGGTCGTGATCGGGGTCGTGGCGTTGCTGGCGCTCGTCGTCGGTGTCGGCATCGCGACCCCGTCGACACGGACCCACGTCGCGATGTCGGACTCGCTCGGGCCCGACGGGCGCGCACAGGTCGACGACTATCTGAGTACGGCGCGGGACGGCCTCGACGCCGCCGACGGCACGCGGTGGGCGCTGGTGTCGTTCACCGAGCAGATCGACGTGCCGACGCTCGCCGCGGTGACCGAGGCCGCCGACGTCCGGGTCGCGCAGGTGCTCTTCCGCGCGCAACTCGATCGAGTCCAGATGCCCGTCGTGACGCTGTCGGTCGCGGCGGGGGAGGACGCGCTGCTCCGCGCCCCCGCTCTGGCCCAGGGCCGGGCGCAGGGAATGGTCGCGTCGTCGGATCGGGCGTCGGCCGCCCTCGCGTACACGTCCGCCGAACTCGGCGAGAACTGCCGGTGCGTGCTCACCGCGGTGGTGCGCGGTGAGGCGGACGCGTTGCGCGCGCTCGCCGCCGAGCCCGTCGTGCGGGCCGTGGAGGTGGCGCCCGCCGACGCCGTCGCCGGCAGGTTCGCGGTGCGGCCGCTCGAACCCGAGCAGACCCGCACGATCGCTCCCGGACCCGACGACGGGCCGATCCCGGCGGTCGGTCCGTGACACACCCCGACGCCGCGACAGGCGTCGGGATCGGGGCCGCCGCAGCCGTCGGCGCCTACCGATCTGGGGTGCGTTCCCCGCCTACTTCGGGTTGCTCACGGGCGCGGGCCCGGTCGAGATTCTCGCGCATCGCGTCGTGTGGACGCTCGTGCTGATGCTCGTCGTGGGTGCGCCCACCCGCCGGCTCGGGCTGCTGCGCGGGCTGCCGCTGCGGACGTGGGCGATCGTCGCCGCGGCGTCGGCGGCGATCTCGCTGAACTGGGGCGTCTACATCTACGCCGCGACGTCGGGACGTGTCGTCGAGGCCGCGCTCGGGTATTTCGTCAACCCCCTCGTGAGCGTGATCTTCGGCGTCGTGATCTTCCGTGAACGACTCACCCGGCCCGTCGCCGTCGCCCTGGTTCTCGCGTTCGCGGCCGTCGTCGTCATCACTGTCGACTACGGCCGCGTGCCGGTCGTCGCGCTGCTGCTCGCCGGCTCGTTCGCGACGTACGGGCTCGTCAAGAAGGTCGTTCCGCTCGACCCGCGCTCGTCGCTCACCGCCGAGGGCATCGTCGCGGCGCCGTTCGCGATCGGATATCTCGTTTTCCTCGCGGTCACCGGGACGAGCACGTTCGTGGCGGACGGGCTCGGGCACACTCTGCTGCTGCTCGCCGCGGGGCCTGTCACCGCGGCGCCGCCCCTGCTGTTCGGGTTCGCGGCCAAGCGCGTTCCGCTCGCGGCGATGGGGATGTTCCAGTACCTCACACCGACCCTCCAGATGGCGTGGGGAGTGCTCGTCGCGCACGAGGAGATGCCCGCGTCGCGGTGGGCCGGATTCGCTCTGATCTGGGTCGCGCTCGCGATTTTCACCACAGACGTGACAGTTCGCCTGCGGCGACGGCGCGGCACCCCGGGTGGTGTCGGAGGCAGGGCTTAGACTCGGTGCGCCCCCAGGCCGACGCGACGACACCGACGCGACGACACCGGCCGACGACGAGACGAAAGAGGCGTTCGTGGCTGACTCGTTCGTGCATCTTCACAATCACACCGAGTATTCGATGCTCGATGGTGCGGCGAAGGTGGGGCCGTTGTTCGCGGAGGCGGAGCGGTTGGGGATGTCGGCGGTCGGGATGACCGATCACGGCAACATGTACGGGGCGAGCGAGTTCTACAACGTCGCGACGAAGCACGGGATCAAGCCGATCATCGGGATCGAGGCGTATGTGGCGCCGGAGTCGCGGTTCTCGTCGAAGCGGGTCAAGTGGGGTGATCCGGGGCAGAAGTCGGACGATGTGTCGGGTAGTGGTGCGTACACGCACATGACGATGGTCGCGGAGAACGCGACGGGTGTGCGGAATCTGTTCAAGTTGTCGTCGTTGGCGTCGATCGAGGGCCAGTTGG
>NZ_BCXD01000013.1 GCF_001894925.1 Rhodococcus rhodnii NBRC 100604 | reverse complement strand
ACCACCAACCCGAAGGTCAGCCGATCCGGGGCTTGTCGTTCCGTTGTGCGGATCGCTCCGCTGTCAGATCCTCGTCGGCCTCGGCCTCCGAAGGAGAGCGCCGAAGCGCATGTGCTCGAAAGCCTACACGATCTTCGGCACCTGTCGGACGCGGTCTCTGTTCGACTCACCCGGGGGCATTCGGAGTCCGTGTCGCTCTGACTCGAACCAAGTTACGGCACCGGAAACACGGGGTCAAATCCCCTGGTCGCCCGTGGACGGCGTGTTAAATCCGCTGGTCTCGCCGTCGACGCCGTGGCCGGGACGCGCTCGGCACGCATCCCGGCCACGTGTGACGGTGGGCACCCCGTCAGCGGACGATTTCGACACCCGCGATGTTGCGCTTTCCGCGGCGAACGACGAGCCACGTCCCGTACAGCAGATCGTCGGCGCTCGGCGTCCAGTCCTCGTCGGAGACGCGGGCGTTGTTCACCGACGCCCCACCCTCGCGTACGACGCGGCGCGCAGCCCCACGACTCTCGGCGAGGCCGCTCGAGACGAGGAGGTCGACGATCGTGCCGGCGTCGGCGAGCGGGATCCGCGGAACCCCGTCGGCGACGGTGGTGCTCTCGCGAAGTGCCGCCGCCAGGGTCGCCTCGTCCAGTTCACCGAGCTCGCCACGCCCGAACAGGGCGCGGCTCGCCGCCTCGACCGCGGCCGTGTGCTCGGCGCCGTGCACGAGGGTGGTCATCTCCGCGGCGAGCCGGCGCTGTGCTTCTCTGGCCTGCGGACGCTCGGCGGTCACCTGCTTGAGCTCGGCGAGTTCGTCGGCACCCAGGAACGTGAACCATCGGAGGTACTTCACGACGTCGGCGTCACCGGTGTTCACGAAGTACTGGTACCAGGCGTACGGGCTCGTCATCTCCGGGTCGAGCCACAGGCTCCCGCCGCCCGTCGACTTGCCGAACTTCTTGCCGTCCGCCGACGTGACGAGCGGGACCGTCATCGCATGCACGGACGCGCCGTCGAGCCGGCGGTTCAGCTCGACACCGGCGACGATGTTGCCCCACTGATCGGAACCGCCGATCTGCAGCGTGCAGCCGTGGCTGCGGCGCAGATGCACGTAGTCGTTCGCCTGCAGCAACATGTAGGAGAACTCGGTGTACGACATTCCGTCGCTCTCGAGACGGCGCTTGACGGTGTCACGCGCGAGCATGACGTTGACCGAGAAGTGCTTGCCGATGTCACGCAGGAAGTCGATCGCCGTCAGGCCACCGGTCCAGTTCATGTTGTTCTCGATGACCGCGCCGGTCGGCGAGTCGTCGAAGGCGACGAAACGCTCGAGTTGGCCGCGGATCCGCTCCGCCCACTCGGCGACGGTGTCGGCGGAGTTCATCGTCCGCTCCCCCACGTCGCGCGGGTCGCCGATCATGCCGGTCGCGCCACCTGCCATCACGATGGGGCGGTGACCTGCGCGCTGGAACCGCGCCAGGGTGAGCAGGGGGACCAGATGACCGGCGTGCAGGCTCGGCCCGGTGGGATCGAAGCCCGCATACAGGGTCACCGGGTCGCCCGAGGTGTGCTCGCGCAGGGCGTCGAGGTCGGTTGACTGCGCGATGAGGCCACGCCACTCGAGCTCGTCGACGATGGTGGCGGAACCCGCGGCACTGGAGTTGCTGGTGTCGGTCACGGCATCGATTCTCGCACCACCGGGTCGTCGCCGAACGAGCCGCTCTCGGCCCCGGGGCTCGGTGCTCGCGAACTCCTGCGGTACGCAGACACTTCGGGCGCGCCGGCGATCCGGAATCGCCACGGCCGGTCGGCTGCCGCGGTGACGCCGACGCGCGGACCCGCTGTGGCGTCGGCGGCTCCCCCGAGCGCGAGCCGCATGTGACCGGGTTCGCCGAGCAGGTCGGTGCCGCTGTCGGCGACGGTGACTCCGAGCGAAGCTCCCAGATTGCCCGGGCCGCGCGCCCACTCGACCTGCCGGCGACCGGGACGTCGGCGCGCGACGACGTCGTGGCCCGACTCGACGCGCGCGGCCCGCAGCAGCACCGCCGAGGCGATGCCGTCGGGCCCGCACGAGACGTTGGCACAGAAGTGCAGGCCGTAGCTGCGGTACACGTAGAGGTGCCCCGCAGGGCCGAACATCACCGCGTTGCGCGGAGTCCTCCCCTGATAGGAGTGCGCGGCCGGGTCGGGCCAGGGCCCCGCCTCGTCGCCGCCGTATGCCTCGACCTCGACGATGCGCAGCCCGACCGCGCCCACCGTGAGGACGCCGCCGAGCAGAAGATGTGCCGCCTGCACCGGGTCCGCGGCGGCGAGCACAGCCCGGGGATCCGGGTCGGGACGTCGCGAACTCACGACTCGATTGTGCCGGTCGTGCGCGGCGTTCTCGCCCCGGGGTCTTGCGGTGAGGCCGGCGCCGGGCGCAGAATTCATCACATGGTGAATTCGAGCCAGGCCACCGGAACCGGGCCGTGACCACGGCCGTCCGCGTCGAGAACCTGACCGTCGAACGCGGCGGCCACACTGCACTGCGCGACGTGTCCGTCGAGATTCCGGCGGGCGAGATCACCGGACTCCTCGGCCCCTCCGGATGCGGCAAGACAACGCTGATCCGCTCGATCGTCGGCACGCAGATCGTCCGTTCGGGGTCGGTCCGAGTGCTCGGCGCCGCCGCGGGTTCGCCGGCGTTGCGCACGCGAGTGGGATACGTGACGCAGTCGCCGAGCATCTACGCCGATCTGACGGTCGAGGGAAACGTCGCCTACTTCGCGTCCCTCTACGGACGCCGGCGCTCCGACGTGCACGAGGCGATCGAGGCCGTGGGTCTCGCCGACCGCCGCACCGCCGTGGCGGCGGAACTGTCGGGTGGTCAGGAGGGGCGCGTGTCCCTCGCGTGCGCGCTCGTCGGCAGGCCCGAATTGCTCGTGCTCGACGAGCCGACCGTCGGACTCGACCCACTGCTGCGCGCGGACCTGTGGGACCGCTTCGCCCGGCTGGCGGCCGAAGGAACGACACTCGTCGTGTCGAGTCACGTGATGGACGAGGCGGATCACTGCTCGTCGTTGCTGCTCATGCGCGACGGCGAACTCCTCGCTCACCTCACCCCGAACGAACTGCGCGAGCACACGGGAACCACGTCGCTCGACGACGCCTTCCTCGCCCTCGTTCGCGAGGGCGCACCGGGCACCGGAAGCAGCACGGACGGCTCGCGATGAATCCCCGTATCTACGCCGCGACGACGCTCCGGATCCTCGCTCAGTTGCGCCGCGATCATCGCTCGGTCGCGATGATCGTGCTCGTTCCGACACTGCTCATGACGTTGCTGTACTTCCTGTACCAGAACCAGCCCGCACCGCCCGTGGGGCCGAGCCTGTTCGACCGGATCGCGGTGGCGATGCTGGGGATCCTGCCGTTCGTCGTGATGTTCCTGATCACGTCGATCGCGATGCAGCGGGAACGCTCCTCGGGGACGCTCGAACGGCTCCTCTCCACTCCCCTGCACAAGTTCGATCTGCTGGCGGGGTACGCGACGTCGTTCTCGCTCGCCGCCGTCGTCCAGGTCGCGCTCGCCGTCGCGGTCTCGCTCGGTCTGCTGGGAGTGGACATCGCGGGCAACGTCGTGTGGATCGGCGTCACCGCCGTACTGGGCGCGATGCTCGGCGTCGCGCTCGGGCTGCTGTGCAGTGCCTTCGCACGCACGGAGTTCCAGGCGGTGCAGTTCATGCCGGTCGTCGTCGTCCCGCAACTCTTCCTGTGCGGACTGCTCGTTCCGCGCGATCAGCTGCCGGGATGGCTCGAAGCGGTGAGCAACGTTCTCCCGCTGAGCTATTCGGTCGACGCCTTGAACGTGATCGCGGCCGAGCCGGCCGTCACCGGCGCGCTGATCCGTGATCTCCTCGTCGTCGCGGGCTTCGTGATCGTCGCCCTCGCGCTCGGTGCGGCGACGCTGCGGCGGCGCACACCGTGACGCGCGGACGTCCGCGTGGGGGTTCCGACTCGCGCGAACGCATCCTCACCCACGCGCGACAGCTCTTCGCTGCCAACGGATTCCGCGGCACCACGGTTCGTGCCGTCGCCGATGCCGCCGGGGTCGATCCCGCGCTCGTACACCACTTCCACGGCACCAAACGGGATCTCTTCCTCGCGGCGATCGCACTTCCCGTCGATCCGGGCGTGATCGTCACCGCAGCCCTCGACGTTCCCCGGGAGCGTCTCGGCGAGGCGTTCGCGACCGTCGTTCTCGGCGCGTGGGAGGCGGAACACCGGCCCGCGCTCGAGGCAGCGGTGCGATCGGTCCTCGTCGACGGTGACGGCGAACTCGTGTCGTCGTTCCTCGGGCAGGTCCTCATCGCTCGGATCGCGCCGCTCGTCGACGATCCGCCCGGCTCGGGCGAGCGTCGCGCCGCCTGGGCCGTCACCCAGATGGCGGGAGTGCTGCTGCTGCGCTACCTGCGCCCCGTGCGACCGGTGTGCGACGAGCCCGTCGAGAACGTGATCCGCGCGATCGCACCGACACTGCAGCACCACCTCGCGGGGCCACCGCCCCCGGAGTGAGGCGTCAGCCGTCCGCCTGGGCGATCAACCGGGCGTGCTCGTCGTCGGCGACGTCGCGCGCCTCGTCCACGAGCAGGACGGGGATGTCGTTCTCGATCGGGTACAGCCGCTGCAACCGCGGGTTGTAGAGCCCCTGCCCGGAGTCGGTGTCGACGAGCACGAGCGGCCCCTTGTCCTGCGGGCACGCGAGGATGCCGAGCAGAGTGGGATCGATGACCACGGGCAACACCCTTCGGACGAACGGTCGGATGCGGTCGAGGTTACCGTGCGCGCGTTCGCGACACCCACGGCGGTCACTCCCCGGACAGCCGCGCCACCGCGGCCTTCGTCAACCGCTTGTACGAGCCCGTCTCGCGGTCGAGACACCGCACTCGCGGCCCCGGTGCCGGCAGTCCCTGCTCGCGCAGACCCCGATCCGACGGCCGGAACGACGGCGACACGGCGATCTCGGGGACCGTGGCGAGGATGTCGGGGCGGCCCGCGGCGGGCAGCACGTCGAGCGCGTCCTCGAGTTGCGCCGCCGTCGGGGCCCTGCCGTCCCGCAGCGTGTAGGCCGCGACGACGAGGTCGCGGTCGCCCACGCGGACGCCGTAGACGACGGCGAGGTCGATCGTGTCGAGGCTTCCGAGCGCGTCGACGATCGGCTGGCCGTACACCGGGCCGTCGTCGGTGAGCACGACGTCGTCGCCGCGGTCCATGAGCCAGTGGTCGCCGTCGGAATCCCGCCGGAACAGGTGCTCGGTCGGCGTCCAGGCATCGCCCGGTGCGAAGACGCTGCGCAGTGCGGTCCCCTGGATCGTCGCGACGTCACCCGCCTGCCCGAGCAGCAGTCCGACCTCGTCGTCCTCGCATTCGCGGACGAAGCCGCGGTCGTCGAGCAGGAACTCCCGCGTGACCGGATCCCACGCGCCGACCTTGACGTCCGCGCTCCCGGGCAGCGGGCGGCCCTTGCAGCCGACCTTGGTGCCCGAGACGTTCGCGAGGACGACGTTGCCCTCGGACGACGCGTAGAACTCGAGGACGCCCGCGGGCGAGAAGTGTTCGACCGTCCGATTCCACAGGCCCACCGGCATTCCCGCGCCCATGAACAACCGGATCGGATGGAGCCCGCCGGGGCCGATCGCCGACGACTCCTCCCCCGTCACCTCGCGCAGCATCGCCCACGTGTAGCTGACGACGGTGACCCCGTAGCGATGGACGAGACGCGTGAAGTCGGCCTGATCGACGGTGCGCGCGACCGCGATGCGGGCACCACCGGCGACGGCGCCGCCGACTGCCGCGAGCAGCGCGGACGGATGGTGCATCGGGGTGAGGCACAGGACGGTGTCGCTGCCGTCGAGATCGGCGGCCGACGCGGTGCCGAACGCCGAGAGCGCCCACCGGTGGTTGGTGATCTGGCGCTGTTCGAGGCGCCCGTCGATCTCGGTGAAGAAGATGAACGCGACCTCGCGCGCGAGCCCGGGATCGGGCACATACCACGCCGGGAGCTCGAAGGAGTCGACGTCGAGGTGCTCGAGATCGGTGACCGTCGCGCCGGAGTCGACGTCGATGTCGAGCGTGCGCAGGTCGCCACCGCCGAGGACGAGCACGGCCACGTCCGCGGTCGTCGCGGCGGCGAGATGCTCGGGGTCGGTGACGACACGCGTCACCGCCGCGATCTCGAGTGCTTCGCACAGCCGCTCGGCGTCGGCGGGGAGTTGCACCGCGACCGCACCGATCCGGGAGAGCGCGGCGGCCGTCGCGAGGGCGCTGGGGCGGGTGTCCATGAGGATGCCGACGCGCGCGCCCGGACGGACACCCTCGTGGATGAGTCCCGCCACGATGCGGTCGACCCGGTCGCCGACGGCGGCATTCGTGTGGACGCGGTCGTCGAAGAGGAAGAATTCGCCCGAGGGGGCCTTGCGACGGCGCTCGGCGAGCAGCAGCCCGAGCGAGATCCGCGAATGCGACTGGATCTGCCCGAGCCGGGCGAGCCGTGGCAGGGCACGCGACGCCTCCGACGACAGTTCGAGGCCGCTGCGGACCGTCCCCGATGCGATGTCGCCGACGACACGTCCCACGCCGAGACCGACCTCGGCGGCCGAGGCGGCGGTGTGGATCAGGCGTGCGGTGAGTGTCCCGCTCGAATAGGCACGCGCCGACGCCGTCGTCGACATCCGCTCGATCGCGCTCGGCTCCGGGCCGAGGCCCTCCCGCCACAGCACCCATTCGGCCGTCGTCGGCCAGCTGTGCGTCACCGAGCCGGAGCCGACGACGAGCCCGAAGTGCCCCGAACGCAGCACCGACTCGTGGACCTCCGCGCGCGGGGCCGCTCGCGCGATACCCCGGACCGCGACGGTCTGGCCGATGTCGTCGACCTCCCCCGAGAACGCGAGAACCGGGACCGTGATCTCGGCGAGCGAAACCGGCGCGTCGCGGATCACGAAGCCGCCCGTGAGCATCCGATTGTGAACGACGAACTGCCGCAACAGATCCGCCACCGCGGGGCCCGACCACGCAACCCAGCCCTCCGCCGCGAGGAAGCGGCGCTGCTGCTCGCGCGGCAGCAGCGCGTCGCGGTCGTGGAGCTGGCGCAGGAAGTCGAGGCGGGTGCGGACGGACTTCACGGGGTCGAGGAGCTGGAAGCCGGTCCGCGCCATCCATCCCGTCACAGCGAGATGCGTGAAGACGTGGTCGGCGAGGAACTCGGCCGCCCCCGACGCGAGATCCGCGGGAATCCCGAACGGCAGACCACCGAGCGTGTCGACGGGGCTGCCGAAGGTGACGATGCTCGCGATCGCACTGCTGCGACGATAGGCGGCCGCCTGATACGCGAACATCCCGCCCTGCGAATAACCACCGAGATGCACGTCGCGCCCGGTGTGCGACTTCACGGCGTCGACGACGTCGCTGATCGCGAGGATGTGGTCGGCGAGGTTGCGGTCGAGCCCGCCCTCCTCGACGTCCGGGGACCCGAAGTCGACGACCCACGGGTCGAGGCCGGCGCGGTGCAGGATCGCGACGGCGCCGTCGTCCTTCGTGACGTCGTACACGTCGGCGGACATCATCATCGGAGGCACGAGGACGACGGGCGGGGCCGAGGTCGCCCGGACGTCGTCGCGGGGGAAGTAGCGCCGCAGCCGGTACATCGGGGTGCGTTCGACGATCTCGTACGGCGAGCGCGTGCGGTCCATCTCCAGTCCGCCGAGCCGCACGACCTCGAGCCCGTTCTGGGCCGTCGCGAAAATCCTGCGGACGGGACCGAACAACGTCGTCGACAGTCCTCGACTCGGGTCCTCGCTCGATCCCCCCGTGGACACATCCACCTCCGCGCGTGCTGCTCTCACCCGAACACCCTTCCGCATTCTCGGGACGAGTTCACACGAACCGTACTGCTGCGGCATGCGTCACGAGAAGCCGGGTCTGTCCTGCCGATTACAGAACACGAATCGAGGGGCGTCCACCACCCCACCCCTGTGCCGCGATGTCACAGCGTGCGCATCGAGCGCGCACGCTGTGACATCGCGGCGAACAGAGAGGGCGGTGCGGAGGTGGGTCGACGCGGAGTCAGGCGCCGAGACGGGTGCGTGCCGCGGCAGCGGCGCTCCGCACCCCGGCGAGCTGTTCGGCGACACGGACCGGAGCCGTACCGCCACGCGCGTCACGCGACGAGACCGATCCCTCGATGGTGAGGACGCCGCGCACCTCGGGCGTGAGCCGCTCGTCGATCGCGGCGAACTCCTCGTCCGTCAGTTCGGCGAGCCCGACACCACGCGCTTCCGCGGCCCGGACGGCCGCACCGGCGGCCTCGTGCGCGACGCGGAACGGAACACCCTGCCGCACCATCCATTCCGCGATGTCGGTCGCGAGCGTGAAACCCGCCGGAGCCAGCTCGGCCATGCGGTCTGTGTGGAACTCGAGCGTCCCGACGAGTCCGGCGATCGCCGGCAGCAGCAGTTCTAGCTGCGCGACCGAGTCGAAGACCGGCTCCTTGTCCTCCTGCAGATCGCGGTTGTACGCGAGCGGCTGGGCCTTGAGCGTCGCGAGCAGCCCTGTGAGATTGCCGATCAGCCTGCCGGACTTGCCGCGCGTGAGTTCGGAGACGTCCGGGTTCTTCTTCTGCGGCATGATCGACGATCCCGTCGACCACTCGTCCGCGAGCGTGACGTACCCGAACTCGGGGGTGCTCCAGACGATGATCTCCTCGGCCATCCGCGAGAGATCGACGCCGATCATCGCGAGCACGAATGCCGCCTCCGCCGCGAAGTCGCGGGACGACGTCGCATCCATCGAGTTCTCCGCCGCCGAATCGAATCCGAGATCCGCGGCGATCGCGTCGGGGTCGAGACCGAGCGACGAACCCGCGAGCGCGCCCGAGCCGTACGGCGAGACCGCGGCGCGCCGATCGAAGTCCGCGAGCCGATCGACGTCGCGCAGCAACGGATGCGCGTGTGCGAGCAGATGGTGCGCGAGCAGGACCGGCTGCGCCGCCTGCTGGTGCGTCTTGCCCGGCATGATCGCGTCCGGGTGTGCCTGCGCCTGCGCGACGAGCGCGTCGACGACGTCGAGCACGCCCACCGCGACACGGCGCACCGCGTCACGCAGCCACATTCGGAACAGCGTCGCGACCTGGTCGTTGCGGGAACGGCCCGCCCGCAGCCGGCCACCGACCTCGGGACCCACGCGGTCGATGAGACCGCGCTCGAGCGCACCGTGGACGTCCTCGTCCGACTTCGCGGGCACGAACTCCCCGCTCGCGACGTCCGCCGCGAGCCGGTCGAGGCCGTCGATCATCGTGGCGAGGTCGTCGTCGGTCAGCAGGCCCGCACGATGGAGGACCTTGGCGTGCGCCGTCGACGCGCGGACGTCGTACGGCGCGAGCACCCAGTCGAAGTGCGTGGACTTGCTGAGCGCCGCCATGGCGGCAGCCGGTCCCGATGCGAACCGGCCGCCCCACAGTGCACCCTCGTTGGTGCCGTTCCCGGTCACGATCAGAGGCCCAGATCGCGCTTCGCGGCGACCTTCGACGACAGGCCGTGGATATTGACGAAGCCCTTCGCGTTGGACTGGTCGAACGAGTCGCCCTCGTCGTAGGTCGCGAGGTTGAAGTCGTACAGCGACTCCCCGCTGCGGCGGCCGTTCACGGTGATCGAACCGCCGTGGAGCACGAGCCGAATGTCGCCCGAGACGTGCTCCTGCGACTTCTCGACGAAGGTGTCGAGCGCGTCCTTGAGCGGCGAGAACCACAGGCCGTCGTACACGAGCTCGCTCCAGCGCTGCTCGGTCTGGCGCTTGAACCGGCCGAGCTCGCGTTCGAGGGTCACGTGCTCGAGTTCCTGGTGGGCTGTGATCAGCACCATCGCGCCCGGCGCCTCGTAGACCTCGCGGCTCTTGATGCCCACGAGCCGGTCCTCGACGACGTCGAGCCGTCCGACACCCTGCGCACCCGCGCGGCGGTTGAGCTCCTGGATCGCCTCCAGCACCGAGACGGGCCTGCCGTCGATCGCGACGGGACGGCCCTTGTCGAACGAGACGATCAGCTCGTCGGGGGTCTGCCAGTGCACCGTGGGGTCCTCGGTGTAGCTGTAGACGTCCTTGGTCGGCGCGTTCCACAGGTCCTCGAGGAAGCCGGTCTCGACGGCGCGGCCCCACACGTTCTGATCGATCGAGAACGGCGACTTCTTGGTGACGTTGATCGGGATGCCGTTCTCCTGCGCGAAGGCGATCGCCTTCTCGCGGGTCCACGCGTAGTCGCGGACGGGCGCGATCACGTCGAGGTCGGGTGCGAGGGCGCCGAAGCCGACCTCGAACCGGACCTGATCGTTGCCCTTGCCGGTGCAGCCGTGCGAGACGACGGTGCCGCCGTGGTCGCGGGCCGCCTGCACGATGTGCTTGACGATGAGCGGCCGGCTGATCGCCGACACGAGCGGGTACCGGTCCATGTACAGCGCGTTCGACTTGATCGTCGGCAGGCAGTACTCGTCGGCGAACTCGTCGCGGGCGTCGATCACGACCGACTCGACCGCGCCGCAGTCGAGGGCGCGCTGCCGCACGACGTCCATGTCCTCGCCGCCCTGACCCAGATCGATCGCGACGGCGACGACTTCCTTGCCGGTCTCCTTGCCGATCCAGCTGATGGCGACGGAGGTGTCCAGTCCGCCCGAGTAGGCGAGGACGACGCGATCGGCCATGGTGATGTGCTCCTTCGATGTCTTGTGATGCTGTCTTCAGTGTCTCAGGTGGGTGGGTGCGCCCGATATCCCCGGTGGCCACCCGCCCCGTGCCGCGGTGTGCGCTACGCGAGTGCCTCGATACGAGCCGCGAGTTCGGCTCCCGTGAGCGGCTCGCGCGCCGCCACGAAGATCGTGTCGTCGCCGGCGATCGTCCCGACGACCTCCGGCAACGACGCACGGTCGAGCGCGCTCGCGAGGTACTGCGCCGCGCCCGGCGGTGTGCGCAGCACGGCGAGCGATCCGCTCGCGTCGGTCGAGACGAGCATCTCGCCCAGCAGGCGCGAGAGCCGGTCCGTCCCGCCCGAGACGCCGCGGACCGGATTGCCGTCCTCGGGGACGACGTAGACCCCGGCGCCGCCGTCCGCGCCCCGCAACTTGACCGCCCCGAGTTCTTCGAGGTCGCGCGAGAGCGTCGCCTGCGTCGCGTCGATCCCTTCCTGCGCGAGCAGACCGGCGAGTTCGGTCTGACTGCGCACGGGATGCGCCGCGAGAAGCGCGACGATCCGCGCCTGGCGGCCCGCCCGCGTCCTCGCGGCCGCACCGCGCACCGCCGACTCGGTGCTCATCGTCGCCCGCTGTCGCGCAGCAGCCACGCGAGCAGCGCCTTCTGCGCGTGCAACCGGTTCTCGGCCTCGTCCCACACCCGGCTCGCGGGGCCGTCCATCACCTGATCGGTGATCTCGTCGCCGCGGTGCGCGGGCAGGCAGTGCAGGACGATCGCGTCGTCGTCGGCGTGGGTGAGCAGCGACTCGTCGATGCGGAACGGCCGGAACGGCGCGACCCGGTCGAGGCCGTCGTCCTCCTGCCCCATCGACGTCCACGTGTCGGTGACGAGCACGTCGGCGCCGGTCGCGGCGGCGATCGGATCCGACGCGAGCGTGATCGACGCACCGGTCCGTTCGGCACGAGCACGCGCGCGGTCGACGATCGCCGGGTTCGGGGTGAATCCCTCGGGCGCGGCGATCGTCACGTCGATGCCCGCGGTCGCGCCGCCGAGCATGAGCGAATGCGCCATGTTGTTCGCGCCGTCGCCCAGGTATGTCAGCCGCAGCCCCTTCAGCTCGCCCTTGTGCTCGCGGATCGTCTGGAGGTCGGCGAGCACCTGGCACGGGTGGTAGTCGTCGGAGAGCGCGTTGACGACGGGGACCGTAGCCGTCTCCGCCATCTGTTCGAGCCGGTCCTGCCCGAAGGTGCGCCATACGATCGCCTCGACGTAGCGCGAGAGCACCCGGCCGGTGTCGGCGAGTGTCTCGTCGCGGCCGAGCTGCGTCGCGCGGCCGTCCACGACGACGGCGTGCCCGCCGAGCTGGGCGATACCCATCTCGAACGAGAAGCGCGTGCGGGTCGAGTTCTTGTCGAAGATCACGCCGACTCCGCGCGGGCCCTCGAGCGGGCGCTCCGCGAACGGCTCGCGCTTGAGCCGCGCCGCGAGGTCCAGCACCTCGGCCTGCTCGGCGGGGGTGAGGTCGTCGTCCTTGAGGAAGTGGCGTACCGGCGAGGTCATGACGTGGTCGCTTTCACCGCAGCGGCTGCGGAGTCGAGGAGGGTGGGCAGAGCGTCGACGAACGTCCGTGCCTGCGCCGAGGTCAGGATCAGCGGCGGCGCGAGCCGCACGACGTCGGGACGCGCGGCGTTGACGAGGAAGCCGGCGTCGCGTGCCGCCGTCTCCACCGCGGGCGCGACGGTGTCGGTCAGCACGATGCCGAGCAGCAGGCCCGCGCCGCGGACGTGATCGACGAGTGGATGGCCCAGGCCTTCGATTCCGGCCACGATCTCCTTGCCGAGCGCGTCGGCGTGCGAGACGAGGTCGAGTTCGGCGACGGTGTCGAGGACGGCGTTCGCCGCGGCGGCGCACACCGGGTTGCCGCCGAACGTCGTGCCGTGCTTGCCGGGTGTGAACGACTCCGCCGCACGGCCCGTCGCGAGGACGGCGCCGATCGGCAGGCCGCCCCCGAGCCCCTTCGCGAGGGTCACGACGTCGGGCACGATGCCCGCGGCCTGATGTGCGTAGAACCAGCCCGTGCGCGCGACGCCCGTCTGGACCTCGTCGAGGATCAGCAACGCGCCGTGGCGCGCGGTGATCTCGCGGGCCGCGACGAGATAGCCCTCGGGCGGGACGACGACGCCGTACTCCCCCATGATCGGTTCGAGCACGAGCGCCGCGGTGTCGTCGTCGATCACGGACTCGAGCGCCTCGACGTCGCCGTACGGGACGTGGACGACGCCGGGCGGCATCGGCTCGAACGGCGCACGCTTGTCGGCCTGGCCGGTGAGCGCGAGCGCGCCCATCGTCCTGCCGTGGAAGGCGTTCTCGGCGGCCACGATCTTCGTCCGGCCGGTGAGCCGCGCGAGCTTGAACGCGGCCTCGTTCGCCTCGGTGCCCGAGTTGCAGAAGAACGCGCGGCCCGGCGTGCCGAGCAGTCCCAGCAGGCGTTCGGCGAGCGTCAGGACCGGTTCGCTCGCATAGAGATTGGAGACGTGACCGAGCGTCGTGAGCTGCCGTGTGACGGCCTCGACGACGGCCGGATGCGCGTGGCCGAGCGAGTTCACGGCGATACCGCCGAGGAGATCGAGGTACTGCTTGCCGTCCGCGTCGGTGACGACGGCACCCTCGCCGCTCACGAGAGCGACGCGGGGAACGCCGTAGTTGTCCATGAGCGAGGCCTGCCACCGCTGCTGGAGCGTGAACGTGTCGGTCATGCGGACCCTCCTGCGTCGACGGGCACGACCATCGTGCCGATCCCTTCCCGGGTGAACACTTCGAGCAGCACCGAGTGCGCGACACGGCCGTCGATGACGTGTGCGGTGGGCACACCGCCGCGCACGGCGCGCAGGCACGCCTCCATCTTCGGGACCATTCCCGAATCGAGACTCGGCAGCAGCGCGGCGAGGCGCCTCGTGTCGATCTGCGACACGAGCGAGGTGCGGTCGGGCCAGTCGGTGTAGAGCCCCTCGACATCGGTGAGGACGACGAGCTTCTGCGCGCCGATCGCCTCCGCGAGTGCCGCCGCGGCGGTGTCGGCGTTGATGTTGTGGACGACGCCGTCGGCGTCCGGCGCGATGGTCGAGACGACGGGGATCCGGCCGGCGGCGATGAGATCCATGACCGACGTCGGATCGACGTGGACGACATCGCCAACGAGCCCGATGTCGGTCTGCTCGCCGTCGACGACGACGGTGCGCCGCGCGGCCGTGAACAGGTGCGCGTCCTCGCCGGAGATCCCGACGGCGTACGGGCCGTGCGCGTTGATCAGCCCGACGAGTTCGCGTCCGACCTGACCGAACAGCACCATCCGGACGACGTCCATCACCTCGGGCGTCGTGACGCGGAAGCCGCCGCGGAACTCGCCCTCGATGCCGAGCCGGGCGAGCATCGACGTGATCTGCGGGCCGCCGCCGTGCACCACGACGGGGTGGATGCCGACCGTCCGCAGGAACGCCATGTCGGCCGCGAACGCGGCCTTGAGTTCGTCGTCGATCATCGCGTTGCCGCCGTACTTGACGACGACGATCTTCCCGCGGAACGCCTGCAGCCACGGCAGTGCCTCGGCGAGGACGTGCGCCTTCTGGTGGACGCTGATTCCCGCCGTCATCATGACGAGTACGCCGAGTTCTCTTCGACGTACGCGTGCGACAGGTCGGTCGTGCGCACGCTCGCCTCGCCGTCGCCGACCGCGAGGTCGACGACGACGGTGATGTCCTCACCGGACAGGTCGACGTCGCGCGCGCCCGGTGCTCCGACGCCGTCGATGCACACGGCGTTGCCGTCGAAGGCGACGGAGATCCGGTCCGGATCGAGCTCGACGGGAGCAGCACCGATCGCCGCGAGGACGCGTCCCCAGTTGGGGTCGGAGCCGAACAGCGCGGTCTTGACGAGGCTGTCGCGGGCGACGGCACGTGCGCCGACGAGGGCCTCGTCTTCCGTCCGCGCGCCGCGCACCGTGATGGTGACGCGCTTGGTGACGCCCTCCGCGTCGGCCATCAGCTGCGCCGCGAGATCGTCGCACACCGCGAGGACGGCGGCGTCGAGCTCGTCCTGCGACGGCGCGACGTTGCTCGCCCCCGACGCGAGCAGCAGCACGGTGTCGTTGGTGGACGTGGCGCCGTCGACGTCGAGCCGGTCGAAGGTGAGCCGCGTGGCGGCGCGCAGGGCGTGATCGAGTTGCTCGGGAGTCGCGGCCGCATCCGTCGTGAGGACGCAGAGCATCGTCGCGAGCGACGGCGCGAGCATCCCCGCGCCCTTCGCCATCCCACCGACGTTCCACTTGCCGACGTGGTGCAGCGCAGCCTGTTTCGGGACGGTGTCGGTCGTCATGATCGCGTGCGCGGCGTCCGTTCCGCCGGAGATCCCGCCCGCGAGTTCGTGCACGATCTCGGTGACGCCGGCGAGGACGGTGTCCATCGGGAGCCGGTCGCCGATGAGTCCGGTCGAGCACACCGCGACCTCGATCGCACCGGTCTCGGTGCCCCAGTTGCTCAGTTCGGCGGCGAGGTGTTCGGCGGTGCGGTGCGCGTCCTGGAAGCCGGGAGCCCCGGTGCACGCGTTGGCCCCGCCCGAGTTGAGGATCACGGCGCGCAGCGACGCGGAGGCCAGCACCTGCTGGGACCACAGCACGGGCGCGGCCTTGACCTTGTTGGTCGTGAAGACGCCCGCGGCGGCGAGTTCGGGGCCCTCGTTGACCACGAGCGCGAGATCGGGGCGTCCCGACGCCTTGATCCCGGCGGCGATTCCCGCGGCCCGGAAGCCGGCGGGACCGGTGACGCCCTGGTTGCGCACGAGCCTGCCGTCGGCATCGGGCGTGGCGTGCAGCGGTGTCGAAGGAGTCGAGGAACTCGGCGGTGTCGTCACGGCGCCACTCCCACTGTCGACAGGCCGGCGGTCTCGGGAAGGCCGAGTGCGAGGTTCATCGACTGCACGGCGCCTCCCGCGGTGCCCTTCGTGAGGTTGTCGATCGCCGCGACCACGACGAGTTCGCCCGCATCGGCGTCGACGGCGACACCGATCTGGACGGCGTTCGAGCCGACGACCGACTTCGTCTGCGGGAAGGTGCCTTCGGGGAGGACGTGCACGAAGGGCTCGTCTCGGTACGCCTTCGTGTACACCGCGTGCGCCTCGCCGGCGTCGACGGTCGTGGGTGCCGAGCAGGTCGCGAGGATGCCCCGCGACATCGGGACGAGCACCGGGGTGAACGAGACGTCGACGTGCCCGCCGGCGACGGCGGAGAGGTTCTGCACGATCTCGGGCGTGTGCCGGTGCAGTCCGCCGACGCCGTACGCCCGTGCCGAGCCGATGACCTCGGAGCCCAGCTGGGCGACCTTGGGGGCCCGGCCGGCGCCCGACGTGCCGCTCACCGCGACGATCCGCACCCGCGGCTCGACGATCCCGGCCTCGACGGCGGGCGCGAACGCGAGCGACGCGGCCGTGGGATAGCAGCCGGGGACGGCGATGCGGGTCGCGCCGCGCAGCGCGTCGCGGGCGCCGGGAAGCTCGGGCAGTCCGTAGGGCCACGAACCCGCGTACTCGCCGCCGTAGAAGCGAGTCCACGCGTCGGCGTCGCGCAGCCGGAAGTCGGCCCCGCAGTCGACGAGCACGACGGAGTCCGGCAGCTCGTTGGCGTAGCGGGCCGAGTTGCCGTGCGGGAGTGCGAGGAACACGACGTCATGCCCCGCCAGCGTCTCGACGGACGTGTCGGCGAGGACGCGGTCGGCGAGCGGGAGCAGGTGCGGATGGTGCGACCCGAGGGTCGTCCCCGCGTTGTCACCGGCGGTGAGTGTCCCGATGGTGAGGGTTCCGTCGAGGAAGAGCGGGTGGCCCAGCAGCAGCCGCAGCACCTCGCCACCGGCATAGCCGCTGGCTCCGGCGACGGCGACCCTGATCGGCGTCGGCGCGTGATCGGTCATGCACCCATTATGCATCACCGTGCAGCACTCTGCATAACCATAAAACGACAGCGGTTTCCGCGACGGATCTCGCCCGTCGCTCCCCCGACAGTCTAGTCGTCTGGAACACTGCCCGACATGCAGCGGTGCCCGGGCGGGCATCGATCACTGTGGTTCCGAAGGAGAACGATGGAGCAGAAACGCGAGATGTGGTCCGGGAGGACCGTGTTCATTCTCGCCGCAATCGGATCCGCCGTCGGGTTGGGCAACATCTGGCGCTTCCCGTACGTCGCGTACGAAGGCGGTGGCGGCGCGTTCGTCGTGCCCTATCTCATCGCGCTGCTCACCGCAGGCCTGACGCTCCTGTTCGTGGACTACGCGATCGGGCACCGCTTCCGGGGCTCCGCGCCGCTGTCGTTCCGGCGCATGAGCCGCCCCGCCGAGGCGATCGGGTGGTGGCAGGTGGGAATCTGCTTCGTCATCGCCGTCTACTACGCCGCGATCATCGCGTGGGCGCTGCGCTACACGCTGTTCTCGATCGGCGAGGAGTGGGGCGACGACCCCGCCGGATTCTTCACGTCGGAGTTCCTGCAACAGGATTCCGACGCGGTCTTCGGCTTCGACTTCGTGCCCGCGATCGCCTGGCCTCTCCTGATCGTGTGGCTCGCGACCATCGTGATCCTCGCGTTCGGTGTGCAGAAGGGCATCGGCGCATCGTCCGTCGTGTTCATCCCCGTACTCGTGGTGTTGTTCGGCGTCTTCGTCGTGCGAGCGTTGTTCCTCGACGGCGCGGCGACCGGCCTGGACGCGTTCTTCACACCCAACTGGTCGGCGCTCACCGACAGCGGCGTGTGGATCGCCGCATACGGGCAGATCTTCTTCTCGCTCTCGGTCGGCTTCGGCATCATGATCACCTACGCGTCGTACCTCAAGCGGCGAACGAACCTCACCGGCTCCGGGCTCGTGGTCGGCTTCTCCAACAGCAGCTTCGAGGTCCTCGCCGGCATCGGCGTGTTCGCGGTCCTCGGCTACATGGCGCAGATCAGCGGCGTCGCGGTCGACGAGGTCGTCGAGAGCGGGATCGGCCTCGCGTTCATCGCCTTCCCGACGATCATCTCCGAGATTCCCGGCGGCCCGTTCCTGGGCGTTCTGTTCTTCCTCTCGCTCGTGCTCGCCGGCTTCACCTCGCTCATCTCGATCGTGCAGGTCATCGTCGCGGCCGTGCAGGAGAAGACCGGCCTCGGGCGCGTTCCGTCGGTGCTGATCGTCGGGGGCATCACCGCCGTCACCTCGCTCGCACTGTTCCCCACCACGACGGGCCTCAACACGCTCGACGTCGTCGACAACTTCGCCAACAACATCGGCATCGTCACCGTTGCGCTCGTGACGCTCGTGACCATCACGTGGGTGCTGCGGCAGCTGCCCGATCTGGAAGCGCACCTCGACGCGGTGTCGTCGTTCAAGGTCGGCTTGTTGTGGCGCTTCTTCGCGGGCGTCCTCACGCCCGCCGTTCTCACGTGGATGCTCATCGACCAGGTCGTCCAGCGTGTGCAGGACGGCTACGGCGGGCTTCCCGATTCGCTCGTCAACGGCTTCGGCTGGGGAGTGCAGATCGCGATCGTCGTCGTCGCGATCGTCGTGTCGCGGCTGCCCTGGCCCCGTGACACCGACACCACCCCGCCACCGCTGCTCCCCGAGCCGGTCGGCGCCGAACCCACCGGTACCGAAGGAGGCTCGCGATGAGCACGAGTGCGATCGTCATGATGGTGATCACGGTGGCCCTGCTGTGGGGCGGGCTCGTGGCCAGCATCGTTCACCTGCGGCGCAATCCCGATCCCGACGAGGACTGAGCCGACTCGCCTCGCCGCGCGGCGAGATAGGCCTCGAACGCCTCCCTCGAGGTGTACCGAGGCACGTAGCCGAACACGTTCACGAGTCGATCGTTCGCCAGCACGGGCCGGTAGCGCAGAAATCCGACGCGCTCCGGCCCGTGTTCGGTGAGACCGAGCGATCGCCCCACGCGCAGCGCGGCCGCCAGCGCCCACGCCGGCACGGTGAGCGTCTTCGTTCCCGTGAGTTCGGCGATGTCGCGCACCGTCACGACGCCCTCGCCCGCGACGTTGAAGATCCCCGTGCGGTCACCCGTGACGGCGCGCGCGAACACCTCGGCCACGTCGGTGTCCCACACGAACACGAACGGGCTGTCGCATCCCGAGATCTCGAGAATCCGCGGCCCCTCGAAGAGCGCCGTGATCTGGTTGCGCACGGTCTCCCCGAGGATGGTGCCGATCCGGAAGACGACCTGTTCCAGCTGCGGATCGCGGTCGCGATGCTCGGCCAGCATCTCCTCGACGAGCCGCTTGTGGCGGCTGTAGGAGAACTCGTCGTTGCCACGCAGCGGCGCGCACTCGGTGATCCGATCGGGATTGTCGGAGTGGTACCCGTAGGCCGCGCCCGACGACGACACGACGATGCGCCGGACGCCGTGGGCGAGGCACGCGTCGAGGACGGCCCGCGTCCCGCGCACGTCGACGTCGTACTCCTGCTCGGCGGTGGTCGTCGCGCCGGGATTCACGATCGACGCGAGGTGCACGACGACCTCGGGGCGGTGCGTCGCGAACACCTCGTCGAGGCGTCCGCGATCACGGACGTCACCGATCTCGGTGACGTCCGGCCCGGGTGCGTCCGGGCGCGGCTCGCCGAGGTCGAGACCGATCACGGGCACCCCGCGTGCCCGCAGCGCCGCTGTGACGGCGCGCCCCAGAAATCCGTTGCTGCCCGTCACGAGTGTCCTCGGCATCTGCGTGCCGCCGTCCCGGAGCGTGCTCATGCCGCCGCCTTTCGTCGGGCGGGCCGGCGCGACCACACCGTGGCCAGCACCAGTCCTGCGATGATGTCCCAGATTCCCCACCAGCCGGCGACGACGGCCATGCCGCCGAGGCCGTCGAAGAATGTGAACACGAGGCCGAGGCCGAGCCCTGCATTGCGGATGCCGACCTCGAACGACACCGCGCGTCTGCTGTACTCGGGCAGTCCGGTCGCCCAGCCGCACAGGTAGCCCAGCCCGAGCGCGATCGTGTCGTGGAGGAAGACCGCGACGAGCACCACCCCGACGTAGGCCGCGAAGTACGACGCATTTCCCGCGAGGGCGGCTGCGATGAAGGCCAGAAGCGCCACGAGGGAGCCGTTCTTGACCCACGGCTGGACGCGTGCCGCGACGGCCGGGAACCGGCTCGCGAGCCAGATGCCGACGACGAACGGGACGCCGATGATGAGAGCGATCTCGGTGATCATGCTCGCCGCGTCGAGATCGACACTCCGCAGCAGTGCGCGCGTGTCGGGATGCAGGCCACCCCAGAACGCGAGGTTGACCGGCATGAGGAAGATCGCGAGCACGTTCGAGACCGCCGTCATCGACACCGACAGTGCGACGTCTCCCCCGGCGCGGTGAGTGAGCACGTTGGAGATGTTCCCCGGCGGGCAGCACGCGACGAGGATCATGCCGAGCGCGATCGACGGCGCGGGATCGAGCGCGAGGGTGAGCACGAACGTCACCGCGGGCAGCAACAGGAACTGGGCGGCGACACCGACCGCCATGGCCTTGGGCTTCGTGAGCGCACGGCGGAAGTCGGCGACCGTCGTGTCGAGCGCGATGCCGAGCATGATCGCGGCGAGGACGATGTTGAGCGCGACGAGCGAGCCCGGCGTGAAGTTCAGTGTCACCGAGTCGATGTCGCTCATGTCCGCGCCCCGTCCGGCACGGGGAGCACGGCATCGCCTGCGAGCCGCTCCGACCAGTCCCGCACCGCGCTCCGGTACGCGTCCTTGTTGACGTAGTACGCCATCCGCCGCAGCCGCAGGTAGCGGTAGCCGCCCGAGAGGTCCGGCGGCGGGCCGTGGACGGCGGCCTCCCAGCGGGCGGCGGCCTCGGGGTCGTTCTTTCGCGCCGCCAGGACGCGGGCGACGAGTTCGGCCTGCTCCGCCCGCCCCTGCCAGCCGAGCCCGGACGCCTCGACCATGCCGAGGACGAACAGCGAATCGTGCACGCGCGAGGCGATGTTGAGGAACAACTCGGGTGCGTCGCCACTCCATCCCAGGTCGGCGGGATCGAGGAAGGGATAGTCCAGCCGGTAGCCCGTCGCGAGGACGACGATGTCGTACGCCGCGCGCTCGCCACCGGCGAAGGCCACGTGGTCGCCGTCGAACCGGTCGATGTCGCCGCGCACGCGGATGTCGCCGTGCCCGAGGTGATGCAGGATCAGCGAGTTGACGATGGGATGCGATTCGTAGATGCGGTGATCGGGCTTCGGGAAGCCGAACCGCACCGGATCTCCCGTGAACTGCCGGAGCAGGAGGGCGTCGACACGCTGTTTGATCCACGGCGGCATCGGCTTTCCCTGATTCAGGGTGTCCGACGGCCGCCCGAACAGGTACTTCGGGACGAACCAGTAGCCGCGCCGCACACTGATGTCGACCGCGTCCGCATGGTGGACGGCGTCGACGGCGATATCGCATCCGCTGTTGCCGGCTCCGACGACGAGAACGCGCTTGCCGCGGAAGATCTCGGGATCGCGGTACTCCGCCGTGTGCATCACCCGCCCGGCGAACTCGCCCGGGAAGCCGGGACGGTGCGGTGTGGCGAGGGTGCCGTTCGCCGCGACGACGCCCCTGTACCGCGCGGTCCGCTCGCCCGCGTCGCTGCGCGTCGTGACGTCCCAGCCGCCCGCCACACGGCGGGCACGCTCGACGCTCGTCCCGAAACGGAAGTCCTCGCGGAGGCCGAAGGCGTCGGCGTAGTCGCGGAAGTACTCGCGCAGCGCGACGTGGCTCGGATAGTCGGCGACGTCACCCGCCATCGGGAACTCGTCGAACTGGGTCGTCGTCTTCGACGAGATCAGATGGGCCGAGCGGTACACGGTGCTGCGGGGATTGCCGATGTCCCACAGCCCGCCGACGTCGCTGTGCGACTCGAATCCGTCGAAGGCGATGCCGTGCCGCTGCAGGGCCCGCGCGGCGGCGAGTCCCGACGGCCCCGCGCCGACGAGCGCGTACCTGTCCTCGGTGCGTCGTTGCATGGAGGGCAGCGTCGCAGATGGTGTGAACAGAGCCGTTCGAATGCAGGATAATTCCACTGTGGCGAGACAAGATACGGAGAACTCACCTCAGATCGATGAAATCGACCTGAGGATAATCAATGCGCTCCAGTGGGAACCGCGCTCCACCTGGCTCGCGCTCGCACGGGCACTCGGCCTCGACGCCGCGACCGTCGCGCGGCGCTGGGCCCGGCTCACCGAGGAACGGCTCGCCTGGGTGACCATCACGCCGGGACCGCGCGTGCTCGATCTGATCTCGACGGCACTGCTCGAGGTGGACTGCGCACCGTCACTGCACGCTGCCGTCGCCGACCGGCTGTGCTCGTTGCCGCATGCCGCGACCGTCGAGACACTCTCGTCCCGGGCGAGCGTTCTCGCGACCGTGGGCGCGCCGTCCTACGCCGCGCTGGTCCGGATCGTCGACGAGGTCCGCGCGATCGAAGGTGTCCACGCCGTGCGGACCGGCGTCGTGACGGAGTGGTTCGCGCAGGGCGGCGACTGGCGGTTGGACGCACTGGCGCCGGACGAACGCGATCGCACACGGGCACCGGCACGCCCCCGGCAGCAGCCCGTGCCGGCGCTCACCGACGAGGACCGGCAGGTCCTCGCGATCCTCGCCCGCGACGGCCGGACCCCGATGCGCGCGCTCGCGGCGTCGGTGGGCGCGGCCCCGCAGGTCCTCGCACGACGGCTCGACCGGCTGCTGTCGTCCGATCTGATCGGAATGCGATGCGAATTCGCCCGTCCGGCAGCGGGTTTCCCCATCCTTGCGACGCTGTGGTGCCGCGTCCCCGCGGTCGACGTCGCCGCCGCGGGCAGGCACGCCGCGCGGCTGCCCGAAGTGCGCACGTGCGTCGCCGTCGTCGGTGCCGACGATCTCGTCGTGCAACTGTGGCTGCACGCCCCGTCCGCACTCGCCGACGTCGAGACGCGGCTCCACTCCGAGCATCCGGCACTCACCGTCACCGACCGTGCCGTCGACCTCCGGCTGCACAAGCTCTTCGGAAGCCTGCTCGACGACGGCGGCAGACGCACCGGCACGATCGCACCGGACGTCTGGGCGCCCTGACGTCCGGCCGCGCACCGAGAAGGTCAGGTGTCAGGCGCGCAGCGCGGCTCCCACCGCATCCGCGGCCGCGGCGACGGCGGTGTCGCGCGCGGCACTCGCCTCGTCCTCGGTGAGCGTGCGGTCGGACGCACGGAAGCGCAGTGCGAACGCGAGCGACTTGTTGCCCTCGCCGACCTGCTCACCCTCGAAGACGTCGAACAGCCGCACGTCCTCGAGCAGCTCACCGCCACCGGCCACGAGCGCCTCACGCACCGACTCCGCGGGGACGTCGCCCGCGACGACGAGCGCGACGTCCTGATGCACCGCCGGGAAGGGCGACACGACGGGCGCCGGCAGGCGCTCGCCCAGCGGAAGCGCGTCCAGGTCGATCTCGAAGGCACACGTCCGCGGCGGCAGTCCCGCCCGTTCGAGCACCGCGGGATGCAGCTCTCCCGCATGCCCGACCAGCGTGTCCCCGCAGTACACGGCGGCGCCGCGACCCGGATGGAAAGGCACGTACTCCGTGGCGCGCAACGACAGTTCCACACCGGCGGCGTCCGCGACGACGCCGACAGCCGCGAACGCGTCCGCTGCCTCTGCCGCCCGTCCCGGACCCCACGGACCGGCGGGCTCACGCAGCCCGGTCAGGACACCCGCGACGTGCACGGGCTGGTCCGGTAGCGACCGCACGAGTTCGGCGATCTCGTCGTCGGTCGGGCGACGATCGACGGGCAGCGCGGGGACGGCGCGCGTCGCGTCGCCCGGCAGCACGACCTCGGCGATCCCGTACAGCGACAGATCCCGCTGACCGCGAGAGACGTTGCGCGCGAGCACGTCCAGCAGTCCCGGCAGCAACGTCGTCGGCAGATCGGGACGATCCGCCTCGAGCGGATTGAGCACCGACGTCGTGCGGCGGCGCGGATCGTCGGCGGCGAGACCCCACACGTCGAAGACGTCGGCGGGCAGGAAGACGGGCGGCAGCACCTCGACGTACCCGTCGTACGCGAGGGCGAGACCGACCGTGCGCTTGCGGCGCTGCGACGGCGTGTACCCGCGGCCTGCGGGCGCCTGCGGCAACACCGAGGGGATGTCCTCGAGGCCTTCGAGCCGCAGCACCTCTTCCACGAGATCCGCGGGCTGCGTCAGATCGGGACGCCACGACGGCGGTGTGGCCGACAGCTGGCCGTGGCCGGTCTCGCTCACCGCGACGTCGACAGCGGCGCCGATCTGGGTCAGCCGCCGTGCCGCCGTCCCGTTCGGGTACTCGACGCCCGCGACCCGATCGGGAAGATCGATGTCCATGAAGATCGGTTCGCGGACCGGGACCTCGCCGATGTCCGTGAGGACGGGCGAGACGGTGCCGCCCGCGATCTCTGCGAGCAGCGCGGCCGCGCGATCGAGAGCGTGCGCCGGGAGCGCCGGATCGACCGAGCGCTCGTACCGCTTGGACGCCTCGCTGCCCAGCTTGTGCCGGCGCACCGTCCGGAAGACCGCCACCGGATCCCATACCGCGGCCTCAAGCAGGACGTCGGTCGTCTCGGTGGACACCTCGGTGCTCGCACCGCCCATGACGCCCGCGAGCGACACCGCGCCCGTCTCGTCGGCGATGACGACGTCCTCGGGATCGAGCGCCCGATCGGCGTCGTCGAGTGTGGTGAGCCTTTCGCCCTCCGCCGCGCGGCGCACGACGAGCTGTCCGCGCAGCGCCGCGGCGTCGAACGCGTGGAGCGGCTGGCCGAGTTCGAGCATCACGTAGTTGGTGACGTCGACGGCGGGCGAGATGGGGCGCACTCCCGACAGCAGCAGACGTCGTTGCATCCACCACGGCGTCACGGCCGTCGCGTCGATACCGGTGACGCGGCGCATCGCGAAGCGGGTGCACAGCGCATCGGCCCGGACGTCGACGTCCCACGCCTCGCCCTCGGCGGGCAGCGCCGGGGCGAGCGCGGGGTCGGCGTACTCGAGGTCGAAACCGTTCGCGAGTTCGCGCGTGAGCCCACGCACCGAGAAGCAGTAGCCGCGGTCCGGGGTGATGTTCAGCTCGACGACGGTGTCGTCGAAGCCGAGCAGTTCCACAGCATCGGCACCGGGCGCAGCCGTTCCCGGCGCGAGCACCATGATTCCCGAATGATCGTTGCCGAGGCCGAGTTCCGACGCCGAGCAGATCATGCCGTCGGACACCCGGCCGTAGGTCTTGCGTGCCGCGATGGCGAAACCACCGGGAAGGACCGCGCCGGGCAGCGCCGTGACGACGAGGTCGCCCTCGGCGAAATTGCGCGCACCACAGACGATCCCCTGCGGCTCGGCGGCACCGACGTCGACGAGGCAGTACCGGATCGGCTTCTTGAACTCGGTGAGTTCCTCGATGCTCGCGACGCGCCCGACCACCAGCGGGCCCTGCACGGCCTCGAGCCGGTCGACCTCCTCGACCTCGAGTCCGACCCTCACGAAGCCCGCATCGAGTTCGTCGGCGGTGACCTGCCACCCGGGGGTCGCGCGCTGCAGGATCTCGGTCAGCCAGGATTGCGCTACTCGCACGTCTGCTCAGCTTTCTCGTTCGTCGTCTCGAAGATCTGGGGTCGGTCAGCCGGTGACGCCGAACGGCAGCGAGAACCGCACGTCGCCCTCGACGATGTCGCGCATGTCCGACAACCCGTTGCGGAACTGGAGCGTGCGCTCGAGTCCCATACCGAACGCGAATCCCGAGTACTCCTCCGGGTCGACGCCGCACGCGACGAGCACCCGCGGATTCACCATGCCGCAGCCGCCCCACTCGACCCAGCCGGCGCCGCCCTTCTTGCGGGGGAACCAGACGTCGACCTCGGCCGAGGGCTCGGTGAACGGGAAGTAGTTGGGCCGCATGCGGGTTCGCGTCTCGGGACCGAACAGCGCCCGCGCGAACGCGTCGAGCGTCCCGCGCAGATGCGCGAGCGTCAGCCCCTTGTCGATCGCGAGCCCCTCGACCTGGGAGAACACGGGAGTGTGCGTCGCGTCGAGTTCGTCGGTGCGGAACGTCCGGCCCGGGCACACGACGTAGATCGGCGGCGTCCGGGTCAGCATCGTGCGCACCTGCACGGGCGAGGTGTGGGTCCGCAGCACCTGACGGGAGCCCTCGGGCGCGATGTGGAAGGTGTCCTGCATCGTCCGCGCCGGGTGATCCGGCAGGAAGTTCAGTGCGTCGAAGTTGAAGTGCTCCGTCTCGACCTCGGGCCCTTCGGCGACCTCCCAGCCCATGCCGACGAAGACGTCGGTCACCTGCTCGGCGATGAGCGTCACGGGGTGGCGGGCGCCGGCGGGACGACGCCGTGCGGGCAGCGTGACGTCGATCGACTCGGCGACGAGGACCGCGGCGTCGCGCTCGGCGAGCAGTACCTCGCGCCGCTCGTCGTAGGCGTCCGCGACCGCGGTGCGGGCGACGTTCACGCGCTTGCCGGCGTCCGCCTTCTCGCTCTTCGGCAGCGAGCCGAGCGCGCGCCGAGCGAGCGCGACCGGCGACTTATCGCCCATGTGCGCCGTCTTCGCGTGTGCGAGCTCGTCGAGCGTCGCCGCCGCAGCGAACGCCTGCTCGGCGTCGGCGACGGCCGCCGTGAGCACCGCCTCGGTCGGTGCGACCTCGGTGGCGCCGGTCGCCTCGTCGGGCGTGGTTGCCTCGTTGTCGGCCACGTTCGGTGCACTCCTCACTCGTTGTCGCCTCACTCGACCCTCGCGCGGCGGGACGGTCGTGCGACGGCGGGTTCGGGTAGTCCATGCTATCGAGCGTGGCCGCGATCCCGGCCACGGGGACTGCCTGCGCTCGGTGGTCGGCGAGGGGGCATCGTGCGCGCCTGTACCCGCGCCGACTGATACAGACAGATCGACGCCGCCGTCGCGAGATTGAGGCTCTCGGCGCGCCCCCGGATCGGGATCGTCACGGCGTGATCGGCCTCCCGCGCGACCTCGGCGGCGAGCCCGTGGGCCTCGCTGCCGAACAGCCACGCGGTGGGGCGCGCGAGCAACTCGTCGGCCTCGTCCAGATCGACGTCGCCGTCGACCGTCGTCGCGAGAACCTGGACTCCCGCATCGCGCAGCGCGTGCACCGCGGCGAGCGGGTCCCGCTCCCGCACGATCGGCACGTGGAAGAGGCTTCCCGCCGACGCGCGGACCACCTTGCCGTTGTGAGGATCGACGGCGTCGCCGGCGAACACGACGCCGTCACCACCCATCGCGTCGGTGACCCGCACGAGGGTTCCGGCGTTGCCGGGCTCACCGATCTCCACCGGAACCGCGAGCAATCGCGGCGTCGCCGCCAGTACGTCGGCCAGCGCGGCGTCGAGAACCTCCGCGACGGCGACGATGCCCGGCGGCGTCACGGTGTCGCTCAGGCCCCGGATCGCGCGATCGGTCACCGGCGCGACGCGGCCACCGGACGCGTCCGCACGCGCGAGGAGCGTCCCGTAGCGGGACGCGGCGCTCTCGGTGTGGAAGACGTCGTGCAGCACCACTCCGGCGTCGAGCGCCGCGGACACCGCGTTCTCGCCCTCCACGAGAAAACGCCCCGTCTTGCGGCGCTCGGCGCCGCGACGGAGCTTGACAGCAGAAACGACCCGCGGCGTGCGCTCGGTGAGCACAGCGTCCGCGGGCCGCTTCGACGGCGTGTGACTCAGGCCGCTTCTCCGGACGGAGCGTTGACGTCCGCCGGCAGTGCGGACTTCGCGACCGCGACGAGCGCGGTGAACGCCGCTGCGTCGGTGACGGCGATGTCGGCGAGGTTCTTGCGGTCGACCTCGACACCCGCGAGACGCAGGCCCTGGATCAGGCGGTTGTACGTGATGTCGTTCGCGCGCGCCGCTGCGTTGATACGCGTGATCCACAGCTTGCGGAAGTCGCCCTTGCGAGCGCGACGGTCACGGTAGGCGTACGTGAGCGAGTGGAGCTGCTGCTCCTTCGCCTTGCGGTACAGGCGCGACCGCTGTCCGCGGTAGCCCTTCGATGCCTCGAGAGTCGAACGGCGCTTCTTCTGGGCGTTGACCGCCCTCTTTACGCGTGCCACTGGAGAAATCCTGTCAATCTAGTCGGACCGAACGCGAGGTCCGATCGGTGGTCGGAAGGGGTCGTCAGATGTCGAGCAGGCGCTTGATGCGGGGAACGTCGGCCTTGGCGACCTCGGTCTTGCCGTCGAGGCGACGGGTGACCTTGCTGGCCTTGTGCTCGAGCAGGTGGCGGCGACCGGCCTTCTGGCGCAGGATCTTTCCGCTACCGGACACCTTGAAACGCTTCGCGGTGCCGCTGTGGGTCTTCGACTTGGGCATGGGGTCCTCGGTTTCCTGTCTACGTTCGTGGCGAACTTCTGTGCCGGCGCTCACGCACTCCCGGATGCCTGCTGGTTCGCGGCATCCGGCTGCGCCTGCGGCGACTGCGTTCGCTTGGCTGCCGCTGCTGCGACACCCTCTTGCGCCTTGGCGCGGGTCTTCTGGCCCCGGTGAGGCGCCAGGACCATGGTCATGTTGCGACCGTCCTGCTTGGGATTGGTCTCGATGTAGCCGAGATCGGCCACATCGGCACCCAGCCGCTGGAGCAGGCGGAAGCCGAGTTCCGGGCGCGACTGCTCACGTCCGCGGAACATGATGGTGACCTTCACCTTGGAACCCGCCTCGAGGAACCGCATCACGTGACCCTTCTTGGTCTCGTAATCGTGGTCGTCGATCTTGGGCCGGAGCTTCTGCTCCTTGATGACGGTCTGTTGCTGGTTGCGGCGCGATTCGCGCGCCTTCTGCGCTGCCTCGTACTTGAACTTGCCGTAGTCCATGATCTTGGCGACCGGCGGACGGGCATCGGGCGCGACCTCGACGAGATCGAGATCGGCCTCGGTGGCCAAGCGGAGTGCATCTTCAACTCGCACGATGCCGACCTGTTCGCCTCCGGGGCCCACGAGGCGAACCTCGGGAACTCGGATGCGTTCGTTGATGCGGGTCTCAGCGCTGATGGGGCCTCCTCGGTAATGCGGCGCTCGGTGACCGCTGGTTTGCGGAACTCGAGCACCGTGGGTTGCGGTACTCGTGACCGCAGGCAGCCCGTACGTCCGATCTCGGCATCCGCGAACTCGCGCCTCTCGCGCCGTCTGCTCACGAGAAAGGCCCCGCTGCGGATGTTCCGCGTGCGGGGCCCGATGCCGACCGATCCGAAGCCGCCGGCGAGAACTCGTCGAAGACCACGCCCCGCATTCCGGCTGACCGGGACGGGGAACCCGATCGGAACGTGACCGCTCCGGGCGGGCGACCGGACCGTGACGCCGCTGTGATGCCGCGTACGGTGGGAGTCGGACTCCACTTGCTGCCTCCGGACATGCCGGAGGCGGTCGTGGTGACAACGGTACCACCGCCGCGCAGGAGGATGCCAATTCCGCACCCGCGCGCCACCGCGCGACTCCGCGATGGGATTCTGTCCCCATGAGCGAGAACACGCACTCCTTCGGCGACCCCGAAGGTCACGCCCCCGCGGCGCCGCTGCCCGGCGAGATCGGCGGGACCGACGACGTCCGCGACCTCGCCGAGGTCCCCGCGGTCGAGGTCATCAGCCGCGCGGCGGTCATGCTCATGAGTTCCGCTGCCGAGAAACTCAGCCTCTCCCACGACGATCCGTACTCGAGCCCGCACTTCGACCTCGACGAGGCACGGCGCATCATCACCGCGCTCGCCGGGCTCATCACGTCGTCGATCGAATGGCTCGGACCGCACGCGGGCCCGATGCGCGAGGGGTTGCAGGCGCTCCAGCGCGCCTTCCGCGAGTCGTCCGCACATCCGGACGAGCCCGGCCAGGGCCCGGGCGAGAAGTACACCGGCCCCGTCTACTGAGCTTCGACCCCGACTGTCGGTGAGCTGCGGCACACTCGTGCCATGACACGACAGCGACACTACGTTCTGGTTCCCGGTTTCTGGCTCGGCGCGTGGGCATGGGACGACATGCTCGGTCTGCTCACCAGTTCGCCGGCCGCGGTCGCGACGGCACTGACCCTTCCCGGCCTCGAGCCGACGGCCACCGCGGAGGAGCGCGCCGCCGTGACGCTCGACGACCACATCGACGCCGTCGTGAACGCCGTGCTCGCGGTTCCGCCCGGTGAGGAGACCGTCCTCGTCGCCCACAGCGGAGGCGGACCGCTCGCGTACGCCGCGAGCGATCGGGTCCCCACCGCGATCTCGCGCATCGTCTACGTCGACACCGGGCCGATCCAGGACGGCGCGACGCTGCGACCCGACGTGGATCCCGACATCGGCGAGTTGCCGCTACCGACGTGGGCCGATCTCGAAGCGGACGGCAACAGTCTCGACGGCCTCGACGGCGAGCGGCTCGCCACGTTCGCCGAACGCGCCGTCCCGCAACCGGCGGGCCCGGCACGTACTCCGTACCGGCTCACCGATCCCCGGCGGCTGACCGTCCCCACGACCCTCGTCTGCACGAGCTTCAGCGCCGCGCAATTGCCGGAATGGGCAGCAGAAGGATTCGGCCCTGCGGTGGAGGCCGGCGCACTCCAGAATGTCGAGTACGTCGACCTCCCCACGGGTCACTGGCCGATGTGGTCGCGCAGCGACGACCTCGCGGCCGTCATCACGACGTGACGGTCACGAACCGACGGTGACGGCCCGGGTCAGCGCACCGGCGAGCCGCTTCGCGAACTCCGCCGGATCCTCGGGTTCGCCGCCCTCGGCGATGACCGCCATCCCGTACAGCAGATGCACCGTGTCGGCGAGCGTGTCGTCGTCGGGACGCTCACCGTGCGCCGCCCGCAGGCCCGCCACGAGCGGGTGATCGGGGTTGACCTCGAGGGTTCGCTTGCTCGCCGGCACCTGCTGTCCCGACGCCCGGTACAGCCGTTCGAGCGCCGGCGTCATACTGAAGGCGTCTCCGACGAGGACCGCGGGCGACGACGTGAGCCGCGTGGACACCTTCACGTCCCGCACCGTCTCGCCCAGCACACCCCGCGCCCACGTGAGGAAGTCCTCGAAGGACTTGTTCCGCTCGTCGCGCTCGGACTTCGCCTCGTCGCTGTCGGCGTCGTCCAGATCGAGCTCACCCTTGGCGATCGAGCGGAAGCTCTTGCCGTCGAACTCCGGAACGCCGTCGACCCACATCTCGTCGACGGGATCGGTGAGCAGGAGCACCTCGAGCCCCTTGGCGGTGAACGCCTCCATGTGCGGCGACGCCTCGAGCTGGCGACGGGACTCGCCCGTGACGTAGTAGATGGTGTCCTGACCCGGCTTCATGCGCTCGACGTACTGCGCGAGCGTCGTGGGCTCCTCCCCCGCCGTCGACTCGAACGACGAGACCGCGAGGATCGCGTCGCGGTTGTCGGTGTCCGACACGAGCCCTTCCTTGAGGGCGCGGCCGAACTGGGTCCAGAACGTCCGGTACTTCTCGGGCTCGTCGCGCTGCATCGTCTTGACGGTCGCGAGCACCTTCTTGGTGAGGCGGCGGCGGATCGCACCGATCTGCCGGTCCTGCTGCAGGATCTCGCGCGAGACGTTCAGCGAGAGGTCCGCGGCGTCGACGACGCCCTTGACGAAACGCAGGTAGCTCGGGACCAGCTCCTCGCAGTCGTCCATGATGAACACACGGCGCACGTAGAGCGAGACGCCGGTGCGGCCGCCCTGCATGAACAGATCGAACGGCGCGACCGACGGAATGAACAGCAGCGCCTGGTACTCGAACGTGCCCTCCGCCTTCATCGGCACGATCTCGAGCGGCTCGTCCCACGCGTGGGAGACGTGGCGGTAGAAGTCGCGGTACTCCTCGTCGGTGACCTCGTCCCGCGGGCGCGTCCACAGCGCCTTCATCGAGTTGAGGGTCTCCGCCTCGAGCGTCGTCTCCTCGGTCGCGTCGTCGCCCTCGCCGACGGTCCTGGTCCGCTCGACCTGCATCCGGATCGGCCACGCGATGAAGTCGGAGTAGCGGCCCACGACGTCGCGGAGAACCCGCTCGTCGGTGTAGTCGCGGAGCTCGTCGTCGGCGGCCGGCTTCAGGGAGAGCGTGACGGACGTGCCCTGCGGAGCGCCGTCGATCTCCTCGATCGTGTAGGTGTCCTCGCCGCTCGACTCCCAGCGCGTCGCGGTCTGCTCGCCCGCCTTGCGGGTGACGAGGGTGACGGTCTCGGCAACCATGAAGCTCGAGTAGAAGCCGATGCCGAACTGGCCGATCAGCTCCTCGGCGGCCGCGCTGGTCTCCGCGTTCTTCGCTGCGGCGAGTGCCGAACGCATCTGCGCTGTACCGGATTTCGCGAGCGTGCCGATGAGGTCGACGACCTCGTCACGGCTCATGCCGATGCCGTTGTCGCGCACGGTGAGCGTGCGCGCCGCCGCGTCGACCTCGAGTTCGACGTGCAGATCCGACGTGTCGACGTCGAGATCCTTGTCGCGGAACGCCTCGAGTTTGAGCTTGTCGAGTGCGTCCGACGCATTGGATACCAACTCACGCAGGAAGGTGTCCTTGTTCGAGTAGATCGAATGGATCATCAGATCCAGCAGTTGCCGTGTCTCCGCCTGGAACTCGCGCTGTTGGGGACCGCCGTGACTCTGGGTGGTCTGGGAATCCGTGCTCATCGCTCCCGATCTCCGTATGGAACTCGTCTGTGGAACTGGTCTCTGCCCGCCGCCGGTCGACCCCGGTGGCGGGCAGAGTCCGATGATAGAACCGGCCGCGTGGTCAGCGGAGCGCGGCCGCCTTGCGGGACGCGCGCTTCGCGGCGGCCTTTGCCGCCGCGGCCTTCGGCTGCTCGGCCGCCGCCTTCGTGGGCTTCGCAGCCTTCGCTGCGCCGTTCTTGGAGCGCGCAGGCTTGGCGGCCGTCCCGGACGACCTCGACTTTCCGGCTCGCCGTTTCGGCGCGGGCTCGAGTACCTCGCGCAGAAACGCGCCGGTGTAGCTCTCGGGAGTCGCGGCGACCTCTTCCGGAGTCCCTTCGGCCACGACGGTGCCGCCGCCGGCTCCGCCTTCGGGGCCCATGTCGACGATCCAGTCCGAGGTCTTCACGACGTCGAGGTTGTGCTCGATGACGATGACCGTGTTGCCCTTGTCGACGAGCCCGCCCAGGACGCCGAGCAGCTTGCGGATGTCCTCGAAGTGCAGGCCCGTCGTGGGCTCGTCGAGGATGTACACCGCGCGGCCGTTCGTGCGCTTCTGCAGTTCGGCCGCGAGCTTGACGCGTTGCGCCTCACCCCCGGAGAGCGTCGTCGCCGGCTGACCGAGCCGGACGTACCCGAGACCCACCTCGACGAGCGTCTTGAGGTAGCGGTGGATCGAGGTGACGGGCTCGAAGAACTCCGCGGCCTCCTCGATCGGCATGTCGAGCACCTCGGCGATGGTCTTGCCCTTGTAGTGGACCTCGAGGGTCTCGCGGTTGTACCGCGCCCCGTGACACACCTCGCACGGCACGTACACGTCGGGCAGGAAGTTCATCTCGATCTTGAGGGTGCCGTCGCCCGAACACGCTTCGCACCGACCGCCCTTGACGTTGAACGAGAACCTGCCGGGCTGATAGCCGCGGACCTTCGCTTCGGTCGTCGCCGCGAAGAGTGTCCTGATCTTGTCGAAGACACCCGTGTAGGTCGCGGGATTCGAACGCGGGGTGCGGCCGATCGGCGACTGGTCCACCTGGACCAGCTTGTCGAGCTGATCGAGCCCCTCGACCCGCGTGTGCCGACCCGGCACCTGCCGCGCGCCGTTGAGCTTGTTCGCCATGACGGTCGCGAGGATGTCGTTGACCAGTGTCGACTTGCCCGACCCGGACACGCCGGTCACCGCGGTGAGGACGCCGAGCGGGAACGCGACGTCGATGCCGCGCAGATTGTTCTCGCGCGCACCGACGACCTTCAGCCGACGCTCCGGATCCACCGGTCGCCGGGACTCGGGCAGCGCGATCGACTCGCGCCCCGCGAGATACGCACCCGTGAGCGATTCGGTGTTCTTCAGCAGTTCGTCGTACGAGCCGCTGTGGACGACGCGGCCGCCGTGCTCACCCGCGAGCGGGCCGATGTCGACGATCCAGTCCGACGCCCGGATGGTGTCCTCGTCGTGCTCGACGACGATCAGCGTGTTGCCGAGATCGCGCAGCCGCGTGAGCGTCTCGATGAGCCGTCGATTGTCGCGCTGGTGCAGCCCGATCGACGGTTCGTCGAGGACGTAGAGCACTCCGACGAGGCCCGAGCCGATCTGCGTCGCGAGCCGGATGCGTTGTGCCTCACCGCCCGACAGCGTGCCCGCGGCACGGGCGAGGGAGAGATAGTCGAGCCCGACGTCGAGAAGGAACCCGAGTCGGGCCTGCACCTCGCGCAGCACCTGGCCCGCGATGGCCTCCTCGCGCGCACCCAGCACGAGATCGTTCAGGAACGCCGAGCACTCGGCGATCGACAGCTCCGCCACGTCGGCGATCGACTTGTCGCCGTAGGTGTCGCTCGCCACGGTGACCGAGAGGATCTCGGGCTTGAGCCGCGCGCCGCCGCAGACCGGGCACGGCACGTCGCGCATGTAGCCGTCGTAGCGCTCCTTCATCTGCTCGGACTCGGTCTGCTCGAGCCGGCGGTGCAGGAACGGCATGACGCCCTCGAACTCGGCGTAGTAGGAGCGGACGCGGCCGTAGCGGTTCTTGTACCGCACGTGGACCTGCTCCGTGCTGCCCTGGAGGATCGCCTTGCGTGCCTTCGCGGGCAACGAGCGCCACGGTGTGTCGAGGTCGAAGCCGAGCGCGTCACCGAGGCCGGAGAGCAACCGCGTGAAGTACTCGGCGCTCTGCCCCATCGACCACGGCGCGATGGCGCCGTCGGCGAGGGTGCGGTCCGGGTCGGGGACGACGAGCTCCGGGTCCACCTCCTTGCGGATACCCAGACCCGCGCACTCGGGGCACGCGCCGTACGGGGAGTTGAAGGAGAACGAGCGCGGCTCGAGTTCGTCGATCGCGAGCTGATGCCCGTTGGGGCATGCGAGCCGCTCGGAGAACCGCCGCTCGCGATCCGCCGCCTCGGGCTCGCGGTCGACGAAGTCGAGCACGACGATGCCGTCGGCGAGGCCGAGCGCGGTCTCGACCGAGTCGGTGAGCCGCTGCTTCGACGTCGGCTTGACAGTCAGGCGATCCACGACGACGTCGATGTCGTGCTTCTCCTGTTTCTTGAGCTTCGGCGGATCCGTGAGCGAGTGGACGGCGCCGTCGACGCGGACACGCGAGTAGCCCTGTGTGTTGAGCTGTTCGAACAGATCGACGAACTCGCCCTTGCGCGTCCGGACGACGGGTGCGAGGACCTGGAACCGGGTGCCGGCCTCCATCTCGAGCACCTGATCGACGATCTGCTGCGGTGTCTGACGCGCGATGAGCTCGCCACACACCGGGCAGTGCGGGGTACCGGCGCGGGCGAACAGCAACCGGAGGTAGTCGTAGACCTCGGTGATCGTGCCGACCGTCGAACGGGGATTGCGATTCGTCGACTTCTGGTCGATGGAGACCGCAGGCGAGAGACCTTCGATGAAGTCGACGTCGGGCTTGTCCATCTGACCCAGGAACTGACGCGCGTATGCGGACAGCGACTCGACGTAGCGGCGCTGCCCCTCCGCGAAGATCGTGTCGAACGCGAGGCTCGACTTGCCCGACCCGGACAGCCCCGTGAACACGATCAGGCTGTCGCGGGGTAGATCGAGATCGATTCCTCGCAGGTTGTGCTCACGCGCCCCGCGCACGATCAGACGATCGGCCACACCCAATTCCCTTCGTTCGTCACGCGCGACTGCCACGCGCGACCGGCACCCACGCGCGCGTCACCGCGCAGCGCTCGGCACCACGTTCCATGCTAGATCCGACCACCGACACCCACGGGTCGCCGCTCGTTCCCGGCGCCCGACGGTAGCCTCCACCACATGACCCAGCAGCCCATCGTGATCGAGGACTCCTACTCCGGGCACGTCGCCGCCGGGAGCGGCGCGGCACGCCGAACCCTCGACGACGCCACGATCGTGAAGATCTCGGTCGGCCCCATGGACAACAACAGCTATCTGGTGCGTTGTTCCACGACCGGCCGTGCCCTCCTCGTCGACGCCGCGAACGACGCGGACCGCATCCTCGGTGCGATCGCTGCCGACGACGCCGCCGTCGAGGCGATCGTGACGACGCACCAGCACGGCGATCACTGGCAGGCCCTCGAGGAGGTGGCCGCCGCGACCGGCGCCCCGACGATCGCCCATCCGCTCGACGCGGACGCGCTCCCCGTCGCACCCGCCCGGCGCGTCGACGACGGCGACGCGATCACCGTCGGCGGTCTCACACTCGGCGTCGTGCATCTCGCCGGCCACACCCCGGGCGGGATCGCGCTCACCCTCACCGAGCCGACCGGACGCGTCCACGTGTTCACGGGCGACTCGCTCTTCCCCGGCGGGATCGGCCGCACCGCCGGTCCGGACGAGTTCGAATCGCTTCTCGGCGACGTCGAACGCAAGCTCTTCGACCGCTTCGGCGACGACACCGTCGTCTACCCCGGGCACGGCGACGACACGACGTTCGGCGCCGAACGCCCGCACCTCGACGAATGGCGCGAACGCGACTGGTGACGTCGCGCCGCACAGCCCGGTCGGCCACCGGGCGATCCCCCCATCACGGCACGGAGCGTCGCTAGGGTGGGTGAGAGCACGAACGCACCCGGTACACGAACACCGCAGGTACACGAACACCGCAGGTACACGAACGTCCGTAGGCAGAAGTACGGAGAGGGAGGCCACTCACATGCTGGTACGGCGAATCGCCCGGCCACTGCTCGGCTCGATCTTCATCAGCAGCGGCATCGCGACGCTGCGCGACGCGCAGGGACCGGCGACCGTCGCCGGGCCGTGGATCGACAAGACGACGGGGGCGTTGCCGGACTCGGTCACCGACTCCGTGCCCACCGACGCCGAGACACTGGTGAAGGTCAACGCGGCGGTCCAGGTCGGTGGCGGCGTCCTGCTGTCGCTCGGCAAGTTCCCGCGGCTCTCGGCACTCGCGCTCGCGGGCAGCCTCGTCCCGACGACCGTTGCGGGTCACGACTTCTGGGCCAAGGAGGACCCGCAGGAACGTGCGATGCATCGCACGCAGTTCTTCAAGAACGCGGGTCTGCTCGGCGGACTCCTGCTCGCCTCCGTCGACACCGAGGGCAAGCCCTCGCTCGGCTGGCGTGGCCGCCGCGCCGCCCGGAAGGCCCAGGAGAACATCTCCTCGGCGCTGCCCGGCGGATCACACGACTCGCCGTCGCTCCCCGAGGTCCCGCCCGCGGTGCACGCGGCGGCCGAGCGCGCACAGGCGGCGAGCGGCGTCGCGGCGGACAAGGGCGCCGCCCTGGTCGGCTCGGCGATCGAGGTCGCGAAGGACCGCGGCCCCAAGCTCGCCGACGCCGCACGCGAACGCGGCGCGGGTCTGGCCGAGGTCGCGAAGGATCGCGGTGCGGAGCTGGCGGAGGTGGCAAAGGACCGCGGCCCCAAGCTCGCGGAGGCCGCGCGCGAGCGCAGTGCGGGTCTGGCCGAGGTCGCCAAGGACCGCGGCCCCGCTCTCGCCGAGATGGCGCGCCAGCGCAGCGAGAAGTGGGCGGCCCTCGCCTCGGACCTCACGGCCGATCAGGGCGAGACGCTGTCGAAGAAGGGCCGCAAGGCACGCGACAAGGCCGAGAAGAAGGCCCGCGCGGCCGTCGCCAAGGCCGACAAGAAGCGCAAGGAGATCGCCGGCTGATCTCGCCGTCGACCCACGTGGGGGCCGCCGATCGTCGATCGGCGGCCCCCACGTCGTCTGTTCACCATCCGTCTCACCTGCGGCTTCTGACGCCACCCCGTGTGTCCGACTAGACTTCTCGGGCACTTTCTCGACGCTCCGCCCACCCCGCGACGGTGGCGGACACCCCTTGGTCAGGAGCACGCGTGACACGATCCGACGAGACCGGCGACGCCACCGCGGAAGCCACCGAGCTCGCGCTCGAACAGCGGTACGTCGATCGGCTCTACGGGCGCCTCGACGATCTGCGCCGCTACGCGCAGGAGCGGCTGCGCACCGTCCTCCTGGAATCCGGTGGGACGCCGCAGGCCCGCAGCGAACGCGAATCGTTCAATCAGCTCTACACCGACGACCTCGCGAAGTACGACGCCGCCGAGAACGGCCTGTGCTTCGGCCGGATCGATCTCGAGCGCGGCGGCGACGGGACCGACGACGGCACCGAGGCGCGCTACATCGGCCGCGTCGGGATCCTCGACGAGCAGGGCGACTTCGAGCCGCTGCTGCTCGACTGGCGCGCCCCGCTCGCGCGGCCCTTCTATCTCGCGACGCCCGCGACCCCCGACGGCGTGACCCGGCGACGGCATCTGCGCAGCCGATCGCGCCGCATCGTCGGCCTCGCCGACGAGTACCTCGACGTCGCCGCCGCCCAGCGCGCCGGAGTCGTCGACGCGTCGACGGGTGCAGCGACCGCGGGCGTCGCCGGTGAGAGCGCGCTCCTGGCGGCCCTCGATGCCGCCAGGACCGGGCACATGAACGACATCGTCGAGACGATCCAGTCGGAGCAGGACGCGATCATCCGGTCCGAGCATCGCAGCGTGCTCGTCGTCCAGGGCGGTCCCGGCACCGGGAAGACCGCCGTCGCCCTGCACCGCGCGGCGTACCTGCTCTACACCTATCGCAAGCAGCTCGACCGCGCCGGTGTGCTCATCATCGGCCCCAACTCGACCTTCCTCGACTACATCGGCCAGGTGCTTCCGTCGCTCGGCGAGACCGGCGTGCTGCTCTCGACGATCGGCGATCTCTACCCGGGCGTCGTCGCGACCGTGGACGATTCGCTGCGCGGCGGCGAGCTCAAGGGATCGCTCGACATGCTCGACGTGTGCAAGCGCGCAGTCCGCGACCGCCAGGAACTGCCGAAGGAACCGGTCCGCGTCGTGTTCGACACGTACGAACTCGTCCTCGACCGCAAGACCGTGAGCACGGCGCGCGGCCGTGCGCGGTCGTCGCGCAAGCCGCACAACATCGCGCGTCCCGTGTTCGTCAAGGCCGTGATCGACGCGCTCGCACGGCAGTTCGCGTCGATCGTGGGCGAGAACCTCGTCGGCGGCGGCAACCTGCTCTCCGGTGAGGATCTCGCCGACATCCGCTCCGAGATGCGCGAGGATCCCGCGATCCTCCGCGAGATCGATCGGCTGTGGCCGACGCTGACCCCGCAGGAGGTGCTCACCGGACTGTGGCGAGATCCGCGCAGGCTCGCCTCCGCGGCCCCCGGGCTCACGGAATCCGATCGCGCCGAACTCGTGCGCACCGGACCCGGCTTCTCCCCCGCCGACGCACCACTGCTCGACGAACTCGCCGAGCTGCTCGGGGTCGACGACTCCGCGGAGCGCGAACGCTCGGCCCGGCGCTGGCGCCAGCAGATCGAGGACGCACAGGGCGCACTCGACATCCTCACCGGCTCGGCGTCACAGGACATCGAGGACGAACTCGACCCCGAGATCCTCATGGCCTACGACATCATGGACGCCGAACAGCTCGCGGAGCGGCAGGACGGCAACCGCAGCCTCACGACCGCCGAACGTGCGGCGGGCGATCGCACCTGGACCTACGGTCACGTCATCGTCGACGAGGCCCAGGAACTGTCGCACATGGCATGGCGGATGCTCATGCGGCGCATCCCGAATCGCTGGATGACGCTCGTCGGCGACACCGCCCAGACCGGCGATCCGGCGGGCACGTCGTCGTGGCAGGAGGTGCTCGAGCCGTACGTCGCGCGGCGCTGGAAACTCACCGAACTCACGGTGAACTACCGCACGCCGTCCGAGATCATGACGATCGCGCACGACGTCCTCGCCGAGATCGATCCGGCACAGCAACTGCCGCGGTCGATCCGTGACTCCGGACATCGGCCCTGGGCACGCCGCGTCTCCGAGGACGGTCTCGACGACGCCGTCGCCGCCGCCGTCGAGGCCGAGACGCAGCTGCCGGGAACCACGGCGGTCGTCGTCCCCCAGGGGATGCGGTCGCGGTTCGCGCACCTCGAATCCGACACCGTGAGTGTCGCGACGGTACGCGACGTCAAGGGGCTCGAGTTCGACGCCGTCCATCTCGTCGAACCGCACGCCGTCGTGGCCGAGTCGCCGCGGGGCACGAGCGATCTCTACGTCGCCCTCACCCGTGCGACGCAGCGACTCGGCGTGCTGCACACCGAGTCGCTGCCCGAGTCGCTGTCCGGGCTCACGCACACCGAATCGCCCGAAGCTGCGAACCCGCGAGGCGGAGAGTAGGTTTCGGTGCACCGACCCGGTGACACCCCGTCCCGGTGAGTGACGACACCGACCCCCGAGGATCATGCGTCCACTTCCGCTCCGCACCAGCAGCCGCGTCCCGACGGTGTGTATCGCGGCGTGTGCCGCCGCCGCACTTCTCGCGGGGTGTTCGGGTCGGGAGTCCTCGGACGCCGCGGCGACGTCGCACACCCCGATCGCGTCCACCGCGGTGCAGAGCGAGGCGGCACCGCAGGGCGGGGCGGCACGCCCGGCCGCCGACCAGGATCCCCGCATCGTGCGGTATCGCTCGCTGCTCTCGGACGCCGGGCTCGCCGTTCCGCCACCCGCCACGCTCACCGCGATCGCGACGGGGGTGTGCGAGCGGCTCGCGGCGGGCGAGCCGCCGGCGACCGTGGCGGCGCACCTGCACGAGTGGGGCGCGTGGGCGGTGCCGGGAACCGGAGATCCCGCTGGGGTCGCGATCACTCTCGTCGACGGTGCGAACGAGACCTACTGCACCGACTGACGCCCCCGCTCGCTCTGCTACCTGACGGTGTGAACGATCAGCACGTCGCACGTCGACTTGCGCGCGGCGTCCGACGGCACCGAGCCGAGCAACCGGCCCGTCAGCGTGTTCAGTCCGCGATTGCCGATGACGAGCAGATCCGCGTCGGTCTCCTCGATGAGCGAGAGCAACGCCTCGACCGGCGAGCCCACCACCGCGCGCTCCGAGATCGACGTCGCGCCACGGTCCGTCGCGCGCTCCCGGGCGCTGCGAAGGATCTCGTAGGTCGGGGTCGAGCCCGTGACCTGGTACGCCTCGTCACCGAGGATGTCGGCCGCCTGCTGGGACTCCTTCGGGTCCGCCGGGTAGTACGCGCACGCGATGACGAGTTTCGCCTCGGCGTCACGGGCGAGTTCGGCCGCCTTGTCCACAGCGCGGAACGACGACTCCGAGCCGTCCGTTCCCACGACCACGGTCCGATAGGCGCTCATTCGTTTCTCCTGTCTGCCACGAGATTTCCCGTGAGACTATCGCCAGCGGGTGCAACGGGGAAAGTACCCGCGCCACACGGCCCGGCGCTGTGACACATCACAACGCCGGGTGGGCTCGTCGCCCGTCTACTTCAGGCCCGCGGCGTCCATGCCGCGCAGCTCCTTCTTGAGATCGGCGATCTCGTCGCGAAGCCGGCCCGCGAGCTCGAACTGCAGGTCGCGCGCGGCGCTCATCATCTGGTCGGTGAGGCTCTGGACGAGGTCCGCGAGCTCGGCGCGCGGCATGGACTTCGTGTCGCGGCCCTCGTAGATGCCCGCCGACACGGCACGGCCCGGCTCGCCCTGGGCACGCCGTCCACGAGAGGAGTTGCGTCCCGACCCACCGACACCGACCTCGCTGTCCTCGGCCTCGACGTACACCTGGTCGAGGATGTCGGCGATCTTCTTGCGCAACGGCCGCGGATCGACGCCCATCTCCTTGTTGTAGGCGATCTGCTTCTCGCGGCGGCGCTCGGTCTCCTCGATCGCGAACGACATCGAGTCCGTCATCTTGTCGGCGTACATGTGGACCTCGCCCGACACGTTGCGCGCCGCACGGCCGATGGTCTGGATGAGGCTCGTCGGGCTCCGCAGGAAGCCCTCCTTGTCGGCGTCGAGGATCGCGACGAGCGACACCTCGGGGAGGTCGAGCCCCTCACGGAGGAGGTTGATGCCGACGAGGACGTCGTACTCGCCGAGCCGCAGCTGTCGCAGCAACTCGACGCGGCGCAACGTGTCGATGTCCGAGTGCAGATACCGCACCTGGATGCCGAGTTCGAGCAGATAGTCGGTGAGGTCCTCCGCCATCTTCTTGGTGAGCGTCGTGACGAGCACGCGCTCGTCCTTCTCGCTGCGCGTACGGATCTCGTGGACCAAATCGTCGATCTGCCCCTTGGTCTCCTTGACGACGACCTTCGGATCGACGAGACCCGTCGGGCGGATGACCTGCTCGACGAACTCGCCACCGGTGCGGCCGAGTTCGTACTTGCCGGGCGTCGCCGACAGGTACACGGTCTGGCCGATGCGACCCGAGAACTCCTCCCACGTGAGCGGGCGATTGTCGACGGCGGACGGGAGCCGGAAACCGAACTCGACCAGATTGCGCTTGCGCGACATGTCGCCCTCGTACATCGCACCGATCTGCGGGACGGTCACGTGCGACTCGTCGATGACGAGCAGGAAGTCCTCGGGAAAGTAGTCGATGAGCGTCGCGGGCGCCGATCCCGCGGCGCGGCCGTCGATGTGGCGGGAGTAGTTCTCGATACCCGAGCAGAAGCCGACCTGTTTGATCATCTCGAGGTCGTACTGGGTGCGCATGCGGAGCCGCTGCGCCTCGAGCAGCTTGCCCTTGTTCTCGAGATCGCCGAGCCGCTCCTCGAGTTCGGTCTCGATGTCGCGGACGGCGCGCTCCATGCGTTCGGGCCCCGCGACGTAGTGCGTCGCAGGGAAGATCCGCAGCGAGTCGACCTGCCGCACGACGTCGCCTGTGAGCGGGTGCAGATAGTAGAGCGCCTCGATCTCGTCGCCGAAGAACTCGATGCGGACGGCGAGCTCCTCGTACGACGGGATGATCTCCACCGTGTCGCCGCGGACACGGAAGCTGCCGCGGACGAACGAGGTGTCGTTGCGGTTGTACTGGACGTCGACGAGCAGCCGCAGCAGGGCGTCGCGCGGCACCTCGACGCCGACCTCGAGCTGGATCGACCGATCGAGGTAGGACTGCGGCGTGCCGAGACCGTAGATGCACGACACCGACGCGACCACGACGACGTCGCGACGCGACAACAGCGCCGACGTGGCCGAGTGGCGCAGCCGTTCGACGTCGTCGTTGATCGACGAGTCCTTCTCGATGTAGGTGTCCGTCTGCGCGATGTACGCCTCGGGCTGGTAGTAGTCGTAGTACGAGACGAAGTACTCGACGGCGTTGTTCGGCAGCATCTCGCGCAGCTCGTTCGCGAGCTGCGCCGCGAGGGTCTTGTTCGGTGCCATCACGAGCGTCGGGCGCTGGACACGCTCGATCATCCAGGCCGTCGTCGCCGACTTGCCGGTGCCCGTGGCACCCATGAGGACGATGTCCTTCTCGCCCGCGCGGATGCGGCGCTCGAGATCGTCGATCGCCGCGGGCTGGTCACCCGCGGGTTCGTACTCGCTGACGACCTGGAACGGAGAGTCGGCGCGCTCGATCTCACCGATCGGCCGGAACTCCGAGTGCGCGACCACGGGATGCTCGGATGCGAATGCCATGACTCCAGGGTAGGCGCAGGTGGCGACACCCCGGGATGCCCGCGCGCCACGACGCCCCCGCAGCGGTAGTTTCCCCGTCATGACGCGTTCGACCGGAACCGCCGGCCACTCGATCCACCCGCCCAAGCACGAGGTGTTCGACCTCGAGGCGATGACGAACACCGACCCCAAGGGATTCGTACGTCCGGTCGCGGAGTACCGGGCCGAGCCGTGGGGCCTCTACATGGCGCGGTCCGCCGACCATCCGTCCTTCGACCACGTGCAGTCCTGGCTGCTTCCCGAGCTCGGTGTGCGGGCGACGATCTTCCGGTTCACCCCCGGCAACGAACGCGACCAGGACCGCTACGTCGACATCGGCCGCTACCGCCCCGGACCGCAGCGGTGGACGTCCGTCGACTTCTACGTCGATCTCGTGGTCCGCACTGGGCGTGAGACGGAGGTTCTGGACGTCGACGAGTTGTTCGACGCGACGGGCAGCGGGCTTCTCGACGCGGAATCCGCGACGTACGCCGTCGAGACGGCGATGCGCGCGACCGACGGCATCGCGGCCCACGGCCACGACTTCGACGCGTGGACGCGGTCGCTCGGGATGCCGATCGACTGGGCGTGAGGCCGCGGCGTCACTCCGGGGCGGCAGCCGCCGTCCACCCCGTCTCGGCCGCCCACTCCCATGCCCGGTGATACGCGAGATCGAACCAGGGCGTCTTCACGTCGAGGTACGCCGTAATCGCCTCGGTGTGATCCGCGAGGTCCGCTGCTGCCGCCGCGGCGCGCTCCTTCACCGCGACGTACTCGTCGCGCGCGGACTCGTCGCTGCGCAGCCAGTCACGGATCAGCAGCGCGAACTCCTGATTCGGCCAGCCGTCGACGCGCAGGTGCACGTTGACCGGCCGCCCCGGGTCCGCCGAACCGTGGAAGCGTTTGGCCCATAGTGCCGGGTCCGTCTCGCCGCCCTGATACGCCGGTTTCGGGTCGTCTCGGTCGATGTCGTCACGCCGCGGGAAGCCGATCTCCGCGAGCGGGATGGCGAGAGCGTCTGCGGCGGCGAGGTCGCGGACGGTGATCTGCACGTCGATCACGTCCTTGGCCGGCACCCCCGGAACCGCGGTCGATCCGATGTGGTCGATGCGCACGGCGGCGTCGCCGCACGCGAGCGCCAGGCGCGCGATCACGCGCCGGGCCTGATCGGGCCATGCCGGGTCGGCCGCCACGAGCACCGGCAGGCTGCGCGCGACGACGCCGTCGCGAAGATTGCGTGCGAACGGCACGAGCCGCTCCGTCCACAGCTCCGCGATCGTGTCGTCGAGAGCACCGGGAGCGCCGCTGTTGTCGAGCCACACGTCGGCGACGGCGCGCCGCTGCTCGTCGCTCGCCTGCGCCGCGATACGGTTCCGCGCGTCGGCCTCGTCCATCCCCCGCAGTGCGACGAGCCGCCGCAGCCGCTCCGCCTCGGGCGTCCACACCACGACGACCAGCGCGAACGCGGGCGCCATCCCGCCCTCGACGAGCAGCGGAATGTCCTGCACGACGACGTCGTCCGGCCCGGCGGCGTCGACGAGTTCCTGCGTGCGCGCCCCGACGAGCGGATGCACGATGCCGTTGAGCGCGGTGCGCGAGTCGTCGTCGGCGAAGGCGATACGGGCGAGGGCGGGCCGGTCGAGCGCCCCTTCGTCGTCGAGGATCTCCGAGCCGAACCGCTCGACGAGCGCCGCCAGTCCCGGTGTTCCCGGCTCGACCACCTCGCGCGCGATCCGGTCCGCGTCCACCACGACGGCGCCGCGCGCCGCGAGCGCGTTCGCCACCGTCGACTTGCCCGATCCGATGCCTCCCGTGAGGCCGATTCTCAGCACGACGTCAGTGTGTCATCACCCGCGTCCGGTCGGCCTCCCGCACTCTCGGTGTGTCCGACTCGCGGGCGAAATGCCAGGACTGCGGCCTCGTCTCGGTTACTGTCGCGGAAATCGGCCCCCGCGAACGGAGCTCGCCATGACCACAGCACCGACTCAGGGACGGCATCGCATCGGCGTCGCCGGCACCGTCTCGTGCCGTGAGATCCCCGAGATCGCGCGGGCTCTGGCCGCCCTCCCCCGATTCTGGTGGGCCGCCCTGCGCAGGCCCGGCCGTCACAGCATCGCGGCGCTCGGCGGATCCGCGGTGCGTCCGCGCACCGCACCGGCGCGCCCGCGCTGGGTGACCGCGCCGGTCGGCTGACGCCGCCTCTGCGACGCCCCCTCGCACGGACGGACCGCCGTAGCGCACAGTCACACCGAACGAACTCCGAACACGAACGAACCCCCTGACCGGCGGCCAGGGGGTTCGTTCGTGGAATCGGAAGATCAGGCGTTGCCCGACAGCTTCTCGCGAAGCGCGGCGAGCTGCGCATCGCTCGCGAGCGAGCCACCCGTCGTCTCGGCCGGCGCGCTGCTGGTCTGCTGCGCGGCACCGGACTCCGAGGAGTAGCCGGCTGCGGCGTTCGCGGCCTCGGCGGCCTCGTCGGCAGCCATCTTCTCCATCTGCGCGGTGTGCATCTTGTGGCGACGCTCCGCCTCGGCGTAGCGGTTCTCCCACTCCTCGCGCTGCTTCTCGTAGCCCTCGAGCCATTCGTTGGTCTCGGGATCGAAGCCCTCGGGGAAGATGTAGTTGCCCTGCTCGTCGTAGCTGTCGGCCATGCCGTACTTCGACGGGTCGAACTCGGCGTTGTAGTCCTCGTTCGCCTGCTTCAGCGACAGCGAGATACGGCGACGCTCGAGGTCGATGTCGATGACCTTGACCATCGCGTCGTCGCCGACGGAGACGACCTGGTCCGGGACCTCGACGTGGCGCTCGGCCAGCTCGGAGATGTGCACGAGGCCCTCGATGCCCTCCTCGACGCGAACGAACGCGCCGAACGGAACGAGCTTGGTGACCTTGCCCGGCACGATCTGGCCGATCGCGTGGGTGCGGGCGAACTGACGCCACGGGTCTTCCTGCGTCGCCTTGAGCGACAGGGAGACACGCTCGCGGTCGAGATCGACGTCGAGAACCTCGACGGTGACCTCGTTGCCGACCTCGACGACCTCGGACGGGTGGTCGATGTGCTTCCAGGACAGCTCGGAGACGTGCACCAGGCCGTCGACACCGCCGAGATCGACGAACGCGCCGAAGTTGACGATCGAGGACACGACGCCCTTGCGGACCTGGCCCTTCTGGAGCTGGTGCAGGAACTCGCTGCGCACCTCGGACTGCGTCTGCTCGAGCCATGCGCGGCGCGAGAGGACGACGTTGTTGCGGTTCTTGTCGAGCTCGATGATCTTCGCCTCGATCTCCTTGCCGACGTACGGCTGGAGGTCGCGGACGCGACGCATCTCGACGAGCGATGCCGGGAGGAAGCCGCGGAGGCCGATGTCGAGGATCAGGCCGCCCTTGACGACCTCGATGACGGTGCCCTTGACGGCCTCGTCCTTCTCCTTGAGCTCCTCGATCGTGCCCCACGCGCGCTCGTACTGCGCCCGCTTCTTCGACAGGATCAGGCGGCCTTCCTTGTCCTCCTTGGTGAGGACCAGGGCTTCGACCTCATCGCCCACGGAAACGACCTCGTTGGGGTCGACGTCGTGCTTGATGGACAGTTCGCGGGAAGGGATGACACCTTCGGTCTTGTACCCGATGTCGAGAAGGACCTCGTCACGATCGACCTTGACGATCGTGCCTTCGACGATGTCGCCATCGTTGAAGTACTTGATCGTCTTGTCGATGGCGGCGAGGAAGTCCTCGGCGGAGCCGATGTCGTTGACGGCTACCTGCGGCGAGGTGACGGTGGTGGAGGGCATGTGGTGAGTTGCTCCGGACACGTTGTAGTCGGTTGATGGAGTTCTGCTGGACGTTGCGCTCGACGGGCGCACGTGCACTGCACACCCGATCGAACCGAGCACACCGATACGAATGCGAAAAAGGTTCCCGCCCGATCGAGGATGCTACGAGTGCGCACGCCGGAAGCCGCAGCACGTCGGAACCCACAGCGGATACACGCCGGTCGACACTCGCGTGACACAGCCTACGCGGTCGTTCTCCGCTCCGGCAAACCACCCCGCACGGCGGTCGCGCCGAGCCGGGCTACTGTCGAGCGATGAGCACCGACCACGGGGCCACGGGCGACCCCGCCACCGGACGGCACCACGAGGCCGAGGTGGCGCTCGGTGAGACGCGCGTCGCGCGGATTCGCGTCGACTCGCGGCAGAGCCGCCGCGCGAGCCGGATGTGGTGGGACGCCGACGCCGGCGACTACCACCGTACGCACGGCGGCTTCCTCGGCGCCGACTCCCCCGAAGGCGAGTTCGTGTGGTGCCCCGAGGGCCTGCACGAGGGCGATCACCATCTGCTGGGCGACGTCGCCGGCAAGCGCATCCTCGAGGTCGGTTGCGGCTCGGCGCCGTGTTCGCGCTGGCTCGCGGCACACGGCGCACACCCCGTCGGCCTCGATCTGTCGATGGGGATGCTGGCGCGGGGAGTCGCCGCGATGCGGCGGGGAGGCCCGCAGGTCCCCCTCGTCCAGGCGGACGCCGAGTCGCTGCCCTTCGCCGACGCGAGCTTCGACGACGCATGTTCGGCTTTCGGTGGAGTTCCGTTCGTCGCGGACCCCGGAGCGGTGATGGCCGAGGTGGCACGCGTCCTGCGCCCGGGCGGGCGCTGGGTGTTCTCGATCAATCACCCGATGCGGTGGATCTTCGCCGACGACCCCGGCCCCGACGGCCTCGTCGCGCGCTTTCCGTACTTCGACCGGTCCCCGTACGTCGAGGTCGACGAGGCCGGCACGCCGGTGTACGTCGAACACCATCGGACGATGGGCGACCGCGTCCGTGACATCGTGGCCGCAGGGCTGGTCCTCGACGACGTCGTCGAACCGGAATGGCCCGAGCATCTCGACCGCGAGTGGGGGCAGTGGAGCCCACTGCGCGGCGCGATCTTCCCCGGCACCGCGATCTTCTGCTGCCACAAGCCCGGCTGACCCGCCGCCGGGCTCTCGCCGGTCGGAGAAATCTGGGTCGGAGAAGTTTCGGTCAGAGAAGCTTCGACAGGAACGCCTTGGTGCGCTCGTGCTGCGGGTTCGACAGCACCTCGCGCGGATCGCCCGACTCGACGACGACGCCGTGGTCCATGAACACGAGTTCGTCGGCGACCTCGCGCGCGAAGCCCATCTCGTGCGTGACGACGACCATCGTCATGCCGTCGCTCGCGAGTTGCTTCATGACGGCGAGCACCTCCCCCACGAGTTCGGGGTCGAGGGCCGAGGTCGGCTCGTCGAAGAGCATGAGCTTCGGGTCCATCGCCAGAGCGCGTGCAATCGCGACGCGCTGCTGCTGACCGCCCGAGAGTTGGGCGGGATAGGCGTGCGCCTTCTCGGCCAGCCCCACGCGCTCGAGGAGTTCCCGTGCGCGTGCTTCTGCCTTCTTGCGGCCGATCTTCTTCACCTGCATCGGCGCCTCGGCGATGTTCTGGAGCGCCGTGCGATGCGGGAACAGGTTGAAGTGCTGGAACACCATGCCGATGTCGCGGCGCTGCTTGGCGGCGGTCTTCGGCGAGAGTTCGTAGAGCTTGCCGTGCTTCTCCTCGTACCCCATGAGGTCGCCGTCGACGTAGAGCCGCCCTCCGTTGACCTGTTCGAGGTGATTGATGCACCGAAGGAAGGTGGACTTGCCCGAGCCGGACGGGCCGACGATGCACAGGACCTCGCCCTTGCCGATCTCGAGGCTGACGCCCTTGAGCACCTTCAGCGCCCCGAAGTTCTTCCACACCCGGTCGGCGAGGACCATCGGGCCGTCGCCCGACGGTGCGGGCACCGTGTCGCCCTTCGCGTTCACTCGCGTCACTTCCGTTCGCCTCCGCGCATGTCGGGCTTGTCGGGGGTGTCGGGCAGGTCGTCCGCTCCGGGCGACGCCACCGGCGTGTTCTGCGCCGCGGCCAGTGCCTTGAGCTGACGCGCGGTGAGCGTCCGGCTCGCACCCTTCGAGTAGTGCCGCTCGACGTAGTACTGGGCGACCATCAGAATGCTCGTCGCCACGAGATACCAGGTGGCCGCGACGAGCAGCAGCGGTACGGGCTGGAAGTTCGCGCCCGAGATGTCACGGACCCGCCCGTACAGGTCCGTCGTCAAGGGCACCGCCGCGACGAGCGAGGTGGTCTTGAGCATCGAGATCAGCTCGTTGCCCGTCGGCGGGATGATCACCCGCATCGCCTGCGGCAGCACCGTCCGCCGCATCGTCTTCGCCCACGACATGCCGAGCGCGATCGACGCCTCCGACTGCCCCTCCGGTACCGAGTTGATTCCGGCGCGCACGATCTCGGCCATGTACGCCGCCTCGTTGAGGCCGAGACCGATCATCGCGAACAGGAACGGCGCCGCCACGAGCGACTGGAGGTCGACGGTGGCGAAGGTCGGGCCGAACGGAATGCCCACGTCGAGCTGGCTGTAGATGACGGGGAACAGACCCCACAGCACGAGCTGCACGTACACGGGCGTGCCGCGGAAGACCCAGATGTAGACCCACGACACGGTCTGCAGCACCGGGTTCGACGAGAGCCGCATGACCGCGAGGATCACGCCCAGCACGACGGCGATGATCATCGCCAGCACCGTCAGCTGCGCCGTCACCGCGATACCCGCCCACACTCTCGTGTCGAACAGGTACTGCACGTACGTGTCCCAGCGGTACGCGGGATTCGTCGCCGCGCCGTAGACGAACAGCGCGACGAGCACGAGGACGACGGTCGCAGCGATCCACCGGCCGGGCCGCCGCAGCGGTATCGCCTCGATCGGCTCCGGCTCGGTGTCTCGGGATGTGGACGGTTCGGTCACGACAGGTGTCACTCGCTTCGGGACGGGTTGTGCGGGGTCGGTCGGCGGATCAGCTGATGGCGCCGTTGATGACCGACTCCTCGATCATGCCGTCCTGGACGCCCCAGTTCTCCGAGATCGTGCGGTACGCGCCGTCGTCGATGAGATGCTGCATGGCTTCCTGCAGGACGGGGGCGAGCGGCGAGCCCTTGGCGACGGGCCACCCGTACGGCGACGCGTCGAAGACGTCACCGGCGAGTTCGAGTTGGTCGCCGCTCTGCTTGACGGCGTAGGCGGTGACGGGCGAGTCGGCCGACATCGCGTCGACCTGGCCGAGCGCGACGGCGTTGGCGGCCTCGTCCTGGCTGTCGTACTTCACGATGTCGATCGGCGGGTTACCGGCGTCGAGGCATGCCTGATTCTTGGCGGGCAGTTCCTCGATGTCCTGGATCGTCGTCGTCTGGACGGCGACGCGGAGCCCGCACGCGTTGTTCGGGTCGACGCTCTCGCCTGCGGGCTGCGCCCACTGCGAGCCGGCCGAGAAGTAGGTGACGAAGTCGACGGTCTCCTCGCGCTCCTTGGTGTCGGTGAACGACGACATGCCGAGGTCGTAGGTGCCGCCCTCGATCGCCGGGATGATCCGGTCGAAGTCGGCTTCGTTGTACTGCGCCTCGACGCCCAGCACGCTCGCGATCGCATCCATGAGGTCGACGTCGAAGCCGACGATCTCGCCCTGTGCGTTCTTGAACTCGTTCGGTGCGTACGGCACGTTCACGCCGACGCGGAGGGTCCCCGACGAGGCGATGTTCTCGGGCAGCTTCGCCGCGATCTCGTCGACCTTCTCGACGGAGACCTCGGTGGCGTCCTCGTTGGGGCCGCCGCCTTCCTCGTTGGTGGTGCAGCCGGCGAGAACGAGAGCGCTGCCGCCGACGAGGGCGCACAGGGCCCGGGCGGTACGCGACCGGGCGAAGAGCGAACGGCTCGACACAGATCCTCCAAAGGGACACGAAGGGAGCGTGACCGCCGCGCGGCCGCGCATCGCGGCGTCACGGACGCCGTCGAACCCCAGAAATGTAGGATACGAAACGCCGCTGCGCGAACCGATGGCGGATTCCGGGCCGCGTCGACGAGCCCGTTGGAGCCCCTCTCACCAGCGCAGCGCGCGCGCCAGCACAGTCTCCGTGAACTCCGTCGTCGACGCCGAACCCCCGAGGTCCGCGGTCGCGACGCCGGACGCGATCGTGTCGCGCACTGCGCGGTCGACGTGGCGTCCCACCACGCGCAACCGGCGGTCGCCGCGCATCTCTCCCAGCCGATCGAACATCATCGCCGCGGAGAGCATGAGCGCCGCGGGATTCGCGACGCCGCGGCCTGCGATGTCCGGTGCGGCACCGTGCGCCGCCTGCGCCATCACCTGCGACGTCGACGCGTTGATCGACGGCGCGAGCCCGAGCGAGCCCGCGAGTTCGGCCGTGAGATCGGACAGGATGTCGCCGAACATGTTCTCGGTCACGAGGACGTCGATGCTCGCACCGTCGCGCACAAGGCGTGCCGCGGCGGCGTCGACATGCATGTCGTCGACGGTGACGTCCGGATAGTCACGGGCAACCTCCCGGCACACATCGCGAAACAGTCCGGTCGTGAGCGTGAGGACGTTCGCCTTGTGGACGATCGTCACACGCCGCCGCCGCTCACGGGCAAGGCCGAACGCGACGCGGGCGATGCGCTCCGTCGCGCGCCGTGTGACGAGTCCCACCGCGAGCGCGACGTCGGGAGTCGGCATGAACTCGCCGCTGCCGGTCGACATGTTGCGGTCGGCGTAGAGCCCTTCGGTGTTCTCGCGAACGACGACGAGGTCCATGCGCGGCGACGTCGCCGCGACACCGGCGAACGCGCGTGCGGGCCGAATGTTGGCGAACAGATCGAAGCGTCGCCGGATCGCACCACCCGGTGCCACCGTGCCGGCGAAGCGTTCCGGATACGAGACGTTGTCGTGCGGCCCGAGGATCCATCCCGGGAGCGCCGCAAGCGAATCCATCGTCTCGTCGGGCAGCGGGGTGCCGTATCGCTCGATCGCGTCGTGGCCGATGTGCAGCGGCACCCACTCGATCCGCAGCGGCTCGGGCTCGTCTCTGTCGGTCGCCTCGATCGCGGCGGCGACGACCTGCAGGGTGGCGGGGACGATCTCGTGCCCGATCCCGTCACCCGTGATGGTGCCGATCCGGATCCGATCCGTTCCCGTCCCCGTGTCGCGCTCGGCAATGTCCCTCGGCTCGGCATGCATGCCAGTCATGATCACCCACATGGTGCACTCGGTGGAACTGCTCCTCGACGACGCGACGGACGCGCACGTCCGCGACCAGTGGGCGACGCTGCAGGAGCACGACATCGCGAGCCTCGCGCGCGTCACCGCCGCATCGAACCGGCCTCACGTGACGCTCTTCGTCACGACCGCACCCGGTCTTCCGCGGGGCGTCGAGGACGAACTCGCGCGGGCGGTGCCGGCGCCCGCCGTCCCGATCCGGCTCGGCGGCCTCGTGTGCTTCGGCCGCCACCATGTGACGCTCGCGCGACTCGTCGTACCGACGACCGAACTGCTCGACCTGCACCGACTCGTCCACGACATCGCGGCGCGTCGGGGCGTTCCGGTCCCCCGGCACATCGCGCCGGGCCACTGGACGCCGCACGTCACGCTGTCACGGCGAATCCCGGTGGGGCGGCTCGGTGAGGCCGTCACGCTCGTCGGAAGCGGCGACGACACCGACGGGACCGGGGTCGCCCTGCGGAGGTGGGACGGCGACGGCAAGCGGGAGTGGCGCGTCTCCGGGTGATCTCGGGCGCGCTCGCCGCGTGACGAGGATCCCCGCCACGACCAGGAGCGCGCCGACCGGTTGATTCCACGTCACGCGCTCCCCCAGCAGCAGCGCGCCGAGCACCACACCGACGACCGGAGTGAGATACGTGACGGTCGAGGCCGCGGTGGGTCCCCATGCCCGCACGACGTTGATGTTCCACACGAACGCGAGGCCCGTCCCGACGGCCCCGAGCCCGATCATCGCGCCGATCACCGCGGGTGTGAGATGCACGGGCGTGGCGGCGACGACGGGAGCCGCGACGGCCATGAGCACGGCGGCGATCGTGATCTGCGCGAACGCGACGGTCGGCGCGTCGAACCCGCGCGGGAGCACGAAGCGCCGGAGATACACGAGGGCGACGCCGTAGCAGGCCGTCGCACCGAGGCACGCGAGTTGCGCGGTGATCGGCCCCGAGAGCGCGAGATTCCAGGGCGCGAGGACGGTGAGCACACCGCCGAAACCGATCGCGAGTCCCGTGGCCTTGGGACCGGTCAGCCGTTCGTCGGCGAGGACGAGTGCGGCGACGGCCGTCGTCATGAGCGGTGTGGTCGCGTTGTAGATGCTGGCGAGGCCCGAGTCGAGGTGGATGCCGGCCCAGGCGAACAGCAGCCACGGCGCGATGCACTGTACGAAGGCGAGCACCGTGAAGTGCGCCCATGCGATTCCCCACGGCGGAAGTCGGCGGCGGGTGATCAGGACCGCGGTGAGTGCCGCCGAGCCCAGCACCAGCCGCGCCACGACGACCTGCGTGAACGAGAGCCCCTCGAGGCCGACCTTCACGAACAGGAAGCTGCTGCCCCAGGCGAGAGCCGTCGCGGTGTACTGGACACCGAGCGGCACCCGCATCACACGGGTGGCCGTTCGTGCGGCACGGACTGCGCGTGGGTGTCGGGGAACCAGTTGGTGTCGGGCCGAACGTGGCCGCGGCGAACTGCTGCGACGACGAGGACATCGACGAGGACGAACGCTGCGAGGAGCACGATCAGAATCATCATGCCTCCCAGCATCTTCCGCTTCCCGACCGGCGAACAGTGGCAGAAACGACCATTTCCGTCGGTTTTCTGCCATACGGGTGGCATACTCGACTCATGCTGCAGAAAGTGGTCACCGTCATGCTCCCGCGCGTCGAGGCGTTCGAGCTGGGCGTCGCATGCGAGGTGTTCGGCGTCGATCGCCGCGACCAGGGGCTTCCGGCGTACGACTTCTCCGTCGTGACGGCGATCCCCGGCGCCGTCACGACCCGGTACGGCTACACCGTCGACGCCCCGCACGATCTCGATCGCATCGACGACGCCGACCTCGTCATCGTCCCCGCAGGCTCCGACAGAGTCGATGCCGAGTTCGCCGTCTGCGACGGCCGAGCACCCGGCCTCGAACCGCTGTACGCGAAGCTCCGCGATGCGCACGCGCGCGGCGCGATGATCGCGAGCGTGTGCTCGGGGGCCTTCGTCCTCGGCGACGCGGGCCTGCTCGACGGGCGGCGCTGCACGACGCACTGGATGCACACCGCCGAACTCGTCGAACGCTTTCCGGCCGCTCTCGTCGACCCCGACGTGCTCTACGTCGACGACGACCGCGTCCTCACGAGCGCCGGGACGGCGGCCGGAATCGACCTGTGCCTCTACATCGTTCGCCGTGAGCAGGGATCGCGGGTCGCCAACACGATCGCGCGCCGGATGGTGGTGCCGCCCCACCGCGACGGCGGGCAGGCGCAGTACATCGCGATGCCCCTCGTCGAGTGCACCGACGAATCGCTCGCCCCGCTCCTCGACTGGGTGCGTGCCCACCTCGACCGCGAGTTCACCGTCCCCGAACTCGCCCGGAAAGCGAACATGTCCGCGCGGACGTTCGCCCGCCGCTTCCAGGCCGAGACCGGAACCACCCCGGCCCGGTGGATCAACGATCAGCGGGTTCTCGCCGCGCAGGATCTGCTCGAGAGCAGCGACCTCCCCGTCGAGACGATCGCCACGCGCGTCGGCTTCAGCGGTGCGGCCGTGCTCCGGGCACATTTCCAGCGGTTGCGCCGCACCAGCCCGCAGCAGTACCGCAGCGTGTTCCGCAGATCGGATGCAGCCGATCTCGCGCGTGAGGCAACGGCATGAGTCCGCGAGACGACACGCGGGAACAACTCACCGCCGACTACCGTTGCACGCGGCAAGAGGAGTTCGGGCTCGACCGAGTTCGAGCGCAACGAAAGGATTGCCCGTGGCCACTCAGACCCTGACCCAGCAGAACTTCGACGACGTCGTCACCGGTAACGACGTCGTGCTCGTCGACTTCTGGGCCTCGTGGTGCGGACCGTGCAAGTCGTTCGCGCCCACGTACGAGGATTCGTCCGACAAGCACCCCGACGTCGTGCACGGCAAGGTCGACACCGAAGCCGAGCAGGGCATCGCCGCTGCCGCGAACATCCGTTCGATCCCCACGATCATGGCGTTCCGCGAGGGAGTTCTGGTGTTCAACCAGCCCGGCGCGCTGCCGCCTGCCGCCCTCGAGGACCTCGTGAGCCAGGTCAAGGCACTCGACATGGACGAGGTGCGCAAGCAGATCGCCGAGCAGAACAGCGACGCGGAGTAGACGACACCGACGTCCTGACGCAGGACGTACCGGCACCACGTGAGAGGGGCGAGCCCAGTCGGGCTCGCCCCTCTCACATGTTTCTGCCGGGCCTCGAGCGCGCCTGCTACTCTTCGGCGAACGACAGCACCGGGGGCGAGATCGCTGTGGGGGACATGCTGCAGGCCGACGTGGATGCGCTGCACGCGCTCTCGGCCACGTTGTCGGGCATCGCGGACGCGATCACCGGCATCGCGATCGACGGGTCGGTCACGATGCCGGGTTCGCCGGTGTCGGCGATCACCGATACGTGCCGCAGCGCCGTCGAGAACGCCTACGGGCAACTACAAGCAGCCGAGACAGGCTGAATCAAAATGCTGTCCGCGCGATTACGAATCATCACGGCAACTCTGGTTGTCGTCACGAGCCTCACAGGATGTGGAGCATTGGCGAACCCGTATGAGACCACCGGGCCAGAAGACACCGCGCGCGCGGCAGAACGTCTCGCGGATCTCCCTTCCTTGGAGAGCACCGAAGCCGACGGTCAGCGAATCGCTGAAGAACTCGGCACCTACATCACCGGGCTGGCACCGCGCTTGGCCTGGGAATGGGTCGGCAACCGAAGGCAACGGGGATGCTCCCAACCTTTCGACCAGACGCCGGCGAAGAACGTCAAACTCAGGGATTACCTTGCACTCGGTCCGTTGCCCGACCGAAACAGATCGGAAGTGCTCGAACGCGCGCGCGAGCTGGCCGCAGAAGTCGGCGCTACGAACACGGAGAGCTTTCATGACGAACCGGGGAATCTGGACATTCGCTTCTACAGCAACGAAGGAACTGCCCTGACTCTGATGATCGGCGACAACACTCTGATCGGCATCGATACCGGCTGTCGCCTCCCCCAAGCCGCCTTCGATCCTGTTACTCCGAATCCACCGACACCAACGCCATGACACCGACAGCGCGATACGAGGAACTGGGTGCCAAGGTCAGGCGCGCGCGTTCGACAATCGAGTCGATCCGCGGCACAGGACGATCCGGCGACGTCACCGTCGAGGTGGCCGCCGACAACACCATCACCTCGATCACCGGGCCCCCTTCAGTGGCCCCCGGGAGCGTTGTGGCCGCCTACCGGGCCGCAGTACGCGACAAACAACCTCGCGTCGATGCCGCCATGCGCGATGTCCTCGACGACGAACAGGTCTCCCGAATCGCCACCTTCACCGAGGCTCACGCCCCGAGTCCCTCGACGGCGCCGGTTCGCGGGTCGACGGACGACGAAGACGACGTGTGGGCGGTGATCCAGCGAGACCCCCTCGGACGCCGTACGCGCCGATGAACACCTACGCCCCGTCGAGTCGAGCACGAACGACAGCGATCCTCCTCGTACTGGCCGCTCTCGCCACCGGGTGCGGCGCATCGACGAACCCGTATGAGGCCACCGGGCCCGAAGACACAGCGCGCGCGGCAGCACGTCTCGAGAATCTCCCGTCGCTCGAGAAGAGCGAAGCCGCGGGCAGGCGCAGCGTGGAAGAGCTGGGCGCGTACATCACCGGCTTGGTTCCCGACCTCCGATGGGAATGGGTCGACGAACGAAGGCAGTCCGGCTGTCACAGGCCCTACGATCAGACACGAGGAAAGCGAGTCAAGCTGCCGAACTATGTCGCGGCCGGCTCGATTCCCGAGCGTGTGCGCGCCGATGTGGTCCAGCGCGCTCGTGAACTCGGCGCCGAATTCGGTGCCGACGAAGGCCACGCTTTCCAAGACGAACCCGGGAGTCTGGATATTCGGTTCTCTGGCGATGCGGGCACCTCGTTGACCCTGATCGATGCCGGAAACACCGTGATCACCGCGAATACCGGTTGCCGCCTCCCCCAAGCCGCCTTCGATCCTGGTACTCCGAATCCACCGACACCAACGCCCTGACACCGACGGCGCGATACGAGGAATCGGGGCCAGGTCGACGCGCTCGACCGGCGGCCGGACGCCGACGCTCACGGCCCGAACCACCGACCCCGATCCGGCGTCCTCAGTGGGCAGCGGCATCCCAACTGCGTCCCGTACCCACCGACACGTCGAGCGGAACGGACAGTTCGATCGCGCTCGCCATCTCGCGGCGGACGATCTCTTCGACCCGTTCGCGTTCGCCGTCACCGACCTCCACGACGAGTTCGTCGTGGACCTGCAGGAGCATCCGTGACGTCAGACCTTCCGCGACGAGTGCGCGCTGCACCTCGATCATCGCGACCTTGATGATGTCGGCGGCCGTCCCCTGGATCGGCGCGTTGAGAGCCGCACGCTCGGCGTTCTCACGCCGAATCCGGTTGTCGCTGTTGAGATCCGGAAGGTAACGCCGACGGCCGTAGAGCGTCGCCGTGTACCCGTCCTTGCGGGCCTGCTCGACGACGCGGTGCAGATAATCGCGCACGGCGCCGAATCGCGCGAAGTACGCGTCCATCTGTTCCCGCGCCTCTTCGGTCGAGATCTTGAGCTGAGCGGCGAGCCCGAAAGCACTGAGCCCGTAGGCGAGTCCGTAGGACATCGCCTTGACGCGCCGGCGCAGCTCCGGTGTGACCTCGTCGATGGGCACACCGAACGCACGTGACCCGACGAAGCTGTGCAGGTCCTCGCCCGTGTTGAACGCCTCGATCAGGCCTTCGTCGCCGGAGAGATGCGCCATGATGCGCATCTCGATCTGGCTGTAGTCGGCGGTGAGCAGCGTCTCGAAGCCGTCGCCGACCACGAAGGTGTCGCGGATCTGCCGACCGGCGTCGGTGCGTACGGGGATGTTCTGCAGGTTCGGTTCGGTCGACGACAGCCGTCCCGTCGCGGCGATCGTCTGATTGAACGTCGTGTGGATCCGCCCGTCGTCGGCGACCGTCTTCAGCAGGCCGTCGACGGTGACCTTGAGTCGCGACGCATCACGGTGCGCGAGCAGGTGTTCGAGGAAGGGGTGCCCCGTCTTCTCGAACAGACTCTGCAAGGCGTCGGCGTCCGTCGTGTAGCCGGTCTTGGTCTTCTTCGTCTTGGGCATGCCCAGTTCGTCGAACAGCACGACCTGCAGCTGCTTGGGCGAGCCGAGGTTGATCTGCTTGCCGATGACGCCGTAGGCGGACTCGGCTGCGGCGCTCACCGCGGCGGCGAAGGTGCTCTGCAGATCGTGGAGACGGTCACGATCGACCGCGATACCTGTCGACTCCATGCCGGCGAGGACCGTCGAGAGCGGCAGCTCCATGTCGGCGAGCAGCGGGAGCGACTCGATCTGTTCGAGCTCGGAGTCGAGCGCCTCGGCCAGATCGAGTACGGCTCGCGCCGCGAGGATCTGGGCTTCCGCGGCCTTGACGTCGGAATCGTCCTCGTCGAGCAACGACAGCTGCTGGTCGCTGGTGTCCTCGGCTCGCAGCTCGCGGTGGAGATACCGCAGCGAGAGATCGTCCAGATTGAACGACCGCTGGCCCGGCCGCACCAGATACGCCGCGAGGGCGGTGTCGCTGGAGATGCCGTCGAGCATCCAGTCGCGGCCACGCAGCGCGTGCATCGCCCACTTCGCCTCGTGCAGGGCCTTGGGATACGCGGGATCGGCGAGCCAGCGGCCTATCGCAGCCTCGTCCTCGGGAGTCGCGGACTCGGTCGCGATGTAGGCGCCCTCACCGTCGGCGGCCGCCAGCCCGAGAGCGGTGGTGTCACCTCCGAACGGGGTGCGGCTGCCGACGACGGCGAGCCCCGCGCGCTCCCCCTCGTGCAGATGCTCCTCGATCCACGCCGCCACCTCGCCCGGCGCGAGTGCGCGTCCCTTGACCTCGAAGCCCTCCTCGGCCTCCGGCTCGGCGGGGGCGAGCGTCGAGAACAGCCGGTCGCGCAGCACCTTGAACTCGAGATCGTCGAACAACGCGTGGATCTTCTCGCGATCCCACTGCTGCAGTCCGAGCTGATCGGGCGTGTACGGCAGCGGCACGTCCTTGACCATCTCGGTCAGCTGACGGTTGAGCAGAACGGCGGAGAGGTTCTCGCGCAGCGAATCGCCGACCTTCCCCTTGACCTTGTCGACGTTCTCGACGAGCCCCTCGAGCGAGCCGTACTCGCGGATCCACTTGCTCGCGGTCTTCTCGCCCACGCCCGGGATGCCCGGCAGGTTGTCGCTCGGATCCCCGCGCAACGCGGCGTAGTCCGGATACTGGACCGGCGTCAGGCCGTACTTCTCCTCGACGGCCTCGGGTGTGAAGCGCGTGAGATCGGAGACGCCCTTGCGCGGATAGAGCACGGTCACGTCGTCGTCGACGAGCTGGAGCGAATCCCGGTCGCCCGTGACGACGAGCACGCGGTACCCGAGCGCGCGCGCCTGCCCCGTCATCGTGGCGATGATGTCGTCGGCCTCGAATCCTTCCTCGGCCATCACCGGGATCCCGAGCGCACCGAGAACCTCCTTCGTGACCTCGACCTGTCCCTTGAACTCGTCCGGTGCGGCGGACCGGTTCGCCTTGTACGCGGCGAACAACTCGGCGCGGAAGGTCTTGCGCGAGACGTCGAACGCGGCGCCGATGTGCGTGGGCTTCTCGTCGCGCAGGAGGTTGATGAGCATCGACGTGAACCCGTACACGGCGTTCGTCGTCTGCCCGGACGCCGTCTTGAAGTTCTCCGCCGGCAGCGCGTAGAACGCACGGAACGCGAGCGAGTGCCCGTCGAGCAGCATCAGCGTGGGCCGCTCCCCGTCGGCCACCGCTTCGGCCTGCACATTCGCGGACGCGGCGGCGCCGGGTACGTCGGTCTCGGTGGTCACGGTCTCGGACGTCGCGGGCTCGGAAGTCGATCGGGATGCAGGGCTCACACCGCCAGTCTAGGGAGCGGCGGCGACACTCCCGCGCGAACACCGCCGCGCGCCACACCGGCGCTCCTATTCCGCATCACGCCGAGAAAAGTCGCGGCGATCGGTTTACAGTCTCTGCACCCACGGCGCGAAGGGTCGTCACCCGTCGTGCCCGACAACTGAAACTCTTACTCTTTCGGAGGACCTGCGTGGCTTCATCACGAACGAAGCAGTACGGCCCGATACCACGCGCCCGGCACGTCGTCCGAGCACTGGTCATCGCGTTTCTCGGCATCGTCGCGGCCCTCACGGTCGGCGGCAGCGCTCTCGCTCAGCCCGCCGACCCCCCACCCCCCGATCCCGGCAGCGCGGTCGAGGCTCCCGCTGCGGGCGGCGTGCCGGTGAGCGGCAGTCTCAACAACGGCGGCGAGCGTCTGACCGGCGTGACCGTGCGCGCCGTCGACGCATCCGGCTCGGAGGTGGCGAGCACGGAGTCCGCCGAGGGCGGGCGGTGGGAACTCGTGGTTCCGCCGGGCGCGTACACCTTCGAGATCGACACCGACACCCTCCCCGACGGCGTGAGCGTGCAGGGCGCGGTCGACCGCCAGGTGGCCGAAGGACGCATCAACGCGGTCGTGTTCTCGTTCGGCGAGGTCCGTACCGGGAACGCGGTCCCGCTGTGGGAACAGATGCTGCGACTGCTCGTCGACGGCCTGCGCTTCGGGCTCGTCATCGCGATCGCGGGCGTCGGCCTCAGCCTCATCTTCGGCACCACCGGCCTGACGAACTTCGCGCACGGCGAACTCGTCACACTCGGCGCGGTGTTCGCCTGGGTGTTCAACGTGACGTTCGGGATACAGCTGATCCCCGCCACGATCCTCGCGATCCTCGTCGGCATCGCGATCGGCGCCCTCGCAAACCTCGGCATCTGGAAACCGTTGCGCAAACGGCGAACCGGGCTCATCCCGCAGCTCGTCGTGTCGATCGGGCTCGCGATCGCGCTCCGCTACATCATCCTGATCTTCTTCTCCGACCGCTCACAGCCGTACGCCGACTACCAGGGCCAGGTCCAGCACGAATGGGGACCCTTCGCGATCACGAGCGTCAACCTCGCGACGATCGTCATCAGCACCGTCGTGCTCATCGGTGTCGCGCTGCTGCTCCAGAAGACCCGCATCGGCAAGGCAATGCGGGCGGTCGCCGACAACCGCGACCTCGCGGCGTCGTCGGGGATCGACGTCGAGCGCGTGATCCTGTTCGTGTGGGGCCTCGGCGGCGGCCTCGCGGCGCTCGGCGGCGTGCTCTTCGGGCTGTCCGAACTCGCCGGACGAGTGCAGTGGGAGATGGGCTTCAAACTGCTGCTGCTCATGTTCGCCGGCATCACCCTCGGCGGACTCGGCACCGCGTACGGCGCCCTCCTCGGCTGCATCATCGTCGGCGTCGTCGTCCAGATGTCGACCCTCGTGCTGGATCCGGACCTCAAATACATCGGAGGCCTGCTCATCTTGATCCTCATTCTCATCGTCCGGCCTCAGGGCATCCTCGGCTCGCGGCAAAGGATCGGGTGACGGCAGATGGACATCCTCGGTGCTCTCCAGGTCTCGTTCGCACAGCTCATCGGTCCGTCGGCGATCTTCTACGCTCTCCTCGCGATCGGGCTCAACCTTCACTTCGGGTACGCCGGACTGCTGAATTTCGGTCAGATCGGATTCGCGCTCCTCGGCGGGTACGGCGTCGGCATCATGACCGTCACGTATGACCAGCCGCTGTGGCTCGGCATCCTCGTCGGCCTCGCCCTCGCGGGCCTGCTCGCCGTCGTCCTCGGCATTCCGACGCTGCGACTGCGTGCGGACTATCTCGCGATCGCGACGATCGCCGCGTCCGAGATACTGCGACTCGCGTTCCGGTCGACGGCTGCCGACCCCGTCACCGGGTCCACCAACGGCCTGTTCGGCTTCGCCGAGCCGTTCACCCGCATGAGCCCGTTCGACTCGGGCCGGCAGTACAGTCTGCTCGGACTCCGGTTCTACGGCGACGACCTGTGGGCGATGGTGGTGGGCTGGACGCTCGTCCTCCTGCTGTGCGGTCTCGTGTATCTGCTCACCCACAGCCCGTGGGGCCGCGTCCTCAAGGCGGTCCGTGAGGACGAGGACGCCGCGCGTGCCCTCGGCAAGAACGTCTTCGTCTACAAGCTGCAGGCACTCGTCCTCGGCGGCATGATCGGCGGGCTCGGCGGCATCTTCAACGCCCTGCAGACGAAGTCGATCAATCCCGACTTCTACTCGACGGCGCAGACGTTCTTCGCGTTCGGTGCGCTCATTCTCGGTGGCGCGGCGACCGTCTTCGGCCCCGTGATCGGCGCGATGGTGTTCTGGTTCCTGCTCGCGATTCCCGATGCACTTCTCCGACAGGCGATCTCGGGACCCGAGCCGCTCCTCGCGCTGAGCGAGCAGCAGGTGGGTGCGATCCGCTACGTGCTGCTGGGTCTGCTCATCGCTGCACTCATGGTCTTCCGCCCACAAGGGCTCTTCGGCAACAAGCGAGAGGTGCAGCTGAATGCCTGACGACACCCCCCTCCACGGCGGCACCCTCCCGGCGCCGACGCCCGACGGCCGGGTACGGCTCGACGCCGCAGCGCGCACGGCCCTGTTCGCGCAGGTGCCGGGCGAACCCGGAGCCGCGAAACCCGATCCGGTTCTCGTCGCGAGCGGCATCACCCGCACGTTCGGCGGTCTCAAGGCGGTCGACGTCGACCACCTCGAGATCCAGCGCGGATGCATCACGGGCCTCATCGGGCCGAACGGCGCCGGAAAGACGACGCTGTTCAATCTGCTCACCGGGTTCGATCGCCCCGACTCGGGCACGTGGTCGATGGACGGCGCTCCCCTGGGCAAGCTCTATCCGCATCAGGTCGCCCGCAAGGGTGTCGTCCGGACCTTCCAGCTCACGAAGGCGCTGTCGAAGCTCACGGTGCTCGACAACGTCAAACTCGGGGCGACGGGTCAGAAGGGCGAACGTATGCTCGCGACACTCGCTCCGTGGGTGTGGCGCAAACAGGAGCGAGAGATCACCGAGCGCGCACACGATCTGCTCGCGCGGTTCAAGCTCGACGCGAAGTCCGACGATCTCGCAGGCTCGCTGTCGGGTGGCCAGCGCAAGCTGCTCGAGATGGCGCGCGCGCTCATGACGGACCCGACGGTCGTCATGCTCGACGAACCGATGGCGGGCGTCAATCCCGCACTCACGCAGAGCCTGCTCGGCCACATCAAGTCGCTGCGGGACGACGGCATGACCGTCGTCTTCGTCGAGCACGACATGGACGTCATCCGGGACATCAGCGACTGGGTCGTCGTCATGGCGCAGGGTTCGGTCATCGCCGAGTCCACTCCGGACGGCCTCTCGCAGAACGACGCCGTCGTCGACGCGTACCTCGGTGCACACCACGATCAGGCACTCGAGTTCGACGAGCACGGCCGGCCGGTCGGCGAGACCGCGGTGCTCGCCGAGCAGCTCGAGGCCGCCGAGATCGAAACCCTCGAAGCCGGTGGCGATCTCGCCGAGCCCGACATCGGCCACACCACGCAGCACCAGACCCGGCCGCAGCAGGGCCGCCACGCCGCGTCCGCGAGCGACGACGAAAGCAGGGACCGATGAGCGAGAACCCCGATCTCACTCCGGCGGAACTCGCGGCGACCCCCGCCGAGCACGCACGGCTCGCCGACGGCGCGCTCGTGCGAGCGGACGGGCTCGTCGCCGGCTACATCCCCGGCGTGAACATCCTCGAGGACTGCAACTTCTATCTCGGGGACGGCGAGATCGTCGGCATCATCGGACCGAACGGTGCCGGCAAGTCGACGCTGCTCAAGACCCTGTTCGGGCTGATCTCCGTCCGCTCGGGGTCGGTGACACTGCGCGGCGACGACATCACGTCGAAACCCGCACACGTCCTCGTCCAGAAGGGGCTCGGCTACGTTCCGCAGACCAACAACGTGTTTCCGTCGCTGACGATCGCCGAGAACCTCGAGATGGGGATGTACCTGCGCCCCAAGAAGTTCGCGGAGCGGTTCGCGTTCGTGTCGGAGCTCTTCCCGTTGCTGTCCGAACGGCGTGGGGTCAAGGCCGGCGCGCTGTCGGGCGGCGAACGCCAGATGGTGGCGATGGGGCGCGCGCTCATGATGGATCCGTCGGTGCTGCTGCTCGACGAGCCGTCGGCGGGACTGTCGCCGATGTTCCAGGACGAGGTGTTCATCCGCTGCAAGGCGATCAACGCCGCGGGCGTCTCGGTGATCATGGTCGAGCAGAACGCCCGCCGCTGCCTGCAGATCTGCGACCGCGGATACGTCCTCGATCAGGGACGCAACGCCTACACGGACACCGGCCGCAACCTCATGAACGATCCCAAGGTGATCGAGTTGTACCTCGGGACGCTCGCCGGTCGCAGCGAGAAGAAGTAGCCGCTCCCCCGCAACTGCAACGAGAAGAACCCTCGCCCCGAACGATTCGGGGGCGAGGGTTCTTCTCGTGGTGCCGATACTGCTGCCGCTGGTGCGGCCGTCACTCACCGACGACGATGTAGCCTTCGGTGCTGAGCGAGTTGTCCGCGCCGAACTTCATGTGACCGTAGGAGCCGATCGAGGGCTCGCCGGCGTCGTCGAAGTCGAGCTTGCCGGTGATGCCGTCGTAGTCGATGTCCTCGCCGGCCTGGACGAGCGGCAGGCACTCCTGGAACGAGGTGCACACCGTGCCGTCCTTGGTGACGCTGTTGATGTTCGCGGCGATGTCCACACCCGCAGTCGAGCCCGCCTGCTCGGCGGCCAGTGCCGTGATGACGACGGCGTCGTAGGACTCACCCGAGTAGTTGAAGTCGATCAGCGCCGGATTGACGGAGCGGACGCGGTCCTGGAACGCCGCGCCGACGTCGGTGAGCGGCGTGGTTCCCTGCATGCCGTCGAGCAGACCGGGCGCCGACGCCTCGCCGAGCGCGTTGCCCATGTTGCCGTCGACGCCGTAGACGAGCATGCCGTCCGACGGGCCGATGCCGACCTCGTGCATACGCGTGATGATGCGCGAGGACTCGTCGAAGCCGATGACGGCGACGGCGTCGGGACCGAAGTTGTTCACCTGGTCGACCTCGGCGTTGTACGACTGCGCGTTGGGGTCGTACACGATCTTCTGCACCTGGTCGTCGGGCAGGCCGGCGTCGGCGAGGTTCGTGCGGAGATTCTCGGCGAGGCCCGTGCCGTAGGGGTCGTTCATCGCGAGGATCGAGACGCGCTGGGCGCCGTCGTTGGCGATGAGCTGGGCGAGTGCCTGCGCCTGCAGGACGTCTGTCGGGGCGGTGCGGAAGTACTGGCCCTTGTCGGGATAGCAGATGAACTGGTCGGACGTGTTCGCCGGCGAGAACATCACCACACCGGCACTGGTGATCTTGTCGATGACCTTGAGCGACACCGACGACGACGCTGCACCCATGATCGCGGAGACACCGGCTGCGAGTTCACGATCGACGGTCGCGTTGGCGGTGTCCGTCGTCGTGTCACCGGAGTCGCCGGGGATCAATTCGACGGGCTGGCCGAGGACTCCACCGGCTGCGTTGACATCGTTCACCGCGAGCTGGGTGCCCGCGACCATCGGCGGGCCGAGGAACGCGAGGCTGCCGGTGTCGGGAAGGAGCGTGCCGAGCTTGAGCGGGGTGGTCACCGGGTTCGCGCCGGCGGTGGCCTGCTGCGGCTCGCAGTCCGTCTCGACCGTGCTCTCCGCTGCGGCCGCCGAACCGTTCGCGCCGTCACCCGAGGCGGAGTCGTCGCCGTTGGAACTACAGCCTGCGAGGGCGAGGGATGCCGCACCGATCACCGCGGCGGCCCTGACGAGAGACCGTCTAGCCATCCAGATTCTCCTATCCGCTACGCGGGCACGCGATTTCCGCAACCGGAAATGGTGCGCGTTGTCCGCTGTGGGAGAGAACCTAGCGCTATATACGCATTTTCGACTCCCGAGGAGGCCGTCGTGACCGGACTGTGACCTTTTCTCGGGATTGTTAACTCGGACTTAGCAATTCCCGGTCACTGCGGCGGGTCCGCGAGCGTCTCGATGACGATCTCCGCGACGGCCTTCATCGACGACCGGCGATCCATCGCGGCGCGCTGGATCCATCGGAACGCCTCGGGCTCGGTCATCGCCTGGCGCTCCATGAGAATGCCCTTCGCGCGCTCGACGACCTTGCGGGTCTCGAGCCGGCCGGACAGATCGGCCACTTCGCGTTCGAGCGCCGTCACCTCACGGAAGCGGCTCGTCGCGAGTTCGACGGCGGGAACGAGATCGGTGATCGAGAACGGTTTGACGAGATAAGCCATCGCCCCCGCGTCCCGCGCCCGCTCGACCAGCTCGCGCTGCGAGAACGCCGCGAGGATGACGACGGGAGCGATCCGCTTGGTCGCGATCTCCTGCGCGGCGTCGATGCCGTCACGCCGCGGCATCTTGATGTCCATGATGACGAGGTCCGGCGTCAGCTCGGTCGCGAGCTCGACGGCGCGCTGTCCGTCCGCGGCCTCACCGACGACGTCGTAGCCCTCTTCGCGCAGCATCTCGACGAGGTCGAGGCGGATGAGCGCTTCGTCCTCCGCGACGACGACGCGCACAGCCGCGGGCTGCGCCTGGGGAGCATTCATGAACGTTCTCCTTCGTTGCTGCGCGACCGACGTCGGCCGTCGATCGCACCGACACCGTCGCACCACGGCAACGGACGTGCGGTTGAAGGGTACCGGTGGTTGACTGCGGCAGCCGATCTTCTACAGTGGTCGACGCGGATCGCCGCGCGCCCTCGTATCCCAATTGGCAGAGGAAACGGATTCAAAACCCGTCCAGTGTGAGTTCGAGTCTCACCGAGGGCACCCCTCGCACTCCCCTCGTACCCGCTCCGCTCGTTTCGCCGCTCGGCCGACGCGTGAGCGTTGTCGGTGCAAGACTCGCAGCCGTGAGCACGAAACCCACGCCGACGTTCCACGAGTTCCTCGACGGATCCGCCCCGCCGCCACCCGCCGCCGCACTGCTCGGCTGGACGCTGCGCGCACTCGATCCCGAGGCGGGGACCATCGAGGTCGGGTTCTCCGTCGACACGCGATTCACCAACCCCGCGGGGCAGATTCAGGGTGGCTTCCTCGCGGCGATGCTCGACGACACCGTCGGCCCCGCGCTGCTCGCCACTCTCGGCCCCGGCCAGTGGGCCCCGACGGTCTCGCTCCACGTCCAGTATCTCTCCCCGGCATCCCCGGGCAACTTCGTCGGCCGGGGCCGCATCGTCCGCAAGGGCGGCACCATCGCCTTCCTGACCGGCGAACTCGACGACGCCGACGGGATCACGGTCGCCGTCGCCCAGGCCACGGCAAGGATCCGGACACCGCGGAGCGACTAACCGGACCTGCCGACCGGAGCGGCCGTTCCGCGCTACGGAACGGTCGATTTGTGTGACCCACGCCACGGAACAAGATCTAGGCGCAACCAGATGACGCGACGCATCGCGCCCAGATCGAGGAGTACGCATGGAGGATCGTTCCGCGGTATCGCCGCCCGCCGGGTCGACCGTCACACCGAAGGAGTCGCGCCGGGCACTCGTGTCCAGCTTTCTCGGCTCGACCGTCGAGTACTACGACTTTCTGCTCTACGGCGCAGCCGCCGGTCTCGTGTTTCCCGTGCTGTTCTTCCCCGAGACGATGGACCCACGACTCGGGGCGACGCTGTCCTTCGTGATCCTGCTCGCCGGCTACATCTCCCGCCCGATCGGCGGAATCCTGTTCGGCCACTTCGGCGACAAGGTCGGCCGCAAGAGCATGCTCTTCATCACGCTGATGATGATGGGCATCGTCTCGATCTGCATCGGGCTCATGCCCACCTACGAGTCGATCGGGATCGCGGCTCCGCTGATCCTCGTCGCGCTGCGGATCGTCCAGGGCCTCGCGGTCGGCGGCGAGTGGGCCGGAGCGACACTCATGGCGGCCGAGCACGTCAAGGAAGGCAATCGCGGCCTCGCCGCATCGATCGCCGTCACCGGCGGGCCGACGGGATCGGTGCTCGCCACCCTGATCCTCGGCCTGTTCGCGGGGCTTCCCGACGAGGCATTCCTCAGCTGGGGCTGGCGTGTTCCCTTCCTGCTGTCCGCGGCGCTCGTCGTGATCGGCCTGTACCTGCGCTTCCGCGTCACCGAATCGCCCGACTTCGCGGCAGCCCGCGCGGCCGGCGAGGTGCACACCGGCGTCCCGATCATGCGCGTGATCAAGAACTACCCGCTGACGAGCCTCTACGGCATCCTCGCCGCAGCCGGGCCGCTGTTCATGCAGGCGCTGCTCGCGGTGTGGGTCGTGCCGTACGTGGCCGCACAGGGCGTCGTCCCGCGTCAGGACGCGCTGTACATGCTGACCTTCTCGAGCGTGCTGCACATCGCCGCGATTCCGTTCTTCGCGTGGCTGTCCGACCGATACGGCCGGCGTCCGGTGATGCTCGTCGGTGCCGCGGTCTCGGTCTCGCTGGTCTTCCCGATGTTCATGCTGCTGAACTCGGGCAGTTACTGGCTCGTCGCGCTCGGCTTCGTCGTCGGCAACCCGATCATCCAGGCGTCGATGTACGGCCCGATCGGCGCGTTCCTCGCCGAGAAGTTCGAGACCCAGGACCGCTACACGGGCGTCTCGCTCACCTTCCAGGTCGGCTCGGTACTCGGCGCCGGCACTGCACCGCTCATGGCCAACTGGCTCTTCGATCTCGACAACGGCGGCGGCACGAACAACATCGCGTGGTACTTCATCGGGCTGATCGCCGTGTCGGCGCTGGCCGTGTACCTCTCGAAGGAGACTCTCGTCCGCACCACTGCGCGACGAGGGGGACGGCGCACGCAGACCGCCGGCGTCGCTGCGGACTGACACGCGACCGGCACGAACCGGCCCGGGTGGGCGCCTCCGGAGGCGCCCACCCGGACTCGTACGTCAGCCGCCGATGCTCGGCCCGAACTGCCGCAGCTGCGGCAACGTCGACACCACGTGCGCTGTGACGACCTCGCTCAGGCTCTCGTACGTGTAGGGGACGTCGCCGGGAAACCGCACGAAGTCACCCGCCTCCAGCACCACGGGATCCGTCAGCGGGCCCGCCTTCAGACGGCCGTCGATGACGTACACGTGATGGAGGCTGCCGGGCGGCTCCGCGACGCGCGGCCCCGACGTCGTCGCGCCCCGTTCGAGGCGCAGGATGTGGTTGCGGACGTGGCCCGAACCGTAGACCTCGTCGAGCACCCGCTCGGACAGCCCGGCGTCGGTGGACCAGACGTCCTCGGCGCGGCGCTGAACGAACACGGGTGACCCCCATTCGGTGAGCAGTCGCCTCGCCGGAATCTCGAGCGCCGAACCCAGCAATGTGAGCGTCTCGACGGTCGGATTACCCACTCCCTGTTCCACTTTCGACAACGTCTGCTTGGACAGCCCCGAGCGCCGGGCCAGCTCCGCGAGCGAGAGCCCGCGCTCCTGGCGATAGCGGCGCACGTTGCGCGCCACGAGCTGATTGCTGTCGGACATCTCCCCTACCGCCCCTCGCGCGCCGTCACTTATAAGTTGCCTTCGTCAATCTTGACGGACGGCCATCGGCGACGCGAAAATTGTCACGTGCAAGTCGTCGTTTCGTCCACTCTAATGGACGGAGCCGGCTGGACGAGCAGACGAGCGAGCGGAAGGTGCTGTCACCATCATGACCACAGCGTGTGCACGCGACGACCGGGCAGCCATCGACAAAGCGGTCAGCCTGCTCGCGTGTTTCGGCGAGGACGGACTCACCGGCGTCGGCGTGAGTGAACTCGCGCGCCGTGCCGACCTGAGCAAGTCGACCACTCATCGCGTCCTCGCAATGCTCGAGCGCAACGGCGTGGTCGAGCGGGTCGGCACCGACTACCGGCTCGGCAACCGGCTCCACGAGATCGGCCGCACGATGTACGCGCCGGGCCAGGAGGAGTTGCGGGACAGGCTGATTCCGTTCCTGGCCGAGCTGTTCGCAGCGACGCAGGAGACCGTGCATCTCGCAGCGCTCTACGACACCGACGTCGTGTATCTCGCCAAGCTCTACGGCCATCGACAGGTCCCGTCGCCGTCGCGAATCGGTCACCGGATCCCCGCGCACTGCACGGCGGTCGGCAAGGCACTCCTCGCCTACGACCCCGACGCGATGCAGGCAGCACTCGCCGCACCGCTGCGTCGCTACACGGACCGGACGATCGTGGATCCCGTCGCACTCGCCACCGAACTGTCCGCGATCCGGCGGCTCGGGATCGCGGTGGAGAACGGCGAGATCCAGAGCGGGCTGAGCTGCGTCGCGGTCCCCGTCATCGGCCCCTCGGGGCGCCCGGTCGCCGCCCTGTCCGTGTCGGGCGCGACCGACCGGCTCGACGTCCGTACCCACGCCGCGACGCTGCGCCGGGTCGCGAGCGACGCGGCGCGGGTACTGCCCACCCGCCGCCGGCAGGACGTTCGCACCACGCCGCCGCGCGTGCAGCACGCCCTCGCCGGCTGACGGCGTGAGTCAGGTACCCGGAACGCGATCCAGATCGATGTCGACCGCGGTGACCCACTCCGGCTCGGCGACCATGAGCCCGAGTTCCGCCTCCGCCAGATCGACGTCGACGACGTAGCGGAAACCGGCGGCCTCCGCTGCCGCGATGGTCGCGCTCGCGCTCTCGGCGTTCGTGCTCTCGGCGTTCGTGGTCTCGGCGTCGGTGGTCCGCTCGACGGCGAACAGCACCTTCCGGCACTCGGGGTTTACGCGGCGGACAGCGCCGACCACCGACCTCAGGACCGCGGTGAGGTCGTCGGTCGACACGAGGGCGGGCAACCGGACCTCGACGTCGTGGGCGGCGACGGGATACGCGAGCCGAAGCCGGCCCCGCGCGCAGCGGCTCACCTCGGCGGTGACGACGCGGCCTTCGTCGCGTTGCAACGCCACACGTCCGCCGCCGTCGCCCCACGACACGACCTCGGCCGTCCACGGCGCGGCGCTCTCCCCCGCCGGGGTCTGCACGCTCACTGCGTCCGGTCCTCGACGAAGCGCCGAATGGTGAGCTTCTCGAGCTTGCCGGACGCGTTGCGCGGCACCCGGTCGATCACTTCGAGCTTGCGCGGGAGCTTGTAGCGGGCGAGTTGTTCGGCGGCGAACTCACGCACGTCGTCGAGGGTGATCGCGGCGGCGGCATCCAGCGACACGACCGCGACGACGAGCTCGCCCCACGTGTCGTCCGGAACTCCGACCACGGCGACGTCGGTGACTCCCGGCATGGTGGCGAGCACGCGCTCGACCTCCGCGGGATAGACGTTCTCCCCGCCGGTGATGACCATGTCCTTGAGCCGGTCGACGATGAACAAGTAGCCGTCCTCGTCGAGGTAGCCGATGTCGCCGGAATGGAACCAGCCGTCCTCGTCGAACGCCGCTGCCGTCGCCTCCGGGTTCTCCCAGTAGCCGGGCGTTACGTTCGGCCCCCGAACGAGGATCTCGCCGCTGACCATCGGCCCGACGGGCGTGGTCGTGCCGACCTCCACGATGCGGATCTGCGTGTAGGGCATCGGGATCCCGGCCGACCCGATCTTGTCTAGGGTGCGTTCGACGGGCAGATGCGTGGCGAACGGCGCGGTCTCGGTCAGCCCCCACGCCTGCTGCAGCCAGACACCGTGGTCCGCGAACTCGCGGATGAGCGACGGCGGCACCGGCGCACCCGCGACGACGACCGAGCGCAAGTGCGACAGGTCCGTCTCGAAGAGTCCCGGCACCCGGCGCAGGCCGGCGAGCATCGCGGGCACCGCGAACAGCGAGTTGACACGATGGTGCGCGACGTCGGCCAGGAACTCCGCCGGGTCGAACGTGCGGCGCAGAACGACGGTTCCGCCGCGCACGATCGTGCGGACGACGAAGCTGTTCAGCGCCCCCACGTGGAAGAGCGGCGCGGACGCGTACGTGACGTCGCCACGGCGGGCGTCGAGCATCGTGTCGACGTTGACCGAGTTCCACCAGATGTTGCCGTGGGTGAGGACGACTCCCTTCGGGACACCCGTGGTGCCGGAGGTGAACATGAGGATCGCGGGGTCGTCGAACCTGCCGGTGGCGATCTGCTCGGTCGGCTCCGCGGCGTCGAGGAGACCCGACCACCGCTCCCAGCCCGGGACGTCGCCGGCGGGCGGGGTCGTCGGATCGTCGTCGACGAGCAGGTAACGCTTCACCGCGACGGAGTCGCGGACGGCGTCGACGATGTCGCAGTGACCGCTCTCCCCCACGAGCGCGACGGCGCCGCTGCGTTCGAGGACCGTCCTCAGTTCGGGGCCGGCGAGCCGGAAGTTGACGGGCACGAAGATCGCGCCGATCCGCAACGTCGCGAGCAGCGTCGTCAGGAACGCGGGGCTGTTGAGGCCCACGTACGAGACGCGGTCGCCGGGCCCGACGCCGCCATCGGTGAGGACGGCTGCGAGCCGAGCGGTGCGATCGTCGAGGTCGGCGTACGTCACGGCCGTGTCGCCGTAGCGGAGGGCCACCGCGGCCGCATTCCAGCCGGCGTTGCGGGCCACGGCGGCGGCCGGGTTCACGTCGACCGCGACGCCGGAGTTCGCGGGATGTCCGAACGTCATGCGAGGCGTCCGAACGTGGTGTCGAGAGTGCCGGATCTCATGTCGGGATTTCCTTCGTCGTGTTCGGTGGAGAGTCAGAGGTGGTTTCCGCCGGCGTCGGAGGCGAATCCGCGCACACCCATCCCGCCGTCGATCGAGATCGCTTCACCGGTGATCGGGCCCGCCTGCTCGCGGGAGGCGAGCAGCACGTAGGGACCGGTGAAATCGGTGGGATCGATACTCGAATCGTGCAACGGAATCGGCGGCGGAGGCGAATCCGGGCCGCGCTTGGCGAACGATGCCGAGATGGATCGCTCGGTCATCGACAACGACTCCGGGCCGCGCAGGTCGGTGCTCATACCGCCGCACGCGACACCGTTGACCCGCACCTTCGGGGCGAGCTCGTACGCGAGTTCGCGCATGAGCCCGAGGCATGCGTGCTTGCTCGCGGTGTAGACCGGCCCGCCGCCGTTGACGTAGAACGACGTGTTGGACAGCGTCATGACGATGGAGCCCCGCGTCGCGACGAGTTCACGCCACGCCGCCTCGGCCGCGAGGAAGTAGCCCTTGACGTTGACCGAGAACACCTCGTCGACGGTCGCCGCGAGCTCGTCTCCCGTGAACCGCGTCAGCTGCCGCTGGTAGTCCCACACGCCGGCGTTCGCGACGAGCGTGTCGAGTTTGCCGAACCGATCGACCGCCTCCACGACCGCGGCGTGCAGTTGCTCGGAGCTGCGGACGTCCGCCTGGACGGCGTGCATCCGCGACGGGTCCGCCGAGTCCGCGACGACCTTGTCGAGCTGATCCCGGTCGCGGCCGAGGATCGTCACCGAGGCTCCCTCGGCGAGATAACGCTCGGCGACGGCGCGCCCGATCCCGGTGCCGCCACCGGTGATCAGCGCCGAATAGCCGTCCAGCCAGCCGGTCATGCGAGGTTCCCGAGGAAGTCGGTGACGTGGCGCTCGAACTCGGCGGAGCGCTCGAGCTGCACCCAGTGCCCGCAGCGGCCGAAGACGTGCATCTGCACGTCCGGGATCTGCTTGAGCATGATCTGCGCGCCCTCGAGGGTGATCGTGCGATCGTCGCGGCCCCACAGCAGCAGCGTCGGCGCCGTGATGCGGTGGAGGTCCTTCCACAGCGGGTCCATCCCGTGCCGCTTGGCGAAGGCCGCGTTGTAGAGGTGATAGAAGGCGATGTGGCTCTCGTCGAGCGACGCCTCGTAGCGGGCACGCACGACGTCCGCACCGAACTGCTTGTGGTCGAAGACCATCGTGCGGATGAACGAGGCCATCTTCTTCTCGCTGGGCCCGCCCCCGTTGAAGTACTTGAACATCTCCTTCTGGCCCTCGGTCGGGGTGGGACCGAAGGGCAGCCAGCCGCCACCCGGCGCCATGAGCACGAGCCCACTCACCCGGTCGCGATGGGTCTGCGCGAAGGCGATGGCCGCAGCGCCGCCGAGGCTGTTGCCCAGCAGATGGAAGGTGCCGACTCCGAGCGCGTCGAGCGCCTGGGCGAGCGCGTCGACCGTGATCGCGGTGATCGACCGCTCGTCGAGGTCCGCCTCGGTGGGACGGTAGCTCTCGCCGAAGCCCGGCTGATCGGGCAGCAGGATCCGGAAGTGCTGCGAGAGCGCCGCGAGATTCTGGTGATAGTTGCTCACTCCGGACGCGCCGGGCCCGCCGCCGTGCAGCATCACGAGGGTGGGGCCGTCGCCGGGCACCTCTGCGACGGCGATCTCGCCGAGCGTGGTCGGGACACGATGCCGACGGAGTTCGACCTCGGTGGTCGTTGCGGTGGTCACACGATGTCCAATCGGTGTCGGGTACGGAAGAGCGTCGGCGACGGGGAGGGCCGACATCGGAAGTACGACCGTCTAGAAGAAGGTCGAGATGTTCTTCGCGAGCAGGATGTTCTGGTCGAGGAGGATCGTCCGCCGGGCCACCTGCAGGCCCGAGTCCGTCCGGCGCAGCACGTCGGTGCGGCCGCCGGCGAAGACGTTCTCCTCGCGTTCGAGGCGATTGCGGTAGACGAGGAACGCGGACCGCATCGTCAGATCCTCCTCGGTGAATCCCGGATGCTCCTCGGGATCCACGTAGCGCGCGACGACGTTGCCGACGACGTGGCGGGTACGCGACGGCGGGTCCTCGGCCCATGCCATGCCCGAGTCGAAACGCCGGATCCGCCACGCGAGACTGTCCTTCGTCTCGTCGTAGAAGGCGGCCTCGCCGCGCGCGGCGATCGACAGCGCCTGCTGCCGGCGCAGCCGGTTGCTCCGCGTCGGCATCCAGTAGTCCAGATCGTCGGCGAGCAGATCGAGCCAGTCGGTGAAGCGGCCGTCGTCGAGAAGCTCGGCCTCCGCGTAGTAGAACTGCTCCACCTCGAAATGGGTGTCACGGTCGGCGAGCGTGCCCGCCCGCGTCCCGGCCGGGGGTGCTGTTTCGGTGATGCTCACGGTGTCTCGTCCCTTCGGGGGCTGATCGGGCGACGGCCGGCTCAGCCGCGCAGCAACTTTCGGAGGTCGGTGGCAGGATCGGCCACCTTGTGCGGGTCGACGGCGATCGCGCGGTCGATCATCCGGCGAGCGGCCCGGACGGCGTTGGAGTCGTCCACGGCCACCGCCGCGACGACCCGGCCGTCGCGGAAACCGAACGCGCTGAACGCCGCTGCGCCGAGCTCGCCGCGCACCACCGTCGTCTCGGCGTCCGACATGCGGCCGACGCCTTCGACGTGGCGGTCGTGCCGGTCGGTCCAGAACCACGGCGCCGTGTCGGCTGGTGCGGGGGCGCCGAGGAGAGTCGCGGCGGCACGGCGGCCGTCATGCTGAGCCGCCTCCCAGTGCTCGGCGCGCGGCGCGAGCACGCCGCCGCGGCGCACCCGCGTGATGTCGCCGACCGCCAGCACTGCGGGGTTCGACGTCACGTGGTCCGGATCGACGACGACGCCGCGATCGACCTCGAGGCCCGCGGTCTCGGCCAGCCCGGTCTCCGCGACCATGCCGACGCCGACGACGACCGCGTCGAACGACCGCAGATCGTCCTCGCCGTCGATCACGGCGTCGATACCCGAGCCGGTGTCGGTGAAGGACTTCACCTGGGCGGTGAGGGTCGTGATGCCGCGGACCCCGTGGAGCCCGTGCAGCCACGTCGCGACGTCGTCGCCGATGCCCGCGGCGAGCGGCACCGCCACCGGATCCACGAGCACGACGTCGCAGCCGAGCCCGAGTGCCGTCGAGGCCACCTCGGCGCCGATGAGACCGGCACCCACGACGAGCAGCCGCGCTCCCGGAACGAGTGCGCCCCGGAGACGCTCGGCGTCCTCGCTCGTGCGGAGCACGTGGACGCGCTCGCCGTCGGCACCGGGGATCGGTGGCCTCGCCGCGTGCCCACCCGTCGCGAGCACGACGCGGTCCGCGCGCAGCAACTCGCCGCCCGACAGCTCGACGGCGCCCTCGGCCGGACGCAGCGCGGTCACCGACGTCCGGGTGCGCAGCGCGATCGTGTTGTCGTCGTACCACTGCGGCGGCTGCAACGCGATCTGCTCGAGGTTCTTCCCGCCGGCGAGATAGTCCTTCGACAGCGGCGGGCGGTCGTACGGGAACTCGCCCGCGTCGACCAGCGTGAGCTCGCCCTCGAACCCGCCGGACCGCAGCGCCCCGACGGTGCTCACGCCGGCGATACCGCCGCCGACCACCACGACCCGTTCGGGGACGCCGGTCACGGCCGTTCTCCCGGGAAGAGGAAGACCTCGCCGTCACGGATCTCCACGCGGTGCGGGCACGCGTCCTTCGTCGCCGGAAGCCCGTCCACGGCACCGGTCTTCAGACAGAACTTGCTCGAGTGCAGCGGGCACTCGACCTGCCCGTCCTCGACCCACCCCTCCGCGAGGGACGCGTCGGCGTGCGTGCACGTGTCGTCGAGTGCCCACACACTGCCGTCGTCGTCGCGCAGCAGGGCGATGTCGTCGGCGGTTCCGGTGACGGCCTTGTCGACGGCGATGCCCTCGCCCTCCGGGATGTCGTCGAGCGCGGCGACGCGAATGCCGGTGATCATCGCTTCTCCTCGTGCCATGCGGGGGTGTTCATCAGATCGCGCCAGTGGCCGTAGAAGGCACGGCCCGCGGCGTCGCTGTAGAGCTCGCTCGTGGTGCCGGGATGCCGGCCGTCCTCACGCTCGGAGCCCATACCCATCTGATAGTTCAGGGCGACACCGTTGGTGATGAAGCCACGCGAGATCGCCTGGACCTCGCTCCAGTTCTCGCCGTCGTCCTGCTCGAAGATGCCGCTGGGACCGAACGTGCGCAGGTTGTACAGGCGCTGCGCCTCCCGGACCTCGTCGGGCATCGACTTGTCGACGATCGTCCAGGCCCAGACCTCCATCGCGTCGGGTCCCTTGGGGTGCCAGATGCGGATCGAGCCGTTGACCGGCAGGTACGAGAAGTTCGGGAAGACCGTCGCGTGGCCGGTCGTGAGCGGCCCCTCCACCCGCGCGTCGCCGAGGCGTTCGCGGAGCGCGTCGTAGTCCATCCACTCGTGGACGGTGCGGGCGTCGAACCGGTTCTTCGGGTGCACCGGGAAGCCGGCGCCGTGCCCACGCGGGTCGACGTACTGGCGTCCGGTGCGATGCACGATCTCGTCCCGGGGAGCCTTGCCGGACGGCGAGAGCACCGTCAGCGCCGACGCGTGGCTCATGTTCACGTGGTACCAGTCGGTCGCGAACTGCTCGGCCGACAGCTTCCAGTTGCCTTCGAGCACCCACTTGTGGACGCCCCCGACGACGACGGTTCCCTCGTCGTCGTGATCGAGCATCGCGTCCATGTACCACGCCATGTCGCCCAGCGATTCCCGCAGCGAGAGCGGAGCAGGGTTCCAGGTGCCGAAGATCAGCCCGTGGTAGGTCTCGACGTGCGGAACCTCGACGAGGCCCCAGTCCTTGGCGTCGAACGACTCCGGGTAGCCGTCCTTGTTGGGAACGCTCACGAGCGCGCCCTCGAGGTCGTACGCCCAGCCGTGATAGGTGCACGTGAAGTTGCGGGTCGCACCGAAATCTGCGCGGCACACCCGGGCACCGCGGTGACGGCACGAGTTGAGGTAGGCGCGGATCCGCCTGCTCTTGTCCATCGTCACGATGATCGGGTCCTCACCCATGTACGTCGTGAAGAAGTCACCCGGCCGACGGAACTGATCGGTGTGCGCGAGGAACAGCCAGCTCGGCGCGAAGACGCGGCGCAGCTCCTGCTTGTAGAGATCCTCGTCCGTGAAGATCGCGCGGTCCAGCAGACCGCCCTCGGAGTCGACGAGCCCGGAGACGTCGACGTTCCGGGTCAGCTCGGCCGGCCGCCGCAGCGAGCCGCGCGGAGCCGCCGTCGCGGCACCGTTCGGTGGTTCGCAAGCACCGCCGCACGCCCCGGCGCCGGATCGGATGGTGGAAGTCATGTGACCAACACAATCTCGCGCGACGACGCTGTTCCAGGCGCCGTTCCGTACTCCGGCACGCCGCCCGGACGCGTTCCGCAGGACGGCACATCCGCTGGGTGGGCCGTCGCGACGTGGGGAGCATCGGCCCCATGCTCGCTGCCACCGCGCTGTCCCAGAACGCCACCGATCCGCTGTCCGGCCTCGTCCTCCGCGAGGTGCCGAAGCCCGAACCGACACCGGGCTGGTCGCTCGTTCGGGTCGTCGCATCGTCGCTGAACATGCACGACCTGTGGACGCTGCGCGGCGTCGGTCATCCGCCCGAGCGGCTCCCGATCGTGCTCGGCTGCGACGCCGCCGGCTACGACGAGGACGGCAATCCCGTCATCGTCTATCCGGTGATCGCCGACGCGGACGCCGGAATGGGCGACGAGACACTCGATCCCGGCCGGGCGTTGCTCTCCGAACAGCACGACGGCGCGTTCGCCGAGTACCTGACCGTGCCCACCCGCAACCTCGTCCCGAAGCCCGACTGGTTGTCCTTCGACGAGGCCGCCTGCCTGCCCGTCGCCTGGACGACCGCATACCGGATGCTGTTCACACAGGCCCGGATCACCGCGGGCGACCGGGTGCTCGTGCAGGGCGCCGGCGGCGGGGTCGCGTCGGCCGCGATCAAGCTGGCCGCCGCCGCGGGCGCCGTCGTCTACGCCACCAGCCGCAGCGAGACAAAGCGCGCCGAAGCCCTCTCGTGGGGCGCGCGCGCCGTTGTCGGCACCGGTGAGCGCCTGCCGGAGCGGGTCGACGTCGTCGTCGAGACCGTCGGCGAAGCGACGTGGGCCCATTCGATGAAGTGCCTGCGCCCCGGCGGCACGATCGTCATCGCCGGTGCCACCAGCGGCGCCAATCCTCCTGCGGACCTCAACCGCATCTTCTACCTCCAGCAGCGGATCCTCGGATCGACCGGCTGCACCCGCAGCGAGCTCGTCGCGATGCTCAAGATGATGGACGCGACGGGCCTGCGCCCGGTGATCGACCGCACCCTGCCGCTGTCCGAGATCCACAAGGGGTTCCAGCTCATGATCGACGGAACCCTGACCGGCAAGCTCGTCATCCACCCGAACGCCTGAGCAGCAGTAACGTCCGAGCAGCAGTAACGTCCGAGCAGCAGTGAGGAATTCAGCCATGGCCCCCGCCCTCGTCGGGCTCTCGCACTCGCCCCTCATCGGGAAGAACGATCCCGATGCCGACACTCTCGCGCGCATCGAGGCCGCTGTTGCCGGCGCACGCGCCTTCGTCGCGGAATTCGATCCCGAGCTGGTCGTGCTCTACGCGCCCGATCACTACAACGGCTTCTTCTACAAGGAGATGCCGCCGTTCTGCCTCGCCACCGAGGCGACCGCGGTCGGCGACTTCGGCTCGCAGGCCGGTCCGCTCTCCGTCGACACCGAGGCGGCGAAGGCGCTCGCCAAGGGCGTCCTCGATCGCGGTGTCGACCTCACCGTGTCGGCCCGGATGACCGTCGACCACGGCTTCGTCCAGCCGCTCGAGGTGCTCTTCGACGGCATCGATCGCGTGCCGGTCGTTCCCGTGTTCGTCAACGGCGTCGCGACGCCGCTGTGCCCCGTGAGCCGGATTCGCGCGCTGGGCACCGCCGTGGGCGAGGCCGCAGCCGAGCTCGACAAGCGCGTGCTCTTCCTCGCGTCGGGCGGTCTGTCGCACGATCCGCCGGTGCCGACCCTCGACGGCGCGCCCCCGCGCGTCGCGGACGCCCTCATCGAGGGCCACCCACCGACGCCGCAACAGCGGGCCAAGGGCGAGGAGCGCGTCGTGCAGGCCGGCCGCGACTACGCCGCCGGATCTACGACGATGATCCCGATCAATCCGACGTGGGACAACCTCGTTCTGGACACCTTCGAGAGCGGTGCCCTCGCCGACGTCGACGACTGGTCCGTCGAGTGGATGGGCGCCGAGGGCGGTGGATCGTCGCACGAGGTGCGGACGTGGGTCGCCGCCTACGCGTCGCTCGCGGCGACGGGCCCCTACTCGATGGCCTCGCGCTTCTACGAGGCCGTACCCGAATGGATCGCAGGATTCGCCGTCACGACCGCGACGCCGCGCTGACGCGCGACCGGGTGAGGCTCTCGTAACTCGCGTGCCACACCCATTCCAGCGGACCGCGATCGAACCGCGCGAGCCAGAGTCGCGAGGCGATCGTCATCGCCGCGGCGACGAGCAGGAACAAGCCGACCGTGACCGGGACGACGGTGGTGCCGTCGAGTCGGCCCGCGATGCCGAGGCCCCAGCCGTAGCAGAGGGCGCCGGCGAGTGCGTTCTGCAGCACGTAGCAGCTCAGCGCGGTCCGCCCGACCGGCGCGAGCGCGCGTCCCACGACGCCCGCGGCACGGCCGTTGCTGTAGAACTCGGCGACGGCGGCCAGTATCCCGAGCGCGACGAACGGAGCGATCCCGTACCGCCCCAGAACCAATCCTGCCGAGCCGCCGAACGATCCGACGAGCAGGTCGAGCGGCAGGGCCACCCCGAGCCCGCCGATCATCAGCCGCCGGCGCAACCGCCGCGCGGTCGGCTCGAGGATTCCCGCACGGAACAGTGCAGCGCCCGCCAGGAAGAGCGCGATCGACATCGGAAGGATGAAGACGATCTCGAGGCGGAACAGCAGCACGTTGTCGAGACGGAACGCGACGAGATCGAGGAAAGACCCGTCCCGGTAGGGATTCGGCGAGAGCGCCGAGCCGGGCGGCGTCGCCGAGGCCGTGGCGAGCGCCAGCACCACGACACCCAGGATCAGCGCGTGGACCCCACAGGCGACGGCGGCCGCGAGTCGTTGCCGCCGGATGCTCGCGGACAGGATGTACGCGACGACGAGGCCCGTCACCGCATAGCCCATCAGAACGTCGAACTCGGTGAAGAGCACGTAGTTGATCACGCCGTCGACGAAGAGCAGCCCCGCGCGCACCGGATACGCGCCCGGCCAGCGGGCCGCGCGACGGAGCGCGGATCGTTGCTGGATGGCGAGTCCGATGCCGAACATGACGGTGAGCAGGCCTAGGAACTTGCCCTGCGCGAGTTGCTGGAGCACCACCTGCACCGGCTCCCAGGCGCCGGTCGCGCGGCGCTCGCCCACGATGTATCCGACGAGGCCTTCGACGTCGGTGAAGATCCAGATGTTGGTCGCGAGCGTTCCGAGGACGGCGATCCCTCGCAGTACGTCGAGCGCGGTCGAACGCCGAGTCGTCACCACCCACTCCTTCGTTTTGGTAGCACACCTGTGCCGCCACACAAGCTAGCACAGCTGGGCTACCATGAGCGGGATGCCGAAACTCATCGACCACGACGCCCGCCGCACGCAGATCGCCGAAGCACTGTGGCGGGTGGTGCTGCGCAGCGGGGCGTCCGGCGTCTCCATCCGCGACGTCGCGGCGGAAGCCGGAATCTCCGCCGGCTCACTGCGACACGTGTTCCCCACGCGGGAAGCACTGCTCGAGTTCTCGATGCTCCTCATCCAGGAGCGCGTCGGCGAACGGGTGCGTGCGCACACCGCCGTGCGAGATCCGCTGCGGCGTGCGGAGAAGATCCTCGCCGAGGTGCTGCCCTACGACGACGCCCGCCGCGTCGAGATGCACGTGAATCTGGCGCTCGTCACCGACGCCGCGGGCCGGCCCGGACTCGAGGAGATCTCGCTGGGCGCCCACGACGGGCTGCGCGCACTGTGCCGGGCACTGCTCGTCGATCTGCGGAAACACGGCCTCGTGCACGCCGACCGAGACGTCGACGACGAGGCGATGCATCTCCATGCCCTGATCGACGGCCTCGCCGTCCACCTGCTCGTCGGCCGGACCGACCCGCCCGCGCAGGTACGGCGACTCGTCCGCGGACACCTGGAATCGTTGTCCGCGAACTGATGTCGAATCTCAGCCTTCGACCGGAGTGTGCCGCACGACGACGGCGGGCGATCCCGCGGCCACGACGTGATCGGGTACGTCCCGGAGCACGACGCTGCCCGCACCGATCACGGCGTTGCGTCCGATGGTCACTCCCGCCCCCACCGTGACGGCGGCACCGAGCCACGCGTTCTCCCCGATCGTGATCGGCGCGGCACGCTCCCACCCCTCACGGCGGCGTGCGTGATCGTCCACGGGATGCAGGGCCGTCATGAGCTGCGCGCCGGGTCCGATCCGCACGTTCGGCGCGAGGGTGATCGGAGCATCGTCCATGAAGAACGCTCCGGCGTTGACGAACACACCGTCGCCGAGCCGGATGTTGTCGCCGTAGCTGCACCGGAAGCGCGGCACGACGACGACGCCGTCACCGACCTCGCCGACGACGGCGCGTAGCACCTCGGATCGCGCTCGATCGTCCTCCGCCGGAACGGAATCGAAGGAGTCGAGGAGACGCGCGCACCGCCGTCGCCGGTCCTGGAGTTCGGCGTCGTCGAGATACCACTCGCCTCGCGCCAGGCGTCGTGCGTCCTCTCCCATGTGCCGATCCTCGCAGACGCGATCCGGGCGTCAGGCGGCCGTGGCGATCCCGAGGCTCGGGAAGAACACGCACGTCGCGTCGCCCTTGTTCACGGTGCCGTAGATCGCGGACAGCACGGTGCCCTGTCCGGTGTCGACGAGGCCACCGCGCACCCCGTTCTGCGGGATGCGGTTCAGCACCGGGCGCAGCGTCGAGTCGACGAGACGATTGGCGACCACCGCCACCCCCGGGGCGAGTCCCTCGATCCGCTTGACGACGGCGTCGAGGATGACATCGGAGATGCCGCCCATCGGCTCACCGAAACCACCCTGGAAGGTGTTCACGTTGAACCACGCGACCTTCATTCCCGACTTGTCGGCGGAATCGTTGCGCACCCCGGTGGGCACGAATCCGTAGAGGACCTCGCCGCGCCGCACGGCGTTGAGGTCGATCTCGCTCCCGAACAGCGAAAAGGAAAGGTCACCGATCGGCGGGGTCGCCGGGCCCGGCACGGCGCCCGCGACGGCCAGCGGGAACGACAGATCGGTGCACGCACCCACGGTCGGCGTGAACGGGGTGATGCCGAACTGATCGAGGATCGCGTTCGCGATCTCGATGCTCTCCACGATCGCGGAGACGTCCTGCGGGGCGGACGTGATCCCCTCGAGCGCCACCTGCGCGTCGCGTGCGTCACCGGCCGGCTCCGCGCCGGCCACGGGCGCGGTCAGCGCACTTCCGGCTCCCGCGATCGCCACCGCCGCGACGACCGCCGTCGCTGCTCGTCGGAACTGCCGAGTCCGGCCGATATTGCGCACGTCGATCTCCTTTTGTGTGATCCAACCCACTCTCGGGCGATCAAGAAATATCACGGCTCCACGACCCCGATCGACGGGGGTACCTGCACCGATCGCCCCGCTTCGGCGGCGCCGTCATAATGGAGATTCCGGACCCGCACTCCCGACGAGAGGTGACACCCGCATGATGCTCTACGCACCGATCGTCGTCGGCCTCGTCGTCGTGGTGGTGCTGCTTCTGCTCGCTCCACCGCACGCAGCGCCGCCTCCCCCGCCCCAGCGCGCGGCCCCTGCCCGTCGCCGCCGGAACGCGACACTCGTGGGCGCGTTCGGCGCCGTGGCAGCGACCGGAACCGTCCTCACGATCGTCTCGATCGTCGCAGCCGCACAGGGCATGGCGCTGCTCTGGAGCGGCGTCGTCCTCGTCGGGCTCGTCGGCCTGCTCGCTGCGACGCGCCGCGACACGCGCGCCCGCGAGCAGTCGGCGCGCGCCGCGACCGAACGTGAGATCGCGGCGCGCGCCGAGCGCCAGCACCGGCGCTATCTGGACGACGACCCGTACGGGACGTTCGGGGACTACCCGCCGGACGGCACGCCGAGATCCTGACGCGCGAGATCCTGAGCCGCGATGTAGCCGTACACGAGGCCCTGTCCGATCGTCGCGCCCGCACCGGGGTACTTGTCCCCGAACGCATTGGCCGCCGTGTTGCCGATCGCGTACAGGCCCGCGATCGCCGAACCGTCCTCCCGCAGCACCCGGGCGCGGTCGTCGGCGACGAGCCCACCGCACGTTCCCAGATCGCTGAGCACCATCTTCACGGCGTAGAGCTGCCCGCTCAGCGGCCGGAGGTTCGGGTTCGGGCCGATCGTCGGGTCGCCGTAGTACCGGTCGTACGCGCTGCCGCCACGATCGAAGTCGTGATCGACACCCGCCGCGGCCTGCGCGTCGAACCGCGCGAGCGTCTCGGTGAACGTCTTCTCCGAGACTCCCATCGACCGCGCGAGCGACGCGGCGTCGTCGGCACGATGCGCGATCCCGTTCGCGTACCAGGACTTGGGCAGCGGCTGCCGCGGGAAAAGCCCGCCCGCGAGGATGTAGCTGTCGCGGTACCGCTGATCGAAGACGAGCCACATCGACCCGACGGGGTCGCCCGCCTGCTCGCGGGCGAGGATCTTCTGCCCGAAGCTCATGTAGTCGCTCGCCTCGTTGACGAAGCGTGATCCCGAGGAGTCGACGACGAGCGACCCCGGCAGCGCACGCTCGGCGAGCAGCACCGACGGCGCGCCGCCGGGAACGGGCGCGACTGCAGGGAACCACCACGAGCGATCCATCCCCGCGACCGCGGCCCCGTACCGCTCGCCCAGCACGATCGCGTCGCCCGTGTTGCCCTCGGCTCCGAGGCTCTCGTTGTCTCCCAAGGACTCCGACTGGTACTTGTGCCGCATCGCCATGTCGTGATCGAAGCCGCCCGCCGCGAGCACGACACCCTTGCGGGCCGCGACGGTGACGTCGACGCCGCCGCGGCGCAGGACCGCGCCCGTGATGCGGCCGTCCTCCTCCACGAGGTCGGTGAGGCTCGTCTCCGTCCACACCGGGATTCCGGCACGGATCACTCCGGCGAACAGTCCCGCCGCGAGAGCCTGCCCGCCCGCGGTGTATTCGCGGCCGCGCAGCTTCCCGCCGAGTCCCTTCGCGAGCGCCTTGATCGCCCGCGGCAAGGACTTCGCCGGCGTCCGCATCACGAGATTGAGCCACTTGTAGTCGGCGCCGGTGACCGGCATCGGCAGCGACGACGCCATGAGACCGGGACGGAAACGTGCGCGCTCCTCGCCGAGCTGCGCGAGATCGAACGGCGTGCTCTCACACGTGCGACCGACGGCCGAGCCACCCGGCTTCTCGGGGTGGTAGTCCGAATAGCCCTTGGCCCAGAAGAACTCCAGCGGCGTCGTCCGCTCGATCATCGCGACCGCCTCGGCGCCGTTGTCGAGATACGCAGCGCGGCGCTCCTTCGGCGCGCTCTCCCCCACCACGGCGTCGAGATAGGTGGCGGCGATCGCGCGCGTGTCCTCGGGCACGTCCGCCTGCAACACCGGATTGGCCGGAATCCAGAACGCACCACCGGATCTCGCGGTGGAGCCGCCGACGTACTCGGTCTTCTCGACGACGAGGACGTCGAGTCCCTTCTCGTGCGCGGCGAGCGCGGCCGCGAGGCCGGTGCCGGAACCGATGACGACCACGTCGACCGTGGTGTCGGCTGCAGTGGTGTCGGGGGACGCGGTGGTGCTCATCGAGTCGTCCTTTCGTCGTCGCGCACGCCCAGGACGTCGCGGGTGAGGCCGGCGATCCGGTCCAGCGCGGGACCGACGTGCGACAGCGTGGGAAAAGCGAGGAATCCGTGGAAGAGCCCGTCGAAACGATGTGTCCGCACCGGGATTCCGGCATCGGCGAGCTGCTGTGCGTAGCGATGCCCCGAATCGCACAGCGGATCGAACTCCGCCGTGACGACGACCGCGGGCGCGACGCCCGCGAGGGACGGCGCCCGTGACGGTGCGACGGTCTCGTCCCGAGCGCCGCCGGGCGCGTAGTGGGACCAGTACCACCGCATCGCGGCCTCGGTGTTGTAGTACCCGGAGCCGTAGGTACGGTACGACTCGGAATCGAAGTCGTCGTCGATCACGGGATAGATCAGTAGCTGCGCGGCCACGACCGGCCCGCCGCGACGGACCGTGGCGATCGCAGCGCAGGCCGCGAGATTGCCGCCGGCGCTGTCGCCCGCCAACACGAGCCGGTCCGGATCACCGCCCCAGTCGGCGGCACGGGCGTGCGCCCAGTCGAGCGCCGCGGAGACGTCGTCCGCTGCGGCGGGACCGGGATGCTCGGGCGCGAGCCGATAGTCGACCGACACGACGACGGCACCGACGCGCTGCGCGAGTTCGCGGCACAGCCCGTCGTGGCTGTCGAGATCGCAGAACACGAATCCGCCGCCGTGTGCGAACACGACGACGGGCAGTACGCCGTCCGACTCCGGGCGGTACACCCGCACCGCCGGGCCTCCGGGGACGCGAGTGTTCTCGACCGATCGCATCGGGGGTTCCGTGCTCGCCGGGCCGCGACGGGCACCGACGAGCTCACGCATCTGCTGCGGCGTGTGCGCCGTGACGTCGGGGAAGCCCGAGTCGAGTGCCGCGAGCATCGTCGCGACCTCGGGGTCGATGCTCCGTACTGTCACGAAGGCTCCTCTCACCTGTGGGAGCCGTCACACTAGCGTGCATAGGCGGGCACCGAGCCGAACATTCCCGGTGGCCGGAACGCCCCCACCCACCCCCTAGCCTCGTGCCGCAATGTCACAGCATGTGCATCGAGCGCACACGCTGTGACATTGCGGCACAGGGGGTTTCGGGTAAGAACGGACTATTCCGACGCAGTGCCGCCGGGGGCTGCACCCGCCCGCGACGGGAAGTGCCGCACCACGCCCTCCTGGACGACGGTGGCGACGAGGGTGCCGTCGGTACCGAAGTATCGCCCGGTCGCGAGGCCGCGCGAGCCGGCGGCGACGGGCGACTCCGTCGCGTAGAGCATCCAGTCGTCGAACCGCGCTGGCCGGTGGAACCAGATCGAATGGTTCACCGTCGCCGCGACGATCCGGTCGTGTCCCCACGACAATCCGTGCGACGTGATGATCGAGTCGAGGATCGTCGTGTCGGACGAGTACGCGAGGGTCGCCGCATGGATCATCGGCTCGTCGGGCAGGGTGCCGTCGGCACGCATCCACACACGATTGTGATCGAGCGTCCCGCGACCCTTGAGGATCCACGCAGGGTCGTTCGTGTAACGCATGTCGATCGGCTTGAGCGCCCGCGCGAACATCGGCACGGTGTCCTCGAACCCGGTGAGCAACTCCCCGATCGTCGGCAGGGCCTCGGGATCGGGGACCACGGGCGGTGCGACGGCATGCTCGAGTCCACGCGCGAAGCCCTGGAACGCGACGAGCGCGACGCACAGTTCCTTGCCGTCCTGCATCGCGGTCACCTGACGGTTCGCGAACGCCCGCCCGTCCCGATGCCGCTCGACGTGGTACTCGATGGGCGCCTTGACGTCCCCGCCCCGCACGAAATGCGCGTTGAGCGCATGGACGGGCCAGTCGGCGCCCACCGTGCGCCCCGCCGCCACCAGCGCCTGCGCGACGAGCTGCCCGCCGAAGGTGCGAGCACCCACCTGCGGCGGGTGCTCGCCGACGAAGACGTCCTGCGCCTTCTCGCGCAGGTCGAGCAGTACCTCGAGATCAGCGGATCCGCTCACCGTGTCAGCGATCTTCCTCGCCGATGCGGTGCACGTGGATGAGGTTCGTCGACCCGACCGTTCCGGGAGGCGCACCCGCGACGATGACGACGAGATCGCCGCGGCTGTACCGGCCGATCTCGAGCAGGGCGTGATCGACCTGCTCGACCATCTCGTCGGTGCTCGCCACCCGCGCCACGATGAACGTCTCGGTACCCCACGTCAGCGACAGCTGGCTGCGCACCTCGGGGACCGGCGTGAACGCGAGCAACGGCAGGTGCGTGTGCAGCCGCGCGAGTCGCCGCACGGTGTCGCCCGACTGCGTGAACGCCACGAGGGCCTTCGCGTCGAGCCGCTCGCCGATGTCGCGTGCGGCGTACGAGATGACGCCGCGCTTCGTCCGCGGAACGTGGGTCAGCGGCGGGACCCGCGTCGAATCCGATTCGACCGCCTCGACGATGCGCGCCATCGTGCGCACCGTCTCCATCGGATACTTGCCGACCGACGTCTCCCCCGACAGCATGACGGCGTCGGTGCCGTCCATGACGGCGTTCGCGACGTCCGACGCCTCCGCACGCGTCGGACGCGAGTTCTCGATCATCGACTCGAGCATCTGCGTCGCGACGATCACGGGCTTCGCGTTCTCGCGGGCGATCTGGATCGCCCGCTTCTGCACGAGCGGGACCTGCTCGAGCGGCAACTCGACGCCGAGATCGCCACGCGCGACCATGATGCCGTCGAACGCGAGGACGATCGCTTCGAGATTGTCGACGGCTTCCGGCTTCTCGAGCTTCGCGACGACCGGGATACGACGGCCGACGCGGTCCATCACCTCGTGCACGAGTTCGACGTCGGCGGGCGAGCGCACGAACGACAGCGCGATGAAGTCGACACCGAGCTTCAGCGCGAACTCGAGGTCGGCGATGTCCTTCTCCGACAGCGCCGGCACCGACACGCTCATGCCCGGCAGCGACAGGCCCTTGTTGTTGCTGACGGGGCCGCCCTCGGTGACCCGCGCCACGACGTCGTTGCCCTCGATGGCGGTGACGACGAGTCCGACCTTGCCGTCGTCGACGAGCAGCCGGTCGCCGGGGGTGGCATCGTTCGCGAGATTCTCGTACGTCGTCGAGACGCGGTCGTGAGTGCCTTCGACGTCGTCGACGGTGATCCTGACGGTCTCCCCCGTCGCCCAGAATGTCTTGCCTTCGGTGAACCGGCCCAGGCGGATCTTCGGTCCCTGCAGGTCGGCCAGAATACCGACGGCCTTTCCGGAGGCGTCCGACGCCTCACGGACCTTGGTGTAGTTCTCTTCGTGGTCCTTGTGCTCACCGTGGCTGAAGTTGAGTCTCGCGACGTTCATGCCGCTGTCGACGAGTTCCCGAATTCGATCACCACCCGCGGTGGCGGGCCCGAGCGTGCATACGATCTTGGTGCGTCGATTCACGACTCGAGCCTAGACAACCAGCACCGCCAACTCCATCTACCGACCGGTAGTGCGGTTTCGCGTCGCGGTCAGTCGGTGAGCTTGCGGCCCTCGCCGTCGTCGACGTCGCCGCTGAACATCCGGATCGCGTCGACGAGGTTCCAGATCCAGATCGCGGGCACGACGAGGAACCCGATGAGCAACAGCATCAGGGCGTAGCCCGCGAACATGAGCACGAACTGGGCGAGCCCGATCGCGATCGAGCCGGTGTAGAGCCTGCCGACACCGCACACGCCCACGAAGCTGGGCAGCAGCTGCAGCAGCCCCGCCGTGGTGCGGCTCTTGTTCGACAACGGCTGCCCGGTACGGGGATCGCGGCCGTAGGGCGCCGCGGGGTCGGCGTAGAACGGCCCCGGATACATGCCGGGTTGCGGGGGTGGCGGCTGCTGCACCGGACCCTGCTGCGGGGGACGCTGCTGTGGCGCGCTCTGCTGCGGCGCGCCGGACCCGTAGCCGGGCGCCTGCGCCCCGAACGCGGGATCGGGAGCACCGAAGGTCGGGCCGTCGTCGAGTCCGTACTGCTGGATCGGGCCGGTGTAGTCGGGGCGCGTCGTCTCGTCGGGCCCGGCGGTGTCGTTCGGCACGGGGTAGGTGGGCGTCGTGCCCCATCCCGGTCCGTTGCCGACGCCCGCGAACGTGTCCCAGCCGGGGCCGGCACTCGCCGAACCCGGCGCGGGCGTTCCGGAGGACGTGCTGTCCGACAGCGACGCCTCCGCGGTGGCGCCGTAGTCGTATGCGCCGGTGTCCTGGGAGTACTCGCCGCCCTCGGGCTGCTGGTCGGGTTTCGCGGACTTGTCGGTGTCTCGCTCGTCGGTCATGTCGCGTCGTCCTTCCGTTCGGACGTCGGGGTGTCCGACTCTCGGGGAGTATCGGTCGTGCGTGCCGCGTCGTCACCGGCTGCGACGGTGGCGGTGGGCGTCTCGTCCGGACCGGTCCGGTCCGAACCACCGGTCTCCGGGTCGTCCGTGCCGCCGCGACGCGAGCGCAGTGTCGCCGGGTCCTCGCGGCCCTTGCGCGCGAGGACGACGTAGGCGATGGCAGCGACGAAGACGATCGCGGACGTGAACGAGTTGACCCGGATCCCGAAGATCTCGTTCGCGTGGTCGGTGCGCATGAGTTCGATCCAGAACCGGCCGAAGCAGTAGCCGGCGACGTAGAGCGCGAAGAGGCGGCCGTGCCCGATGCGGAACCGGCGGTCGATCACGACGAGCGCGATCACGACCAGCACGCTCCAGAGCGCCTCGTACAGGAACGTCGGGTGCACGACCGCGTACACCTCGCCGGTGGACACGCCGTCGACGAGGCCGGGACCGACCTGCCCGGTCTCCGTGCGGCGCTCGTAGATCTCGAGGCCCCACGGGACCGTCGTCTCTCGTCCGTACAGCTCCTGGTTGAACCAGTTGCCGAACCGTCCGATCGCCTGGGCCAGCAGAATGCCGGGGGCGATCGCGTCACCGAACGCGGGCAGCGGAATGCCGCGGCGGCGGCAACCGATCCACGCCCCGACGCCGCCGAGAGCGACGGCGCCCCAGATGCCGAGGCCGCCCTGCCAGATCTTCAGCGCGTCGACGGGATCGCCGCCCTCGCCGAAGTAGGTCGGCCAGTCCGTCAGGACGTGATAGAGCCTGCCGCCGACGAGCCCGAAGGGCACCGCCCAGATCGCGATGTCGAGGACCGTGCCCTCGTCGCCACCGCGGGCGACCCAGCGGCGGTCGCCCCACACGATCGCGACGACGATGCCGGCAATGATGCACAGCGCGTACGCGCGGAGCGCGAACGGCCCGACATACCAGACGCCCTGCGGCGGACTGGGGATCGCGGCGAGGACGTCGACGGCGTGCGGCGTTGTCATCACGACGACACGGTAGCCGAGCGGACGCCCTCGGCGAGTTCGGTCGTGAGCGCACCCACGGCGGACTGTCCCTCGGCGGCCGCGGACACCAGTGCGGACCCGACGATCACGGCGTCGGCGTACGACGCGATCTCGGCGGCCTGCGCACCGGACCGGACTCCGAGTCCGACGCCGATGGGAATGTCCGAGTGGACACGGATGCGGGCGCACAGTTCGGGTGCGACCGAATCGACGGTGTCACGGGCGCCGGTGACACCCATCGTCGACGCGGCGTACACGAATCCCGACGTGACATCGAGGGTCGACGCGAGCCGCTCCTCGGTGGACGACGGCGCGACGAGGAAGATCCGGTCGAGCTCGTGGGCGTCGGAGGCCGCCATCCACTCGCCGGCCTCCTCGGGGATGAGGTTCGGGGTGATGAGGCCGAGCCCGCCCGCGTTCGCGAGATCGCGGGCGAAGGCGTCGACGCCGTACTTGAGGACGGGATTCCAGTACGTCATCACGACGGCGCTGCCGCCGGCGGCGCTCACGGACTCGACGACGCGGAAGATGTCGCGCACCCGCACGCCGTTCGCGAGCGCGGTCTCGGCGGCGGACTGAATCGTCGGCCCGTCCATGACGGGATCCGAGTACGCGAGGCCGACCTCGACGATGTCGCAGCCGGCGTCGACCATCGTGCGCAGCGTCTCGATCGACCCGTCGACGGTCGGGTATCCGGCGGGCAGGTATCCGACGAGTGCTGCGCGGCTCTCAGCCCTGCACCGGTCGAAGACGGGCTGCAAACGCGAACTGGTCACTGGTCGGAGCCTTCCGTGTCGGTCGTGTTCGCGGTGTCGGAGTTCGTGCCGTCCGCGGCGTCGTCGAACAGGCCGAACCACTTCGCGGCGGTGTCCATGTCCTTGTCGCCGCGGCCCGACAGGCTCACGACGACGATCGCGCCCTCGCCGAGCTCGCGGCCCAGCCGCAGCGATCCCGCGACGGCGTGCGCGGACTCGATGGCCGGGATGATGCCCTCGCGCTCCGACAGGAGCCGCAGCGCATCCATCGCCTCAGTGTCGGTGACGGGCTCGTACGTCGCGCGGCCGGTCTCCTTGAGCAGCGCGTGCTCGGGGCCGACACCCGGATAGTCGAGGCCCGCGGAGATCGAGTGCGAGTCGATCGTCTGGCCGTCCTCGTCCTGCAGCAGGTACGAGTACGCGCCCTGGAAGGCGCCCGGGGTTCCCGCGGTGAAGGTCGCGGCGGTGCGGCCGGTCTCGACGCCGTCGCCGCCCGCCTCGTAGCCGACGAGCCGCACGTCCGGATCGTCGAGGAATGCGTGGAAGATCCCGATCGCGTTCGACCCGCCGCCGACGCACGCCGTGACGGCGTCGGGGAGCCGGCCCGTCAGCTGCCGGATCTGCTCGCGCGCCTCGAGCCCGACGACGCGCTGGAAATCGCGGACGAGCATCGGGAACGGGTGAGGTCCGGCGGCGGTGCCGAAGCAGTAGTAGGTGCCGTCGGCGTTGGTCACCCAGTCGCGCAGCGCCTCGTTGATCGCGTCCTTGAGCGTGCGCGAACCGGTCTGCACCGAGACGACACGGGCGCCGAGCAGGCGCATCCGCGCGACGTTGAGTGCCTGCCGCTCCGTGTCCACCGCACCCATGTAGACGACGCAGTCGAGCCCGAGCAGCGCGCAGGCCGTCGCCGTCGCGACGCCGTGCTGGCCCGCGCCGGTCTCGGCGATGATGCGCTGCTTGCCCATGCGCTTCGCGAGGAGCACCTGGCCGAGGACGTTGTTGATCTTGTGCGATCCGGTGTGGTTGAGGTCCTCACGCTTGAGGAACAGCCGCGCACCGCCCGCGTACTCGCTCATCCGCGTCGCCTCGAACAGCGGCGACGGGCGGCCGGTGTAGTCGCGCTGGAGGCGGTCCAGTTCGGCGAGGAAGCCGTCGTCGATGCGGGCCTTCGCGTACTCGGCGGTGACCTCTTCGATCACGGCCATGAGGGCCTCCGGCACGTGCCGGCCGCCGAAGATCCCGAAATGCCCGGTCGCGTCCGGATCGTGCGTCGTGCGGTCGACGATGCCCGCGCTGGTGGGCGGGAGCGGCATGATGCCCGGATACGAAGAAGTCACCACTCCAGTCTGCCCCAACTCACCGCGACGGTGCCGTCCGGGTGCAGGCAGCGCACCCGGGCACCGACACGATCACCGCGACGGCTTGGGGCACGACGGATGCGCGCCCGCGTTCACGAGATCGGCGACGGCCTTGCGCGGGTCACCGCTGGTGACGAGACCCTCGCCGACCAGCACCGCGTCGGCTCCGGCGCCCGCGTAGGCGAGCAGATCGGCAGTCCCCTTGACCCCCGACTCGGCGATCTTGACGGTCTCGGTCGGAAGCCCGGGTGCGATGCGCCCGAACGTCTCGGGATGGACCTCGAGGGTCTTGAGATCGCGGGCGTTGACGCCGATGACCTTCGCGCCCGCGGCGAGCGCGCGATCGGCCTCGTCCTCCGTGTGGACCTCGACGAGGGCGGTCATGCCGAGCGACTCGGTGCGGTCGATGAGCGATTCGAGAGCGCTCTGCTCGAGCGCTGCGACGATGAGCAGAATGACGTCCGCGCCGTGGGCCCGCGCCTCGTGGATCTGGTACGGCCCGACGATGAAGTCCTTGCGCAGGACCGGGATGTCGACGGCGCGCCGGACGGCGTCGAGGTCCGCGAGCGAGCCACCGAAACGGCGGCCCTCGGTGAGCACGCTGATCACGCGCGCACCGCCCGCCTCGTAGGCGGCGGCGAGTTCGGCCGGATCGGGGATGTCGGCGAGCGCACCCTTCGACGGGCTCGAGCGCTTCACCTCGGCGATGACCCCGATGTCGGGTGCGCGCAGGGCTGCGGCGGCGTCGAGAGGGGCGGGCGCGGCGGCGGCCGCGGCCTTCACGGCGGCGAGATCGACGACCGACTCGCGGACCGCGACGTCGGCCCGTACGCCGTCGAGAATCGAATCGAGAACGGTCATCGTGGCCTGAGCCCTTTCCTGACGGAAGCTCGTGCTCTGCACCGGGTTCGATGCAGGTCCCCTTGCAGCGACGCCCTCGCGAGCGCCGCGGAGCCCTCTGTGAGAAAGCTCATCTGGACATCGCCAGCGTAGTGCGATGTGCTCATGCGTTTGCCACCGGGGTCAGCGCGTGGGGTCTTCGCCCCGGTCACGGCCGGCGTCTCCGCTGGTCGGGTCCTCCCCGGCATCGAGCGCGTCCCACAGCATCCGCTCGGTGACCTCGTCGCCCTCGGCCTCGCTCACCGCCTTGGCGCGGCGGGTCGCGGGAGCGTCGTACTTCGACGACAGCCCACCACCCGCAGGTGCGCGCAGCAACGCGACGGCCGCGACGAGCGCCACCACCGAGCCCACGACGGCGACGACGGCTCCCGCCGGCTGGACCGACACCGCCGTCACGACGGCGCGCGTGGGCAGCCCGGCGATCGATCCGGCACGGTCTCCGTCGGCCCCGTCGACGAGCAACCGGACGGGCCCGATCGCGGAGCCGACGGCGACGATCGCGACCACGACCGCCACGAGGGCGACCAGCCTGCCGCGCACCGCGAACACCGCCGCGATGGCAGCGACGAGTGCCAGCGCGAGCGGCGTGCTCGTCGGCGACCACGTCGCACCGAGGACGTCGGTGGTGCGGTCGGCACCGAGGCCGTCGCTCGACTCCACGACGACCCACGTCAGCCGCGAGGACGCCCACAGGACTGCCGCCGCGAGGGCGAGCAGCGCGACCGCGATCGCACGCGGCGAGCGCGACCGCCGTGCCGGTGCGGGCGCCTCCTGCTGGTCCGCCCGGGCGGTGCCGGCGGGTTCGGGTTCGGTCGTCATGACGTCGCTCCTGCCTCGCCGGGATCGACCGGCGTGAGGGTGGCCGCCGCGGCGACCGCGCGCAGCACCGCCATCGCCTTGTTCCGCGACTCGTCGTCCTCGTACTCCGCAACCGAGTCCGCGACGATCCCCGCTCCGGCCTGGACGTATGCCGTCCCGTCCTTGACGAGGGCCGTCCGGATCGCGATCGCGGTGTCGGCGTCGCCCGCGAAATCGAGATAGCCGACGATGCCGCCGTACACACCGCGGCGGGTCGGTTCGAGCTCTTCGATCAGCTGCATCGCCCGCACCTTCGGCGCTCCCGAGAGCGTCCCGGCAGGGAAGCAGGCCGTCACGGCGTCGAGTGCGCTGCGCCCTTCGGCGAGCCTGCCCGTCACCGTCGACACGAGATGCATGACGTGGCTGTACCGCTCCACGTGCCGGTAGTCGTGCACCTTCACCGTGCCCGGCGCGCAGACGCGGCCCAGATCGTTGCGGCCGAGATCGACGAGCATGAGGTGCTCGGCGTTCTCCTTCTCGTCCGCGAGCAGATCCTTCTCCAGCAGCACATCGTCCGCGTCGGTCTCGCCGCGCCAGCGGGTCCCGGCGATGGGGTGCGTCGTCGCGACGCCCTCCTTCACCGTGACGAGCGATTCGGGACTCGACCCGACGATCGAGAACGCCGTGCCGCCGTCGTGATCAGGAATGTGCATGAGGTACATGTACGGACTCGGGTTCGACGCGCGCAGCATCCGGTACACGTCGAGCGGCCTGGCGTCGGTCTGCATCTCGAAGCGCTGCGACAGCACGACCTGGAACGCCTCGCCCGCCTCGATCTCGCCGACGAGGTGCGTGACGCCGGCACCGAACTCCTCGCTCGTGCGCTGCCGCCGGAAGTCGGGCGCCGGGCGCGAGTACGTCGAGACCGTCGACGGTGCGGGAGCCGCCAGCGCCGTCGTCATCTCGTCGAGCCGGGCGATGGCGTCGTCGTAGGCCTCGTCGACCCGCTCGTCGGAGCCGTCCCAGTTGACGGCGTTCGCGATGAGCCAGATCGTGCCCTCGTGGTGATCGACGGCAGCGAGATCGGTCGCGAGCAGCATCACGGTCTCGGGCACGCCGAGATCGTCGTCGGTGTCGTCACCGATCCGTTCGAGCCGGCGCACGGCGTCGTATCCGAGATAGCCGACCATGCCGCCGGTGAGCGGCGGCAGGCCCTGCATCCGCTCGGTCTTCAGCAGTTCGAGCGTGCGGCGAAGCGCCTCGACCGGGTCGCCGCCCGTCGGCGCACCCGCCGGGACGTCACCGAACCATGCCGCTTCGCCGTCGCGCACCGTCAGCGCGCCACGCGAGCCGACCCCGACGAACGACCAGCGAGACCACGATCGGCCGTTCTCGGCGGACTCGAACAGGAACGTTCCCGGCCGGTCTCGTGCGAGCTTCGTATAGGCCGACAACGGAGTCTCCGCGTCGGCGAGCAGCGTGCGAGTCACCGGAACGACGCGATGCTCCGCAGCAAGGGCTCGGAACTGCTCGCGCGTCGTCGTGCCGTCGGCGGTGTTCGCCGCGAGGGTGCTGGATTCGGCGGGCATGGCTCGATTGTCCCAGGCGCCACTCGGTGCGATCGGGCGCCCCGTCCGTCGGGGGTGGCCGACCGCGCCCGGTCGTTCACGGTGGCAACGATCTGCAGACGCTAGGGTTTTCGACATGGACGATGTGCAGTGGCTCGACGACGAGGAACGCGAGGCGTGGCTCGCGCTGATCGCTCTGATCACCCGGCTGCCGTCGGCGCTCGACACCCAGCTCCAGCGCGATTCGGGGATGACGCACTTCGAGTACTCCGTCATGGCACAGCTGTCCATGGCCGACGGCGGACGGCTCCAGCTCGCCGTCCTCGCCCGCAGATCCAACGCGTCGCTCTCGCGGCTCTCGCACGTCGTCACGAAGCTGGAGCGGCTCGGCTGGGTCGTCCGCGACGCGATTCCCGAGTCACGCGCGTCCGATGCCGTCCTCACCGAAGCGGGGCGAGAGAAGATGGCGGACGCGGCGCCCGGACACGTCGCCGCGGTCCGGTCGCTCGTCTTCGACGGGCTCTCCCCCGCTCAGACCCGTCAGCTCGCCAAGGTCAGCCGGCTCGTCACGACCCAGCTGGACATCGGCATCGCTGCGGACGCCGCCGACGGAGCGAGGAACCGCACGTCGATCACGTGAGCGGCGCGCCGCCGACTCCCCAACTCGCACGGGGGATCTCGGTGATGGTCACCCACACCGACGCCGGGTTCTTCCCCGTCGCCTCGGCGTACGCGGCCGTCACCGCCTCGATCGTGCGGCGCTTGTCGTCGTCGGAGAGTCCTGGCGTCTGGCTGATCTGAATGAGCGGCACGTCCGTCAGTCTCGCAGAAGCGAGACCACACTCGTCGGCGTGCACGTCGACGGCGGAGGAAGGGCCGGCGCCGACCTCCCGGATTCAGTCCCGGTCGTCGGGTGCGAGCAGGACGTCGGCGTCGAAGCAGGTGTGATCGCCGGTGTGGCACGCGCCGTCGACCTGATCGACGACGAGCAGCACGGCGTCGCCGTCGCAGTCGAGCCGCACCTCGTGCACGTGCTGGGTGTGTCCGGACGTCTCGCCCTTGACCCAGTACTCGCGGCGCGAACGCGACCAGTACGTCGCTCGCCGCGTCGCGAGGGTGCGGGCGAGCGCTTCGTCGTCCATCCACGCCACCATGAGGACGTCGGACGTCGCGCGCTCCTGCACGACGGCCGTGAACAGCCCGGCGTCGTTGCGGGTGATGCGCGACGCGATCGCCGGATCGAGTGACGTGCTCATCGGACCGTGATCCCCTCGTCGCCCATCGCCTTCTTCACCTCGGGGATCGTGAGATCACCGAAGTGGAACACGCTCGCGGCGAGCACGGCGTCCGCCCCCGCGTGGACGGCGGGAGCGAAGTGCTCGACCGCCCCCGCACCACCGCTCGCGATGACGGGCACCGTCACCGCCGCGCGGACGGCCTCGATCATCGCGATGTCGAACCCGGCCTTCGTGCCGTCGGCGTCCATCGAGTTGAGCAGGATCTCCCCCACACCCAGTTCCTGGCCGCGCACGGCCCACTCGACGGCGTCGAGACCGGTCCCGCGCTTGCCACCGTGCGTCGTGACCTCCCACCCGGACGGCGTGGTCTCCTGCCCCTCCGGGACGGTGCGCGCGTCGACCGACAGGACGATGCACTGCGATCCGAACCGCTCGCTCATCTCGCGCAGCAACTCCGGCCGGGCGATCGCGGCGGTGTTGACGCTCACCTTGTCGGCACCCGCGCGCAGCAGGCGGTCGACGTCCTCCGTCGTGCGGACGCCGCCGCCGACGGTCAGCGGAATGAACACCTGCTCGGCCGTGCGCGTCACGACGTCGAGCATCGTGGCGCGTTCGCCGCTGGACGCCGTGACGTCGAGGAAGGTGAGTTCGTCGGCGCCCTGCGCGTCGTAGAGGGCGGCCAGTTCGACGGGGTCACCTGCATCGCGCAGATCGCGGAAGTTGACACCCTTGACGACGCGGCCTGCGTCGACGTCGAGGCACGGGATCACCCGGGTCGCCACGGACATGTGTTCTGTGCTCCTGCTCGTCGCCGGTGTACTCGTCAGCGGTTCTGGTCGCGGTGGTTCTGGTCGCGGACTGCGTCCAGGATATCGAGGATCTCGCCGTGGACTCCCGGCGCCGCCGCGAGCAGGGACGACGACGCGGCCGTCCACGGCGAGCCCGTGAGGTCGGTGACGACGCCGCCGGCGGCGCGCACGAGCGCGACGCCCGCGGCGTTGTCCCACACGTTGTGGCCGAAGACGACGGCGGCGCCCAGCACGCCCGCAGCCGTGTAGGCGAGGTCGAAGCCGGTCGAGCCGTGGATGCGGACCCGCAGCGCGGACCTGCTGAGTTCGGTGAACAGCGCGACCCGCACCGGGCCGGGCGTGACACCGCGGCTGTCGGGTGAGAGCGGCCCGCTCGCCACCATCGACGCTCCGAGCGAGACCGGTTCGAGCGGCGGCAGGCTCGCCTCGCCGTCGGTCACCGGCCCGTCGCCGACGACGGCCACGTACCGGCGCCCCAGCAGCGGGAACCAGCTGAGGCCCGCGACGGGTACGCCGTCGTCGAGCAGGGCGAGGAGGATGCCGCACGTCGGCAGCCCTGCCGAGTAGTTGAGCGTCCCGTCGATCGGGTCGACGACCCACACCCGGCCGTCGACGGGGTCGGCGCCGCCGTACTCCTCGCCGTGGACCGGGATACCCGTCCGTGCCTCGAGTTCGCGGGAGACGGTCCGTTCGATGTCCAGATCGACCTCGGTCGCGAAGTCGCGGCTCCCCTTCTCGTGAGCGCTCGGCGCGCCGAGCCCCGCGACGAATCGGGGTGCGACCGAGTCGAGGACGCCCGCGGCGATCCGTGCGAGTTCGCGCGGCGACGTCACGCGGGCGGCCCCCGTCATCGCACCGCGGCCAGCGCCTCGGGCAGGGTGAAGCGTCCCGCGTAGAGCGCCTTGCCCACGATCGCGCCTTCGACGCCGCGGTCGGTCAGGCCCGCGATCGCGGTGAGATCGCCGAGTTCGGAGATGCCGCCCGACGCGACGACGGCGGCGTCGGTGGCATCGCACACCTGCGCCAGCAGATCGAGGTTCGGTCCGGTGAGGGTGCCGTCCTTGGAGATGTCCGTCACGACGTAACGCGCGCAGCCGTCGCGGTCGAGCCGGGCGAGCGTCTCGAAGAGATCGCCGCCCTCGCTGACCCAGCCGCGGCCGCGGAGCCGGTACGACTCGCCGTCGAGGCGGACGTCGAGTCCGACGGCGATGCGATCGCCGAAGCGTGCGATCGCGCGTGCGCACCACTCCGGGTTCTCGATCGCCGCGGTGCCGATGTTCACGCGCGCACAGCCCGTCGCGAGGGCGGCCTCGAGCGACTCGTCGTCGCGGATGCCGCCGGAGAGTTCGACGTTCACGTCGAGTTCGCCGACGACGCCGGCGAGCAGTGCGGAGTTGGAGCCGCGACCGAACGCGGCGTCGAGATCGACGACGTGGATCCATTCGGCGCCGGCGTTCTGCCACCCGAGGGCGGCGTCACGCGGCGAACCGTACGACGTCTCGCTGCCCGCCTCCCCTTGAACGAGGCGAACGGCTTCGCCTCCGACGACATCGACAGCGGGCAACAGAACCAGGCTCACGTGCGACAACCCTACTGGTTTGCACCGACTACGGACGCTGCGGCCCGCGCGTGCCCGGCTCGTCGCTCGCAGGCCCGGGATCGCCGTCGTCCGGAAACGCGCGGCGCGTCATCCGGACCGAGACGACGCCCATCGCGACGATCGCGAGGGCGATGCCACCGAGACCGATCGCGAGGCCGGCGACGGGGCCCGGCTGCACGAGGACGAGCACGAGCGCCACGACGACCAGCACCGCCATCGCGGCGCCGAGAGCGCTGATCGCGAGGACGGCGTAGCTCAACCGCCGCGGCGGCGGGGTCACAGGTGCGAGACCCAGTTCTGCAGCAGCTGCGCCCCGGCGTCACCGGACTTCTCGGGGTGGAACTGGGTGGCCGAGAGCGGCCCGTTCTCGACGGCCGCGAGGAACGGCCCGCCGTGATCGGCCCAGGTGAGCAGCGGCGGCCGGAAGTGCTCGGACTCGGGAAGCTCCCACGCCTGCGCCGCGTACGAGTGGACGAAGTAGAACCGCGTCTCGGCGTCGAGACCCGCGAACAGGACGCTGTCGCCGGGCGCGGTGACGGTGTTCCAGCCCATGTGCGGGAGCACGCGCGCCGGCAGCCGATCGACGGTGCCGGGCCACTCGCCGCACCCATCCGCCTCGACGCCGAACTCGACGCCGCGATCGAAGAGGATCTGCATGCCGACACAGATGCCGAGGACGGGCCGTCCGCCGGCGAGCCGCTGCCCGATGATCCGGTCGCCGCGGACCGCGCGCAGACCCTCCATGCACGCCGCGAACGCACCGACGCCGGGCACGACGAGACCGTCCGCCGCGAGGGCGGTATCGGGATCCGCTGTCACCTCGACCTCGGCTCCCGTCCGCGCGAGCGCGCGGGCCGCCGAGTGCAGATTGCCCGATCCGTAGTCCAGGACGGCGATGGTCGTCATGCACCCATCGTATCGGGCGGCCGAACGCCGTCCCGCGCCCTCACCCGCGGCCGCGGCGCCCGCGCCCCAGCAGCGACGAGGCCGCCAGGACGAGCGCCGGAACCGTCACGGCGACCGCGGCGGACGTCGCGAAGACGGCGCCGTATCCCGCTGCCGCGGCGACGACGCCGAGCGCGAACGCTCCGAGCCCGGTTCCCGCATCGAAGCCGATGTTCCACACCGCGCTCGCCTGGCCCGATCTGCCGGAGCCCGCGGCCGCGAAGATCGACACGAGCGAATCGTTCTGCACCGCACCGAAACCGAATCCGAACACGACGACACCGAGAACGAGTGCGGCGTCCAGTCCGTCGGCGACACCCCATGCCACCGCGGCGAGGCCCAGGGCGGAGACGACGAGGCCCGGCGGCGAGACGCGTCCCGGCCCGAGCCGATCGGACATCACGCCCGACAGATAGCGGCCCGCGATCATCGCCGCGCTCGTGAGGGCGAGGAGGACGGCCGCGGACACTCCGGGATTGTCGTCGACCGCGATCGGCAGCAGGCTCGTGACACCACCGTTCGCGACGGCGGCGGCGCCGATCGCGGCGAGGGGGACGGCGATCGGCAGGAGGACCAGCCGGCCGCGCGGGACGGCGCTGCCCGGTGGCGTCGTGATCTTCGGGAGCCTGCCGATCGCGACGAGCGCCAGGACCGGGACCACGGCGCCCGCGACGATCGGGGCCCACGAGCCGAACGCGCCGAGCAGCGCGAGACCGGCGGGGAGCGCGACCATCTGGGTCGCGGCGATCGCGATTCCCTGCAGTCCGCTCGCGCGGCCGATCTGCGCCCGCGGCACGAGTTCGGCGACGAGCGCGGCACTCGCGACGGTGAGCAGCCCGAAACCGATACCCCGGACCGCCGACACCGCCAGCACGCCCACGATCCCTGCGCCACCCGCGTCGGGCATCGTCGCCGGGAGCAACAGCAGCGACGGCAGGCCGAGCAGCAGACAGCCGGTCGCGAGCACGAGTCGGTGCCCGAACCGCAGCAGCAGCGCCGGGGCGCCGAGTTGGGTCGCGACCGTCGCGGCCATGAAGGTCGCCGTCGTCGCCCCCGCGATCGCGTCACCGGCACCCGACTGCGCGATGACGAGCGGCACGACCGGCAGCAACAGCCCGAACCCACCGAACGCCGCCGCGGCCATCGCCATCGCCGTGAGCATCCCCGGGGTGCGCAGCACGTTCACCATGCGCACCTCGCGAGCCGGGCCCGCGCGCCGCCCGTCATTCGACGAACTGCAGGATGCCGCCGACCGCGGCGAGCACCGCGATCACCGCCAGTACCGCCGAGGCCACCTTGTTGAACTTGAGCATCGAGTAGGCGCCGCCGAGCGCGATACCGGCGACGATGAACAGCGCGTAGACGAGAACGGTGTTCACAGGCTGCCCTTCGTCGACGGGACGCCGTGCACGCGCGGGTCCGGTTCGACGGCCTGCCGCAGGGCGCGCGCGACGGCCTTGAACTCGGCCTCGGTCACGTGGTGCTGATCGCGTCCGTAGAGCACCCGAACGTGCAGCGCGATCCGGGCGTTGAGCGCGATCGACTCGAACACGTGCCGGTTGATCACGGTCGCGTACGGCACACCGGGGTAGCCGCCGATGACGGCACCGAGCATGTGCTCGGGCTCGCCCGTGTGGACGCAGTACGGCCGTCCCGAGACGTCGACGACGGCGTGCGCGAGCGTCTCGTCCATCGGGATGTACGAGTCGCCGAAACGGCGGATGCCCTTCTTGTCGCCGAGCGCCTGCCCGAGCGCCTGCCCGAGCACGATCGAGGTGTCCTCGACGGTATGGTGCGCCTCGATCTCGACGTCGCCCTGCGCGCGGACGGTGAGGTCGAAGCTCGCGTGGCTGCCGAGCGCGGTGAGCATGTGGTCGAAGAACGGGACGCCCGTCGAGACGTTCACGACGCCGGTGCCGTCGAGGTCGAGTTCGACGGCGATGTCGGATTCCTTCGTGGTGCGTTCGATGCGCGCGACCCGTCGCGCCGCGCCCGTCGCCGTGCCGTCGTCGGTGCCGGTCATGCCGTTCCCCTCTCGTCGGGTGTTGCGGGCGCGAGTTCGGTCGCGGCGAGTTCCGCGCTCGCGGCGAGGAATGCGTCGTTCTCCGCTGCCAGTCCGATCGTGACACGGAGGTGCTCGGGGATGCCGACATCGCGGATGAGCACGCCGCGATCGAGGTAGGCCTGCCAGGCGCGAGCCGCATCGGTGAACCGGCCGAACAGCACGAAGTTCGCGTCGCTCGGGATCACCGTGTAGCCGGCCTCGGCGAGCGCTGCAGACACGCGATCGCGTTCGCGTGCCAGCTTCTCGACGCTCGCGAGCGTGTCGTCGGCGTGCCGGAGCGCGGCCCGGGCCGCGGCCTGCGTCTGCACCGACAGGTGATACGGCAGCCGGACGAGCAGCAGCGCCTCGACGAATGCCGGTGCGGCGGCGAGGTATCCGAGCCGGCCGCCGGCGAACGCGAACGCCTTGCTCATCGTCCGCGACACGACGAGCTTCGCCGGGTACTCGTCGATCAGTGTGATCGCACTCGGCGCCGCCGAGAACTCGGCGTACGCCTCGTCGACGATCACGATGCCCGGCGCGGCGTCGAGGATCCGCCGGAGCGCGTCCAGCGGGATGCTGTGGCCCGTCGGGTTGTTGGGGCTCGTGACGAACACGACGTCGGGACGCTGCTCGGTGATCGCGGCGACGGCGGCGTCGACGTCGAGCGTGAAGTCGCCGGCGCGGTACACCGGCAGCCACTCGGTGTCGGTTCCGTCGGAGATGATCGGGTGCATCGAGTACGACGGCACGAAGCCCATCGCGCTGCGTCCCGGCCCCGCGAACGCCTGCAGCAGTTGCTGCAGGATCTCGTTGGAGCCGTTGGCCGCCCACACGTTGTCGACGGTGAGCGCGACACCGGTGCGGCCACTCAGATACTCCGCGAGGTCGGTGCGCAGTGCGACGGCGTCGCGATCCGGGTACCGGTGCAGCTCCCGTGCGGCCTCGAGCACCGACTCGGCGACATCCTCGACGAGCGCGTCCGTCGGCGGGTGCGGGTTCTCGTTCGTGTTGAGCTGCACCGGGACCGAGAGCTGCGGCGCGCCGTAGGCGGATGCCCCGCGCAGGTTCTCGCGCAGCGGCAGGTCGGCCGTCGTGACGGCGCCTCCGGGCGCGCTCATCGCTCGTCCTCGGGCAGGAGTTCCTCGAACCGCAGCCGGACGGCCTCGCCGTGCGCGGGCAGATCCTCGGCGTTCGCGAGCGCGACGACGTGCTTCGCGACGTCGGCGAGCGCGTCCTGCGAGTAGTCGACGACGTGGATGCCGCGCAGGAAGGTCTGCACCGACAGGCCCGACGAGTGCCGGGCGCAGCCGGCCGTCGGCAGCACGTGGTTCGATCCGGCGCAGTAGTCGCCGAGGCTCACGGGAGCCCACGGTCCGACGAAGACGGCGCCGGCACTCGTGACGGACTGCGCGACCTGCGAGGCGTCGGCGGTCTGGATCTCGAGGTGCTCGGCGGCGTACGCGTTGACGACGCGCAGGCCGTCGGCGACGGACGAGACCAGGATGATGCCGGACTGCTCGCCCGAGAGCGCCTCGGCGACGCGCGCGCGGTGCTTGGTGACGGCGAGCTGGCGGGCCAGTGCGTCGTCGACGGCGTCGGCGAGTTCGGGGCTGTCGGTGACGAGCACGCTCGCGGCCATGACGTCGTGCTCGGCCTGGCTGATGAGGTCGGCGGCGACGTGGACAGGATCGGCGGTGCGGTCGGCGAGGATCGCGATCTCGGTCGGCCCGGCCTCGGCGTCGATGCCGACGAGGCCGCGGCACAGCCGCTTGGCGGCGGTGACGTAGATGTTGCCGGGGCCGGTGATCATGTCGACGGGGGCGAGCTCGCCGCCGTCGGTGTCGGTGCCGCCGTAGGTGAGCAGCGCGACGGCCTGGCCGCCGCCGACCGCCCACACCTCGGTGACGCCGAGCAGGGCACACGCGGCGAGGACCGTCGGGTGCGGGAGTCCGCCGAACTCGGCCTGCGGCGGCGAGGTGACGACGAGGGAGCGCACACCGGCCTGTTGTGCCGGGACGACGTTCATGACGACGGACGACGGGTAGACGGCGTTGCCGCCCGGGACGTAGAGGCCGACGCGATCGACGGGAACCCACCGTTCGGTGACGGTCCCGCCGGGAACCACCTCGGTCACGGTGTCGATGCGCCGCTGATCGGCGTGCACCTTGCGGGTGCGCTCGATCGCGACCTCGAGGGCCGACCGCACGTCGGGGTCGAGTTCGCCGAGCGCGCGCTCGAGTTCCGCCGCGGGGACGCGGACCTGCTCGGGCCGGACGCCGTCGAACTGCTCGCCGAACTCGAGCGCGGCCACGGCGCCACGATCACGCACCGCCTCGACCACCGGGCGAACCCGATGCAGCACCGCGTCCACATCCACTCCACCTCGGGGAAGCGCGGCGCGAAGTTCGGCCGTGGATGGGGTGCGACCACGAAGGTCGGTGCGGGCGAGCATGAACGGTTCCTCTCGGCTGGTTCATCCGGCCGCCGGGGTGCCGGCGGAGGGTGTCGAGGCGCGGCGACGCACCCCGGATACACCGATTATCCAGGATAGACGCAGCCCGGGGAGTGACCGGACTCCCCTGCTCACCCCGGCGCGAGCAGCCCCGCGAGGTATTCGATCAGCAACACGCGCGTGACCTCGCGTGGGAGTGCCTCGACGGCGGAGAGGACCGCGGCCATGTCCAGCTCGCCCGGACCGCCCGGTGCGAGCCCCGCCTCGGCCAGCGCTGCGGCGAGCACGGCACTCGGGAGTGCCGTCACGTCGCGGGCCTCGACCTGCCCGGCCTCGAACGCGGCGGCGAGCGTCGCGAGAGCTGCAAGCGGCTGCGCGGGCGGCACTCCCCGCACCTCGGTCGCGGCCTCGCGCAGTGCCACGACCAGTTCGCCGAGCACCGACTCGGTCACGGGGGTCACGGTGAGGTGCGTCGTCGCGGGCAGGGTCGTGCCGTCCGGTTGCGGCAGCGACGGCTGCATCTGCAACGTGAATCCGCGTTCCGCGACGGCCGCCGCCCAGCGGTGCGGATCGACGGCGCGCTCGCCGTGGCCGTCCGCGGCGACGGCGAAGACCGGACCGACCGGGTCGCCGACGACACGCAGTCCGGCCGTCGCGTCCACTGCCTCCCGCAGCACCGTGACGCTGCGTCGAATCCTGCCGACGAGCGCGCGGTAGCCGTCGTCGCCCAGTGCATGTGCGATCGCCCACGCCGACGCCGTCGCCGCGAGCGACTTCGAGCCGAGCAGCGTCGGATTGACGACGGGATAGCCGGGCCAGTCGGTGAGGCCGAAGTACTGCGCGCGGTGCCGGTCACGATCGCGGTGCAGCAGCAGCGAGGCACCCTTCGGGGCGTAGCCGTACTTGTGGAGATCGAGCGAGAGCGTGGTGACTCCGGGCACACGGAAATCCCACGGCGGCAGCGTGTCGTCGCCCGCCCCGGACTCGTCCCACCATGCGAGCGCGAAGCCGCCGAGGCACGCGTCGACGTGCAGCGGCACCCCCGCCGCGCCGGTGACCTCGGCGATCTCGGCGATCGGGTCGAGCGCGCCGAGCGGATAGTTCGGTGCCGACGCCACGACGAGGACGGTGTCGTCGCGCAGTGCGGCCGCGATTCGTGCCGGGTCGACCCGTCCGGTCGACGGATCGACCGCAACGCGAACGACGCCGAGCCCCAGCACGTGCGCGGCCTTGACGAACGCCGCGTGCGCCGTCGTCGGGATCACGATCGAGCCCGCGTCGCCCGCTTCGCCCCCGCGGCCGGCACTGTCACGTGCCGAGAGCACCGCGAGCATGCAGCTCTCGGTGCCGCCGGACGTCACGTTGCCGACGGTGCCGTCGCCGCCGTGGGTCAGCTGCGCGCCCCACGCGACGAGATCGCGTTCGAGCACCCGCGCCGACGGGAACACGGTGGGGTCGAGGCCGTTGACCGGCTGCACGAGTCGCGCGGCCTCCCCGGCGATGCGGTCGAGTTCGGCGATGCCGGGGTCGTAGACGTACGACAGCACGCGGCCACCGTGCGTCGGCGCGTCGGCGGCCCGCAGTGCATGGAGTTCGGCGAGGGCGCTCGCGCCACGTCCGGCGATTCCGTCGAGCCCGAGTGCGTCCTCGTTCATGCCTGCTCCCTCGTGTCGGTCCCCCGGTGTTCCGCGGCCGACTCGGTCGTCGGCCGGAAGCGGTGGAGCACGACGATACTCACCGCGACCAGTGCCGCGGGCACGAGCGAGAATCCGGCCGCGATCGCGGTGATCGCCGAATCCGGTTGCGGCGCGGCGTCGCCGGTCGACGACACGAAACCGCCGAGCGCGAGCATCGCGAGGAAGAGCGCGGGCCCGAACGCGAGGCCGGCCGTCTCGAGTGCCGTCCACACGCCCGAGAGGGTTCCGCCGCGTTCCTCACCGCGAGCCCGCGCGTCGGCCTCGATGACGTCGGGCAGCAGCGCCATCGGGAACGCCTGCATGCCCGCGTACGCGACACCGGCCAGCGCCACGGGTGCGAGCACCCAGCTTCCGGGTGCCCAGATCACCGGAACCAGTGCCAGACACGCGACGACGAACATCGTCGACGCTAGGTACAGGCCACGCCGCTTGCCGTGGCGGCGCGCGTAGCGGTACCACAGCGGCATCACGAGCAGTGCGGGCGCGATGAGCGCGGCGAACAGCAACGTCAGCGCCGACTCGTCGCCGAGGACGTACGTCGCGAGGTACTGCGCCCCCGCGAGCATGACCGCGGATGCGAGAGCCTGGAGCACGAACACCGTGAGGAGGGCACCGAAACGGGCGCGGTCCGCAGTGCCGCCAGCCCCTCGCGCCACAGGCCGGACGCGTCCCCGCCCGTTGCGTCGCTGCGGCGCGGGGAGACCGCGAGATACCGGGCCCGTCCCGAACCACGGCTCGCCCACGCCATTCCGGCACACAGCAGTGCCGCGACGCCGACGGCCATGACGAGGTATCCCCCGCTGCCGCCCCCGGCGGCGTCCCGCAGTGCCGGACCACCCGCACCGACGACGAGGATCGTCAGAGCGAGCACGGCGACGCGCACCGACACGAGGCGGGTGCGCTCGTCGTAGTCGCGCGTGAGTTCGGCCGGCAGCGCGACGAACGGCACCTGGAAGAAGCTGTAGGCGAGGGCAGCCGCGGTGAAGGCGAGCACCACCCAGAGCGCGCCGCCGGCCTCGCGCACCGGCGACGCGAACATCACGACGAAGAACACCGGCATGACGATCGTCCCGAATGCCATGAACCGTGCCCGTGATCCGGTGCGCACGGCGACGCGATCGCTCAGCGCGCCGATCGCCGGTGCGACGGCGACGTCGATGATCTTGGGCGCGAGCACCACGATCGATGCGAGCGCGGCGGCGACGCCGAGTGTGTCGGTGAGGTAGTAGGCCAATACGAGTCCGGGCAGCGTCGCGAATCCCCCGGTCCCCACGCTGCCGGCGGCGTAGGCCGCGACCACCGGACCGCGGATGCGCGTCGCGGAGCCGCGATCACGAGTCGTCATGCGCGACACAGTAGATCGCGGCGGTCCGTCGCGCACCGGTTGCGCTCAGCAGGGCGCCGATCCCGGTGCAATCACATGTCGAGACCGATGTCGAGTACGCGCACCGAATGGGTCAGCGCACCGACGGCGAGGTAGTCGACGCCCGTCGCGGCGTAGTCGGCGGCAGCGTCGAGACTCAGCCCACCCGACGACTCGAGCTTCGTCTCGGGCGAGACGGCGGCGCGGCGCTGCACCGCGATCTGCGTCTGCCACACCGGGAAGTTGTCGAGCAGAACGAGTTCGACGCCCTCGCGCAGCACCTCGTCCAACTGCTCGAGGGTGTCCACCTCCACCTCGCACGGCAGATCCGGCGCGGCCTCGCGCACGGCACGTAGCGCCGCGACGACCGACCCGGCCGCGGCGACATGGTTGTCCTTGACGAGCGCGGCGTCGCCCAGACCCATCCGGTGGTTCACACCACCGCCGACCCGCACCGCGTACTTCTGCAGCGCGCGCAGCCCGGGAAGTGTCTTGCGGCTGTCGCGGATCCGCGCAGTCGTCCCCGCGACGGCCTCGACCCACCGTGCGGTCTCGGACGCGATGCCCGACAGGTGACCGAGAAGATTGAGCGCCGTGCGCTCGGCGGTGAGCAGGCCACGGGTCTGTGCACGGACCTCGAGCACGACGGTTCCCTGCGCGACACGCGTGCCGTCGTCGACCCGCTGCGTCACGGTGTATCCCCCGATGCCGAGCACCTCGTCGAGGACGAGCAGCGCGACGTCGAGACCCGCGACCACGCCCTCCTCACGCGAGACGAAGGCCGCCGTGGTGAACGCGTCCGCGGGGACCGTCGCGAGGGTCGTCACGTCGTCGCCGTAGCGAAGATCCTCGTCCAGAGCGGTGCGTACGAGGGCCCGGGTCTCGTCGGTCAGGATCTCGGCGGTACTCACGATGCGACTCCCAGGTGATCGGTGGACCGGCCGACGACGAGGTCGTCGCCGCGGCGGGCGACCGTGATGCGGTGCGCGAGCGCGTCGTCACGGCCGGGGTGGTCGGTGCGGGCGTGGCACCCGCGGGTCTCGGTGCGTTCGGCTGCGGCGAGCGCGATCGCGTGCGCTGTCGTCGTCAGCGCGGCGTCCTCGGCGCCCCGGAGGGTCGAGATCTCCCGCAGCGGGGCTGATTCCACGACGGCGGCCAGTTCGGCCAGGCCCGACCCGGTCCGGCGCACGCCTGCGAACTCGGTCGCGAGCGACTGCACGAGGGTCCGCGCGAGCACGCGGCGACGCGGCAGTGCGGCATCCGTGACATCGCGCCGGGTCTCGCCGACTGCGGCCAGGCGCTCGGTCGCGGCCCGTCCCGCGCGGCGTCCGACGGCGACGGCCTCGAGCAGACTGTTCGACGCGAGGCGATTCGCGCCGTGCAGCCCCGTGCACGCGACCTCGCCCGCGGCGTACAGCCCACGGACGTCGGTGCGGCCGTGTGTGTCCGCGACGACGCCGCCGCACGCGTAGTGCGCCGCCGCAGCGACGGGGATCGGGTCGGTCGCCGGATCGATCCCGATGCCGCGGCACGCCGCCGTGACCGTCGGAAAGCGCTGCGCCACGTCGTGGACCGCGGTGGCGTCGAGGAGGACGTGACGGGCGCCGGTGCTGTGCATGTGGGCCGTCACCGCGCGTGCGACGACGTCCCTCGGCGCGAGATCACCGAGCGGGTGCACACCCGCCGTGACCCGGGCGCCGTCGAGGCCGACCAGGACCGCGCCCTCGCCGCGCAGCGCCTCGCTCACGAGCGGGCTGCGGCCGCGCGCGTCCGGAACGACCAGTGCCGTCGGATGGAACTGCACGAACTCGAGATCGGCGACGCGTGCTCCCGCGTCGAGGGCGAGCGCGATCCCGTCTCCCGTCGCGGTCTCGGGGTTCGTGCCGACCTCGTAGAGCGCTCCGATGCCGCCGGTCGCGAGCAGCACCGCGGGCGCGTGAACGACGCCGAGGCCGTCGTGCGAGACCGCGAGGACGCCCGCCACTCCCCTCGGACCGGTCAGAACCCGCAGGACGGCGACGTCCTCGACCACGGTGACGCCCTGCGCGGCGTGCGCCGCGGCGCTCAGCGTGCGCTGGATCTCGACGCCGGTCGCGTCGCCGCCCGCGTGGACGATGCGCCGGGCGGAGTGGCCGCCTTCACGCGTGAGGTACGGCGCGAGATCCCCGCCGTCGAAGCGCGCACCACGGCGCACGAGCAGATCCACGACGCTCGCGCCCTCCGCCACGATCGTCCGGACGGCGCCGTCGTCGCAGTGCCCGTCGCCCGCGGCGTGGGTGTCGGCGGCGTGCGACGCGAGCGAGTCGCCAGGATCACCGCCCGGCAGCACGGCGGCGAGACCGCCCTGCGCGAGGCGCGTCGCGGTGTCGCCGGACTTGACGAGGACGAGAACGCGCAGCCCGCGTTCGGCGGCCTCACACGCCGCGGCGAGCCCCGCGGCGCCGCCGCCGACCACGACGAGGTCGGCGGCCCGTTCCCACGCGCACGAGGCGGCGCGTCCGGTCACTCTCCCCCGCCAGGATTTCCGATCTCGATCATGCGCTGCACGGAGGCGCGGGCACGCTCGCCGACCTCACGGTCGACGTGCACCTCGTCGCGTCCCTCGACGAGGCACCGCAGCAGCGCGGCGGGCGTGATCATCTTCATGTAGGGGCACGACGCGCGGTCGTTGACCGGCTGGAAATCGACGTCGGGAGCGGCGCGGCGCAACTGATGCAGCATGCCGATCTCGGTCGCGACGAGCACCTCGCGGGCCCCGGTGGCGCGCGCGGCGTCGAGCATGCCGCCGGTCGAGAGGATCTTGACGCGGTCGTCGGGGACGAAGCCCTCGCCGGCGAGGTAGAGCGCCGACGTCGCGCACCCGCATTCGGGGTGCACGAACAGCTCGGCGTCGGGGTGTGCCTTGGACTTGGAGGTCAGCTCGTCGCCGTTGATGCCCGCGTGAACGTGGCACTCGCCTGCCCAGATGTGCATGTTCTCGCGTCCGGTGGTGCGCTTGACGTGTGCGCCGAGGAACTGGTCGGGCAGGAACAGCACTTCACGATCGGGATCGATCGAGGCGACGACGTCCACGGCGTTCGACGACGTGCAGCAGATGTCGGTGAGGCCCTTCACCTCGGCCGTCGTGTTGACGTACGACACGACGACGGCGTCGGGGTACTCGTCCTTCCATGCGCGCAGGTCGTCGGCGGTGATGGAGTCCGCGAGCGAGCAGCCGGCGCGCTCGTCGGGGATGAGGACGGTCTTGTGCGGCGCGAGGATCTTCGCGGTCTCGGCCATGAAGTGGACACCGCAGAAGACGATCGTGTCCTCGGGTGCTTCCGCGGCGATCCGCGAGAGCGCGAGCGAGTCGCCGACGTGATCGGCGACGTCCTGGATCTCCGGGAGCTGGTAGTTGTGGGCGAGCAGCGTGGCGCCACGCTCGTCGGCGAGCCGCCGGATCTCGTCGGCCCACCGCGCGTCGCCCTCGACGCCCGTGTAGCCCTGCGGCGAGTCCGTGATGCCGGACGTGTCGATGCCGGACGTCGCGGCTGCGCCGCTCATCGTGCTCGTCATGGCCCGCTCCTTCGATCGACCGGAAGTTTCCCTTCCGAGAGGTTTTCGACTTAGGATCGAAAACATGCCCGATACTAGCACCGTTCACGAAGTGCTCACCGCCGGGTTCCGGGTCGGCTACCGCGACGACAGTATCGGCACAGGTGAAACCCGTGATTCGGGTCACCCCGCGCGGCGAGCACGGCTCCGGCCCGAACTCGAGGTACTGCTGTGGCAGCGCGCTCTCGGCCCTTTCGAGGGCGCCTGGGCCCTCCCCGGCGGCGTGCTTCGCGACGACGAGGACCTCACCGCGTCGGCGCGCCGGCAGCTCGCCGAGAAGGTCGATCTGCGCGACGTCGCGCATCTCGAACAGCTGTCGGTGTTCAGCGATCCGGCGCGCGTCCCCGGCAGGCGGACGATCGCGTCGACCTTCCTCGGCCTCGTGCCGGTGACGGCCGACCCGCAACTGCCGCCGGACACGCGGTGGCACCCGGTGTGCTCGCTGCCCGACATGGCCTTCGATCATCGGACCGTCGTCGAGCACGCGCGCGCCCGGCTCGCGGCGAAGATGTCGTACACGAACATCGCGTTCGCGCTCGCCCCCGCGGAGTTCACGATGTCCGAGTTGCGTGACATCTACGAGGCGGGCCTCGGCTACCCCGTCGACACGACCAACCTGCAGCGCGTGCTGACGCGGCGCGGGGTCATCGAGGCGACGGGGCGGGCCGCGAGGTCCGGCCCGGGCGGCGGCCGCCCCGCGGCGGTCCACCGGTTCGCCGAACGGTCGCTGCGGATCACGGACGAGTTCGCGGCGCTTCGCCCTCCGGGATGGTCGGGGCCGGGGGCCGAGGACTCCGACTGATCGTCGCGCTCCGGCCGGATCCGAGGTCGTCGTGCGCGTTGAGCACCGCCGCCACCGCGAGCGCGATCGAGGCGACGAGCGGCGCGAAGAGCAATACGAGCGGAGTGCCCAGTCCGGTTCCCCGCGTGACGATCTCGCCCTCGGTGAGGACGTCGGGCACCTGGAAACGGACGACGCCGACGAGGTCGCCCACCGCTGCCACCACGACTGCACCGAGCACGCACGCGAGCAGGACGCTGCCGACGAGCGCCGGTCCGCGCAACGAGGCACGCGTCCACGCGGCGACCGCCACGACCGCGCCGAGTCCCGCGGTGAAGCACGCGAACATCGCGGCGGCGTCGAACCGGTGCATGCTCTCCGCGGTCAGCGGGATGCCCCCGTCGGGGGCGACGACGAGCAGTTGCTCACCGGGAACCACGAGCCCCCACACCACGCCGACGACGATGCTCGCGACGACCGTCCAGCCGACGATCGTCACGTGGGGACCGCGCGCGAACTCGCGAAGGCGTCTCACCCGCTCGACGCTACCGGGTGATCGGCACCGCTCGGCGTCAGGCCGACTCCGGTGTCGTCGTCCCGTGTGTCGCCGTCCCGGATGTCGTCGTCCCGTGCCGCGAGCATCGTGCCCACCATCCGACGGGATCGATCTGGACGATCATCCGCCGCCCGCAGGACGGGCAGTAGCGGGGCGGTTCGAGCGGGTGCCCGTCGAGTTCGGGGGCGCCGAGTTCCGAGCCGCCGAGTTCCGAGCCGTCGAGCGCGACCCCGGTGAACGGGTCGAAGCGTGGGGCGTCGCCGGGGCCCGCGTCAGAAGGACGCATTGAGCGCCTTGAGCGGCATCTTCAGGTCGACGAGCAGATCGAGGTCGGCCTCGGCGGGGCGGCCGAGCGTCGTGAGGTAGTTGCCGACGATGACCGCGTTGATGCCGCCGAGGATGCCGCGCTGGGCGCCGAGGTCACCGAGCGTGAGTTCGCGGCCACCCGCGAACCGCAGCATCGTTCGCGGCAGGGCGAGCCGGAAAGCTGCGACGGCGGCGAGGGCCTCGTTCGCGGGGAGCACGTCGAGATCGCCGAAGGGCGTCCCGGGCCTGGGGTTCAGGAAGTTCAGCGGGACCTCGTGCGGATCGAGCTCCGCGAGATTCGCCGCGAATTCCGCGCGCTGCGCGAGAGATTCACCCATGCCGAGGATGCCGCCGCAACACACCTCCATTCCCGCGTCGCGCACCATCGCGAGGGTCTCCCACCGTTCCTCCCACGTGTGAGTCGTGACGACGTTCGGGAAGAACGACCGGGCCGTCTCGAGGTTGTGGTTGTAGCGGTGCACGCCCATCGCGGCGAGCCGCTCGACCTGGTCGGCGGTGAGCATGCCGAGCGAACACGCGATCTGGATGTCGACCTCGCCGCGGATCGCCTCGATGCCCGCGGCGACCTGAGCGAGCAGTCGCTCGTCGGGGCCGCGTACCGCCGCCACGATGCAGAACTCGGTCGCGCCGGTCTTCGCCGTCTGCTTCGCCGCTTCGACGAGGCTCGGGATGTCGAGCCTCGCCGAGCGCACGGGGGACGCGAACAGGCCGGACTGCGAGCAGAAGTGGCAGTCCTCGGGGCAGCCGCCGGTCTTGAGGCTGATGATTCCCTCGACCTCGACCTCGGGGCCGCACCACGCCATGCGGACGTCGTGAGCGAGCGCGAGAAGCTCCTCGAGTTCGGACGCGGGCAGCTCGAGAACCTCGAGCACCTGCTGTTCGGTCAACCCCTCCCCGCGCTCGAGGACCTGCTCACGGGCGATGCCGAGGATGTCGGACGACGTACTCACGCTGCCACTCCTGATGATGGATGGACGTCACGACGCCTCTTGAACGCCGTTCAATTGAACACCGTTCAACGTAGGGCGCAGCTGGAGTAGTGTCAATCCTGTGAACCTGAGCCGGTCCGACATCCTCGACGCCGCGACGGCGATCCTCGACGAGTACGGCCTCGCCGATCTCACGATGCGGCGACTCGCGACGTCGCTCGGCGTCCAGCCGGGGGCTCTGTACTGGCACTTCCCCAACAAGCAGACGCTGCTCGGCGCGGTCTCCGACCGCATCCTCGAAGACGTCGACGCACCGCTCACCACTCCGCGCCCCTGGGACGAGCAGGTGCGCGCGCTGGCGCACCGGCTGCGCGACGCGTTGCTCGCTCATCGCGACGGCGCCGAGCTCGTCTCCGCGTCCTACTCGTCGCGGTTGAGCAATTCCCGTGCGCGCGATGCGTTCTCGACCGCCCTGAGCGGGGGTGGTCTGAGCACCGACCACACCGAACTGGCCTCGCACGTCCTGCTGCACTTCGTCCTCGGCCTCACCACCTCCGAGCAGTCGCGAAGCCAGCTGGAGGAGATGAACGCCCTCACGCGCGGCGGCATCTCCCCCGACGCCCCCGCCGTCGATCCCGAGCGCGACAGCGACCTGGTGACGGCGGATCCCGCCGCGCGCTTCGAGTTCGGCCTCGACACCTTCGTCGACGGCATCGGGCAACGGCTCGCCGCCGAGGTTCGCTGACGCACCACGTCGGCCGCGGCTGGATCCGATGGGATCGCAGCCACAGGTGCCATCATCACGTCATGAAGCCCCGCGCCAGGCGAGCGGTCCGAGCCATGTTCGCGCTCACCGCAGTAGCGTCCGCTCTCCCGCTCGCCTGGCTCTATCTCGCGGACCTGATGGCGCTTAACAACAACCCCCAATGGACCTGGTGCACGAATCGATACGGCGATCCCGAGCAGTTCGATTACCTGCAACCAGACCGCACAGAACGCATCGGCGCTGCCGTCGTCGACTTCTGGGGCTGGTACCCGCCTGGGATGACCTGCCGATTCGGCGACAGCCACACCGGCATCACCGTCGTCGTCGGCCCCGAACACTGGCGTGGCCACCTCGCCCTCGCCCTCGCCGCCGTCGTCGCCCTATCGGTCGCCGGCTACATCGTCACAAGGAAGCGCTCGCGGACCCCGAAGCAGCGGGAAACCGAGCGACACCGCAGCGCCGACCGATGAGTTCTGCCGTCCGCCGCGGTCGGAGTCCGTGAACGACCGCTACGAACCTCCACGGAAGGTGATATGCCATGCCCACGATCGACAGTATGTTGCTCAGCAGCACGAAAGTATGTTGCTCAGCAGCACGAACCCCGCCCGTCTCCGTGACTGGTACGTCGCGGTCTTCGGAGTCACCGCCGCGACGACGCCGGACGGCGCCTACGACGTCCTCGGGTTCGGTCCCGATCCGGCACACACCTTCTGGGTCATGATCGACTCCCGTGACGACGTCGGCGAGAGCAACCCCGAGCCGGGCCGCGTCGTCCTCAATGTGGACGTCGACGACGCGCAGGCGACCGCGCACGCCGTCGACGCGTCCGGTGCGCGCCGGCTCGCGCCGCTCGAAAACCGCGACGGCAGCTGGTTCGGGACCGCGATCGACCCCGACGGGAACTACGTCCAGATCGTCCAGCTGAGCGAGGCCATGCGCTCGGAGATGGAGCGGGTGTCATGACCACGATCACGGAAGCGTTCAGCGGCTTCGCCGTCCCCGACCTCGACGCCGCGGACGCGTTCTATCGCGACGTCCTCGGGCTCGCGGTCGAGCGCGACGCGATGGGAATCTCGACGCTCACGCTGCCGGACGGAACGCCGATTCTGGTGTACCCCAAGCCCGATCACCGTCCCGCCGTGTACACGATCCTCAACTTCGTGGTGCCGGACATCGACGCGGCCGTCGCCGACCTGACCTCACGCGGAATCGAGTTGCTGCGCTACGACGGCTTCGATCACGACGAGAAGGGAATCGTCCGCTCCACCGGCGACGGACCGACGATCTGCTGGTTCACCGATCCTGCGGAGAACGTGCTCTCGTTCATCCAGAACTGAGCCTGCTCACGTCCCATCCCGCGGCGAACCAGCCCGGGGCGTCGCGGACGAACTCCGACGGGGCGAGCGCGCCCGCACCCGCGGGGATCGTCCCGACCAGCGAGGCACCGGCGACGTCCGGCAGATCCTCGAGGTTGCAGCGCATCGCGAGATCGGGCTTACGCGGCCACGATCCGACGACGAGCCCCGCGCACGCGACGCCGCGCGCCGCAAGCGTCTCGGTCGTCAGAGCGGTGTGGTTGAGCGTGCCGAGGCCGGGTGCGACGGTGACGACGGCGGGCGCACCGAGATCGCGCGCGACGTCGCACAGCGTGAAGCCGTTCTCGCCGAACCGCACGAGCACTCCGCCGGCGCCCTCGACGAGAACGAGGTCGTGGGAATCGGCGAGTTCCCGCACTGCGTCGGTGACGGTCTCGCGTCGCAGCATCGGCGCACCCTCGCGCCGCGCAGCGGTGTCGGGTGCGAGCGGATCGCGATACCGCACGAGTTCGACGCCGCGGATTCCCGTCAGCCGCTCCACCATCGCGATGTCACCCGGCTCGCCCGGACGGACGCCCGTCTGCGCGGGCTTGCACACCACGACCCTCGCTCCCGCAGCGCGGGCGGCGGCGGCGAGCGCCGCGGTGACGATCGTCTTGCCGACGTCGGTGCCGGTCCCCGCCACGACGACGATGCTCATGCCGCACTCCGGGCGAGGACTCGACCGAGAACGTCACGGACGGTGGCGATGTCGCCGTCGGTGAGCGATGCGCGCGCCGTGAGCCGCAACCGCGCAGTCCCTTCGGGGACCGAGGGCGGGCGGAAGCACCCGACGGCGAGGCCGAGATCGCGGCACGCATCGGCCGCCGCTTTCGCCCGTGCGGCATCACCGAGAATCACCGACACGACGGCGGAGTCGGGCCGCGGCGCACCGGCGAACGCCGCGATCTCGCGTGCGCGGTGGAGGACGGCGCCCGGCAACGTGGGGTCGCCGCGCAGCACCGCGAGCGCCGCGCGGGCGGCCCCGACTGCGGGCGGCGCGAGCGCGGTGTCGAACACGAAGGTGCGGGCGTTGTCGATCAGGTGCGCCCGCACCCGCTCCGCGGCCAGCACGACACCGCCTTGCGCGGCAAGGGATTTCGACAGCGTTGCGGTCACCACCACCCCGGGATCGCCGGCGAGGCCGCACTCGTGCACCCACCCGCGTCCACCGTCGCCGCGAACGCCGAGTCCGTGGGCCTCGTCGACGACGAGCAGCGCGCCGTGGCGCGACGTGACGGCGTGCAGCTCGCGCAGCGGCGCGAGGTCGCCGTCGGCGCTGAACACCGAATCGGTGAGCACGAGCGCCCGCTCCTCGCTGCGCGAACGCAGCACGGCCGAGACCGCCGCGACGTCCGCGTGCGGGACGATCTCGACGCGCGCCTTCGAGAGCCGGCACGCGTCGACGAGCGACGCGTGGACCCCGGCGTCCGAGACGACGAGCGTGCCGCGTCCCGCGAGCGCGGCGACCACGGCGAGATTCGCGGTGTAACCCGACGAGAACACCAGCCCGGACTCCGCGCCCGTGAAGGCGGCGAGGTCGTCCTCGAGTGCGTGATGGTCCGCGGTCGAGCCCGTGACCAGACGCGATCCGGTCGCACCGGTCCCCCACAGCCGGGCGGCGGCGACCGCGCCCGCGACCACCTCGGGATGGCGGGACAGGCCGAGGTAGTCGTTGGACGCGAGGTCGAGCAGCGGCGAATCGGCGGGGCGCGGGGACAGCTCGCGGCGCAGGCCCGCGGCTCGCCGAGTCGACTCGACGCCGTCGAACCAGTGCGCGAAGGCGGAGGGCAGTGGCATGACGTGGACCGTACTTGAACACTGTTCAAGTACCAAGATTGAACGGTGTTCAATGCTCGGGTTACTGTGGCCGCGTGTCCTCGATCACCGCCACCGACCTCGCCACCCGCGACTCCCGCATCCTGTGGCACCCGTACTCGCGAGTGCCTGCCGATGTCCCGCCGCTGGCGGTGCGCGGCGCGTCGGGTGTGCGCCTCGAACTCGACGACGGCCGCACGCTGATCGACGGAATGAGTTCGTGGTGGGCCGCGATCCACGGCTACCGGCATCCGGCACTCGACGCCGCCGCGGCCCGTCAGCTGGGCCGCATGAGCCACGTCATGTTCGGCGGGCTCACGCACGAACCGGCCGTCGAACTGGGCGAACGCCTCGTCGCCCTCACGCCACCCGGCCTGGACCGCGTGTTCTTCTCCGACTCCGGCTCGGTCGCCGTCGAGGTCGCCGTGAAGATGTGCCTGCAGTACTGGCGCAGCCGTGGCAGGCCGGCCAAGCATCGGCTCATGACCTGGCGCGGCGGCTATCACGGCGACACCTTCGCGCCGATGAGCGTGTGCGACCCGGACGGCGGGATGCACGAGTTGTGGCGCGGCGTCGTGACGCCGCAGGTCTTCGCGCCCGTCCCGCCCCGCGAGTACGAGCCCGAGTACACGACGCGGTTCGGCGAGGTCCTCGCAGCTCACCGCGACGAACTCGCCGCCGTGATCGTCGAACCCGTCGTGCAGGGCGCGGGCGGAATGCGCTTCCACTCCCCCGAGTACCTGCGCGACCTTCGCGCACTGTGCGACGAGCACGGCGTCCTGCTGATCTTCGACGAGATCGCGACCGGCTTCGGCCGCACCGGCGAACTGTTCGCCGCGGACCACGCGGCGGTGAGTCCGGACGTGATGTGCGTCGGCAAGGCGCTGACCGGTGGATACGTGACACTCGCCGCGACGCTGTGCAGCGCCGCGATCGCCGACCGGATCGGATCGGGCGACGCGGGCGCACTCATGCACGGCCCGACGTTCATGGCCAATCCGCTGGCCTGCGCGATCGCGTGCGCGTCGCTCGACCTGCTCACGAGCCGCGACTGGCGCGGCGAGGTCGCCGCGATCGAGACGGCGCTCACAGCCGGGCTGGCGCCGCTCGTGGGCAGCCCCGGCGTGCGGGACATCCGCACCCTCGGCGCCATCGGCGTCGTCGAACTCGACGCACCCGTGGACATGCAGGTCGCGACCACGGTCGCCGTCGACCACGGCGTGTGGCTGCGGCCGTTCCGGAACCTCGTGTACGCGATGCCGCCGTTCGTGTGCACGACGCAGGAGACGTCGGCGATCGCGCACGCCATGGCCGCCGTCGCAGCCGGGTGAGGGCCGCGGAACCGTACTAGTGTCGCGGTATGGCAGATCGAGGCGAGCCCAGTTCGACGCAGCCGGTCCCCGCGTGGCCGGGCACCGCCTACCCGCTCGGCGCGACGTACGACGGTGCGGGCACGAATTTCGCGGTGTTCTCGGAGGTCGCGGAGTCGGTGGAGTTGTGTCTCATCGACCGCGACGGCGTCGAGACGCGCGTACCACTCGACGAGGTCGACGGGTACGTGTGGCACGCGTATCTGCCGACGGTCGTTCCCGGGCAACGCTACGGTTACCGAATCCACGGGCCGTGGGATCCGGCGAACGGACTGCGCTGCGATGCGAGCAAACTGCTGCTCGATCCGTACGGCAAGGCCTTCGCGGGGAGTTTCGACGGCGACCGCTCCCTGTTCTCCTATCCATTCGCCGACGACCCCGCCGCCGACGTCGAGGACACCGAGGACGAGAACGACGACGTCCACCCCCTGGCCGGCCACGACTCGCTGGGGCACACGATGACGACCGTCGTCATCAATCCGTACTTCGACTGGCAATCCGATCGCGCGCCGCGCACGCCGTACCACGAGACCGTCATCTACGAGGCCCACGTCAAGGGCATGACCGCGACCCACCCCGGGGTGCCGGAGGAGCTGCGCGGCACGTACGCGGGGCTCGCACATCCCGCCGTGGTCGACCACCTCACCTCGCTCGGTGTCACCGCTATCGAACTCATGCCCGTGCACCAGTTCATGCACGATCAGACACTCATCGACAAAGGCCTGCGAAACTACTGGGGCTACAACACCTTCGGCTTCTTCGCGCCGCACTCCGACTACGCCGCAGCACCGAAACCCGGCGGCGCCGTCACGGAGTTCAAGGCGATGGTCCGCGCGTTCCACGACGCCGGCATCGAGGTCATCCTCGACGTCGTCTACAACCACACCGCCGAGGGCAATCACCTCGGCCCCACGATCTCGTTCCGCGGCATCGACAATCTCGCGTACTACCGCGTCGTCGACGGCGACTGCGCGCATTACATGGACTACACCGGCACCGGCAACAGCCTCAACGCGCGCCACCCGCACACCCTGCAGCTCATCATGGACTCGCTGCGGTACTGGGTCACCGAGATGCACGTCGACGGCTTCCGTTTCGACCTCGCGTCAACTCTCGCCCGCGAGCTGCACGACGTCGACCGCCTCTCGGCGTTCTTCGATCTGGTGCAACAGGATCCGATCGTCAGCCAGGTCAAGCTCATCGCCGAGCCGTGGGACGTCGGCGAGGGCGGCTACCAGGTCGGCAACTTCCCCGGTCTGTGGACGGAGTGGAACGGCAAGTACCGCGACACCGTCCGCGACTACTGGCGCGGCGAGTCGTCGACGCTGGGCGAGTTCGCGTCGCGGCTGACCGGCTCGTCCGATCTGTACGAGAAGACAGGTCGCCGCCCGAGCGCGTCGATCAACTTCGTCACGGCACACGACGGCTTCACGCTCCGAGACCTCGTGTCGTACAACGACAAACACAACGAGGCCAACGGCGAAGGCAACCGCGACGGCGAGAGCCACAACCGCTCGTGGAACTGCGGCGTCGAGGGCCCGACCGACGACCCGCACGTGCTCGCGCTGCGCGCGCGACAGACTCGCAACATCATGGCGACGCTCATGCTCAGCCAGGGCACGCCGATGCTCGCGCACGGCGACGAGTTCGGCCGAACCCAGCTGGGCAACAACAACGTCTACTGCCAGGATTCGCCGCTGTCCTGGATGGACTGGTCGCTCGCGGAAGCGAACGACGACCTGCTCGAGTTCGCGCGGCGTGTCATCGCGCTGCGCGCCGACAACCCGGTGTTCCGCCGCCGCCGCTTCTTCGAGGGCACGCCCATCCGCAGCGGCGACGAGATGCGCGAGATCGCGTGGCTCACGCCGTCCGGCGACGAGATGACCCCCGACGACTGGAACAGCGGCTTCGGCAGGTCGCTCGCGGCGTTCCTCAACGGCGAGGGGATCCCCGAGCCCGATCAGCGTGGTGAGCGGATCGTCGGCGAGTCGTTCCTGTTGTGCTTCAACGCGCACGACGGCGACATCGAGTTCCAGGCACCGTACGACTACGACTGGACGGTGGCACTCGACACCGCGCAGCCGACCGGACTCGGCGAGACTCCCGAGACCGTCGCAGCGGGCGGATCGATCAAGGTCGGCTCCCGCACCCTCGTCGTGCTGCGCCGGAGCGATCGGTGACCCCGACGCGGCGCCCGATCACCTCCACGTACCGGCTGCAGCTCGTCCCGGGCTCGTTCACGTTCGACGACGCGCGCGCGGCGCTCGAGTATCTCGACGATCTCGGCGTCTCGCACCTGTACCTCTCCCCGATCCTCACCGCGACGAGCGGGTCGACGCACGGGTACGACGTCGTCGATCCCACGACCGTGTCCGAGGGACTCGGCGGGCGCGACGGGCTCGTCGCGCTGTCGGCAGCGGCCCGCGAACGCGGCATGGGGCTGATCGTCGACATCGTGCCCAATCACATGGGCGTCGCGAAGCCACGCGAGAACCGGTGGTGGTGGGACGTGCTGCGCCACGGCGAGCAGTCGCCGTTCGCGTCGTACTTCGACATCGACCGCGCTGCCGACAACGGCGCCGACGGCAGGCTCGCCCTCCCGATCCTCGGCTCCGCCGACGACCTCGCCGCGCTCGACATCGACCGTTCGGGCGACCAACCCGAACTCGCCTTTCACGAACACCGCTTCCCGATCGCACCGGGGACCGACGGAGCGGACGCCGCCGAAGTCCACGCGCGGCAGTCGTACCGGCTCGTGCCGTGGGACAGCGGGCTCATCGGCTACCGCCGCTTCTTCGCCGTGAACGAGCTCGCGGCGCTGCGTCAGGAGGACCCGGACGTCTTCGAGGCGACGCACGCCCAGATCGCGTCGTGGTTCGCCGACGACCTCGTCGACGGGCTGCGGATCGATCATCCGGACGGACTGACCGATCCGGCGGGCTACCTCCGCCGATTGCGGGCACTCGTCGGGCCGGACCGGTGGCTCGTCGTCGAGAAGATTCTGGCGTCCGGCGAGGCGCTGGACGCGACGCTGCCGGTCGACGGCACCACCGGCTACGAGGTGCTGGCCCGCATCGACGACGTCTTCGTCGACCGCAGTGGCGAAGCCGGCCTCACCGACCTCTCGCTCGCCTACACCGACGCCGCGGGCGACGCCGCGTGGCTCGAGGAGACCGAGCGCCGGCTCAAACGCACGACCGCCGCGGAGTTGCTGGCGCCCGAGGTCCGGCGGCTGGCCCGCGCGGTCGCGCGGCACAGCGGCGGCGCGGCGTCCGGGCACCCCGACGCGCCCGAGCTCTCCGAGGCGATCGGGGAGGTCGTCGCGAGACTTCCGGTGTACCGCAGCGACTATCGCGGGCTCGAACCGCTGCTCGGCGACGTTCTCGACTCCGCTCGCCGCGCCCGGCCCGACCTCGGGCCCGCGCTCGACACTCTCGCGGCCGCGGTCACCGCGGGCGGCGAAGCGGCGGCGCGGCTGCAGCAGGTCAGCGGCGCCGTCATGGCGAAATCCGTCGAGGACTGCCTGTTCTATCGGACCGCGCGCCTGACGTCGCTGCAGGAGGTGGGCGGTGATCCGGGCCGGTTCGGGGTGAGTCCTGCTCGCTTCCACCTCGATTCGGTGGCGCACGCGCGGTCGCGGCCGGCGTCGATGACGACACTCTCGACGCACGACACCAAGCGCGGCGAGGACGTGCGCGGCCGGATCGGCGTGCTGTCGCAGACACCCGAACTGTGGGCTCGGTGCGTCGCCGAGTGGAGCGAGCACACCCCCGCCCCCGACCCGACGGTCGGGGCGTTCGGCTGGCAGACCTTCCTCGGCGTGTGGCCCGACGACGGCACGCCCGCCGCGGACGTCCCCGACCTGCGGGAGCGGCTGCACGCCTACGCCGAGAAGGCGATGCGCGAGGCCAGCGCGCAGACGACGTGGACCGAGCCCGACGAGCGGTTCGAGGCCGCAGTGCACGAATGGGTCGACACCGTTCTCGACGGTCCCGTCGGGGTGTCGATCGGCCGGCTCGCGCAGCAACTCGCTCCGCACACCCGCTCGGACTGCCTCGGCCGCAAGCTCGTCCAGCTGTGCGGGCCGGGCGTCCCGGACGTGTACCAGGGCACCGAGCTTCCCGAGGACTCGCTCGTCGACCCCGACAACCGCCGCCCCGTCGTCGTAGGCGGCGTCGGTGTGCCGCCCAAACTCCACGTCGTGCGCAATGCGCTGCGCCTGCGCCGCGAACGACCGGAGGTCTTCGCCGGCGCGTACACGGCTCTGGACGCCCGTGGCGAGTGCCGCGAACACGTTCTCGGATTCGTTCGCGGTGACGACGCCGTCGCCGTTCTCGCGACCCGCACGAGCCTGCGCCTCGCCGAACGCGGCGGCTGGGACGACACCACGGTTCCGCTGCCGGACGGGTCGTGGCTCGACGTCCTCACGGGGACGCAGCACAGCGCCGAGGCGCTCGCCGCGGACGTCTTCGCGACGTATCCCGTCGCCCTCCTCGTGCGGCAATCCGGCACGGCCACCGCCGACGGGTGATTGGATCGAATCGAACGGCAGGCCTCGAGAGGGAGTGAGCGCGCAGTGACTCGACGTGTGGTGGCGCAGCGATACGGCGGACCCGAGGTGCTCGCCGTCGTGGACGAGGATCTTCCCGAACTCGCACCGGGGCAGGTCCGCGTCGATCTGCGGGCGATCGGGGTCAACCCGTTCGACTTCAAGAGCTACAGCGGAGCGTTCGGTGACGATCCCGAGAAGCTGCCGCTCTCGATCGGCACCGAAGGCGCGGGCGTGGTCGCGGCCGTCGCCGACGAGGCGGTCTCCCCCGACGGCCTGCTCGCCGTCGGCACCGAGGTGATCGTCTATCCCGGTACGGGCATGTACGCCGAATCCGTCGTGGTCTCGGCCACATCCGTCCTGGTCAAGCCGCCCTCACTCGCGTGGGAGCCGGCCGCGGGGCTGCTGCTCACCGGCGTCACCGCGATGGACACCCTCGACACCGCCGCCACCGGCCCCGACGACGTCGTCCTCGTGCACGGTGCGTCCGGTGGCGTCGGCAGCGCAACCGTCCAGTTGGCTGTGGGACGCGGCGCGACGGTCGTCGGTACCGCGAGCGCCGACAATCTCGACTACGTGCGCGGCCTCGGCGCGATCGCCGTCCCGTACGGCAGCGGTCTGGCCGATCGGGTGCGCGAGGCCGCACCGGGCCCGGTCACCGTCGCGATCGACACCGCGGGCACCGACGAGGCCGTCGACGTGTCGGTTGACCTCGTCGCCGATCGGTCGCGCATCGTCACGATCGCGGCCGGTGCGCACGCCGACGACGCCGGGATCGTGCGGGTGGGTGGGCCGCAGTCCGCTGCTGCGCGGCGGGCGGCGCGCCAGACCGTCGTCGAACTCGCAGGAAGCGGCGCGTTGTCGGTGCGGATCGCACGCACGTTCTCGCTGGACGATGCCGCGACAGCGCATCGCGACCTCGCCCAGCCCCACCCTCCCGGCAAGTTCATCCTGCTTCCGTGACGCTCCTGCGGTTCTGCACCCCTACTTGCACTCTGCACCCCTTCCAGGCGACTGGTAGGGGTGCAGAGTGCGATCAGGGGTGCAGAACCATCAGGGGTGCAGAACCGCAGAGCGGAGGGTGCGGACGACGAACTCCCGGTAATCGGTGACGCTCCAGGCACAGCGCCGACGCAGCATGTCGTGCATCTGCGGCGAGACGACGGCGAACAGGACATCGGCCGCACGGTCGACCGACACCTCCGCGCGGAGCAGATTCGACGCCGCGAGACCCTCGGCGATCGTCGCCGCGTTCTCGCGCGTGTCCCGGATCGTCTCCTCGGCGAACTCCCGCATCACAGGGTCGGCTCCCGACGCCTCGATCGCCGCCGACAGCAACGGCCCGGTTCGCTCCAGCACATCCACGCTGTAGCCGACGACGCGCTCGACCACATCGCCCTCCGCTGCCGGGTCGCGCACCGGTGGCAGTGACGACGCAGCGTCGAGCGCCTCGCGAAAGAGGCCGAACTTGCCGCCCGGGCACGCCGTGTGGACGGTCCGCACGGCGACGCCCGCCTCCCGCGCGATCTCCGCGATCGTCGTCCCCGCGTAGCCCTTGCCGGCGAACAACGCTGCCGCGGCCGCCACGATCGCGTCGCGAGTACGCTGCGCCGCCGCCTCGCGCAGCGGTGAGGTGTACGTGCGACGGGGCGCGATCTCGTTCATTCGTCGCATGCTAGCTGTATCGAATACGCGAGTCCGGCAATCGTTTCGGCGTGGCGTCGGCGGATCGCCGAGCACCCCCACCGTCCAGCGGATTCGCGGCACTCCCGGCATGCTGGAGCCATGAGCGAGGAGATGCGCGAGTTCCGGGTCTGGGCACCGACCCCGTCCGAGGTGCGGCTCGACGTCGACGGCACGATCCACGCCATGACCGCCGACGCGGACGGATGGTGGACCGCGCACGTCGCCGCACCCGCCGACGCCCGCTACGGATTCGTCCTCGACGACGACCCCGCCGTGATCCCCGATCCACGGTCGCCGCGACAGCCGGACGGCGTCCACGAGCGATCCCGGTTGCACTCCCTCGACCCAACGCTGTGGACCGACGAGACATGGACCGGACGTCCACTCGCCGGCGGCGTCCTCTACGAACTCCACATCGGCACCTTCACCCCCGAAGGCACCTTCGACGCGGCGATCGACAGGCTCGACCATCTCGTCGAACTCGGCGTCACGTTCGTCGAGATCATGCCCGTCAACGCTGTCAACGGCACCCACAACTGGGGCTACGACGGCGTGCTCTGGTACGCCGTCCACGAGGCCTACGGCGGCCCCGACGGACTCGCGCGATTCGTCGACGCATGCCACGCGAGCGGCCTCGCCGTCGTCCTCGACGTCGTCTACAACCACCTCGGTCCGTCCGGCAATCACCTCGCGAAGTTCGGCCCGTACTTCACCGAGGGCGCGAACACGTGGGGCCAGAGCCTCAACCTCGACGGCGCGGGCAGCGGTGAGGTGCGCCGGCTCATCCTCGACAACGCACTGCGCTGGTTCTCCGAGTTCCACATCGACGCACTGCGTCTCGACGCCGTGCACGCTCTCGTGGACCACACCGCCGTCCACGTCCTCGAAGAGCTCGCCGTCGAGACCGAGCGGCTCTCGGCGCATCTGCGCCGCCCGCTGACACTCATCGCGGAGTCCGATCTCAACGACCCGAAGCTCGTGACGCCGCGCGCAGCAGGCGGTTTCGGGCTGGACGGGCAGTGGGACGACGACGTCCACCACGCGATCCACGCCGCCGTCTCGGGCGAACGACAGGGCTACTACGGCGATTTCGGGTCGCTCGACGCTCTCGCGACGACGCTGCGTCGCGGCTTCTTTCACGCCGGCACCTACTCGACGTTCCGTGGCCGCGTGCACGGCAAGGCCATCGACCCACGGTTCGTCCCGGCGAGCGCTCTCCTCGCGTACACGACGACGCACGACCAGGTGGGCAACCGCGCGATCGGCGACCGGCCGAGCGCGTATCTCGACGACGGCCAACTCGCGATCAAGGCCGCGCTCGTCCTGCTGAGCCCGTTCACGCCGATGATCTTCATGGGCGAGGAGTGGGGCGCGCGCACGCCGTTCCAGTTCTTCACCTCGCACCCCGAGCCGGAGCTGGCACGCGCGACCGCCGAGGGCCGCATCCGCGAGTTCGCCGAACACGGCTGGTCGAGCGAGGACGTGCCCGACCCACAGGATCCCGACACGTTCCTGCGGTCCAAGCTCGACTGGTCCGAGCCCGCGAGGATGCGGCACGCGAGGCTGATCGCCTGTCACCGCGCGCTGCTGACGCTCCGCCGCGAGCGTCCCGAGATCACCGATCCGTAGCTGACGCACGTGCACGTCGACTACGACGAGGACGAGCGCTGGATCGCGGTGCTGCGCGGCTCGCTGCGTCTGGTGTGCGTGATCGGTGACGAGCCGGTGACCGTTCCCTTCGGCGGACGCCCTGTCCTGGCCTGGGAGACCGTCTCCCAGGACGAGACGGCATCGGCGACGACGGTGCCCGCCCACTCGTTCGTCGTGCTCGACGCGTTCTGAGCGCTCCGGCTTTCGGTCGCTCGGCGTCGGTCACCCGCCCCGGCCGCCGGTAAGGTCCGAGGCATGGCTTCGGACACTCGCGACCGCATCCTGGACGCCCTCGAACGGCTGCTGCTCGACGTCGGGCTCGCGCAGGTGACGATCGAGGGCGTCGCGGACGAGGCGGGAGTGTCCAAAGGCGGTCTGCTGTACCACTTCCCCAGCAAGGAGGCGCTGCTCGGCGCCATGGTGCGCCGGCTCGGTGAGCGTTCGGACGCGCAGATGGACGAGGCCGTCTCCGGCGGCAGCACCGCGGCGCAGTGGTACCTCCAGATCCCCGACTCGAGTTCGATGGATTCCGAGGCCGCGCTCTATCGCTCGATGATCGCCGCGCTGCGCACCGTCGACGGCCAGCACACGGAGGTCCAGAACGCGATGATCGACGTCATGCGCGCGTGGGACTCGCAGCTGCGCGCGGAGATCGACGACCCGGTCCAGGCCGAGATCGTCCGGCTCGTCGGCGACGGCGTGTATCTCGCGGCGCTACTCGGCTTGCCGAAGCCCGAACCCGAGCTCTACCGCAAGGTCGTCGAGCGGCTCCTCGGCGACGACACCGACCGGTGACCGATCTCAGGTGAGATAGCGGTACGCCGGCGAGCCGGGTTCGAGCCGTTCGACCTGCATCGGCGACCGCTCCATCCGTTCGAGCAGTGCCGCGAGGCCCGAGGCGTCACCGAGTTCGATACCGACGAGTGCGGCACCGGTCTCGCGATTGTTCCGCTTGACGTACTCGAAGAGCGTGATGTCGTCGTCGGGCCCGAGCACCTCGTCGAGGAAGCGCCGCAGCGCACCGGGCTCCTGCGGGAAGTCCACGAGGAAGTAGTGCTTGAGCCCGAGGTGCACGAGCGACCGCTCGACGACCTCGCCGTACCGCGAGACGTCGTTGTTGCCGCCCGACACGAGACACACGACGGTCGAGCCGGGCCGCAGCGCCAGTCCCGACAGCGCGGCCACCGACAACGCCGCCGCGGGCTCCGCGATGATGCCCTCGTTCTGGTACAGGTCCAGCATCGCGGTGCACACCGCACCCTCGTCGGCCTGCGTCATGACGCGGGTGCGCGGCTCGACCCGGATCTCCGACGGCCCGGGACGGGCGTACTCGCGCGAGGCGACGTCCACGCCGAGCTCGCTGAGCACCGCATACGGCAACTCCCCCGCACGGCGCACGGCGGCTCCGTCGACGAACGGATCGACGTCACCGAGCGTCACGGGGCCACCCGCGACGAGCGCGGCCGTCATCGACGCCGCGCCCGAGGGCTCGATGCCGACGATCGCGGTCTCGGGCGAGTGAGCGTCCAGATACGTCGCGATGCCCGCGATGCATCCGCCTCCCCCGACCGGAACGACGACGGCGTCGGGTGCCGACGGCAACTGGTCGAGGATCTCTGCCGCGACCGTCCCCTGCCCCACGATCGTGCGCGGATCGTCGAACGGCGGCACCATCGTCGCGCCGGTGACACCCACGTCGTGGCGCGCGGCGTCCGCGGCGGCATCGAAGGTGGTTCCCGTCATGATGAGTTCGACCTGGTCACCGCCGTGCGCGCGGATGCGGTCACGCTTCTGCTTGGGGGTGTTGGTGGGGACGTAGATCCGGCCCCGGATCCCCATGGTCCGGCACGCCAACGCCACGCCCTGCGCGTGGTTGCCGGCGCTCGCCGTCACCACGCCTGCGTCACGCTCATTGGTACCCAGCTGCGCGATGAGATTGAACGCACCACGCAGCTTGTAGGAGCGGACGGCGGTGAGGTCCTCGCGCTTGAGATACACCTCCGCGCCCGTCGCGGCCGACAGCCGCTCGCAGTACTGCAGCGGCGTCGGCGCCACGACGCCGGAAATTCGCTCGGCCGCCGCGTCGATCGCATCCGCGCTGAGCGCGGACGCGGCGAGCAGGGCTGCGGTGTCGAGCGAAGTGGTCACCGATCAATGGTGCCACTGCCACGGCTCCGCGCGGCACCCGGCCCGCCCGCTCTCACGTGCGCGGATCGAACTGCGACGGTCGCGGCATGTTGCGCAGATTCGACTTCGCCATCTGCACGGCCTCACCCACGCCCCCGTTCATGACGACCTTCGACATCGCCCGCGCGAAACCTCCGACCTGACTCCCCGTGATCGTCGGCGGCAGCGACAGCGCACGCGGATCGGTGACGACGTCGGCGAGGGCGGGCCCGTCGTGTTCGAGGACCGCTCGCAGCCCCGACTCGACGTCGCCCGGATCCTCGATCCGCCGCGCGAAGATGCCCATCGCCTGCGCGATCGCGGCGTAGTCCACTCCGGGCACATCGACACCGAAGTCGGGCAGCCCGTCGACGAGCATCTCGAGTTTGACCATGCCGAGCGACGAGTTGTCGAACAGGACGATCTTCACCGGGATCCGGTACATCACGACGGTGAGCAGCTCACCGAGCAGCATCGAGAGCCCGCCGTCACCGGACACCGAGATCACCTGCCGCTGCGGATCCGCGAAGGAGGCGCCGATGGCGTGCGGAAGCGCGTTCGCCATCGACCCGTGCAGCGCCGACTCGACGAGCATCCGCCGCCCGTTCGGCGTGACGTAGCGGGCCGTCCACACGTTGCACATGCCCGTGTCGGCGGTGAACACGGCATCGTCGGCGGCGAGATCGTCGAGCACCGACGCCGCGTACTCGGGATGGATCGGGGTGCGCTGATTCGCCGACTCGGCGTAGCCGCCGACGACCTGCGACATCAGTTTCCGGTGCCGGTCGAGCGTGTCGTCCAGGAAGCTCCGGTCGGATTTTCGGCGCACGAGTGGCAGCAACGCCTCGAACGTCGCACGGGCGTCGCCGTGGACCGCGACGTCGACCGACGTGCGACGCCCGATCCGCTCCGCGGCCGTGTCGATCTGCGCGACCTTCACATCGGACTGCGGCAGGAACTGGTCGTACGGGAAGTCCGTGCCGACGAGCACCAGCAGATCGGCGTCGTGGATGCCGTCGTGCGCCGCGCCGTACCCGAGCAGGCCCGTCATCCCGACGTCGAACGGGTTGTCGTACTGGATCCAGTTCTTGCCGCGCAGCGAGTGACCGATCGGTGCGCCGACGGCGTCGGCGAACGCGAGCACGGCGTCGCGCGCATCGCGTACGCCGTCACCGGCGAAGATCGCGACGTTGCGTGCGTCGTCGACGAGCGCCGCGAGCGCCTGGACGTCCGCGGGATCGGGCACGAGCGTCGGGCGGCCGAGGCGAACCGGCGCCGGTGCGGTGCGCACGGCGTCGTCCTCGGCGACGTCGCCGGGGAGCGTGACGACGGAGACTCCCGAACGCGCGACGGCGTGCGTGATCGCGCTCGCGAAGACCCGTGGCGCCTGCTGCGGCGTGCTCACGAGCTCGCAGTACTGCGAACACTCGACGAACAGCCGATCCGGGTGGGTCTCCTGGAAGTACTCCATCCCGATCTGCGCGCTGGGGATGTGCGACGCGATCGCGAGAACCGGTGCATCCGAGCAGTTCGCGTCGTAGAGGCCGTTGATGAGGTGGAGGTTTCCAGGACCGCACGATCCCGCGCACACCGCGAGTTCGCCGGTCAGCTGAGCCTCCGCCGACGCCGCGAACGCCGCGGCCTCCTCGTGCCGGACGTGCACCCAGTCGATGCCGCCACGGGCCCGGCCGCCGCTGCGGCGCACCGCGTCGACGACCGGGTTGAGACTGTCGCCGACGATCCCGTAGATCCGGCGCACACCCGCGGCGACGAGTTGTTCGACGAGTTGATCGGCGACGGTCCCCACGGGCATCAGTCCTTCGCGTCGTGCGGTTGCTCCGCGCGTTCGACGACGAACAGCGGAATGGTGCGTGACGTCTTGCGCTGATAGTCGGCATAGTCCGGGTACGCCTCGACGGCGCGCTTCCACCAGGTCTCGCGCTCGTCCCCCGTCACCTCGCGGGCGACCCCGTCGAACACCGTGCTGCCGTCACGAAGTTCGACGCGAGGATCGGCCTTGACGTTGTAGTACCAGACGGGGTTCTTCGGGGCCCCGCCGAGCGAGGCCACGATGCCGTACACGCCGTCGTGCTCGACGCGCATGAGCGGAGTCTTGCGCAGCTTCCCGCTCTTCGCGCCGATACTCGTCACGACCACGACGGGCATCCCCCGCAGCGTGTTCCCCTCGGCACCGTCCGACGATTCGATCGTCTCGACCTGCTCTGCGGCCCATTCGGCCGGACTTGCTACGTACTCACCTTTTAATGGCATGGCACCAGTGAACACCTTGTCCGCGGACCCGTGGGAGGGAATCACTCGCGCATCGGAACGCGACGCGACTCACACCCCTCGAAACCCTGGTTTCGGTCGCCCGAACTCTGGAGTCCGAGTAGCCTCGCGGTATGACGTCGATCAGCCACACTCCCGGACGCGCCGCAGGCGGCGCCGGTCGCCGGACGTCCGTGGTCGACATCGCCGGAACGGCGTGGCCCGTCTACAAGCTCGAGGCTCTCGCCGCTGCCGCCGTCGCCCTCGTCGTCGTGTACGCCCTGACGACGACCGCGCAGACCGCAGTCCTCACCGCCGCCGGAGTCGGCCTCGTGGTGTGGTGGGTCCGCAGGGCCGCCCTCGTCCGCCACGACAGCGGGCGCTCCGGCTCGGATCTCATTTCGCGCTGACGATCCGACGGTGCGCGCCGACAACCCGCGCCTGCCGGGGCCTTCGTCGTCTTTGCCCCCTGCGGCACGGGAAGAGGGTGGGACGGGCGGGGTGCGTCAGGCCAGGCAGGTCGGGCCGAGCAACGCCTTGAGGTCGCCCATGAGCGCCGACGACGGTTCCACGCGAAGGCGGTCGTCGACCTTGTAGAGCCGCGGACCACCCCCACCCACGAGCCGCACGTGCACGTCGGACGTGCCCGGGTGGCGAGTGAGGACCTGTTCGAGCGCCCTGACCTTGTCGGGCGTGCACGATCGGGTCGCGAGCGTGACCGCGACGGGCTTCGCGACGCCGATCGCCGACAGATCGGGGACGACGAGATCGTTCGCGATGAGCGACACACGATCGTCACGGATGGACACGCGCGCCTTGACGAGGACGACGGTGTCCTCGGCGACGTCCATGCCGTACACCGAGAACGCCTGCGGGAAGAACAGCACCTCGATGCCACCGGTGAGGTCTTCGAGTTGAGCGGACGCCCACGCGAGACCGTTCTTGTTGATGCGGCGGTTGACCGACGCGAGAATGCCGCCGACGGTGACCTGGGTGCCGTCCTTGATCGCCCCTTCGAGGATCGTCGGGATCGCGGTGTCGGACTGCGCGGCCAGCACGTGCTCGATGCCGTTGAGCGGGTGGCCGGACACGTAGAGGCCGAGCATCTCGCGTTCGAGGGCGAGGCGGTGCTTGCTGTCCCATTCCTCGTCGGGGATCTTGACGTTGAACACGGCGGCGACGGATTCGTCGGCGTCGTCGCCACCGAAGAGGTCGAACTGGCCGATCGCCTCGGCCTTCTTGGTGCTCATCACCGAGTCGATCGCGTCGGCGTGGACGAGCATCAGACCCTTGCGAGGATGGCCGAGGGAGTCGAATCCACCTGCCTTGACGAGGGATTCGGTGACCTTCTTCGAGCACGCGACGGTGTCGATCTTCGCGAGATAGTCGGAGAAGTCGGTGTACTTCCCCTTCTCGGTGCGGGCCGCGATGATCGAGGACACGACGTTGGTGCCGACGTTGCGGACGGCACCGAGCCCGAAGCGGATGTCGGTGCCGACGGACGTGAAGTTGTGGTCGGACTCGTTGACGTCGGGCGGCAGGACCGTGATGCCGAGCTTGCGGCAGTCGGACAGGTAGACCGCGGCCTTGTCCTTGTCGTCGCCGACCGAGGTCAGCAGGCCCGCCATGTACTCCGCCGGATAGTTCGCCTTGAGATACGCCGTCCAGAACGACACCAGGCCGTAGCCCGCGGCGTGCGACTTGTTGAACGCGTACCCGGCGAACGGGAGAATCGTGTCCCAGAGGGCCTTGATCGCGGCCTTGGAGAAGCCGTTGTCCTGCATGCCCTTCTCGAAGCCCTCGAACTCGGCGGCGAGAACTTCGGCTTTCTTCTTGCCCATCGCGCGACGCAGGATGTCGGCCCGGCCGAGCGAGTAGCCGGCGACCTTCTGCGCGATCTGCATGATCTGCTCCTGATACACGATCAGGCCGTACGTGTCGGCCAGGATCTCCTTCAGGGCCTCTTCGAGTTCGGGATGGATCGGCTTGACGGGCTGCCGATTGTTCTTGCGATCGGCGTAGTCGTTGTGCGCGTTCATGCCCATCGGGCCGGGGCGATAGAGCGCGAGCACGGCGACGATGTCCTCGAAGCCCGTCGGCTGCATGCGGCGCAGCAGGTCGCGCATCGCGCTGCCGTCGAGCTGGAAGACGCCGAGGGTGTCGCCGCGCGCGAGGAGTTTGTAGGTCTCCTC
>NZ_BCXD01000012.1 GCF_001894925.1 Rhodococcus rhodnii NBRC 100604 | reverse complement strand
AGCTCGGGTCGTCCTCGCCGAACTCGGTCAGCAAGACGCGGCAGGAACGAGCCGGATGCCGAGTCGGCGAAGCCGAACCTCAATCGCGGGCACCGAGACGTCGAAGTAGCCGGCCATGCGGATCAGCGTGCAGCCCTCGTCTTCGAGTCGTCTCACCGCGTCCTCGGGCATCAGTAGGTTCGCGGCGAACTCGTTGGCATAGAACTCGTGGGCGTCGGTCTTCGACGTCCGTTTGTCGACGAACGCGAACCCTTCCCGCAGGTCTCCCAGCGTCTCGGTTCGCTCGACGAAGTGGCCGAGCTCGTGCGCGCACGTGAACCGTTTCCGAGGACGCGTCTCGGACTCCTCGACGAAGATCACCGGCTGAGTGCGAAGCCGGGAGATCACCATCCCGGACGTCCCGTCCTCGAGCGGTGCCTCGGAAGCGCGCACACCCATGTTCGCGGCGATCTCGAACGGATCGACAGGGAAATCTCGGCCTCGCCAATGCGTAGCGAGCGTGTCCTCAGCGGCGCGACGGGCAGCCTCCTTGATCAGCATCGCCCGAACACCTCCCCTGCCGTGTCATCTCTTGCGCTGCATATGGCAAGAGAGTATCTAGCGCGACTCTAGCTGTCCCCGATACGCCTGACCATTTGGGCACCCCAAGCCGATCCCGGCGCCACATCATTCCCCGCGGAAACGTTCGATACCTCGTCAATGCAAGGAGACAACCGGTGACAACTCGGCACACATCGCATCGTCGCGTCGACGCCGCGAACCTGATCGTGCTCGTGGTCGCCGTCGCCTCCGGCATCTTCGCCTACACGCTCGTCACCTACGCGAGCATGAACGCACTGGTGATCGTCCCGGCAGTAGTGGTCGCGACCCTCAGTGTGCCGAACCTCATCAAGCGCGAAGCCCCGCGTGAGTGACGGCGCAGATCAGAGTCACTCACAGAGTCAAGGGAACCAACCGCATCCTGCGTGCGTCGAAACCTGCATGGACGAGGGGGATGGGACCCGCGACTCGACTGGGTGCTGTGGGAAGTCGAGATCCTCGCGTGGCACGAGACGGGCGGGGACGGCGCCGAGTGAGCTTCCCTCTCACGCGGTGCCGTCCCGCCGCTCACGCTAGCAGCCTATCGAACGAATGTGCGAACATCGGCAGGTGAGGCACACCGAACCCGCACCGACGCACTGCGGCAACGGGCACCCGCTCAGCGCGCGCCGCGTCATCGTCGGCTGGCTGCCCTGCGCCTGCACCGCCGTCACCAACGGCGGCCACCGCACCCACACCTGCCCAGCCTGCGGACACGTCACCCACACACCCGCGTGCACCCGGTGACCGGATGCGTCAGCCGGCGCGCTGAACTCGCGGCCGTAGTACCCACACGAGAACGCCGACTCCGACCGAGAGGAATCCGCCGACGAGGAAGAACATGCTCACGGCTTCGCTGGCAACGAACCCGAGGCCAATGCCGCCGAACATCGCGAGCACGCCGAGGATCGCTAGCAGACGCGAGATCGCGCGGTATGCGTGCACCGGACTGATCGTTCCCGCCGGCGCCTGTGTCGGCGCGGGCGCCGCCGACTCTGTCCATGCTGCCCCGTCCCAGTACCGCACGGTTCCAGCCATCTCGGGATCGGGGTACCAGCCCGCTGCCATCTGTGTCATGGCGTGATTCATATCAGATCTTTCGGGCGGTGCGAACTCTTCATGCGACCTTGTCGCGTTGTGACTCTTGGTGCGCCTTCCACCATCGGCCGACGTTTTTGTCGGAGGTGTCGCATGCGCGGGCGATCGCGCGGAAGGAGAGCGCGGGGTTCGCGGTCTTCATAGAGATGACGCGCTGTCGCGTCTCTTCGGTCGCGGCTGTCGCACCGTTCGTGACCTGCGCGTTCGGGATCGAGGTGAGCTTCGGTGTCGCGGGTGCGACGACGGGGATCGGGACGGTGTCGCACTCGGCTTCCGGCTTCGCCGCGGCGACATCGGGTGTCGCGGGCGAGATGTCGGTCGCGGTGTGCGCCACTGCGGCAGGTGGTGTCGCGCGGCGCGACGTCGCGGGCTCGGTGCGTGTGGGTGCGACATCGGCGCTCTCGCTGTCGCGGCGTGCTTGGTCGTGCATCTTGACCGCGAGGTGCGGTGCGACGAGCAGGCACAGCGGCGGGACGACGTAGACGGCGGCCGTCGCGGCGGGCGGGAGCGGGCCGGGCGGGAGCATGCCGGCGGTGATCGCGGCGATGACGGACACCGAGGTTCCGGCGCCGAGCATCACCCACGCGTAGCGGTGCGCGGACGGCGTGGAGAGGGTGAGGACGCCGCGGGTCGCGACGATCGCGAGGCCGTCGACGGCGAGCGGCCACAGATGCGCGGTGACGGTGCCGTAACCCGCGCGCTCGGCCAACTCGGCGAGCTTGCTGTAGCTGAGGATGAATCCGATCGCGGCGATCGCGTAGGGCGCAGCGATGTCGAGCCGCCGGCCGAAGCGAGCGCCGCCGGACGGCGCGGCGCTCATTTCGCGTCTCCGGTCGGCCAACCCACGTCGATGCCGTCCCTGATGAGGCTGTGGGCGCCGTAGTGAGCGTTCGCGAAGACGTGCGCGTTCGCCAGCTCGATGATCATCGCGTTCAGTGCGGCCCGGATCTCGGGCTGATCCTCGTATCGGTCGCGGTAGTCGGTCGCGATCTTGAAGGCGTCGTACGTGAAGCGTTCGGTCATGTCGGGTGTCCTGTCAGGAGGCGCGGCGCGCGAGGTTCGGGCGGCATGTGGGGCAGGCGACGAGAGCGTCGGCGTCGAGCCACCCGTGGTCGCAGTCGGTGCATGCTGTGGGCCCCGCGGGCACGTCGGTGCGCGGTGCGGTGAGCATCTGCCAGGAGCCGATCCAGCCCTGGACGTAGAGCGTGGGGCGTTCGCTGCGCTGGTGTGCGGCGGCGTGGCGCACGAGGGCGTCGATGCCGTGCTGCGTGATCAGGTGCGAGATCTCGGCGGCCTGGTCCGGTCGGAGCGAGTCCCATCGGGCGGTGATGCCCGCGGTGCGGCATGCGCTCCGGAGCGCGTCGAGTTCGTCGTCGGAGTCGACCTCCACCACCACAGCGCGCTCGGGCGTCGTGCTCGGCTGCACGGGCTTCGCGGCTGCCGGGGTTGTGGTTGTTGATCGGTCCTTTCTTACGGTCCTTTCTAAGGGGCCTGGCGAACCGGCGTCCGGTTCACCGGTCGGAAAACCAGGCGCCGGTTTTCCAGGCCCCGGTGGCGTGGGGACCGGGGACGGATTATCAGGCTCCGGTGGCGCGAGCACCGGGGACGGGTTTTCAGGCTCCGGCTCGGCGAACGCCGGGGACGCGATTTCAGTCGTCGGGCTGACCTGCGGCGGAGTGGGCCGATCGGTGACGGGCTCCTCGTGGACCGTCGAGACGGTCGCGATGCGTCCGGTCCTCGGGTCACGGACCTTCTCACGGACGAGGTAGCCGACTGTCTCGAGCTCGGACAGCGCTCTGCGGATCGCGTCACGGCCTTCCCCTGGCGTCTCGCGTGCGAGGGTCTCGGCACGGGTCGACCAATTCTCCGGCCTGGAGAGGATGGAGGCGAGGACCCCGCGGGCCCGGAACGAGAGACGCGCGTCGGTGAGGACCTTGTTCTGCAGGATCGTGTAGGAGTCCTGCTTGCGCGCAGCGCGACGGATCGTCATGCGATCACCTGCTGCTGCATCTGGGTATGCTTGTGCATCGTTCGACTGCTTTCCTTTCAGAGAATGTCGGACGTTCTGGACCCGTCGCGAGTGCCCTCTCGCGGCGGGTCTCTCTTTTCGGTTGTGTGCCTCATATTGACACGAACCATTGCCGCATGTCTAGATGAGACATGCGCAATGAGGGAGAAGGGTCGGGGATCATCCCCGAGTGGGACGTCGCTGACCGCATGCGGAAGGCGATGCGGGTGGCCGGCCTGCCGACTGGCGTGATGGCGGATCGGCTCGGCGTGTCGCGCGAGAGCGTCGGGCGATGGATCAACGGCCGGGTCAACCCCAGCCTCGACACACTGAACCGCTGGTCCGAGGTGACTGGTGTCTCGTACGCGTGGATCCGATTCGGCGACGACGCGCACAACAACGACAGCTGACCGTGCGTGCTGCACTTCTGCTGCACGCACGGCCTCACGGCACGCGCAGACCGGGCGCATTACCTGGTCAACTACGGTGCCCCCAGTAGGGCTCGAACCTACGACCTGCGGATTAAAAGTCCGTAGCTCTACCAACTGAGCTATAGGGGCGCGGTCGCAGAGTTTAACGGACCGGTGTGCACCCCGGTAGCCGGGTGACGACCGAGCGACCGCTCGGATTGCCTTGCCCTATGACGTCGGTCATACTTCTGCTGCGCGACGGCTGGTTTCGGTGTGCGGCGAGCGGATTCTCCATCGCGCCCGTGGACCGGCAGAACGCCCCCTCGGGCGACCGCCGGCAGTGACCGGAAGTAACGGAGCACCGAAGCCCGTCGATCCGACGCAGAGCACGTCCACCCATTCCTACGGTGCCGTAGGGTGGCGAAGTCACATCGCATTACGGAGGCAGAACCAATGGCGAGGGACCTGACCCAACTCGAGCTCCTGCAAGAGCTGGCAGGTGTGGCCGAAGAGAACGTCAACCGGCACCTGTCCATGGCCAAGGAGTGGCATCCGCACGACTACGTCCCGTGGGACGAGGGACGTAACTTCGCCGCGCTCGGCGGCGACGACTGGGACCTCGAGCAGTCCCAGCTCGACGAGGTCGCCCGCGCGGCGATGATCACCAACCTCCTCACCGAGGACAACCTCCCCTCCTACCATCGCGAGATCGCCGACAACTTCTCACGCGACGGCGCGTGGGGCACGTGGGTCGGCCGGTGGACCGCCGAGGAGAACCGGCACGGCATCGTGATGCGCGACTACCTCGTCGTCACGCGCGCCGTCGATCCCGTCGCGCTCGAGCGCGCCCGCATGACGCACATGACGAACGGTTTCGCGTCGCCCGCCGAGATGGGCGGCGAAGGCGGCAGCTTCCTGCACTCGGTGTCGTACGTGACCTTCCAGGAGCTGGCGACCCGCGTCTCGCACCGCAACACGGGTAAGGCGTGCAACGACCCGATCGCCGACCGCATGCTGCAGCGCATCGCGGCCGACGAGAACCTGCACATGATCTTCTACCGCAACATGTGCGGTGCGGCCCTCGACCTCGCGCCCGATCAGGCCCTCGAATCGATCACCCAGGTCCTCGAGCGCTTCGAGATGCCCGGCGCCGGAATGCCCGACTTCCGCCGCAACGGCGTGCTCATGGCCAAGCACGGCATCTACGACCTGCGTCAGCACCTCGAAGAGGTCGTCCAGCCGGTGCTCCGGAAGTGGCGGATCTTCGAGCGCACCGACTTCACCGCGCGGGGCGAGGCGACTCGCGAACGGCTCGGCGAGTTCCTCGAGAAGCTCGACTCGCAGGCGTCCCGCTTCGAGGAGCAGCGCGATCGCATGCTCGCCCGCGAGGCCGCCAAGCGCGAGAAGAGCGCCGCCGCAGCCGTCTGAGCCGAGGCGGCCACCCGCCGCGACCCGATATCCTGTGCCCGGTGCCCGCGCGACGGGCACAGGTGCGTTCGGCCCCCGCGCACACAGCCGTCAGCCCACGTCACCGCCATTCCGCAGTCCAGAGGTTCCCCTTCATGACCCTTCGCATCGGTTCGCTCGAGCTCGCCAGTCCCGTCGTGCTCGCCCCCATGGCGGGCGTGACCAACGTGGCGTTCCGCACACTGTGCCGCGAGCTCGAAGCCGAGCGTGCCGGGAGCACGTCCGGGCTGTACGTGTGCGAGATGGTGACGGCGCGCGCGCTCGTCGAACGTCAGCCGGCGACGATGCACATGACGACGTTCGCGCCGATCGAGACACCGCGCTCGCTGCAGCTGTACACCGTCGATCCCGAGTACACGTACGCCGCGGCCAAGATGATCGTCGACGAGAACCTCGCCGATCACATCGACATGAACTTCGGCTGCCCCGTCCCCAAGGTCACGCGCAAGGGCGGCGGTTCGGCGCTGCCCTACAAGCGCCGGCTCTTCGGGCAGATCGTCGCGGCGGCCGTCAGGGCCACCGAGGGAACCGACATCCCGGTGACGGTGAAGATGCGGGTCGGGATCGACGACACCCACCACACGCACCTCGACGCGGGCCGGATCGCCGCCGCGGAGGGCGCGGCCGCCGTCGCCCTGCACGCCCGCACCGCGGCGCAGCGCTACTCGGGGCAGGCCGACTGGAACGAGATCACGCGGCTCAAGGAGCACGTCACCGACGTCCCGGTGCTCGGCAACGGCGACATCTTCGCCGCCGAGGACGCCGCCGCCATGATGGCGCAGACGGGGTGCGACGGCGTCGTCGTCGGACGCGGCTGCCTCGGCCGGCCCTGGCTGTTCGCGGAGCTGAGCGCCGCGCTCAACGGTCGCGAGATCCCGACCCCGCCGACCCTCGGCGAGGTCACGGCGATCATCCGCCGCCACGCCGAGCTGCTCGCCGACCACCACGGCGAGGACAAGGGCATGCGCGAGCTGCGCAAGCACGTCGCGTGGTACCTCCGTGGCTTCCCCGCCGGATCGGACCTGCGATCGTCGATGTCGCTGGTGAGCAACCTCACCGAACTCGACGATCTGCTGAGCCGGCTCGACCCCACCGTGCCCTTCCCGAAGGACGCCGAGGGCCCGCGCGGCCGTCAGGGCTCGCCCGGCAACGTCGCACTTCCGGACGGGTGGCTCGACGATCCCGAGGACGACTCGGTGCCCGCCGGTGCGGAGCTGATGCACTCGGGCGGCTGACCGGCACGCCTTCGGGCGGCCGGCCACCGTGGCGCCGCCACGCCCGCGCCACGACTGGAACCCCGTCACGTCATCAGTACTATGGGCGCAATCCGTCGAGTCGACGGTTGCTGGTCCTGTCGGCGGAGAGTTCGGAGTACGACTGTGGGTGACGACCGCGATGAGGAGTCGCCCGCACCCGATTCCCGCGCCCCCTGGGAACGCCCGCTCGCTCGCCGCGACTACCGCGAATCCCGGCCTCCCGGCCACGTGCCGCCCGCGCATCGGCGCCACCCGGAGCCGACCGGCGACCCGTACGATCCCGACCGCACCGAGGTCATCGAACCCGTAGCGGCCACCCCTCCGCCACCGGCTGCCGTCCCGCAGGCCGTCGGCGCGACGCGTGCCGCACGCTCCGCGACGGATCGCCGCCGCAGCCGCAAGCGCATGCGAGTCCTCGGGCGCACCCTCGTCACGCTGGCGTCGATCGTCGCGCTCGCCGCGACCGGCACCGTCTGGGGATACCTGCGCGCGACGGAGGGCAAGCTCTCGCAGGTCTCGGCGCTCGACACCGAGTCGGACGACATCGTCGACGCGCTCGGTCAGCTCGGCGACGAGACCTATCTCGTCGTCGGCACCGACACCCGGGCCGGAGCGTCCGGCGAGATCGGTGCCGGCACGGTCGACGACGCCGGCGGCGCTCGTGCCGACACCGTGATCCTCGTGAACATCCCGGCCGATCGCTCGCGCGTCGTGGCGGTGTCGTTCCCCCGCGACCTCGACGTCGAGCGGCCGCAGTGCGAGGGCTGGGACAACGACACCGGCACGTACACGGGCGAGATGTTCGACAGCGCCTACGGTGACAAGCTCAACGCGACGTACGCGCTCGGCGGCCCGAAGTGCCTCGTCAAGGTCATCCAGAAGATGTCCGGCCTCAAGATCGGGCACTTCGTCGGCATGGACTTCGCCGGTTTCGAGACGATGGTCGATCAGATCGGCGGCGTCGACGTGTGCACCACCGCTCCGCTCGTCGACGGCATCCTCGGCACCATCATCGCGGACCCGGGCAATCACCGACTCGAGGGCCGCAGGGCGCTCGACTACGTCCGGGCACGCCACATCGAGGCCGAGGGCAACAGCGACTACGGGCGCATCACACGCCAGCAGAAGTTCCTGTCCAGCCTGCTGCGGGAAGCGCTGTCCGGCCGGGTGCTGCTCAATCCCGGCAAGCTCGGCGGACTCGTCGACGCGTTCACCCGGGAGACGTTCGTGGAGAACATCGACACCCGCTCGCTGCTGAGCCTCGCGCGCTCGCTGCAGAACGTCGATGCGGGCGCCGTCACCTTCCTCACCGTCCCCACCGCGGGCACGAACGACTGGGGCAACGAGATCCCCCGCACGGACGACATCGACGCGATCTTCCGCGCGATCATCGACGACGCCCCGCTCCCGGGCGAGGAGCGCGCCGAGCCGATCGCGCCGCCGGCGGACGCACCGGCCGAGGCTCCCACCGCCGTCGAGGCCCTCGATCCCTCCGAGGTCTCGGTGCAGGTCTCCAACGCCTCGGGCATCAGCGGCAGCGCCGCGACGACGGCGGACTCGCTCGCGGTGTACGGCTACCAGATCCTCAGCGTCGGCAACTACACCGAGACGACGTACGACACCCTGGTGCGCTTCTCCCCCGGCAACGAGTCCGAGGCCGCGACCGTCGCGTCGAGCATCCCCGGCGCCGTCCTCGAGTCCGCTCCCGGCCTCGGCGGGTCGATCGAAGTGGTCCTCGGTTCCGGAGCGCCCGCGTCGATCAACGCTCCCGCGGTCGTCGGTACGCCGCTCGACGCGACACCGCAGCAGATCGGGAGCGCACCCGAGATCGAGATCCCTTCGGACCTCGCCGTCGTGAACGCGGGCGACACCACCTGCACGTGAGAATCGCGTCGCACGGTGCTCTCGTTCACCTCCCGTTCACCGACGGTCCGTGACTTGTATTCCCAGCATGCGTAGGATTTCGAACCATGCGTGCGGCTTACAACGACAAGATGACCGAGCTCGGTGACCTGCTCGGCGAAATGGCGGGTCTCGCCGGCGAGGCGATGGACAAGGCCACTCGTGCTCTGCTCCAGGCCGACCTGACGCTGGCCGAACAGGTCATCAGCGACCACGACCGGATCACCGAGCTGAGCACCGTGTCCGAAGAACGGGCCTTCGCCCTCCTCGCGCTGCAGGCACCCGTCGCGGGCGACCTGCGCTCGGTCGTCAGCGGCATCCAGATGGTCGCCGACATCGACCGAATGGGCGCGCTCGCGCTCCACGTCGCGAAGATCGCGCGCCGTCGGCACCCGAATCACGTTCTCCCCGAAGAGGTCAACGGCTACTTCGCCGAGATGGGCCGGATCGCGGTGTCGATCGGCGCAGCGGCGAAGGTCGTCCTCGAGACCCGCGACCCGGAACTCGCCGCGCGGTTGCGCGACGAGGACGAGGCGATGGACGACCTCCACCGCCACCTGTTCACGGTCCTCATGGACCGCGACTGGAGCCACGGCGTCGCCGCGGCGGTGGACATCACGCTGCTCGGCCGCTTCTACGAGCGCTTCGCCGATCACGCCGTCGAGGTCGGGCGTCGTGTCATCTTCCTCGTGACGGGCAAGCTGCCCGACGACGACGCCACCGTGAAGGCCGACGCGGACAACCTCACGACGTACCCGGACTAGCACCGGCTTCCCACCGCACACGAACGAGCGCCCCGGCTGGACAGCCGGGGCGCTCGCTTTCGTTCGGGTGATCTCGCAGGGGGCCGGGTCTCAGCCGAAGCGGCCCGAGATGTAGTCCTCGGTAGCCTTCTGCGACGGGTTGGAGAAGATCTTCTCGGTGTCGTCGATCTCGACGAGCTTGCCGGGCTTGCCGGTCGCCTCGAGGTTGAAGAACGCCGTCTGATCGCTCACGCGCGCTGCCTGCTGCATGTTGTGCGTCACGATCACGATCGTGTAGTCCTGCTTGAGCTCGGTGATGAGGTCCTCGATCGCGAGCGTCGAGATCGGGTCGAGCGCCGAACACGGCTCGTCCATCAGCAGGACGTCGGGCTGGACGGCGATCGCACGGGCGATGCAGAGCCGCTGCTGCTGTCCGCCGGAGAGTCCGCCGCCGGGCTTGTCGAGCCGATCCTTGACCTCGTTCCACAGGTTCGCGCCGCGCAGCGAATTCTCGGCAACCTCGTCGAGACGCTTCCGGTTGCGCTCACCCTGCAGCTTGAGCCCCGCGACGACGTTGTCGCGAATCGACATCGTCGGGAACGGGTTGGGGCGCTGGAAGACCATGCCGATCGTCTTGCGCACACCGACCGGGTCGACACCCGAGCCGTAGATGTCCTCGCCGTCGAGCAGGATCGAACCCTCGACGCGGGCACCCGGGGTCACCTCGTGCATGCGGTTGATCGACCGCAGCACGGTCGACTTGCCGCAGCCCGACGGACCGATGAACGCGGTGACTCCGCGCGGCGGAACCGACAGTCCGACGTCGGCGACGGCATGGAACTTGCCGTAGTAGATGTTGACGTCCTTGAGATCCAGACGCTTGGCCATCAGTGGCTCCCTATCGGTTTCGGGTCGTGCGAAGAACGGGGGCGGCGCGTCACTTGCTGCGCACCTGCGAGAAGTGACCGATCGTCTTGGCTGCGATGTTGAGGATCGCGATGAGCAGGATCAGCGTCAGCGCCGCTCCCCACACGCGGTTCGAGCCGGCCTCGGTCGGGTTGTTCATCTCGGCGACCATGACACCGGGGAGGGTGCCCATCTCGCCGCCGAACAGATTGAAGTTGATGAAGGGCGCGTAGCCCACGAGGATCAGCAGCGGCGCGGTCTCGCCCATGACGCGAGCGACCGCGAGCATGATGCCCGTGATGATGCCGGGGCCCGCCGTCGGCAGGACGATCCGGGCGATCGTCTTCCACTTGGGCACGCCGAGCGCGTACGACGCCTCACGCAGATCCTGCGGCACGATGCGCAGCATCTCCTCCGTCGAGCGCACGACGATCGGCACCATGAGGAGGACGAGCGCGAGCGCGACGGCGAATCCGGACTTCGGCATCCCGAAGGTTGCGACCCACAGCGCGAAGATGAACAGCGCCGCGACGATCGACGGAACACCGCTGAGGATGTCGACCATGAACGTCGTGATGCGCGCGAGCTTCGAACGCCGGTCCGCGTACTCGACGAGGTAGATCGCGACGAAGACACCGAACGGGATCGAGATGACGGCGCACACGAGTCCCTGCAGGATCGTGCCCACGAGGGCGTGGTAGACGCCGCCGCCGTCCGACGACGCCGTGAGCCCGCTGAGCGAGTTGCTGAACCACGTCGAACTCGTGATCGCGGGAAGACCCTTCGACACGACGGTGACGAGGACCCAGATCAGCGGGACGAGGGCGATCAGCACCGCGAGCGTCACGAGCACGGTCGCGAGGACGTCGCTGAAGCGGCGCCGCGCGCCGACGCCGGTGAACGTCGGCGACTTGATCGGGCGATCGAGGGTGGATGTGCTCATCTCGCTAGTCCTTCTTGCCCGCGACGACGGCACGTGCGGCGGCGTTCACGACGAACGTGAGCACGAAGAGCACGAGCCCGGCGGCGATGTAGGCACCGGCCTGGATGTTGTTGTTGAACTCGGCGTAACCGAGTGCGATCTTCGACGCGATCGTCGAGCCACCGTCGAAGAGCGACCACGAGAACGCTTCCGACGTCGTGCGCAGAATGAGGTACAGCGCCATCGTCTCACCGAGAGCGCGGCCGAGGCCGAGCATCGAGCCACTGATGTAGCCCGACTTGCCGAACGGCAGGACCGTGGTCTTGACGACCTCCCAGCGCGTCGCGCCGAGCGCGAGCGCCGCCTCGATGTGGGCGGTCGGCGTCTGGACGAAGACCTCGCGGGTCACGGCGGTGATGACGGGCAGGATCATGACGCCGAGCACGATGCCGGCGGTGAAGATCGTGCCGCCGCCCGCGATCGAGCCGCTTCCACTCGCGAAGAGCGGGAACCAGCCGAGATTCGAGTTGAGCCACTCGGCGAACGGGACGATCGCGGGGCCGAACACGAGCAGTCCCCACAGGCCGTAGACGACCGAGGGCACCGCGGCGAGCAGGTCGATGACGTACGCGAGCGGGCGCTTGAGCCACGACGGCGCGTACGAGGTGAGGAAGATCGCGATCCCGAGTGCGACGGGCATCGCGAGGACGAGCGCGAACAGCGACACCAGCACGGTGACCTGCAGCAGGTCGAGGACGCCGAACGCCATGTCGCCGATGTCGACCGTGCGCCATTCGCGGCTGGTGAGGAAGTTCGCCTCGTTGCGGGAGAGCGCGGGGACCGCTCGCCAGACGAGGAAGATGCCGATCGCCGCGATGACGACCGACACGAAGGCCGCGGAGCCCGTCGAGAGCGACCGGAAGATCCGGTCTCCCGGACGGCCTTTCGCGTTGCCACGGATCCGCTCGTCTCGCTGCGGATCCGGTTCGCGAGAGCCTGGTGCGGCATCGTCGCGGGTCTGGGTGGAGCTCACGTCGGCCTCCGCTACGGCGTTGTTCGGACCGCCCGCCCCCGGCCTGGCCGGGGTGGAGCGGGCGTTGGATCTGGGCGCGTCACTCATGCGCTCACATTCACTTTCCTGTTACCGAATAGTAGATCCACGGGCGGTCCGAACTCGTCACGTCGTGATGGGAAGAACGTCGATCAGGCGATCGCCGCGACCGACGCGGTGATCTTCTCGCGCATCGAATCCGGGAGCGGCGCGTAGCCCTGCTCGGCGAGGCCTTCCTGACCCTCGTTCGCTGCGCTGGTGAGGAAGGACTTGACCGCGGCACTGGTGTCGGCGTCGTAGCCGGCCGAGCACACGATCTCGTACGTCGCGAGCATGAGCGGGTACGCCTCGGCACTGGTGTTGCCGTAGATCGACGACAGGTCGAGCGTCAGGTCGCCGGGGCCGCCGTCACCCACGAAGGCAGCTTCCTCGATCGCCTTGCCGGTCGTGGTCTCGTTCAGCTCGACGGGGCCGTTGCCGTTGTCGAGCTTCGCGATGGTGAGGTCGTTCTGCTTCGCGAAGGACTCCTCGACGTACGTGATCGAGTTGGGTCCGCCGGCGACTGCCTGCGCGACGCCCGCCGAGCCCTTGGCGCCCTCACCGACACCGCCCGTGAAGTCCGAGCCGGCACCCGACGTCCAGGACTCGGGGGCGGCGGTCTCGAGGTACTTCTGGAAGTTGTCGGTCGTGCCCGACGAGTCCGAGCGCACGATCGGCGTGATTCGCTCCGCGGGAAGCGAAACGCCCTCGTTGAGGGCCGCGATCGCCGGATCGTTCCACTCGGTGATCTGGCCGTTGAAGATCTTCGCCGTGGTGTCGGCGTCGAGGACGAGATCGTCGACGCCCTCGAGGTTGAAGGCGAGCGCGACCGGGCCGAACACGAGCGGCAGGTTCCATGCCTCGCCGCCGACGCAGCGGTTCTTGGCCTCCTCGGCCTGCTCGTCCTTGATCGCCGAGTCGGAGCCGGCGAAGTCGACCTGGCTCGCGACGAACTGCGTCCGGCCGTCACCCGAGCCGGTCGGGTTGTACGCGACGTTGACCGTCTTGCCCTGCTGCTGGCAGACGGCGATGTAGGTGGCGACGAACTGATCCATCGCGTTCTTCTGCGCCGACGACCCCGCACCCGAGAGATTCGGCTTGCCCTCGCACGTGGCGTCGGAGTTCGCCGCGTCGATCCCGCTCGATGCCGAGTTGTCGTCGCTGCCGCACGCCGCCAGGGTCATCGTCCCCACCAGAAGCGCCCCGGCTGCCGCGCCGGCTCGAAGCACTCCACTGCGCCTGAGATTCACTCGTTCCTCCGAAGTCGGTTCTGTGCACGGGGCACCAGATGGACCGTCGCCACCCAGCGAGTCAACGTAAGGGCCGCTCGTGTCCACTCTCTCGCCGACGAGTGAACGGAAAGTGAACAGCAGGAACAGTTGTCGGCCGACGTGAGCGCATTCACTCTGCGGCGGTGATCGCGGTCACGCGCGCATAGGCGACGTCGACGTGGAACCGCGTGAAACCCAGGCGTTCGTACGTGTGCAGCGCCGCGGCGTTGTCGCCCTCGACGTAGAGCAGGACGGTCCCGAGACCGAGGTCCGCGAGATGCTGCATCCCGGCGATCGTCAGGACGCGGCCGAGGCCACGGCCCTGCGCATCGGGATCGACGCCGACGACGTACACCTCGCCCGCCTCGGGTTCGTCGCCCTGCGCCGGATGAACCTTGGTCCAGTGGAATCCGAGGAGCCGCCCCGTGCCGTCGTCGACCGCGAGGAACAGCCCGCGCGGATCGAACCACGGCTCGGCGCGGCGTTCGGCGACGTCACGCTCGGTCCACGTGCCCTGTTCCGGGTGCCACGCGAACGCGGCGGCGTTGACGCGCAGCAGTTCGGCGTCGTCGGCGGGGCCCTCGTAGGTCCGGAGCGTCACGCCCGCGGGCACCTCCACGGGGGGAATCGGATCGGCGAGCGGGCGGCGGAGTTGCAGCAGCTCCCGCGCTCCCGACAGTCCCAGCCGGGCCGCGACGGCGCGCGCCGCCGGTAGGTCGCCGTGCGCCCACACCCGCGCGCCGGGACCGCCTTCGTCGAGCGCGGCCGACACGAGCGCGGCACCGAGACCGCGGCCGCGATGCTCGGGATCGACGACGACCTCCGCCATCGCGACGTGGTCGTCGTGCCCCGGAACGACCTGGGCGTACCCGGCCACCGCACCCGACTCGGTGTCGACGACGAGGTGACGTGCGGCGTCGCCGCGGCCGTGCACGGCGTGGACGCCCTGTTCCGCCACCGGAGCGGTGCCGTCGGCGGCCGTTGCCTTCGCGAGGAGGGCGTCGACCTGCCCGGGATCGGCGACGGCGCCGGACCACTCGGGGCTGCGCGGCGTGCCGGGCTCGAACCGCGTCATCGGAGGGGCGAGCCGTCCATGTCGGGGAACTCGAGGTCGCCCGACTCGCTCTCGTCCGCGACGACGAGACCGCCCGACTTGCTCCGCGTCGGGCGGACGGCCTTGTAGCCGACGTTGCGGACGGTGCCGATGAGCGATTCGTACTCGCTGCCGAGCTTGGCGCGCAGCCGCCGCACGTGGACGTCGACGGTGCGGGTGCCGCCGAAGAAGTCGTAGCCCCACACTTCCTGGAGCAATTGGGCGCGCGTGAAGACGCGGCCCGCGTGCTGCGCGAGGTACTTGAGGAGTTCGAACTCCTTGTAGGTGAGGTCGAGCGGCTTGCCACGCAGCCGGGCGGTGTACGTGCCCTCGTCGATCACGAGTTCGCCGAGCGTGATCTTGCCGGACGCCTCGGGGGCGGCGGCACCGCCGCTGCGGCCGACCAGCAGACGCAGCCGCGCGTCGACCTCGGCGGGGCCGGTGCCGGGCAGCAGGATGTCGTCGAGACCCCAGTCGGAGCTCACCGCGACGAGACCGCCCTCGGTCAGGACGGCGACGACCGGGACGGCGGATCCCGTGCTTCCCAGCAAGCGGCACAGGCCTCGCGCGGCGGCGAGATCGGTGCGAGCATCGACGAGCGCGACGTCGGCGGCCCCCGCCTCGAGCAGCGACGACACTTCGGTCGGCGCCGGCCGGACGGTGTGCGCGAGCAGCGCCAACGCCGGAAGCACGGCTTTCGGGTCGGGGTCGGAGGTGAGAAGCAGGAGCTCCACACGACCTCCTCTCTGTGCTGCGACAGTAGGGCCGCGACTCGGACACATGTCGCGATCGGGTCGCAAACAGAGTAGCGGTGTTCGGTCCGGTTCGCCTCGGCGAACCCCGGTAGAGCACAGCATGCTCCCGTTCGGCGACTTCCGGCCCGTACGGCACAACAGCCCGCACTGCACAATGGCCCGCACTGCACAATGGTCCGGTGCGCAAACTCATCGCCGGACTCGCCCTGCTGCTGGGGCTCGCCGTGCTCGTGGACTTCGGGTCCGCGGCCTACGCCGAGTACCGGATCTCGAGAGAGCTGCGCAAGGGCGCCGAACTCGACGCCGACCCCGAGGTCACGATCAGCGGCTTCTCGTTCCTGACGCAGGTCGCCGACGGCTCGTACCGCGACATCGCGATCCGTGCGCAGGGGGTGCGCAGCGACGTCGTCGGCGAGGTGACGATCGAGGCCGACCTTCGCGGCGTCCACGCCCCGTACTCGGCCCTGGTCGACGGAGAGCTCACGTCGTTGCCGGTCGACGTGCTCGAGGGCCGTGTCCTCGTCGGCGCGACGGAGCTCGGCCGTTTCCTCGGCATCCCGGATCTCGAGGTGTCCGCACCGCCCGCGAGCAGGTCCGACGGCACGGGCGGCTCGGGCGGCTCGGGCCCGACGACCGCCGGCGGCGTCGTCCTGACGGGGACGGTGCCCGTGGGTCCCATCGAGACCACGGTGTCGGTGCAGGCCGACCTCGTGCTCGCGGACGGCGACGTGCACATCGTCGCGAGCGACTTCTACTTCGGGCCGGAGGGACAGGCCGACTTCTCCATCCCCGATCCGCTCGAACCCGTCGTCCTCGGCCTGTTCACGCGCACGATCGATCCCGAGCAGCTGCCGTTCGGCGTCGTGCCCACCGAGGTCTACGCCGAGGGCTCGCAGATCGTCGTCGAGGGCATCGGGGAGGACGTCACGATCACGCTCGACGAGGTGCAGGCGTGAACGGTCTGCTCGTGGTCCTCGCGATCGTCGTCGTGGCGGTCGTCGTCGGGCTGCTGTTGCGTCGCCGGGAGGGCGCCGTGCGCGCGACGGCGCCGTCGCCCGACGGAACGCCGTCGCCGCTCGCCGCGATCCCCGAGATCGACGCTCGCCCCGCCGGCAGCCCCGTCGTCCTGCACTTCTCTGCCGACTGGTGCGGCCCCTGCGCGGCGGTGCGACGCGTCGTCGCGCGGGTGACCGAGGAGTTGGCCGAGACCGCGGCACCGCCGCTCGACGTCGAACTCGACATCGACGAACATCCCGCGCTGGCAGCGGAATTCGGAGTCCTGTCGCTTCCCACCACGTTCGTTCTCGACGGCGACCTGCACGAGCGTTTCCGCATCGCGGGCGTTCCCGTGGCCGCTGCGCTGCGCGAATCCGTTGCGCCCCTCACAGGGGGCGCGGGTTCCGCTCCGCGAGAAAACGGGTAGGCTCTGGGCCGTGCATACCCCGACCGAGCTGTTGCTCACCCGACGCCGCGCAGTGGACCTGTGCCGCCTCGGGGTGTGTTGCTGTACCTGTCGCTGATCGTCGTCCGTCGCCGCCTCGCGGCGCCGAGCCCCACCGGCTCGCCCCGATCGATCGCACGTCGCGCACAGGGATCGTGTTCTCACGAGATGCTCCCGTAGGCGCGCCGTCGCCCGCCAGCGCAGGAGCATCATGTCCGCACCGAACACCCCCACCGTCGGCGCCACGGAGACCCCGTCGCCCTCGAACGACCTCCCCGGCACCGTGACACGCGTGGACGTCCGGGGACCGCGCTTCGTCGCATGGATCACCACAGCCGTCCTCGCGGCCGCAATCGTCGTCGCCTCCTTCTCCCCCGTCGTGGCGGGAATCGTCCTCGCCCTGCAGGCCGTCGTGTTCGCGATCGGCGCCGCGCTCGGCCCGCATCGCGGCCCGTACGGCCGGGTCTTCCGTGCGCTGGTGGTTCCCCGTCTGACCCCGGTGACGGAGACCGAACCGGTCGCGCCGCTGCGTTTCGCGCAGACGGTCGGCTTCGTCTTCGCCGCCGTCGGGGCGATCGCGATGCTCGCGGGCGTCGTCGCCGTCGGCTTCGTCGCCGCGGGATTCGCCCTGTTCGCGGCACTGCTCAACGCCGCGTTCGGCTTCTGCCTCGGCTGCACGATCTACCCGCTCGTCCTTCGCCTGCGCCCGGCCCACTGAGCTCGTCCCCGAAGCAGGTCGTCCCGACTCGTTTCTCGTCACGAATCGTTTTCTCGTCACAGCTCGACACACCGAAAGGAATCCCATGGCTCGCTCCGACGTCCTGGTCTCTGCCGACTGGGCAGAGCAGAACCTGAACGCTCCGAAGACCGTCTTCGTCGAGGTCGACGAGGACACCAGCGCCTACGACGGTGGCCACATCGAAGGCGCCATCAAGCTCGACTGGCGCAAGGACCTGCAGGACGGAGTCCGCCGCGACTTCCTGAACCAGGAGCAGTTCTCCGAGCTCCTGTCGGCTCGCGGCATCGCCAACGACGACACCGTCGTCCTCTACGGCGGCAACAACAACTGGTTCGCGGCCTACGCGTACTGGTACTTCAAGCTCTACGGCCACCAGGACGTCAAGCTGATCGACGGCGGCCGCAAGAAGTGGGAACTCGACGGACGTCCGCTGTCCAAGGACACCGTGACGCGCGAGGCCACCGAGTACAAGGCGTCGTCGCCCGACCTGTCGATCCGCGCGTTCCGCGACGAGGTCATCGACGCGATCGGCAGCAAGAACCTCGTCGACGTGCGTTCGCCCGACGAGTTCTCCGGCAAGATCCTCGCTCCCGCGCACCTTCCGCAGGAGCAGGCACAGCAGCGCGGGCACGTTCCCGGCGCCATCAACATCCCGTGGAGCACCACCGCGAACGAGGACGGCACCTTCAAGTCGGACTCCGATCTCGAGGAGCTCTACAAGGAGAAGGGCTACGAGGACGGCAAGGCGACGATCGCCTACTGCCGCATCGGCGAGCGGTCGAGCCACACCTGGTTCGTGCTGCACGAGATCCTCGGCAAGCCGGATGTGAAGAACTACGACGGCAGCTGGGTCGAATACGGCTCGCTGGTCGGCGCACCGATCGAGTTGGAGGCGAAGTAACCATGTGCGGAGCACCCGTTCAGACCCAGACGCTGCCCGCCGGCGTCGACGTCGAGAAGGAAACCGTCATCACCGGGCGCGTCCTCGCGGCCGACGGCCAGCCGATCGGCGGCGCGTTCGTGCGTCTGCTCGACGGCAGCGGTGAGTTCACCGCCGAGGTCGTGGCATCGGCCACCGGCGACTTCCGCTTCTTCGCCGCACCCGGCGAGTGGACCGTGCGCGCCCTGTCCTCGTCGGGCAACGGCACCGCCGCAGTGAGCCCGCAGGCTCCCGGCGTCCACACCGTGGACGTCACCGCTGCCGAGAAGTAGGACGGCGAGCGCCGAGCGCGGCCCCGGACCGATCACGTCGGTCCGGGGCCGCGCTCGTCCGTCCCGTGGTCCCGATCCCCCGTCTCGTCGTGCGATGCCCGAGCACGGCGTGCGAGTACGAGAGTTAGGATGACGACGTGGTCATTTTCTTCGAGCTCCTTCTGGTGCTGTGCTCCCTGCTCATCGCGTGGTTCACGTTCTACGTGATCTACCGTCTGGTCACCGACGAGTCGTGAGCCCCAGCGGCACCGGCACTCCCTCCGACGACGCGCACGACGCGTCGTCGGACTCCGGCAGCGCCGCCTCCGGGCCGGTTCCGGGTAGCGGCGACGCCGCGGTCGCGGCGGCCGCCGAGCGCGCCGAGGGCACGCGCGGACTCAACGTCCCGACGCTCCCCGATCTGCCGGTTCCGGACGACACCGCGAATCTCCGCCTCGGCCCCGATCTGAATCACGCCCTGCTCGCCGTCCTGCCGCTCGTCGGTGTGTGGCGCGGCGAGGGCGAGGGCCGCGACCTCGACGGCACCGACTACCGCTTCGGTCAGCAGATCGTCGTCTCGCACAACGGCGGCGAATACCTGTCGTGGAACTCCCAGACCTGGGTGCTCGGCGAGGACGGCGACTACCTCCGCGAGGATCAGCGCGAGACGGGTTTCTGGCGGGTCACGGGTGATCCGACCGCCGGTGCGAACAACGACGAGGTCGTCGAGCTGCTGCTGACCCACGCCTCGGGAGTCGTCGAGCTGTACTACGGCGAAGCACGCACACAGTCGTCGTGGGAACTCGCGACGGACGTCGTCATCCGCACGACGTCGGGGGCGCTCGTCGGCGGCGCGAAGCGGCTCTACGGAATCGTCGACGGCGGCGATCTCGCATACGTCGAAGAACGCGTTCTCGCCGACGGCGAACTCCAGCCGCGCATGTCCGCGCGGCTCTCCCGCTACATCGGCTGATCGCCCGGTCACCGGGATCGATCCTGCCCGCCGCGCTCGCGGCCCCCTACCGTCGTCCGGGAAGCCGGCGTCCGCCGGTTCGCCCCCGACGGAACGAGGATCAGCCGGTGCCCTTCGAAACGACACTTCCGGCCGGCGCGGCTCTCGTCTTCGGCGGCAGCGGCGGAATCGGCCGCGTCGTCGCGACGGAGTTCGCCGCCGCCGGCTCGGACGTCGCGGTGTGCTACCGTTCGCGACCCGAGATCGCCGAGAAGACCGCCACCGACCTGCGTGAACTCGGAGTGGCCGCGACGATCCACCGGGTCGACGTGCGCGACGCCGACGAACTCGCCGCCGCGGTCGACGGCGCGATCGCCGAACACTCCCGCATCCACACCCTCGTGTGGTGCGCCGGCCCCGTCGTCGAGCAGAACTCCCTCGCCGACACGAGCGCCGACGACTACCGCCGGTCGATCGAGATCGAGTCTCTCGGCATGTTCGGTGCGGTGCATGCGGTCCTGCCGCACATGCGTGAGCACGGCGGCGGATCGGTCGTCCACGTCGGATCCGCGGGCGACCGCCTGTTCCCGCCGCACGACGGCCTGTCCGTCCTGCCCAAGGCAGCGAACGAAGCGCTCGTGCGCGGTATCGCACGCGAGGAGGGCCGCCACGGGATCCGCGCGAACTCGGTTCTGGTCGGTGTGGTGGAGGCCGGCATGTTCCTCGCCCTGCGCGAGCGCGGCGTCCTCGACGAGAAGTGGGAGTCGGCCACGCGCGCGATGCTGCCGCTGCGCCGCTACGGCAAGGCCGAGGACATCGCCGCGGCGTGCGTCTTCCTCGCCTCCGACCGCGCGAACTACATCACGGGTGAGCAGTTGTCGGTCGCGGGCGGCTTCGGCGTCTGAGCCGTCCCGGGAGTCCGGGACGGCCCGGCCGTCAGCGGCGCTGGTAGGTCAGGCAGTGCGCGGTGTCGTCACCGCCACCGGCACCGACGCGGATGTCGCTCGCGGTGCATTCGAGGTCCTGGTTGTGGACGCAGTCGGCGCGCTGGCACGCTCCGACGAGCGACGTGACGCGGTCGAGGCCGCCCTTCGCGGACAGCGGGACGAACGTGCCGCACTCGGCGGTTCCGTTGTTCCCCGAAACGTTGATGGCGAAGGCATGGCAACCGTCGTGGTTGTACGAACAGTCGCTGACGGTGCATTCGCTGACGTGAGGCATTTCCATCGTGGTCATGAGGTCCTCCGACCGGTTCAGGGTGTCTACCTGTTTCTCACGGTAGGACTGCCCGGCCGCGGTGACCAGCAAGGAAAGGCTGCCCTGGCCCGGTGCGCGCGTCTCGTGCCCGAGACAGGGAACGGCCCCCGAGCCGTTCCCGCGACCGCCCGTGTCGGGGCGAGTGCGGGCCGATCGTGGACGGATCGGGCTCGGGGGCCGGGTGGCTGCCTGGAATTCGCCAGCCGCTCGCGCGGTCAGTGAATGCCGTCAGCGGTGGCGGCTAGCTGGCAGCCACCTCACGTGTCCAACAGTCGTTCATGTCTGGGACCACCTCCTTCCTCGTGTAATTCCCGAACGTACCCGCGACGCGCAGCGGCGGCAACGGATTTATTCGGCCGAGTGCGCGGCGACCGCCGGCCGCACCTCGATCACGCGGTCGGCGTCGGTGCCGGGCGGAAGCTGATGCGTCACGACGACGACCGCCCGCTCGGGTCCCACGAGCCCCGCGTCGCGCGCGAGCAGCCTGCGCAACACGTCCGCCCCGTCCGCGGCGTCGAGATGTTCCGTGGGCTCGTCGAGCAGCAGGATCGGCGCCCGCGAGAGCAGGGCGCGTGCGAGCAGCAACCGGCGGCGCTGCCCGCCCGAGACCGCGCGGGCGCCGGAGATCGTCGTGTCGAGCCCGTCGGGCAGCGCATCGACCCAGTCCGCGAGTCCGACGCGGCGCAGCACCTCCCGCGCCTCGTGCGTCGTCACGTCGCCGCGGACGACGCGCAGGTTCTCGAGCACGCTCGTGTCGAAGAGATGCGCGTCCTCCGCGAAGAACGCGACGGCGCGGCGCATGTCGTCGGGCACGATCGTCGCGACGTCGCGCCCGCCCGCCGTCAGGGTGCCCGCGACCGGCGGCAGCAGCCCCGCGAGCGTCATGAGTACCGTTGTCTTGCCCGCGCCACTGGGCCCGGTGAGCACGATGCGCGAGCCGGGAGCGACGTCGAGATCGAGCGGGTCCGTCGTGCGGGGTTCCGCGGTGCCTGCCGTCTCGCTGCCCGCCGGCCAGCCCGATCGGAGGCCTCGCGCCTCGAGCGTGCCGTGGCCGTCCCACGGCTCGTGCCCGACGGAGCGCGGCCGGTCGGCGTCGTCCAGCAGCGCGAGGATCCGCCGTGCGGACCCGCGGGCCCGACCGAGCGTGCGGGCGGCGTCGGGCAGCACAGCGGTCGCCTCGAAGGCCGAGAGCGGGAGCAGGACGAGGATGCCGAGCGCCATCGGGGACATGGCGCCCGAGCCGGTCGGCGAGAGGTCGGTGCCGTACAGCCCGAGCCCGACGAGCAGCGCCCCGATCACGCTCGCCCCGATCGCGAGCGGGGTCGCGGCGGCGGCGAGGGCGGACCATGTCGCCCCACGGTCGCGGTCACGCGTGGCCTGAGCCTGCGCCCGTCCTGCGAGTGCGACGGCATCGCCGAGCCGCCCCGCGACCCGCAGTTCGGCGGCGTGATCGAGCGCCGTGGTGGCGGCGTCGCTGTACGCGGCGCGTGAACGGACACCGGCGTCGTCGGCGACCTGCGCGGCCCGCGCCGACATCCACGGCGCGACGACTCCCGAGAGCACCAGTGCGACGGCGAGTATCAGGGCAACCACGGGCGAGATCAGCGCGATACCGCCGACGGCCAGGACCGCCATGACGGCCGCCACCGCGATCGGGATCACCGCGCGCACGACGACGTCACCGAGTTCGTCGACGTCCGCACCCGTCCGTGCGAGCAGATCGCCGCGCCGGATTCCCAGCGCCGCAGCGGGATCGCCGTCCGCGAGTCGGCGATAGAGATTCGCGCGCGCGGCCGTCGTTCCCCGCAGTGCGGTGTCGTGGGTACTGAGCCGTTCGAGATAGCGGAACAGGCCGCGCGAGATACCGAGCGCACGCACCGCAGTCACGGCCACGGTGAGGTCGAGGACGGGCGGCATCTCCCACGCCCGCATGATGAGCCACGCCGACAGTGCCGCGAGCGCGAGCGCACTGCCGAGCGTCGCGACCCCGGCGAGCACCGATCGCACGACGGCCCCGCGCTCGAGGTCGAGGAGGGCGAGCGCGCGGCGCAGCGGTGCGCGCTCGACCCGGGCCACCGCTGTGCTCACCACGACTCCCCCTGCGATTCCTGCCCGTTCGGGCCGTGTGGTTGCCCGTCGCCGTCGCTCTCGGCGCCGTCGCTCTCGGCGCCGTCGCTCTCGTCACCAGTCGAGCGGACCACGACGACGACGTCCGCGACCGCGACGAGACTCGGCCGGTGCGCGACGAGGACGATCGTGCGGCCCTGCGCCGCGCGCTCGCGTACCGCGTCGAGCACGACGCGCTCCGACTCGTCGTCGAGATGCGCGGTCGGTTCGTCCAGCAACAGAACCTGTTTCGGTGACGCCAGCACACGAGTGAGCGCGAGCCGCTGCCGCTGTCCGAGCGAGAGCCCGACGCCCTCGGAGCCGAGCATCGTGTCCCAGCCCTCGGGCAACTCCCGCAGCACGTCGTCGAAACCCGCTGCTGCCGCGGCGCTGTCGAGATCGTCGACAGGGCCCATCGCCTCGACGTTCTCCCGGACGGTGCCGGGGACGAGCGCGGGGCGCTGCGGCAGCCAGGCGACCTCGTGCCACCACGACTCCCGATCGAGGTCGGCGAGCGCGACGCCGCCGACCGTGACCGACCCGCGGTCCGGCTCGGTGAGCCCCAGGATCGCTTGCAGGACGGTCGACTTGCCCGATCCGTTCGCACCCGTGAAGACAGTGATGTGACCGGGCCGCAGGCGGGCACTCACGCCGTCGGGGGCGAAGCCGTGACGGGTCGCGATCGCGACGTCGGTCAGGACGATCGTCGCGCGCGGCGGAGCGGCGGTGGTCCCCGCGTCACGGACGCGGGGAGCGGCGCGGGCCTCGTCGATGATCCCGAACGCGCGGTTCGCGGCCGCGATCCCGTCCTCCGCGGCGTGGAATCGCTGACCGACCATGCGCAACGGCAGATACACCTCCGGGGCGAGGACGAGCGCGATGATCCCGGGAGTGAGGTCCATTCCCCCGTAGACGAGCCGGAGACCGATGCTCACGGCGACGAGCGCGACCGACAACGTCGCGAGGAGTTCGAGCACCATCGACGAGAGGAAAGCGATGCGCAACGCCGACATCGTCGTGGTGCGGTGGTGCTCGCCGAGTTCGCGAACCCGTTTGTCCGGCCCGCGCTCTCGGCCCAGCGCCCGGAGCGTCGGCAGGCCCGCGAGCAGATCCAGCATTCGCGACGAGAGCGTCGTCATCGCCGCGAGCGTGCGCACCGAACGGCCCTTCGTGAGCAGCCCGATGAGGATCATGAACACGGGGATCAGCGGCAGCGTCACGAGCACGATCCACGCCGACGTCGGATCGTGCACGAGGATGACGATCCAGGTCAGCGGCGTGAGCGTGCACGCGAGGACGAGCGAGGGCAGATAGCCCGTGAGATAGGGGCCGAGCGCGTCGAGTCCCCTGGTGAGGACGGTGGCGACGTCGTCGCGGCGAGGGTCGAGCGATCTCGGCGGCAGCGACGTCGCGGAGTCGAGCACCTCGGCCTTGATCTCCGCGACGGTGCGGTGCGCCGCGCGCTCGCCGAACCGTTCGCGCCCAGCTCGCGGCGACCCGGACCGCGACGGCGACGGCGAGTGCCGTGAGGTACGGCGCCCAGTGCGCCAGATCGACCTCGCGGTCGGTGATCGCCCCGCCGAGGACCGTCCCGATCACAACGGCGGTGACGATCACCATTGCCGTGTCGACGATCGACACCACGACGACGAGCGCGAGATAGCCACGCGCCGAACGTGACCAGCGCAGCAGGCGGGGATCGACGGGTCCGCGGCGCTCGCGCGGGCGCGGCGGCGGGGTGTCGTCCGATGGCGGCGTCGCGTCCCGCACGGGCACGTCGCGACGAGCCGAGGCCGTCACGAGTTCCGCATCTGCAGCCCGACGGAGGGCGGGATCTGCTCGGCCGAAATCCGCTGGCGAAACACCCAGTACGTCCAGCCCTGGTACAGCAGGACGATCGGGGTGATGAACACGGCGGCCCACGTCATGACGACGAGCGTGTAGTGGCTCGACGACGTGTTGTGGATCGTCAGGCTGTACTCCGGGTTCGTCGTCGACGGCATGACGTCGGGGAAGAGCGAACCGAAGAGCAGCACGCCCGCGGCGATGATCGCGACGGTCGTGAAGACGAACGCCCATCCCTCGCTGTCACGAATCGTGAACCACACCACCGAGATCAGCGAGACCGCCGCGACGACGACCGCCGCCCACGTCCATCCCGAGCCGTGCGCGAGCTGGGTCCACAGCGCGAACACCGCCGCCACCACGACGGTGGGGATCGCGAGCCGGCGCGACCACGCGAGGGCGTCGACCCGAACCTCGCCCGCCGTCTTGAGGCCGAGGAAGACAGCGCCGTGGAGCAGGAATATCAGCAGGAAGGTGAGCCCGCCCAGGAGCGCGTACGGGTTGAGCAGCCCCCACAGCGACGTCGTGACCTGCCGGTCGGCGTCGATCGCCACGCCCTGGACGATGTTCGCGAAGGCGACGCCCCACAGAATCGCCGGTGCCCACGAACCGATGGCGATACCGATGTCGGCGCGCTGCCGCCACGTGTCGTCGTCGATCTTGCCGCGCCACTCGATCGCGCAGATCCGCAGGATGAGCGCCACGAGGATCAGAAGCAGCGGGAAATAGAAACCCGAGAACAATGTGGCGTACCACTCGGGGAAGGCCGCGAACAGCGCACCGCCCGCGGTGATGAGCCAGACCTCGTTGCCGTCCCACACCGGGCCGATCGTGTTGAGCACGACGCGGCGCCGGGCCTCCCCGTCGGGCTTGCTCTTGCGGCCGAGGATCGGCAGCAGCATGCCCACACCGAAGTCGAATCCTTCGAGCACGAAGTACCCGAGGAACAGAAACGCGATGATGATGAACCACAGTTCCTGAAGTCCCACGACGACATCCTCTTCTTCGGTACGAGTGGTGACGGCCGGTCAGTACGCGAACGACAGCGTCTCGTGCTCTGCCGGACCCTCGTCGTCGCCCGGATCGGGTTTCGGACGGTCCGATTCCTGTGGCCCCGCAACGGCATAGCGTCTGATGAGGAAGAACCACACGACGAAGAGCGCGCCGTAGACGACGGTGAACGTGATGAGCGATATCCACACGGTCCACGCCGGATGACCGGACACACCCTGATCGACCGTCAGCCGGATCATGTCGACCCCGTTCGGCGCCGGGTGCACGACCCAGGGCTGGCGCCCCATCTCGGTGAAGATCCACCCCGCGATGTTGGCGAGGAAGGGGAACGGAATCGCGGCGATCGCGAGTTTCCCGAACCACGACTGCTCGGGCACTCTGCCCTTGCGTGTCACCCACAGACCTGCGAGGCCGAGCGCGAGCGAGCCCACCGCGAGACCGATCATCGCGCGGAACGACCAGTAGGTGACGAAGAGATTCGGGCGGTAGTCGCCGGGGCCGAACCGCTCCTCGTACTGGGCCTGGAGATCCTCGACGCCCTGCAGTTCGACGTCGGTGAATCGGCCCTCCGCGAGATACGGCAGCACGTACGGCACTTCGAGCAGATGGACGACGCTCTCGCAGTTGTTGTGCCGGCCGATGGTGAGGATCGAGAAGTCCGGATCGGTCTCGGTGTGGCACAACGATTCCGCGGACGCCATCTTCATCGGCTGCTGCTGGAACATGAGCTTGCCCTGGATGTCGCCTGTGACGACCAGGGCGATGCCCGAGACCAGCATGACGAGCAGCGCGAACCGCGTCGCGGGCCGGAACACCTGCCGCGCTTCGTTCTCGGAGAACTCGGCGTCCTCGGGCGCGGTGGTCGTCGCCTTCGCCTTGCGCATGTGGCGCACCATCCACCAGCCGCCGATACCGGCGACGAACGTTCCGGCGGTGAGGAATGCACCCGCGACGACGTGCGGGAAGGCGGCGAGTGCCGTGGGATTGGTGAGCAGCGTCCAGATGCTGTCCAGTTCGGCGCGGCCGTTCTCCTCGTTGTAGACGGCGCCGACGGGATGCTGCATGAAGGAGTTCGCGACGATGATGAAGTACGCGGACGCGTTGACACCGATCGCGGCGAGCCAGATCGTCGCCAGGTGAACGAGTTTCGGCAGCTTGCCCCAGCCGAAGATCCACAGGCCGATGAAGGTCGATTCGAGGAAGAACGCCACGAGCCCTTCGAGGGCGAGTGGTGCGCCGAAAATGTCGCCGACGAAGCGCGAGTACTCGGACCAGTTCATCCCGAACTGGAACTCCTGGACGATGCCGGTCGCGACGCCGAGCGCGAAGTTGATGAGGAAGAACTTGCCGAAGAACTTCGTGAGCCGATACCAGTGCTCTTTGCCCGTGACGACCCACATGGTCTGCATCACGGCGATCATCGGGGCGAGGCCGATGGTCAGGGGAACGAAGATGAAGTGGTAGACCGTGGTGATCCCGAACTGCCACCGCGCGACATCGAGTGCGTCCATTATCGGCTCCGACCGTGGCCCGTCGTCGTTGCAGGCATGGCCGAGTCGTGGGCTGGCGCATCGGCTGCCTGGGCACAAAGTTACTGCTGAGATTCCGGCTTCGTGGCCGAATCATCGACAGCCTTCTTCGTATTCAGGAAGACTAACGCCTCTACTACTTTCCGTAGTAGACCTGCGGACTATGACGTGCGCAACTGCTCGCCCTGCTCGATCGCGTCGTCGACGAGCGCGGAGAACGCCGCACCGTCGGCGACTTCGGGCAGAACCAGCCCGTCGAGGGTGTGCACGCGCGCCGCGAGGGTCACGCTCGACACGAGCCACACGCCGTCGGCGGTGATGAGATCGGCGGGCCGCATCGCCGCGTACTCGCACCGCACCCGGCGCCGGGCAGCGAGCGCGAACAGCGCCCGCTGCGTCGTCCCGGGCAGAATCCCCTGCGCGGGAGGAGGCGTCGTGAGCACGCCGTCTCGCGAGACGACCACGGTCGAGCGCGGCCCTTCGAGCACGAAGCCCTCGCTGCTGACGAAGACGACCTCGCGAGCACCCCGCTCCTCGGCGTAGCGCAGCGCCGCCATGTTGGTCGCATACGAGAGCGTCTTCGCCCCCAGCAGCTGCCACGGTGCGGCAGCCGCGAGATCGACCGAGAAGCCCCGTGTGAGCGTGATCGCCGTGACGCCCTCGGTCCGCGCCTCGTGCACCCGATCGGAGATGCCGGACACCGACACGAAGGCCGTGGGATCGCCGCCGCTCTCCGGGCCGCGGGTGCACACGAGCCGCATCGCACCCTCGGCGGTGTCGCCCCACTGCGTCGCCGCGACGTCGATGGCCGCGAGCCAGTCCTTCGCCGACGGGACGGCGAGATCGAGCATCGCCGCGGACTGCTGCATCCGCTCGAGGTGCGCGGCCGTCTGCATCGGCCGCCCGCCTCGCACCAGCAGCGTCTCGAAGACTCCGTCGCCGCGAACGACTCCCAGGTCGTCGGCGCGCAGCAAGGGCGCATCCGGATCGAGAACCTCGCCACGCAACGACACCAGCACGCGATCGCTCATGGCTTCAGCGTATCGGCTGCCCGTGCCCGCGACGGCCACTCCTGCGCGCGGCCGCCGGACCGGGAAGGAGGTCGTCCCTAGAATGGGGGCGTGGCGAATCATGATGTGGCCGACACCCCGCAGCCCGATCCGGAGACGACTCGCGTGCGCAGCCCACTCCTCGACGAGCCGGGCGCCGCGACGCCGTACGACGAATCGCCCGATGCCGGGGTTCCCTGGCACTTCGGCGACCCCTTCCGCGAGAGTCGCGCGGCCGAGCGCAGCGCCGTCGTCGTGGACCGGTCGCATCGCTTCGTCGCGACGATCACGGGTCCGGAGCGGCTCACGTGGCTGCACACGATCTCGAGCCAGCACATCGCGAATCTCCGCGACGGCGAGGGTGCCGAGGATCTCAGCCTCGACCTCAACGGCCGCATCGAGCATCACTTCGTCCTCACCGATCTGGACGGGACGCTGTGGCTCGACACCGAGGCCGAGCGCGGCCCGGCGCTGCTCGACTTCCTGAGCAAGATGGTCTTCTGGTCGAAGGTCGAGACGCGGGCCGCACCCGATCACGCCGTGCTGTCGCTGATCGGTCCGACGACGCCGCAGCTCCTCACCGAACTCGGCGCGACCGTCCCCGCCGCCCCGTACGCGGCGACGGCGCTGCCCGGAGGCCCCGAACTCTCCGACTCGGGCCTGCAGGGCGGCTTCGTGCGCCGCATGCCGTGGCCGGCCGAGCAGTCGTTCGATCTCGTGATCCCCCGCGCCGCTCTGGCGGCGACGTGGCGCGCACTGACCGCGGCCGGGGCGACGCCCGCCGGAAGCTGGACGTTCGAGGCGCTGCGCGTCGCGGCGCTGCGACCGCGCATCGGGGTCGACACCGACGAGCGCACGATCCCCCACGAGGTCGGGCTCATCGGCGGGCCCGGCGAGTTCGGCGCCGTGCATCTCGACAAGGGCTGCTATCGCGGCCAGGAGACCGTCGCGCGCGTCCACAACCTCGGCAAGCCGCCGCGCCGGCTCGTCCTGCTCCACATCGACGGCAGCGCCGACGCCCGTCCCGTACCGGGCGACGACGTCCTCGCGGGCGCGCGCTCGGTCGGCCGCGTCGGCACCGTGATCGACCATCACGACGACGGCCCGATCGCGCTCGCGCTCGTCAAGCGTGCCGTACCCGCCGACGCCGAACTCACCGCCGCCGGCGCCGCGGTCTCGATCGATCCCGAGTCGATCACCGACGACGACCGCGTCCAGGCCGGCCGCGCCGCGATCGATCGGCTGCGGGGCCGGTGACGGCACTCGGCCGTGTCGTCGCCGTGTGCGTCGTGCACACCGAGCGCGACAGCGGATCGCGGCGTGCCCCGCGCACCGCGATCGACAAGCGCCCCGTCGACGGCGACGTCCAGGTGGGGCTCCTGGGGCTCGCGGGCGATCACGTGTGCGACACCGAGTTCCACGGCGGTGAGCACAAGGCCGTCTACGCGTATCACGACGACGAGGCGCAGCGCTGGGCCGGCGAACTCGGCCGCGACGTCGCACCCGGCTGGTTCGGTGAGAACCTCCGCATCGCCGGGCCCGTGACGGCGACGGACGCGGTCGTCGGCGAGCGGTGGCGGATCGGCGAGCAGCTCGTTCTCGAGGTCACCGGTCCGCGTGTCCCGTGCGGGACGTTCGGGACGTGGACGGGCGAGCGCCGCTGGGTCAAGCGCTTCACCGAGCGCGCCGACACCGGCGCGTATCTGCGCGTCGTGACGGCGGGGCCGGTACGCGCCGGCGACGCGGTGCGCCGCATCCACGTTCCGGATCACGGCGTGACGGTGCGCGAGGTGTTCACCGGCGAGCAGCCGGACCGGCTCGAAGCCCTCCTCGCGGCGGTGCCGGACCTGTCGCCGAGCGCGACCGAGCGTATCGATCACCATCTGTCGCGTGCCGAACGCGCACGCGACGCGGAAGGACTCGCATGAGCGCCGATCTCGTCGAAGTCACGCGGTCGGGGACGCGGGAGTGCGTGCACCGCGGGTCGCTCGTCCTGCTCGATCCGGGTGGCGCGCGAACGGTGGCGCTGGGCTCGGTCGATGCGCCGATCTTCCCGCGGTCGACCAACAAGCCGTGGCAGGCGGTCGCGGCGCTGCGCAGCGGCTTCGTTCCCGGCTCGTCCGAGGAACTCGCGATCGCGGCGGCCTCGCACGCGGGCGAACCCGCGCACCTGCAGCACGTCCGCGCGATCCTCGCGCGTCACGGCATCGACGAAGCCGCGATCGCCGCTCCCCCGAGCCTGCCGGCGAACGAGCGCGAGCGGGCCCTCGCGATCGCGGCCGACGCTCCCCCGTCCCCCGCGTACATGGAGTGCTCGGGCAAGCACGCCGCGATGCTCGCCGCGTGCGCCGTCAACGACTGGCCGCTCGAGTCCTACCTCGACCCCGCGCACCCGATGCAGCTCGCGGTGATCGAGGCGCTCGCCGAGTTCGGCGGCGAGGACGAACCCGATCTCGGCATCGACGGCTGCGGGCTGCCGATCGTCCCGCTCACCCTGGCTCAGCTCGCGGCGTCCTTCGCGCGGCTCGTGTCGGCACCGATCGCGAGCCCCGAGGCGTCCGTCGCCGACGCGATGCGCCGCCATCCCTATCTCGTTTCGGGGACCGGTGCCGACGATCTGGCACTGATGTCCACGGTGGACGGTCTCGTGTGCAAGACGGGCGCCGACGGCGTCTTCGCGGGCGCGTTCGCCGACGGGACGGCCTTCGCGTTCAAGATCGACGACGGCGGCGAGCGAGCGCGGCTGCCGCTCGCGGCCGCGCTCGCCGAGCGCCACCTGGGATCGAGCGACGAGGATCTCGCCGCCCTCGCGTCGCGGCCCGTTCTCGGCGGCGGCGTCCGCGTCGGCACGGTGCGCGCCGTGCCGGGAATCCTCTGACGGCGATTCGCGCGCAGCGCGGCCCGCTCACCGGGAACGACACGACTGTGAGATGAAATCAACAAGCATGCGCGGGGTGGATGGAAGCGCGCGCGGATATTCCACGCTAGAGTGTGTGGCAGGAACTTACACATTCACACGGGGCCGCCAAATTCCCCAGGCTGCCCCGCGAAAGCGCGAGGGGGTCAGCCATGGGCCGCGGCCGGGCTAAGGCAAAGCAGACCAAGGTTGCACGCGAGCTGAAGTACAGCGTCCCGAACACGGACTTCGACAGCCTGCAGCGTGAGCTCTCGGGCAGCTCGGGTTCGCACCGTGACGACACCTACGATTCGCGAGACGACGAGGACGACTGGCGTCGCTGACGCCGTCACAGGTGCACCCGTCGACATCGGGGTGCACCACTCGTCACGAGTAGAACTCGGCACGAGCACGACGACGAAAGAGGAGGAGCCCCGGCCGGGGCTCCTCCTCTTTCTCGCGTTCGTGTGTCCGCGACCGCCGCTCAGAACCGCGGGTGATCGCCCACCAGCAGCGCGCGCTCGTCGTTCGCGTCGTGTGCCTTCTTGATCGTTCCGATGGTCCACGAGTCGACGTGGCGCGCGGTGAGCACCGCCATCGCGCGGTCGACGTCCTCGGGTGCGACGACGGCGACCATGCCGACGCCCATGTTGAAGGTCTTCTCCATCTCGGCGCGTTCGACGCGGCCACGCTGCGCGATCATCGCGAAGATCGGCGCGGGGCTCCACGTGCCGCGGTCGAGTTCGGCGTACAGCCCCTTGGGGACGACGCGCGCGAGGTTTCCGGCGAGGCCGCCACCCGTGACGTGGCTGAACGTCCGCACGTCGGTCTCGGCGGCGAGCGCGAGGCAGTCCTTCGCGTAGATCCGGGTGGGTTCGAGCAGTTCCTCGCCGAGGGTGCGGCCGAACTCGTCGACGTGTGCGCCGAGGTTCATGTGGTCGATCTCGAGGAGCACGCGGCGGGCGAGGGAGTAGCCGTTCGAGTGCAGGCCCGACGATCCCATCGCGATGACGACGTCGCCGGGACGGACGCGATCGGGTCCGAGGATGCGTTCGGCCTCGACGACACCGACACCGGTCGCCGAGAGGTCGTAGTCGCCGTCGGCCATGACGCCGGGATGCTCGGCGGTCTCGCCACCGAGGAGCGCGCAGCCCGCCTCGACGCAGCCCTGGGCGATGCCGCCGACGATCTGGGCGACGCGCTCGGGGACGACGCGGCCGACGGCGATGTAATCCTGCAGGAACAGCGGTTCGGCGCCGCACACGACGAGGTCGTCGACGACCATCGCGACGAGGTCGAGGCCGACGGTGTCGTGCTTGTCGAGGGCCTGTGCGACGGCGAGCTTGGTGCCGACGCCGTCGGTGGACGCCGCGAGCACGGGCTCGGTGTAGCCACCCTTGAGCGCGAACAGTCCCGCGAATCCGCCGAGGCCACCGAGGACCTCGGGGCGGCCCGCCTTCTTGGCCAGCGGCGCGAACAGCTCGACGGCGCGGTCGCCGGCCTCGATGTCCACACCCGCAGCCGCGTACGAAGCGCCGGCGCGGCCTGTCTGGTCGTCGGTCATGGGGTGTCGGCTCCAGCCTGTCGAGTCGTATCGGGCCTCCTCACGGTACCCGAGCGACGGTCGTCACAGACTGCCCGCTCCCGCGGAGACAGGCTCCGGTCAGGGGCGGCTGAGCGCGTCGACGTTGTCGTTCGTGTCGCCGAGCGGCGGCGTCGAGCCGAACATGTGCTCGAGCACGTTCTTGCCCATGTGGGTCTCGGCGGGCAGTTCGATCGGGTACTCGCCGTCGAAGCACGCGGCGCACAGCCGCGACGCGGGCTGCTCGGTGGCGCCGATCATGCCGTCGATGGAGATGTAGCCGAGCGAGTCCGCGCCGATCGAGCGGCGCACGCCCTCGATCATCTCGTCGAAGCTCGCGGCGGCGTCGGGCGTCGATCCGCCCGCGCCGTTCGCGATGAGTTCGGCGGGCGACGCGAAGTCGATGCCGTAGAAGCACGGCCACTTCACGGGCGGCGACGCGATGCGCACGTGGATCTCGAGGGCACCGGCCTCGCGGAGCATCCGGATGAGGGCGCGCTGGGTGTTGCCGCGGACGATCGAGTCGTCGACGACGACGAGCCGCTTGCCGCGGATCACCTCGCGCAGCGGATTGAGCTTGAGCCGGATGCCGAGCTGCCGGATGGTCTGCGACGGCTGAATGAAGGTGCGGCCCACGTACGCGTTCTTCATCAGGCCCTGACCGAACGGGATCCCCGAGCCCTGCGCGTACCCGACGGCGGCGGGCGTACCCGATTCGGGGACGGGGATCACGAGGTCCCCGTCGACGGGGTGTTCCTTCGCGAGGCGGCGGCCGATCTCGACGCGGGTGCCGTGCACCGAACGGCCCGAGATGACGCTGTCGGGCCGTGCGAGATAGACGTACTCGAACACGCAGCCCTTTGGCTCGGGTGCCGCGAACCGCGACGAGCGCACGCCGTCGGCGTCGATCGCGAGCAGCTCGCCCGGTTCGATGTCGCGGACGAACGCGGCGCCGACGATGTCGAGTGCCGCCGTCTCGCTCGCGACGACCCAGCCGCGGTGGAGCCGCCCGAGACACAGCGGCCGGACGCCGTGCGGGTCGCGTGCCGCGTAGAGCGTGTTCTCGTCCATGAAGGTGAGGCAGAACGCGCCGCGGAGGGTCGGCAGCAGATCCATCGCGGCCTGCTCGATGGTCCGGTCGGCGGCGCCGTGTGCGAGGAGCGCACCGACGATGTCGGAGTCGGACGTCGCGGCGGGCGCGGCGCCGTTGGTCACGCCTGAATCCCGCGCGCGCTGCGCGAGTTCGGCGGTGTTGACGAGGTTTCCGTTGTGACCGAGCGCGATACCCGTGCCCGCGGCGGTCGTGCGGAAGATCGGCTGCGCGTTCTCCCACGTCGTCGAGCCCGTCGTGGAGTAGCGGCAGTGCCCGACGGCGACGTGGCCGCGCATCGCGGCGAGGGTCTGCTCGTCGAAGACCTGGCTCACGAGACCGAGGTCCTTGAACACGAGGACCTGCGAGCCGTCGGCGACCGCGATGCCGGCGGCCTCCTGGCCGCGGTGCTGCAGCGCGTACAGGCCGTAGTAGCTGAGTTTCGCGACGTCCTCGCCCGGCGCCCACACACCGAAGACGCCGCACTCCTCGCGCGGTTCGTTCTCGGGGACGTCGTGACACTCGGACGCGGCGGACGGCGCACAGGCCGACCCGCACCCCGAATCCGGTGCGAGGAGGTTTCGGTTGTGGATGGATCCGGGTCCGGTCTCGGTCACCGAATAGCTCCCTCGCGATGGGTGGCGGTCGCGTGCGTCCCCGATTCTACGTGGACCGGACTGGCGCGGTTCCCCGAGGACGCGGCCGAGCGCGGCATGCGTGACCGGGGCCACTGCACGGCGGTCAGCTCGACGCGACGACGGGCAGCCAGTGGGCGACCTCGGCCGCGCGCGAACCGGACGCCGTGAGCCGTCCGGCCGCTTCGGCGGCGTCGAACGTCGTGATGCCCGTGGCGAGTTCGAGCCACGTCCGCGGATCCGTCTCGACGACGTTCGGGGGCGTCCCCCGCGTGTGCCGCGGTCCCTCGATGCACTGCACCGCGACGAACGGCGGCACCCGGACCTCGACGCTCGATCCCGGCGCGTCGTGTTCGAGGGTGCGTGCGGTCGACCGCACGGCGTCGGCGACGGCGGCACGGGGCGGTTCGTCGGCGTCGCCACGCAGCCAGTCGGCGACGGCGAGCACCGCGGCGCGGGTGTGGGCGGGGTCGACGGTCCTGCGAGGCACGGCTGCCGATCCTAGGCGCGCGGCGTCGTCACGCGGCGGCGCGGCCGGCCCACAGGGCGGCTCCGGCACCGCCGACGTTGACGGCGAGATGCAGCAGCGCCGGCGCCAGGACGCTGCCGGTCCGGCGGCGGAGCACGTCGAAGACGACGGCCGACGCACCGGTGAACGCGACCGTCCCGACGACCGACTCACCCGCGCGGTGCGCACCGCGTGCGTGCCAGAGCCCGAACGCCGCGGCGTGCAATGCGATCCCCGCGGCGGGCGGCAGTGCCCGCGACGACGCGTGCAGTGCGCCGCGGAACACGAGTTCCTCGACGAGAACGGTCCCGAGCGGGATGTGGACCAGCAGCCACTCGGCGACGTCGTTGCGGTCGGTGCGAGCGAGGCGACGCCGCAGCGGTGGGACGGAGAGCATCGTGGCGTACGCCGCGATCGGGACGGCGGCGACCGCGGCGCCCCGCGTCAGTCCGCTGCGGACCTGCTCGCGTGCGAGGCCGAGATCGGTGGCGCCGTGACCGCGCAGCCGCCACGCCGCGACGACCGCGCCCGCGGTCGCCGCGTTGATCGCGGTCCGTCCGCGCGGACCCGGACCGAGCGACGGGACGACGAGATTGTTCCAGCCGACCGCACCCGCCGCGAGAGCGAGCGCGGCCCGGAGGTCGAGCGGATGCCGTACTGCGGTGGGTGTCACTACTGCGGTGAGTGTCACTTCTCGGGTCCCGAATTGTGCCGGTAGTCCTCGAGGGTCGCACGCGCACGTTCGGTGTCCTGCGGCGTCCAGCCCTCGGGCTGGGCGATCGCCACCCAGCCGTCCAGAACCAGTGTGCCGTAGTTGTGGCCGTGCCCGTCGGGAACGCCCGCGGCGTTGGCGAGGTCTGCCGACACCTGCCAGAACGTCACGAACGGGAACCACTTCATCGACGGAGTGCGGTCGGAGCCCGGTGGCTCCTGTAGCCAGTCGGGTCTTTCGAACAGCAGGTCCGTCGTCCACCAGACGACGGGATCGGACGCGTGCTGGATGTAGAGGACGCGGGGCGAGAGCCACTCGCGCGTCGTGTCGTCGATGTCCTCCCGGTCGTTCGCGAACCGGACGACGAGCCCGCCCGCATACACGGGATCGACCTCGAGGGTCCCCGGATCGCGGCGCGCGACGAGCGACGACCACAGCTGATTGGCGTTGGGCGGGCCGACCCACAGCACGCCGTCGACCGTGCGGCGGATGTCCTCGAGCGAGTCGAACGCGCCTTCCCCCGCCTGGGTCCCGAGGCTCTCGCCGTAGACGAGCAGCTTCGGGCGCGTCTCCTCCGGTTCCTGCAGCCAGCGCGCGTGGACGGCGTCGACGAGACGTTTGCCCGCGTCGATCGCCTTCTGCCGGTCCGCGACGAACGAGATCCAGCTCGGCAGGTACGAGTACTGGCTCGCGACCAGCGCGCTGTCGCCGTTGTGGACGAGTTCGATCGCCTGCGCCGCCGTCGGATTCACCCAGCCGGTCCCCGTCGTCGGGATGACGACGAGCACCGATCGCGTGAACGCGCCGGTCCGCTCGAGTTCGCGGATGACGACGTCCATCCGCTCGTCGGGGTCCTCGGCGGTGTCGAGTCCCGCGTACACGCGGATCGGTTCGGCTGCGGGGCGGCCACTCGACGCCTGCAGTTCCTGTGCGTCGAGACCTCGCGAGACGAAGTTGCGGCCCTGCAGCCCGAGGGTGTCCCACGCGGCGAACGACTCGTCGCTGCCCGACCGCAGCGGACTCGTCGGCTGGAGCACGCCCTCGCTGGTCCCCTCGTTCTCGAGCGAGAACGCGTTGTTGACGGCCGAATACGTTCCGCGCACGAGCACGCCGTTGACGAGGGCCACGAGAACGATGACGACGACCGACACCCCGATGGTGAGCGACGTCCGCATCGAGAGGTGCGCGAACCGGATCAGCCGGCCCGCGATCCACCGCGCGATCTCCCGCAGGACGCGATAGGCGGCGACGATCGTCGCCGCAACGAGCATGCTCATCGCGATCGTGCGGATGTACGCGAACGTCGTCGTCTCGTCCATGTTCATCAGCCGCGCGATCTCGCGTTGCCAGCCCGCGCCGTAGACGAGCATGACGAGCGACACGAGCACCGATGTGAGGACGACGAAGACGCGCAGCGCGCCGTTCCACGGCCGCGGCAACGGCCACCAGCTGCGGCCGCGCAGCAGCCAGCGGCTCACCGCCCAGCCGATGATCGTGCCGAGCGTGTAGCCGATCGCCGCATTGATGCCGCCGATCAGCCCCTGGAACAGCCAGTCGCGCGGCAGCAGCGACGGCGTGAGCGACCAGCAGAAGAACAGCGACCCGACGGCGATCCCGGTGTAGTCGAGCCGCAGGTAGTCCCACGTCTCGTCGAGGATCGGCGGGACGTGGAACCGTGCGGGATCGATCAGCCGCGGATGGTCGTCACGCGTCCGATCTGGCGTCTCGGTCTCGGGATCGCCCAAGCGTCACCCGAACAATGCAGGAAGCGTTCCCTCGTGCGCCTCGCGCAGATCCGCGAGCGTCACGGCGAAGTGCCCCTGAACCTCGATCGAATCCGAGCCTTCGTCGACGACGCCGATCCGGACCCACGGCAGCCCGCGGGCACTGCACATTCCGGTGAACCGGGTCTCCTCGGTGCGCGGCACCGCCACGAGCACACGGCCCGCCGACTCCGAGAACAGCGTCACGAACGGGTCGGCGCCCTCGGGCAGCAGGATCCGGCAGCCCGTCTCCCCCGCGAGCGAGGCCTCGACGACGGCCTGCGCGAGGCCGCCCTCCGAGAGGTCGTGTGCGGCCGACACGAGGCCGTCGCGCGAGGCGGCGAGCAGGATGTCGGCGAGCAGCCGCTCGCGTTCGAGGTCGACCTGCGGCGGCACGCCACCGAGATGACCGTGCTCGACCTGCGACCAGATCGAGCCGTCGAACTCGTCGTGGGTGTCGCCGAGCAGGATCAGCGTCTCGCCGGGCTCGAGGCCGAGGCCCGTGGGGATGCGGCGATGCACGTCGTCGATGACGCCGAGCACGGCGACGACCGGCGTCGGATGGATCGCTGTGGCGCCCGTCTGGTTGTAGAACGAGACGTTGCCGCCGGTCACGGGGATGCCGAGCTGCGCGCAGCCGTCCGCGAGACCGCGGACGGCCTGCTGGAACTGCCACATGACGCCAGGGTCCTCGGGCGACCCGAAGTTGAGGCAGTTGCTCACGGCCTTCGGGGTCGAGCCCGTCACCGCGACGTTGCGGTACGCCTCGGCGAGCGCCAGCTGCGCGCCGCGGTACGGGTCGAGCTGGGTGTAGCGGCCGGACGCGTCGGTCGCGAGCGCGATGCCGCGACCGGTCTCCTCGTCGATCCGCACGACACCGGAGTCGGCGTGCTCGGCGAGCACGGTGTTGCCGCGCACGTAGCGGTCGTACTGCTCGGTGATCCACTTGCGGCTGCACAGCGCGGGCGAGGCGATCATCTTCAGCAGCGTCGCGCGAAGTTCCTCGGCGGTCTCGGGCCGCGCGAGCTGCGCGGTCGTGTTCGCGACGAGGGCGTCCTGGGTCGCGGGGCGCGCGACGGGCCGCTCGTACACCGGGCCCTCGTGAGCGACGGTGCGCGGCGGGACGTCGACGACGGTCTCGCCGTGCCACGAGATCGTGAGGTGCTCGCCGTCGGTCACCTCGCCGATGACGGTCGCGAGCACGTCCCACTTCTTGCACACGGCCATGAACTCGTCGACGTTCTCGGGCGTGACGACGGCGCACATGCGTTCCTGCGACTCGCTCGACAGCACCTCGGCGGGCGTCATGTTCGCGGCGCGCGTGGGCGCCTCGTCGAGCCGGATGTGCATGCCGCCGTCACCGGCGGCGGCGAGCTCGGACGTCGCGCACGACAGTCCCGCGCCGCCGAGATCCTGGATGCCGACGACGAGCTTCTCGCGGTAGAGGTCGAGACAGCACTCGATGAGCACCTTCTCGGTGAACGGGTCGCCGACCTGGACGGACGGTAGCTTCTTGCGGCCCTTGTTCGACGGATGCGCGCCACCGACCTCGTCGTCGCCACGCTCCTCGTCACCGTCGAAAGTCTCCGAGGCGAGCACCGAGACGCCGCCGATGCCGTCGAGGCCCGTGCGCGCGCCGAACAGGACGATCTTGTTGCCGGTGCCGGACGCGAACGCGAGGTGCAGGTCCTCGACGCGCATCGCGCCCGCGCACAGCGCGTTGACGAGCGGGTTGCCGTTGTAGGACTCGTCGAAGACGGTCTCGCCGCCGACGTTCGGCAGGCCGAGCGAGTTGCCGTAGCCGCCGACTCCGCGCACGACGCCGTCGACGACACGACGGGTGTCGGGGGCGTCGGCGCGGCCGAAGCGCAGCTGATCCATGACGGCGATCGGGCGCGCGCCCATGGCCATGATGTCGCGGACGATGCCGCCGACACCCGTCGCGGCGCCCTGGTAGGGCTCGACGTACGACGGGTGGTTGTGGCTCTCGACCTTGAAGGTGACGGCCCAGCCGTCGCCGATGTCGACGACGCCGGCGTTCTCGCCGATACCCGCGAGCATGTTCGAGCGCATCTCGTCGGTCGTCGTCTCGCCGAAGTAGCGCAGGTGCACCTTCGACGACTTGTAGGAGCAGTGCTCGCTCCACATCACGGAGTACATCGCGAGCTCGGCGTCGGTCGGGCGACGGCCGAGAATCTCACGGATACGGACGTACTCGTCCTCTTTGAGGCCGAGTTCCTTCCAGGGCTGGTCCACCTCCGGCGTCGCGGTGGCGTTCTCGACGGTATCGACCTGCGGAGACACTGAACGTGGTCCTTCCCGTGACAGACGAATCGGCTACACCGGTACGCGAGTGTCGCCGATTCGTCAGTCTACCGTCGCCGCCCCTCGTCACTCCGCAGAGGACGTTCCCGGCAGCCACAGTGCCAGATCGGGCCAGAAGACGAGGAGGACGAGCACTCCCCCGCTCACCGCGACGAACCACGCGGTCCCCTTGAACACGTCCGACAGCGTGATCCGCGTTCCGAGGTTCACGTCGGGGTTCTGCGCGATGCGATGGACGATGTAGCTGAGCAGTCCGATCGGCGGTGTCACGAGCGCGAGTTCCACCAGGATGATCATGAAGACGCCGAACCACACCAGATCGACGTCGTACACCGCGAGCACCGGCATGAGGATCGGCACCGTCAGCAGGATCAGCGCGAGCCCCTCCATGAACATGCCGAGGATCAGGAAGACCACGATCAGCAGGAGCAGGAACGCGACCCGCGAGAGCCCGAGTGCCGTGACCCGGTCGGTGAGGACGTCGGCGACGCCGCTGAGCGCGACGACTCTGGTGAGCACGTGAACGCCCATGAGCAGCAGGAAGATCGAGGCGACGCCGGCCGCCGTCTCGCGGAGCGACGCCGCGAGGGTGCGGCCGAGGAAGCGGACGCTGCGGTCGGGGCCGAACAGCCAGCCGAGCAGGACGGCGGCGATCGCACCGAACGCCCCGGCCTCGGTCGGTGTGAAGAGTCCCGAATACATGCCGCCGATGAGCAGCACCATGATGAAGGTGACGGGCGTGACGTCGACGAGCGAGCGCCAGCGTGCGCGCCACGTGTAGGTGCGGCCGGTCCGCGGCGCGAGCGTCGGGTCGATCGTGCAGCGGATCATGATCATGAGCCCGTACGCGAACGCCGTCACGAGGCCGGGGACGAGCGCGGCGAGCAACTGCGGGCCGACGGGCGTCTCGGCGACGCCCGCGTAGATGACGAGGACGACGCTCGGCGGGATGAGCATGCCGAGACTGCCCGACATCGCCACGACGCCCGTCGCGAGCGACGGCTTGTAGCCGGCGCGGATCATCTCGGGAATCGTCGTGCGGCCGAGCGTGTAGGTGATCGCGATCGTGCTGCCGCTCGACGCCGCGAGCCCGGCGCCCGCGTAGTTGGTGGAGACGGCGAGCCCGCCGGGGAGCTTCCCGAGCCAGTGTTCCGCCGCGGAGAAGAGTTTCGCGGTGAGCGCGAACTTGCCCATCGCGATGCCCATGAGGATGAACAGCGGGATCACCGACAGGCTCCAGCTCGCGGCGGACGCGAAGGGGACGTCCTCGAGTGTCACCGCCACCGCGCTCGTCCCCGCGAGCTTCCACAACCCGAGCGCGCCGGCCGCCATGATCGCGATACCGACGTGAATTCCAGTGGCGAGCAACATGATCGCGAGCACGATGGTGAGCAGACCGACGGTGGTGTCCTCCATCGTGGGAGTGAAGAGCACCACGAGGGCGAGGACGGCCGCCGCACCGACCAGCACCAGATAGCCGGTGTTCCAGCGCTTCTCGTTCGATCCGGTCCCGTCGCCGGGGCCGGGCGCGACGCCAGCGGGATCGTGCTGCGGGGCTTCAGCGTGCAGTGCCATCGGAGTCCTTCGATGCGCCGGGTCCCGCTCGCAGTACCGCGACGAGCGAGAGCAGGATTTGGACGGTGAACAGGGCGAAGCCCACGGCGAGCACGATCTTCACGGGCCACACGGGCACGGCGATCGCGGCGAGGGCGACCTGCCGGACCTCGGTCGCGAACACGGCGGCGACGATCGAGTACCACGTGAGGGCCGCGACCATCACGAGGGCGACGGCGCGCACGAGAACGTCGGAGAACCACTTGGTGGGTCCGGTGAGGTTCGCCGTGAGCAGGGTCGCCCCGATGTGTTCGCCGGCGCGCTCGGCGTAGGCCATCGACAGCATCACGACGATCACCATCGACCAGTTCTGGGTGATCTCGAGGGTGCCGGGCAGCGGGCTGTTGAAGAGGTTGCGGCCGGTGACGTCCACGGCGATGTGGAGTGCCATGAACACGGTGGTCAGACCGGCGACGGTGGCGCACCCGAACACGATCGCGGCGAACACGCGATCGAAGCGTCCACGCTCGTGTCGCGGTGTGGGCGTGATGTTCTCGGTGACGGTCATCGGTCGTCTCCCGGTCGCAGCGGCCCGAAGACCTCGTTCTCCATGTCGGTCCGGAAAGGGGCGAGGTCGAGCGCGGTCTCCTCGGGATCGGCCGACTCGGGTGCGGGTTCGTCGTAGCCCGCCGTTCCCAGCCGTTCGCGCCATTCCGTGAGCGTCGCGCGGTACCGGTCGATCACGGCGGCGGGATCGTCGATGCCGGGAGGTGCGTCGCTCGCGAGGCTCGCGCGCACCTGCTGCTGATGGTCACGCAGTGCGGTGACCATCGCGTCGTCGGCGGTGTGGAACTGCACGCCGTGCTCGGGCCCCTCGTCGAACTTGCGCTGTTCGAGGATCAGCGACTCCTGCCGCAGGTACTCCTCGTGCCAGGTCGGCAGCGCATCCCACATCGCCTGCTGCGCGTCGGGTGGCAGCGAGTCCCACACGTCGAGGTTCATGACGAGGAACTGCGTGTACCCGGTCAGCGGCACCTCGACGTAGTGCTTGGCGACCTCCCAGATCCCCAGGGAGACGAGGATCTTCGCGCTGACGACGGTGCAGTCGATGACGCCGCGCTGCAGACCCTCGTAGATCTCGCCGGTCGGGAGGCTCACCGGGACCATTCCCATCGCTTCGATCTCGGTGAAGTTGAACGCGCCACCGCTGCGGACGCGCTTGCCGGCGGCGTCGGCGAGGGAGGTCACGGGTTCCTTGCACGCGAGGTGGTAGTTGCTCGCCGGAGTCCAGGTGAACAACAGCTTCATGCCGCGGTCCTCGAACTGCTCGGTGACGGCGGGCTCGTTGAGTGCGAAGTCCGAGAGTGCGCCGAACGCCTGCATCGCGCCGAGCGGATACTCGGATTCGACGGCGCTGCCGAGCTTCGTCATCCAGTCCGTCACCGGGTACTCGGACGGGTAGTAGCTGGGCGTGAACATGCCGATGTCGGCGACTCCCCCGCGGATGCCCTGCGCCATGTCGGCACCCTTGAGCAGCGATCCGCCCCAGAACTGGTCGAACGTGACGACGCCGCCGGAGCGCTCCTCCACCTCGTCCGCGAACGCCTGGAACGGCCCGGCCGACGACGCCGACGTGTAGTCGGCGTAGCGCAGCGTGAGCGGCTCCATCTCGCTCAGGCTCGCGCCGGTGATGTCGTGGCCACCGCCGCACGCCGTGGCGGTCATCGCCCCGGCGAGAACTGCCGCGCAGGCCGCGCGGGTCGTTCGTTGCGTCATTGCACTCACCTTCTGTGGGATGAGGCAATTCAAGTGGCCTCCGTCACAGAGGGCAAAGAGCGGTGCGCAATGACACTCTTAGGCGTTCGCTATGGATGGGCAAAGAGACGCCCGGCCCGCAGACGCGAGTCGCGAACGAGCGACGGCCCGACTACTCGGCGACGGCGTCGGCCACCAGCGGGGTGATCTGCTCGGTCGCCCACGTCAGCGACGGGCCGGACGGGAACGCGAGCGCGGCCGGGACACCGACGGGCTTGGGGATGGAGACGAGGCCTCCCACGAGTCCGCGTCGGGTTCGGTGTCGAACTGGACGACGGGCGCGAGCGGGCGCTGCGGCGCGTCGTCGACGACGGTCTCACCGAAGGCGCCGCTCAGAGTCACCGGGAACGATCCGGTCTCGGCCGGTCCCGCGGCGTCGGTCAGTCCTCGGGGCTGAGGAAGGCCGCGAGCGCGTCCGAGTACATCCGGATGTCCGCTGCTCCCATGATCTCTCGCGCCGAGTGCATCGCGAGCTGCGGCGCTCCGACGTCGACGGTCGTGATTCCGGTGCGCGAGGCCGTGATCGGGCCGATCGTCGAACCGCACGGGAGATCGGCCCGATGGACGTATCGCTGCAGCGGCACCCCGACCTGCGCGCACGCGAGCGCGAACGCGGCCTCGCCGCGCGAGTCGGACGCGTACCGCAGATTCTGGTTGACCTTGAGGACGGGGCCGCCGCCGAGCGCGATGCGATGCAGCGGTTCGTGCCGTTCGGGCTGGGTCGGGTGCGTCGCATGGGCCATGTCGCCCGACGCGACGAGCGACCCGGCCTTGGCCCGCAGGTACTCCTCGCGGCCGCCGCCGCGCGCGAGCACGATCCGCTCGAGCACGGAGTTCAGCAGATCCGAGAACGCGCCGCGCTCGGACATGCTGCCGACCTCCTCGTGATCGAAGAGGGCGAGCACCGGGACGAAGTCGCCGGGCGCGTCCGCCGCGGCGAGCAGTGCGTGCATGCCGGCGTAGCAGGTTCCCTGATTGTCGAGGCGTGGCGCGCTGACGAACTCGGAGTCGACACCCGTGACCCGGCTGGGCGCGCAGTCGTGCGTCATGAGCTCGAAGCCGAGGACGTCGTCCGGGGCCACCTCGGCGCGATCGGCGATGTAGGCGAGGAACGACCGCGGGGTGTCGCCGAGACCCCACACGGCGTCGACGTGCCGCTGCGGATCGAGGTGCACGCCCTTGCGATCCTCCGACAGGTGGATCGCGAGCTGCGGGACGCGCAGGACGGGATCATCGACCCGCACCAGGACGTCCTCGGCGACCGCGCCGCGGCGCACGCTCAGCCGGCCCGACACCCCGAGGTCGCGGTCGAGCCACGAGTTCAGCCACGCGCCGCCGTAGGGCTCGAGCGCGACGATCCGCCACCCGGCGGCGACGCGATCCGGATGCTGCTTGACGCGGAGGTTGGGGCTGTCGGTGTGGCCGCCGACGATCCGGAACGGCGCTGTGCGCGAGACCGATTCGGTGCTCCACGCGATGAGCGACCCACCCCGGACGACGAAGTACCGGCCGGGCTCGCTCGGCCACGACTGCGTCTCGTCGACCCGGACGAAGCCGCTCGCGAGCAGTGCTGCCGACGCCGTCGCACACACGTGGAACGGCGACGGCGACGCGTCGACGAAATCGCACAGGCCTTCGGCGTTGGTCCACGTCGTGAGGGTCATGCCCCCATCATGTCAGGCCCGCGCCGTGCCGGACGCCACCGTCACCCCGGGTAGTCGATCCGTTCCAGCGTCGTCTGCGGATCGAGCCGGTCGGCCTGATCGGTCGCCGACATCTGCAGGCCCTGCAGGTCGCTGCGCATGTAGATGACGTTGTACCGGTTCCACGTCGTCGCGACGAAGTACAGGTAGCGCCCGTCCGACCACGGATGCATGAAGCCGTCGTACAGCGACGGGAGCAGCGCGCCGTTGAGCAGCGTCTGCATTCCGCTCCACGGCCCCTCGAGGTCGTCCGCCTGCCGGATGACGAGGCCGCGCACGGGATCGGTGAACATCGCGACGTACTTGCCGAGGTAGTCGTTCCACTGCACCGACAGCTCGCTCACGGTGCCGGGGATGACGACGTCGGCGGCCGCGATGTCGTCGACCCACGCCGACCCGTTCCAGTACTGGTAGGCCGCGAGGTCGTTGACCTGCTCGGGCGCGAAGCGCGCGAGACGCGCGGGCCCGAATCTGCCCGAACCGGTGCCGAACTCGTAGATGTAGCCGTCGTCGCCGGTGACGTAGGCACTCTGCTGGAAGTTCGCGTTCGCGGCCGCGACCGACGGCAGCCCCGGGATGGTGACCTCGGGGATGGGCGCGGGCACCCGCGCCGTGCCGGGCTCGGTGGTCCAGTTCTCGCCGCCATCCGTCGAGCGCGCGAGACCGGAGTAGTTCGTCGTCCAGTTGCCCGGCGTGTCCCAGCTGCGCACCGACATGTAGCGGACGTACTGATCGGAACCGATCGAGACACCGGCCGTGGGGATCACGGTGTACTCGACGGGGCTTCCGGGCGGCAGGTCGAGGAGCCCGTCGATGATCTGCTTGGAGTGCCCCGGGGCGTCGAGCGGCGACGAGTCGATCCGCATGCCGTCCTCGAGGTTCGTGTCGCTGCTGCGGAACAGGACGTTGCTCCGCCAGTCGGCATCGGGCGTCTCGCAGTCGCCGACGGTGTCGCCGAAGGCCATCATGACCTCGCCGCCGCTCGGCCACATGATGCCGAGGTCGGTGCCGGAGACGCTGAACCGCTCGATGGTCTCGTTCGGGCTGCCCGGGCCCGTGACCATCTCGATCGCCTGCGTACGCCCGATGAGCTGCGGGACGCCGCCGTCGGGCGGACCCGACAGCCACGGCAGGCCGAAGTCACGGAACGATCCGGTGGAACTACCGAACACCGTGCTGCCGCTGCTGCTTCCGGACGTCTGCCCGCACGGGCCGCCCTGCGCGGCGGCCGGAGTCGCCACCGCGACCGACAACCCCGCGGCGACCGCCGCGGCCGACAGCGCCGAACACCACCGGGCCGAACCCCACCGGAAGGAACTCGATCGAACGTTCGGCACCCGCATCCTCCTCGTCGCACGCAGTCGCACATGCACTCTGGGCATGTGCCGACACCCAATCACGAGGAGGCCACGACGTCCCCGGTTTGGGGCGAGATCGTTACCGGGCGGAGACGGTCCTGGTCGCGCAGAGAGACCGATCAGGCGGAGACGACGGCGTCGAGGACCGAATAGAACATGCCGAGACCGTCGTCGCTCGGGCCGGTGAGCGGCTCGGTCGCGTGCTCGGGGTGCGGCATGAGGCCGACGACGCGGCCGTTCGCCGACGAGATGCCCGCGATGGCGCCCTGCGACCCGTTCGGGTTGTCACCCGAGTAACGGAAGACGACGCGGCCCTCGCCCTCGAGCTCGTCGAGGACGTGCTGCGGCGCCTGGTAGCGGCCCTCGCCCGACTTGAGCGGCACGAGGATCTCGGCGCCGGCGTCGTAACGGCTCGTCCACGCGGTCGAGGTGTTCTCGACCTTCAGCCACTGGTCGCGACACACGAAGTGCAGGCCCTCGTTGCGGGTCAGCGCACCCGGCAGCAGGCCCGCTTCGGCCAGCACCTGGAAGCCGTTGCAGATACCGAGGACGGGCATGCCCTTCCCGGCTGCCTCGACGACCTTGCCCATGACGGGGGCGAACCGGGCGATCGCGCCGCAGCGCAGGTAGTCGCCGTACGAGAAGCCGCCGGGAACGATCACGGCGTCGACGCCGCGGAGGTCGGCGTCACCGTGCCACAGGCTCACGGCCTCGCCACCGGCGAGCCGGACGGCGCGCGCGGCGTCGACGTCGTCGAGCGTGCCGGGGAAGGTGACGACCCCGATGCGTGCGGTCATGCTCACGCCTCGATCCGGCGGACGGTCCAGTCCTCGATCACGGTGTTCGCGAGCAGCGCTTCGGCGATCTGCTCGAGCTGCGCGTCGTCGACGCTGCCGTCGACCTCGAGCTCGAACCGCTTGCCCTGGCGCACGTCGGTGACGCCGTTGAATCCGAGACGCGGCAGCGCCTTCGCGACGGCCTGACCCTGCGGGTCGAGAATCTCGGCCTTGGGCATGACTTCGACGACGACACGGGCCACGCGAACGCTCCTCGGTAGGTACGGCGGGCCGATGGGGGCGTATCGGCCGCTGCCGAGTTTACCGGTCGGTCCGCGGCGGCCCGCAGCGCGTCGTTTCACCACCGGCCGCGCCGGGCCGGTGATACTCGAGGGATGCATCTGACTCACTTCGGACACAGCTGCGTGCTCGTGGAACTCGGCGGCACGAAGATCCTCTTCGACCCGGGCAACCTGTCGCACGGGTTCGAAGGCGTCACGGATCTCGACGCGATCATGATCACGCACCAGCATCCCGATCACGTCGACACCACCCGCCTGCCCGCGCTCGTCGACGGCAACCCCGGTGCCGCGCGCTACGCCGACCCGCAGACCGCGCAGCAGCTCGGCGGAGACTGGACGCCCGTGCGGCCGGGCGACGAGTTCGACGTCGCGAACGTGCACGTCGCGGGCACGGGCGGGATGCACGCGGTGATCCACCCGGACATCCCGCTCATCGACAACATCGCGTACCTGGTCGGCGACGCCGAGAACCGGGCGCGATTCATGCACCCGGGCGACTCGCTGTTCGTTCCCGACGAGAAGGTCGACGTCCTCGCGCTCCCCGCGGCGGCGCCGTGGCTCAAGATCTGGGAGTCGATCGACTACCTGCGTGCCGTGGCGCCGCGGGTCGCGGTCCCGATCCATCACGGCATCCTCGGCGACGCCGGCCGCGGCATCTTCTTCGGCCGTTACCCGGAGATGGCGCCCGAGGGCACCGAGTTCCGCGTCGTCGCCGACGAGGAGTCGGTCGAACTCTGACGACCTGCTCTCACGCGGCGCGGCGCAGCCGCTTCTCCCACGCGTAGACGGCGGGCACCGTGCCGTGGTGCAGCGCGAGGTCCACGGCGTCGAGCACGGCCCGTCTGGGCCCGGAACGGCCGAGCTGCGTCGCGGTGACGGCGAGTCGCACGGTGTTGCCTCGCCGCGCACGCCGTTCGGCGCTGAGCACGACGGCGCGGCACCACCACGGTTCGGTCGCCGAGCCCGCACCGATGCTGAGCAGCCCGGTGCGCGTGAGTTCGCACGTCGTGGTGTCGAGGGTGCCGTTGGCGGTGACGGCGGTCCGGAATCCCGCGGCGGGCAGCGCCGCGAGGGCTCCGCTCGACAGGTTCCAGCGCGGTGCGGCGAAGAGCCGCGTCCGCAGGCCCGCGTGCTCGAGGACGCGATCGGCGGCACCGAGCCGCAACAGCGCCTCGTGCCGCGACAGCGCCGCGAACTCCGCCCTGCGCCGCGAGGTCGCCGCCTGGTCGTAGCCGTGCAGGACGATGGCGTCGCCGTGGGCGCGGCGCTGCCGGAGCCAGTCCTGCGTGGCGTCGTCGCGGACGAGCCGATAGTGCTCCTTCGCGCGGGGTGCGACGAAGAGCGACAGCGGCACACCGCGCTCGTCCATCTCGGCGGCGAACGTCTCGGCGTGGGATCGCGTGAGTGCCCGGATTCCCGACACCGACACGATCAGCTGCGCGGTCACGTCTGCGAGTGTGCCTCGCGATCGTGAACTCCGGGCGAATCGGACGTGTGGCGCGGGCGAAGTCCGCGCAGCGATCGCGAGGCGATCACGCCGACGAGCAGGACGACGCCGACGACGGCGATGAACGCCCCGATCCGCGCGATGCCCTGGTCGCCGGGCCCGACGTCGTGCGTCGCGAGGGCGATGACGACCGCAGCGAGGTTCGCGCCGATGTACTGGATCATCCGGTAGAGGCCGAGCGCCGTGCCCACGTCGCGCACCGTCGTGACGGCGTTGACGACGTTCTGGTTGCCCATGTTGTTGAAGCCGTTCGGGATGCCGAGCACGCAGGCGACGGCGACGAGGGCGACGACGGGCGTCGCGGCGTTCTCGAGCGTCATCAGCAGGACGCCGCCGACGGCGAGCGCGGCCGTCCCGATGCCGAGGGTCCACTTCGGCCCTGCCGTGGCGTACATACGCGACGCGACGATGGTGCCGATGATGCCGACACCCGCGACGGGCAGCATGAGCAGGCCCGCCTGGCTCGTCGAGAACCCGCGCGAGACCTGCAGCCACTGCGGAAGGCCGAAGAAGATGCAGTAGAACGCGGTGTACGTGACGAGCGTGCGGGACAACGTCGCCGCGAGCGCCGTGTTGCCCGCGATCGCACGCACGTCGATGAACGGCTCGCGGACGCGCGCCTCCCAGACCACGAAGGCCACCGCGACGAGGACGACGCCGGGCGCGAGCCACCACAGCGGATCGGTCGTGAGCGAGAGCAGCACGAACATCGCGCCCGACACCGTGAGCAGGAACAGCGCCATCCCGGGCAGATCCATCGAGTGCACGAGCGCGCGGAGGGACGACGGCGCCGGCTCGCCGGCGTCGGCGGCCAGCGCGTCGTCGCGCGGCACCCGCCACAGCACCCACACCGCCGACACGAGGACGATGGGGATGTTGATCCAGAGGATCGACTGCCACCCGAACAGGCCGACGAGCACGCCGCCCACGGTCGGCCCGAGCGCGACCATCGTCTGCGCGCACACGGTGAGGATCGCGAGGGCCGAACGGGTCTCGCCGCCGGTGCGGGTGGCGATCGACCGCACGATCGTCATGGCCGTCGGATACTGCGCGGCGGTGCCGATGCCGAGGATCACGCGGCCCGCGATGAGCCAGCCGAGCGACGGGGCGAGTGCACCGACGAGCGATCCGACGGCGACGAGCGCGAGCCCGCCGAGGAAGAGTTTGCGGGGCCCGACCAGGACGCCGAGCCTGCCCGCCGTCGGCGCCGAGACGGCCGTCGCGATGTAGAGCGCGGAGATGACCCACGTGATGCCGGGACCGTTGCCGAAGTCCGCGGCGATCGCGACGAGCGCGACGGCGATCATCGACGAGTTGAGGCCCTGCAGCATGGTGCCGGAGCCGAGCCCGAGGGCGATCGACGTGGGAACGGCGCGCGGGGTGCGTGGCGCGGCGGTGTCGGTGGCTGCGCGGGTCACTGCCGAGCGCCCCGCTCGCCGGGGTCCGGGTCCCCGCCGAGCCCACGCATGATGCGTCCCGCGAGAAAGAGGACCTCCCGCTCGTGCGGGGTGCACTCGCGTTCGAGGAGATCGGCGAGCCAGCGCGAGCGCAGGACGCGGTCGTCGCGCACGCGCTCGCGGCCGGCGTCGGTGAGCGAGATCAGGCTCGCCCGCGCGTCGTCGGGATCGGGGCCTCGCGTGAGCATCCCCTCGCCCTCGAGATGCGCGATCGTGCGAGCGATCGACTGCGGCGTCACCTGCTCGCGGCGGGCGAGCGCGATGGCCGTCATGGGCCCGTGTCGTTCGAGATGTCCGAGCGCCTGGAGTTGGGTCGGGGTGAGCTTGTGGTCGCGACGCTCGCTGCGCAGGCGGCGGAAGAACGTCGTGACGTCGTCGCGGAACGCCGAGACTTCTGCCGAGACCGCGGGCGGGATGTCTCCCGGGATGTCGGTGGTCCGGCCGGTGTCGAGTGATTCCGCACGCGTCATATAGACAGTGTAGCTGTCGATATTGCCGCCATCGACGACGAAACCCCAGGACCACTCCTGGGGTTTCGTCAGCATTGCTGTTCAACAGCGGTCAGCGGGGCGGCAGGACCGCCTCGATCGCCTCGATCACCTCGGGAGCGTCCGGCTCGGTCCGCGGCCGGAAGCGCCGCGCGACCGTGCCGTCGGGCGCGACGAGGAACTTCTCGAAATTCCACTGCACGTCGCCGGCCTCGCCCGCGTCGTCCGCCTTCTGCGTCAGCTCGTCGTACAGCGGATGCCGCTGCTCGCCGTTGACGTCGATCTTCTCCGTCAGCGGGAACGTCACGCCGTACGTCGTCGAGCAGAACGTCGCGATCTCCTCGGGAGTCCCCGGCTCCTGGCCGGCGAACTGGTTGGACGGAACACCCACGACGGTGAGCCCTCGGTCGGCGTACTCGGTCGCGAGCTTCTCGAGTGCCGCGTACTGCGGGGTCAGCCCGCACTTCGACGCGACGTTGACGACGAGGACGGCGCGGCCGTCGTACTCTCCGAGCGACATGGGATTGCCGCCGAGCGTCCGGATTCCGATGTTCTGCAGCGATGTGGTCATACGCACCAACCTAACCGCGGATCCGTTCGGCCGGGGTCGCGGCGGGCTCGGTCGTCCCGGTCTCGATCACCGTGCGCTCGTCACCGGCGCCGTGATCGTCGACCATCGAGGATTCGTCGAACGGGATCTCGCCCGAGAACACCGTGCGAGCGCGCTCGGCGTCGAAGCTGCCCGTCCATGCACCGATGATCAGCGTCGCGACGGCGTTGCCCGAGAAGTTGGTGATGGCGCGCGCTTCCGACATGAAGCGGTCGATGCCGACGATGAGCCCGACGCCGTCGAGCAGGTCGGGACGGTGGCTCTGCAGGCCGCCGGCGAGCGTCGCGAGACCCGCGCCGCTGACGCCCGCGGCGCCCTTCGACGCGATGATCATGAAGAGCAGCAACGAGATCTGCTCGGTGAGCGTGAGCGGCTGTCCCATCGCGTCCGCGATGAAGATCGAGGCCATCGTCAGGTAGATCGCGGTGCCGTCGAGGTTGAACGAGTAGCCCGTGGGGACGACGACGCCGACCGTGGAGCGCTCGACTCCGACGTGCTCCATCTTCGCGATGAGGCGAGGAAGTGCGGACTCGGACGACGACGTCGCGAAGATGAGCAGGTACTCGCGTCCGAGGTATTTCACGAGCTTGAAGATCGACACGCGGGCGACGACGCGGAGCATCGTGCCGAGCACACCGAACACGAAGATCACGCACGTGAGGTAGAAGCCGAGCATGAGTGCCGCGAGCTGAACGACGGCCTCGAGCCCCGTCTGCCCGACGACGTTCGCGATCGCACCGAAGGCGCCGATCGGCGCGAGCCACAGGATCATCGACAGGATCTTGAACACGAGCTTCTGCAGGTGACCGATGCCGCGCAGGATCGGCTCCCCCGTCTCGCCGAGGCTCTGCAGCGCGAACCCCACGAGCAGCGCGACGAAGAGGGTCTGCAGCACGCTGCCCGCCGTGAGCGAGGACAGCAGCGACGTCGGGATGATCGACGCGACGAAGTCCATCGTCCCGCCGCTCTCGTGCGCCTGCTCGGCGAGCGCTGCGCCCGAGCCGACCGACGCCGGATCGACGTTCAGCCCGGTCCCGGGATCGAGGAGATTGCCGACGACGAGCCCGATACCGAGTGCGGCCGTGGACATTCCGAGGAAGTACACGAGCGCCATGCCGCCGACCTTGCCGACCTTCGCGGCGGCCTTCACGGAGCCGATGCCGAGGACGATCGTGCAGAAGATGACCGGGCTGATCATCATCTTGATCAGGTCGACGAACATCGTTCCGAGCACGCCCACCGACTTGCCGGCACCTGGGGCGAGCCATCCGACGAGGACACCGGCCACGACGGCGACGATCACACCGATGTAGAGCCAATGCGTCCTGTCGCGTTTCCTGCGCGGCGCGCCCTCCGTGGCGGTCGCCTCGGCTGAGCTCATCACGTCCTCCCAACATCACTTACGGTGGTCCCGGTGAGACCGCGCACATTTTTGTGACCGGCATCACGCACGTCGGTCATCTTGCTGTCGGTGTGCCGGGAACAGAAGGTTGTGGTCTTTTCGTTCAGGAGAGTCGTGTCACGGACCAGGCGATTCGGGGTGCGCATCCTGCCCCGGCCCCATACCCTCGCCGGTCGGCTGTTCGTGTGGCAGCTGGTCGTGCTCGTCGCGGTCGTGTCGCTGGGAATCGCGCTGACCATCGTCGACGAGCGGCGTGAGGCCGATAGCGACGCCGAGCACACCGTCACCGAGGTGGCCGCGACGCTCGCACTGAGCGACGGCACCGCGGACGCCGTACGCGCGCCCGACCCGTCGGCCGTCCTGCAACCCGAGACCGAGCGGATCCGTGCGGCGACGGGTGTGGACTTCGTCGTCGTGATGGCGCCCGATCGCACGCGCTACACCCACACCGACCCGTCGCTCATCGGCGGCGCGTTCACCGGATCGATCGACCGCGCGCTCGCGGGAGAGACGTTCACCGAGACGTTCACGGGATCGCTCGGCCCGTCCGTTCGGGCGGTGGCGCCGGTGTTCTCGGGGGACGACGTCGTCGCGCTCGTGTCGGTCGGTGTGACGCGCGAGCGGATCGGCGATCGCGTCGCGGGAGCGCTCCCCCAGATCTTCGCCGTCGCGGCGGCAGGTCTCGTGCTCGCGGCCGGGGCGTCGCTCGCGCTGAGCCGGCGGCTGCGGCGCCAGACGCTCGGGCTCGAACCGGACGAGCTGCGACGTCTCTACGAGCACCGCGACGCAATCCTCCACTCGATCGGCGAGGGACTGATCGTGATTCCGGCAGGGGCGGGTCCGGACGAGCTGCTCGATCTCGTCAACGACGAGGCGCGGCAGCTCCTCGCCCTGCCCGACGGCACCGTCCGGATCGCGGACCTGCCCGAGTCGCTCGTCGCGGCGTCGGGTGGCGACGAATTGCACGTCGCGGGTGACCGCGTGCTCGTCGTGGACCGCAGACCCGTGCTGTGGGAGGGCCGCACGATCGGCACCGTCCTCACGGCGCGCGACCGCACCGAACTGCGGAACGCGCTCGGGGAACTCGACTCGGTGCGCAGTTTCGCGGAGACGCTCCGGTCGCACGCGCACGAGTCGGCGAACCGGATGCACACGATGGTGACGATGGTCGAACTCGGGCGCTACGACGAGGCAGCCGCGTTCGGCACCGCGGATCTTCGGCTCTCGCAGGGGCTGGTCGACACGATCACCGCCGCCGTGCACGATCCCGCCGTCGCGGCGCTGCTGCTCGGCAAGACGGGCGAGGCGGCCGAGCGGGGCGTCGAGTTGACCGTCACCGACGACACGCGGCTCGACGGCACGGCCCCGCTCGGAACCCACGAGGCGATCACGGTACTGGGCAATCTCGTCGACAACGCGATCGATTCCGCGGCCGATCAGCCCGGCGAGGGATGGGTCGAGATCGCGATCGCGCGCACCGACGGCGGGCTGCGGATCACGGTGTCCGACAGTGGACCCGGGCTGGACGACGCCGCTCTGGAGCGTGCGTCGGCACGCGGCTACACGACGAAGGCGACCGGCCCGGCGGGCCGCGGGCTCGGTCTCGCGCTCGTGCGGCGGATCGTCGAGCGCCACCACGGGACGATGGCCGCACGGCGCGAGCCGGAGTCGTCGATCACCGTAGTGCTGCCGGATGTCGTGCTGCCGTACGGTGGTGCGTCGTGATCCGGGTGTTGATCGTCGACGACGAACCGCGCATCGCCGACGCCCATCGGTCGTACCTCGAACGGATTCCGGGGTTCACGACCTGCGGCGTCGTCCACGACGGGCACGGCGCGATGCGCGCACTCTCGGCGGCGGCGAAGACGGCCGAGCCGATCGATCTCGTCCTGCTCGACCTCGGCCTCCCCGACGTGAGCGGACTCGACATCGCGGCGGCGATGAACGCGGTCGTCCCGAATCCCGACGTCATCGCGATCACGTCGGCACGAGACCTCGACGTCGTCCGGACGGCCGTGGCGCGCGGTGTCGCGCTCTATCTGCTCAAGCCGTTCACGTTCGCGGCGTTCCGCGACAAGCTCGAACGCTATCGCGCGTTCCGCGAATCGCTGCCGCCGGGGCGGACGTTGAGCCAGCACGACATCGACCGCGCGATGGCCGCACTGCGCACCCCCGACGTCACCGCGACGACACCGAAAGGCGTTGCCGCACCGACCCTCTCCGCCGTCGTGACGCGGGTCCGCGAGTCGGACACTCCCCTCACGGCCGCGGAGGTCGCGAGCGCGCTGGGCATGTCGCGCGTCACGGCACGGCGCTACCTCGAACAGCTCGTCAAGGACGGGATGCTGGCGCGGCGCCCCGAATACGGAAAACCGGGGCGCCCCGTCATCACCTACGTTCCGGTGTGACCGTCACTTCGCCAGGCCGAGAACGTCGAGGATCCACGCGAACTCGAACGCGACCTCACGCCACTTCTCGTAGCGGCCACTCACGCCGCCGTGCCCCGCACTCATCTCCGTCTTGAGCAGCAGCGGCGCGTCGCCGGTCTTCGTCGCACGGAGCTTCGCGACCCACTTCGCGGGCTCGACGTAGAGCACCCGCGTGTCGTTGATGCTCGTGATCGCGAGAATCGCGGGATAGTCCTTGGCCTCGACGTTCTCGTACGGGCTGTACGAGCGCATGTACTCGTACACCTCGGGATCGTCGAGCGGATTTCCCCACTCGTCCCACTCGATGACGGTGAGCGGCAACGACGGATCGAGGATCGACGTGAGCGGATCGACGAACGGCACGTTCGCGAGGATGCCCGCGAACAGCTCCGGCGCCATGTTCGCGACGGCGCCCATGAGCAGACCGCCCGCGCTGCCGCCGTCGGCGACGACGAGCTCGGGGGTCGTGCGTCCGGTCGCGACCAGATGCCGTGCAGCAGCGACGAAGTCGGTGAACGTGTTCTTCTTGCTCAGCGTCTTGCCGTTGTCGTACCAGTGGCGGCCCATCTCGCCGCCGCCGCGGACATGCGCGACGACGAACTCGACGCCGCGATCGAGCAACGAGAGCCGCGCGACCGAGAACGCCGGATCCATGCTCGCCTCGTACGAGCCGTATCCGTAGAGCAGTACGGGCACCGGACCCTGCGGCTCAAGGTCGGGGATGCGGCGCACGATCGACAGCGGAATGCGCGTGCCGTCCTGTGCGACCGCCCATTCGCGCCGCTCCTCGTACTCGGAGCTGTCGAATCCGCCGAGGACGGGCTGCTCCTTGAGCAGCCGCATCTCCCCCGTCTCGAGGACGAGATCGTAGATCTGCGCGGGGGTCACGAACGACGTGAACAGCAGCCGCAGCGTGGGCTGGTTCCATTCCGGATTCGAGCCGGCGCCGACACTGTAGATCTCCTGGTCGAAGTCGATCTCGCTCGGGTCGCCGTATCCGGCGTCGGTGAGCTTCCAGACGGCGAGCCGCGTGAGCGCGTCGCGCCGGTAGCCGAGCACGAGGTGATCGGCGAACGCGTCGACGTCCTCGAGCCGGACGTCGTGCCGGTGATCGATGAGAATGCGCAGATTCGTGGGGTCGTCGGCGGGGGCGTCGGCGAGGACGAAGTTGTCGGCCTTCGCGCCGTTCACGACGTCGTTGTGCAGGATGAGGAAGCGATCCTCGCCCGCGACGACGGCGTGCTCGACGCTGTACTCGACTCCCTCGCGCCGCGGCAGGACGATCCGGAACTCACCCGTCGGCTCCTGCGAATCGAGTACGCGCACTTCGCTCGTGATCTTCGAGCCGACCCAGATCATGATGTACTTCTCGCTGCGCGTCGATCCGACGGCGACCCAGAAGCGTTCGTCCGGCTCGTGGAAGACGGACACGTCGTCGGCACGCGGGGTGCCGATCTCGTGACGCCACACCGTGTCCGGGCGCCACATGTCGTCGACCGTGAGATAGAAGACGTGCGAGTGGTCGAGCGTCCACGTCGCGCCCGGTGCCGTTCCGGTGATCTCGTCGGCGAGCAGCTCGCCCGTGGCGAGGTCCTTGAACCGGAGCGTGTAGCGCTCGTCGCCGACGACGTCCGTCGAGTAGGCGAGCATAGTGCCGTCCTCGCTGATCGAGAACGCGCCGAGCGAGAAGAACTCGTGCCCTTCGGCTTCGGCGTTGCCGTCGAGCAGGATCTGCTCGCCGTCGGGCACGACCCCGGGAACCAGTTCGGGCGGCGTCCAGTCGTCCTCGGACGCGACGGGACAGCGGCACTGGATGGGGTACGACTTGCCCTCTTCGGTGCGGCCGTAGTACCACCACGACCCCATGCGCGTCGGGACCGACATGTCGGTCTCCTGGGTGCGCGACTTGATCTCCTGGAAGATCTTCTCCCGCAACGGCGCGAGATGCGCGGTCTGCTGCTCGGTGTACGCGTTCTCCGCTTCGAGATACGCGACGACCTCGGCGTCGTCCTTGTCGCGCAACCATTCGTACTGGTCGACGAACGTGTGCCCGTGGTGCTCACGTGTCGTCGGTACCTGCTTCGCCACGGGTGCAGAAGCTGCGCCGGCGTTCGTGTCGGTCATAGGTCACCCCAACCAGTCGTCGAAACTCAGTCCCGAAATGCGTTCGTACGCTTCGATGTATCTCGTTCTCGTGGCGGCCACGACGTCCTCCGGCAGTGGCGGCGGCGCCGTGTCCGAGCTTCTGTCCCAGCCCGATTCGGGTCCGGTGAGCCAGTCCCGCACGTATTGCTTGTCGAAGCTCGGCTGGACGCGTCCGGCCTCGAACCCGTCCGCGGGCCAGAACCGCGACGAGTCGGGCGTGAGGACTTCGTCGGCGAGGATCAGCGAGCCGGAGCCGTCGAGGCCGAACTCGAACTTGGTGTCCGCCAGGATGATTCCCCGCCCGCGCGCGTACTCGGACGCCTGCGAGTAGATCGCGAGAGTCTCGTCGCGCAGTCGTGCCGCGAGCGTCTCGCCCACCTTCTCCTGCGTCTGCTCGAAGGTGATGTTCTCGTCGTGGTCCCCGAGTTCCGCCTTGCTGGCGGGCGTGAAGATCGGTTCCGGCAGCGCACTCGCCTCCACGAGCCCGGGCGGGAGCGGCACGCCGCACACCGACTCGCTGCGGTCGTATTCGGTCTTGCCCGATCCGGTGAGGTGGCCCCGGGCGACGCACTCGATCGGGACCATCCTCAGTCGGTCGACGACGAGAGCGCGACCCAACAAGGACTCCGGGATCCGCGGATCGTCCGGATCGCCCGCGAGGTGGTTCGGCGCGTCGAGCAGCCCGAACCAGAACACGCTCATCGCGGTGAGGACGCGCCCCTTGTCCGGGATCGGAGTGCTCAGCACGTGGTCGTACGCGGAGATCCGATCGCTCGCGACGAGCAGGAGATGACGGTCGTCGATCACGTGGAGGTCGCGGACCTTGCCGCCGGCCAGACGGGGGTAGCTGTCGAGAGTGGGACGCACGATGCCAACCCTATATGTGCCCGTGGTTCGCCGGGCGGGGGTCGGTCAGCGAGGTGCGAACGCCGCGAGGAACGTGTCGACGCCTTCGCGCACGAACGCGTCGAGCTGCGCATCCGGCACAGCGTGTTCGCCGAACCCGCTGATGGCGGGGAGGTCGTCGACGACGAGGACGAGGAACTGCCGCGCCGCCCGCTCGGGATCGACCTCGCAGAGGCGACCCGCGTTGCTCAATCGTGCGAGCTTTCCGGCGAGCCGGTCGATCGTGCGGTCGCGGTTGCGACGGCCCTCTTCGGCGAGGCTCGGGCAGCGCGAACGTTCACCCCACTGCAGGCGCATCACGTTCCGCCCGACGGGTTCGCGAAGGCAGCCGACGATGCCCTCGCCGACGCGTTCCAGTTCGCCGCGCAGGTCGTCGGCACTCGGATCGAACGCGCCGATCACACCGTCGGTTCGCTCGTTCGCGTGTGCCATCCCCCACCTCATGGCCTCGCCGAACAGCGTGTTCTTGTCGTCGAAGTGGTTGTAGACCGTCGGCTTCGCGACGCCCGCGACACGGGCGATCGCCGCAACGCTCGCGTCGGCGTAGCCGTCACGCCCGAAGACCTCCAGCGCGGCGGCGAGGATCGCGTCCCGCTTGCCGGTTCGTGGACGGTCGGTCCTCGTCGTGGGCACGGTCATGGGAGCGATTCTATCCGCTCTCACGAATCAAGGGTTGCATCGATTGAACTCATGGGTTCATTATGAACCCATGAGTTCATTTATCGAGACTTCATTGTCTACCGAGGCTCCACCGTCACTGGCCCGCTCCGCAGCCGTCCTCGTCCCGGGTGGAGCGCTGGCCCTCCTCGCCGTGACCTTCGCCGGAGTGGCGCAGGCGCCGATCACCACCGACCTCGACATGGGTGCGGCGTCCGGCCACTGGATCGCGACCCTCTACCTCCTCGCAGCGGGCATCGGAATCCCATTGAGCGGCTGGGCCGCAATCCGATTCGGCGTCCGGGCCACATGGCTCGTGGCGCTCGGCACGTTCGTGCTCGCCGCCGCGGCTGCTGCCGTGGCGCCCGGTCCCGCTGCTCTGCTCGTGGCCCGGGCCTTCCAGGGCCTCGCGGGCGGCGCACTCGAGCCGATCATGCTCACGGCTCTGGCACGCGCCGCCGGTCCGGAGCGGATGGGACGAGTCATGGGTTCCGTCGCCGCCGTCATGGCGATCGCACCACTCGCCGGCCCGCCACTCGGCGGAGTCGTCGTGGATCAGTGGGGTTGGCGAGCCATATTCGCGCTGACGGCCGCGGCGGGAGCCGTCGTCCTCGCCGCATCGTTCGTCGCGCTGACCCGTGACGCACGAGTACCCGCGCGCCTCGACCTGCTGGGACTGGTACTGCTCGCCGCGACGAGCGCGAGCATCTTGTTCGGGCTCTCCCGACTCGGCGCTCGCGGCGGGATCGATGCCGTCGTCGCCCTCGCCCTGGGTGCCGGGATCGCCGCGGGTGCGGGCTTCGTCTGGTGGGCGCGACGACTCGGAGGTCGGGCGATCGTCGACCTCGCGACCTTCCGGCAGTCCTCGTTCAGGGTGTGCGTACTGATCATGGCGCTTCTCGGCGGTGCGATCTACCCGCTGTTCTTCGGGTTGCCGCAGTTCTATCAGGGTGTCGCGGGGCTCGACCCGACCACATCAGGGCTGCTCATGATCCCCTACGGCGCAGGAACACTCGTCGCGATGTCGTTCGCGGGCCGGCTCAACGATCACATCTCGGCACGCATCCTCGTCCCGGCGGGAGCGATGGTCTCGCTCGGCGGATTCGCCGGCCTCGTCGGGTCCGACGCCGGAACCTCGACGGTGGTGTTCGCACTGACTACGGCGGTGATCGGGCTCGGCATCGGTTTCATCGGCGGTCCGACCGTCTCCACTCTCTATCGCGATCTCCCCGAAGCACTCGTTCCCGCCGGTAGCACCACGCTGTTCGTCGTCAACCAACTCGGCGGCGCGACCGGAGTCGCACTCCTCGCCGTGGTGCTCGGCGCCGGAACCGCGTGGACCGCCGACATCGGCACAGCACCGTTGTGGATTCCGCTGGGTGCCACTGCGGCGATCGGTCTTCTCGCACTCGCACTGCCGCGCAACGCCACCCAGCGAAGCTAGGCCGGGACGACCGGTTGCCGCAGGATCGTCCGGAGCTTCGCGGGCTCGACTCGTCGCGGGTCGCTGAGGTAGATCTCGTGATGCCGTCCGGTCATGCGCAATCCGGAGTTCGGGACGAAGTCGTCGTGCAGTTCCGCGAGCACGGCGGCTTCGTCGTCGTACGAACCGACGTGCAGTGTCTGGACGACCGTTCCCTCGCGAAGCGTCTCGATCCGGATCCTGCCGAGTGCCGCCGGCGGATCGCTCTTCGCGCCGACGGTCTCGATCGCCGCGGCGACCATGTCGTCACCGGCCCAGTCGGGGACCATGAGCATGGCGGTCCACTCCCATTGCGACTTGTCGCGATTCACGGTGAAGGACGTCATGTCCTCGGCCCACCACAACGCCTCCAGCGGCGGAACGACGTAGTCGCGATCGAGTCCCCGTTTGCTCGCGAACTTCAGCGTGTAGGCGACCGGATACAGCGCCGCGAGTGCATCGACGTACTCGCGCGACGTGTTGGGATCACCGTGGCCGTCGATCATGAGGTAACGCAGGGGTGGCACCTCCACGATCCGGAACACTCCGCGTCGTGCCCGGTAGGTGTCGAGGGTCTTCTTGAAGTCGATCTTCATCGAGCTGTACCTGACGTCGTGGACCCTGTCATCGTGACCCATGAAGAGGGCCGGCACGCGCCGAACCGTCGGACGCGACGGTGTGTCGGTGGGTCGGTATAGGCTCGCTTACATGTTCGATTCGGGTGGGGGCGGCTCGGGAAACGAGCTGGTAGAGGCATCGGGACTGGTCGAGTCCAAGCGCGTGTTGGCGCGTGCGGAGTATCGGCAGATCCGTGCGATCGGCGGATTCCACGCGGCGCGAGTCGCGGCGGAGGAGTCCGAGTTCGGGCTCGTTCCCGGGGAGTCGGCGGCGAACGAGGTCGCGCTGGCACTCGGGATGAGTGAAGGCCGGGTGTGGTTCGCGATCACGTTGTGCCGCGAGCTCGACGCGCGGCTGCTGTTGACGGACGGGGCATTCTCGGTGGGTGAGCTGGATCTGGCGCAGGTCCGCACGATCCACAACCTGCTGCAGAACCTGTCCGACGAGAAAGCTCGCATCGTGGAGGCTGCGCTGTTCGCGCGGGGCCCGATCGACCGGCTATCGCCGGCACGCTTGAGCGGACGACTCCGTCGTTTGGTGGCGCGGTACGACCGGGCGGGGTTCGCGGAACGCGCTGCTCGCGCGAAACAGGAGCGGTACATCTCGGTCATGCAGTGCGACGACGGCATGGCGTTCCTGTCCGGTGAGCTGCCGTCACTGGATGCCGCCACGATCTGGAACCGGCTGAAGGAGATGGCCATCGGCGATGTCTGCGCGGGTGACGAGCGCTCCATGCCGCAGCGTCATGCCGATGCACTTGTCGCTCTGGCCGATGGGAGTGGGCGGCTCACGTGTGGGTGTGGGCGTGACGACTGCGCGACCGCTGTTCCGGCCGCGGGCAAGCGGGGGCCGTTGGTGCAGATCGTCGTGAGCGACGGATCGATCGGTGGCGGATCGTTCGGTGCCGGTGCCGCCGGTTCCGCGGGAATCGTGGGCGTCGGGTTCCTGCCCGGTGTGGGTCCGCTCGATCCAGAGACCGTGCGTGAGGCGATCGCGTACTCCGCGACGCAGCGGATCCACGTCAGTGCAGTCGATCCGGTCGAGCCGGCACCGGACATCGCGGCCCTGCGCTATCGCATCCCTCGTGCCCTCGCGGACCGGATCCGCGCGCGTGACGGGGTGTGCCGCTTCCCGCACTGCCCGGTCCCCGCAACGTCGTGCGACATCGACCACACGATCCCGTTCGACCACGCAAATTCCAGCGAGGGCGGCAGGACCGAGGAAGCGAACCTCGCCTGCCTCTGCCGACGCCACCACCGCTGGAAAACCCAGGGCCGCATGGCCGTACAGCAACTCGGCGACGGGCTGCTGCGCTGGACGATGCCCGACGGGCAGGTCTACGACACCGAACCCGACTCACCGGCGTTCTGGGCCGCCGGGGCCTGAGGTCTGCGGCGCGATCGCGGCATCCGACGTCGAGCGCTGCATCCATCGACAGGTCGCGATGGAGGTCGCCCATGTCCGCGTGCTGGTGCGGGTGCCGATTCCCACACCACATAGGGTGCTTTGCATGGCGAACGACACCTCAGTGAGCGTCGGGTTCCGGTCCGAGCGTGGACCGATCCTGGCATCGCTGATGCTGACGACGTCGCTTGTGGCGCTGGATGCCACGATCATCGTGACGGCGGTGGTCACCATCGTCGACGACCTCGGCGGCTTCACATCCTTCCCGTGGCTGTTCTCCGCGTACCTGCTGGCGCAGGCCGTGGCGACGCCGATCAGCGGGAAGCTCTCCGACATCGTCGGCCGCAAGCCCGTGATGCTCGCGGGGATCGCAACGTTCCTCGTCGGTTCGATTCTGTGCGGCCTCGCGTGGAGCATGCCCGCGCTCATCGCGTTCCGCGCCATCCAGGGGCTCGGCGCCGGTGCCGTGCAACCGATGAGCCTCACGATCGCCGGCGACATCTACACGGTCGCCGAACGCGCCAAGGCTCAGGGCTATCTCGCGAGCGTGTGGGGCATGTCGGCCGTCCTCGGCCCGTCTCTCGGTGGTCTGTTCGCGGAATACCTCACGTGGCGGTGGATCTTCTTCGTCAACATCCCGCTGTGCCTGATCGCCGCCGTCGTTCTGCTGCGCAACTTCCACGAGACGGCGCCGCGCGAGAAGCGCAGCATCGACTACATGGGGGCGATGCTTCTCGCGGGCGGCGCGACACTCGCGATTCTCGGGCTGCTCGAGGGCGGCCAGCAGTGGGCGTGGGCGTCGCCGACGAGCATCGGGGTGTTCGGCGCGGCGGGCGTACTGCTCGTTGCCTTCGTCCTCGTTGAGCGACGCGCGGCCGAGCCGATCCTGCCGCTCTGGGTGCTGACGCGGCGCGTCCTCGTCGCGAGCACCGTGCTGTCGTTGCTGATCGGCGCCGTCGTGCTCGGCCTGACGAGCTACGTCCCGACGTTCGCGCAGGGCGCGCTCGGCGTCGGCCCGCTCGTCGCGGGTTTCGCCGTCGCGACCCTCACGATCGGCTGGCCGATCGCCGCGTCGAACGCGGGCAAGCTCTATCTGCGCGCCGGGTTCCGGGTGTCCGCGCTCGTCGGGGCGGTGGCAGCGAGCGTCGGTACCGCTCTGCTGCTTCTGCTCGACGAATCCGCCGCGATCTGGCAGATCGCAGCGGCAGCATTCGTCGTCGGCCTCGGCATGGGACTGACCGCGAGCCCGACGCTCATCGCGGCGCAGGCGAGTGTCGAATGGAACCATCGCGGCGTCGTGACGGCGACGAACATGTTCGCCCGCTCGATCGGATCCGCCGTCGGCATCGCGATCTTCGGTGCGATCGTCGGCTCCCGCGTCACGTCCCTCGACGACGCCGCACCCACCGAGGTCGCGGCCGGAATCCATCCGGTGTTCGTCGGCTGTTTCCTGTGCGCCGTCGCCATGATCGCCGTCGCCGCGTTCATGCCGGGACGACGAGCCGAAGCCGTGCGCTGACTCCTATACCTGCCGCGCCGTGAAGAACGCGGAGTGGATGGCGTCGAACACCCTGCCCGGCCGCTCCGCCGAGCCGATCACGGATACCGCGACTCCGCGGTCGCGTAGGTCTGCGGCGAGCCGAGACTCGTCGTTCGCGCGGCCCAACGCCAGCACCACCGTGTTGGCGTTCAGCACGTCCTCTCCCGCGTCGCTCCGGACATGCACTCCCGCTTCGTCGATCGCGGTCACGGCCGCGGCTGTCCGAATCTCCACCGACGCGGCGTCGAGGAACAACGGCAGACGCTCACGATCGGTGAAGACCTCGTCGTTCGCCAGGATCCGGGGCCCCTGCTCGACGATGGTCACCTTCGCGCTGCCCGTCTCCGCCAGGCGCAGCGCCGCTTCGCATCCCTGAAGCCCACCTCCGATCACCACGACGTCACCACGCGGTACGTCGACGGAACGGACATCGCCTGCGTGGAGGATCCGGTGCTCCCCCGAGATCGGGAAGTGCGGCTTCCGCGGCACCGCGCCGGTGGCGATCACGACGGTCTCTGCGCCCCCGGCGCACAGCGACTCCGCGGTCGCGAACTCGGGGACGACGGTGATGCCGCGCCGCGCCACCTCGTGCACCAGGTGACGGACGAGCGCCGACAGATCGCGTTTGACCTCGAAACCGTTCGCGTGAGCCAGCGCACCACCGAGCTCGCCCGGTTCGTGGATCGTGACGGTGTGTCCTCGATCGTGGAGGATCGCAGCGGCTTTCAAGCCAGCCGGGCCGCCTCCGACGACGGCCACCTCGCGGGGCGAGGGTGCGAGTTCGATCGGGAACCGTCCCTCTTCTGTCACCGAGGGATTGACGCTGCAGCCCGCGCTGCGCCCCTGGTTGAGTCCGCGATGCAGGCAACCGTCGTTGCATCGAATGCACGGCGTGATCTCGAGGACCCGCCCCGACTGTGCCTTGGCGACCCAGTCCGGATCAGCGAGCATCGGCCGACCGAGCGAGACGAAATCGGCCGACCCGGACGCCACGATGTCTTCCGCCGTCTCGGGATCGACGATCGAGCCGGACGCGATGACCGGGATGGTGACCGCCGCCTTGATCGCTTCCCACCCCCATCGGTGCGGCGTCCGTACCTGATACCACGGGCTGACCTCCCACTCGAGTCCCGCGTGATGGCCGCCCGAGCAGTGCAGTACGTCGACGCCGTGCTCCTCGAGCAGCCGTGCCAACGTGACGGTCTCGTCGATCGGGATCCCGTCCGGCTCGTAGTCGCTCACCGACAGCCGGATGCTCAGGGGGAACGCCCGCGGCACCGAAGCTCGGATCTCGTCGACTATGCGCAGAAGCAGGCGCGCTCGGTTCTCGAAGCTGCCGCCGTACTCGTCGTCGCGCCAATTGGTGTGTGGCGAAAGGAAGTTCGTGATCAGATAGCCGTGTCCCGCATGTACCTCGACGATGTCGAAGCGCGCCGCATGCGCCCGCGCCGCAGCCTGGCCGAAAGCCGTCACCACCCCGTCGATCTCATCGATCGTCATCGGCGTCGGCACCACGCCGTACTGATCTTCGATGTCGGACCACGACGAGTCGGTCGCCGACTTGATGGGCGCGGTCCCGAGAAACTTCTGCCGCCCGCCGTGAGCGATCTGCAAGCCGACCTTCGCGCCGGTCGAGTGAACCTCGTCGGCCACCCAACCGAGTCCGGCGACGTGCTCGCGGCGCGAGTTGCCCAGTTGGTTGTGGATCGCCTTGCTCGCGTCGTCGTCGACGTGGCTGTATTCGAGCATGACGAGCCCAACGCCCCCTTCGCCCAGTCGGCGATAGTGATTCACCGTTCGCTGCGTCACGGTGCCGTCGGGGTTCGACGTCGCCGTACTCTGCGGCGACTTGAGCACGCGATTGCGGATCTCCACGGGTCCGATGCGACCGGGCGAGAACAGAGCGGGAAACGTCACGTCAACTCCGATCAAACTGCATACAGTGTTGAATACAGTTAGAGCATGCGGGTGATACTCGCCATACGCAACCGGTGACGCCGGACGTAACCGACTCGAAACGTGGCGCCCCGGCGCTCAGCCTGCGACGGCGATTCGCCCGTGCTCGTCACTGCGAGCAAGCAGGTGCGCGTACTTGCCGCCCCGTGCGACGAGTTCGTCGTGCGTGCCGTGTTCGGCGACCCGTCCGTGATCGAGGACGACGATGCGATCGGCGTCGCGTATCGTCGAAAGCCGGTGCGCGACGGTGATGGTCGTGCGGCCGCGGCTCGCGGTGTCGATCGCGGCCTGGACGGCACGCTCGGTGTCGTTGTCGAGTGCGCTCGTCGCCTCGTCGAGCACGAGGATCCGCGGATCGCGCACAGCGTCCGCGCGAGAGCGATGCGCTGCTTCTCACCACCGGAGAACCGGTGTCCCCTCGCACCGACGACGGTGTCGTATCCGTCGGGCAGCGACGCGATCAGGTCGTGCACCTGTGCCGCGCGCGCCGCCTGCTCGATCTCCGCGTCGGTCGCGTCGGGCCGCGCGTGGCGCAGGTTCTCCCGAATGCTCGCGTGCAGCAGATAGGTCTCCTGCGCCACGACGCCGACGATGCCGGCGAGATCGGCGAGGGCGATGTCGCGGACGTCGACGCCGTCGATCCGCACGGCGCCGCTCTCCACGTCGTGCAGCCTCGGCACGAGCGACGCGAGTGTCGTCTTGCCCGAACCCGTCTCGCCGACGAGCGCGAGCGACGATCCGGCGGGAACGTCGATGTCGATGCCGTCCAGCGCATCACGGTCGGCGCCCTCGTAGCGGAATCCGACGTCGTCGAAACGCACCGCCCCCGGCGTGGTGGGCGGCATCGCGACCGGCTTCTCCGGGTCGGCGATGTCGACCGGAAGATCGAGGTACTCGAAGATGCGGCTGAAGAGCGCGAGCGAACTCGCGACGCTCACGCCGACGTCGAGCAGGCTCATGAGGGGCCGGAACAGCGCGCCCTGCAACCCTGTGAAGGCGACGAGCGTTCCGATCGTCATCCCGCCCGACGTCGCCGGCAGGCCTGCGACGAGATACAGCAGGGCGGGAATCGCGGCGAAGACGATGTTCATCGTCGCCATGCGCCAGCGACCCGAGAGTTGTGATCGCACTTCGAGATCCACGAGACGGTGCGAGGTGTCGCCGAATCGCTCCGAGAGCGCGGGTCCCGCGCCGAGGGTCTTGCCGAGTTGCACTCCGCCGATCGACAGGCCCTCCTCGATCTGGGTCTGCATGTCGGCGAGCGTGCGCTGGCGCTGCGTCGTGATCTCCCGGCGCATCCTGGCGACCTTGCGGGTCACCCAGATCGCGGGCGGCAGGACGACGAGCGAGAGCAGCGACAGCCGCCAGCTCAGCGCCGCCATCGCGACCGCCGTTCCGACGACGGTGGTGACGTTCGCGGCGATCGACGTCGCGGTGGAGGTGACGACGGACTGCATCCCGCCGATGTCGTTGGTGAGCCGCGACTGCACCTCACCGCCACGGGTGCGGGTGAAGAAGCCGAGCGACTGGCGTTGCAGGTGATCGAACACGCGGGTGCGCAGGTCGTGCATGACGTGCTGGCCGACGGTCGTCGAGATCCAGGTCTGCACGACGCCGAGCACCGAACTCACGATCGTGATGCCGATCATCGCGGCGACGGCCCACACCAGCAGCGGGACGTCCTGGTCCGGGATGGCGCGGTCGATCACCGCGCGCACGAGGAACGGATTGGCGAGCGTGACGAGCGATGCCGCGACGATGAGGACGACGACGATCGCGATCCTGATGCGGTACGGGGCGAACAGTCGCCCGATCCGCCGCAGGCTCACCGGTCGGCGATCGAGTTGTTCGCGGTCTGCGGGGTCGAGCTTGGCGGGACCACCGCGTCGGGGGCTCTCCATCGAACCACCCCCTCTCCTGAAGAAAGATACTTATTGAGGTTGCCTCACAGTATGGCACCTGTCAAGTGAGGTAAGCTCAGCATCATGCGTGACGACTCCCTCCGCGATCTCGTGATCGAGACGGCGCACTCACTGCGCAGGCGCTGGTTCCGCACGCTCGAGCCGTGGCAGCTCTCGCCGCACGAGTTCCGGGCACTGCGCGTGATCGAACGCGAGGAACGTCCCCGGCTCGGCGAGATCGCCCGTGAGCTGCGGATCGCGCCGCGGTCGGCGACGGAGGTCGTCGATCGCCTCGACGAACGCGGCCTCACCGAACGCGTCCCCGACGAGCAGGACCGCCGCGCGACGTGCGTCCGCACGACCGAGGAGGGCCGGCGCGTGCTCGCCGAGTTGCGCGACGCCCGCGATGCCGACGCCGACGAGTTCTTCGCGACCCTGACCCCCGGTGAGCGGGCGGAGTTGCGCCGCCTCCTGCAGAAGGTGGGCGGCTCCGCCGTCTAGAGGATCGGCGACGGGGCGTACTTCGCTGCCTCGGGGTTGGCGTCGACGAGCCGCTCCACGGCCGCGACGACCTCCGCGACCTGCGCCTCGGCGGCACCGCTGAACGCGGACTTGTCGGCGAGCAGCACGTCGAGCTCGTCGCGACCGAGCGGCAGTCGCGGATCGTCGGCGAGCCGATCGAGCAGATCCGGCTCGCGGCCCTCCTCACGCATCGCGAGCGCCACGGCGACGGCGTTCTCCTTGATCGCCTCGTGCGCCGTCTCGCGTCCGACGCCTGCTCGCACCGCGGCCATGAGGACCTTCGTCGTCGCGAGGAACGGCAGGTAGCGCTGCAGTTCGTTCTCGATCACCGCCGGGTACGCACCGAACTCGGCGAGGACCGTCAGGAACGTCTCCATGAGGCCGTCGATCGCGAAGAACGAGTCGGGCAGCGCGACGCGGCGGACGACCGAGCAGAACACGTCGCCCTCGTTCCACTGTGCACCCGCGAGCTCGGCCGCCATCGACGCGTAGCCGCGCAGCACCACCTGCAGGCCGTTGACGCGCTCGCACGAGCGGGTGTTCATCTTGTGCGGCATCGCCGACGACCCGACCTGCCCCGGCTGGAAGCCCTCGGTGACGAGTTCGTGCCCGGCCATGAGGCGGATCGTGTGCGCGAACGACGACGGGCCCGCGGCGACCTGCACGAGCGCCGACACGACGTCGTGGTCGAGCGAGCGCGGGTAGATCTGGCCGACGCTCGTGAGCACCGACGAGAACCCGAGGTGCGCCGCGATGGACTGCTCGAGGCGCGTGAGCTTCTCGTCGTCGCCGCCGAGCAGGTCGAGCATGTCCTGTGCCGTCCCCATCGGCCCCTTGATGCCGCGGAGCGGGTACCGGTCGATGAGCTCGCGCAACCGGGTCAGCGCGACGAGCAGTTCGTCGGCGGCCGACGCGAACCGCTTGCCGAGGGTCGTGGCCTGCGCCGCGACGTTGTGCGAGCGGCCGGCCATGACGATGCTGCCGTACTGGGCGGCGCGCTCGGCGAGCCGCGCGGCGATCGCGACGCCGTGATCGTGGACGTGGACGAGCGACTGCCGGATCTGGAGCTGTTCGACGTTCTCCGTGAGGTCACGGCTCGTCATGCCCTTGTGGATCTGCTCGTGGCCGGCGAGCGCGTTGAACTCCTCGATGCGCGCCTTCACGTCGTGACGGGTGACGCGCTCGCGTTGCGCGATCGACGCGAGATCGACGTTCTCGATCACCCGCTCGTAGTCCTCGATCGCACCGTCCGGCACGTCGATGCCCAGCTCGAGCTGGGCGCGCAGCACGGCGAGCCACAGCCTCCGCTCGAGAATCACCTTGGTGCGCGGCGACCACAGTTCGACGAGCTCGGGGCTCGCGTAACGGGATGCCAGGACGTCGGGAATCGCACTACCTGCGGAATCGGCGCTCACGTTCGTCCAGTCTAGTGTGCGACGCGATGCCCGATCCGGGCGGTAAGGCCCGTCATTCCGCGGCGCGGGAATCCACGATGTGGATGTCGGTGGACTCGGCGGTGGCGGACGCGAGCGGGGCCATGATCCCGATGACGTCGAGCAGCAGCGAACGGGTCTCCTCGCGCACGTTGACGTCGCGCCGCCCGAGTGCCCAGATCATCGCGCCGTCGACGATCTCGAGCAGCTTGCGCAGCCGCGCGTCGGGGTCGCGGCCGAGCCGGTCGAGGGCGTCCGCGACGACGTCGGCGAGCTGTTCGCGGAGATCGATCTGCACGCCGCGCAGTTGCTCGCGCCGCGCCGCCGCGACGATCCACTCGTACCGGACGACGAGCCGCTCGCGTTCGTTCTCCTCGGGTTCGTCGTGCGGCCCGACCAGCAGGTCCACCAGGACGTCGACGGTCTCGGCGTCGTCGCCGGGACGGTGATCGAGCCGGCGGACGTGGGCGCGCATCGTGTCGAGTTCGCGCGTCGCGATCCGTTCGACGGCCGCGGCGATGAGTTCGTCGAGCGACTCGAAGTAGTACGTCGTCGACGCGAGCGGCAGGTCCGCGCGCGAGGCGACGGCGCGGTGCCGCACGGCGTCGAAGCCACCTTCCGCGAGCAGATCGGCGGCCGCGTCGACGAGTGATTGCCGACGCCGTTCGCCTTTGGGTGTTGCCGCGGTGGACACGACCTCATGGTGCCAGCCGGAGGCGGGCCTCATGGGAGAATGCGGACTAATCCCCCGCCGCCCGGACCCCGCGGCTAGCTGGACAGATACCCGCCGAGCCGCGACAGCGCGTCGGTGATGTCACCGGTCGCTCCCGCGAACGAGAGCCGCACCGTCCGGTTGCCGTACGCGGTGTCGAAGTCGACGCCCGGGGCGAGCGCGACCCCGGTGTCGGCGAGCAACTGCGTGCACCACGCCGTCGAGTCGTCGGTGAGATGGGCGATGTCGGCGTAGACGTAGAAGGCGCCGTCGGCGGGCGCGAGCCGGCCGAGGCCGATCGCCGGCAGCCCGTCCAGCAGCAGCGAACGGTTCGCGGCGTACCGCTGGACGTGCGAGTCGAGTTCGGCGCGCGCCTCGCGGGTGAACGCGGCGACGGCGGCGTGCTGCGCGAGCGCCGGCGGGCACACCGTGAGGTTCGACGCGAGCCGCTGTAGCGGGCGGCGCAGATGTTCGGGCACGAGCATCCAGCCCAGCCGCCAGCCCGTCATCGAGAAGTACTTCGACACCGATCCGACGACGACGCTGCTGCGCGAGGTCTCCCACGCGCAGCTCGTCGCGTACTCGCCGAAGCCGATGCCGTGGTAGATCTCGTCGGAGACCAGCAGGGCGTCGTTGTCGTCGCACCAGCGCGCGATCGCGGCGAGCTCGTCGGCGTCGATCACCGTTCCCGTCGGGTTCGCGGGGCTCGCGACGACGACGCCCACCGGGCGCTCGGGCATCGAGTCGAGCATCGCGACGGTCGGCTGATAGCGGGTCTCGGGGCCGCAGTCGAGTTCGGCGACACGGCAGCCCAGCGCTTCGAGAGTGTTCCGGTAGGCGGGATATCCGGGTCGCGCGACGGCGACGACGTCGCCCGGATCGAACGCTGCGAGGAACAGCAGCGAGAACGCGCCCGACGAGCCCGTGGTGACGACGACGTCCTCGGCGTCGACCTCGATCCCCGACTCACGGGCGTGATGCGCCGCGATCGCCTCGCGTAGTGCGAGGATCCCGAAAGTCTCGGTGTACCCGAGCAATTCGTTGTCGATCGCGTGGCGAGCGGCCGCGAGGACGGCGGCGGGCGCGGGAGTGGACGGCTGGCCGGCGGCGAGCGAGAGGACGTCGCCGTGCGTCCGCTGCCGCTGGGCGGCGGCCTTCCACATGTCCATCACATGGAACGGCTCGATCGCCGAGCGTCGTGATTCGGTGTGCACTCGTCGACGGTAGCGCGTCCCAGCAGCGCATCGCGGTTCGCGTGGGCGACGGCGCGGATCGCGTCGACGACGACGGCCACCTCGGGACGCCGGAACGATTCGGTGCGGGCGACGAGCCAATAGGTCAGCGTCGCGCCGATTCCCGGAAGGACGCGCACGAGATCGGCGTGGCGATCCGCCATGAACGCCGGCAGCAACCCGACGCCCGCGTGCGCACGTGTCGCTTCGACGTGGACGAAGACGTTGGTGGAGGTGACCGATTCGCTCATCTGCGGCGCGAGCGTGCGCGCGAGATCGAGATCGTCGACCTGCAGCATCGAGTCGACGAAATACACGATCGGATGCTGCGCGAGTTCGCCGCGAGTCCGCGGAACGCCGTGCTCGCGAAGGTAGGTGTGCGACGCGTACAGCCCGAGCGTGTAGTCGGCGAGCCGCATCGCCTCGGCGCGGTGCACGTGCGGTTCCCCGACGACGACCTCGATGTCGAGGCCCGACCGGTGCTGCGAGGCGAGCCGCGTCGCCGTCACGATCTCGACGGTGATCGCGGGGTGGCGGCGCCGCACCGCGACAGCGGCCGGCGCGGCGAGGTACGCGCTGAAGCCGTCGGTCGCCGACATGCGCACCACTCCCCCGAGCGACGAGGTTCCGCTCGCCGCCGCGACGAGTCCGCCGAGCGCGTCCTCGACCCCCTCGGCGGCGGTGAACGCACGACGGCCGAGTTCCGTGAGTTCCCACCCCGCCGAGCCGCGCGCGAGAACGCGTCCGCCGAGCGCCTTCTCGAGACTCTCGATGCGCCGAGCGACGGTCGTGTGGTTGAGCCCTAGGTCGTCGGCTGCCGCGGTGTAGCGCCCGGTGCGCCCGACCGCGAGCAGCACGAGCAGGTCGTCGGGGTTCGGTGCCGTCGCGGCGTCGGAACGCATCTGTGCATATTCGCAGATCTGTGGCGCAGAACACATCATTGTGTGCACGCCCGGCCCACTCCGATACTTCGACGCAGTGGTCTACATCACACACCGAGGAGTGGTCATGGCACGTGCGACTGCGCAATCCACCACCGACGGCCCGACCGGACTACGCCGCGTCGTCGCGGCGTCGATGGCCGGCACCGTCGTCGAGTGGTACGAGTTCTTTCTCTACGGCACCGCGGCGACGCTGGTGTTCAGCAAGGTCTTCTTCCCCGCCGGCGGAAACGAACTCGACGCGATCCTCGCGGCCTTCGTGACGTACGCCGTCGGCTTCGTCGCCCGCCCGCTCGGCGGAATCGTGTTCGGGCACTTCGGCGACAAGTTCGGACGCAAGAAACTGCTGCAGTTCAGCCTGCTGCTCGTCGGCGTCGCGACCTTCCTCATGGGCTGCCTGCCCACGTTCGGGCAGATCGGGTACCGGGCACCCGCACTGCTCGTGACGCTGCGCTTCGTCCAGGGGTTCGCGGTCGGCGGCGAATGGGGCGGCGCCGTCCTGCTCGTCGCCGAGCACAGCCCGAACCGCTCGCGCGGGTTCTGGGCGTCCTGGCCGCAGGCAGGTGTCCCGGCCGGAAACCTGCTCGCCACAGTGGTTCTCCTGATTCTCACCACGAGCCTCTCCGACGACGCCTTCCTGTCGTGGGGCTGGCGCGTCGCGTTCTGGCTCTCGGCGCTGATCGTGCTCGTCGGCTACTACATCCGCACCAAGGTGACCGACGCACCGATCTTCGTCCGCGCCCAGCAGGAGGCCGCCGAGCTGCGGCAGTCGTCGTTCTCCGCCGTCGAGGTGCTGCGCCGCTACCCGCGCGGCGTGTTCACCGCGATGGGGCTCCGCTTCGCGGAGAACGTCATGTACTACCTCGTCGTCACGTTCTCCATCACGTATCTCAAGGTCGTCGTGGGCGCAGACACCGCGCACATCCTGTGGTGGATGCTCGCCGCGCACGCCGTGCACATCGTCGTGATCCCGATCGCGGGACGGCTCTCCGACACGCTGGGCCGCCGCCCCGTCTACTTCCTCGGCGCGCTCACCGCCGCGACGTGGGGCTTCTTCGCGTTCCCCATGATGGACACCGGAGACAACCTGCTCATCATCGCCGCCGTCGTCATCGGCCTCGTGTTCCACGCGTTCATGTACGCCGGGCAGCCCGCGATCATGGCCGAGATGTTCCCGACGCGGATGCGGTATTCCGGTGTGTCCCTGGGCTATCAGGTGACATCGATCGTCGCGGGCTCGCTCGCACCGATCATCGCGACCTCGCTGCTCGGGCGGTTCGACTCGTCGCTGCCCATCGCGATCTACCTCGCGGGCGCCTCGGTGATCACGCTCGTCGCCGTCTGGTTCGCGCGCGAGACGTCGGGCGCCTCGCTCGAAGCACTCGACGAAGCCGACGCCCGCGCGACCGGCGAGGCCCCCGTGCGCACGAGCGGCGTCCCCGCGTGAGCGGCACGACGGCGCTCGTCACGGGCGGCGGCAGCGGGATCGGCGCCGCGTGCGCGCGCACCCTCGCGAGCCGCGGGCTCGAGGTCACGGTCGCCGACGTGGACGAGCTCGCGGCGAAGGAGGTCGCGACCGAGATCGGCGGTCACGCATGGCATGTCGATCTCCTCGACACCGCAGCACTCGAAGACCTGACGCTCGACGTCGACGTCCTCGTGAACAACGCCGGCATCCAGACCGTCTCTCCCATCGAGACGTTCGCGCCGGACGACTTCCGTCGCATCCACCGGCTCATGCTCGAGGCGCCGTTCCTGCTCGTGCGCGCGGCGCTGCCCGCGATGTACGAGCGGGGATTCGGGCGGATCGTCAACGTGTCCTCGGTGCACGGGCTGCGCGCCTCGCCCTACAAGTCGGCGTACGTCAGCGCCAAGCACGGACTCGAAGGGCTCTCCAAGACGACGGCGCTCGAGGGCGCGCCGCACGGCGTCACGAGCAACTGCGTCGATCCCGGTTACGTGCACACCCCGCTCGTGGACCGGCAGATCGCGGAGCAGGCTCGCGTGCACGGCATCCCGGAGTCGGACGTGATCGAACGCATCATGCTCACCGAGAGCGCGATCAAACGGCTCGTCCGGCCTGACGAGGTCGCCTCGCTCGTCGCGTGGCTGTGCTCGGACGACGCCGCGATGGTCACCGGCGCGTCGTACGCGATGGACGGCGGCTGGACGGCGCGCTGATCCGATGCGCGGCGGGAGAAAAGATCACGGCGATTCGAAGTATCGGCGCGGCGCGGCCCGTGCGGGAGCGTAGGACGGCACGGAGCGGGATTCGCTCCGTGCCGACTCCGTCGTCCCACGCCCGCACATCGTCGAGAGGTACCCGATGGTCACGTCCACGCCCGTCACCGCGCCCGCGGCCCCGGTGCGCGCGCCGGTCGCCGGACGGGCACCTGCCCGTGCATCCGGGTGGCAGCGCCACCGATGGACGATTCTGCGTGTCCTGTCGCCGCTCGCGCTGCTCGGACTCTGGCAGCTCGGGAGCTTCCTCGGGTTGATCCCCGAACGCATCCTGCCCGCACCGACCCTCATCGCCGATGCAGGACTCGAACTGGTCGGCAACGGCCAGCTCGCCGATGCGCTGCTCGTGTCCGGAACCCGCGTCGTACAGGGGCTTCTCATCGGTGGCGCGATCGGCATAGCGCTCGGAGCACTCGTCGGGCTCTCCCGGTTCGCCGAGGCGACCGTCGACCCGCCGCTGCAGATGCTGCGTGCACTCCCCCACCTCGGCCTGATTCCGCTGTTCATCCTGTGGTTCGGGATCGGTGAGACGCCGAAGATCCTGCTCGTCGCGCTCGGCGTCGCCTTCCCGCTGTACCTCAACACGTTCTCGGGTATCCGGCAGATCGACCGGAAGTACTTCGAGACGGCCCGTGTCCTCGGCTTCACGTGGTGGCAGCGCTTCCGGACCATCATCCTGCCGAGCACGGCCCCTCAGGTCCTCGTCGGGCTGCGGCAGTCGCTCGCGATCGCCTGGCTCTCGCTCATCGTGGCCGAGCAGATCAACTCCGACGCCGGAATCGGCTTCATCATCAACAACGCTCGCGACTTCCTGCGCGTCGACACCATCATCTTCGGCCTCGTCGTCTACGCACTGATGGGCATCGCCACCGACGGCATCGTCCGGCTCCTCGAAGCCCGGGCCCTCCGCTACCGCACCGACGCGCGTGCCTGACGGAAAGCGGATCATGACAACCCTCGACACCACTGCCACCGTCGGCCGCCTGCGCGGCGTCGACAAGTGGTACGGCTCCCATCACGTACTCCGCGATATCGACCTCGCGATCGGCGCAGGCGAGATCGTCTCTCTCGTCGGGCGTTCCGGTTCGGGCAAGTCGACAATTCTGCGTGTTCTCGCGGGCTTGTCGGACGATCACTCGGGCGAGAGTTCCGTCGCCGGGTCACCTGCCGTCGCGTTCCAGGAGCCGCGACTGTTTCCGTGGCGCAGCGTCCGAGACAACGTCGCCTACGGGCTCAACATCGAGGGAGTGCGCCGACGCGCTGCGCTCGCAGCAGCGGACCGCACCCTCGACGAGGTGGGCCTCGTCGACAAGAAGGACGCGTGGCCGGGCACGCTGTCCGGGGGCCAGGCGCAGCGGGCCTCGCTCGCGCGGGCGCTCGTCGCCGAGCCTCGACTGCTCCTGCTCGACGAGCCGTTCGGCGCACTCGACGCCCTCACCCGCCTCAGCATGCACGCGCTACTGCTCTCCCTCTGGCGCGAGCACGGTTTCGGCATCCTCCTCGTGACGCACGACGTCGACGAGGCCGTCGCCCTCGCCGACCGCGTGATCGTCCTCGAGGACGGTGCCGTGGCCGACGAGGTGGAAGTCGATCTGCCACGTCCCCGCGACCGCAGCGCCCTCGGCTTCGCCAGAGCCCGCGCCCGGCTACTCGACGCGCTGGGCGTCCGCGAGCACTGAAACCTACTCTCACCGAGCACCACTCACCTCGAAGGAACCACCATGCGTCCGACCCTCCGATCCCCACGCCTGCGCAGAGTCGCCGGAGTCGCGGCGTGCGCCACCGTCGCCGCTGCGATGCTGGCCGGCTGCGTGTCGCGCGGCGCCGACGCCGGGCCCGACGAGGCGCCGGACGCCGTTCCGGTCGCCGAACTCACCGACGTCACGCTGAACATCGGGGATCAGAAGGGCGGCACCGAATCTCTGCTGCGTGCCGCCGGCGAGCTGGACGACACGCCGTACGCGGTCGCATTCTCGACGTTCACGTCGGGCCCACCACAAGTCGAGGCCGCTACCGCGGGCCAGATCGATTTCGCTGTCACCGGCAACACTCCACCCGTGTTCGGCGCTGCCGCGAACGCGAGGATCAAGGTCGTCACGGCATACTCGAACACCGCGACGGGCGACCAGGTGCTCGTCCCCGCCGACTCGCCCCTGACGTCCGTCGCGGACCTGCGCGGCAAGAAGATCGCAGTGGGCAAGGGAAGCTCGGCCCACGGCCACATCCTGCTGCAACTGGAAGCGAACGGCCTCACGCCGGAGGACGTCGAACTCGTCTTCCTGCAGCCGGCGGACGCACTCACCGCATTCCAGGGTGGGCAGGTGGACGCCTGGGCGATCTGGGACCCGTACACCGCGATCGCCCAGACCGACTCGGGCGCACGAACTCTCGTCACCGCTGAAGGAGTGGCCAACGGATACGGCTTCGGTATCGCGGCCGACACGGCACTGGCCGACGCACGCAAGAACTCCGCGCTCGAGGACTTCGCCGTCCGGCTCGCGCGGGCATCGCAGTGGGCGCAGCAGAACCCGCAGGAATGGGCGGCGGAGTACTCGGCCGCGGTCGGGATCGACCCGGTGGCCGGCGAACTCGCCCAGGGTCGCAGCCTGCGTCCCGCGATCTCGCTGGACGACGACGTGATCGCGTCGCAGCAACAGCTCTACGACGTGTTCGTCGAGTCGGGCCAGATCCAGGACGGACAACCGTTCGCGGACTTCGTCGATCCCCGCTACGAGGGCGCACTCACCGAGTACACCTCCGTGGCAGCCAACTGACGACTCGCACGACTCACGAGGAGACATCATGACCGCCAGGATCTTCTGGTTCCTGCCCACCTCGGGTGACAGCCGCTCGATCGTCGGTGCATCGCACGCGTCGTCGCACCACACCCGGCCGGACGGCTATCGGCCGCCGAGTCTGCGCTACCTCTCGGAGGTGGCGCAGGCCGCGGACCGCCTCGGCTTCGAGGGAGTGCTGACGCCCACCGGAACGTGGTGCGAGGACGCCTGGCTCGCGTCCGCGGCGCTGCTGTCGCAGACCGAGCGGCTGAAGTTCCTCGTCGCCTTCCGTCCCGGCCTCACTCCCCCGACCCTCGCGGCCCAGCAGGCCGCGACCCTGCAACGGTTCTCGGGTGGACGCGTGCTGCTCAACGTCGTCACCGGCGGTGACGACTCGGAACAGCGCCGCTTCGGGGACTGGGCGAATCACGATCGCCGGTACGCGCGCACCGACGAGTTCCTCACGATCGTGCGGCGCATCTGGACCGAGGAGTCGGTGGACTTCGAGGGCGAGTTCTATCGCGTCGCCGACGCACGTGTCTCCGAGGCGCCGGACCCGTTGCCCGAGTTCTACTTCGGTGGGTCGTCGGCTCCCGCGCTCGGCGTGGCCGCACGGCACGTGCAGACCTACCTCACGTGGGGCGAGCCCCCGCAGGACGCCGCGGCGAAAATCGAGCGGGTCCGCGCCCTCGCTCACGCCGAAGGGCGGACACTGCGGTTCGGCATCCGGTTGCACACGATCAGCCGGGACACGTCGGAGGAGGCGTGGGCGGTGGCGAACCGGTTGCTCGCCGCGCTCTCACCGGAACAGATCGCCCGCGCACACCGGCTGCACGCGAGTTCCGATTCCGAGGGGCAACGGCGCATGGCCGCGCTCCACGGCGGACGGACCGACTCGCTCGAGATCCACCCGAACCTGTGGGCGGGCGTCGGCCTGGTGCGCGGCGGCGCCGGCACCGCACTCGTGGGCAGCCACGAGGAGGTCGCGAACCTCGTCGCCGAGTATCACGATGCCGGATTCGACGAGTTCGTCCTGTCGGGATACCCACACCTCGAGGAGGCGTACCACTTCGCGGAGGGGGTCCGCCCGATCCTCGACCGACGCGGGGTCACCAGCCCCGACCCGAGCACCGCGGGCCTCGTCGGCGCCCCGGCCTGATCGGCGATCAGGCTCCCGGGATCGTGATGCGGCCCTCGACCGCGGCGAGGCCGATGTCGGTGCGGTAGTGCCCGCCCGGGAGCTTGATTCCGTCCAGCCGCGCGTAGGCCTCGTCGCGCGCCGCCGTGAGGTCTCGTCCGGTCCCGACGATCGCGAGCACGCGGCCGCCCGCGGAAACCGTCTTGCCGTCCGTGATCGTGGTGCCCGCGTGGAGGATTCCCTCGCCGTCGGCGCCCGTGATCACGTCGCCCGTGCGCGGGGCGGCCGGGTAGTTCTCGGCCGCGAGAACGACGGTGACCGCCGAGCCGTCGCGCCACCGCGGGGGCTCGGCGTCCGCGAGCGTGCCGGTCGCCGCGGCGTTCAGCAGCTCGCCGAGCGGGCTGTCGAGCAGCGCCAGGACGGCCTGCGTCTCGGGATCGCCGAAGCGGCAGTTGAACTCGACGACGGCGGGGCCGTCGGTGCCGATCGCGAGGCCGGCGTAGAGCAGCCCCTGGAACGGCGAGCCGCGCCGGACCATCTCGGCGGCAACGGGTTTCACGACACTCTCGACGATGTCGGTGACGACGGACTCGGGCAGCCACGGCAGCGGCGTGTACGCGCCCATCCCGCCGGTGTTCGGTCCCGTGTCGCCGTCGCCGACCCGCTTGTGATCCTGCGCCGGGATCAGCGGCACGACGGTCTCGCCGTCGACGACGCAGAACAGCGACACCTCCGGCCCGTCGAGGAATGATTCGAGCAGCACCGGGTGGCCGCTCTCGAGCAGGCCCGCCGCGTGAGCACGCGCGGCGACGCGGTCCGCCGTGACGACGACGCCCTTGCCCGCCGCGAGCCCGTCGTCCTTGACGACCCAGGTCGGGCCGAAGCGGTCGAGGGCAGCGTCGAGGTGAGCGGGGTTGTCCACGATCTCGCTGTGCGCGGTCCGCACGCCCGCCTCGGCCATGACGTCCTTCGCGAACGCCTTCGACCCCTCGATACGGGCGGCGTCGGCGGACGGCCCGAAGCACGCGACACCCGCGGCCCGCACGGCGTCGGCGACGCCCAGCACCAGTGGGACCTCTGGCCCGATGATCACGAGGTCGGCCTCGGTCCGCTGCGCGAGCGCGGCGACGGCCTCTCCCGACGCGACGTCGACGGGATGCTGTTCGGCGATCTTCGCGGTCCCCGCGTTACCGGGAGCGCAGATCAGACCGGTCACACCGGGATCGCGTCGCAACGCGAGGAGCAGGGCATGTTCACGGGCACCGGAGCCGATGACGAGTACGCGCACGCACTCAGCCTAGAGGTCGGCCGTCTCGGCCGGTCACGTGCGTCAGCGAACCTCGACGGTCGCACCCCGGAACGCCGCGGCGCCCACGCCCGCGGTCCAGCCCGGGACGGCGTCGGCGTCGAGCCCGGTCGCCTCGGAGTAGATCGCGGTGAGCGTCGCCCGCTCCGCCGCCGAGCCCGCGTATCCGGGCACGACGTCGGGGACTCCCTCGGGTGCGGGCAGGATCGTCATGGCGGCCGAACCGGGATTGCGTGACGGCGGCGCGTACGACCCGTCGTTGTGTGGCGTCCCCGGATACTGCGGGAACGGCTCCCCCGCGTCCCGGTAGTCCTCGCGGCAGTTCGGGCCGCGATCGTCGAGCATGCGCGGCTCGTCCTGATTCGGCAGGTAGCGGCCACGGGGATTGGTGAGCTGGACCGTAGCGCGGATGCCGGGATACGGGTCGTCGGCGCCCATGATCTCGCGCGCTTCCGGAGCGGTGCGCGCGAACCCCGCGAGCACGCAGCCGAACTCCGGCGAGTAGCGCCCGAGGATCTGCAGCGCCTCGCGAGAGTCGGCGGCGAACGCGATGACGGAGTCGGCGTTCGCGGTGAGCAGATCGGCGGTGTCCGTCGCGGCGAGGTGCCCGGTCCGCCACAGTGCGTCGAGGGTCGTGCGCTTCTCGACGAGTGTCGACCCCACCGAACGGAGGTTGTCGAGCGCCGAGACGAGGTCGGGGACGGAATCCGAGTAGGTCTCGGCGAAATCGCCGAGACCGTGGGTCGCGGCCTCGATGTTCGGCAGTTCGGCACCGAGCGCGCTCACCGTCTCGGTGAGCCGATCGAGCGTGTGGCCCAGTTCGGTGCCGCGGCCGCTCAAACCCTGCGCGAGCGCGCCGAGCGTCGCCGAGAGATCGTCGGGCGGCACGGCCTGCAGGAGCGGCAGCAGGTCGTCCAGGACGGCGGTGATCTCGACGGCGTCACCACTCGAGTCCTGCCGCACAACGGCGCCGTCGCCCAGCATCCCGTACGGCAGATCGGGATCGACGAGCGCGACGTACCGCTCGCCGAAGAGCGTCTTGGGCAGCAGCCGCGCCGTCACGTTCGCCGGAATCCGCGCGGCGTGGGCGGGATCGAGATCGAGGTCCACGGTGACGGCATCACCGTCCGCAGCGGTTCTGGCGACCCGCCCGACGGTGACGCCGCGGAGCTTGACGTCGGCCTGCTGCGGCAGGGCGTTGCCCGCCGAGTCGGTCACGAGGCGGACGGCCACGACATCGACGAACGTCCGGTCGTAGATCGCGACACACGTCGCGACGAACAACCCGATCACGACGAAGAAGGCCACCCCCAGCATTCGCCGGCGACCCACCGACATCCCGTCGTACTCGCCGACGGACGGTGAATCAGCCACGGAGACTCCACAATTCGAGAAAGTATGTTCGTTGCGGAGACTACGTGTGACGCTACGTCACGGGAAGCCACTCGTGACGAGCGCAACAGTCGGCGCTCGGCGTCATGCCGCGGACGGCGCCGTGAGGTCGTACACCTGCGTGCCGCCGATCGTCGTGGCCGTGAAGGTGTCCTTGACCCACTGGGCGATCGCGCTCCCGGTACCCCCACCGCCGGGTCCGCCTCCCATGCCACCTGCGAGGAAGTAGTGGATCTCGCCGTCGGTCACGTACTGCTGGAACTCCTCGAGCGTCGGCGACGGGTCGCTGCCGTTGAATCCGCCGATCGGCATCACCGGTCGCTGCGTCGCGAGCTGATATCCCGAGGCGCTGTTGGAACCCACGGTCGCCGCGACCCAGGTGTAGTCGTCGGCGTCGGCGAGAAGCAGTGACGTGAGTTCCTCGCTCGGCTCGCTGCCCCGAAGCAGACCACCGCCGGGCATGCCACCGCCGGGCATGCCGCCGCCGGGCATGCCGCCGTCCTGCGCGCCGCCGTCCGGTGCTCCCCCACCGGGAAAGCCGCCGTCCTGCGCGCCGCCGCCGGGAAAGCCCATGCCGGCTCCCCGACCGTCCGGGCCTCCCTGGCCACCCGGGCCGGCCATGCCACCGGGGCCGCCCATCCCACCAGGGCCACCCATCCCACCGGGGCCACCGCCTGCCACCGCCGGGCCGGCGGACACGATCGACCCCTCGTGCGGGATCGCGATGGTGTTCACGGCGTAGGCCGTCGGCCCGGCGAGACCGGTGAACAACGCCGCCGCGATCGTCACAGCCGCGAGGCGTCCCGATGTCACAGCCGCGAGGCGTCCCGACGTCACGGGGGGTACGAGCACGCCGATCGTGGCGAGCACCCCCGCCACGACGACCGTCACGCGGAGCCACGGCACGAACTCCGGCGAGCGGCCGAGCAGGATCCACGCCATGACAGCGGTGAGCGCGACGGCGGCTGCCAGCGCGATCCGCACCCACGTGCGCTCGCGGTGACGCCAGGCCGTGACGGCGCCCGCGCCGACCAGTGCCGCGATCGCCGGCGCCAGCGCCACCGTGTAGTACGCGTGGAAGATCCCCGCCATGAAGCTGAACGTGAGGCCGGTGACGAGGAGCCACAAGCCCCAGACGATCACGGTCGCTCGGCGGACGTCGGTGCGCGGTGCGCGGCGCAGCAGGACGAGAGCGACGCCGCCGAGCAGCAGCGCCGCGGGGATCAGCCAGGCGATCTGACCACCCTGTTCGCCGTCGAACATCCGGCCGATGCCGGTGCTCCCCCACATTCCGCCGCCCGGTCCGCCGCCGGGCATCCCCGCTCCGCCAGCGTCACCGGCGCCGCCCGGCACGACGCTGCCGGTCTCGTTTCCGCTGAGTCTGCCGAATCCGTTGTAGCCCAGCGTCAATTCGAGGATCGAGTTGTTCTGGGAGCCACCGATCCACGGCCGCGAGTCCGCGGGCCACAACTCGACGATCGCGATCCACCAACCCGCCGAGACGATCACCGCTCCGAGCGCGGCGAAACACTGTGCGAGCCGTTTCCCGAAGGCCGGTGGGCCCGCGAGCAGATAGGTCAGCGCGAGCGGCGGAACGACGAGCATCACCTGCAACTGCTTGGTGAGGAAGCCGAAACCGACGAAGACGCCCGTGAGTACGAGCCATCGGGTACGGCCGTCCTCGACACCGCGCAACAGCGCCCAGACGGCGCCGATCATGAGCAGCACCAGCAGCGCGTCGGGGTTGTCGAAGCGGAACATCAGGACCGCGACGGGCGTGAGTGCGAGGACGAGGCCGGCGAGCAATCCCGCCGTGACACCGAATCGCCGCCGCACCACGAAGTAGAGCAACGCCACCGATCCGACACCCATGAGGACCTGCGGCACGAGCAGGGCCCACGAGTTCAGCCCGAACAGCCGCACCGAGAGCCCCATCACCCAGAGCGACGCCGGCGGTTTGTCCACGGTGATCGAGTTCGCGGCGTCGGACGAACCGAAGAAGAAGGCGGTCCACGACTGCGAACCCGCTTGTACCGCAGCCGCATAGAACGAGTTTCCCCATCCCGACGCGCTCAGATTCACGAGATAGGCCACCGCCGTCCCCACGAGCAGGGCGCCGAGTGCCCAGACCTCGCGGGGGCGCGATCGCGGTGCGCTCGCCGGGCTCGCCACGGCGGTGTCGAGTGTGGTGGTCACAGCGCGCTCCCCTCGGTGGTGGAGTCCGTTCCGGCGGGCGGATCGACACGATCGCGGACCCGGAACACCCATCGCAGTGCGACGAATCGGGTGATCGTGGCGACGAGGTTCGCGGTGACCAGCACGGCGAGTTCGAGGCCCCGTGAGGCATCCGGCACCGCGCGGTGCAGGACGGCGAGCGAGCCGCTCGTGAGCACCAGGCCGACCGCGAAGACGCCGAGCCCCTGCAGGTGGTGACGCGCGGCGCCGGCGCGGCCGCGTACCCCGAAGGTGAAGGCGCGGTTGGCGGCGGTGTTGAGGATCGCGGTGACGAGCAGTGCGAGCGCGTTGGCGGCCTGCGCCCCGGTCAGCGGATGCAGCAGCAGGTAGACAAGGGCGTACGCGATCGTGGAGGCGATACCGACGACGCCGAAACGCACCATCTGTCCGAGCGTTCCCTTCGGTTCGCCCGCTGCCGGGACGTCGCGTCCCGCGGCGGCGGTGATGCTGCGCAGCGGAACGCGTCCGGTCGCGAGTGCGCGTCCCACCCGCCAGACGCCGCGGAGGTCCTCGACCGCGGTGGCGACGATGTCGACTCGGCTGTCCGGATCGTCGATCCAGTCGACCGGAACCTCGTGGATCCGCAGTCCGGCGCGCTCGGCGAGGACGAGCAGTTCGGTGTCGAAGAACCAGCCACCGTCCTGCACGAGCGGAAGCAACTCGTGCGCGACCTCGGAGCGCACGGCCTTGAACCCGCACTGTGCGTCGCTGAACCGTGCCCGCAGGGTGGTTCGCAGGATGAGGTTGTAGCTGCGGGAGACGAATTCCCGCTTCGGGCCACGGACGACGCGGGCCGATCGCGCGAGCCGGGACCCGATCGCGATGTCGGAGTGTCCGGACAGCAGCGGCGCGACCAGCGGCATGAAGCCGTCGAGCTTCGTCGACAGGTCGACGTCCATGTAGGCGACGACGTCGGCGTCCGACGTCGACCACACCGCCTTCAGCGCACGGCCACGGCCCTTCTCGTCGAGATGGACGACGCGGACTCCCGGCACCTCCTCCGCGAGTCGGTGCGCGACGGCGAGCGTCGCGTCGGTGCTCGCGTTGTCGGCGATCGTGATGTGCGCCGAGTACGGGACCTCGGTCGCCAGATGGTCGTGCAGGCTACGGATGCATCGTTCGAGCGACGCCTCCTCGTTGTACACCGGCACGACGACGTCGAGCGCGGTGGTCCGGCGCGGTCGGGCATGGGCTGGGCCCGGTCGGCGCAGTCCGGTGGGGACGGAGCCGGGGAGGGATTCGGTGGTCATGCTGCCAGCGTCGGATCCCGAGGTGGACCGGCCCTGGAATCGGGCTGGGAGATTGCTGTGAGGCTCAGCGCGTCCCGGCGGCGTACTCGTGCTCGGCCCTCGCTCGGCGCCGCGCCTTGTATGCCGCGTCGACCAGAATCACCGCGGGAACCGCGAACACCGCGAACAGCCAGCCCTCCCAACTCGGCCACCGGCCACCGAACAGGTCCGCGAGCCACGGCACCCCCAGGATCACCGTGAGGAAGACGCATTCGACGGCGATCGCGGCGAGCAGTGGCCGGTTGCCGGTCAGCGCCGTCCGCCACACCGGATCCTCCTCGCTCCGGCACGCGAACGCGTTGGCCATCTGACCGAGCACGATCACGGCGAACGCACTGCCCGACGCGGTCGCGAGCACCACCGGATCGGCGCTCTCCCCCCAGCGCCAGCCACCGAGCAGCAGCACGACGACGAACGCCACCATCGACACCGCCGCCTCGGTGGGCCCGAGGACGAGCAGCGCACGCCGCAGCAGGCGGCCGTCGACGATGGCGCGAAGCCGGCTGCGGCCGCGCATCGTTCGCTTGTCCGGCGGTTCGTCCCCCAGTGCGAGCGCCGGCAGCATGTCGGTGCCGATGTCGAGCGCGAGAACCTGCAGCACGCCGAGGGCGAGCGGAAGCGACCCGGCCGACAGCGCCCACGCCACGAACGGCACCAGTTCGGCGACGTTGTCGGTGAGGTGATAGGTGAGGAAGCGACGGATGTTGGCGAAGGTCGACCGGCCCAGTTCGATCGCGTCGACGATCGTGGCGAAGTGGTCGTCGAGGAGAACGAGATCGGCCGCCGATCGTGCGACGTCGCTGCCCGACTTTCCCATCGCCACACCGACATCGGCCTCACGCAGGGCTGCGGCGTCGTTCACCCCGTCACCCGTCATCGCGACGACGTGGCCGTGCGAGCGCATCGCACGGGCGATCCGCAGCTTGTCGGCGGGCTGGACCCGGCCGATGACGGCGCCGTCGGGCGAGTCGAGCAGATTCGCCAGTGCTGCATCGTCTTTCGGGAGATCCGACGAGTCGACCACGACTCCCTTGTCGCCGAGCAGCCCGATCTTGCGGGCCACCGCCTCGCCCGTCCTGGTGCTGTCGCCGGTCACCATCGCGATGCGGATGTCGGCGTCGCGGCACACCTCGATCGCTTCGGCCACGCCCTCGCGCGGCGGGTCGGCGACGGCGAGCAGTGCCAGCAGTTCCATGTCGCCGGACACGGTGTCCTGCAGTGTCTGCGTGCTCGGGTCGGCCGTCAGGGGGCGGCGCGCGACGGCCATCACGCGCTGGCCCTGGCTCGCGAGCGTATCGAGCTCCGCGTGGCTGCCGTCGAGCCCGCGCGTGCACCGCGCCAGCACGGCTTCGGGCGCGCCCAGCAGATAGCCCACACCGTCGACCGCCGCAGCGCTGCTCATCGTCTTCCGGGTGAAGGGCAACCGCGCGTCGACCGAGGGATTGCCGACTCCCGCCCGCCACGCGAGCGCGTCGAGAGCGGCGTCGAGCGGATCGCCCTCCGCGATCCAGCTGTCGCCGTGGTGCACGGCACGGCCGACGACGCAGGCGGCGGCGCCCGTCGCGGCGGCCGCGAGTACCGACACCGCGTCCGGGTCCCCGTGCACCGTTCCGGCGTGGTCGTAGCCGTCGCCCTCGACGGTCACGGGGCCCGCCGTCGTCCACGCCTGCGACACCGCCATCTGGTTACGTGTCAGCGTTCCGGTCTTGTCCGTGCAGACGAAGGTCGTGGCGCCCAGCGTCTCCACCGCTTCGAGCCGGCGGACGAGAGCGTGACGGCTCGCCATGCGCTGCGCGCCGTGCGCGAGCGAGAGCGTCACCGTGGGCAGCAGCCCCTCCGGGACGAGCGCCACGGTGACACCGATGCCGAACACGAGCGCCTGGGTCACCGACGTTCCGAGCAGCAGTGCCACCGCGGCCAGCCCGACGCCGATGCACAGCGCCAGGACCGCGATCGAGCGGACCAACCGGTGCAGCTGCACCGTGAGCGGGCTCTGCGGCCGCGAGGCGTGCTCGGTCAGCGACGCGATGTTCGCGAACGAGGTGTGGGACCCGGTCGCCGAGACGACGCCGACCGCGTCGCCCTCCACGGCATAGGTCCCCGAGTGCACCGTGTCGCCGCGACCGGGATGCTCGGGCACGCTCTCGCCGGTGAGGACCGACGCGTCGATTCCCAGCCCGTCCACGTCGGCGAGGGTCAGATCCGCTCCGATGCGATCTCCCGCCGACAGCAGCACGACGTCGCCGGGGACGAGTTCGGCGGCGTCGACGGTGGTCACCGCGCCGTCGCGCCGCACCCGGGCAGTCGCCGGCATCAGTGAGCGCAGCTTCTGCGCCGCCTGATCGGCGCGGTACTCCTGGAGAAACGCGAAAACGCCGTTGAGCACCACGATGACCGCGATCGCGGCCGCGAGGACCGGCATCCGCGCGAGCAGCGCGAGGAGCGCCGCGACCCACAGCATGCCCGCGAACAGGTGCGTCATCTGCGCGAGCAACAGCCGCCACGGCGGCTTCGGCGTCGACTGCGGCAGTTCGTTGCGCCCGTCGCGCTCCAGTCGGCGGCGGGCCTCGTCCGTCGAGAGCCCACGGCCGATGTCCGGCCGGTCGGTGCCCGGCCGGTTCGCGCTGTTGCGCGGCTGGTTCACATCTCCACAGTCGACGATGGTGCTCTCCGCCGTGTGGGTTTTCGTGACCTACCCTGACGTCATGGCCTCCGTCTTCAGCAAGATCATCAGCGGCGAGTTTCCGGGTCGGTTCGTGTGGGAGGACGACGACGTCGTCGCCTTCCTCACCATCAATCCCTTCACGCAGGGTCACACCCTCGTCGTCCCGCGTGACGAGGTCGACAACTGGCAGTCGATCGATCCCGCGCTGTGGGCGAAGATCACCTCGGTCGCACAGACGGTCGGGCAGGCCGTCGTCGCCGCCTTCGACGCACCGCGCGCCGGGCTCGTGATCGCGGGCCTCGAGGTCCCGCACCTGCACGTGCACGTCTTTCCCGCGTACGAGCTCGGCAACTTCGACTTCGCGAACGCCGAACGCGACCCGTCGCCGGAGTCGATGGACGACGCCGCCGAGCGCATCAAGGCGGCGCTGCGCGAGCAGGGCGACGGCGAGCACGTGTCGAGCCGCTGACCCGCCGACCTGCCGGACCTCACATCCCGCGGTCGCCCGGCGTCTACCGGTCATGAACGACGCACTCCCCACGATCACGGCATCCGACGCCCGGCTCGCGGCTCTGCACGATCGCCTCGAACAGCGTGCCGACGACGTCGGCGTCCTCGACGTCGCACTCGCGCCGATCGACTCGCCGATCGGGCAACTGCTGCTCGCAGCGACCGAGCGCGGGTTGCTGCGTGTCGTGTTCGACAACGAGGATCACGACGCCGTACTCGCCGGCATCGCCCGCCGGGTGAGCCCGCGGATTCTGCGTGCACCGCGGCGGCTCGATGCGGTGCGCCGGGAACTCGACGAGTACTTCGCGGGCCGGCGCCGCGAGTTCGACGTCCCGCTCGACTTCGCGTTGTCGAGCAGGTTCCGGCGCGAGGTACAGCAGTTGCTGCCGACGATCCGGTACGGCACCACCGCGACCTATGCGCAACTCGCCGCCCGCATCGGCAGTCCCCGCGCCGCACGGGCCGTCGGCTCTGCGTGCGCCACCAACCCGCTGCCCGTCGTGGTGCCGTGCCACCGGGTGCTGCGCACGGACGGGAGCCTCGGCGGTTACCTGGGCGGACTCGACACGAAGACAGCGCTGCTACGGCTCGAGGGCGCTGCCTGACAGGCCTTCGCGCGGCAGCTCGACCCGGAACGTCGCTCCCTCGCCGGCCATCGACTCCACCGAGACCCGGCCGGCGTGCGCGGCGACGAGGGCCGCGACGATCGACAACCCCAGGCCCGATCCACCACTCGCGCGTGTCCGTGACGTGTCCGCGCGATAGAAGCGCTCGAAGACATGGGCCGCATCGTGTTCCGACAGGCCGGGCCCGGTGTCGGAGACCTCGACGAAGACCGAATCCGCTGTCGTCCCCAACCGCACCACGACATCGGCGTCGGCGGGCGTGTGCGCGACGGCGTTGCCGAGCAGATTGCCGACCACCTGCCGCAGCCGCGCATCGTCGCCGACGACCTCGGGTGTGCCGGGACCGTCGAGCACGACGAGCGAGATCGCGCGATCCGGGGCGGTCGCGCGCGCGGCGTGCACGGCGTCGGAACACACCGCGAGCAGGTCGACGGGGCGCCGGTCGAGCGGGCGCTGCGCGTCGAGCCTCGCGAGCACGAGCAGATCCTCGACGAGCAGTCCCATCCGCGACGCCTCGCCCTCGATCCGGCTCATCAGTGCGTCCGTGTCGGGCATCGCTCCCTGACGATAGAGCTCGGCGAACCCGCGGATCGTCGTCAGCGGCGTCCTGAGCTCGTGACTCGCGTCGGCGACGAAACGCCGCATCTTCTCCTCCGAGCGGCGCGCCGCGTCCTCGGACGCCGCGGTGGCCGCGAACGCCTGCTGGATCTGCGCGAGCATCCCGTTGAGCGCGTGGGAGAGCCGGCCGATCTCGGTGCGGCGGTCACGCGCGGGGACCCGCCGATGCAGGTCACCTCCCGCGATCGCGGCCGCCGTGGTCTCGACCTCGCGCAGCGGCCGCAGCGAGCGCCGGACGACGAAATAGGCGGCGACCGCGACGGCGGCCAGGACGCCGAGCCCGATCAGTGCCTGCAGCACGACGAGCCGCTGCACGGTGTCGTCGTTCTCGGCGAGGCTGAGCCCGACCGTGGTCGTCCCGTCGGAGCCGGTCGTGGACAGCACACGCCAGTGCTGATCGCCGTCGTCGGAACCGACTGTCGTCGGCGTGGTCACCGGTGCGTCGGGGAGCGACGGCGTGACGTCGCCGTCGTTGACCTGCCGGAGCACCGTGCCGTCGGGTGCGACCGTGCGGACGAAGAACGAACTGGGCGGTCGCGCCGGCCCGGGCTCACCCGCCAGCTCGCGCGGTGGCGGGCCGAGCGGGCGCGCCCAGCCCTGCGCAGCCTCCTCGAGCTGGGTGTCGACGCGCCGCGTCAGCGAGTTCTCGAGCGCCGACGTCACCGCGACGCCGCTGGCCAGCAAGCCCACGGCGGTGAGCAGCACCACCGCGAGCACGAGACCGAAGCGCAGCGGAAGCGTGCGGACCCCGGGCATCGTCACCGCCGCGGTTCGCGCATCACGTAGCCGACGCCCCGCAGCGTGTGGATGAGCGGCGTCTCGCCGGTGTCCACCTTGCGCCGCAGATAGGACACGTACGACTCGACGACGCCCACCTCGCCGCCGAAGTCGTAGTTCCAGACATGATCGAGGATGCGCGGCTTGCTCAGCACCGTGCCCGCGTTGACCATGAAGTACCGCAGCAGGGTGAACTCGGTCGGCGAGAGCGAGACGGGCTCGCCCGCCTTCCACACCTCATGGGTGTCGTCGTCGAGTTCGAGGTCGGCGAACGTCACGCGCGGCGACGCGACGGCGGCGTCGAGTCGACCCGCACGGCGCAGAATCACCCGCAGCCTGGTGACCACTTCTTCGAGGCTGAAGGGCTTCGTCACATAATCGTCGGCCCCGAGGGTCAACCCCGAGACCTTTTCCTCGACCGAATCCTTGGCGGTGAGAAACAGCACCGGTGCGTCCACACCGTCCGCGCGAAGCCGTTTGAGCAGGCCAAGGCCGTCCATACCCGGCATCATCACGTCGAGCACGAGGGCATCGGGCCGGAACGAGCGCGCGACGTCGAGCCCTTCGGCGCCCGTCGCCGCCGATCGCACCTCGAATCCCTGGAACTTCAGGCTCACGGTGAGCAGCTCGATGATCGTCGGCTCGTCGTCGACGAGCAGGATGCGGGCTTCGGGCGTGGCGTGGTCGGTCACGATCGTCAGTGTGCCGTGGCACGTCACCGGGAAGCTGGGCGTTTCCTGGGAGCTCGCTGTGAGCGTCGACGCTCTCTCCCCACGGCGCCCGAGGCTGTGTCCGGGGTTACAGTGATCACCATGAACCTGGTGTCGCTCATCGCCGCTCCGGTCAAGATCGGTCTCGCCGTCACCGACGCCTCCATCGGCGTCGCGCAGGTCGCACTGGGCAGTGCCCGCTCCGCCGTGTCGAGCACGGCGATCGTCACCGAGAGCGTCTCGGGACTGTCGAACACCGGCGCTCCGCTGCAGATGCTCTACCAGATCTCCAGTCTCACGGCGAACGACCGCCCCCTCGGCCAGGCGCTGGCGCCGGGTGGCCCACTCGACCGGCTGCTCGAGGCCGGCGGTCCCGTCGACCGTCTCACGCGCCAGGGCGGCACCCTCGATCGGCTGCTCGAAGAAGGCGGGCCGGTGGATCGGCTGCTCCAGAAGGGCGGACCGCTCGACCGCGTCCTCGCCGACGACGGCGCGCTCGAACGCGTCCTCAGCGAAGGCGGACCGCTCGACCGGTTGCTCGCGCCCGGCGGGCTGCTCGATCGCCTCACTGCCGAGGACGGCCCGCTCGAACGCCTCACAGCCGACGACGGCGCCGTCGAACGGCTCACCGCGAAGGGCGGCGTCATCGACCGCGCGCTCGCCCAGAACGGCATCCTCGAGACGCTGCTCGCCGAGAACGGCGCGTTCGAGCGCCTCATCGCGGAGGGCGGGCCGCTCGATCAGATCGTGTCGCTGTCGCAGACGCTGACCTCGCTGGCGCCGAACCTCGAGCGCATGAGCGACAGCGTCGAACTGCTGCAGGACACCGTCGCGATCCTCGGCGCGGCCGTCGGGCCGCTCGGCGAACTCGCCGGCAAACTCCCCAACCGCTGGCTGCGCGGCAACCGCCCGCCCGGCGACCGCACGTCGCTACCCGTCGCATCGACGGAAGCCCGCTCGGCGCGCGGCGTCTGACACACCCTCACCCCGACTCGTCGCCGAGTACGGCGTCCAGGTTCGGGGTTCGTACGGTGTAGCGGGTGATTCCCCACCGCTCGCGGTGGCGGACGAGACCTGCACGAATTTCGTCGACGGTGCCGATCCATGCGAACGGCGCGCCGAGCAGGTGCGCCGGGTCGGTTCCGAACTCCGCCGCCAGCCGCGCGGCCTCTTTCTCTGCCTCGTCGGCGACCGGAGCGGTCCGGTCGAGCAGCGCCCGAAAGCCGTTGCCCTCGACGTGTTTCGCGAAACCGAGCCCCCCCCGGACGGGTGTCCGGCCGGTCGAGCACGGAGATGTCGTCGGCGGTGATCATGGCGGCGATCGCGCTCCGATCGACGGGCTCCGTCGTCCGGTTTCACTCTCGGCGTGTCGGAGGGCGCGACAGTGTTGTGCGTCGTACATGAAGATCGTGGTTGACAATAGTGTGCGTCGCACATCATTATGAGACGCATGGACGATGTGACGGCAGGACACCTGCAGGAGTTGCGCCGCGGAACGGTGGTGATGGCGGCGCTGACCGCATTGAAGACGCCGGGCTACGGCTATGCCCTGCTCGGAACCCTCGACGACGCCGGAATCACCGTCGACGGCAACACGCTCTATCCCCTGCTGCGCCGCCTCGAGCGACAGGGACTGCTCGACAGCGAGTGGAACACCGACGAATCGCGGCCCAGGAAGTTCTACCGGACCAGCGAAGCCGGAATTCACTTGGCAGACGCACTGATCGACGAATGGCGCCGGCTCGATGCGAGCCTCACAGAACTGACGGAGGAACACTGACATGAGTACCCTCACCGATCGCTACGTCTACGCCGCGACGCGGTTCGTCGCCGACAAGGACGAGCGCCAGAACCTCGATCGCGAACTGCGCGAACGCATCACGGACACGGCCGAGGACCTGCAGTCCTCGGGTCTTGCGGCGGACGACGCCGAGCAGCGCGCCCTGCAGACCCTCGGCGACCCGCTCCAGGTCGCGGCGACCTACCGTGGCACCCCGATGCATCTCGTCGGGCCACGCTTCTACTTCCTGTGGCAGCGGACGACCGTGATCGCGCTCGCGATCATCCTGCCGATCCTCGCGGCGGTGGACGCGCTGGGACGGATCAGCGACGGCGCCGGAGTCGGGCCCGTCGCCGCCGGCGCCGTGGTGACGGCCCTGACCGGTGCCGTCCACACGATCTTCTGGACGACCGCCGTCTTCGCGATCGTCGAGCGCCTCGCCCCGCAGGCCGCGGACAGCATGCGCTGGACACCCGAGCAACTCCCCGAACTCCCGACGAGCGCCTCACCGCACCGAATCGGCGACACCGTGGCCGGCCTGCTCTTCCTCGGCCTCTTCGCGGCGCTGCTCGTGTGGCAGCACTTCGGCTCGCCGATCTTCGACGGCGGCGAGCGCATCCCGATTCTGGATCCGGAACTGTGGAACACGCTGCTGCCGTTCGTGTTCGGCCTGATCGTCGTCGAGATGGCGCAGACGGTCTGGGTGTTCCGGGCCGGCTACACCCGCGCGACCGCGGTGCTCAACGCGGTGGTGTGCCTCGGGTGGGTGGGCATCGGCGTCTGGCTGTTCACGTCGGACACACTGTTCAACCCGCAGTTCGTCGAACACCTCGGCTGGTCCGGCGCGACGCTCACCGCCACCTGGGTCGCCGTGATCGTCGTCGCGATCTCGGTGTGGGATGCGGTCGACGGCTTCGTCAAGGCCTCGCGACGCACCCGCCCGGCCGCCTGAGTTCCCGGGCGTCACTCACCGCCCTCGGTGTCGACGATCGAACGCCGCAACGCGTCGATCACGACTCCGAGGGCGGGACTCGGTGTGACGCCACTGCGCACGACGCCGCTCACCGGCACCCGGAGCCTGCCCTTCACCTCCCGCATGAAGTGCAGGCCGGTACGGCGGTTCTCCTCCGCGGTGCTGGGATACAGCACGGTCCACGCGCGCGGGTTGCCGATCACCTCGAGGGTTGCGGTGTGATCGCGAGCGATCGCCGGGCCGAGTTGCACCCGTCGGCCCACTTCACGGAAGGCGTCGTCGACGATGTGGTGCAGCAGGACCTGATTGCCCCGCGGCGGCAGCAGCAGCGGGTAGGGCGCGAGTTCGCCCAACTCGACGGTCGAGAACGCCGAGAGCGGGTGCTCCCGGGACGTCACGATCACGAGGTCCTCGATGCCGAGGGGGACCGTTTCGAGACCGGGACGGACCGCCGTGCCGCGGATCAATGCGATGTCGGCGTCGGCGGACGCCACCGCGTCGACACGATCGGCGAAGCTCTTGATGACGAACTCGACGTCGAGTTCGCGGTGCTGCTCACGGACGCGCGCGATCGCGTCGAGAGCCTGGGCGCCGAAGCTCATGTTCGCCGCGATCCGGATCCGGTTGCGAGGTTCGCGCGCGACGGCGTACGCCTGCGCTTCGAGGGCGAGGACCTGCTGAGCGATCGGGGTGAGTCGCGACCCGGCCGAGGTCAGCCGCACGACTCGCGTCGAGCGCTCGAACAGTTTGGTTCCCAGGTCCCGTTCGAGGTTGGTCACCTGATGACTGATGGCCGACTGCGAGATGAAGCAGCGCTCGGCCGCCTTGCTGAAGCTCAACTCCTCGCTGACGGCGAGGAAGTATCTGAGCTGCCGGAAGTCCACGCACCCACCTCCACTTATGAGCGATACCGATAAGAGAATAATGGATTACGCCCTCCATTAGCAGGAACATCCTCGCGCTCTCTACGTTGTTCCTCATATGCGCAGTCGTGACCCGGCCGCGCCACGTGCTGGATCGGAGGGATTTCGTGGGTAACGCCGAGATGGAGCAGACCGCACCTGTGGACACCACGGACGTCGTCATCGTGGGATCGGGCTTCGGAGCCCTCGCGACGGCGAAGAAGCTCGGCAAGGCGGGCGTTCCGTTCGTCCTGATCTCCGACACCACCGAGCACCTCTTCCAGCCGCTGCTCTACCAGGTCGCCACCGGCATTCTCTCCGCGGCCGAGATCGCTCCGCCCACCCGGTCGATCCTCGCGAAGTACGACAGCGCCGACGTCCGCCTCGGCCGCGTCGTCGACGTCCGTCCCGAGACGCGTGAGGTCGACTACGTCGCCGACGGCGCCGTCCGCACGATCGGCTACAAGTCGCTCGTCGCCGCGACCGGCGCCCGCCAGTCGTACTTCGGCAACGATCATTTCGCGAAGGTCACCTTCGCCCTCAAGACGGTCGACGACGCCGAGAACCTGCGCCGCCAGATCCTCCGCTGCTTCGAGCAGGCCGACACCACGCTCGACGCCGATCGTCGCAAGGAGCTGCTCAGCTTCGTCGTCGTGGGCGCGGGCCCGACCGGCGTCGAGCTCGCGGGCCAGATCCGCGAACTCGCGCAGCGGTACGTCGATCAGGCGTTCCATCGCATCGACGCCGACGACGTCAGCGTCAAGCTGATCGAGGGCGCCGACAAGGTGCTGCCCCCGTTCGGCGGGAAGCTCAGCGAATACTCCAAGAACGCCCTCGAGAAGAACGGCGTCGAGGTCGTCCTCGACACCTTCGTCACCGACATCGACGATCACGGCGTCACCGTGAAGTCGAAGACCGACGGCGAGAAGCACATCACCGCCGAGACCGTCATCTGGTCCGCTGGCGTCCAGGCGAACGACTTCGCGGGCGTGCTCGCCGAGCGCACCGGATGCGCGACCGACCGCGCCGGGCGTCTGCTCGTCAATCCCGATCTCACCGTCGGGGGGTTCGCCGACGTCTTCGCGATCGGTGACATGACGAACCTCGACAACCTGCCCGGCCAGTCGCCCGTCGCGATGCAGGAGGGGCGCTTCGTCGCCAAGACCATCCTCGGAAAGATCCAGCGCGGCACCGCCTTCGAGTACTTCGACAAGGGTTCGATGGCGATCGTCAACCGTTTCCGGGCGATCACCAAGGTCCGGAGCATCGAACTCACCGGCATCATCGCGTGGCTCACGTGGCTCGCCGTCCACGTCTACTACGTCGTCGGCTTCCGCAACCGCGCCGTCACGATCCTCTCGTGGTTCGAGTCCTTCCTCGGCCACCAGCGACCGCACTTCCACATGCAGCAGGACGAAACCCCGCTGCACCTGCGGTCGCAGGAAGACGAGAGTCGTCCCGAAGCGGCGTAGCGAAACCCACCCGCACCGTCTGGCGCCGCCCGTAGAGTCCCGATCATGGGACGTCACGGGCGGCGCCGTCGTGTCGCTGTTCTCCTCATCGGAATCGTCGCGGCGATCGGGCCGATCGCCGGGTGTTCGGGCGACTCGGACACACCCGCCGAGACGACCACGCCGAGTGCGACCACGACGGCCCCGCCGACGACCACCACCGCACCCGAGACGACCACCGCTCCCCCGGTGACGAGCGAGGTCGCGACCGAGCCCGCTCCGACGCCGCAGGCCGCCGAACCCACGATCGTGGGCTGCCAGATGGGACTCGGCCCGATCGAGACCTACTGGTCGGACGGCACCGTCACGGGCTACAGCGACTACTGCCAGTCGGTGCACGATGAGAACCTGCAGGGCGAGGCCGAAGCGAACACCCCGGTGTGCGACGGCACGGTGTGCACCTTCCCGAACGGTGCGACAGTGCCCGACCGGAACGCCGACGCACCGGTCGTGCCGGCTCCGTAGAGCCTGCTACACCGCAGGTCGAGGGGATCTGCGCGCGGCTGTATCGTGTCGCGCATGCAGCCGCCGCCGATCGCCGCCCGGGTGCGCGGCGGCGCCGTGGGTGCACTCTCGGGGGCGGTCGGTATCGCCGCACACGGTGCGGCGGGCGGTGGTGAACCGCCGAACCAGAGCGCCGTCACCCTCCTGCTCGCGGTGTGCGCCGGGATCGGGACGCTCGTCGCGGCGTTTCCCGTCGCGCGTCACCGCGTCCCCTTTCTCGTGTCGGCGCTCGCGAGCGGTCAGCTGCTCGCTCACGGTGCGCTGAGCCTCGTCGGCCACGGCGGTCACGGCGGTCACGGGGCGTCCGGCACCGGCGCGGCGATGCTCGGCGCCCACCTCGCCGCGATCGCGGTGTGCACGATCGTCGTGCTCGCCGCCGAGAACGCCGCCGCCGCCCTGGCATCACGGGTCCGGCGCCTGGTGCACGCCGTCGTCGGAGTTCTCTCCTCCCCCACGCCGCTGTGGGTCGTCGCGCCCGCGACGGAAGGTGGCGTCCATCGTCGGCGGCTCCTCGCCGACGCGATCACGACGCGCGGTCCCCCTCGATTCGTGCCGAGCGCCTTCCCGCTCGGCATCTCCTCACTTCACTGACAGCGCACGGGCGACGAGCTCGCGCGCCGTCCCCACCTGTCTTCACGAATCGAGTACACCCGTGTCTCTTTCGCATGTCTCCATCCCGGACGCCGGCGCATCACCGCCGCCCGGGCCCCCGACACCACCCCGCACCGCCCGGCCCTTCTTCCTGCGCCTGCACTTCTACGCGGGCATTCTCATCGCGCCGTTCCTGCTGATCGCGACGATCAGCGGCGGCCTGTACGCGGTCGCCCCGACCCTCGAGCAGATCGTCTACCGCGACTACCTCCAAGTCGACACACCCGGCGATCCACGTCCCGTGTCGGAGCAGATCGCCGCGGCGGCGGCCGAACGGCCCGATCTCACGGTTTCGGCCGTGCAGCCGGCCGCCGAGCCCGGCGACACGACCCGCGTGCTGTTCGACGACCCGTCGCTCGGCGACTCCGAGCGCCTGTCGGTGTTCGTCGATCCGGCCACCGCGCAGCCGATCGGCGAACTCACCGTGTACGGGAGCAGCGGCGCGCTTCCCCTCCGCACCTGGATCAGCGAGTTGCACCGGCACCTGCATCTCGGCGAACCGGGCCGCATCTACAGCGAACTCGCGGCGTCGTGGCTGTGGCTCGTCGCGCTCGGCGGGCTGTACCTGTGGTTCGACCGTCGTCGGCGCTCGCCGAAGAAGACCTCGATTCTCGCCGTCGACCGCACCACGAAGGGCCGCAACCGCACCGTCGAATGGCACGGCGTCGTGGGCCTCTGGATCGCGACCGGCCTGCTGTTCCTGTCCGCGACCGGTCTGATGTGGTCGGCCTACGCCGGCGCGAACGTCGCCGAGGTGCGCTCGGCACTGTCGTGGCAGACCCCGACCGTGGCGACAGCGCTCGGCGGCGCGGGCAGCGCCGCCGACGAGCACGCCGGGCACGGAAGTCACGGCGGCGCCGCGACGTCCACCGGAACGCCCCGCGTCGACGAGGTCGACACCGCGCTCGCCTCGGCACGCGGCGCAGGCGTCGACGGGCCGGTGGAGGTGAGCATCCCGTCCGACGACGCGACGGCGTTCACCGTCGCCGAGATCCGCAGGCCGTGGGTGATGTCGAACGACTCGGTCGCGGTCGACGGCGCGACCGGCCAGATCACCGACGCGTCGTGGTTCGCCGACTGGCCGCTCCCGGCGAAGCTCACGGCGTGGGGCATCCAGCTGCACATGGGCATGCTGTTCGGGATCGTGAATCAGCTCGTCCTGCTCGCGCTCGCAGTCGCGCTCGCGACGGTGATCGTCCGTGGCTACGTCCTGTGGTGGCGGCGGCGCCCGACGAGGGGCGACCGGATCGTCGGGCGCGCACCGGCCCGAGGTGCGGTGCGACGGCTGCATCCCGCGGCAGTCGTCGGGTTGGTGATCGGCGCGATCGCCATCGGCTGGTTCGTGCCGCTGCTCGGCATCAGCCTCGTCGTGTTCCTCGTCGTCGACGCCGCCGTCGGGCTGTACCGCCGCAGGACCGCCGGCGGCACCCACGTGAGCTGACACGAGAAACGACGAGGGGCCTCGCTTCCGGTCGGGAAGCGAGGCCCCTCGCTGTCGCCGGAGCCCCCTGTCGGGATCGAACCGTACTCGCGGCCCTGGCCAGAGGGAAAGATTCGGCCTCACCTGCTGATTCAGGTCTCGCGCGAAGTCGGTCACCCAGACCCGGTCGGGTTCCTGCGCGCTGAACTGGCGGCTGAGCAGATCTCGCGCCCGGACGCCGTCCGCGGAACGAATCGTGGTTTGTGCTCATCCCTCCTGACTCAGAAGGAAGCGGCATCGAACCCAGGTGATTCAGGGCGATCCCGCTAGCCGATCCTCGATCGGCCGACTACTGACCGAACGTGAAGCGCAGATTCGCGTTGATGAGTTCATTCACTCGCTTGCGCATGCGGACGGTCGTTTCCCTGTCCGGGACTGGTTCATCGACGATCAATGTCCAGCACAGAGTAGCGCTGCCGCGTGGTGGGCCCGTGATGTCGAAGCGGATCCGGGCATCCGGGCGCCACGGCCAGATCGACGTCCAGACGACGAGGTTCGGTTCCACCACTTCGGCGATCGTGGGACGTTGTTCGTCGTTGTGCAGGATCAGCCACGGACGAACGGGGTCACGCTCAGGGTTGGTGAGGGCTTCGAAGACAAAGCGAGGCGGTGGTGGTTGGGTGCGACGCCGGCTGGCAATCTCGGGCACACCCGAACCATATCCATGCTTCTCGGATTCCGTTCACCGATCCTCGAACGGTGACGGACCCGAACCACGCAACGCGGGTCCCAGGATCTCGCCGTAGCGCCGCGCTGCGGTGCCTGAGTTCAAAGCTCACCTGATCAATTGTCCACCGCGACGCCCGGACTCGGGGCTCTGGCGGGGGGCTCGCTGATCGGCAATCCCGTACTGCGTGTTCGTTCCGAGCTGCTGGCTCGAGTTCTCCACGGCATTCGCGGCTTGGGCAGGGAGTGAAACCACTACCGTTGCGCCGTGGCGTGGTTGCTGTTTCTTGCCCTCGGAGTCGTGGTATTGGTCGCGCGTGTGGTCTTGCCGAGGCGCGCACGACTCGAGCGGAACCCTGGGTTTCCTTGGTTCTGGGTGGCCTTTCCCGTTACGTGCCTCGCGGCCGTCGCGGCGGTGGGTGCTTTCACTGCCTGGCCCCATGCAGTGAGCGGAATGAGGAGTTTCTGGTGGGATCTGTCCACCCCGGACAACGCGCAGGGAATGCAATTCCTGTCGAGTGAGCAGTACCACCGGCTTGTCACGATGGAGAGGGTGAGGCAGGTGCTCCCCGTAGTAGCGGTAGCGGGGATCGTCTGGTGCGTCTGGACGTGGCGTCGAGGACGCGTGTGAGACAGACCCGTCTCCGGCACGGCGCGTTGCGACCCATTCCGTGTCGCAGTCCCGGCAATCCCGGTCTCGGATAGAGGAACCCGCAGGCCGGAGGCACAGACAGGTGACACCGAGCAGTGGAAACGACACCACGTCGGGACCGCGAAAGTGGCCGGTCGGCCAGGTGGAGAGCGTCGGCCTCGACCGCATTCGGCTGCACGACGCACGGCACACGTGCGGGACGATGATGCACATGCAGGCGGTGCCGATCGTCGTCGTCGCGGCGTGGCTCGGACACTCCGATCCGGCGTTCACCATGAGGACGTACGTGCACTCGCAGAACGAGGCCCTGACCACCACTGCCGCGAGTGTGCAGCGAGTTGTGACAATCCGTGACAATCCGTGACAATCCGGCGTCCGGAGAGAGCTGACAGAGAAGGCCGCTACCGAGATTCGTGCTGGTAGCGGCCTTCTCGTTCCGAGCCCCCTGTCGGGATTGAACCGACGACCTTTCGCTTACAAGGCGAGTGCTCTACCACTGAGCTAAGGAGGCGTGCGGAGCCATCATAATCGAGCGTCGTCACCACCCCGACGACCGCCGTCGCGGCGGCCGGGAGGACACCGGTACGCGACCTGTTCGCGGTGCCCTACCGTAGAGGCATGGTCGTTTCCGGTCCCCCCGATTTCCGGGTGCGCTCGCAGCGGACGAGGCCCCGCTCGTACACGGCTCGCCGCGCCGTATGACGACTCTCGCCCAGTTCTTCGACCGGTTGACCGGCGACCGGCGCGCGACGATCGACACGGTCACGTCCGCGCCGGCTCCGCTGCAGCCGATCGACCTGACCGACGACCCCCGCGTCACCGAGGTGCTCGACCTCGCGGTGCGTGTCGGCGAGGTGTATCTCGCGTCGGGTACGGCCGCGATGGACACCGCCGAACAGGTGTCGTTCGTCGCCGCGACGTACGGTCTCGCGCAGACCGACGTCGACGTCACGTACAACTCGATCCGGCTGTCGGCCTATCGCGGCCCGACGCTGCCGCCCGCGTCGACGATGCGCACCGTCCACTACCGCTCGATGGACTTCACGCGACTGTCGGCCGTGGACAGGCTCACCCGGCGGATCCGTCGCGAGATGATCACGCCGAAGGAAGCGCACGAAGCGCTCACCGAGATCACGACGGCCCCGCACCCCTATCACCGGTGGATCGCGACGTTCGCGTGGTCGGCGATGGCGGCGTCGGTGTCGATCCTGCTCGGCGGCGATCTCCTCGTCGCCTCGGTCGCCTTCCTCACGACGGCGGTCATCGACCGGACGAACCGTGTCCTCAACCGCTGGGGTCTGCCCTTCTTCTTCCAGCAGGTGATGGGCGGCATCATCGCCGCGGCTCCCGCGGCGACCCTCTACACCTTCCAGGACCAGCTCGGCATCGAGATCAGACCGTCGCAGATCATCGCGGCGGGCGTCATCGTGCTGTTGTCGGGGCTGTCGCTCGTGGGTTCCGTCGAGGACGCGATCACGGGGGCCCCGGTGACGGCCGCCGCGAGATTCTTCGAGCTCGTCATGATGACGGGCGGCATCATCGCGGGTGTCGCGATCTCGCTGCGGATCATGGGGATGTTCGGTTCGACGCTGCCGCCGACGAACGTCGAGGTCGTCGGCCTGGCCCGGCTGCCGATCATGGTCGCCGCCGGTGCGTTCACCGCGCTCTTCTACGCCCTGGCGTGTTACGTCGAACGCCGCGCCCTGAGCGTGGCGTGGCTGGGCGGCGCACTCGGCGCACTCGTCTACTCCGTCGCCATCACGCTCGCCGCGGGTCCGGTGTTCGCGTCGGCGATGGCGGCGACGGTCGTCGGCCTCGTCGGCGGTCTGCTCGCGCGCCGCGCGCTGACCCCGCCGCTCATCGTCGCGGTCGCCGGCATCACGCCGCTGCTCCCGGGCCTGTCGCTGTATCGCGGGCTCTACGCGCTGCTGGACGACGAAGTCGTGGTGGGCCTGACCTCGATGCTCGCGGCGTTCGGTATGGGCTGCGCGCTCGCGGCCGGTGTCACCTTCGGCGAGTGGATCGCCCGCACGCTGCGTCGGCCGCGGATTCTGCGCCGCGTCGACGATCTGCGCCGACCCGTCCTCATCCGCCGCCGCAAGCCCACCGTCGTGCGCGAACCACGCTCGCGGCGCACCCGCGGCTCCGGTGCGACGCCGAAGGGCGAGGGCGATTCCTCGGCTGCCGCGCTCGATGCCGCACCCGATCCCGGCCCCTGAACGGGGCACGAACGAACGCGAACGGCCGGACCCCGTGTAGGGGTCCGGCCGTTCGGTGTGGTCGGTCAGGAGGCGTCGGCAGCGCGTCGCGCCGCTTCGTCCGCCTCCATCGCGTCACGCAGGCTCTTGGGCCGCATGTCGGTCCAGTTCTTCTCGACGTACTCGAGGCACGCGGCCCGGCTGTCCTCGCCGAACACGACTCGCCACCCCGTGGGGACCTCGGAGAACGTCGGCCACAGCGAATACTGCTCCTCGTCGTTGACCAGGACGTAGAAACGGCCGTCCTCGTCGTCGAACGGATTCGTGCTCATTTGGCCTCACTTGTCGCATACGTGTCGGACGAATTCACACTATCAAGTGTCGTTCCGGAGTCCCGGTTCGTTTCGCGAGCCCGGTCCGCCAGCAGGGATTCGAGGATATCTCCCGACCGCATCGCCACGTTCGACAGCAGCGACGAGGTCAGGCCGTGCGTCCGTTCGGTGCCGCCCTGCAGGTAGACGCCCGCATCGGTCGCCGGCCGCAGGTCGAGGCGGTAGTCGCGGCCGATGACGCCGCTGTGATCGGCGGGAACGAGATCGCCGAAGAGCGGGGCGAGCGGCGCGGGCGTGAATCCCGTGGCCAGGACCAGCGCGTCGCAGGTCAGCGAGTCGACGAGGCCGTCGACGGTGCTGCGGACCTCGACGTCGATCGCGGTGTCCGTCTCCCGCACTCCGACGATCTCGGACGCACGATGCATGAAGAGCCGCCGCTGCCCACGGACCCGTTCCTGGTACTCGGCGCGGTACAGCTCGTTGATGAGGTCGATGTCGACGCACGAGTAGTTGGTGAGCTTGTGGAGATCGAGGAGTCTGCGGCGCTCCGGATCGGGCGCGCCGTAGAAGTCGTCGACCGCCTCGGGATCGAAGATCCGGTTCGCGTACGGGCTGTCGTCGGCGGGGCTGTAGCCGTACCGCGCGAAGACGCTGTGGACCTCGGCCTCCGGGTACCGCGTGTGCAGGTACTGGACGATCTCCGCCGCACTCTGGCCGGCGCCGAGGACGGCGAACCTGCCGTGGACGGGCTCGGGCATCGATTCGACGTGGAACAGGAAGCGGTGGTTGTGGAAACAGCGACTGCTCGCCGTCGCCCACTCCGGAATGCGTTCGCGCAGCCCCGCTCCCACCGCGACGTTGCGGGCGAGCAACCGCTCGCCGTCGGCCGTCGTCACGGCGAAGGCGTCGCGACCCCCGATCCGGACGGGCGAGACCGCGACGACCTCGCGATTCCACCGCACGTCGGCACGGACGCGGCCCGCCGCCCACTGCAGGTAGTCGTTGAACTCGTGACGGCTCGGAAAGAACGTCTGATGGTTGACGAAGTCGACGAGCCGGCCGCGGTCGTGCAGGTACGAGAAGAAAGTGAACGCCGAACGCGGGTTCCGGAGTGTCACGAGGTCCTTGGGGAAGGCGATCTGCATCGTCGCGCCGTCGAGCAGCATGCCCGGGTGCCATTCGAACGACGGCTGACGCTCGAGGAACACCGCGGAGAGCCGTTCCGCCGGGTTCGCGTCGCCGTGCTCCTCGATCGCGATGGCGAGTGCGAGGTTCGCGGGACCGAATCCGATCCCGACGACATCCACGACGTGCGCGGTGTCGTCGTCGGTGAAATGCTCCGTCGTCGCGGGCGTTGCGGTCATGGAAGTTCCTGCCCCTCGCGGTCGTGTGGTCCCTCGACCGGCGACGCTGACGACCGAGGAGTGCCAAAGATAGCTCAGGCTATCCTTACTCATCGCGCACGATAGCAAGGGGCACCCCGTCGCACACGACCCTCGTCCTCTGCGCGCGTCGGGGCCACAACGTCATTCGCGAAGAAGAGGTGTCATTCGCGAAGAAAGTCCAGAATGATGCGGTTCACGACCTCGGGCCGCTCGAGATAGCCGTAGTGCCCGGCGTCGGGCACCTCGACGTAACGCCCGCCCGGCACCGCGTCGGCGACCTCGCGTGCCAGATACGGCGGAATCATGCGGTCGTCGGCGAACCCGACGGACAGGCACGGCGCCGTGATCCCGCGATACGCCTCGCGGCGGTCGTAGGTCCGGTCCATCTCGAGCTGGGCGCGCACCCCGGGCGAGGTCTTTCCGCCACCGAACTCGAACAGATCCAGCCAGTCCTGGGCGGCACGGTCGTCGCGCAACGACGCAGGCGAGAGGTTGAGTGCCGCCGTGACGGCGGCCTGATACTTCGGCGGCAGTGCCACGCCGCTGTCCGCGAGCTGCCGCTCCCCCTCGCTCAGCACGAGCTGGAACCGGTCCATGCGCGCGTGCGACGCGAGCAGCACGACCTTCGCGACGAGATCGGGCCAGGCGAGCGCGAGTTCCTGCGCCACGCGGGCACCCATCGACGTCCCGACGACGTGCGCGCGGCCGCCACCGAGGTGTTCGATCAACGCCGCGGTGTCGGCGACCATGTCCTCGATCGTGATGCCGCCCGCACCCTCGTCGGACGGAGCGATCCCCCGATTGTCGAACGTGCAGACGCGATACCCGGCGGCGGTCAGCGCCGGAGTCTGGTGCAGATCCCAGACACGCCCGGGACTCCCGGTGCCCATCACGAGCACCACCAGATCGCCGGTCCCCGACTCCTGATGGTTCAGGGAGATTCCGTTGATCGTCGAAATGGGCATCGGAAGGTCGTCCTTTCGGTGGATGCTGCAACGGGACGAAGCGTATGTCAGCTCGGGCATGGCGGCGGCGCCACCACGCTGACCTGCGCCGACCGCGAGTGGCGCGCCCCCCGCCGAGTCTCATAGAGTCGTGCAAGGGCTCGGATCCGACGAGACCCGTGAACAACCCGTTCGCCGGGGTGAGAGGAAGACCATGGCCGCCCAGACCGCCGACAACGAGATCTCCGACGTCGAACCCGTCACCGACGAGACCGCGACCCGCGCGCAGCGCGTCGTCGCGGCGTACGCCTCCGACGCGGACGACTGCAGGATGCTGCTGTCGATGCTCGGCATCGGTCCCGCCGCGAAGGCCGAATGATCGCCGCCGGCCCGGACACGCGTCCGGGCCGGTCTGCGCCGCGCTGCAGCGGCGCTCCCACGAACGAAGGAAAGCTGTGACGAAGAGCCGGGGCGACGAAGTGATCAGCGACGCAGGATCCGATTCACCGGACACCGGGACCGATTCGCGAGACGACGGGACCGCGGCGGTGACGGCGAACGCGCACTTCGTCGTCGTCGCCAATCGGCTTCCCGTCGATCTCGAACGGCTCCCGGACGGGTCGACGCGCTGGAAGCGCAGCCCGGGCGGCCTCGTCACCGCGCTGGAACCGTTGCTGCGCAACAACAAGGGCGCGTGGGTCGGCTGGGCGGGCGTCCCGGACGCCGATCTCGCACCCGAGGTCGACGACGGCCTCGAACTGTTTCCCGTCCCGCTCAGCGCCGACGAGGTCGAGCGCTACTACGAGGGCTTCTCCAACGCGACGCTGTGGCCGCTGTACCACGACGTCATCGTGCGCCCCGAGTACCACCGCGACTGGTGGAACGCGTACGTCGAGGTGAACCGGCGCTTCGCGGAGGCCACCGCCGCCGCGGCCGCCGAGGGCGCGACGGTCTGGGTGCAGGACTATCAGCTCCAGCTCGTCCCCAAGATGCTCCGGATGCTGCGTCCCGACCTCACGATCGGGTTCTTCCTGCACATTCCCTTCCCGCCGGTCGAGCTGTTCATGCAGTTGCCGTGGCGGACCGAGATCGTCGAGGGGCTGCTCGGCGCCGATCTCATCGGCTTCCATCTGCCCGGCGGCGCACAGAACTTCCTCTATCTCGCACGGCGGCTCGCGGGCCAGCAGACCTCTCGCGGCACCGTCGGCGTGCGATCGAAGCTCGGCGTCGTGCAGGTCGGCTTCCGCACCGTCCGGGTCGGCGCGTTCCCCATCTCGATCGCCTCGGGAGAACTCGACGAGCAGGCACGGAGCCGCAAGATCCGCGATCGCGCGAAGGCGATCCGCAAGGAACTCGGCAATCCGAAGCACATCCTGCTCGGCGTCGACCGGCTCGACTACACGAAGGGCATCGACGTCCGGCTCGAAGCGCTGTACGAGCTGCTGCAGGACGATCGCGTCGACCCGAGCGACACCGTCCTCGTCCAGCTCGCGACGCCGAGCCGCGAGCGCGTCGAAAGCTATGTGCGGCTTCGTGGTTCGATCGAGCAGACGGTCTCGCGCATCAACGGCGAGTACGGCGAGGTCGGTCACCCCGTCGTCCATTATCTCCATCGGCCGATCCCCCGCGACGAACTCATCGCGTTCTTCGTCGCCGCCGACGTCATGCTCGTGACGCCACTGCGCGACGGGATGAACCTCGTCGCGAAGGAGTACGTGGCCTGCCGCAGCGATCTGGGCGGGTCACTCGTGCTCAGCGAGTTCACCGGTGCCGCAGCGGAATTGCGTCAGGCCTACCTGTGCAATCCGCACGACCTCGACAACGTCAAGGACGCGATGACCTCGGCGATGGACCAGACGCGCGAGGACGGCCGCCGCCGGATGCGGGCGATGCGTCGCCAGGTGCTCACGCACGACGTCGACCGCTGGGCTCGCTCGTTCCTCGACGCGCTCGCGGACAAGGGTGCAGCCGGACGCGCTCTCGTCGCGCCGGACGAGACCGACGACCCGGAGCACGACTCGCGCGACTGAGCGATTCGGCCGGGCCCTCACGGCCCGGCCCATGACACATGTCAGTCGATCCGCTGACGCGGCACACTACTGCGGCGCCGCGAAAGCGACCAGAGTCGACGGCATGAACATTTCAGGCACGACATCCGACACCGTGATCTCCGCGCGGGATCTGCGCCGGGTCTACGGCAGCGGTTCGTCCGCGTTCGAGGCCGTGCGCGGAGTGGACTTCGACGTCGCCGAGGGCGAGGTCTTCGCGCTGCTCGGCACCAACGGCGCGGGCAAGACGTCGACCTTCGACATGCTCGAGGGTCTCGTCGCCCCCACCTCCGGCGAGGTGAGCGTCTTCGGCCGCGATCCGCTGCGCGACCGCAAGGAGGTGCGCCCCGACATCGGCATCGTCCTGCAGTCGGGTGGTCTCCCCGCCGAACTGACGGTCGAGGAGACCCTCGAGATGTGGCGCGGCACCTGCACGCACCCCACCACGACGGCGGACGTCCTCGACAAGGTCGCGATGACCGAGCGAGCCCACGTGCGCGTGGGGTCGCTCTCGGGCGGTGAGAAGCGGCGCGTCGACCTCGCGTGCGCGCTCGTCGGGCAGCCGCGGCTGCTGTTCCTCGACGAGCCGACGACCGGCCTGGACCCCGAGAATCGCCGTGGCACATGGCAACTGCTCGACGAGCTCAAGGCCGGCGGCGTCACCATGATCCTCACGACGCACTACCTGGACGAGGCCGAGACGCTCGCGGACCGCATCGCGATCATGCATCGCGGCGAGATCGCCCGCCGCGGCACCCTGACCGAGATCGTCGGAGATCATCCCGCGCGCATCGCGTTCGAGCATCCCGGCATCGCGCTCCCCCGTTTCGACGGCGCCGACGTCGACCCCGGCGCCCGCGTCGTCATCACGACACACGAACTGCGGAAGCACCTCTCGATCCTCCTCGACTGGGCCGATCACCACCGGGTCGCCCTGCCCGGTCTCGAAGCACGCTCGGCGACGCTCGAATCGGTGTTCCTCGACATCGCCGACAACTCCACGCCCGCATCCGTTCTCGAACCGATCGGAGACCCCCGATGACCCTCACCGACCAGACTCCCGCCACGCGCCGCCGTCCGCTGGCTTCGCTCGCGAAGGCCGAATACCTCCAGTTCCGGCGCAATTCGACGCTCATGGTCATGGGAACGACGTTCCCGATCGGCCTGCCGCTCATCATGCTGTTCATCGGCGGACGAGACGGCTCCCCGACAGCACAGCTCGCGATGACGACGATCGAGATGCTCGCCCTCATGGCACTGCTGTTCGTGCAGTACTACTCGATGCTGTCGATGATCACGACACGGCGCGGTGAAGGCGTCCTCAAGCGATTGCGCACCGGCGAGGCCACCGACTGGCAGATCCAGGCGGCGCCCGCCGTCCCCGGTGCGCTCCTCACGGCAGTGAGCACGGTTGTCGTCGTCGGCGTCGTCTACGCCCTCGGCGCACCCGCCCCCGTCAACCCGGTCCTGCCGATCCTCGCGATCGTCGGCGGCATCGTCGTCTTCTCGCTGCTCGCACTCGCGACGTCGGGATTCACCAAGAACGCCGAATCCGCACAGATCACGTCGCTGCCGATCATGGCCGTCTCGATGGTCGGACTGTCGTCGATCGTCGCGGTCCTGCCCGACCGGTTCGCGCAGATCGCCGAGTGGACGCCGTTCGCTGCGGTGTCGGAGCTGATCTCGCTCGGCGTCACCGGACGCTCGGCGGGCGTCGCGGAAACCGAGGCCGCACTCGACTTCGCGGCCACCTTCACCCACAGCCTGCAGCCGCTTGCGACACTGGGCGTATGGGCAGCCCTCGCTCTGGCAGCGACCACGACGCGGTTCCGGTGGGACGATCGCGGTTGAGTTCGCCCCTGACCTGGTGGGCCCGGCAATCCGGGCCCACCAGGTATCGCCTGTACAGCCTGTGGACGCTGCAGGTTTCGCTCATCGCCGTCGAGATCGTCCTGCTCGTGCAGGCCGACAGCTGGTGGGCGCGGGCAGGGATCGTCGTCGCCGGGCTGGCCGCGGCGCTCTCGTTGCACGTCCGTCCGGTACTCAGGGGACACCCGCCGACCCATCGCGCGCGCGTGATCACCACAGGCGCCGCCGTGGTCCTCGTCTCCGTCACCGCCGTCGCTGCGATCGTGTCGCGCATCGGCGAGGCTCCCGCTGCCGTCGGGACCTCGGACGCCGCCGTCACCGGGCGGGTCGCACTGATGCTCTTCGCGCTCGCGGTCGGCGCGTTCGCCGCGCACCCGTGGTGGTTGCTGGCGGCCGTCGCGGCGGCCTACGGGCTCGCCTTCGGTCGCGATCTGCCGACGATCCTGGCACTCGGTGTGAGCCAGCTCCTCGCGGGAGCCTTCATGACTGCGCTCATGCTGCTGACACTGTGGGGCCTGCGGATCCTCGACGAGCTCGAGCGGCGCGGCGACATCGAGGCGCGGCTGCGCGTCGCCGAGGAGCGGCTGCGGTTCTCACGCGATCTGCACGACGTCGTCGGCCGTAGTTTCTCCGCGATCTCGGTCAAGAGCGAGCTCGCACGTTCGTTGCTCTCACGCGGCGCGACCGAGCGCGCGGGTGCCGAACTCGACGAGATCGCCGCGCTCGCGGCCGAATCGATGGACCAGATGCGGACGCTCGTCCGCGGGTACCGCGACATCGACCTCGCGAACGAGGTGCGCGGCGCGCGATCGCTGCTCTCGTCGGCCGGGTGCACTCTCACCGTCGTGGGCGACGTGTCGGACGTTCCCGCCCACGCGCACGAGCCCGCGGCCTGGCTCGTGCGCGAAGGTACGACCAACATCGTCAAGCACTCGTCGGCGACCGCCGCCGTCCTCGAACTGCGGAACGACGGTATCCGGCTGAGCAACAACGGGGTTCACCGTCTCGGCGCACGTACCGGCGGCACGACGCCGTCGGGACTCGTCGGACTTGCGGAACGCCTCCAGGCGGTGGGCGCTACCGTGACGACCGAGGCCGACGGCGACGAGTTCGTCGTCACGGTGGAATGGCCGACCCCGGTCGATCGGAGGCAAGAGTGATTCCGGTGCTCCTCGCCGACGACGAGACGCTCGTCCGGGCCGCGCTGGCGACGATGCTCGACCTCGAGGACGACATCGAGGTCGTCGCGCACGTCGACAGCGGCGCCGAACTCACTCGGCTGTGGCAGCGGCGCATCGACGGCGGCGAGCCGCCCGCGGTGGCGCTCGTCGACCTGCAGATGCCCGGCCGCGACGGCATCGAGACCGCCACCGATCTGCTGGAGATCGACCGCGACGCCGCGATCCTCGTCGTCACGAGCCACGGTCGTCCCGGCTACCTCAAGCGCGCGCTCGAGGCGGGGGTACGCGGGTTCCTGCCGAAGACGACGCCGGCGACCACCCTCGCCGACGCGATTCGTACCGCCCACGACGGCGGGCGGTACGTCGACCCGCAGCTCGCGGCGGAGGCGATCAGTGCCGGCGATTCGCTCCTCACGCCTCGGGAGGCGGACGTCCTCGAGTACGCGCTCGATGGCGCGGGGATCGAGCAGATCGCGCGTCGTGCCCACCTGTCGCCGGGCACGACCCGCAACTACCTCTCGTCCGCGATGGCGAAGCTGGGTGCATCCAACCGCTACGAAGCAGCCCTCAAGGCCCGCAACCTCGGGTGGGTGTAGGGGTAGGCGCTCCGCGGAGCCGCCTACACCTGGATCTCGGGGCGTCCCGCCGGAACGGTGACCATCGCGCGCGTCGTCGTCGGATGCCCGGGCTCGGTGACGCGGTCGGTCACCCGCATCGTCGACTGCCACTGCTCCCGGGTGACGACGGTGTGCACGTACCCGCGCTGCTTGTTGCCGAACTTGATGCTCGGGTTGGCGGCCGCGAACTCACGGTGCGCGTCGTCGACGTCCTCGCCGTCCTTCGCCGACGCGATGGACGTTCCCGCGATCTCCACGCCGACGACCGGGCTCTGTGTCCGGTAGTCCTCCCGCAGCTCGGCGACGACCGTCCGGTGGATGTCGCCGACGATCGACATCAGGTTCGACACACCACGCTCGCGCGCACCGCCGAGCACACGGTGCCGCGAGGCCTCGTACCCGCTCCAGCCGTCCATGCCGACGGTGCGAACACCACCGTTCTCGCGCGCGAGATCGGTCATCACCGTCTGGTGGGCGAGCACGTTCCACGTCGCGCGCGACGCCGCGAGCCCGTCGAGAATCCACGATTCCTGCGCCTGCCCCGTGATCGTGCGCGCGGGATCGGCCGTCTGCTCGTTCTGCTCGTGCTCGCCGTCCCCGTTCGCCTGATCGCTGCGATACTGCCGCGTGTCGAGCACCGAGAACTCGGCGAGATCACCGAACCCGATACGCCGGTAGATCGTCATGTCCGGCCCGGTCGGTGCGGTGATGCGCGTCGGTGTGTGCTCCCACCACGCCCGGAACGCCTGTGCCCGACGCTGGAGGAACTGCACCGGATCATCGTCGTCCTGCGAGACGGACGCTGCCCAGTTGTTGTCGACCTCGTGGTCGTCCATCGTCACGACCCACGGCGCGACGGCGTGGGCAGCCTGCAGCGACGGATCGCTCTTGTACAGCGAGTAGCGGAGCCGATAGTCGTCGAGCGCCTCTGTCTCCTTGCGCACCTGGGGGCTCAACCTCGACACGTCGCGCACGCTCGTGTTCTTCAACTCGCCCTCGTAGATGTAGTCGCCGAGATGGAACACGACGTCGAGATCCTGTGCGGCCATGTCGTCGTACACCGTGTAGTAGCCGTCGTGCCACGCCTGGCAGGACGCCCAGGCGAAGGCGAGGTGTGCCATCGCGGGCAGCGTCGTGGTGCGCGCGACGGCGCTGGTGTGGCCGAGGGCATGGAAGCGGTAGAAGTAGGTGCGGCGCGGCGCGAGGCCTCGGACGTCGACGTGGACCGAGTGCGCGGATTCGGGGTGCGCCCATGCCTTTCCGCCGGCGACGACGACGGCGAACCGCTCGTCCTCGGCGACCTCCCACCGAACCGAGATCGGCAGTGCAGGCATGCCGCCACCGGGTTCGAGCGGATCCGGAGCGAGTCTGGTCCAGATCACCACGGCGTCGGGCAGGGGATCACCCGACGCCACGCCGAGGGTGAAGGGATAGGCGGAACCTCCGAGCGAACCGAAGCCCTGCGCGGACGCGACCGGTGCGCCCAGCAGGCTCGGAGTCGCGGCGGCGGCACCGACGAGCGCCGACCAGGTGAGGAATTGCCGACGCGTCGTTCCGAGTCGGATCGATCGGTCGGGTGCGATCACGGGCTGGGAAGCAGGCATGCACGTGAGCCGATCATCCCGAGGTGACATCGCTTCCCACACCGACCGACCTGTGCATGAACGGTAGGCGGCGAGCCGAAGCGCCTACGATTCCTTCGGCTTCGATCTCGACGGTGAGGCCGGGGTCGACCAGGGCACTCACCTCGACCAACGTCGAGCACGGGAAGTCGCCAGTGAACACCTCGCCGCGCGCCCGGCCGACGTCGCCCTTGTCGGCGATGTCGGTGAGGTAGAGCCGCAGCACGACGATGTCGTCGACGTGCGCACCGCACGCCTCGGTCAGCTCCCGCACGCGCCGAAACGCCTCCACCGCTTGCAGATACGTGTCGTCGCCACCCACGACGCCGTCGGGCGAACCGGCGTGCATCCCCGACAGGAAGAACCGATCGCCGACGACGCGCGCGTTGCTGAACATCCCGGGACGCGGCGGCTCCGGCACCGTCTCCGCACCGACCCGCGTCACGACGACACCGCCGCCCGCCGTGCGTCCGACTCGCGCGTGAGCCGCTCGCGCACCGGGACGAAGTCGTACGTCGGATAGAACTCCGTCGTGAAGACGCCCCACGCACGACGCTCGAGTTCGACGTTCACGGCGGCGAGCCGAGCGACGGGCAGCCGCAGCGTGACGATCTGCCCGACGCCCATCGCGACGACCCACGACACGACCTCGCACCCCTCCGGCGGGAAGCCGTGCCACCAGTCGGCGTCGTCGAGCCTGCCCTGGAGTTGCTCCATGTTCTGCGACTGGTCGTGCCGCAGAAACACCGTGAGCAACATGGTGTCCCGCTGTGTCCCGGTATCCGGTTCGCTCACACCATCTCTCCCGCGAGGACGGCGGCCTGCCGCCCGGCGTCGGCGCGGTAGATGCGGCGGATCCGCGTGACGCCGAGATCGTGCTGGTACAGATGCTCTTCGAGGTCGGCATCGGCGGCGAGCGCCTCGAGTACCTCGCGGTCCTGTTCGAGCACCTCCCAGTGCTTCGCTTCGAGCCGCGTGCGGTACAGGAACCGCCACACCTCGCGCTCCCATCCCTGGACGCGGCGGGTGCGCCAGTGGAAGATCGCCGAGTTGTTCTCGTCGATCGGCGTCGCCATGCCGACGATGCCGAAAACACCTCCGGGGCCGGCATTGTCGGCGTACGGGATCTCGAGATCGACGTAGTCCATCGAGCCGCGCACGTACTCGACCCAGTCGAAGTTGACGCCGCGCTGGTCGGTCTTCTCGAAGAAGAAGCCCCGATCGGTCTCACGGATCCGGAACCGTGCCGACGTGTCGCCGCCGAACATCGAATGCGAATTGCGGTGCAGGAACGCACCGTGCATCGGGTCGAGGACGTTGTCCATGTAGAACCGCCACGGCCCTGCCCACTCGGCGAAGTTCGGGAACCACGACACCTCGGGGTCCGCGAGCCGGTCGGGCAGAACGAACGGGGTCGGCTCCGAGTCCGCCGTGAGCGGGACGAACGCGAAGATCGTGTCCGCGGCCTCGACGACCTGCAGCGACACCGTCGCCTGCTTGCCTTCGAGCGCGCAGCCCGGCATGCCGGGCACGGACACGACGGTGCCGGTGCCGTCGACCTGCACACCGTGGTACTTGCACGCGAGCCGGTCGCCGAGGTGCTGGCCGACCGACAGCGGCGCGCTCCGGTGCGGGCAGCGATCCTCGAGCATCCGCAGCGTTCCCTGCGCGTCGCGGAACAGCACCCAGTCGATGTTCAGGCGCCGGACCTTCTTCAGCTCGCCGCGGCCGATCATGTGGGACGGCAGGATCGGGTACCAGCGGTCGCGCAGCCCGTTGGCGGCGAGGTCCTCTGCCGTCATGTCCTTGCGGACGCCGACGGCGCGCTTGCGCGAGCCGCCCGTCGCGGTGGGGCGGCCGGTGGTGGGGGGTGTCGTCGTGGTCATGTCAGTCTCCCAGTCGGCGCAGTTCGGCACGGAGGTTCTCCTCGGTCCAGTCGCCGCCGTCGGGCGCGTGGAGGCCGAGATCGCGCAGTCCGGCGACGAGGCCGGGCAGATCGTGGACGCCGGTCGCGAAGACCTCCATGATCGCCCCGGACAGATTCTCCTCGTACGGGCTGATCGGGTCCGGGTGGGTCTGGTTGGCGTCGAGGTACTGGACGTCAGGCATCCGCTTTCTCCTGTCGACGGGGTTCGAGTGCGCCGAGACCTTCGGCGATGACGGTGAACGACGTGGCCCATTCGTCGAAGGAACTTCCGCGTTCGCGGTGGGCCGGGACCGCGACGCCGTCGATGACGACGAAGACGCCGTTGTCGATTCCGCCCGCGATGCTCTGCGGGACTGCGAGTTCCCTGTCGGACGCCCCCTCGATGGCGGACGCGATCACGAGCGTGGGAGTCCGCACCGAGGCCAGCAGGTCGCGGTACTCCTCGGTGTCACCCGGAATCCGGGGGTCACCGAGCAGCAGGCTCCGTACGAGGTCGGGGTAGCGGGCGGCGAGCACGACGGCCGCGTAGGCAGCCGGCCCCGTCGCGAGGACGTGAACCGGTGCGTCCGAGCCGATCTCACCGACCACGTGGCGCAACCACCGCGCGAGCGAGGCGTCGTCGTCGATGTCGAGGACGTCCTCGACTTCGACGGGACGGGCCCCGAGCGTGTCGATCTGCTCGGCGAACCAGTGTGCGCCGCCGGGACGATCGTGCACGCACACGATGGGTTCGCTTCCCCGATCGGGGATCTCCCGCATCATCCGATCACCCCTTCCGCGTCGGGATGTGGACGGGCGGAGTGAACGGGCCGGGGGCGGGCGAGAGCGCGGTGACGTCGACCTCGATCAGGGCGGGTCCACGCCGCTCGACGGCCTCGCGCAACTGCTCCTCGAATCCGCCCGCGCCCTGCACGAGCGTGTACGGCATACCGAACGACGCCGCGAGCAGATCGAAGCGGGGCGTGAACAGATCGACGCCGGCGCGGTCGAAGCCGTTGGCCTCCTGCATGTTCCGGAGGACGCCGTAGCCGCCGTCGTTGAAGACGATCACGACGCACCACGCGCCGCTGCCGCCGAGCGAGGCGAGTTCGCCGAGATGCACCGCGAGCCCGCCGTCACCGGCGAGGACGACGGTCGGGACGTCGGGGCGCGCGAGCGAGGCTCCGATGCCCATCGCGAGTCCCTGGCCGATGCCACCGCCGAGCGGGAAGATGTTGGTCTCGCGCTCGTAGAACGGCAGCAGGCGGTTTCCCCACTGGCTCGACGGAATCGTGACGTCGCGGGCGACGACCGACTCGCGGGGCAGGACGGACCGGATGCCCTCGCAGATCTCGGCGTAGCCGCCGATGAACTCCGTCAGTTCGCCGCGGACCGCATGCCGCGTCTCGGTGACGCGCGCGCTCCAGCCTCCCTCCGTCGACACGCTCGTGACCGCCGCGGCGAGCGCACCGAGGGTGGCCGCGGCGTCGCCGATGAGGCCGACCGTCGCGGGGTACACACGGCCGACCGCAGCAGGGTCGACGTCGATCTGGATCTGCGTCTCGGGCAGCGTCAGGTGGTAGCTCTTGGTCTCGTTGGAGCGGAAGTGCGTGCCGACGGCGAGCAGCAGGTCGGCGTCCTCGAGCAGCGGCGCGACACCGGGATTCGCACCGAAGTTGCCGAGCACGAGGTCGTCGTCCTCGGGGACGATCGCGCGTCCCGAGTTGCTCGTGAGCAGCCCGGCGCCGAGCCTGTGCAGCAGGGAGGTGAGTTCGCTCCGCGCACCGGCGGCGCCGCCGCCGACCCAGATCAACGGGCGCTTCGCCGCCGCGAGCAGCGCCGCGGCCTCGGCGATCGCACCGGGATCCGCGACGGGCGCTGCGCTGGCCGCGAACTCGTACGGCCGCTGATCCTGCGGACGTGCGAGGTACTGGAGATCCGACGGCCACTCGACGCTCGCCGGGCCGCTCGGCGCGGTGAGGATGTGCGCGATCGCCTCTTCGAGATCGGCCTCGACGTCCTTCGCGTCGGTGATGGTCTTCGCGAAGGTCGAGACGGCGTCGAGCATCTGCAGCTGCTTGGGCACCTCGTGGATCACGCCGCGGCACGAACCGAGGTACTCGCTCTCGATCTGGCCCGTCACGTGCAGCACGCGGCTGCCCGCCGTGAGGGCCTCGACCATCGAGCCGGCAGCGTTGCCGGCGCCCGTCCCGGTGCTCGTGATGGCGACGCCGATCTTGCCCGACGCCCGGGCGTACCCGTCGGCGGCGTTGACGACGGCGGCCTCGTGCCGCATCTCGACGAAGTTCAGCTCGCGCGCCACGGCCTCCACGAGTGGAAGGTTGTGGATGCTGATGACGCCGAAGGCCGTGTCGATGCCGTGCCGGCGCATGACCTCGACCAGCACGTCGCCGCCGGTCGGCTCCTTCGCCGCGCCGGCCTTCGTGGTGTCGCTGGATGTCATGGTCGTCCTCCGTGGTGCTGATGCGTCATGCCTGATGCCTGATGCCTGATGCCTGATGCCCGGTTGTCAGATGTATCTGCCGACGCCGCCGCCGACGTCGATCGAGCTGCCGGTGGTGTAGCCCGCGAGCGGTGAGAGTAGCGTGAGGATGGGGAACGCGACCTCCTCGGCGGTTCCGAAGCGTCCCAGTGCGATTCCGCGATCGGCCGCGATCTCGGCGCTCCAGTCGTCGTAGTCGAGATCGGTTCCGGAACTCTCGAACCGGCGCCGCCACTGGCCGGTGTCGACGAGGCCGAGCAGCACCGAATTGACGCGGGTCCCGTCGGCCGCGAGTTCCTCGGCCATCGAGTGCGTGAGGTTGAGCAGCGCTGCCCTTGCCGCGGACGTCACCGCGAGCTTCGTCTCGGGCTGGCGCGAGAGGATCGCGTTCACGTTGACGACCGATCCCGACTCCGATTCGGCCAGTGCGGCTCTCGTCGCCCGGACGAGGTTCCACGAGCCGAAGATCTTGAGCTCGAACTCCTCCCGGATCTGGTCGTCCGTGGTGCCGGGGAGCGTCGCCATGAGCGACCGGCCCGCGTTGCACACGAGTCCGTCGACGCCGCCGAAACGCTCGACCACACCCGCGACGAACTGCTCGACCGACTCGCGGTCGGTCACGTCGCAGGTCGCGAGATGCAGCGCCGCGGGATCGCCGATTCCCTCGAACGCCGCGCGCAGCCGCCCGATCTCGCGCGCACACCCCGCGACGTGCGCGCCCTCCGCGAGGAGCATGCGCGCCGTCGCGAGGCCCACTCCCGAGCTCGCGCCCGTGACGATCACGGTGCGCCCGGCCAGCCTCAGATCCATGTCGGTCCCTTCCTCAGTTCATCACGAAGCCACCGTCGACCACGAGGGTCTGGCCGGTGATGTAGTCGGCGGCGCCGGACAGCAGGAACTGCACGACACCCGAGACGTCGTCCGGGGTCTGCTCCCGCCCCAGCACCTGATTGTCGGCGTAGAGCGCATACCTCGACGCGGGAACGGATTCGGTGGCCTCGACCCGCGTGAGGCCCGGCGCGACGGCGTTGACGCGGACACCGTGCGGTCCCGCGTCACGTGCCATCGACCGCGTCATCGCGACGACGGCGCCCTTCGACCCGACGTAGTGCACGAGCCGCGGCGAGCCGTACAGCGCGGCGTCCGAGGCGATGTTGACGATCGCCCCGCGCGAACGCTGCGCGAGCTGACCGAAGAGGTGCTTGCTCACGAGCCACGTGCCGTAGGTGTTCACCCGCATCACGCGCTCGAATCCCGCCTCGTCGAGCTCCCAGAAGGTGTCGCCGCCGACGCCGTCCGCGAGCGCGGCGTTGTTGACGAGAGCGTCGGCGCCGCCGAGTTCGGCGACGCGCTCCGCGAGCGCGACGACCGAGTCGCGATCGGCGATGTCGGTGACGACGGCGGTGACGTCGTGGCCCTCCGCGCGCAGCCGCTCCTCGGCCGCAGCGGCGTTCTCCGCTCGCAGTTCGGCGATCACGACGCGGTCCCCCGCCTCGGCGAGCCGCTGCGCGATCCCGTATCCCAGGCCACGGCCCGCGCCGGTGACGACGACGAGCCTGCTCACGACTCCACCCCCGCCAGCAGCGGCAGCACGTGCGCCGCCATCGCCTCGGGCCGCTCCTGCACCGCCGCGTGTCCCGCGGCGAGGATCGTCGCGAAACGCGCACCGGGAATCGTGTCCGCGAGCAGCCGCGATTCGGCGACGCCCGTGACGATGTCGTCCTCCCCCACGACGACCAGCGTCGGGGCGGTGATGCGGTGCAGCGCCGGCCCGAGATCCGTACGCGCCATGTATCCGGCGGCAGCGGCGTACCCGGGGATCCGGACACGCGCCATGTCGGTCTCGACCGCCGCTGCGACGACGCTGTCGCAGCGGGGCGAGACCAGCCGTGACGCCCGTGCCGCGGCGAACGCGGGTGCGCCGAGCCGGCCGAGTTCCTCGACACGGGAGAGCATCCCGGACGCCTTGTCGTCCGAGACGCCCGAGCCACGCGTGCTGTCGGCGAGGACGAGCGAACGGAGCCGTTCGGGTGCCGTGATCGCGGCCGCGGCCCCGATCACCCCGCCCCACGATGTCCCGACGACGTGCGCGCTGACGATGCCGAGTTCGTCGAACAGACCCAGCAGCGCGTCGGCGTGGTCGAGACCCGGTTCGGGGTCCAGAGAGTCGCCGTAGCCCGGCGCGTCCCAGCAGTACGTACGAAAGCCGTCGGCGGTGACCAGTTCCGCGAGCGCGGCGCACGAGCGCGCGCTCCCGCCGATCCCGTGCAGCAGCACGACGGGCACACCGTCGCCGCGCACGTCGACGGCGATCCCGTCGCGCGAGACCCACCGGGTCGCGGTCTCCGAGGCCGGGTCCGTCACGGCGCCGACCCGACGAAGTAGTCGTCGATGCCCGCGACCACCTCGCCGCGACGGCCGAGGTCGGCGACGCCGGCCATCGCGCCGCGCACCGCCGTGGTGGGCGGGCCCGCGGTCCCCCACTGGTCCGACAGTTCGGGGGTGCGCTTCCACGTCCGGCACAGCCACGCGTCCTCGTCGATCTGCGCGACCTCGGACGTGTACTCGCACACGAGCCCGGCGGGATCGGTGAAGTACGAGAAGGTGTTGTCGCCCGGACCGTGACGGCCGGGCCCCCACTGCGGGTCGATCCCGTGCCGCTTGAGGCTGCCGACGCCGCGCATGAAGTGGTCGAGGCTCTGCATCTCGTACGCGACGTGGTTGATCGACGGCCACTCCGCGCGGTTGAGCGCGATCACGTGATGATCGGAGTTGCAGCGCAGGAAGGCCATCTGATGCTCGGACCAGTCGGAGATCCGCATGCCGAGCACCTCGACGTAGAAGTCGGCGATCCGGTCGATTTCGGTGGTGTTGAGGACGACGTGTGCGATCTTGCGCGGAATCGCCCGTCGCCCTGCGGGTTCGGACTGCACGACGGCGTGCGTGTCCGCGGAGAGCTCGATGCAGCGGCCCTCCGGGTCGATCAGCTGAAGGCCGTAGCCACCGCCGGCGTCGTCGATCGGGCCGGGCGGGGTGAGCAGCGGGATGCCGAGCTTCTCGAGCCGCCTCGCGGCCTCGTCGACCTCGCGGGGCGTCGCGACGGCGAACGCGATGCGGTCGAGCGCATTGCTGTCGCGCGCGACGAGTCGCAGGACGTGATGCTCGGATCCGGTCGCCCGCAACCAGAATCGGTCGGTGTCCTCGTCGATCGTGGAGAGTCCCCACACCTCGTGGTAGAAGTCGCGGGACGCAGCGGGATCGGGGACGCCGAGCGACACCGACCGCAGCGAACGCAGGCGGACGACGGGTTCTTCGGAGTAACGCATTGTTCGTCTTCCGTTTCTGGTCAGAGGTCGAGCACGAGTTCGGCGGAACGGCACCGCGACACACACGGCATCATCGTCGCGCCGGCCTCGTGTTCGTCGTCGCTGAGCACGAAGTCGCGGTGGTCGACGTCGCCTTTGACGACTCCCACCTCGCAGGTGCCGCAGATGCCCTCGGTGCACGACGACGCCGTCGCGACGCCCGCAGCGGTGAGGGCGTCGAGGATCGAGACGTCGGCGGCGACCGGGACTCGCTGCCCGGTGGAGGACAGCACGACGTCGAATGCCGTGTCGCCGGCGTCGGACACGATCGGCTCGGGGGCCTTGAACCGCTCCACTCGCAACCGGCTCGGGTCCGCCAGGGCGTCGCCGCACGCCGTCATGAGCGACTCGGGGCCGCAGCAGTAGACGAGCGACTCCGGCCCGAGCCCGCCCAGCAGGGCGGTGAGGTCGGGCCGCGCGCCGTTCGCTTCGTCGTCGGCGTGGATGGTGACCCGATCTCCCTGCACCGCAGCGAGTTCGGGAAGGAACGCCATCGTCGCCCGCGAGCGCCCGGTGTAGAGCAGCCGCCAGTTCGCGCCCGCCGCGTCGAGCCTGCGGGCCATCGCGACGATCGGGGTGATTCCGATGCCGCCGGCGACGAGGACGTGCTCGGGTGCCGACTCGTCGAGCGAGAACGCATTGCGCGGCCCGTCGACCTCGACGAGCGCGCCGATCGGCAGGGCGTCGTGGATGTGACGCGACCCGCCCCGGGAGTCCGGCGTGCGCAGTACCGCGACCGTCCAGGCACTACGATTCGCCGGATCCGAGCACAGCGAGTACTCGCGCACCAGCCCGTTCGGAAGGTGCAGTGCGAGATGGGCACCGGGCTCCCATGCGGGGAGATCGGTCCCCGCCGGGTCGGCCAGCGTGACGCTCGTGACGCCCTCGGCCTCCCAGGTCTTCTGTACGACACGCAGTGTGCGACGGTCGTCCATGTCGTCACTCCCTCCAGTCGGGTGGTCTCGCAAGTCGGGTGGGTCTCGCCGAGGTCGGCTGCTCGCCGAGTGTCAGCGAGTGACGCCGTGCATCTCCGAGCTGGGCGGGTAGGTCGGGAGCTGCGGCTTGGGGGTTCCGATGATCACGCAGAACAGCGCGTCGGAGTCGCCGACGTTCTTCAGGCTGCGCGGCACACCGGCGGGGACACGGATCAGGTCGCGGTAGCCGAGCACGCGCGTCGCCTTCTTGTGACCGTCCTCGACGTCGTGGACGGCGACCTCGAGCTCGCCTTCGAGGACGTAGAAGACCTCTTCGACGTCGTGGTGGGTGTGCTCGGGGCCGACGGCTCCGACGGGAAGCCGCATGTTGGAGAACGTGAAGTGATCCGCCTGCAGCGTCCGCGAGTCGCCCTCGTGGTTACCGGTGGCGCCCGAGCCGATGTAGCGAATCTGGGCGCGCTTGAACCGATCTCCGCCCTTGGCGGCCTGGAAACCGAGCGTGTCCCAGTCCTCGTAGCGGGTCTCGGCGCTCGCGATGCACGAGTCGATCAGGGCGTCGAGGTCGACGCCCGCGTTGCTGTCGGCCGCGTTCTGTTCGGTGCTGGTCATGTGACTCACCTTTCTCGTGGAGCCGTGTGGGTGGTGCCGGCGGTCTCGTTCTCCCGCGCCTTGTGCGCGATCGCTTCGATCTCGACGGTCGCGCCGTAGGGCAACGCCGCGACCTGAACGAAGGACCGAGCCGGTCTCGGCTCGGCGAAGACCGTCTCGTAGTGCCGGTTCGCTTCATCGCGCAACGACACGTCGGTGACGAAGTACGTCGTCTTCACGACGTCCTCGAGTTTCATGTCGACGGTCGCGAGCCGCTCGCTCAGCCGCGACATCGCGGCCTCGAGTGCCTCCGTGCGACCGGCGACGGCATCGCCGTTCTCGTCGACGGACAGTGCGCCCGAGACGAATCCGAATCCGGCGATGTCGAAGGCCGGACTGTAGGGGTGCGGGTTCATCACGGCTGTCCTTCCTGTGTCGCGTCGCCGCCGGCCCACGGAAGGGGGTCGCCCGCGAGGTCGACGTAGATGCTCTTCTGGTTCATGTACGAGCGGATTCCGTCGCGACCCTTCTCGGTCCCGAGTCCGCTCTCCTCGAGCCCGCTGAAGGGCGTCGAGATCGAGAACTGCTTGTAGGTGTTGATCCAGACCGTTCCGGCGCGTACCGCTTTCGCGATCCGCCACGCGCGGCGGTAGTCGGAGGTCCAGATGCCGCATGCGAGTCCGAACACGCTGTGGTTGGCCTGCGCGACGAGGTCGTCCTCGTCGTCGAAGGGCAGGACGACCGCGACCGGCCCGAAGACCTCCTGCTGGCAGATGTCGGCGGAGTTGTCGACGCCCGCGAGGATCGTGGGCTCGTAGTACGCACCCGCCTCGAACTGCTCGCCCTCCGGAATCCTGCCGCCGCACAGGACCGTTGCTCCCGCGGCGCGGGCGTCCTCGACCATCGCGGCGACGCCGTCGCGGTGGGCACGGGCGACCATCGGCGCGACCTGCGTGCGGGGATCGGTACCGGGACCGACGCGCAGCGAGCGGGCACGGCTCACGAGTTCTTCCACGAAAGCCCCGTACACGTCGCGCTGGACGAACACCCGTGAGCCCGCGATGCAGCTCTGTCCCGACGACGAGAAGATCCCGTACAGGACACCGGCGAGAGCCTGCTCGACGTCGGCGTCGTCGAACACGATCGTCGGGGACTTGCCACCGAGTTCGAGGGTGATCGGCATGATCTTGTCGGCGGCGGCGTGCGCGAGGGCGCGGCCCGTCGTGGTTCCGCCCGTGAACGAGATCTTCGCGACGTCGGGGTGACGGACGAGGGCGTCGCCCACCGTGCGGCCCGGCCCCGGCAGCACCGAGAGCAGTCCTGCGGGCAGGCCAGCCTCCTCGCACAGCCGCGCGAGCAGCAGCGTCACCCACGGCGCCCACACCGGCGGCTTCGCGACGACGGCGTTGCCGGCCGCGAGCGCGGGAGCGATCTTCTGCGCGTCCGACGCGATGGGCGAGTTCCAGGGCGTGATCGCGCCGACGACACCCATCGGCTCGTGGGTCGCGAGGGTGAGGTAGGGCCCGCGCGAGGGAGTGACGGCGTCCTCCATCGTCTCCGCGGCGGCGGCCATGTAGCGAAACGTCCCGGCGGCGCTGCGCGCGAGCGCCCGCGTCTCCGAGAGGGTCTTGCCGGTGTCGGTGGTCTGCAGGATCGCGATCCGCTCGGCGTTGGCATCCACGAGATCACCGATCCGGTGCAGGACCGCGGCGCGCTCGTGCGGCATCCGGGCGGCCCAGCCGCCCTCGTGCACCGCGCGGAGGCCCGCCTGCACCGCGACGTCGACGTCGGCGGGGGTCGCGGCATGGAGCGTCGCGAAGACCCTGCCCGTCGCGGGATCGACCGACTCGATGACGTCGCCGCCACCCGTACGCCACGTGCCGCCGACGAAGATCCTGTCGGTCGTGTCACCACAGAGGATCGCGGGGACGGCATCGAGTTCGGTCATGTCGCCTCCGATCTCGAATGGTCGGCCGTGGTGGGCGCGGATGGTGTGGTTCATCGAATCTCCGTTTGTTTCGATACAAGAGTCTGAGTGATAAGATATTTACCGTCAAGAGGACAGGGTTAAATTGCGGTAACAGACCGCTACGCGATCAGATTCGGCCGTGGGGTCAGCCCCGCGAGCGTCCGCAGGATCGAGTACGGAACCACGGCACTCGTCCGCGGATTCGCCGCGCTCGGCAGGTTCTCGATGCGGATCGTGTAGTGCCCCACCGGCCCGGTCGCCTCGACCTCGTGCCGCGTGAGCTCGGCCGCGGGATCGGCGTACAGCTCGACCGACACCGGGCTCGCCGGTCCGACGGCGAAATCCACCGCGGCAGCGACGTTGAGCGATTTCGGGAACAGCCGCGCGGCGTCGGCGGGCGAGCCGCGGAAGACGAGAACGGGTTCGCTCGTGTCGCGGACGCGCCTCGCCTCCGCCTCGTCCATCCACTCCTGGACGAGCGCGGCGGGACGTTTCGTCGACCGCACCAGGACCGAATCGAACGGAGCGGCGTCCTGTGCGGCCGCGAGCAGGTCGAGCCCGCCGACGGCGCCGTTCGTGCACACGGCCCGACCGGGGCCACTCGCACGTAGCGCCGCCGCGAACTCCGCATCGCACAGCGCACCCACCGACGAGATCACCAGATCGCAGCCGGCTTCGAGGATCTTCCGGCCGTTCTCGCGCACCGCACCCTGCCCCGCACACTCGACCACGACGTCGGCGACGTCGAGCGCGTCGTCGAGGTCGAGGACGGGCGCGGGGGCGCCGTCGACCGGTGAGCGCGTCACGACGGCCGCCAGCTCGGCCCCCGCGAGCTCACCCGCCGCGAGCCGGCGGGCGACGACCGTCCCGATGCTGCCGTAACCGAGGACGGCGACCCGTACGCGCGGGCGGTGCTCGGGTGCGGGGGCCGTCGTCGTCACGGGGTTCGTCGTCACGTGGTTCGTCGTCACGTGGTTCGTCGTCATCGGGGCGATCACTCCAGCCCCCGTGACGACTGTTCGAGAGCCGTGAACACCCGTTCGGGCGTCATCGGCAGTGACGTGATCTGCGCACCGGTCGCATCGGCGACGGCCTGCGCGATCGCGGGAGCGACGGGCAGCATGCCGCCCTCGCCCATTCCCTTCGCGCCGAACGGACCCGCACCGTGGCCCTGTTCCTGCGTGATGGACACGAACTTCTCGGGGATGTCCTCGGCGAGCGGGACCCGGTAGAGCAGCGCTTCGGCGTTGAGCAGTTCGCCCGACTCGTCGTACCGCATCTCCTCGAACATCGCCTGCGCGAGCCCGAACACGGCCGCCCCCTCGTCCTGGCCGCGGCACGCGATCTTGTTGATCACCTTCCCGGCGTCGCCGGAAACGGCGAGCTGCAGCACCGTCACCTTTCCCGTCTCGGTGTCCACCTCGACTTCGGCTGCTGCCCAGCCGATCTCCCAGAACACGCACGGCGCCTCGAGCGGGGCGTTGTGGTCGTTGCGAGCCTTGTAGAAGCCGTCGGCGGAGAACTCGAAGCCGGTGTTGCCGAAGACCGCCATGATGCGCGGAAACAGCGGATGCTCGTCGCCGTCGGCGGACCGCACGGTCCAGTCGTCGAGCCGGGCGCTGTCGGCGTCGAAGCCGAACTGCTCACCGGCCCACGCCAGTACGGTGCGCCGCAGGTTCTCCGCGGCAGAACGGACCGCCTGCCCGGTCACCGCGACTCCGGACGACGCGTTGGTGCCCTGATCGAACGGAGTGTTGTCGGTGTCGATCGGCGAGTAGCGCACTCGCTCGGGCGGGCACGAGAGGACCTCGGCGACGATCTGGCACAGCGCCGAGTGGCCGCCCTGCCCCATCTCCGTGAGGGCGCAACTCAGCAGCACGTCGCCCTTGCTCGTCACCTTGACGCGCGCCATCGCGGGCTTGTAGATGCCGCCGCCGTCCTTGACGCCCACCGCAACACCCCGGCCGCGGCGCACGGTTCCGGTGTTCGCCTCTCGCGGCTCGTGATAGCCGATCGCATCGGCGACCACGCGCATCCCCTCGGCGAGGTCGGAATCGATGCCCGACTCCCCCGGCACGAACTCCTCGCCGAGTGCCTTGAGATTGGCGATCCGCAGGTCGTAGGGGCTCATGCCGAGCCGCTGCGCGATGAGGTCGACCTGCCGCTCGCTGGCCCAGGTCGCCTGGGTGCCACCGAATCCGCGCATCGCACCCGCGGGGACGGTGTTCGTCGTGACGACCCGGCACATCGAGTCGATGTGGCGCCAGCGGTACGCGCCGGGCATCCGGTACCCGGCCTTCTCGGCGACGGCCGGGCTGTGCTCGGAGTACGCGCCGCCGTCGAGCAGCACCGTCGACTGCCGCGCGACGAAGGTCCCGTCGTTCTTGACTCCCGACTTCACGACGATCGTCGCGGCATGCTGCGACACGGTGAGGAAGACCTCTTCGGTCGTCATCGCGAACCGCACGGGCCGTCCGCCCGCGAGCTGCGACAACCGGATCGCGACGGGATCGGCCTTCGGCCCGTTCTTCGCGCCGAACCCGCCGCCGAGCAGCGGTACGTGTACGCGAATCCGGTTCTCCGGCAGGCAGAAGACTCGTGAGAGCTCCTTGCGGAGGTTGAACGGTGCCTGCGTGGACGTCCAGATCTCGATCTCCTCGTCGGTCGCCTCGGCGACGGTGACGAAGGGCTCGAGATGCATGTGGTTCATCCGCGAGTAGTGGAAGGTGTCCTCGAAGATCCGATCGCACTCGTCCCAGACCGCGGGATCACCGGTGCTGTAGCGGAACTCGTAGGGGACGTTCTTCGCCGCGCGCAGCGTCGCCGAGGCTCCGGTCCCGTAGAGCGGCAGACCGCCGAACGGTGCATCGGGGAAGATCTCGGGCGCGTCGTCCGCGAGCGCGTTCTCGATGCCGAACACCGGCGGCAGGATCTCGTACCGGACGTCGATCAGATCGAGTGCGGCGAGAGCGGTGCGTTCGTCGGCGGCGGCCACGGCCGCGACGATGTCGCCGACGTAGCGCACGCGGTCGATCGCGATGGGGGGCTGGTCCTTGACCATCGTCCCGAAGCTCTGCAGTCCGGTCGCCTCGTCGCGGGTGAACACGGCGTGGACGCCCGCGAGCCGGCGGGCTGCGGACGCGTCGATCGACACGATCCGGGCGTGGGCGTGCGGCGAGCGCAGCACCTTCGCATGGAGCATCCCGGCCCGCGCGATGTCGGTGCCGTACACCGCGCGTCCGGTCACCTTCGCGGCCGCGTCTGCGCGCGGGGCGTCACGTCCGACGAGACGGTGCTCCGCGGGTGCCGTCGGAAGATCGTGGATCCGGTAGCCGCGCGGCTCCTCCACCTCGTGACGGAAGGATTCGACGACGCTCATCGTGCCACCTGCCGCTCGCACGTCCCGCAACCGCCGGAGCACGCGAGATCGGCTGCGCGTTCGACGGATTCGAGGATCATCTCGTAGCCGGTGCACCGGCACGTGTTCGACGAGATCCAGTCGCGGATCGTCGCGCGGTCCGGCTTGTGTTCGCGGCGCAACAGCCCCGTCGTCAGCATGAGCATTCCCGAGGTGCAGTACCCGCACTGGTAGCCGCCGCACTCGGCGAATGCCTGCTGCTGCGGCGACAGCGCGCCGCCCTCGCCCGCCAGTCCTTCGACGGTCTCGACAGCGGTGCCGTCGACGGCGAACGCGAACGTGGAGCACGAGGCGACGGGCACGCCGTCGACGAGCACCGTGCACGCGCCGCACACGCTGCGCTCGCACGAGGCGCGGGCGCCGCGGAGACCGAATTCACTGCGCAGGACGTCGAGCAACGTCGCGTTGGACTCGACCACGGCGGTGCGCTCGGAGCCGTTGAGCTCGAATCCCACCGGCGTCGCGAGTTCGCCCGCGTCGCTCGTGTCGTCACGGTCGGTCATCGGGATTCTCCTCTCGCGCGGCGGCTGCGAGCAGTCTGCCCGCCAGCACGGCCACCAGTTTTCTGCGGTACTGCGCCGATCCGGCGTAGTCCGCGCACTCGTCGGGCAACTGCGCCGCGAGCGCACCGGCAACCTCGCGGTCGCACCCGGGAGCCTCGAGCACGTAGCCGCCGCGGTACTCCGAGCCGACGACGGCGCGCGTGACGAATCCGTCCGCGCCGTCGCGACGGATGGCGAGCGCGACGGTCGTCGTCGGACGCATCGAACGCTCGTAGCCGAACCACACGAGATCGGACGTGTCGATCTCGATCGCCGTGAGCAGCCTGCCGGAGTCGTCGAGCACGTTCCGCGCGCCCAGTGCGCCGAGCATGAGCGGCATCTCGTACCGGTGCCGGCGGGCCATGACGTTTCCGCCGATCGTGCCCGTGTAGCGGATACGGACGGTCGCGATCTGCGACCACGCCCGCGCGAATCCCGGAATCGCCTCGACGACAGCCGGATCGGCGGAGCCGGCGTGATGGGTCAGGGTGGAGCCGATCCGCAGGGTCGAGCCGGTGAACGAGACGGCCTGCAGTTCCGGGATGCGCGCGATCGAGACGAGCCGGGCGATCTCCTCGCCCTCCCGCATCCGCGCGACGAGATCGGAACACCCTGCCGCGACGGTCGCCTCGCGGTACCGCGTCAGCAGCTCCGACGCCTCGGCCGTCGTCGTCGCGCGGTGCAGCCGGAACGGCGCGGTCGCGGACTGCGACTGCGCGACCCAGCCGCCGCCGAGCGCCTGCGTCCGCATCAGTCGCCGTCCGTCCGCCGCAGCAGCTTGGTGACGTGGGCGCGGATCGCGGTGAACCGCGGATCCTCCTTGGTCGTGATCTGATCCCGCGGCCGCTCGAGGTCCACGTCGATCGTCTCGGCGACGACGCTCGGGGGTGCGGAGAGCACGATGATGTGATCGGCGAGGTACACGCTCTCGTCGATATCGTGCGTGACGACGAGGACCGTGATGCCGAGTTCGGCCTGGATCTTCAGGAGCAGGTCCTCGAGGTCCGCTCGCGTCTGCGCGTCGACCGACGCGTACGGCTCGTCCATGAGCAGCAGCGACGGATGGCTCGCGAGGGCACGCGCGATCGCGACGCGCTGCTGCATGCCGCCCGACATCTGCCAGGGGTAGAGCTTCTCCTTGCCGCTCAGCCCGACGGCGTCGATGGCCTCCTGGACGCGGCGCACCCGCTCGTCCTTGGGCAGCTTCTTGAGCGGGAAGGCGATGTTCTTGTCGACGTGCATCCACGGGAACAGCGAGCGCGAGTAGTCCTGGAAGACCATCGCGAGACCGTCCGGAACCCCGTCCACGCGTTCGCCGTTGAAGGTCACCGCACCGTCGGTCGGGACGTCGAGACCGCTGATGATGCGCAACAGCGTCGACTTGCCACAACCCGACGGGCCGACGATGACGCTGACCTTGCCGGCGGGGACGTCGGCGGAGATGCTGCGCACGGCCATGTTGTCGCCGTAGCTCTTCGAGATCGAGTCGAGTCGCAGCTCGGCGGAGGTCACTGGGGTGAGTTCGGTGCTAGTCATCTTGTGCGGTCACTCCTCGATGCCATGCCAGGGCGCGCCGTTCGACGGCCTTGAAGACGATGTTGAGTACCACCCCGAGGGCGGCGAGGACGATGAGAACCGCCCAGAATCCGGTGTAGTCGAAGTTGCGTTGCGTCATCACGAGCTGATAGCCGAGGCCGTTCTCGGACTTCTGCAGCTCGGAGATGATCATGATGATGAGCGAGAGCGACATCGCCGTCCGCACGCCCGCGAAGATCTTCGGCGCCGCGCCCGGCAGGGCGATCCGCGTCAGGACGTCCCAGCGCGGGATCTTGAACACCTGCGCCGCCTGCATCCGGTTCGCGCCGACGCTCTGCACACCGTCGATCGTGTTGAACAGGATCGGCCACACGACGCTGAAGGCGATGAGGAAGATCTTGGGGCTGTCACCCGTACCGAACAGCAGGAAGAACACGCCGAGGAGCGCGGGGCTCGGCAGCGAACGGCCGAGGTGGATCAGCGGCGCGAACAACGCGGTGAGAACGCGGTTCATGCCCAGTGCGACACCGACTCCCACGCCGACGACGATCGCGAGCAGCAGGCCGGCGAGCGCGCGGTACACACTGGGGATCAGCTGCTCGAAGGTCGCGTCGCCGAGGAAGAAACGGCTCGCGTCGGTGCTGAAGTAGTCCTCGAAGACCCGGGCGAACGCGTTGGCAGGAGCCGCCACGAACAGCGAGCCGATCTCCGACTGCGACAACCCGTACCACGACACGAGAATCACGACCGGCACGACGAGCCGAAGCCCGAATCGGCCGGCGAGCCGGGTGATCCGCGATCCGCCCGTGCGCGATGTCGCCGGTCCCGCGGTGGCGTCCGCTGCGGGCGCCGTCGCGGCCGGGGAGCTGGTGGATGCGACCGTCACTGCGCCAGTCCCTTCTTCCATGCGAACACCTTGTTGTCGACGACGGCGAACACCCCCGAGACCGCGACGCCGAGGACGCCCGCCACGATCGTGGCCGCGTAGACGATGTCGAGGTTCGTCGCATTCGCGCTGTTGACGAGGATGTATCCGCCGATGCCCTCACCGCCACCGATGAGCAGCTCGGCACTGACCGCGACGATGAGGCCGATCGACGCCGAGACGCGGATTCCGGTGAACGCGAACGGGAGTGCGCTGGGAATCTTGATCCGGGTGAGGATGGCGAGGCTGCCGAGCCCGAGGGTGCGGGCCGTCTGGACGGCGGTCGCGTCCGTCCCGCGCACGCCGTAGAGCGTGTTGAGCAGGATCGGCCACACACACGCCAGGGCGACGGTGAGCGACAGTGGCAGCATCCCGGCACCGAGGAGGAGCACGAGGATCGGCCCGATCGCGACCGAGGGCAGGACGCGGAAGACCTCGACCGGCAACTCGAAGGCGACGAACACCTTGGTGAACGCGCCCATGAGGCCGCCGAGCACGACGCCTGCGACGGTCGCGATCGCGAGGCCGAGCATCCATTCCTGGAGCGTGAATGCGACCTCGCCCCAGAAGGTTCCGTCCCCCGCCAGCGAACCGACTCCCCCCAGTACCCGGGAGGGGATCGGCAGTCCGGGCTTGTCGATGACACCGCTGCGCAGCACGAGCTCGGCGACGAGGGCCGTACCCACCACGCCGGCGACGCCGTACGCGATCTGCTTGTTGCGCGGGAGCGGTTCGCTGTGGAGATTCACGGCATCAGTCCCGATCGAGAGTGAAGGTGTGTTCGGCGATGTCGAAGTCCTCGGGCACGAGTCCCTGCTCCTTCAGCATCGTCGCGACGGACTCGAGCTTGCTCATGTCCAGGTTCGACGCGAACACGGGCAGCACCATGGACTGCGCGACGGTCTCGGGGACCTTCGCGACGCCCGGCAGCCACGACCGGAACTCTGCCTCGTTCTGCGAGATGTCGTCGCCGGCGGCGTAGATCGCACGAGCGAATGCCGCAGTGGTGTCGGGGTTCTCGTCCACGAAGCGGTTGCCGGCGACGAAGACGGAGGCCGCGAGGTTCAGGTTCGGGCCCGTCGTGACGTCCGCGACCTCGCGCATCCCTGCCGCGCGTGCGGCAGAGGAGAACGGCTCGGGGGCGTAGCCGGCCTCGATCGAGCCGGCCTGGACGCCGGCGACCATCTCGGGGAACGGCACCTCGATGAAGTTCGGTGCGACGTCCTTGCCCTCACTGCTCGCGAGATTGTTGAACGTGACGTCGCCGATGTTGCGGGTCGTGTTTGTACCCAGCGTCTTTCCGTCCAGATCGTCGATGGTCCGGATGGGCGAGTCGGGGTTCACGAACACGATGCCGCTCCCCTCGCCCAGCGACGCCGTGTGCGCGACGTTGGTGACGGGCGCACCCTGCGCCTGGGTGATCGAGCTCGAGATGGTGTTGGCGATCGCGAAATCGAGTTCGCCCGCCGCTACCTTCTGAATGCCGATCGGCCCGCCCTGGATGGGTTCGAGCGTGACGTTCAGGCCCTCCTTCTCGAAGAGGCCCTTCTCGTCGGCCCAGTACACGGCCGCGTAGTCGGCGAGGGGAAGGACTCCGATCGTGAGGTCGGTCTTCTCGAGCTGACCGTCGGCAGTGCTCGCTTCGGTGCTGCCGCTACTGCACGAGCTCAGGATCAGCGCGCTGCCGGCTGCGAGTGCAGCGGCAGCGAGGCGGATCTTCTTCATGTGAATCTCCGTTCAGGGAGGTCCGAGAGCACCGGGGCTGCGGTGCCGTCGCGCTGTGAGTTTGAGCGCCAAACATCTTGGCTAAAAGAGATTCTTACTGCCTGCTCGCCGAAGGGTCAACAGCTCAGCGCCCTTTTCCGCATCGTTAACGTCGAGGTTACGAGCGCGGAATGTCGAGGAATCGACAGAGACGCAGGTCACAGCGTTACGGAGGCGAGACTCACACACCGGCGCGAGAGACGTCCCGATTCGGACACGCTTCGGCGACGCGCCGAGACGCCGCCGAGCGCGCGCCGCATCCGGACGCGAACGCACAGCGCCCCCGGAGCCGTGCTCCGGGGGCGCTGCGGGGAGTGCTGGGGTCAAGCGGACTCGGCGCCGGGCAGTGTCTCCTCGTCGGTCGCGGCGTGGAGGGAGCCCTCGAGCGCCGACAGCAGCCGCGCGAGCGTCGCGCGATCGCGGACGCCGACACCCGCGAGCATCCGGTCGAGCTCGGCGAAGTGCGCGTCCGCGACGCTGTCGATCAGTTCGTGCCCCGCGTCGGTGAGCGTCACGTAGACGACGCGCGCATCGGTCTCGTCGCGTTCACGGGTGACGAGGCCGGCGTCCTCGAGGCGGTTCACGCGCAGCGTGAGGCCCCCGGTCGTGACGAGGGTCTGCTTGGCGAGTTCACCTGCGGTGCGCCGGTGGTCGGGCTCCGCGCGGCGCAGCGACGCGAGCACGTCGAAGCCCGCCTCGTTCGTCCCGAACCGCTCGAAGTTGGCGTTGATCGACGATCGGTAGAGCAGATAGCTGCGGTGCAGCCGCCCGAAGATCTCGAGTGCGGACACGTCGAGTTCGGGTCGGGTCTGCGCCCAGCCGCGAATGATCTCGCCGACCGCATCGCTGTACTCGGTTCCGGATTCGGCCACGATGCTCCCCGCTGTCTGTCCCACTGATGTCTCGACGGCGCCCGCGCGGCGGGTTCGCCCTCGACTTGCCGATCGCTTACTTTAGCGCAAAAGTACCTTAGAACACCGACTGTCCACGCGCACTGTGAACGACGACATGTCCTCACCGTCGCCGCGATGTGGAGGAACCCCATGACCCACGCGTTCGCACGCGGATTTCCGCTTCTCGCCAGCGTATTCGACGAATGGGCCGCGCACCGGCCGGTCGCGCTCGCGACCGTGATCGCGACTCACGGGTCCTCACCGCGCGGCCCCGGCGCGATGCTCGCCGTGCGATCCGACGGCACCGTGATCGGCAGCATCTCGGGCGGCTGCGTCGAGAGCGCGCTCTACGAGACGGCCCTCGACGTCCTCGGCACCGGCGGCACCCGCGTCGAGACGTACGGACCGGACGGGGACGTCTTCACGCCGGGAACGACGTGCGGCGGTTCGCTGACCGTCCTCGTCGAACGCATCGACAACGAGTCGTTCCCCGACTTCGACGCGCTGGCCGCCGCGATCGACGCGCAGCAACCGGTCTCGCTCGAGTTCGAGTTCGGCCCACGGCCGCAGCGTCATCACGTCCACGTCGGCGACGCACGACCCGGCGGGGCTCTCGGCGACGGCCGGGCCCTCGTCCGCTTCGACCCCCGGCCGCGCATGATCGTCGTGGGGTCCACCGACTTCGCAGCCGAGATGGCCGCCACGGCAACGCGAATCGGCTACCACGTGACGGTGTGCGACGCTCGCGAGACGTTCACGACACGCGAACGGCTGCCCGACGCGGACGAGATCGTGTGCCGCTGGCCGTCGGACCATCTCGCCGCCGAACGCGATGCGGGACGACTCGACGGGCGCACCGCCGTCGTCGTCCTCACCCACGACCCGAAGGTCGACGTCCCCGTGTTGCTCGAATGCCTCGACAGGAGCCTGTGGCCGGCGCCGCCGGCGTACGTCGGCGCGATGGGATCGCGCCTCGCCGACGAGCGACGCCGTGCCGCGCTGCGCGACGCCGGTCTCTCCGACGACGCGCTCGCGTCGCTGCACAGCCCGATCGGCCTGCCCATCGGCAATCGCGGTCCGGCCGAGACCGCGATCGCGATCGCCGCGCAGATCGTCGAGCTCACCCGTGCCCGGCAAACTACTGCCGGGTAGCGGTTGTAATCACCTGCAACCCACAGCAGCATGGCTGTCATGACTTCCTCCCCCGTCGGTACAGCGCACGACCGCGACACAGCACACGACAGCGCCACCTCCCACGATCGCGTGCAGGATCGCCGTGAGCTCACCGCCGCCCTCGTTCGCGCACTCGAGCGCCGCCACGAGGTGCTCGACGCGATCGTCGACGCGGAGGACCGCGCGACCGCGATCTCGGCGATCGCACAACTCCTGGACACCGACGACGCGAACGCCGAGGCCGTTCTCGGGCTCACCTTCGGCAGGCTCACGAAGGACGAGCGCCGCAGGACCCAGGCCGAACTCGACGACCTCGACGCCTCGCTCGAATGGACGGCGTCGGAGCGGCCCGCGAGCACCGGCCGCACGCTGCGGCTGCGGACCTTCACCGAGGCCGGCGCCGCGATCTACCGGCGCCGGTGCGCGGATCAGCGCGCCGACTGGGAGGCCGACCGCGTCGACACCGAGCGCGCGGCGGGACTCGGCCGCATCGACGACGAGTCGGCGGCGTGGTTCGTCGCGGAGGACACGACCGGGGGCAGCGCCGTCGGTCTCGTGTTCGGCGAGCTGAGCAGCGGCGACGGCGGCAGCACCGACGTCGACGTCGCGATCTGGATCGACCCGGCGGAACGCAAGAAGGGCTACGGGACTGCAGCGCTCAAGCACGCCCGGCGCGAACTCGCACGCGAGTTCCCGGGCACGGTGCTCGTCGTGCGCGCACCCGCCTGATCCCCGCTCGCGAGGCCCGGTCGGCTCAGCCCGCCGCCCGGGCCTCGATGCGCGCGCGCACCTCGGGCCGGCGCAGCGGCGGCACCGTCCTCGGTGGCGTCCGCCGGTCGGGCAGTGCGTCGAGCAGGCGCGTCGTCGTTGCCGTGACCTCGGCGACCGCCTGCTCGAACGCATCGCGGTTGGCATCCGAGAGTTTCTGGATGCCGCTGACCTTGCGCACGTACTGCCGCGACGCCGCCTCGATCTCCTCGTCGGTGGCCGCCGGTTCGAGTCCACGCAGTTCGGTGATGTTTCGGCACATGCGTCCACGGTAGGCCCGGCGCACTCGTCGCGACACCCCTCGGCAGGAGACGGCACGTCGCGACGAGCGCGGAAGCGCCCGGTGCGGGCTCAGGCTCCGTACACGGGCTCCGGCGGCAGCGCCTTCGCGAGCAGCTCGTCGACGACGGTGCCGACCTCGGCGACCTCCCAGCGCGCACCCTTGTCGTGCGACGGCCCGTGCCGCCAGCCCTCGGCGACCGTGATCCTGCCGCCCTCGACCTCGAAGACACGGCCCGTCACGTGCGCGGCCTCGGCGCTCGCGAGCCACACGACCAGCGGCGAGATGTTCTCGGGGGCCATCGCGTCGAAGCCGTCCTCGGGCGCGGCCATCGCCTCGGCCATCGCACCACCGGCGCCGAGCGTCATCCGGGTCCGCGCGGCGGGCGCGATCGCGTTGACGGCGACGCCGTAGTTCTTCAGCTCGGCCGCGGCCTGGACAGTGAGCTCGGCGATCCCGGCCTTCGCCGCGGCATAGTTGCCCTGGCCGATCGAACCCTGCAGTCCCGCACCCGAACTCGTGTTGATGATGCGCGCGTCGACCGGGTTGCCGGCCTTGGCACGGCCACGCCAGTACTCGGCCGCGTGCCGGAGCGTCGCGAAGTGCCCCTTGAGGTGCACGCGCACGACGGCGTCCCACTCCGCCTCGCTCATCCCGACGAGCATCCGGTCACGCAGAAAGCCCGCGTTGTTGACGAGGACGTCGAGCTGCCCGAAGGTGTCGATCGCGGTGCGGACCAGGTTGGCGGCGCCGTCCCAGTCGGCGACGTCGTCGCCGTTGACCACGGCCTGCCCGCCTGCGGCCACGATCTCGGCAACGACCTGCTCGGCCGGATGCTCCTCGGTGCTCTCGCCGTCGAGACCGGCGCCGATGTCGTTGACGACGACGCGGGCACCCTCGGCGGCGAACGCGAGCGCGTGCGCCCGGCCGATTCCGCGTCCGGCACCGGTGACGACGACGACACGGCCGTCGACGATTCCACTCATGAGAACTCCTCCGCCCTGCTCAGGGCTGTCGTGTTGCTGTTGTCGGGGTGCCGACGGCCGGGACGTCGGCGTTCGCTGCGGCGAGGAAGGCGGGCCGCTCGCCGCCGCCGTGCACCGTGAGCGTCGAGCCGCTCACGTAGGCGGCCTGCGGCGAGGCGAGGAACACGGCGCAGTTGCCGATGTCCTCGGGTACGGCCATGCGGCCGAGCGGGACGGTCGCACCGACTGCGGCGACGCCGTCGTCGTCGCCGTAGTGCAGGTGCGCGAGTTCGGTCTGCACGAGACCGACGACGACCGCGTTGACCCTGACCTTCGGTGCCCACTCGACGGCGAGCGACGTGCTGAGCGAATCGATTCCGGCCTTCGCGGCGCCGTACGCCGCCGTACCCGGTGACGGACGCGAGCCACTCACGCTCGAGATGTTCACGATCGCTCCGCCCGACTCCTGCTGCTGCATCACGGCATTGGCAGCCTGTGCGACGAGCAGCGGTGCGAGCAGATTGAGTTCGACGATCTTCGAGTGCAGTCGCGGGCTCGCCTCGGCGGCGAGCGCGAACGGCGCGCCGCCCGCGTTGTTGACGAGAACGTCGAGCCGGCCGTGCCGCGCGAGCACCTCGTCGATCATCGCCTGGACCCGTTCGGGGTCGCGCACGTCGCATTCGACGAACTCGATCTCGCGCCCGCCGGCCCGGACCGGCTCGTCCGGGGCTCTGCGCGCGCAGGCCACGACGGTCGCGCCCGCGGCGAGAAAGGCGCGGCAGATGCCGGCGCCCACGCCCCGAACTCCGCCGGTGACCAGCACAACCTGGCCTGCAGATGCCATGTCTTCCACCTCCACGTCTCGTGCTCCCCTCGTCTCGTCGGTGACTCCGGCGGGGTGCGCGTGCTAACTTACCAAGCAATCGCTTGGTTTGGGCAATCGCTTGGTTCGGTATAGGCAGCAGACGACAGGAAGGTGCCATGGGCATCAGCGCCACCACCGACGACTCCGACATCACGACCGTGACCGTCGACTACCCCCCGGTCAACGCGATCCCGTCGCGAGGATGGTTCGAACTCGCCGACGTGATCACCGCCGCGGGACGAGATCCCGCCACGCACGTCGTGATCCTGTGTGCCGAAGGACGCGGCTTCAACGCCGGCGTGGACATCAAGGAAATGCAGGTCACGACCGGCTACGACGCCCTGATCGACGCCAACCGCGGGTGCGCCGCCGCCTTCGCGGCCGTGTACGACTGCGCCGTCCCCGTCGTCGTTGCAGTGAACGGATTCTGCGTCGGCGGCGGTGTCGGCCTCGTCGGCAACGCCGACGTCGTCGTCGCCTCCGAAGGCGCGTACTTCGGCTTGCCCGAGGTCGACCGCGGTGCGCTCGGCGCCGCGACGCATCTCGCCCGGCTCGTCCCGCAGCACATGATGCGCACCCTCTACTACACGGCGCGCAACGTCGATGCACGCACGCTCGAACACTTCGGCTCGGTGTACCGCGTCGTGCCGCGAGCCGAACTCGACAGCGCCGCACGCGAGGTCGCGGCAGCGATCGCAGCGAAGGATCCGCGCGTCATCCGGTGCGCGAAGGAAGCGATCAACGGGATCGACCCCGTCGACGTCAAGACCAGCTACCGCCTCGAACAGGGGTACACCTTCGAGCTCAATCTCGCGGGCGTGTCGGACGCGCACCGCGACGAATTCGCCCGCAGCGGTGAGGCACTGACCAACGAGAGCCGGCGCAACGGAAAAAGGAGTGGGACCGGTGTCCACTGAACGCGACAAGACCATGACGCTCGACGACGTGATCGGCGAGCTGCGCAGCGGGATGACGATCGGCATCGGCGGCTGGGGATCGCGGCGCAAGCCGATGGTACTCGTGCGAGCGCTGGTGCGTTCGGACATCACCGATCTCACCGTCGTCAGCTACGGCGGCCCGGATCTCGGCCTGCTGTGCTCGGCCGGGAAGGTGCGCAAGGCGTACTACGGCTTCGTCTCGCTCGACTCGCCGCCGTTCTACGATCCGTGGTTCGCGCACGCCCGCACGACCGGGGCGATCGTCGCGCGCGAGATGGACGAGGGAATGGTCAAGTGCGGGCTCGAAGCCGCAGCCGCACGGTTGCCCTTCCTGCCGACGCGCGCGGGGCTCGGCTCGGACGTCCTGACGTTCTGGGAGGGCGAGCTGAAGACGATCGCCTCGCCCTACCCCGCAGCCGACGGCCGCACCGAGACGCTCGTCGCGATGCCCGCCCTCGACCTCGACGCGGCGCTCGTGCACCTCGATCTCGGTGACCGACGCGGCAACGCAGCCTACACGGGCGTCGACCCGTACTTCGACGACCTGTTCTGCGCCGCGGCGCAGCGCCGGTACGTCACCGTCGATCGCCTCGTCGACACCGAGGAACTGGTGAAAACGGTTCCGCTCCAGAATCTTCTGCTCAACCGCATGATGGTCGACGGCGTCGTCGAGGCCCCGGACGGCGCGCACTTCACGTTCGCCGGCGAGTACGGCCGCGACGAGGCCTTCCAGCGTCACTACGCCGAATCCGCGAAGGACCCGCAGGCGTGGCAGCAGTTCGTCGACACCTATCTCTCGGGGACCGAGGACGACTACCGCGCCGCGGTCCGCGCGTTCGCGAAGGAGAAGCAGGCATGAGCGCACCGGCAACGACCGACACCGCCACCGTCACCCGCGCCGAGTACTGCGCGATCGCGTGCGCCGAGATCTTCACCGGTGCAGGCGAGATCATGGCGAGCCCGATGGCGACGCTGCCTCTCATCGGGGCGCGGCTCGCGCGACTCACGACCGAACCCGATCTGCTCGTCACCGACGGTGAGGCACTGCTCCTCGACGAGACTCCCGCGCTCGGCAGCGTCGGCTCGATCGAGGGCTGGATGCCGTTCCGGCGCGTGTTCGACGTCGTCGCCTCGGGCCGCCGCCACGTCGTGATGGGCGCGAATCAGCTCGACCGGTACGGCAACCAGAACCTCTCGGCCTTCGGGCCGCTGCAGCAGCCCAAGCGTCAGATGTTCGGTGTCCGCGGCGCACCCGGGAACACGATCAACCACGCGACGAGCTACTGGGTCGGCAAGCACACCGCCCGGGTCTTCTGCGACGAGGTCGACGTGGTGTGCGGAATCGGCTACGACAAGGTCGATCCCGGCAATCCGGCGTTCCGCTACTTCGCGTTGCCCCGCGTCGTCACGAACCTCGGCGTCTTCGACTTCGAGGGCCCCGATCACACGATGCGTGCCCGCACGCTGCACCCGGGCGTGACGGCGGCAGACGTCGCCGAGAACACGTCCTTCGAGATCGCCGAACTCGAATCCGCCGGCGTCACGCGCGAACCCACGGAGCACGAATTGCACCTGATCCGTGACGTTCTCGATCCGAAGAACCGCCGCGACCGGGAGGTCGCGCTGTGACCGCCTCGCTGCGCACCCCGCTCACCGAGCTCGTCGGCATCGAGCATCCTGTCGTCCAGACCGGCATGGGCTGGGTCGCGGGGCCCCGCCTCGTCGCCGGCACCTCCAACGCCGGTGGCCTCGGAATCCTCGCCTCGGCCACGATGACGTACGACGAGCTCGAGGCCGCGATCACCAAGACGGCCTCGTTGACCGACAAGCCGTTCGGCGTGAACATCCGCGCCGACGCGACCGACGCTCCCGAGCGGATCGACCTGCTCGTCCGCGAGGGCGTGCGCGTCGCGTCGTTCGCGCTGGCACCGAAGCAGGAGCTCATCGCGAAGCTCAAGGACGCGGGCGTCGTGGTGATTCCGTCGGTCGGCGCCGCCAAGCACGCGGTCAAGGTCGCGTCGTGGGGCGCCGACGCCGTCGTCGTCCAGGGCGGTGAGGGCGGCGGGCACACCGGTGCGGTGGCGACCACGCTCCTGCTGCCCTCGGTCCTCGACGCCGTCGACATCCCCGTCGTCGCGGCGGGCGGCTTCTACGACGGCCGCGGCCTCGCGGCGGCGCTCGCGTACGGCGCCGCCGGGGTCGCGATGGGAACGCGCTTCCTGCTCACCCAGGAGTCGCAGGTTCCCGATGCCGTGAAGCAGCAGTACCTTTCGCGTGGCCTGCAGGAGACCGTCGTGTCGCGCAAGGTCGACGGGATGCCGCACCGCGTCCTCACCACCGAGCTGGTCGAGACGCTCGAGAACTCCGGGCCGATGCGCGGTTTCGTGGCCGCGGCCCGCAATGCGATGAAGTTCCGTGCGATGACGGGCATGTCGTGGACGACCTTGGTGCGCGACGGGCTCGCGATGAAACGCTCGGGCGAGCGGACGTGGCAGCAGATCGTCATGGCCGCCAACACACCGATGCTGTTGCGTGCGGGACTCGTCGAGGGCGACACCGAGGCCGGTGTCCTCGCGTCGGGACAGGTCGTCGGCGTGCTCGACGATCTGCCCACGTGTGCCGAGGTGATCGAGCGGGTCGTCACCGACGCCGCGGCCCGGCTCGATGCGCTGGCGACCCTGCGCAGCGATGCGCAGGTGGCGCAGCCCGCCGCCACCCCCTGAGCCCCGCCTCTCGAACCCGCCCCCCGACCCTTGTGCCGCAACGTCACGGCGCACCGGTAACCCCCAGCACCTGTCCGATCGTGTAGGTCACCACCATCGCCGCCGCACCACCCGCCACGACCCTCGCCATCGCACGGTTCGGATCCGCGCCGCCCAGGTGCGCGCTCACCCGGCCTGTGACGGCGAGCGCGACGAGCACGGCGGCAAAGGTCACGGGGACGCGGATCGACGCCGGGAGCAGCATGATCGCCAGCAGGGGCAGGAGCGCACCGATCGTGAACGACAGGGCCGACGACCCCGCGGCCTGCCACGGGTTCGTCAGCTCGTCGGGGTCGAGGTGGAGCTCGGCCTCGGCGTGCGCGGCGAAGGCGTCGTGTTCGGTGAGTTCCCGCGCCACCTGCCGGGCCGTCGAGGCGGACAGCCCCTTCTGCCGGTAGATCTCCGCGAGCTCCTCGACTTCCTCACGGGGATGCTCGGCGAGCTCGCGGCGTTCCTCGTCCAGCACCGCACGCTCGGTGTCGCGTTGCGTACTCACCGAGACGTATTCGCCGACCGCCATCGAGATCGCGCCGGCGATCAGGCCCGCGGTTCCGGCCACGAGAATCGGCTGCCGATCGACCGTGGCCGCCGCGACACCGACGACGAGCCCCGCCGTGGAGACGATTCCGTCGTTCGCCCCCAGGACGCCCGCCCGCAGCCAGTTCAGACGGGACGCGAGCGACCCCGCGTGAGGCTCGCCCGCGTGCCGTGTCACGATGCTCCCTCCCGTGCGGCTGCCCGATCGGTGGCAGCGACACGGACCGAGACTACGTCAGACGCGTTCGAGGATCGTGACGTTCGCGGTGCCGCCGCCCTCGCAGATCGTCTGCAGTCCCCAGCGGCCGCCGGTCCGCTCGAGTTCGTGCAGCAACGTCGTCATGAGCTTGGTTCCGGTCGCACCGAGCGGGTGACCGAGCGCGATGGCCCCGCCGTTGACGTTGACCTTCCCCGGGTCGACACCCAGCTCGTCGATCCACGCGAGGACGACCGGAGCGAAGGCCTCGTTGATCTCGACGAGATCGATGTCGTCGATGGACATTCCGGTCTTCTCCAGGGCGTACCGGGTCGCCGGGATCGGCGCGGTGAGCATGAGCAGCGGATCGTCGCCGCGCGCGCTGATGTGGTGGACGCGGGCGCGCGGCGTGAGCCCGTAGCGCTCCACCGCCTCGGCCGACGCGAGCGTCACGGCGCTGGCGCCGTCGGAGATCTGGCTGGCGACCGCGGCGGTGAGACGTCCGCCCTCGACGAGCGGCTGCAACGACGCCATCTTCTCGAGGCTCGTCTCGCGCGGTCCCTGATCGACTCGTACGTCGCCGTAGGGCGCGATCTCCCGCTCGAAGCGACCCTCGGCGATCGCCGCCGCGGCACGCTCGTGGCTGCGCAGTGCCCACCGCTCGAGTTCCTCGCGCGAGAGGCCCCACTTCTCGGCGATCATCTCGGCGCCGCGGAACTGCGAGACCTCCTCGTCACCGTACCGCTGGGTCCAGCCCTCCGAGCCCGACGTCGGTGTGTCGAAACCGAACTCGCGGCCGACGGTCATCGCCGACGAGATCGGGATGCGGCTCATGTTCTGGACGCCGCCGGTGACGACGACGTCCGCCGTCCCCGACTTGATCGCCTGCACGCCGAAGTGGACGGCCTGCTGGCTCGACCCGCACTGACGGTCGACGGTGACACCCGGAACCGCCTCCGGATATCCGGCGGCGAGCCACGCGAGGCGCGCGATGTTCCCGGCCTGTCCGCCGATCGCGTCGACGCAACCGAAGATCACGTCGTCGACGACCGACGGGTCGAGCCCGGTGCGACGGATCGACTCGCGGATCACGTGCGCGCCCAGGTCGATCGGGTGCTCGGCAGCGAGCGCGCCGTTCTTCTTGCCGATCGGAGTGCGAAGGGCGTCGACGATGTACGCCTCCGTGGTGCCACCGCTCATGTCAGGTCTCCTGTGTGGTGCGAGACGGGTCGGACAACCCGTCGAGAACGATTCCGAGGTACTGGCGGGCAACGGCGTCGGCGGTCAGCGGACCACCGGGCCGGTACCAGCGCACCGCGACCCAGACGGTGTCGCGGAGGAAGCGAAAGGTGAGCTCGACGTCGACGTCCGCGCGGAAGGTGCCGTCGGAGATCCCGCGGGTGAGGACGCCCTCCCACAGCGTGCGAAACTCCCGGCTGTACTCGCGGACGTAGCCGAAGCGCTCGTTGTCGACGAGGTGCTTGACCTCGTCCTGATAGATCGCGACGGCGGCGTGCGAGCGGTCGATCGCGGTGAACGACGCCGTCACGAGATCCGACAGCGTCGTGCGGGTGTCGCGCCCGGAAGCCACGATCTCGCGGTAGCGCGTGAAGAGACCGTCCAGGAAGGTCCGGAGGATCTCGTCGACCATCGACTCCTTCGAGTCGAAGTGGTGGTACAGGCTCCCCGAGAGGATGCCCGCGGCGTCGGCGATGTCGCGGACCGTCGTGGCCCGCACGCCGCGGTCGGCGAACAGCCCGGCCGCGATGTCGAGCAGTTCGGCACGGCGTCCGCCTCGCGCGGACTCGCCGGGCTCGGGCGTGGTGGACGGCGTCGTGCCGGAGGAAGCAGTCATGCGGCCATCCTATTTTCGTGCCGTCGCCGTGCCGTCATGCGCGCTGCGACGAGATCGAGACGACCTCGCCGGTGAGGTACGTGGAGTAGTCGCTCGCCAGCATCGCGATCGTCGCGGCGATCTCCCACACCTCGGCCGCACGGCCGAACGCCTCGCGGGACGCGAGCTCGTCGAGCAACTCGTCGCTCGTGACCTTCGCGAGGAAGGCGTGCCGCGCGATCGACGGCGCGACCGCGTTGATCCGGACGCCGTACTCGGCGGCCTCGATCGCACTGCACCGCGTGAGCGCCATGACACCGGCCTTCGCGGCCGCGTAGTGCGCCTGCGAGTGCTGCGCGCGCCAGCCGAGAACGGACGCGTTGTTGACGAGCACGCCGCCGTGATCCGCCTCGCGGAAGTACCGCAGCGCCGCGCGCGTGGCCCGGAAGGTCCCGGTCAGCGTGATGTCGAGGACGCGATCCCACTGCTCGTCGGTCATGTCGACGATCGGCGTCTCGCCGCCGAGGCCGGCGTTGTTCACCAGGACGTCGATCCTGCCCAGCGTCGAGGCCGCGTGCTCGATCAGTGCGTCGACCTGCGCGGTGTCGGAGACGTCGCATGCAGTGGCGGCGATCTCGCGGTCCGGGAACTCCGCCGCCAGCTGCTCACGGGTCTGCTCGAGCCGCCGCTCGTGCCAGTCGGAGACGAGGACGTCGGCGCCTTCGAGCAGCGCGCGGCGCGCCGTCGCGAAGCCGATCCCCGTCCCGGCGGCGGCGGTGACGACGACCTTCCTGCCGAGGAGCAGGTCGTGCCCGGGGGTCTCGTCGGGTGCGGTCGCCAGCGGTGATCGCGTGTCCACGGTGTCGGTGCTCATGCTCTGGCCTCTCGCGGTAGTCCGAGCACACGCTCGGAGATGATGTTGCGCTGGATCTCGTCGGATCCGCCGTAGATCGTGTCGGCGCGGGTGAAGAGGAACAGCCGCTGTGCCTCGCCCAGTTCCAGGTGTTCCGGATCGGTCGGTTCCGACGGCGCACCGGTGTGGTCGTGGTCCGGCGCGACGAGCCCGGCCGGGCCGCGGACGTCGACCGCGAGCCTGCCGAGATCGCGGTGCCAGCCCGCCCACAGCAGTTTCGCGACGGAGGCGTCGCCCGGCGACGGCGCGCCCCCGAGCGTGCGCAGCGCGTGCGCGCGGATCACCCGCAGGCCGACGTGGGCCCGCGCGATCCGGTCGCGGATCTCGGGGTCGCGGTCGGTGCCGCTGCGCCGGGCCTGCTCCACCACGCCCGCGAGTTCGCGGGCGAAGCCGATCTGCTGACCGAGCGTCGAGACGCCGCGCTCGAAGGTCAGCAGCGCCATCGCGACCTTCCAGCCGTCGCCCGGTTCGCCGACGACGAGGTCGGCGTCGGTCACGGCGTCGTCGAAGAACACTTCGTTGAACTCCGACGTCCCGGTGAGCTGCTGGATGGGCCGGACGGTGACGCCGGGCTGATCGAGCGGCACGAGCAGGAAGCTCAGGCCGTGGTGGCGGCGCGATCCGGGCTCGGTGCGGGCGACGACGAACGCCCAGTCCGCGACGTGCGCGAGCGAGGTCCAGATCTTCTGCCCGTTGACGACCCACGTGCCGTTCTCGAGCCTCGCGGTCGTCGCGACGTCGGCGAGATCGGAGCCGGCACCGGGCTCGGAGTATCCCTGCGCCCACAGTTCGGTGACGTTCCGGATGCCGGGCAGGAAGCGCTGCTTCTGCTCCTCGGTTCCGAACGCGATGAGCGTCGGGCCCAGCAGTTCCTCGCCCACGTGGCTGACGCGGGCGGGCGCCGCCGCTCTCGCGTACTCCTCGTGGAAGGCGACGTGCTGCGCGATGCTCACGCCCCGGCCGCCGTACTGCTCGGGCCAGCCGAGACAGGTCCAGCCCGCGGCCGCGAGGTGGCGGTCCCATTCGAGGCGTTCGTCGAAGTACTCGTGTTCGCTGCCCGGGCCGCCCGTTCCCCGCAGCGACGCGAAGCGGCCGGTGAGATTCTCGTCCAGCCATGCTCGAACGTCCTGCGCGAACGCCTCGTCGGTGATCGGCCCGTCCCGGCTCTCGCTCTGATGCACGTTCGTACGATAACCTACCAAGCACTTGCTAGGTAGTGAGGGAGCGAAGTGACCGAGAACCCGAGAACGACACCCGCGGCGCTGGACAACGCCGCCGACGTCTTCGCCGACCGGATCGCGGTGGCCGACGGAGACACTCGCCTGACGTTCGCACGACTGCGTGACGCCGCGCACGACTTCGCGGCCGCCGCGATCGGCCACGGCGTCCGTCCCGGCGACCGGATCGCGATCTGGTCGCCCAACACGTACCACTGGATCGTCGCGTTGCTGGGCGCCCACTGCGCAGGCGCCGCGGTCGTGCCCGTCAACACGCGCTACACCGGCGTGGAGGCCGCCGACATCGTCGAACGCGTGGACGCGCGCATGCTGGTCGTCGCCGGGCACTTCCTCGGCACCGACCGCCACGCCGCGCTGCGTGAGGCCGCCCCCGGCCTCACGATCCCCATCGTCGTGCGCATTCCCGTCGACGGCGGCGACGAACCGGCCGCCGGCGTGATCGACTACGCCGACTTCGTCGCGAGCGCCACCGACGAGTCGCGGGCGCTCGCGCGCGAGACCGCCGCCGCCGTCGGGCCCGAGGACGTCGCCGACATCCTCTTCACGTCCGGCACGACGGGCCGCAGCAAGGGAGTGCTCTCGGCGCAGCGGCAGACCGTCGACATCGCCGACTCGTGGGCCGACTGCGCCGCCGTCACCGCCGACGACAACTACCTGATCATCAATCCGTTCTTCCACACCTTCGGCTACAAGGCCGGCATCGTCGTGTGCCTGCTTCGCGGCGCCACCGTCGTCCCGATGCGGGTGTTCGACGTGCCCGCGCTCATGGCTGCCACCGACGCGGAGCGGATCAGCATCCTCGCGGGCGCACCGACGATCTTCCAGTCGATCCTCGACCATCCCGATCGCCCGAACCACGACCTCGCGAGCCTGCGGGTCGCGATCACCGGTGCCCCGATCGTCCCGGTCCGGCTCGTCGAACGAATGCAGGCCGAACTCGGCTTCGACGCCGTCATCACGGCGTACGGACAGACCGAGGCCGTCGTCGTGACGATGTGCCGCACCGACGACGATCCCGTGACCGTCGCGACCACGTCGGGACGCCCGACCGGCGGCTTCGAGGTGCGCATCGGCGACGACGGCGAGATCCTCGTCCGCGGCCCGAACGTGATGCTCGGCTACCTCGACGACCCCGACGCCACCGCCGCCGCGATCGACGCCGACGGCTGGCTCCACACGGGAGACGTCGGAACCCTCGACGAGGCAGGGTATCTCGCGATCACCGACCGGCTGAAGGACATGTACATCTCGGGTGGATTCAACGTCTACCCGGCCGAGGTCGAGAACGCCCTCGCCCGCTACGACGCGATCGCCGAGTCCGCCGTCGTCGGCGTCCCCGACGACCGGATGGGTGAGCTCGGGCTCGCCTACGTCGTGCTGCGGTCCGGCGAGCACGCGACAGAGGACGACGTCCTCTCGTTCGCACGCGAGCGGCTCGCCAAGTTCAAGGTGCCGCACTCGGTGCGGTTCGTCCCGTCGCTACCCCGGAACCCGTCCGGGAAGGTACTCAAGAACGTTCTGCGTGAGGAGAAGTCGTGACAGTCCCCTACGAGCCCGACGTCGTCACCTACGAGGTGCGCGATCACGTCGCCGTCGTGACGCTCAACCGCCCCGACTACCGCAACGCGCAGAACTCGGTGATGACGTACGCACTCGACGCCGCGTTCGAGCGTGCGATCGAGGACGACGACGTCAAGGTGATCGTGCTCGCGGGCAACGGAAAACACTTCAGCGCCGGCCACGACATCGGAACGCCGGGCCGCGATCATCACGTGCGCTACGACAACAAGGCGACGCTGTGGTGGGATCACGTCGACAAGCCCGGCGGCGACCAGCGATTCGCACGTGAGACCGAGGTCTACCTCGGAATGTGCCGTCGCTGGCGCGAGATGCCGAAGCCGACCATCGCGATGGTGCAGGGCGCGTGCATCGCGGGCGGGCTCATGCTCGCGTGGTCGTGCGACATGATCGTCGCGTCCGACGACGCGTTCTTCTCCGATCCGGTCGTACGTATGGGCATTCCCGGTGTCGAGTACTTCGCACATCCGTGGATGGTCGGACCCCGGTTCGCGAAGGAGATGCTCTTCACCGGCGACCGGTTCGGGGCGCAGCGCGCGTACGAGGTCGGCATGGTCAACCGCGTCGTCCCGCGCGACGACCTCGAGACCGAGACTTTCGCGATCGCCGCGCGCATCGCGGCGATGCCGCGCTTCGGGCTCGCGCTCACGAAGAAGGCAGTCAACCAGTGCGAGGACCAGATGGGGATGCGGAACGGCATGGACTCCGTCTTCGGTCTGCATCACTTCGCGCACGCCCACAACGCCGAGATCGACACCGACCCGCTCGGCGGTCAGGACGCGAAGTCGATGGCCGCGAGCGGACGCACCGCCGCCTCCGAAGGAGCGAAACAGTGGATCTGACACTCGACGACGCGACGCTCGCGTTCCGTGACGAGGTGCGAGCGTTCTTGCGGGAGAACATTCCCGCCTCGCCGCTGCCCTCGATGGACACCGCCGAGGGCTTCGAGGCCCACCGCGAATGGGAGCGCACCCTCGCCGACGCGAAGCTCTCGGTCGTCTCGTGGCCCGGCGAGCTCGGCGGGCGCGATGCCTCGCTGCTGCAGTGGGTCGTCTTCGAAGAGGAGTACCACCGCAGCGGCGCACCGGGACGCGTGAGCCAGAACGGCATCTTCCTGCTCGCCCCGACGCTCTTCGAACACGCTCACCCCGAACAACTCTCGCGCATCATGCCGCGTATGGCCCGCGCCGACGACATCTGGGCGCAGGCGTGGTCGGAGCCGGAGTCCGGCAGCGACCTCGCGAGCCTGCGCTCGACGGCACGCCGCGTCGACGGCGGCTGGGTACTCGACGGACAGAAGACGTGGAGCTCGCGAGCGAGCTTCGCCGACTGGGGATTCGGGCTGTTCCGCTCCGACCCGGACGCGCCGCGGCACAAGGGCATCACGTACTTCATGTTCGATCTGCGGTCGCCCGGCGTCACGATCCGCCCGATCGCCCAGCTCGACGGCGAGCCCGGATTCGCCGAGATCTTCCTCGAGGACGTCTTCGTCCCCGACGATCCCGACCGGCCCGGCGAGTCCGCCGTCATCGGCACTCCCGGCGAGGGCTGGCGCGTCGCGATGAGCACCGCGAGCAACGAGCGCGGCCTCTCGCTGCGCGCCCCGGGCCGCTTCCTCGCGACCGTCGACCGGCTGATCGAGCTCTACCGGACGCACGCCGACCCGGCCGACACACGGCTGCGGGAGAAGGTCGCCGATGCCTGGATCGGCGCTCGCGCGTATCAGCTCAGCACGTTCGCGACCGTCACGCGGCTCGCCGACGGCGGCAGTCTCGGCGCCGAATCGTCGATCAACAAGGTCTTCTGGTCCGACTGGGACATCGCGACGCACGAGACCGCGCTCGACCTCCTCGGCCCCGAGGCCGAACTCGCAGGGCCGTGGACCGACGGCTTCCTGTTCTCGCTCTCGGGACCGATCTACGCCGGTACCAACGAGATCCAGAAGAACGTCATCGCCGAGCGGCTGCTCGGCCTACCGAAGGCGGCCCGATGAGATTCACGCCCTCACCCGACCATCGCGACTTCGCCGCCAGCATCGGCGCGCTGCTCGCGAAGTCCGACGTCCCCGCAGCGGCGCGATCGTGGGCCGACGGTGACACCGCGCCGGGTCTGGCCGTGTGGGACAAGCTCGCCGCGACCGGCGTCACGGCGCTGCTCGTCGACGACGATCACGGCGGCATGGGCGCCGACGCCGTCGACATGGTGATCGCCGTCGAGCACCTCGGCCGTCACGCCGTGCCGGGCCCGGTCGCCGACACGATCGCCGCCGCGCCGGTGCTGCTCGCGGGAGCACCCGACCGGCTCGGCGCCGTGGCGTCGGGCTCGCTGGTGTCGGTCGCCGCCCCTCCGGTCGTGCCGTTCGCGCTCGACGCCGACGCCGCGAGCCTCGTCCTGCTCGCGTCCGGCGACGGCGTCGCACTCGCCGCGCCCGGCGATCCACAGCCCTCGGTCGATCCCGCGCGCCGCCTCTTCCGAGTCACGGCGGAGCAGGAACTCGGCGGCGCCGACGTCGCGTCCGCGATCGATCACGGCGCACTCGCTACGGCGGCCCAATTGCTCGGTCTCGGTGGACATCTGCTCGAGACGAGCACCGAGTACGCGACGTCGCGCAAGCAGTTCGGTACGGCGATCGGTACGTTCCAGGCGATCAAACATCACCTCGCCGAGGTCGCCGTCGGGATCGAGATGGCACGGCCGCTGCTGCACGGCGCCGCCGTCGCACTGCGCGACCGCGACCCGGAGTCGGGCCGCGACATCTCCGCCGCGAAGGTCGCGTGCGGCGACGCCGCGTATCGGGCGGCGCGGATCGCGCTGCAGGTCCACGGCGCGATCGGCTACACCCAGGAATACGACCTCTCGTTGTGGCTCACCAAGGTTCGCGCCCTCGTGACCGCATGGGGAACGCCCGCATGGCACCGCGAGCGCGTCGCACTGGCGGTGGCGTCGTGAGCACCATGGGCGACGAGCACGACGCGCTGCGGTCCGCCGTCCGTGATCTGCTGACGAAGCACTCCGACTCGGCGGCGGTGCGCAAGGCGATCGCCGCCGAGCACGGCTTCGACCCCGCCGTGTGGTCGCTGCTGTGCGGGCAGATCGGCGTCGCCGCCCTCGCCGTTCCCGAGAACCACGACGGCGTCGGCGCCGGAATGGCCGAGATCGCGCTGGTCCAGGAGGAGCTGGGCCGGCGGCTCACGCCGTCGCCGATGCTCGGGTCCGCGGTGCTCGGCGTCCGCACCCTGGTGCACTCGGATGACGACGACGCGTGCACCCGGCTGCTGCCCGCGGTCGCGGCAGGCGAGCGCACCCTCGCCGTGTGCTGGGCCGACGAGAGCGGCTGGGACGGGTACGGCGTCACGGCGTCGGACGACGTGCTGGACGGAACGGCGCACTACGTGCTGGGCGGCGATATCGCCGACACGCTCCTCGTCCTCACCGACGGCGGACTGTACGAGGTGGACCCGGCGGCCGCCGGCGTGACGCGGCGCCGCGTCGCGACGATGGATCCGACGCGGTCGCTGTCCGAGGTGACGCTGTCCGGGGTGCGGGGCCGGCCGCTCGCGTCGCCCGGCGACCTCGCCGAACGGGTGCGCACCGACGCCGTCGTCGCCCTAGCCGCCGAACAGGTCGGTGCCGCGGCAGGCATCCTGGAGCAGACCGTCGAGTACACCAAGGCGCGCAAACAGTTCGGGCGTGCCATCGGTTCGTTCCAGGCGCTCAAGCACCGGATGGCGGACATGTACGCGCTCGTCGAGACGGCGCGGTCGATGGCGTACGCGGCGGCGGAGTCCGGAACCGCAGAGGACGCCGCGATCGCGAAGGTGTACTGCTCGGAGGCGTTCGAGCACGTCGCCGCCGAGGCCGTGCAGCTGCACGGCGGCATCGCGATCACGTGGGAGCACGACGCCCAGCTGTACTTCAAGCGTGCCCACGGCAGCGCCCACCTGTTCGGTGCACCGAGCACCTACCTCCCGGCCCTCGCCACCGCCGCCGGTCTCTGAGGCAAGTAGGTCCGCTGACGCTCCCCGATTCGCGTTCGCGCTCCCTCACCAGGGTCAGCGTGAGGGTGAATCGGGGAGCGTCCGGCGGCCGGACGCGGCAGCGACGGCATAGCGGATCCGCTGCGCCACCGCGTCGGGACGGTCCAGGTGCTCCCACGTCCACCGTGCGACGACCCACCCCGCCGCGCGCAGTGCGTCCTCACGGTGTTTCTCACGACGCAGCGCCTCGAACGCATCCCTGCCCTCGCCGTACTTCGCGAACCCGTCGAACTCACCGACGACACCGAACTCTTCCCACGCGAAGTCCACACGACCGATGAACTCTCCTTGCACCGTGTGGATTCTGTGCTGCAGCTCGGGCGGTGGAAAGCCCGCGCGGTGCAGGAGAACCCGGCTGCGTGATTCGCCCACGCTCTCGCTACGCCCGTCGAGGAATGCGAGGGCCCGGCGAGCAGCCGGTGCCCCGCGTCGTCCCGTCCGGCGCTCGGTCGCGTCCGACAGTTCGTGCGCACTGATTCGCGCCAGCGCGGCGTCACCGGTCACGACCGCCTGCTCGAAGCCGACGGTGTGGGCCAGGTCCACGACGGTTCGGGCCACCGACGTCACCCGGACGCCGGTGATCGTGACGACGTCGGACTCGTCGAGCGGCGCCGCGTGGACGACCCGCCTCGCCGTTGCCTTTCCGTGCGATCCACCGCCGACGGTCACGTGAAGTCTCTTCAGCGGGAGGTCCCACACCGCGAGTCCGTGCAGGACAGCGGCCGTCACATGGCTGAAGACGCCCTCGCTCTCGTCGCTCGCGGCCAGGGCGGCGAGGCGGTGGTGTTCGATCTCGTCCGTGGCGTCGTGCACCTCGCGCGGAACGAACACTCCCCGTCGGAGCGCCACGAGTTCGCCGCGGCCCAGCGCGGTCCGGAGCTCGTGGTCGGTGAAACCTGCGGCGAGGGCCTGCGACCGCCGCAGGAAAGGTGAAGGCACGTCCATACCCACATCGTGACGAATTCCGGTGAGCCGCGACCACGGACGACGGCGCCGCTGTGGAGGAGGCTTCGCCTGTGGAGCAACACGTCAGCGGGCAGCGAGTTCCTCGAGATACTGTGCGACGCCGTCGTCGTCGTTGCCGGGCAGGATGCGGTCGGCCAGCGCACGGACCTCGGGCATCGCGGTGGCGGGGCACAGCGCCGTCCCCGCCCATTCGAGCATCGGGACGTCGTTGATCGCGTCACCGATCGCCGCGACGTTCGCGGCGGTGAGGCCGCGACGGTGCACGAGTTCGGCGAGTGCGGCGGCCTTGGAGACGCCGGCCGCCGCCATCTCGATGTACGGCGCGCCCGAATGCGTGACGGCGACGCCGGTCGGTGCGGAGGCGAGCACCAGCCGATACAGCTCCGACGCGGGGACGTCGGGGTGGCGCGCGACGATCTTCACCATCGGCTCGGCGATCGACGGCAGCGTCTCGGCGAGATCCATCTCGTGCGGGTGACGGTAGTGGTCGACGAACTCGCACAGCCCGGCGTAGCTGGGTTCGGCGACGAACGTCGTCGGCCCGACGTTCGCGAAGACGACACCCGGCAGCAGCTCGCGCACCGCCGCCATCGCCGCGGCTGCCGCCTCGATCTCGATGTCGATCGTGTTCGTGATCACCGGCGTCCCGTCGGCGAGATCGAGGGCGACGGCACCGTTCGCGCACACCGCGAGGCCGCGGAATCCGGCCTCGGCCGCGAGCGCGCCCACCGAGTGCCGCGCCCGGGCGGTCGCCCACACGATCTCGATTCCGGCCCCCTCGGCGGCGGCGAGGGCCGCGGCGGTACGGGCCGAGACGGAGTGATCGGAGCGCAGGAGGGTCTCGTCGAGGTCGGTGGCGACCAGCCGGATGTCGTTCACGCCTGCATGCTGCCACGACGACTCGTCCCGGTGTACGGCGTGTCCTCGTTAGCCTGGAGACATGAGCATCCCCACGATCACGCTGAACTCAGGACACACGATCCCGCAGCTGGGCCTGGGAGTCTGGCAGGCCGGCAACGAGGAGACCGAGACCGCGGTGCGCTTCGCGATCGACGAGGCGGGCTACCGCCACATCGACACCGCCGCGGCGTACGGCAACGAGGAGGGTGTCGGACGCGGACTCGCGGCGGCGTCGGTCCCTCGCGAGGACATCTTCGTCACGACCAAACTGTGGAACGCCGACCAGGGCCACGACGCCGCGCTCGCGGCGTTCGACACGAGCCTGAACAAGCTCGGACTCGACTACGTCGACCTCTATCTGATCCACTGGCCGCTCCAGGATTCCGAGCGAATCCTGCGGACGTGGGACGCGCTCGAGGAGATCGCGGCGTCGGGCCGCGCGCGATCGATCGGCGTGTGCAACTTCGAGCCGCATCACCTGCGGCTGCTCGTCGAGGCCGGCAAGACGCTGCCCGCCGTCGATCAGGTCGAACTGCACCCGCACCTGACGCAGCCCGCGGTGCGCTCGTTCGCCGGCGATCACGGCATCGCGGTCGAGTCGTGGAGCCCGCTCGGCGGGACGAGCAACTCCGGCTGGGGCAAGGACTCCAAGCCGAACACTCTGCTCGGCGACCCGATCATCGCGCGGATCGCCGACCGGCACAGCAAGACTCCCGCGCAGATCCTCATCCGCTGGCACCTGCAGAACGGCCTGATCGTGATCCCGAAGTCGGTGCACACCGAGCGCATCGCACAGAACATCGACGTCTTCGACTTCGAACTCGACGACCTCGATCTGAGCGAGATCGCGACACTCGACGACGGCACGCGCCTCGGCGCACATCCGGACGAGATGAATCTCGCCGCGCCGGAGTAGGCGCGGCCACACCGCCCCACCACCCCGAAGAGCGCTCCCGTCACGACGGGGGCGCTCTTCGTTCGTGCAGGCCGGACGGCTCCGGGAACATCGACGTCGTCGATAATCACCATCACCACTATTTGTTTTTCTGAAACAAGTTGCCTCACTATGTTCAGGTTCCACTGGACCCGACGACGCGTCCGGCACACCCACCGCCCGCACGACGCGCCGCCTCGGCGCGAGGAGGCCGACGAACGTGTCATCCACTTCCGAATCCGCGCCCACGGCGAGCACGGCTCGCGCCGGCTCGGTCACCGCCCCGATGAGCGGGCAGTCGCGGTTCCGCTCGCTCCGCGCCGCCGTCGCGGGCAACATCCTCGAATGGTTCGACTGGACGCTGTACGCGATCTTCTCGACGTACATCGCAGCCCACTTCTTCGACAAGAGCAATCCGTCGTCGGCGCTGCTGTCGACGCTCGCGGTGTTCGCCGTCGGCTTCCTCGCCCGGCCGCTGGGCGGCCTCTTCTTCGGCAAGATCGCCGATCGCCACGGCCGCAAGACCGTGCTCGTCGCGACGATCAGCACGATGGCACTCGCGAGCCTCATGATCGCGCTCGTCCCCGGCTACGAGACGATCGGCGTCTGGGCCTCGGTCCTGCTGCTGATCGCCCGCCTGCTGCAGGGCTTCGCGCACGGCGGCGAATCCGGTGTCTCGTACACCTACGTCTCCGAGATCGCGCCGCCGCAGCGCCGTGGCCTGTGGTCGAGTTCGGTGTTCTTCGCCGTCACGCTCGGCGTGATGCTCGCGACCGCACTCGGCGCGGTGTTCACGGCCGTCTTCGGCGAGGACGGCACGGCGGACTACGGCTGGCGCGTCGCTTTCGTCATCGGCGGCCTGCTCGGCCTGTTCGTGCTCGTGCTGCGCCGCACCGCGGAGGAGACCGACAACTTCCACGGCGAGATCGCCGCCGGCCCCGACGAGGCGCCGCTGCCGGCGTCATCGAATCTCAAGCTCGGCATCCTCGTGATCCTGCTCGCGTGCGGCCACAACTGCGCCTACTACATCTGGGCGACGTACGCGTCGTCGTTCGCGATCTCCACGCACGACATGGACCCGAACGGCGCGTTCGTCGCGAGCCTGCTGGCACAGGCGGTCGCGCTCGGCGCCCTCGTGTTCTGGGGAGCGACCTCCGACCGGATCGGCCGTCGCCCCATGGTCATCGCGTACGGCGTCGTGTCGCTGCTCGTCTACTACCCGCTCTCGCTGCTCATCAGCGATCAGCCGTGGACGCTCTTCGTCGCACAGGCCGTGGGCATGAGTATCTGGGCGATGGGCGCCGGCATGTACCCGGCGCTGATCTCCGAGCTGTTCCCGACCAAGTCGCGTGCCACGAGCGTCGCCTTCGCGACGTCGGTGTCGGTCGCCCTGTTCGGCGGAACGACGCCGTACCTGCTGACGTGGTTCACGGGCAACGACATCGGGTGGGCGTTCTGGCTCTGGGTCGGCGTGCTCTCGACGCTCGCGATCATCGGCGGCCTGCTCGTCCGCGAGACGAAGGGCAGCGATCTCGGTGCGGTCGGATGGCCGTTCCGCAGGACCTCGGTCCGCAGCAACCCGACGCGAAAGGACTCCGTCTCGGCATGACGTGGCACAGCGAGTACCCCCGATCCGTTCCCGCGAGGCGCCCGGAAGGGCACACTCCCCGGGCCCCGCGATGGACGCTGTCCTTCGGGAACCCGACGTCGCTCGTGACGTCGGACTACCTGGCGGTGCAGTGTTCCGTCCCGGATTCCGCAGGCGCACAGCAGTTCCTGTCGCTCGTCGCGGCGGATCGGGGTGACTCGCCGTGGGCTCCCGAGGCCTGGGAGCTGTTGTCGTTCATCGACGACGCTGGCTTCTACAACCTCGTCCACCTCGCCTACTGGAAGGACTCGACGGCGCACGCGCGGTGGCTCGCCGAGGATCCCCTCCCCCGCTGGTTCGCCGGGCTCGACGCCGAGAGCATCGATTTCGGGGCGTGGCACGAGGTGATCCAGGTGCCGACGGATCGCGTCGAGACCGTCTACTCGGACCCGCGCCGCCCGTTCGGTCTCGCGGCGTGCGCCGGCACCGAGATGATGTCGATGACGACGAACGGCTATTTCGGCGCCGCACGCGACCGGATGCCGGTGACGGCGATCGACCGGCTCGAGCCCGCAGGGCCACTCACCGCGCGGGAGAATCCCGTCGACACACGCCGGATGCGGGTGCGTGCCGAGTGCGGCCACAACACGACGGTGATCCGGTCGGGCCAGTACTGGCAGGGCGCCGAGGGCGAGCAGCGCTCGGACTACGAGGACGCCCTGCAGCCCAAGCTCATGGCCGGAATGCGCTATCTCGCGGACAATCCCACCGAGACGGGAACGCTCTCGCTCCGCGTCATGACGAGCCTCGACCCGGACACCCTCGAACCGCTGCGCGAGACGTCGGTGCTCGGCCACTTCCACGATTTCGAGAGCCTCGAGACGTGGTCGGCGAGTCACCCCACCCATCTCGCGATCTACCGGCACGCCATCGAGAAGAACCGCGAGTACGGCGACGCGCGGACCGTCGTGACGTGGCACGAGGTCTTCGCGTTGCCACGCAGCACCGGCTTCGAGTACGTGAACTGCCACCCCCGTACCGGAATCCTCCCGTACGCGATCGACGTCATGGCCGTGCTCTGATGCGCTCGTTCGACGACGATCCGATCGCCGAACTCCGCGGGGTCGACCTCAACCTGCTCGTGGTGTTCGCGGTCCTCTTCGAGGAGGGCAGCGTCACGAGAACCGCTGCGCGCCTGCACATGAGCCAGGCGGCGGTGAGCGCGTCGCTCGCGCGGTTGCGCAAGCTCTTCGGCGATCAGCTCTTCGTGCGTGCGCCCGGCGGCGTCGCTCCGACCGCCAAGGCGAAGAACCTCGAATCGGTCGTGCGGTCGGGGCTCGATCGCGTCCACGCGGCGGTCGTCGGTGAGCGCACCTTCGACCCCGCGCGCGACGCCGCCGTCTTCCGGCTCGCGATGTCGGACGATCTCGAAGCGCTGCTCCTCCCCCCGCTCATCGGTCACCTCACCCGAACGAGCCCCCGGTCGTCGGCGTTCTGCATTCACT